>CAWHND010000001.1:0-257813 GCA_963830655.1 uncultured Actinomycetota bacterium
CTTGGCCAAGGCCGCCTGGACCTGATGGGAGTCGAGCACCTCGCACGCGGTCGGCCCGCGGAGGTCGGCGACGGCCGCCTCGGTGAGCAGGCGGACACGGACGGCGCCGATGGGTGCGGGCGGGAAGTCGGCGAGATCGGTCGCGCGCTCCGACTCGGCCATCCGCAGCCGCGTGCGTCGCGGCGCGCCGATCGAGCCCAAGCTATCCTCGGGCAGCGCGTCGGGCACCGAGCCCTGCGAGGCCTCGAGCGCTGCTCGTCCACCGCGGGTCACGGAGGCGACGACCTCAGCGGAGTCGAGCTCGCCGGCGACGGAGTCGAGGAAGGTGCCTCGCTGGTTGGTCTGGCCCATGCGGCCGTTGGCCGAGGCGAGGTGGCGTCGGCGCGTGATCTCGCCGGCGAAGTCCCACGCGCCGTAGAGGCCGAGGTGCACGCGCAGGAATGCGGTCGCCCTCGAACTCGAGGAAGAGCTGCTTGCCGACGGCGCTCGAGGCGACCATGGTGCGGCCGTCGAGCTCGCTCCGCGCCTGCTGCGAAGCGGCCCTGCGGGCTCGATGCGGCGATGCGGTGCCCGACGAAGTTGCGCGCGGAACTGCCGGGCGATGCGGTGGATGGAATGGCCCTCAGGCACTCGCCGACACCGCCGGGTTGTGCTCCCCGGCCGCGATGGCGCCGGTGGCCTCGTACTCGGCGAGCTGGGCGATCCGGCGCTCGTGCCGCGTGCTCGAAGGAGAACGGCTCCGCGACGAAGGCGTCGATGAGTGCGGTGGCCTCCTCGAGGGTGTGCTGGCGCGCGCCGATCGAGATGACGTTGGCGTCGTTGTGCTGGCGGGCGAGCTGCGCCGTCGCGGTGCTCCAGACGAGGGCGGCGCGCGCACCCGTCACCTTGTTCGCGGCGATCGCCTCGCCGTTGCCGGAGCCGCCGAAGACGACCCCGAGGGCCTCGATGCCCGACGGCCTGGTCGGCGACGACGGCCTGGCGCCGCGGCGATGATGAACGCCGGGTAGTCGTCGAGCGCGTCGTAGCTCGAGGGGCCGTGGTCGACGACGTCGTGACCCGGCCTCCGAGAGGTGCTCGATGATGTGCCGGCTGAAGTCGAGACCTGCATGGTCGGTCGCGAGATGGATCCGCATGCCAGAGAGTCTAGGGAACCCGGCGTGGCGTCGGGTGCGCTTCCCGATCGCCCAGTAGGGCGGCGGTCAGGGGTGCGCCGGCCGCTCGTCTCCATCCCAGGCGACCCACGCCCCGTGCGGGTGCGAGCGCGCCACGGGCACACCGTCGACGGCCACCACGAAGGAGAACTCGTGGGCCGTGTCGCTGCCGTAGGCCTGCGAATCGATGCCGGGGATGACGTCGTCGAGCTCGCTCGCGATCCACATGCACGGCAGGGCCAGCACGGTGTTGACGAACGTCTCCACCTCCTCGTGCTCGACGTAGCCGAGCACCGCGGAGTGGAAGATCACGAGCGTCGCCTCGGGCGGCACCTGTCGGATCAGGGCGGGCAGCGCGTCGTTGAGGTCGCCCTTCACGAGATTGGGGGTCTCCTCCGCCACGAGCTCGATGGCCGCGTCGAGCGTGCGCGACCGCGCGCTCGTTGTCCGGCCAGATGAGTGCGCGGAGCCAGGCGACCTCGTCGGGATTGCGCACGTCCACGGGATTGAGGTCGATGCCGGCACGCCAGACGATCTCCGGAAGCTCGGGCGGCGCGGGGAAGTGATCCGATACGGCGCACTCGATCATCACCGGGCTCGGGCCGTCAGCGGGGTGGATGGCGTCGTGATCGCCGAACTTGAAGGAGTAGCGATCGGGGTACAGGCAGAGACCGGCGGACGCTCCCACCTCGAGCAGCGCGATCGGCTTACGGATCTGCGCGAGCAGCGGCAGGATCGGGGCGAGCCGAGAGGGGTCGTTGGTCTGCATCGTCCGACCGACGGCGGTCTCCAGCACGAGCTCGCGGTGCTCGACGACCCAGTCGCGGAAGGCCTCGAACTGGTCGAACGGGGCGCCGAGGTACCGGGCGAGCGCGAAGACGAACGTGACCTGCCGCTGCATCGCCGGCAGCTCGTCGATGATCTCGAGCAGCTCGGGGTCGTCGGCCGCGCGCCGGGCGAGCTCGGCGTACACCGGAGAGAGGTCGAGCGCGTCGACATCGGCGAACACCCGATACCGCTCCGCCGTGAGCGATTCGTTGCGCGTCGAGGTCTGCTCTGCGGATGCCTGATCGATCACCACGGCGATATTGAAGCACGCGGCACGCCCCTGACGGGTCGAGGAATTCTCGATTCCCCGCCGAGGCGCTGGAAGAGCGCGGGGCCGGGGGTCGGACGGGCGTTCTAGGGTTGAGGCACGCGACAAGGACGGAAGCACAATGCCCGGAGAGAACCTCACCCGACTCGAAGCCCAGGAGCGGAAGGCGCTGCTCGATGTGGCGTCCTACGAGGTGGTGCTCGACCTGACCACGCGGCCCCGAGACGTTCGGCAGCACGCACCACCGTGCGCTTCACGCGCCACGCGCGGGGGCGTCGACCTTCATCGACGCGATCACCCGGACCGTGCACTCGGTCACCCTGAACGGCACGTCGCTCGACCCGGCCACGGTCAGCGACGGCGTGCGCATCCAGCTCGACGGGCTGGCGGCGGAGAACGAGCTCGTCGTCGTCGCCGACGCCCTCTACACGAACACCGGCGAGGGCCTGCACCGCTTCGTCGACCCGGTCGACGACGAGGTCTACCTCTACACGCAGTTCGAGGTGCCCGACTCGCGCCGCATGTTCGCGGTGTTCGAGCAGCCCGACCTCAAGGCGACCTTCCAGTTCACCGTCACCGCGCCCGACCACTGGGAGGTCGTCTCCAACTCAGCCGACCCCCGAGCCCGTCCGACGTCGGCGACGAGCAGCTCGCCGCTGGGCGTTCGAGCCCACGCCGATCATCTCGAGCTACATCACCGCGCTCATCGCCGGCCCGTACTCGGTCGAGCGCCGCGAGCTCACCTCGAGCGACGGCCGCGTGATCCCGCTCGGCGTCTTCGCCCGCGCCTCGCTCGCGCAGTACCTCGACGCCGACTACATCTTCGAGAAGACGCGCAGGGCTTCGAGTTCTTCGAGGCGAACTTCGGCTACCCGTACCCGTTCGAGAAGTACGACCAGCTCTTCGTGCCCGAGTTCAACGCCGGCGCGATGGAGAACGCGGGCGCGGTCACCTTCACCGAGGCCTACGTCTTCCGCTCCAAGGTCACCGACGCGATGCGCGAGCGCCGCGTCATCACGATCCTGCACGAGCTCGCGCACATGTGGTTCGGCGACCTCGTGACGATGAAGTGGTGGAACGACCTCTGGCTGAACGAGTCGTTCGCCAAGTACATCTCGACCCTCGCCACCGCCGAGGCGACCGAGTGGACCGAAGGCTGGACGACGTTCGGCAGCGCTGGAGAAGAGCTGGGCCTACCGCCAGGACCAGCTGCCCTCGACGCACCCGATCGTCGCCGAGATCACGCGACCTCGAGGACGTCCAGGTCAACTTCGACGGCATCACCTACGCCAAGGGCGCCTCGGTCCTCAAGCAGCTCGTCGCCTGGGTCGGCCGCGACGCAGTTCCTCGCCGGCGTCGCACGCGTACTTCGAGAAGCACGAGTACTCGCAACACCGAGCTGACGGATCTGCTCGCCGAGCTCGAGACCACCAGCGGCCGCGACCTCGACCTCGTGGGCGGCGCTCTGGCTCGAGACCGCCGGCGTGAACACGCTGAAGCCCGACTTCTCGGTCGGACGAGGACGGCACCTACCGTCCTTCTCCATCCTCCAGTCGGCGACCGAGGAGTGGCCGACGATCCGCCCGCACCGCCTCGGAGTCGGCTTCTACTCGCTGCAGGACGGTGCGCTGGTCCGCACCGAGCACCTTCGAGCTCGACGTCGACGGCGAGGTCACCGACGTGCCGGAGCTCGTCGGCGACCGCGCAGCCCGATCTGGTGCTGCTCAACGACGACGACCTCGCCTACGCGAAGATCCGCCTCGACGAGCAGTCGCTCGCGACCGCCATCGACGCACCTCGGATCGATCGCGTCGCCCGCTCGCCCGCTCCCTCGTCTGGGGCTCGGTCTGGGACGCGACCCGCGACGCCGAGACGCGCCGGCCGCGACTACGTGCGCCTGGTGCTCGGCAACATCGGCGCCGAGACCGAGTCGACGACGATCCGCACCGTCCTCGGCCAGCTGCAGCTCGACCGCCTCGAGCTACGTCGCCCCCGAGCACGCGAGCCGCGGCGCTCGACGCAGGTCGGCGACGCGCTGCTGGGAGCTCGCCCAGGCCGCCGAGCCGGGCTCGGACGCCCAGTTCCAGTTCGTGAAGGCGTTCGCCGCCATCGCGCACACGCCGGGACAGCTCGACACCGTGCAGGCGGTGCTCGACGAGAAGATCCAGCTCGACGGCCTCGACATCGACACCGATCTCGGCTGGGAGCTGCTCATCGCCCTCGCCGCGGGCGGGCGGGCCGGCCAGGCCGAGATCGACGCGGCACTCGCCAGCGACAACACCGCGACGGGACGCCAGTCCGCCGCGCACGCGCGCCGCGGCCATCCCGACCGTCGAGGCCAAGCAGGCCGCGTGGGACTCCATCGTCGGATCCGACGGCGCTGCCGAACGTGATCGTGCGGGCGACCGGCCTCGGCTTCCTGCGCGCGCGCCGACCCGTCGCTGCTCGAGCCGTTCGTCGACCAGTACTTCGCCGCGCTCACCGGGCTGTGGGAGTCGCGCAGCTACGCGATCGCCGAGGGCTCGTCCACGGGTTCTACCCGTCGCCGCTCGCCTCCCAGGCGCTCGTCGACGCGTCGAAGGCGTGGCTCGACGCCAACCCCGAGACGCCGGCGCTGCGCCGCCTGGTCATCGAGAACATGGCGGGCGTCGAGCGCGCGCTCGCCGCCCAGGCGCGCGACGCGCAGGGCGTCTGAGTCCTTCGGGCGCATCGGAATCGCTCGGGCACACCGTCGTGGGCGCGTCCGAACGATCCGGATGTGCCCGAGACGCTGCGACGACCGATTCATAGACTGGGGGCGCTATGACGTGGAAGCAGTTCTGGGATGCGTGGCGAAGTGCCGATCAACGTCGCGGTCATCATCGTGGTGCGCGATCGTGCGTGCGGATCGTGCTGCACTTCGTGATCCGGCGCGTCGTCAACCAGATCGTCACCGGGGCCAAGAAGCGGCAGCGCGTCGACGACACGCAGGCGCTCGCCGCCTCGCCGCTGAGCGCCGTGCGGATCGTGCAGCGCACCCGCACGCTCGGGTCGGGATGCTGAGCAACATCGTCTCCGTCGTCATCATCGTCGTGGCCGTGCTGTCGATCGTCACCGCGATCAACCCCAGCATCACGGGCGCGTTCTCCCTGATCACCGCGGCACTCGGCGCCGGCCTCGGCTTCGGTGCGCAGAACATCGTGAAGGACGTGCTCAACGGCCTGTTCATGGTGGTCGAGGACCAGCTCGGCGTCGGCGACGTCGTCGACACGGGCCTGGCGACCGGCGTCGTCGAGGGCGTCGGCATCCGCGTCACGCAGATCCGCGACGTCAACGGCACGCTCTGGTACGTCCGCAACGGCGAGATCATGCGCGTCGGCAACATGTCGCAGGGCTGGGCGCGGGTCATCATCGACCTCGCCGTGCCCTACGACGCCGACGTCGACGCGGTGCAGGACCGCATGCTCGAGACCGCGAACGAGCTCGTCGACAGCGAGCGCTGGCAGTCCTCGGTGCTCGAACAGCCCGAGATCTGGGGCCTGGAGTCGATCTCCGCCGAGGCGCTGGTCATCCGCCTCGTGATGAAGACCCGCACCAGCGCGAAGGACGACGTCGCCCGCGAGCTGCGCATGCGGCTGAAGCGCGCGCTCGACGAGCATGGACGTCAAGCTGCCGTCGCTCAACACCGTCGTGCTCTCGGGCTTCGAGGGCGCCGCCAGCGTCAGGGCGCACGCAGTCCGAAGCCGATCGAGCCGACCACGGCCGCGGCGAAGGACCGAGATCCGCACGCGAGTCCTGCCGACCCGGTCAAGACCGCGAGACCCGCCGCGCCAAGGCCACCCCACCGAGCGATCGGGCCGAGTGATGAGCCAGCTCCCCGACCCGCATCAGCCCGCCTCGACGCCCTCTGTCCCAGCGAACCTCGACCGATCGCCGCCGACTGCATCCCCCGTCACCATCCGCGTCGGCGCAGGACCCGCTGCGCAGCCGGTGGACGGCAACTTCTACGAGCAAGTCGGCGGCCGCCCGACCTTCGAGAGGCTCGTCCGCGAGTTCTACGCGGCGTCGCCCCGATCCCCCGCTGCTCGCGATGTACCCGGAGGAGGACCTCGAGGGCGCGATCCAGCGGCTGACCGGCTTCCTCGAGCAGTACTGGGGCGGGCCGGGCACCTACAGCGAGCAGCGGGCACCCGCGGCTGCGGATGCGGCACATGCCGTTCCAGGTGACCCCGGCCCCGCGACCGCTGGCTCCACCACATGCGGACGGCGGTCGACGCGCTGGAGCTGCCTCCCCTGCACGACGCGACGCTCTGGGCCTACCTCGAGCGCGCCGCCCACGCGATGGTCAACTCGTTCGCCGACTGACCCGTGTGCACGTTCCGGCTCCATGTGCACGTTGCGGCCCTATGTGCACGAGCTGCATCCATGAACCCCGTCGTCCACATAGCGCCGGTTTCGAACACCTGATCGCGGCCCGCGCAGAACGGGCGGGATAGCCTGACCTCTGCGCCAGCACCGGACGACGAGGAGGTCGGATGAGCAACCCCACCGGTCCGGAGTACGACGTGATCGTCGTCGGTGCAGGGCTCGCCGGCCTCGTCGCCGCGTCCGAGCTCATCGAGGCGGGCAAGCGGGTGATCATCCTCGATCAGGAGCCTGAGGCGAGCCTCGGCGGGCAGGCCTGGTGGTCGTTCGGCGGGCTGTTCCTCGTCGACTCCCCCGAGCAGCGCCGGCTGGGCGTCCACGATCCGCCGAGCTCGCCCGTCAGGACTGGTTCGCCAGCGCCGGCTTCGACCGCGAGGAGGATCTGTGGCCGCGCAGTGGGCAGAGGCATACCTCGACTTCGCCGGCGGCGAGAAGCGCGCCTGGCTGCATGAGATGGGCGTGCGCTTCTTCCCGGTCGTCGGCTGGGCGGAGCGCGGCGGCTACACCGCCACCGGCGCACGGCAACTCGGTGCCGCGCTTCCACATCACCTGGGGCACCGGCCCGGGAGTCCTCGCTCCGTTCCTCGAACGAGTGCAAGGAGCGGTGGACGACGCGAGCGCGCGAGCTCCGCTACCGCCACCGGGTGGATGAGCTGATCGTCGCGCACGGCGCCGTCGTCGGCGTGCGCGGAGCCCTACTGGCCCGAGACGAGGTCGCACGCGGTGTCGCGAGCAGCCGCGAGGTGGTCGGCGACTTCGAGTTCCGTGCGCCCGCGGTCCTGATCACCACCGGCGGCATCGGCGGCAACCACGATCTCGTCCGCGCCGCATGGCCGAGCCGCCTCGGCGCTCCTCCTGCCGGCATGCTGACCGGTGTCCCCGCATCGGTCGACGGCCGAGGCATCGCCCTCGGCGAAGCGAGCCGGCGGGCACACCGTCAACGGCGACCGGATGTGGCACTACACCGAAGGCATCATCAACCATTCGCCGGTGTGGGCGCAGCACGGCATCCGCATCCTGCCCGGGCCGTCATCGCTCTGGCTCGATGCCACCGGCCGGCGCTGCCCGCTCCGCTCTTCCCCGGCTTCGACACGCTCGGCGACCCTGGAGCACCTCGCCCGTTCCGGCCACGCCCACTCGTGGTTCGTCCTGACCCAGAAGATCATCGAGAAGGAGTTCGCCCTCTCGGGCAGCGAGCAGAATCCCGACCTCACCGGCAAGGACCTCCGGCTCCTCGCCGCTCGAATGGGCAAGGGCGCACCTGCTCCGGTCGAGGCGTTCAAGGAGCGCGGCGCCGACTTCGTGGTCGCCGGAACGCTCGAGCAGCTGATCGACGGCATGCAGGCGCTCGAGCCGTCGGTGCAGCTCGACGGCGAACTGGTCGAGCGCGAGATCGAGGCCCGCGACCGCGAGATCGACAACGACTTCACCAAGGATGCCCAGGTGACCGCCATCCGCGGCGCTCGCAGGTATCTCGGCGACCGGCTGATCCGCGTCGCGATCGCCGCACCAGCTCCTCGACCCCAAGGCAGGTCCGCTCATCGCGGTCCGGCTGCACGTGCTCACCCGCAAGACGCCTCGGCGGGATCGAGACCGACCTCGTCTGGCGGGTGCTCGGGCCTGACGGCCAGGCCGGTTCCGGGCCTCTACGCGGCCGGCGAGGCAAGCGGATTCGGCGGCGGCGGCATGCACGGCTATCGCGCGCTCGAGGGAACCTTCCTCGGCGGCTGCCTCTTCTCCGGCCGCGTCGCCGGCCGAGCGATGGCCCGCGATCACTGAGGATCTGAGCTCCGGCAATCATGTGCACGAAACCGGCGCTAGGTGCTCGAAATTACGTGCACATGGAGCCGGAACGTATGAATGGGTCAGGTGCCGAGGAGGGACCAGGCGCGCCGGCGGACCAGGACGTGACCGCGAGACGACGTGAGGCGGGTCCAGGGTCCGGCCTCGAAGACGGCGACCTCCTCGTCGGCGTCTTCCGAGAGAAGCCGAGGCTGACGGCGGCGAACGCCGCGCCCGCGGGGACCGCGTCGAGCCCGGTCGATCGGACGGCCCCAGACCTCGGAGCGCACGCGGCGCACGATCTGCTCGCCACTGCACCGGGCACCGCGGTGCCGACCTCGTCGATCCCCGCCTTGCCGACGGCCGTCAGCGTCGCGGCATCTGTCTCGCCGACGCGCTTCCATCCGCCACGCGGCGGCGAGATGCCCGCCCAGGTCACGGTGCTGACCTCGGTCGGCAGCGGCCACGGAGACCAGCGTGCTCACTCGACTCGCGCGCGCGGGTCACCCGATCGAGCAGGGAGCGGACCGGCACGACGACGTCGAACGCCACCCGGTCGGTCAGCGCGAAGGTGCGCAGCCCGAGCACGGTCGGGCTCTCGTCGAGCAGCCCAGCGGGATAGAGGACGCCGAGTAGACCGCGAGCACCCCCGCGGCGGCGATCATGCGCACGGAGCCGCCCTCCACCCGGCCCGCGCGGCCGAGGTAGACCGACAGATCGTCGAGGGACGGCGTGTCGACGAGGGTGAAGGATCGGCTCATCAGTCTCTCTAAACTACAGGCGGGGCGCGGGCCTCGAGCGGGCAGGGGCTCGGCATCCGTCCTCCGCCCGAGAATCGCTCACCGCTGCGAGGAGATCCCGTGCCCGATCCGCTGGCGTCCTTCCTCGCCGCCCTCGACCTGACCGACACCGGCGCCCGCACGAGCGAGGACATCTTCACCGGGCCGTCGCAGTGGAGGCCGCTGGGCCGCGTCTTCGGCGGCCAGGTGCTCGCCCAGTCGTCTGCTCGCGGCGATCCGGACCACGGACGAGGACCGCGTCGTGCACTCGATGCACGGCTACTTCCTGCGCCCGGGCGACGTGAAGCTGCCGATCACCTTCTCGGTGGACCGCATCCACGACGGCCGCTCGTTCTCCACGCGGCGCACGCAGGCCTACCAGGACGGCGCAGCCGATCCTGTCGATGATCGCGTCGTTCCAGACCGAGGACGACGGGCTCGAGCACCAGATCGCGATGCCCGACGGATCTCGCCGATCCCGGAGTCGCTGCCGAGCACGGCCGAGGTGCTCGCGGGCGTCGACCACCCGGTGGCGCAGTTCTGGGCGAGCGAGCGGCCCGTTCGACATCCGGCACGTCGACGTCGCCGATCTACCTCGCGGTCGACGGGCGACCGCGTGGCGCACCAGGCGGTCTGGATGCGGGCGATCGGCGCGCTGCCCGACGACCCGAACCTGCACCGCGCCGCGCTCGCCTACGCGAGCGACTACACGATCCTCGAGCCGATCCTGCGCCGGCACGGCATCGCGTGGGCCACCCCGGGCTCAAGGTCGCGAGCCTCGACCACGCGATGTGGTGGCACCGGCCGGCCGGGTCGACGAGTGGCTGCTGTACGTGCAGGAGTCGCCGAGCGCGAGCGGCGGCCGCGGGCTCTCGCTCGGCCGGATCTACACCCGCGACGGCATGCTGGTGGCGAGCGTCGCCCAGGAGGGCATGATGCGGGTCCCGCACTCCGACGATCGCCTCCCGCGGAGCGTCGACAGGATCGATGCAGGGTTCGTCAGCGGCGGTCGAAGGCGATCGGGTCGTCGAGGTAGGGCGCCCAGGCCGTGCGCGCGCGCGTCGCTGATGCGCTGCGGCTGCGCCGGTCGCCGCGTCGACCATGCACGAGCGTCGAGGCCGCCTGCGCGTAGAGCACGCTCGGGGCCCCTCGACTCGTCGGCGAGGCTGAGTAGACCTCGTAGCAGACCTCGAGGCTCGCGCCGCCGAGCCGGCCGATCCACAGCTGGATGTCGAGCGGCTGCCGCTGGTACGGGATCGGCAGCGAGGTACTCGACCTCCTGGCGCGCGATCAGCGAGATCGTCGGCGAGCCGGGCCGGCCGTCGAGGACCGCGCGGCGCTCAGGTCGCCGACGCGGCGGTCGTCGGTCGCCCAGAACGCCTGGATGCGCGCCTCCTCGAGCAGCGTGAGCATCGCCGCGTTGTTGACGTGCTCGTACGCGTCGAGGTCGCTCCAGCGCAGCCGGATCGGGACGTGCAGGCGCACGGTCCACGACCGCTGGCAGTCAGTCGCGGGTGAGCTTGCGGTACGTCGACGCGGCTCGGACGCCGCCGGCATCGGGGCCGAGGCGCTCGATCTTGTTCTCCTCGTAGGCCTCGAAGTTGCCCTCGAACCAGTACCAGTTGCGCCGGGTTCTCCTCGGTGCCCTCGTAGGCGAGGATGTGCGTCGCGATGCGGTCGAGGAACCACCGGTCGTGGGTGATGACCACGGCGCAGCCGGGGAACTCGAGCAGCGCGTTCTCGAGGCTGCCGAGCGTCTCGACGTCGAGGTCGTTGGTCGGCTCGTCGAGCAGCAGCAGGTTGCCGCCCTGCTTGAGCGTGAGCGCCAGGTTCAGGCGGTTGCGCTCGCCACCGGAGAGCACGCCGGCCTTCTTCTGCTGGTCGGGGCCCTTGAAGCCGAACTTCGAGACGTAGGCGCGCGACGGGATCTCGGTCTTGCCGACCTGGATGTAGTCGAGCCCGTCGGAGACGACCTCCCACAGCGTCTTGTTCGGGTCGATGCCGCCGCGGTTCTGGTCGACGTAGGAGATGTCGACCGTCTCGCCGATCTTGAGGTCGCCGCCGTCGAGCGGCTCGAGGCCGACGATCGTCTTGAACAGCGTGGTCTTGCCGACGCCGTTCGGGCCGATGACGCCGACGATGCCGTTGCGCGGCAGGGTGAAGGTGAGGCCGTCGATGAGCACGCGGCCGTCGAAGCCCTTCTGCGAGCTTCTTCGCGTCGATGACCTGCGAGCCGAGGCGCGGGCCGACCGGGATCTGGATCTCCTCGAAGTCGAGCTTGCGCGTGCGCTCGGCCTCCGTCGCCATCTCCTCGTAGCGGGCGAGGCGCGCCTTCGACTTCGTCTGGCGGCCCTTCGCGTTGGAGCGCACCCACTCGAGCTCGTCCGCGAGGCGCTCGGCGAGCTTGGCGTCCTTCTTGCCCTGGACCTCGAGGCGCTCCTGCTTCTTCTCGAGGTAGGTCGAGTAGTTGCCCTCGTAGGGGTAGAGGCGGCCGCGGTCGACCTCGGCGATCCACTCGGCGACGTGGTCGAGGAAGTACCGGTCGTGGGTGACGGCGAGCACGGCGCCGGGGTACTTGGCGAGGTGCTGCTCGAGCCACAGCACGCTCTCGGCGTCGAGGTGGTTGGTGGGCTCGTCGAGCAGCAGCAGGTCGGGCTTCTGCAGCAGCAGCTTGCAGAGCGCGACGCGGCGCTTCTCACCACCGGAGAGGTTGCTCGACGAGGGCGTCGCCCGGCGGGGTGCGCAGCGCGTCCATCGCCTGCTCGAGCTGGGAGTCGAGGTCCCAGGCGTCGGCGGCGTCGATCTCCTCCTGCAGCGCGCCCATCTCGGCCAGGAGCGTGTCGAAGTCGGCGTCGGGATCGGCCAGAGCTGCGCAGATCTCGTTGAAGCGGTCGAGCTTGCCCTTGGTCTCGGCGACGCCCTCCTGCACGTTCTCGAGCACGGTCTTCGTCTCGTCGAGCTCGGGCTCCTGCTCGAGGATGCCGACGGTGTAGCCGGGCGTCAGCTTCGCCTCGCCGTTGCTCGGGGTGTCGAGCCCCGCCATGATCTTCAGGATCGTGGACTTTCCGGCGCCGTTCGGCCCGACGACGCCGATCTTGGCGCCGGGCAGGAACGCCATCGTCACGTCGTCGAGGATCAGCTTGTCGCCGTGCGCCTTGCGGGCGCGGACCATGGAGTAGATGTATTCGGCCATGGCCCAATCCTATTTGGGCCGCACGACCTCGCCGCCGTCGTGGGTGTCCTGCCCCGTCGCCGTCAGGCCCGGTCGCCGTCGCCAGTGCGTCAGGTCGTCGGCAGGCCCGGTCGCTGCGTCGACGAAGCCTCAGCCGGCGGGCCGGTCGGAGCCGATGAGGCATCGTCCGGAGGACAGCGCGGGTGTGACGACCGAGTGATAGCCGACCCCGCTGCCCCACTGGCCGATCAGACAGCCGTCGGCCATCCGGATGGAGAACTGCACCGACGCGGCCTCGAGATCCACCGCGGTGCGGTCGGGGGTGACCTCCATCGCCGCCATGTCGAATCCCGCCGCGGCGAGCGCATCGGTGAACTGAGCTCCGTCGGGCGCGGAGTCGGCGCTGAGCACCTGATCGTTGACGTAGTCGAAATAGGCGAGGTTGTTCTGCGCGGTTCCGCTCGGGTCGAACAGCGGAGTCGTCTCGACCGGGGTCGGTTCGGGGATCTGCTCGGCGGTCGGCTGGGCTGAGACGGCAGCAGTCTCTGTCGGTTCTGTGAGCGCCGTGGCCGAGCAGCCGGCCAGAGCTCCAGCCACAAGCACCGCCGCCATCGCGCTTCGCGCCGCGCTGCGCGCCCCATCGTGTCCCGTCGCCATGCTGAGGCTCCCCCATCGACTCCGCCGAAGTCTAGGCGGAGCTCGGCGCGAGAGACCCCGGCCGACGCGAGAGCGCGGCCGCTCAGAACGGGGCGTCGGCGTCGGCCATCTCGGCCTCACGGCCGACCGCGGGGTTGAACCAGGCCTCCGCCGACGACGGCACGTCGGCGACTCCCTCCGCGGCGCCAGAGACGACGGACGAGCCGTCGCCCGAGCCGTCCGACGCCGTCGTCCCCGGCTGCTCGGACGGTGCTGCGCGGACAGCCGAGGCAGGCGGCGTGACCGGGCCGTTGAACCACTTCAGGTCGATCCCGACGCTCTCGGCGATGATCTCGACGTTCGTCCCCTTGCGGCCGTCGGGGTTCTCCCAGTCGGCGATGCGCACTCGGCCAGCAACCATCACCGTGCGGCCCTTGCGGACCGCGGACGCGACGCCGGCGGCGAGCTGACCGAATGCGACCACGCGGTACCAGTTGGTCTGCTTGCTCTGCTTGTCGAGCTGCCCGTCTGCGCCGCGGCGCAGGTAGTCGGTGGCCACGCTGAAGGAGGCCACCTCAAGGCCCTTCGCGGTGGTCGTGAAAGTCGGGTCGGCACCCGCCCGTCCGCTGATGGAAATGCTGTCGTTCATGTCCGCTCTCCTCCTCGTCCGCGCTGTCGATGCGCGGTGCTCGATCGAGGGCGGTCCGATGTCTCGTGCCGGATTCACCGGACCGCTCTCACCGAGAAGGATGCGCGGAACGAACCGCCCGAGAACGGCCGAAGCCGACATCGGTGGACAACCCGATGCCGGCTTCGGCTGTGAGCGCACGAGCGCTAGGCGGCCTTGATGTACTCCGCGTAGCTGCGGCGCACCTTGTTGACCTTCGGCACCGCCACGGCGAGGCAGTAGCCCTGGTTCGGGTTCTTGGCGAAGAAGTCCTGGTGGTAGTCCTCTGCCGGGTAGTACTCCCCCAGCGGCTCGAGCTGGGTGACGACGGTCCCGTCCCACAGATCGGCGGCCTTGTCGATGGCGGTCTGGAAGAGCTCCTTCTGCTCGTCGTCGGCGTAGAACATCGCCGATCGGTACTGCGTTCCGACATCGTTTCCCTGCCGGTTGAGCTGACGCGGATCGTGCAGGGTGAAGAAGACGTCGAGGATCACCCGACTCGGGATGAGGTCGGGATCGAAGGTGACGGCAACCGCCTCCGCGTGCCCGGTCGATCCCGAGCAGACCTGCTCGTAGGTCGGGCTGATCGCGGCCCCTCCGGTGTATCCGGAGACCACGTCGGATACGCCGACGAGGTCCCGATAGACGGCGTCCAGGCACCAGAAGCACCCTCCGGCCAGTACGAACGTCTCCATGTGCCCTGCTCCTCTGCTCCTCGAGCGCGTGCGATCACTGGGCGATGGAACGCCCCGCTCGTCACTACCATTGAACAGTGAACTACAGCGCCGCAGTCGATCGATACCAGCAGCTCGAATACCGACGCACCGGTCGCAGCGGTCTGATGCTGCCGCCCCTGTCGCTCGGCCTGTGGCACAACTTCGGCGACGAGCGGAGCATCGACTCGCAGCGCGCGATCCTGCGTCGTGCCTACGACCGAGGGATCACCCACTTCGATCTCGCCAACAACTACGGCCCGCCTCCCGGATCGGCAGAGACCAATTTCGGTCGGATCTTCAGCGAGGACTTCACCGCGCATCGCGACGATCTGGTTCTCTCGACGAAGGCCGGCTACAGCATGCAGGAGGGCCCCTACGGAGACTGGGGTTCGCGCAAGTACCTCCTCAACTCGCTCGACGCGAGCCTGAAGCGGATGCGCCTCGACTACGTCGACATCTTCTATCACCACCGTCCCGACCCGAACACGCCCATCGCAGAGACCGCGAGCGCTCTCGAGACCGCGGTGACCAGCGGCCGTGCGCTGTATGTGGGCATCTCCAACTACAGCCCCGAGCAGACGACGGCCATGGCAGAGGAGCTGTCCTCCCGCGGCATCCACCTGCTCATCCACCAGCCCCGCTACTCGATGTTCGATCGGCACATCGAGGAGGGCCTGTTCCCCGTGCTCGACGCACAGGGGATCGGCTCGATCGTCTTCTCGCCGCTGGCACAGGGCATGCTGACCGACCGCTACCTCGGTGGCGAGATCCCGAGCGACTCACGGGCCGCCACCAGCGTGTTCCTGTCGGAGGACAAGATCGACGAGACCTACCTCGCGCGGGCGCGGGGCCTGAACGCGATCGCGCAGGACCGCGGGCAGACCCTCGCCCAGCTCGCGCTCGCCTGGGTGCTGCGACAGCCGCAGGTCACGTCCGCCCTGATCGGCGCCTCGAGCACGCACCAGCTGGATCAGAACCTCGGCGCCCTCGATGCCGCGCCACTCACCGACGACGAGCTGACTGCGATCGACGAGTTCGCCGTCCACGGCACCGGCTTGCGCTGAGCAGTCGCGATCGGCGGGGACGACCTCGCGGATCGCGTTCCGCCCAGACCTCCCATGGGGTACCTGTTCGCCATCGCTTCGGCGATGCTGTTCGGCCTCAACGGCACCGTCGCGAAGGTGGTGCTCGGCGCAGGGATCGATCCTGCGCAGCTCACGCTGTTCCGATCGCTCGGCACCGCCGCGCTCTCCGCCGTCGCGCTGCTGATCCTGGACCGCCGCGCCTTCAGGGTGACTCCGCGGGCTCTCGCAGCGCTGGCTGTCCTCGGCATCGTCGGTGTGTTCCTCGTGCAGTTCGCCTACGCATCGGCGATCGCCCTGCTGCCGGTCGGCATCGCGCTGCTCATCGAGTACCTGGCCATCCCGATCGTGGCGGTGCTCTCCTTCCTGTTCTTCACGGAGCACGTGCGCGCCCGATTGTGGGTGGCCATCGGGCTCGTGATCGCCGGCCTGGCGGTGGTCGCGCAGATCTGGGACAGCACGTTGAGCGCACTGGGGGTCGCGGTCGCGTTCGGTGCCGCCATCGCTCTCACGGTCTATCTGCTGCTCGCCGAGCGGGCACTGCGTCACACCTCCACGCTGGCGGTGCTGTTCTGGTCGATGACCTTCTCGGCCGTGGCCGCGGCGATCGTGAGCCGCTGGTGGGCGCTCGACCCCGTGATCTTCGTGACACCCGTCTCGATGGAGGGGATCTTCTCGTCGGTGCGACTGCCTCTTCTCGTGCCGCTGCTCTGGACGGTCGTGTTCGGCTCGTTCCTGCCGTTCGTGCTGGCGTATCTCGCGATCGGACGGATGAGGGCTACCCGAGCGGGCATCGTCACCTCGTCGGAGATCGTGTTCGCCTTCATCACCGCGTGGCTGTGGCTCGGCGAGCAGCTGAGCGTCACGCAGGTGATCGGCGCGGCCGTCGTCGTGGCGGGAGTCGTACTGGCGCAGACCTCCCGAGGCGCGCCCGAGGCGATCATCGAGCGGGAGATCGCGCGCGCCCACTGACGCCTCCGATGAATCAGCCCGCGAGACGAGCCCGTGCCGTCGGAGGTCATGTCGGAGGCTCGTCCTAGCCTCTGGAGCACAGATCAGATGCGCAGGGCCGGCTGCAGAACGAGAGGACAGATCATGACCACCACGATTGCCGCCGACGCCGTCCGCACCGCGCTTCCCCGTCGCGGCGTGTCATGCACCCAGCTCAACAACGGGCTCTGGCGCATCACTCGTGACAGCGGGCAGGTGCTCGGCTACGTCGAGCACATCGAGAACGGCGCTCTGCCACGGTTCCAGGCGAAGAGGCTGGCATCCACTGGCCGCTCATTCGTCGCGGCTGGTGAATTCTGGTCGTTCGACGATGCGGTCGACTGCCTGCGGTTCTCCTGAGCGGCGCGCGCGACCGAAGGTAGAGTCCCTGCCATGCAGTGGTGGAACGACTTCGTGGACTGGTTCTATTCACCGGCAGGGCAGAGCGTGCTCCTCGGAGCGGTCATCCCCTTCGTCGCCATCATGGCGTCCGGGATCATCGCGACGGCGATCGCCCGCGGCAGCATCAAACGTCTGATGCGCAGTCATGACCGCGAGTTGAAGGCGTCTGCCGTAGTGGGCCTGCTCGACAGCGCCCGGCAGGCCTCGGTCTGGCACTCGCTGCTGCCCAACGAGCAGCTGGCGGCCGATCGATCGATGGGTGCGGCCGACGTGCAGCTGAGGATGCTGCCCATCCCAGGGGCGTCCGTCGCGGCGAACTGGGCCGGCCACGAGATCCGTGAATTCAAGCGTGCATCCGCGACCTTCACCCTGCAGTTCGACGCCCCGCTCGCCGAGTTCCGCGATCGTCTCATCGACTGGGAGAGCAACCCGCGGCGCGCGCGCAAGATCTTCGAGCGCGACCTCGCGCGGTGGAGCGAGGAGCGATCCCGCGAGGATCAGCTGCTCCAGCAGGAGCAGGACGCGTGGGCCGCTCAGCAGAGCCCGGGTCCGCGCTACGACGACTCGACAGCGACACCCGTGGCGACGGCGCCGGCACCCGTTCCGATTCCACCATCCGGCCCCACGCTGGTGCCCGATCCGGTCGCATCCTCTGACGGGCAGCCGTCACCCGCCTCCGCACCCGCGCGGCCCACCCAGCCATTCCGTCGACCAGAGCCCGCACGCTCTGAAGCCGTCAGCCCCGAAGCCGCCCGCCCCGAAGTCCCTCGCCCGGACAGGAGCTACTCCTCGGCGGCGAGACCCGACGACGGCGTCGATGCGGCCGGCGCGACGTCCGTGAACCCTCGTCTCCTCAGCGCAGGCGACGAGGATCAGAATCAGGTGACGTCGGTGATGGATCCGACCGGCACCCGTCCACTTCGCCCCTCGCTTCCCCGGCAGATCCACGATGCCGATGAGGAGCCAGGCGCGGTCGAGCGCCCCACCGACGAGCCCTATGCGCCTCCCATCCCGGCGGCCTTCGGGCGTCCGCGCGATTCGGAGAACTGAGCCGACGCCGCTGCCCGCGTACTCAGGACCTTTCTCATGGCCGGGCAGCCTTGCGCGGCGTCGCATCGACCTTCGAGCGCTGCCTCGCCGTCTTGGAGTTCGCCTTCTCGAAGCCGCGTTCCGCGGGTCCGTGACCCGAAGTAGGGGCCAACCAGGCATTCGACCACGCCGAACCATCTCCGACCCGCATCAGCGGACCGAGCAGAGGACTGAGCATGGTGAGCACGAGAACCCGCAACCCCCGACGACCTCGCACGGGCATGTACGTGGTCGTCGCCGTCGTCGCGGTGACGCTGGCGGCATGGTCGACGGGCGCCGGGGCCAGCTTCAGCCCATCGGCGCAGCTCGCCTCGTTCATCGTCTCTCAGTAGTGATTCCGAAGGGACACCCCTCCCACGCCTCTCCCGACTGCGTCGGTCAGGATGAGGCGTGAGCGCTTCCCCGACGACCGAGCTCGAACTCGGATTCCTCGGCCCCTACGATGTGCGCGCCGCCCTCCGCCTGCTTGAGGCCCATGCCATCAGAGGCGCCGAGGTGGTCGACGTGGATTCCGCGTCCTACCGCCGCCTGTTCCCCGCGGACGGCGGTCCTGTCGCCGTGAGTGTGCGTTTCGACTCACAGCGGGTCACGGCGACCGTCGAGGCGGACCCGCAGACCGCCGCAACGCTCGTCCCGGCCATCCGCCATCTCTTCGACCTCGACATGGATCCTGCAGCGCTCGGGCTCCGCTTCGCGGGCGACCCGCTTATCGGTCCGCTGGTCGCCGCGCGCCCGGGGCTCCGAGTCATCGGACATCCCAACGGATGGGAGGCCGCGCTCACCACTGTGCTCGGACAACAGGTCTCGCTCGCCGCCGCCCGAACGTTCAGCCGCCGTCTCGTCGCCGGCTTCGGCGCGGAGCACGCGTCGGGTCTGCGCACATTCCCCGCGGCGCCACTCGTCGCCGAACTCGACCACGAGGAGCTCCGAGCAGCCATCGGCATCACCCGCAGCCGCGCTTCCACCCTGCTGCACGTCGCCCGCGCCTTCGCCGGCGGGCTGTCTATCTCTCCAGCGAGCGATCCGACCGAGGCCCGCCGCCTGCTGCTCGCCATCCCAGGAGTCGGTCCATGGACCGCGGACTACCTGGCCGTTCGCGTGCTCGCCGATCGGGACGCCTTCCCGAGCGGCGACCTCGTGCTGCGCAAGGCCCTTGGCGATGTCGACACGAAGACCGCGGAGGCGATGTCCCAGCCGTGGCGACCCATGCGGGCGTACGCCCTGCTGCACCTGTGGACGAGCGTCGCCCCGTCGCTCGCCTGAGCCGGCCGACCCCGTTCCTCCGAGCCGACCGGGCGGAGATATGGTGCCCCCGGTTGGATTCGAACCAACGACAAGCGGATTAGAAGGCCGCTGCTCTATCCCCTGAGCTACGGAGGCGCGCCCGGAAGTCTACGCGCGAGCGCCTCAGCACGCCCGACCAGGCCTCGTCGAGGCGACCTTGATCGATCCACGGGTCACGGGGCAGGTGCACGGGAAGAACCCTGTTTCCGGTCGCCCGATCGCCACCTCGTGTTTCCTTCTGATTAACGCTGGGCGATCCGGAGCCGCGACTACCCGGACCGTCCTTAGGATCCATCCATGGAGGACCTCATCGCTTGGGCGGAGAGGGGCGGGCTCGAGCCCGTCACCCGTAACGCCGATGATCTGCTGGCCGTGGCCGATGCGCACGTCGCTTTCGCGATCGCGGCACATCATGACCTGTTCCCCGTCGAGGCGGCCCGGGCGGGTCAGGATCGCGTCGCCCTCGGCGTGTTCGAAAGCCTGGAGGACGCCCAGCGCTTCCTCGTCATGGAGCTCGGCGCGATCATCCGGGCCCACCGCAGCCTGCCTCGGCTCACCAGCGACGCACTGCCTCCCGGCTACGTGATCGAAGAGGCCCCCACCGCCCTGTGGCTGACCTGGCTGCTCGGGTCGGCGGAGTTCCCGGTGGCCCCGAGATCCCGCGGCCGGGCCACCGACTTCAGCCGGATCTCCCGCGCCCCCGTCGAAACCATCCAGTCGAGCTTCCTCGCGCCATCCGGACATCCGCTCTTCGAAGCGGCGTAAAGCCCCTTCCCTGTCGGGAGATCGTAGGCTATGGCCAACGTCCACCCGGAGGAGGGGATCCGCGTTGCCTCGATCCAGTCAGGACGATGAGCTTCTGCTCGTGCCCGGCGCGTCATTCGACGTGCGCGGCTACACCAGAACCGCCATCGGCAGCCACCGCGATGACCTCGATCTCGAGGGCTTCGCCGCTCAGCCGTTGGCGCCCAGCACGCTGCGGGCAATCCGAAGCCTCGAGCGCGTCGAACGCTCAACGATGCATCATCTGCGCAACGTGCTCGTCACGCCCACACACAAGGATGCGCGGGTCACCGCGTTCCTCATCACCTGGGCGTTCGAGAAATTCTGGATGGCCGACGCTCTGCGGGCCGTCCTGGAGGCGCACGCCATCGAGCCTCTCGGCGAGAGCTCCCGCCGCGGTGGCGGTGCGATCTTCGACCGCATCCGCCCTATCGGCACATCGCTGTTCACCGGCGCAATCGGATCCGACATCGTCGCGGTGCACATGGCTCTCGGCATCGCAGACGACTGGGCGATGGGCGCGACATACGAGACCGTGGCCAGCGACGCGGCGAGCCCCACGCTCGACGCGCGTCTTCGCCCGGATCGCGCATGTCCGCGCCCGGCACGCGGAGTTCTTCGAGGTGCAGGCCCGCGACCGACTCAGCCGATCCCTTCGCTCGCGCGCCCTGACCCGCGCCCGCTTCCGAGTGGCGACGGTGCCGATCAGCTCGTCCGCGCTCGAGCGCCGACGACCGCCACGCGCTCGGCGCGATCGTGCAACGCCGATCCATCGAGACCCTCGCGCGCATCCGCACTCTTCCCGGCCTCGCCGGGACCCGCCTCCGCCCCGGGCACTGAGCCCGAGACGACCAGTCAGGACACCATGGCATTCGACATCACCAGTACACCTCCACATCGGAGTCGGTCAATTGGCGCGACCTCGCCTTCGAGGAGTTCGCGGACAACCCGCTTCCCGAGCACACCCTGCGCAGCCTCCGCTACATGTGCGACGTCGAGTACCACACGGTCTGCTACCTGCGGGACATGCTCGTGACGCCATCGCATCGCGATGACGACGTCTCCGCGTTCATGACGATGTGGAACCGCGAGGAGTTCTGGCACGGCGAGGCGCTCGCCGACGTCCTGGGCGCTCACGGCGTGACCGTCGACTTCGACGAGCTCAAGGCGAAGCGCATCAGTCTCGGCTGGAAGGACCGGCTCGACCCGGTCAAGCAGTCGCTCATGGGCAACATCGTCGGCAAGGACTTCGTCGCCGTGCATATGATCTGGGGAGCGGTCAACGAGTGGTCGGCCATCGCCGCCTACAACAGGCTCGCCGACCTCGAGAAGCATCCTGTGCTCGCCGAGCTGCTGCCGTCGCATCGCCAAGCAGGAGGCGCGCCACGTGGCCTTCTACGCCAGCCAGGCCCGAGAGCGCCTCGCCAGCAGCAAGAAGGCCCAGGTCCTCGCCCGCCTCGCCCTGCAGCAAGGCCTGGCGTCCTGTCGGGTCGGGCATCATGGCGGACGAGGAGGTCACGCACGTCATGAAGCACCTCTTCGGCAGCGACAGCGGCATCGTCGAGATCCAGAAGATCGACACCCACGTAGCGAAGCTCCCCGGTCTGCAGGGCCTCACCATCGTCGAGGACGCCATGCGCGCCCACGGCGTCGGAGTCGGCCTCGCCGCCTGACCCACCGGCGGGGAGCCCTTTCACGTCGAGGGCCTCGATACGGCGCTTCGCGCCTACTCGACCACCGAGTGAGAATGCGTCCGATGGTCGAGTAGGGCGCCCCGCGTGGTCGGATCGCAAGGGCCTCGATACGGCGCTTCGCGCCTACTCGACCACCGAGTGAGAATGCGTCCGGTGGTCGAGTAGGGCGCCCCGCGCCCGTATCGAGACCCTTACGGCCGTCATCCGGTGGTCGAGTAGGGCGCCCCGCGCCCGTATCGAGGCCCTTGCGGCCGTCGTCCGGTGGTCGAGTAGGGCGCCCCGCCCGTATCGAGGCCCTCACGGCCGTCGTCCGCTGGTCGGTCGCCCGCGCCCGTACTCGAGCCCTCACGGCCGAGTGACAATCGCCCGGTGGTCGAGTAAGGGCGCCCCGCGCCCGTATCGAGGCCCTTCCGGCCGCTCCGATCCGGTGGTCGAGTAGGGCGCCCCGCGCCCGTATCGAGGCCCTCGCGGCGCTACTCGACCATCGAGCTGATCGCCGCAATCGCCGAGACGAGTGCGATCAGCAGTGAGACGCTGACCAGGACGACGTGCACACGAAGGAATGCCGTCGCTCGTCCGCTCTCGTCCCGCGCCCGCGGATCGCGCGCCACCCTCCGAAGGAATGGGGGCCACACCACGACGTTCCATACGGCGTTCACGAGCAGCAGGACAGCGAGGAGAGTCGGCACGCTCCGACGATATCCGGGCTCGGCGTGGCTCATCCGTCAGCCGAACGGGGCCGGACAGGGCCGCCAGGGCCGCTTGGCCACCCTTCCTACCGACGGCCACCCTTGCAAACCTGGCCGTCGCTGGGAAGCCTGGCCGAGCAGGCAAGAAAGGTGGCCAAGCGGATGTCAGGAGCGGTCGCGCGCATGCGGCAGATCCGGCGTGTCCGGGGGCGCCAGTAGAGTTGCCGGGTGGCAAACGGAAGCGAACGACTCGTCTGGATCGACTGCGAGATGACAGGGCTCGACCTCGCGGTCGACGAGCTCGTCGAGGTCGCGGTCATCGTCACCGACTACGAGCTCATCCCCCAGGATGCCGGGCTGAGTCTCGTGATCAAGGCCGACCAGGCCGCCCTCGACAACATGAACGAGGTGGTCACGAACATGCACACCGAGTCGGGCCTGATCACCGAGATCCCCCGCGGCATCAGCCTCGCCGACGCCGAGTTCCAGGTCCTCGAGTACATCCAGCGCTTCGTTCCCACCTCCGGATCGGCGCCGCTCGCCGGCAACACCATCGGCACGGACCGCGTCCTTCCTCGCCAAGTACATGCCGCGGGTCGACACCTACCTGCACTACCGCAGCGTCGACGTGTCCTCCATCAAGGAGCTCGCCCGGCGCTGGTTCCCCCGCATCTACTTCAACGCTCCCGCCAAGGCCGGCGGCCACCGTGCACTCGCCGACATCCTCGAGAGCATCCGCGAACTCGACTACTACCGCAAGGCCGCCTTCGTGCAGCCCCCGGGCCGACCACCGAGCAGGTGCAGGCGGTGTCCGCCGCCGTGGTCGATGAGTTCGCCGCCCGGCTGTAATAGACTCTCCGAGTTGCTTCGCGGTTCCGCCGCGGAGGATGCCCGTTCCGACGGGCCATGGTGGGCATAGCTCAGTTGGTAGAGCGCTGGCTTGTGGTGCCGGATGTCGCGGGTTCGAGTCCCGTCGTTCACCCCACTTCTTCGCGAAGGCGAGGTACTCGGCAGGTCCGAGCCACCTCGCCTTCGCTGTATCAGCCGCTGCGTTGCCGGCTGTAGCCCGTCTGCATCGGAGGCATGGATGATCGATCTCGATGCTGAGGCGTTCGAGGCGCTCGTCGTCTCCGAACTGGACGCGCTGCCTGACGACATGGTCGACGGTCTCGAGAACGTCGTCTTCGTCGTCGAGGATCGACCGGAAGACGGCACGCTCGACACCCTCGGCTTCTACGATGGCACCGCGCTCACCGAGCGGGACCGCTACGGGTTCGGAGAGATGCCCGATCGGATCGTCCTCTTCCGCGAGCCGCTGCTGGCCATCTGCGATGACGAGGACCAGCTCCGCGACGAGATCCACATCACCCTCGTCCACGAGATCGCGCACTTCTACGGGATCGACGACGATCGACTGCACGAGCTCGGCTGGGACTGACCCACCCGGCCGGGGCGGCGAGCCCGCGTGCAGGGGCATGCTGAGTCCATGAGCCTCTACTCGGACTTCCCCGCCCGCCGAACTCTGCAGGTTGTCGTCGACCTGCTCGCCCTGGTCGCGGTCGTGCTCGCCATTGCCGCCGGGTCGGCGGTTCGATCGGCCATCGACGGACTCGCTGGGCTCGGCGAGCAGATGCAGAGCACCGGATCCGACTTCGACGGCGCCCTCAGCGAAGCCGGCGACCAGCTCGGCGGTGTGCCGCTCATCGGCGGCGGCATCCGCTCGCCGTTCGATGCCGCAGCGAGCGCGGGCGCCGCCCTCGCGGATGCCGGTGCTCAGCAGCAGACGGCCGTGCACACCGCTGCGGCGATCGCCGGCCTGCTCGTCACCCTGATCCCGATCGTCTTCCTGCTCTGGTACTGGCTGCGCGCGCGAGTCATGTTCGCGATCGGCTCGGCCCGAGCCCGCGCCATCCTCCGACTGCCGGACGGAGTGGATGTGCTCGCGCTGCGGGCGTTGGTCACGGCGCCTCGGCCGCCGAGCTGCGGGCGGCGTCCGCTCGCCCAGCCACGCATGGCGCTCGGCGGAGCACGCGCGACATCGCCGGCTCGCTGCCATCGAGCTGCGCACCTGGGGCGTCCGGCTCCCGGACGCTCCCCTGCCCCATGACACGAATCTGCAGCTCCCGGCGAGGCTCTCCGATCCGCGTGAGGGGTCGCGTCGCTCGAGACACCGCACAGGATCGCACTCGCGCTGCGGCGCGATCAGGCAAGCGCCCTAGAGACGGAGCGATTCGTCGGCGTCGCCGCTCTGGACCGGGTCGCTGTCGCGGGCGTCGAAGGTGTAGCTGACATGCAGCTCGCCCTCGATCTCGCGGGTCTCGCCCGCGTTGTACCAGAAGATGGCCTCGATGCCATCGACGAGCGAGATGCTGCTGAGCTGGGTGTCATAGGTGTCGTCGACCATGACCCGGGTCTCGCTGCGTCCGGCGAGCGGGCCGTCGACGAATTCGGCGAGGTAGCGGATATTCGTCGGGGACTGTGCATCACTCATGCCGCAACGTTACCGCGCGCCCCCTGATGGCCGGCCTCGCTGGGATCCGTTCATCCCGAGCGGACCTGCCCGCCTCCCTCGACCACGCGACTCGGAGGGCGCGGTGCGCCCGGACGTCGGCGTCGCCGTGCAGAGCTACCCTGGCCGGATGGCTGGTCGGGAACGCAATCGGGTGGTGGCCGTGGTCGTCGCGGTCGTCATCGTCGCGCTGGCCGTCTACGGACCGGTGGCGCTCCTCGCCCCGCTGCCCCCCACAGCAGGCGAGACGGCACAGCTCGCATCGGAGTCCTCCCCCACCTCTCCACCGGTGCTTCCCGGAGCGGGGTCCAGCGCCGTCACCCTGAGCGCGAACGACGTTCCTGTCGCGGGAGGCGCCTCCGACGCGCTGCCCATGGCGGCCATCGCGAAGGTGATCACCGCGCTCGTCGTGCTGGATCAGGCGCCCCTGCAGCCGGGCCGCGCCGGGCCGAATATCCCAGTCACGGCCGACGACTACGCCTCGTATGCCAAGTTCCAGGCTCAGGGCACCCGAGCGATCCGCGTCGTGACGGGCGACAGGTGGAGCGAGCGCGAGGCTCTGCAGGCGATGCTCATCGCCTCGAGCAACAACCACGCCGAGATGGTCGCGCGATGGGCATTCGGTTCCCTCGACAACTACCTGACGGCCGCCCGGGCCTGGCTCACCGAGAACGACCTCGACAGCGCTGTCGTGGTCGACCCGACGGGCCTGTCGGAGGAGAGCGTCGCCTCCGGATCCGACCTCGCGCAGATAGCGGCGCTCGCGATGGCCGACCCGTTCATCGCCGAGACCGTCACCACCGGCCAGGTCGTCACCACGCGGGGCGGAGTGTTCGACAACACCATCAGCTACCAGGCGGCGAGCGGCGTCATCGGCATCTCGCGGAGCTATACCGACGAGGCCGGAGTCTGCCTGCTCTTCGCCGTGCCGGTGACCCTCGACCCGAGCACCGTCGCGAGCGCGAGCACCGGCGCGGTGGGCGACGCGGCCTCCCCACAGGTGACGGTCTACGGCGCCATCGTCGGCGAGCCCTCCTACGACGACCTAGATGCGGATTTCGCCGCCTTGGTCGCCAGCCTGCCGGGCGCGATCGGCACGCACGTCCTCGTCGCCCAGGGTGCGGTCGTCGGCACCTACACGACTCCGTGGGGCTCGAAGGCGAACGCCGTCGCACGAGACGGGGTCTCGGTCGTGGGCTTCTCATCCGGCCCCGCCACAGCGCCCGTGGTGGTGCTCGATCCCGTCGCGACTGCATCGAAGGGCACTCGGGTGGGCACGCTCACCATCCCGGGCCCCGAGACAGCCGGCTCCGACACGTCCTCCGACCAGGTCGTCACACTGATGCTCGATCGAGCCATCACCGACCCCGGGCCACTCTGGCGACTCAGCTCGCCCGGTGTGGTCATTCCCGCGATGATCGGCTCGATCAGCGGATCAGGCTGAAGTCGGATCCCCTGACCACCATCTGAGCGCGGTGCCGGGGATCCTCGCGCCGGATCAGCTCGTCCTCCTGCAGCGCCCACATGTCCCAGAACGGCTCGAAGGCGGCGCCGTCGCGCAGCAGTGCGTTGCGCCGGCGCGTGGCCGCGTCGAGTTCGACCCAGATGCTCGAGGTGGCGAAGTGGGAGCTCCGCCTCGAGATGCTGCCGCAGCCCTCGATGATCAACGGCATCGAAGCGTCGACGACGTGCCGTTCGGCATGGCGCTCATTCTCCCAGTCCCAGCCCGTCCACTCGCCGCCGAGCAGGACGTCATCGACGACCATCCGGCTCGCCTCGGCTAGTCCGCTCCACCCCGGATAGAGGTCATCGAGGCGGACGAGCTGTGCGCCGAGCCGCGGAGCGAGCAGCGTGGCGAGGGTCGACTTGCCCGATCCGGACCGCCCGTCGATGAGCACCACGGCTCGACCGCCGGAGGGAACCGACCGCGCGAGGACATCGACGATCGCGCCGACCTGGTCCGAGAAGGGCGGCCGACGACGGCTCGGGTTCTCCGGCAGGTCCGGCAGATCCGTCTGGCAGGTCCGGCAGGTCTGGCGAATCCGGCAGATCTGGAAGGTCTGGCAGATCTGGCAGTCCGGCGAATCCGGCTCAGCGGGCACCGATGAAGTTCCATTCCCCGGTGACGACCGCCGCGGTGATCGCGATGGTCGAGATGGCCGCACCGACGGCGAGCAGCGCGAACTCGCGGCCGCCGAACGGAGAGTCACGCGCCCAGGTGCGCTGCTCCGAGCCGCCGAACGCGCGCGCCTCCATGCCGACGGCGAGCTTGCTTCCCCGGCGGATCGACAGCACGAGCAGGGAGAACGCCATCCCCGCGAAACGACGGACCCGACCGCGATCGGCGATCCCGCGCGCGCGTCGGGCCAGTTCGAGCGACCGCCAGTCTTCGAGGAACAGTCCGACGAGTCGGAGACCCGCCAGTGCGCCGAGCACGAAGCGGGCGGGCAATCGCAGCCGTTGGGCCAGGCCGTCGGCCAGATCGGTCGGGTCGATGCTGATGAACAGCACGACCGCGGGCACGCCGATCGCCAACACGCGCAGGAGCGTGGCGACCGCCAGGGCGATGGAGCCGTCGCTGACCCTCACGAGCAGCCATTCGACGTAGACCGTGCCATCGGTGCGCCCGTACAGCAGCACGGATATCCCGGCGAGCGGAGCTGCGCCCCACACGGGCAGTGTGCGAATCCAGAACCGCCGCCATCCGACGCCCAACAGGGGCACCGCGGCGAGCACGAGCACCAGCGCCACCGCCGCCGACACCCAATCGATGGTGAGGATCAACGGCCCGGAGACGAGCACCGCGGCACCGAGCTTGGCGAGTGGGTTCACCTGGCGCAGGCGTGTAGGAGCGAGCGCCACCGTCGACGGCGTCATGCCACAGACTCAATGGGGAGTGGACGCAGCTCCAGCCGGTCGGTGGCGACCGCGTCGACGAAGTCCTGATCGTGGGTGACGGCGATCAGCGCGGTGCCCTGCTCCTGGAGACTGCGAAGCAGACGCACCAGCTCGGCCCAGGTGCGAGCGTCTTGGCCGAACGTCGGCTCGTCGAGGATCAGCACCGATGGACCGGCGGCGAGCGCGGTCGCGACCGACAGCCGACGCTTCTCGCCTCCGGAGAGCGTGAAGGGGTTGGCGCGCTCGATCGCGCGCAGGCGGAGGGCGTCCAGGAGTGGGTCGATCCGCGCGTCGACCTCCCGCGCTCCGAGTCCTGCGGCCGTGGGGCCGATCGCGAGCTCGGCGCGAACCGTGGGCGCCACGAACTGGTGTTCGGGGTCCTGGAAGACGGAGCCGATGCGGGTGATCAGCTCTCGCGAGCTCCAGCGGATGGGCCGACGCTCGCCGCGAGCCGCGAGCGCCTCACCGACCTGCACCTCCCCGGCGAGGGGCGGAAGCAGGCCGCCGAGCGCGAGCGCCGCCGTGGACTTGCCTGCCCCGTTCGGTCCGGTGATGCAGAGCGCAGATCCTGCTGTCAGTCGCAGATCGATGCCGGACTGCACTGTTCGAGCGCCGCGGCCGACGGCCAGGTCGGTGGCCCGCATCATCTCGACGCTCCCCCGTGACCGGAGCGGGGAGAACGTCGCGGCCCGTCCCGGCACCCAGACTCCCGCCTCGACGAGTGAGTCCGCTGTCGAACCGAGCACGTCGGCGGGTGCACCGTCCGCGAGGACTCCCCCGCCGGCGGCAAGGACCACGACGCGATCCACGATCGGCAGCCAGGTCGCCACGCGATGCTCGACGACCACGAGCGTCGCGCCGGTGCGGGCCAGCATCCGCTCGATCGCATCGACGACCTCGCGGACGCCGTCGGGATCGAGGTTGGCGGTCGGCTCATCGAGGAGCACGAGTCCCGGCCGCATGGCGAGGATCCCCGCGAGCGCGAGCCGCTGCTTCTGTCCGCCCGACAGCGCGGAGGTGGAATGCTCGAGCGCCAGATCGAGTCCGACCGCGTCGAGGGCCTCGACCACCCGCGGCCAGATCTCCTCGCGAGCCACCCCGAGGTTCTCGGGCCCGAAGGCCACGTCGTCGCCGACGCGCGCGAGCACGATCTGGGCGTCGGGATCCTGCAGCAGCAGCCCGGCCCGTCCGCGAAGGCCGTCCGCCGGGACGCCATCGAGGGCCAGCTCGCCGCGCTGGTCGCCCTCATCCGACCCTCCGAGCAGGCCGGCGAGGCCCTGCAGCAGGGTGGACTTGCCGGCTCCCGAGGCGCCGAGCAGCAGGACGCGCTCCCCTGCGTCGATCTGCAGGTCGAGCCCCTCCACCGCCCACGCGCGGCGGCCGGCGTGACGCCAGCCCCATCCGCGCGCGGTGACGGTGGTCGGACGACCCGGTGCGATCTGCGCGGAGATCTAGACCTCGCCGGCGATCTCGCGACCGGAGGCGAAGCGGCTGAGCGCTCCCGTCCGGGCCAGGCCGCGCACGGCGAGCCAGGACAGCACACCCGCGAGAACAGCGCCCGAGATGATGGCGCTGACCCCGTAGATCACCTGAGAAGGCGACGTCCGACCCCGGGTACCAGAGCACCAGATCGTTGATGGCGAGCGCGAGCCCCGAGGCAGCGCCCGCGAGCACGGCGGTCCCGAGACGCCAGCTCGTGTAGAGGAACAGCGCGAAGACGATCTCGGCCGCGAGCCCCTGGACGAGCCCGGACTCGAGCGTCCACGGTCCCCACTGGTTGCCGACGAGCGCGGAGACCGCTGCGGCGACGAGCTCGCCGTAGAGCGCCGCGCCCGGCTTGCGCACGACGAGGGCGGTGAGCACGCCGGCGAACAGCCAGCCACCGCCGAGCAGCGCCTGCAGGCCCGGCAGCAGCGCGGAGACGGGGGTGCTCAGTGGGTTGTAGGCGACGTTCCAGGCCAGGAAGACGAGCCCTGATGCGACGCCGATCACGCTGGCGACGACGATGTCGACGACCCGCCAGCGGGAGCGCTCCGCCCAGGACGGCCTGGCGGCGGATGAGGTGGACGGTGCGGTGCGTGTGGTCACTTGACGTGCCCCTTTCGAATCGGAAAGTAGGGCACGGGATTGAGCTGCCTCCCTGCGCTGGCATTATCCAGATCAGGTTCGACGGTCGAAGCTTGGATCAGCTTCCTCTCAGCCCGGCTCACCGGACTCCCGTGTTTCCTCAATGGTAGTCCCGAACGCACGCCCCGTCGACGGGGCGTGAGCTCTGCCGTCCTAGTCTGGCGGCGTGGAATTCTGCATCTTCACCGAGCCCCAGCAGGGCTACACCTACGACCAGCTGTTGGCCAGCGCGCTGGCGGCCGAGGCACTCGGCTTCGACGGCTGGTTCCGAAGCGATCACTACCTGGCGATGGATGGCATGTGGACCGGCGGTCCCGGCGGCGCCCCCGGACCGACGGACGCCTGGACCACCCTCGCGGGGCTGGCTCGAGACACGACGACCCTGCGGCTCGGCACGCTCGTCTCGTCGGTGACGTACCGCCATCCCGGCGTGCTCGCGATCCAGGTCGCCCAGGTCGACCAGATGTCCGGCGGGCGCGCGGAGCTCGGGCTCGGAACGGGCTGGTTCGCCGAGGAGCACGCCCAGTACGGCATCCCGTTTCCGCAGAAGCGGTTCGGCATGCTCGACGAGCAGCTGCAGATCGTCACCGGGCTGTGGTCGACGCCCCTCGGCTCGACCTACGATTTCGCGGGCAGCCACTACACATTGACCCGCTCCTCCGCGCTGCCCAAGCCGACCCAGGCGCACATCCCGCTGATCGTCGGCGGCAACGGCGCCAAGCGCACGCCCGAGCTGGCGGCGCGCTACGCGACGGAGTTCAACATCGGATTCATCGACGACGCGGGCGTCTCAGCGGCCTTCGAGCGCGTGCGCTCCGCGGCATCCGCCATCCAGCGCGATCCATCCGATCTGCGCTACTCGGTGGCGCAGCCCATCGCGGTCGGCCGGACGGACGCCGAGTTCGTGGCACGGGCGCGAGCGCAACGGCGCCGGATCCGGCGCAGCTGCGCTCGCAGAACCTCGGCGGCACGGTGGACGAGGTCGTCGATCGACTCGGCCGACTGCGGGAGCTGGGCGCGGATCGCATCTACCTGCAGCTGTTCGACCTCTTCGACGCCGACCACCTGGCCCTCATCGCAGAGATCACCGCACCCTTCAAGAGCCCCTGATACCTACGTTCCGGCCAAATACCTACGCAATTGCGTAGGTATTTGGCCGGAACGTAGGAACTCGAGAGTGCGGCGGGCTAGTGCTTGAGGGCCTTGAAGATCCGCGCGATGGCCTTGCCGGCGACCCAGACGAACGGGATGCCGACCCACAGGAGAGCGACGACGTTCGGCTGGAAGCGGACGAATCCGGCCTCCTCCACGTAGGCGCCAACGGGTATGGTCACTCCCCCGCCGCCGCCACCACCTGCGGCGTCGTCGCCTTCCTCCGATCCGGCGCCGAAGCCGAACCACATCGCCGCGACCGGGACGACGGTCTTGCCGCCGACCTCGATCGGATCTCCGTACACGGACTTGATGCCGAGTGAGCTGACCTTGTCGGCGAGCTCGGATGCCAGATGTGCCATAGGGCGAACCTACTCCGCGGCTTTCGTCGCAGACAGGGCATCGGCTGAGATTCGACACCCACTGAGACTCGTAAGGCCCCGCCACGGCTGCCCGATGGTCCCGCCTCACCCCCTCCCTCTTCCGCCGCCCGGCGGTCGAGTGCACGTCCGCCGTCGATCCCGCGGGCACTCGAGCGGTCCTCACCACCAGCCCTTTGGCAGGCCCCCCTCCACTAGGTTGGGACAGTTCTGACCCCTTTGGTCTGACCCCTTTGGAGGACTCATGCAGGTGTGGCCCGGAGCCCCCTATCCGCTCGGAGCGACCTTCGACGGCAGCGGCACCAACTTCGCGATCTTCAGCGAGAGCGCTGAGCGGATCGAGCTCTGCCTGTTCGACGAGGACGGCACCGAGACCAAGATCGAGCTCGAGGACGTCGACGCCTACGTCTGGCACTGCTACCTGCCGCAGGTCCAGCCCGGCCAGCGCTACGGCTATCGCGTGCACGGCACCTACGATCCCGCCCGGGGACTTCGCTCGAACCCGAACAAGGTGCTGCTCGACCCGTACGCGAAGGCGACAGCCGGCGACTACGACTGGGACCGTCCCTCTTCTCCTACAACTTCGGCGACCCGGAGTCCGAGAACGACGACGACTCGGCCGGCCACGTGATGCTGTCCGTGGTCATCAACCCGTTCTTCGACTGGGCCGGCGACCGCGCACCCAAGACGCCGTACTCCGAGACGGTCATCTACGAGGCGCACGTCAAGGGCCTCACCGAGCTGCACCCCGACATCCCCGAAGAGGAGCGCGGCAGCTACCTCGCCCTCACCCACCCGGCGATCATCGAGCACCTGCAGAAGCTCGGCATCACGGCCATCGAGCTGATGCCCGTGCACCAGTTCGTCCAGGACGCCACCCTGCTCGACAAGGGCCTGCGCAACTACTGGGGCTACAACACCATCGGCTTCTTCGCCCCGCACAACGAGTACTCCGCCACCGGTGTGCTCGGCCAGCAGGTGCAGGAGTTCAAGAGCATGGTGCGCACGTTCCACGCCGCCGGCATCGAGGTCATCCTCGACGTGGTCTACAACCACACCGCGGAGGGCAACCACCTCGGCCCCACGCTGAGCTTCAAGGGCATCGACAACGCCGCGTACTACCGGCTCGTCGAGGACGACCAGCAGTACTACATGGACTACACCGGCACGGGGAACACGCTCAACGTGCGTCACCCGCACTCGCTGCAGCTGATCATGGACTCGCTGCGCTACTGGGTGACCGAGATGCACGTCGACGGCTTCCGCTTCGACCTCGCCTCCACCCTGGCCCGCGAGTTCTACGACGTCGACCGACTCTCGACGTTCTTCGAGCTCGTGCAGCAGGACCCGATCGTGTCGCAGGTGAAGCTCATCGCCGAGCCGTGGGATGTCGGCCCCGGCGGCTACCAGGTCGGCAACTTCCCCCCGCAGTGGACGGAGTGGAACGGCAAGTACCGCGACACCGTGCGCGACTTCTGGCGCGGTGAGGCCGTCCACCCTCGGAGAGTTCGCCTCCCGGATCACCGGATCGGCCGACCTCTATGAGAACTCGGGCCGCCGCCCGGTCGCCTCGATCAACTTCGTGACGGCGCACGACGGCTTCACCATCGCCGACCTCGTCTCATACAACGAGAAGCACAACGACGCCAACGGCGAGGACAACAACGACGGCGAATCGCACAACCGCTCGACCGAACTTCGGCGCCGAGGGGCCGACCGACGATCCGGCGATCCTCACGCTGCGCGCCCGCCAGCAGCGCAACTTCCTCGCCACCCTGCTGCTCTCGCAGGGCATCCCGATGATCCTGCACGGCGACGAGCTGGGTCGCAGCCAGGGCGGCAACAACAACACCTACGCGCAGGACAGCGAGATCAGCTGGGTGCACTGGGATCGCGCCGACGAGCCCCTCATCGAGTTCACCGCGGCTGTTTCGCGCCTGCGCAAGGATCATCCGACCTTCCGCCGCAGCCGCTTCTTCAACGGACGGCCCGTCGAGGACGCGGAGAACGCCCCGCTGCCCGACATCGTCTGGTTCAAGACCGACGGCAGCCAGATGGCCCCGAAGGACTGGGACTCCGGCTTCGGCAAGTCGGTCGGCATGTTCCTCAACGGCAACGGCATCCGACAGCGCGACTCCCGCGGCGAGACGATGACCGACGTCGACTTCCTCGTCATCTTCAACGCGCACGACGGCGACGTGGACTTCACGATCCCGACGCAGGGCGATCACCGGAGCTGGGACGTCGTCATCGACACCGCGGGCAAGACCGCGGACAGCGAGCCGCAAGGTCTCGGGCGAGACGATCGCCGTCGAGCCCACGTCGCTCCTCGTGCTCCGCGCGCACAAGGACGACCAGCCCGAGCCGGATCACTCGGTCGCCGCATCGCTCGCGGTGCTGAGCAGCTCGAACGCGACGAGCAGCTCGACCACCACGACCAACGCGAGCCCGACCGCGGCGTCGGCCCCCCGGGTCCGCTGATGGTCGAGAAGTCAGCCGGACGGACCCCGATCTCGACCTATCGCCTGCAGATCCGCTCGTCGTTCACCCTGCAGGACGCCGCCTCGATCACCGACTACCTGCACGATCTCGGTGTGGACTGGGTCTACCTCTCCCCGCTGCTCAAGGCGGAGAGCGGATCGGACCACGGCTACGACGTCGTCGACCACTCGCAGATCGACCCGGATCGCGGCGGCGCCTGCCGGCCTCGACGCCGCGTCGGCTGCGGCCCGCAGCCGCGACATGGGCGTGCTCATCGACATCGTGCCGAACCACGTGGGCGTCGCCACGCCTGCGGCCACCGCATGGTGGTGGGACGTGCTGAAGCACGGACGGGAGTCGCAGCTACGCCCAGGCGTTCGACATCGACTGGGACGTCGCAGACGGCAAGCTCCGCCTGCCCGACCTCGGCTCCCCCGACGACCTGTCCGAGCTGAAGCTCGTGGAAGCCGAGGCCGAGACGCCCAGCTCCGCGCGGATCACCGCCGCGAAGTCGGCCGAGATGGGTTCAGCCGACGACGTCGAGCTCGAACTGCGCTACTACGACCACCGCTATCCCGTAGCACCGGGCACCGCGAGAGCTCGGCGACGACCCCGTCAGCAGGTGCACGCTCGGCAGAGCTACGAGCTCGTGCACTGGCCCCGCGCCGACTACGACCTCAACTACCGCCGCTTCTTCGCGGTGAACACCCTCGCCGGCATCCGCGTCGAGGTGCCCGAGGTGTTCGACGAATCGCACGCCGAGATCGTGCGCTGGATTCGCGAGGGTCTCGCCGACGGCCTGCGCATCGATCACCCGGACGGGCTCATCGACCCGAGCCGGCTACCTCGAGCAGCTGGCCGAGGCGACCGATGGCGCCTACGTGCTGGTCGAGAAGATCCTCGAGGGCGACGAGCAGCTGCCCGCTCCTGGAAGACCGCCGGCACGACCGGCTACGACGCACTCGCCGACTTCGACCGGATCCTGGTCGACCCGGCCGGCGAGGCAGGGCTGACCGCTGTCGACTCCGAACTCCGCGGCGAACGCCACTCCGGACTGGCTCGAGATGATCCACGGCACGAAGCGCGCCGTCGCCGACGGCATCCTGCACTCCGAGGTGCTCCGGCTCGATCGGATCGCCGAGGCCGCCGACGGACGAGGTCGCCGACGAGGCCATCGCCGACGCCATCGCCGAGCTGCTCGCCTGCTTCCCGGTCTACCGCTCCTACCTGCCGCTCGGCATCGAGCACCTCGACGAGGCCGCCCAGCTCGCTCGGAAGCACCGCCCCGATCTCGCCGCCGCGCTCGACGCCGTGCTGCCGATCCTGTCGGATCCCGAGCACCCCGCCGCCCGACGCTTCCAGCAGACCTCCGGCATGGTGATGGCGAAAGGCGTCGAGGACCAGGCGTTCTACCGCTACACCCGGTTGACGTCGCTCACCGAGGTGGGCGCCGATCCCGCAGAGTTCGGCGTCTCGGCGGACCGCTTCCACACCCGCCAGGCGACGCCGCCAGGAGACCTGGCCGCAAGACGATGACGACGCTCTCGACGCACGACACGAAGCGCGGCGAGGACACACGCGCGCGGATCAGCGTGCTCGCAGAGATCCCCGACGAATGGGCGCGACCGCGGTCACGCGAGCTCCGCGCGCTCGCGCCGCTCGGCGACGGGCCCCTCGAGAACCTGCTCTGGCAGGCGATCGTCGGATCATGGCCGGCGTCCCGCGAGCGACTGCACGCCTACGCCGAGAAGGCGGCCCGCGAGGCCGGCGACTCGACCAGCTAGACCGAGCCGGACGAGGCGTTCGAGACGAGGATGGGCGCGCTCATCGACGCGGTCTTCGACGATGCGACAGTGGTCGCCAAGATCGGCGAGCTCGTCGACCGCATCGCCCAGCCCGGCTGGTCGAACTCCCTCGCCGCTCAAGCTCATCCAGCTCACCGCGCCCGGCGTCCCGGACGTCTACCAGGGCAGCGAGCTGTGGGAGACCTCGCTCGTCGACCCCGACAACCGGCGCCCGGTCGACTTCGACGAGCGACGCGCGCTGCTGACGCGGATCGACGACGGCTGGCTGCCCCCGATCGACGAGACCGGCGCCGCGAAGCTCCTCGTCACGTCGCGCGCCCTGCGCCTGCGCCGCGATCGCCCCGAGCTGTTCACGTCGTATCAGCCGCTCACCGCGGCTGGCGGCGCCGCGCGAGCACGTGCTCGCCTTCGACCGCGGCGGCGCCATCACCGTCGCCACCCGTCTGCCGATCGGCCTCGCAGGCCGCGGGCGGATGGGGCGACACCACCCTCGACGTCGGATCCGCACCGGTCCTCGACGTCCTCACCGGCCGCGCCTTCCCGGGCGGCGCAACTGAAGCTGAGCGAGCTGCTGGCCACCTACCCGGTGGCGCTGCTCATGGAAGAAGGCGGCAAGCCGTGACCATGATTCGATGTCTGGGCTCCCAAGGCGAAGTTCGTCGCGCTCTCCCTCGACGGGCGAGACCGCTGCCCATGACGTCCGCGGGCGGAGGCTGGTGGACCGCGCCCGCCGACGCCTCGGGAACCGACTACGGCTACCTCATCGACGACGCCACCACGCGCGGTGCCCGACCCGCGGTCGCGCCGCCAGCCCGACGGCGTGCACGGGCTCAGCCGGATCTTCGAGCGCGTCCGACCACGCGTGGGGCGATCAGGCCTGGACGGGGCGGCAGCTCGCCGGCGGCGCGATCTACGAGCTGCACATCGGCACCTTCACCCCCGAAGGCACGCTGGATTCCGCCATCGAGCGCCTCGATCACCTGGTCGAGCTCGGCGTCGACTTCGTCGAGGTGCTGCCGGTCAACGGCTTCAACGGCACGCACAACTGGGGCTACGACGGCGTGCTCTGGTACACCGTGCAGGAGACCTACGGCGGCCCGGCGGCCTACCAGCGCTTCGTCGACGCCTGCCACCAGCGCGGGCTCGCGGTCATCCAGGACGTCGTCTACAACCACCTCGGACCGAGCGGCAACTACCTGCCCCAGTTCGGCCCGTACCTGCACGAAGCCGCGCGCGAACACCTGGGGGTCGTCGCTCAACCTCGACGGCGAGGATTCCGACGAGGTGCGGCGCTACATCATCGACAACGCGCTGATGTGGCTGCGCGACTACCACGTCGACGGCCTGCGGCTCGACGCCGTGCACGCCCTGGAGGACCACCGAGCGCGTGCACATCCTCGAGGAGCTGTCCGAGGAGGTCGACGCGCTGTCCGCCCACCTCGGCCGTCCGCTCACGCTCATCGCCGAGTCGGACCTCAACGACCCGCGGATGATCCGCTCCCGCGAAGCCGCACGGCTTCGGCATCACGGCCCAGTGGAGCGACGACTTCCACCACGCGGTCCACGTCGCCCTCACCGGCGAGACCACGGGCTACTACGAGGACTTCGAGTCGCATCGAGGCGCTCGCCAAGGTGCTCGAGCGCGGGTTCTTCCACGACGCGCAGCCTGTCGACCTTCCGCGGACGCGTCCACGGCCGCGCCGATCGACCGCGAGACGCACGCCGACCTGGCGGCTCGTCGTCTTCTCGCAGGACCACGACCAGATCGGCAACCGCGCCGATCGGCGATCGGCTCTCCGCCACCCTCGACGAGGACGGCCTCGCGCTCGCCGCCGTGCTCACCCTCACCTCGCCGTTCACGCCCATGCTGTTCATGGGCGAGGAGTGGGGCGCGACGACCCCCTGGCAGTTCTTCACCTCCCACCCCGAGAAGGAGCTGGGCGAGGCGACCGCGAAGGGCCGCATCGCCGAGTTCGCCAAGATGGGCTGGGATCCGGTCGGTCGTGCCCGATCCGCAGGACCCGCAGACCTTCGCGGATTCCAAGCTCGACTGGTCGGAGCCCTATCCCGAGTCAACGGACGCGGGCAGCACGGCCGTCTGCTGGCGCTCTACCGCGAGCTGCTCGCCCTGCGACGTGCGCGACCCGAGCTGACCGACCCCCGGTTCGGTCAGGTCACCGTGGAGTACGACGCTGACGCCCGCTGGCTGGTGTTCGGCCGTGGATCACCTGGTGATCGCGCTCAACCTCGGAGACGCGCCTCTCGACCTCGAGCTCGCCGGCGCGCTGCTGCTCTCTACGGGATCGGGTGTGATCGCTCGACGCGCACCTCAGCCTGCCGGCACGCACGTCGGCCATCGTCGACACCCACGGACACTGATCCGAGCCGTCCGGCTCGAACGGGAGATTCGAGACGGGACGGCTCGAGGCCTAGGACTTGAGGGTATTGAGGGCGCTGCCCTTGTGGGCAGCCTTCGCGCCTGTCTTCTCGCTCTCGACGATGAACGCCGGCTCGTCCTTCGAGGCGGTGAACTTCTGGCCGTCGAACTCGAAATCCGACGTCTTGCGCTCGACGACCTTGCCCTGGGTGCGTCCCTGCGATGTGTTCCAGCTGACCCTGTCTCCCACTGCGACCATGCCCTCAAGGTAGGGCGCGAGCCTGCAAGCTCTCTGACGTCTCTCTTCGATGGTCGAGTAGGCGCGCCAGCGCCTCATCGAGGCCGTTGGCCATCGCGGATGCAGGCACGAAAGGGACGAAGCCGAGGGCCTCGATACGGCCGTGAACGGCCTACTCGACCAGCGGGACGAGGGCCTCGATACGGCCGTGAACGGCCTACTCGACCACCGCGACGAAGGCCTCGATACGGCCGTGAACGGCCTACTCGACCACCGGGGAGGGCCGTGAACGGCCTACTCGACCACCAGACGAGCTGGTCGCGTCCTAGCGTCCGGGGGCTTGGTGTCGTACAGCCGATCTTTTCGACCGAGCAGTCGTGCCGGGAGGATGGCGCCCCGGCCGAAGCGCTCGGTGGCCGCGTCCATGACCTGCTCGGCGTCGCGCCAGCCGTCGTTGTCGGCCTCGTCCCAGAGCGAGAGACTGTCCCGCTCCCCCGCATGCACGAGCTGCTCCGCGCGCACGCCGATCAGTCGGATGCGCTTGTCGCCGAGCTCCTGCTCGTCGAGCAGCGCGGTCGTCGTCTCGTAGATCCGACGAGCGACGTCGGTGGGCTCGGCGATCGTGCGGGCCCGAGTGATGGTGGTGAAGTCGGAGTAGCGGAGCTTGATGGAGATCGTGCGCGACTCCCAGCCGCCTCGCCGCAGGCGCACGGCGACCCGCTCCGACTGGTCGAGCAGCTCGCGGCGGAGGGTGTCTCGATCCGCCGTGTCATGGCTGAAGGTGTTCTCGTGGCCGACGCTCTTCTCGATGTGCCGGGTGTCGACGTGTCGCGGGTCGCGCCCCCAGGAGAGCTCGTGGAGGTGGGAGCCCGCGGCATTCCCCAGCCACTTGCGCAGGGTGTCGGGCGGAGTGTTCGCGAGGTCGCGCACGGTGTGCAGGCCATGCCGGTGCAGGTTCTCGGCGCTGACCTTGCCCACGCCCCACAGCGCGTCGACGGGCAGCGGATGAAGGAAGTCGAGCGTGCTGGCCTTGGGGATGACGAGCAAGCCCGTCGGGCTTGGATCTCGTGGAGGCGAGCTTGGCGACGAACTTGGTGGAGGCGGCGCCGATCGAGCAGGTCAGACCGGTCTCGGAGAGCACGCGGGCGCGGATGCTCCGCGCGATCACCAGCGGGCTGCCGAGAAGGCGGCGGGCGCCCGCGACGTCGAGGAACGCCTCGTCGATGCTGAGCGGCTGCACGAGTGGAGTCACGTCGCGGAAGATGCCCATGACGCGGCGCGAGTACTCGCGTGTACTTCGCGCCGTGCGGCGGCAGGATCACCGCCTTCGGGCACAGCTGCATCGCCCGTGCCATCGACATCGCCGACCTGACGCCGTATGCGCGCGCCTCGTAGGTGGCGGAGGTGACGACACCGCGACCGGAGGCGCCTCCGACGATGACGGGCTTGCCGCGCAGCTCGGGGTGGTCGAGCAGCTCGACGCTGGCGAAGAAGGCGTCCATGTCGATGTGCAGGATGGTGGCGTCGTCGCTGTCGACGGAATCGCCCGTGGACTGGCGCTCGCCCTGACCGCCCTTCACACTCACGCCTCCATCTTCCCGCGTGCCTCCGACATCGCGGCACGCAGCACGTCGGCCGGAAGGGCCCAGAGGTCGGCTTCTGTCAGCGAGCGAGGCGCTCGATGTGGCTGCCGAAGGCGGCGGGTAGCGCCGAAGCGATCGGGACGATCGCTCTGCGAAGGGGCGAGGTGGCCGCGGCGACCATGAGCCCGTGATCACGCGGAAGTCGCGCGAGCGATGCGGCCCAGTCGCGGCCGTAGCCGGCGGACGCTGTCGGCGAGCACTGCGTCGACCGCCGCCTCGGCCTGCGCGAGTCCGACGCGGATCCCCTCCCCGTCAGCGCGTCGACGTAGCCGGACGCGTCGCCGACCAGCAGCACTCGTCCGGCAGACCGTGCCGAGGTGCGCTGCAGGAGCGGTCCGCGCGCCGCGGATGCTCGATGCGGGCGCTGCGCCGTCGAGCCGGTCCGCGAGTTCGGGCAGTGATTCCGACTGCCGCGTGGAAGTCGGTGCGCGCGCGGTCCGAGGATCCCGATGCCGACGACGTCGGGAGCGACGGGAGTGACGTACGCCTCGAATCCGGAGCTCCAGTGCACCTCGACGAGATCGGTCCACGGCGCGACGGCGAAGTGCTGACGGATGCCGAACCGGCGACGGAGCCGTGCTCGGCCGGGTCGAGCCCCAGGGTGCGACGGATGCCGGAATGCAGGCCGTCGCAGGCGAGCATCCATCGGGCCTCCGAGTCCGGCAGCGCGCACGGTGCGGTCCGTCCTGCTCGATGCTCGTCGACCCGACCGACCATCCGCTCGACTCCGACCTCATCGGCCCGAGCCTCGAGCGGCTCTGACAGGGCAGCTCGTCGGACGCCGCGGCCCGGCGGCTCGAGCGCAGCCGATGCGAGACGGTGCGACGACCGTCGGTGTAGCGGAAGCCAGCGATGGGCATGCCGACCGGGGACACCCCGATCGCGGCCAGGGCGTCGACAGCGCCGGGCATCAGACCTTCGCCGCACGCCTTGTCGATGGGCCCGGCCGCGGCTCGACGAGGGCGACCGACAGGCCCGAGAGTCGGGCGCGGATCGCAGCGGCGAGCCCGACGGGACCTCCGCCGACCACGAGGACGTCGAACGCGTCCAGCGCCCATCTCAGGTTGCGATCTCGCCGGCTCGCCGACGAGGGCGAGCGCGCGCTCCTCGACAGGGATGCGGAACCGGAAGAGGAGGATCGCGTTCAGCACGGTGAAGCGCGACCGCGGTGATCCACGCGGTGTGGACGAGCGGAAGCGCGATCCCTCCAGCACCACCACGACGTAGTTCGGGTGCCGCAGGAACCGGTACGGACCGCCGGTGACCAGGCCGGCACCGGGAACGACGATGACCCGAGTGTTCCACTGCGCGTCCGAGCGTGCCGATGCACCAATAGCGCAGCGCCTGCGACGGCGAGTGTCGCGACGAGCGCCGGCCAGCCGAGCCAGGCAGAAATGGACGGTCCGCGACGAGAACCTCGACGAGGCAGGCGACGAGGAGGCCCGTGTGCAGTGCGACCATCCACGGGAAGTGCTCCGCCCGAACTCGACACCCCCGCGGGCGAACGCCCAGCGCGCATTGCGCGTCGAGATGACCAGCTCGACGAGCCGCTCGAGCCCTGTCGCGAGGAGGAGGACGGCATAGAGCAGCACGCCGAGCTGGGCCGGATGTCATGCGGCGCTCGCCGGTGATTCGATGGGCTGATCTGCGCCGAAGACTCCAGGGCCGACGCGGCTCGCCTGCAGGGTCGCCTGGCCAGCGCAACAGGACCAGCTCGGCGCTGAGCCCGGGGCCCGAGCGCGAACAGCATCGCGGTGTCGCCCCGGCGTGCCTTCAGGACCGCCGATCGCGAGCGAGTCGGCGAGCACATGCAGCACGGACGACGAGGAGAGGTTGCCGACCGCCGCCATCGAGCGCCAGCTCAGTGCTAGGGCGTCGTCAGCCAGCCCTAGGGAGGACGAGAACGCCTCGAGCACCCGGGGCCCGCCGGGATGCGCGATCCAGCAGTCGATGTCGTCGATCTCCAGTCCGTTCGCGCTGAGGAAGCCCTGGACATCGTCACCGAAGTTGTCATCCACGACCGCCGCGATGCCGCCGGTCGAGCACGATGCGGAAGCCGGTCGATCCGGGATTGAATCCCAGGATGTGGCCGCTGTCGGGGTAGAGCCGGCTGCGGACGTCGACGACATCGGGACCGCGCAGCCCCATCTGCTCTGCACGGCGCTCGCCGACCATCACCACAGCCGCGCCGCCGTCGCCGAACAGCCCGCTCGCCACGAGGTTCGCCATGGAGTCGTCGTCGCGCTGGACGGTCAGCGAGCAGAGCTCGACCGAGAGCAGCACGGCGACGTCGTCGGGATGCCCGACCAGGTAGTCGTGCAGTCGGGCGATGCCTGCGGCGCCGCCGACGCAGCCGAGCCCGAACATCGGCACACGCTTGACGTCCGGAGCGCAGACCGACCCGGGGCACGAGCAGCGCGTCGATCGACGGGGCGGAGATACCGGTCACCGACGTGAACATGATCATGTCGACATCGGTCGCCTCGCAGACCCGAGCGCTCCAGCGCATCGCGCAACGCCACCTCGGCCAGGTCCGTCGCCGCGCCGATGAAGCGGTCGTTGCTCTCGGTGAAGGTCAGGCCGGACCGATAGTCCTCGAGCGGCATGACGAGATGGCGGCGATCGACCCTGCTGCCGGCATGCATCCGGCGCAGAATGGCCTGCTTCGATCCGTCGCTGGTGATCATCGGCGCGATGACTCGGTGATGTCCGACTTGTGCGTAGGAATACTGCGGGAAGGACTGCGGCGACTGCGGCGATGCGACTCATTCGCGAAAGCTAGCACCGACGCTCTGGACGCCCCATGATCGCGCCCCCGATTCCGGCGTCCGCAAGCGCGGCAGAATGGAGCAGGAGGCCGGCTGCGCCGCAGCTCGAGCGCCTGTGGGCGGAAGCGGGACGCGGATGAGCAGGATCGCCATCATCGGAGCGCACGGTGCAGTGGCACAGCGCATCATGAGCAGGCTCTACGACCGCGGCGACGAGGCGGTCGGGGTGATCCGCAATCCCGACCACGGCGAGGACATCCTCCGGCTCGGAGGCGAGACTGCTGTGCTCGACATCGAATCCGCGACGGTCGACGAGCTGGCCGCGGTGCTGACGGGGTCCGATGCGGTGGTCTTCGCGGCGGGTGGCGGTCCGAACTCGGGCGTCGCACGCAAGCGGACGGTCGACTATGCGGGTGCCGTGCTCACCGCCGATGCGGCGAAGGCAGCAGGCGTGCGCCGGATGGTGCAGATCTCGGCGATCGGTGTGGACGAGCCGCGTCGCGGACGACGCGGAGCCCAGCTGGGCCGCCTATGTCGAGGCGAAGCGCGATGCCGACGCCTACCTCATGGGAACCGACCTCGACTGGACGATCCTCCGACCCGGGCGGCCTGACCTCCGACGACGGCACCGGGTCGGTGCAGCTCGCCGTCGAGGTCGAACGCGCGAGCATCCCCCGGGACGACGTCGCGGAGCTCGTGCTGGCGGTCCTCGACGACCCCGACTCGATCGGTCGAGTCTGGGAGGTCGTGTCGGGGCCGACGCCGATCGTGGAAGCGGTCGCAGCGGGCGGTTCCGCCACCTGATGACCCAGCGATTCTCGATCGCATAGCGGACCCCGACAGAGTCGGCGCGCAACGGCGCCCGTGTCTCAGCGCGGCGTGTCGGCCGAGGCCGTACAGTCTCGATAGCCCGGCGGTCCTCTCGGTCCAGCAGGCGCCGGATCATGAGGAGTGCCGATGGCCATCGTCGACAACGCGGTCTACGTCGAGGGCGTTCGGGTGGCGGACCCGCCCAGCCTGACCGAGACCTTCGAGTACATGCGCGCCCAGAAGGGCATGGCGTGGATCGGCCTGTATCGGCCGAGCGAGGATGAGCTGCATCAGGTTGCCGAAGAGTTCGGCCTTCACCCTCTCGCCGTGGAGGACGCACTGCTCGGCCACCAGCGTGCGAAGTTCGAGCGCTACGGCGACATCCTGTTCATCGTTCTCCGCCCGGCTCGCTATCTCGACGGTCCGGAGGAGGTCGAATTCGGCGAGGTCCACCTCTTCATCGGACCTGATTTCGCGATCACCGTGCGGCACGCCGAATCCCCTGACCTGGCGGCCGTCCGTTCCCGACTCGAGGCGACCCCCGATCTGCTCCGACTCGGCCCCAACGCCGTCCTCTACGCCGTCCTCGATCAGGTCGTCGATGAGTACAGCCCTGTCGTGCAGGGCCTCGAGAACGACATCGACGAGATCGACGACCAGCTCTTCAGCGGCGAATCCGAGGTGTCCCGGCGCATCTACGAGTTGGCCCGCGAGGTGATGGGCTTCCAACGCGCGATCGGCCCGCTCGTGCCCATGCTCGACACCCTCTACCTCGGCTTCTCGAAGTCGGACAGGGAGATCGAGCTGCGGCGCGGAATGCGGGATGTCCGCGATCACGCCATCAAGGTGTCGGAGCGTGCGGACGGCTTCCGCACCGTGCTGCAGAACGCACTGATCACGAACTCGACCCTCGTGACCGAGCGTCAGAACGAGCAGATGCGCGAGCTCAGCGAGACGAGCATCACGCAGGGCGAGCAGGTGAAGCGGATCTCCTCGTACGCCGCCATCCTGTTCACCCCGAGCCTGGTCACGGGCGTATACGGGATGAACTTCACGCACATGCCCGAACTCGACTGGACGCTCGGCTACCCGCTCGCCGTGCTCCTGATGATCGTGCTGAGCGGCGGACTGTTCCTTCTGTTCAAGCGCAAAGGCTGGCTGTAGCGACCGTCTGACCCATCGGGACCGCAGAATGGCCCCGGGGATCAGACTGCGGCGGCCCGCAGCCTGGCCAGCCGAATGCGCGCCGCCTTCTCCGCTCCCGGCATCGTGCCGAGCAGTCGCCCGGTGGCCTGCAGAACGGCCGCCGTCGCCGGGACCGCGGGGCCGATGGGACGCCGCAGCTTGAGTGCGATCCGGAATTCGTCATCGAGAGACGCGACCGCGCCGTTCCAGAGCAGCGGGTAGGTCGGCCGGAGCGACGGAGCCAGAGGCGGGGTCTTGAGGAACCGGATCACGTCGGCGACCCGTTCGTCGTAGCGCAGCTGCCCCGAGTCGAGGTACGCGTGCATCTGCTCGTGGAGCTCGGCGCGGGATCGGGGCGGGTCCTGCACGCCCATCAGCTCGCCGGCCTTCGCCCATTCTCGGACGTAGGCGTCCGGACCACCCGGGATCGGCCGTCCCCAGACCTCGTGCACGCCGAGGAAGGCATCGGTGAAGGCCAGATGCACCCAACGGAGCAGGTCGGGCTGGTTCGCCGCGTAGGGAATGGGCTCTCCATCAGGCCCTTCGTAGACGCCCGTCACCTTCTCGTGCAGGCGGAGCACCCACGCGGATGCGTGCTCCGCGTCGGCACGACTGCCGTAGGAGACAGTGAAGATCCAGCGGATAGTGCCTGCCAGCCTCCCGAAGGGGTCCTCGCGGTAGCGCGAGTGGTCGTGCACGCCGGCCATCGCGCCGGGGTGCAGAGCCTGGGTGAGCAGCGCCCGGATGCCGGCGACCAGGGTCGGCATGTCGCCGTGCACCGCCCAGACCGCCGAGCCGGGCCCGAAGAAGCCCTCGTCGTCGCCCTTCTCGAGCTCCGCCACCCAGGGCGGTTCGCCCTCTTCCCGACCGGTCAGGGCCTGGAGCACCCGGGCTTTGAGGGGATCGCTCAGTTTGGCCATGCCTCAGTGTGCGCCGCGCCCCCGCAACGTCCGCTGTGAAGCCCCCGTCGGGAGGGATTCTGCGGGATCAGAAGTCGCCTCCTCCGAAGTCCCCGCCCCCGAAGTCGCCGCCTCCGCCGCCCCAGCCGGAGTCGCCGCCTCCGCCGCCCCAGCCGGAGTCGCCGCCCCAGCCCGAGTCACCGCCCCAGCCCGAGTCGCCGCCCCCGTCGGCCCCTCCGTCGGCACCGGCGTCGGCACCGGATGCGTCCGTCGATGACGCGTCCGCGGAAGCGTCCGAGCCGTCGACGCCGGAGTCGTACGAGGCGTCGGGCAAGAATGCACCCACGAGGGCGGAGCCGATGACGTATCCGGCCACGGTTCCGAGGATGGAGCTGCCCACCATCGAGCCGAAGCTCGGCCCGCCTCGGTATCCCCCACCCCCCATCGACGCGCCGTTGCCATTCGCACCGCCGAACGCGCGCTCGAGGGTGCCAGGCTGTCGGATCTCGGATCGGGTGGCCGAGCGCGCAAGCGATTCGGGGTCATCACCCGTCGGCCTGTCAGTTCCGGTCGCGAGGTCGTTGTAGACCTGGCGGCGCTGCTCGGGGGTGAGCTTGCCGAAGGCCTCGGCATGCACCTGCTCGATGGTCTCGGGCGGAGCGGTGCGCAGCAGATAGCGGTAGCGCTCGAGGGCGATCTCGTCGTCCGTCCGCGGCGCGCCCCGACCGGCGCCGCGCCCGAAGGACTGTTCGGCGGATGATCGGGAGTTCTGCTCTGGCTCTTCACGGCCCAGCAGACGATCGAGGAAGCCCATGGTGTGTGCCCTTCTCTGACAGCGCCCGGAGATCGAATGCCGATCCGAGTCTGCTGATCACTGAATCGGATTACTGAATCTAGGAGCGAGCGCTGAAGGGGTGCTGGGCGATCCGGCCGCGATCGAGTTCACGGTGGCTGGCGGCGAACAGCCGTCCGGGAGCCGATGGTGCCGGCGCATCGGTCGCTGAACGACGGAGTCAGGCCGTTTCGCGGTCGAGCAGCGCGCGCTTCACGGGGACGCCCCAGGCGAACCCGCCCATGGTCCCGTCGGTGCGCAGGACCCGATGGCAGGGCACGAACAGGGCGGGCGCATTGGTGGCGCAGGCCGAAGCTGCCGCGCGCACGGCGTTGGGGCGACCACTCGCGGTGGCGAACTGGGTGTAGGTGAGGGGGTGTCCCGGCGCGATCGTGCGCAGCGCCGCCCATGCCGCCGAGCGGAACGGGCCTCCGCTCTGGCGGACGCGCACGGAGTCGATCGCTGCCAGGTCGCCCGCGTAGTAGCGCTCGACCGCCTCGGCGACATCGGACAGGGCGTCCTCGCGCAGCTCGATCGGACGCAGGCCTGGGGCCAGGCGCATCACCAGCGCGTCGAGATCATCCGTCCATCCCGAGGCGAGGACCTCGTGCCCCTCCGTGGCGAGGATGCCGAACGGACCGTCGGGCGTCGATACGAAGGCGGTGATGGCGACAGCAGGGATCATGATTGTTCTCCTCCGGAGATCGGGAGCGGCGACGCGGTCGATCGCGGGCTCGGGCGTACGGCGCGTGCGGCGGAGCGGAAGTGCATTGCGGCATAGCTGCGCCACGGTGAGAGCCGAGACGTCTCCGTCGCTGTGCCATAGCCGTTCATGCCGAGGCGGCGCATGCCCCGACGGATCACGGGATCCTGCGAGCAGTCGACATCGGGCGCGCCGAGGATCCGAGACACCGCGTAGGCGCGGGAGGCGGCTGGCACTCCGATGCGCTCGAGTTCGCTGCGACAGCTCCGACGCCTGCCATCCGCTGTCCACCCGATCCGCCAGGGCTCGCACGTCGTCGCGCTCGCCTTCTCGATCCAGGTCGGCACGGCGCGCGGCCCTGCCGTGGGTCTCGCCCGCCGCGGCGCGGATCACGAGCTCGGACGCCTCGAGCGCACCGGGAACGCGGATGCCCGGCGCAGTCCGCACAGCGTCACCGAGTGCAGGGATCGCCGCGAGTGCCGCGTCGACCGTCTGCGGATCGGCATCGAGGTCGAAGAGGCGTCGCACGCGAGCTATGGCCACCGGCAGGTCGCGCAGCTCGTCGAGCCGAATGGCGAGATTCAGCCCGGCGGTGTCAGCGTCGGACATCGAGTCGCCCATCCCCGTGGAAGCACGATGGACCGCGCGGGATAGCCGGCCTCCGATGCCCGCTCCGTTCGGGAATCGGCGTGCTCGGCGAGATACCGGAAGGTCCCGGCCGCGTCGAACGGCTCTCGGGTCGGCCAGACGCAGCTCGATCCATCCCGGCGACACGTGGAGTGCGGAGCGCCGGGCGCGGATGGCAGTCGGCGTGAGCTGGAAGACCTCCCCGATCGTGTCGTTGAACTGGCGCACGCTGCTGAATCCGGCGGCGAAGGCCACATCGGTGATCGGCAGGTCCGTCGATACCAGCAGCGTGCGCGCGGTCTGGGCGCGCACCGCGCGGGCCAGCGCGAGGGGCCCCGCTCCGAGCTCCTCGGTGAGCACGCGCGTCAGGTGCCTGGCGGTGTATCCGAGCCGCTACGCGAGGCCTCCGACTCCGGCTCGCTCGACCTCGCCATCGGCGATGAGCCGCATGGCTCGGCCGACGAGGTCATCACGCAGGTTCCATTCCGGCGTCCCGGGAACGGCCTCGGGCAGACACCGCTTGCAGGCCCGATACCCGGCCAGGTGGGCTGCGGCGGAGGTGCTGAAGAAGGTGACGTTCTCGGGCCGCGGGGTGCGCGCGGGGCAGGATGGACGGCAGTAGATGCCGGTGGTGCGCACCGCGGTGATGAACTGGCCATCGAAGCGGCGGTCTCGACCTGCGATGGCCCGGTATCGCTGATCGAAGTCCACGCTCCGATTCTGTCAGCGGGCACGTCCGGCGCTAGCGGGAATCAGACACGACGGCTTCGGCCAGCCCGATGGCGAGCTCACTTCGGCGGAGGGTGGGCAATGAGCGCATCCCCAGGCGACGCCCCCGGTCTGGGTCATAGGTTGGATGAGACATCGACGCTGCCCGTGACGGCTGGCGATCACAGACACCTGCGCCACGTCACGGCGGGCACGAGCAGCATGCACACCACATACACGCGAGGGATGGACATGACGAAGTTCGGCTACACCCTGATGACCGAGCAGAGCGGACCGAAGGCGCTGGTGGACTACGCCGTAGCCGCCGAGAAGATCGGTTTCGACTTCGAGGTATCGAGCGACCACTACTCCCCTGGCTCATCTCGCAGGGACATGCGCCCTACGCCTGGGCGGTGCTCGGAGCGGTGGCTCAGGCGACCTCGAAGGTCGAGCTCGCGACCTTGTGACGAGTCCGATCCAGCGCTACCACCCGGCGGTCGTCGCCCAGAAGGCGGCGACGCTGCAGCTCCTCGCCGACGGGCGCTTCATCCTCGGCCTCGGCTCCGGTGAGAACCTCAACGAGCATGTGACAGGAGAAGGCTGGCCGCCCATCGACCAGCGTCAGGACATGCTCGAGGAGGCCGTGACCATCATCCGCGCCCTGCACACCGGAGAGCTCGTGACCTGGGAGGGGAACTACTTCCGGGTCGACTCAGCTCGGATCTGGGATCTGCCCGAGCAGGGAGTGCCGATCGGCCTCGCGGTCTCGGGAGACAAGGGCATCGAGCGCTTCGCGCCGCTCGGCGACCATCTCATCGCCGTGGAGCCGGAGAAGGATCTCATCGACAAGTGGGATGCCGTGAAGGGGACCGGCTCGCGCAAGATCGGCCAGATCCCGATCAGCTGGGGTCCTGACCGCGACGAGGCGATCGACCGCGCGCACGATCAGTTCCGCTGGTTCGGCGGAGGCTGGGCGGTCAACGCGGATCTGCCGACGCCCGCCGGCTTCGCCGGAGCCAGCCAGTTCGTCCGCAAGGACGACGTCGCCGAGAGCATCCCGTGCGGCCCGGATCTCGAAGCCATCGTCGAGGCGGTCAAGGCCTACTGGGAGGCGGGTTTCACCGACATCGCCCTCGTGCAGGTCGGGCGACGCCCTGCAGCAGCAGTTCCTCGATGAGGCCGCAGGCCCGCTGCTCTCACTGCTGCGCGACGCCTCGAAGTAGGTCGGACGAGGGCCTCGATACGGCGCTGGCGCGCCTACTCGACCACCGAGATGGCGGTGTTGCTCGGTGGTCGAGTAGCGCCGTCTACGGCGCGTATCGAGGACCGAGATGGCGGTGTTGCTCGGTGGTCGAGTAGCGCCGTCTACGGCGCGTATCGAGGCCTGTCGACCGTCCTACTGGCCGCGGCCGGTCTTCTCCTGCAGGCGCTCGATGTTCTCGGACGCCTCGGCCTTGGTGATGTCGGCGGGGATCTCCTCGCCGGCCTCGCGGGCGAGCGTGTCGAGGTAGCTCTTCTGCGCGCCGGTGATGGGCTCGTCGCCGGTCACCCACTCGCTCGGATCCTTGGACGCGGTGGTGCTGGGTCGTCGCCACGTCCGCCCAGCATCTCGGGCTCATCGGTCGGGGCTTCTTCGGGATTCGGGTTCTTCACATCGCTCATGATCGCAACCTACGCCGTGCCCCCGACATGGGGCTCCGACGCTCAGGAAGCAAGCGTGAGCGAAGCCGATCGCCTCGCTGTCGTCGAGGTGATCCAGAAGGTCGCGAACGTCGTCGTAGACCTCGACGGCGCCTGCCCCACGCAGCTCCTCCTCGCTGACGCCTCCGCTGCGCACGCCGATCGTGGGCACACCCGCCTTGCCTGCGGCCTGGATGTCCCAGATCGTGTCGCCGACGAAGACCGCCTCGTCGGCGCCGACGCCCGCGCGCTCCAGCGCCACCAGGACGATGTCGGGTTCCGGCTTCGCCGTCTCGACGTCTCCGGACGAGGTCACGCCTGTCAGGTGCCGGTCGACGTCGAGCACCGTGCGGAGGGTGGCCAGCTCGTCCTCGGGCGCTGAGGTGGCGAGCACCACCCGCAGGCCGCGGCCGTCCAGCTCGGCGATGAGCTCACGGGCGCCGTCGAACGGGCGGAGGCGGTCGGCCATGGAGGCGTACAGCTCACTGTGCGCATCGGAGGCCGCCTCGGCGATCGATGCGGCGTCATCGCCGACGAGGACCTTCAGCAGCTCATCGGAGTCCTTGCCGATGGCCCGGTGGATCTTCCACGCGTCGACCGCGATGTCCCGCGCCGGCGAGCGCGCGCTGCCAGGCGTCGACGTGCAGGTAGTTGGAGTCGACGAGGGTGCCGTCGATATCGAACAGGATGGCCTTGGCGGAGGTGGGCATGCTCAAGCTTTGCAGGATCTCTCCCACATCGGCTGTGTCGCTGTGGATAACCGAAGAAGTCGGCGACGCCTGGCCAGCCGTCGCCCGATGTCGGCCTCACCACCTAGCATCGTCGAGATGGATTGGTTGATCTTGCTCGGCTGCGCCGTCGCGGCGGTGGTCGCGATCCTGCTGACGACTCGCGGCTCCGGTCGCTCGAGCGGCGGATCGTCGGGTGCCTTCGGGGCCATCGACGAGGTCTTCGCGCCGAACCGCCACTCGACGCTGCTCGAATACGAGCGTCAGACCGAGCTGCCCGCACCGGCTCCGGCGCCCGGCGACAAGGACTTCGACGCGCAGAAGATGCTCGATCCCACGCGCGGCCGCTGGGCCGGCACCATCCGCATCGACATCTGACGGCGCCTCGATGACCCGACTCCTCGTGGTCGCGGACACCCATCTTCCGCTGCGGGCCAAGCGTCTGCCGAACGAGCTGCTCGAGCTCCTCCCTGTCGTCGACCTCGTCGTGCACGCGGGCGACTGGGTCGATGAGCCGACGCTCGATCTGTTCGAGGAGTCCGCTCGGGTGCTGGTGGCCTGCTGGGGCAACAACGACGGCCCAGGACTGCGCTCCCGCCTGCCGGAGACGGCGCGGATCGAGCTCGACGGGATCAGCATCGCCGTCACCCATGAGACGGGGCCCAAAGAGGGTCGAGAGCGCCGCGCCGACACGCGGTTCCCCGACGCCGATCTGCTGATCTTCGGCCACAGCCACATCCCGTGGGACAGCATCACCCCGGGCGGGATGCGACTGCTCAATCCCGGATCGCCGACGGATCGACGAGCCCAACCGAACGCCAGCTATCTCGTCGTCGACATCGCGGCCGGCCGCATCGACGCGGATCTGAGGCTGATCCCCCGGCGGCAGGCATGAGCGCGCACATCGGCACCTCGGGCTGGAGCTACGACCACTGGAACGGGGTCCTCTACGACGGGCACGCGTCCAGAGATCGACTGGCGCGCTATGTCCAGGAGTTCGACACCGTCGAGCTCAATGCGAGCTTCTACCGCTGGCCGAAGGACACCTCGTTCGAGAGCTGGCAGCGGCGCCTTCCTCCGGGCTTCCAGCTCTCGGTCAAGGCCCCACGGGGACTGACGCACGCCAAGCGCCTCTACTCCCCCGAGGTCTGGATCGAGCGGATCGCGCGGGGATGGCATGCACTGGGCGACAAGCGGGCGGTCCTGCTGGTGCAGCTCCATCCGCAGCACGAGCGGGACGATGCTCGACTCGACTACTTCCTCTCCCGCCTGCCGCCGTGGATGCGGGTCGCCGTAGAGTTCCGCCACCCCTCCTGGCACACCGACGAGGTCTTCGAGCTGCTCGCCCGGCATGGAGCCGCCTACTGCGTGATGAGCGGAGCGAAGCTGCCGTGCATCCTGCGGGTCACCGCCGACTTCGTCTACCTGCGACTGCACGGCCCGGATACCGAGTGGCTCTACGGGGGCTCGTATTCGGACCAGGATCTCGCCTGGTGGGCGGATCGCATCCGCGAGTGGCAGGCCGACGGCCGCGATGTGCTCGCCTACTTCAACAACGATGGCGACGGCAACGCGGTGCGCAACGCCCGGACGCTCCGCGCGATGCTCGGCTGACGGCCGCGCAGCTCAGGTCGAATCGCGAGCTCGACTACTCGGCGGTGACGAAGTCGATGAGCTGCTCGACACGGCCGAGCAGCTCGGGCTCGAGGTCCGAGTAGCTCTCGACGCGGGACAGGATGCGCTGCCAGGCCCGGGCGATGTCCGCCTGCTCGGCGTGCGGCCAGCGGAACGCCTCGCAGATCCCGTGCTTCCACTCGATGCCGCGCGGGATGACCGGCCAGGCCGTGATGCCGAGACGCTGCGGCTTGACGCCCTGCCAGATGTCGATGAACGGGTGGCCGACGACCAGGACGTCCTTCGCGAAGGGGCCGCGCGCGACCGCGTCGGCGATCCGGCTCTCCTTCGAGTTCTTCACCAGGTGGTCGACGAGCACGCCGACCCTCTTGCGCGGTCCGGGAGCGAACTCGACCAGCAGCTCCTCGAGATGGTCGACGCCCTCGATGTACTCGACGACGACGCCCTCGATACGCAGATCGTGGCCCCACACCTTCTCGACGAGCTCGGCGTCGTGCCGGCCCTCGACGAAGATCCGGCTCGCCCTCGCAACACGGGCCTTCGCGTCGGTGACCGCGATGGAACCAGATGCGCTGATCAGACGCCCCTTCGACGCACTCAGCTTCGCCGGGGCCTTGAGCACCACCGGCTTGCCGTCGATGAGGAAGCCCGGGCCCAGCGGAAAGACGCGGACCTTGCCGCGGCGGTCCTCGAGCTTGACCATCCGGCCCTCGACACCCACGACGGCTCCGACGAATCCGCTATCGGGCATCTCGACGACCACGTCCTCCGTGGCCTCGACGATGGCGGGCGGAGGCGTCTTCGGCTTCTTCCAATCGCTGCTGAGGACGTCGGCGCTGTATCGGTCGTAAGTCACCGGACGAGGCTAGCCGCGGGCTCAGCGAACTCCGGCAGACGTGGCCGCTCTCGCGCAGACCGCTACCGTGATCGCATGGATTCGGAGCACCAGCCGGAGGGTTTCGCTGTCTCGGCGGTCGACTGGGATCATCCCGACGCCGTCGCCCTTCGGCTGGCCCAGCGCGCGGAGATCGACGCGCTCTACGGCACGCCGGACAGCGAGCCGGGCCCGGCGCCCACGCGGACCGACGTGGCCGTCTTCCTCCTCGCCCGGGATCCGGCGACGGGTGAGCCGGTCGCCTGCGGCGGACTCCGGATGCTCGATGGTGCGGCCGCGGAGATCAAGCGGATGTTCGTGCCGGTGCCGTGGCGCGGCCGGGGAGCGTCGTTGGCGATGCTCAGCGCGCTCGAGGCCGAAGCCGTCCGCCGCGGACTGACCCATCTGCGACTGGAGACGGGAGAACGGCAGGCGGCCGCGATCCGTCTCTACGAGCGCGAGGGATACACCCGCATCCCGCCGTTCGGCTACTACGTCGACTCGGCGATCTCGCTCTGCTACGAGAAGGCGCTCTGAGGCGTGCCAGCGCCTTCACGAATCCCGCCGAGCATCTCGATCTAGCCCTGCGCCTCGATGGAGACGGGCTGCCACTGCTCCCAGAGCGCGATCCGCTTCTCGTAGTCGGCCTTCGCGATGTCGATCGGCGACGCTCCGAAGAAGATCCGCAGCGGCGGCTCCTCCGCATCGACGACCTTGAGGATTGCCGCGCCTGTCGCGGTGGGGTCCCCCGCCGCCCCGAGACGTGACCTGCGTGCTTCGGCGACCTGCTCGTGCAGCTCCTGATAGTCGTCCAGCTGCTGCGCCCGCTTGGCCGAGGATCCTCCCCAGTCCGTCGCGAACCCGCCGGGCTCGATGAGCGTCACGTGGATCCCGAATCCGGCGACCTCCTGCGCGAGCGCCTGAGAGAAGCCCTCCAGCGCCCACTTCGAGGCGTGGTACGCCCCCACCAGCGGGAATGCGGAGATCCCGCCGATCGACGAGACCTGGATGATGTGCCCTGAACCCTGCCTGCGCATGACCGGGAGGACGGCCTGCGTGACCCAGACGGCCCCGAACAGGTTGGTCTCCAGCTGGTCGCGCCACTCCTGCTCCGAGACCTCCTCGACGAAGCCGAACTGGCCGTAGCCCGCGTTGTTGATGGCGATGTCGATCCGACCGAAGGCGTCCACCGCCTGCGCGACCGCGGCGAAATCCGCCTCGCGGTCGTTGACGTCGAGGGCGATCGGCAGGACAGCGTCGCCGTACTTCGCCTTCAGATCGTCCAGCGAATCGACGTCGCGTGCCGTCGCCGCGACCCTGTCGCCGCGCTCGAGGGCTGCGGTCGCCCACTCGCGGCCGAAACCGCGGGATGTCCCGGTGATGAACCAGACCTTGCTCATTGATGCTCCTTCAGCGTTCGCGTCTCCGTGCATCTTTCACGCTAGGACCTCCAGTCGCCCTGCGCGTCGCTGACGGCCGGCTCACGTCTCATGCCCAAGCGACGTGGGGCGAGATCGCAGTTTGGACTCACCCTGCGGCGTGCGGACCGAAGCGATGACGCAGCGCCCGTCGTTCGATGAGGGTCCAGAGCGCCGAGGTGGCGAGGTAGATGGCGGCTGCCAATGGGACGATCACGGAGAAGACGGCCGAGAGGTAGCTCAGCCAGCTCATCGCACGAGCGATCCGCATCGGGTCGGCTCCTGCCACTCCAGATGCGGCCGGCGGCACGACAGCGGCCGGCGGCTGCAGGTCGAGCCGACGATTCGCCTCGCGTCTGCTCAGTTCGGCGATCACGATCATCACCGCGAAGACCGCGAGATTGACGAGCATGCCCGGCCATGCGACGGTGCCGAGATCGGAGAGCAGGCCCACGGCGAGCGGAGCTCCGCCCACGACATGGGAGACAAGCTCGTTGCCGTGGCCGCCGATGACCGGCTGGGTGACGAGCCCGTAGAGGAGGCCGAGGATCGGGGCCTGGGCAAGCACGGGCAGGATGCCCGCCAGTGGGGAGACACCCTCTCGGCGATACAGCTCGACTGTCTCACGCTGCAGCCGAGCAGGGTCCGACGCGAACCGCCGCCGCAGTGCCGTCAGATCGGGTGCCAACCGCCGGCGGCCCACATCTGCCTTTGCCGCAGCGATCGCGAGCGGCAGCAGCGCACCGCGGACGGCAAGGGTGAGCCCGACGATCGCCAGGGCGAATCCTGGAGTGCCGATCAGCGGGACGAGCAGGTGGGCGACGGAGAGGACAGCGTCGTATGCGCCGCTGAGCAGGCCGGCGATCGGCCCGAAGGCATAGATGTTCAATGGATCTCCTCGAGGTCATGCGGATGGCTTTCCGGATGACCGCGCGGACGGATGGCGAGCTGGGGTGCGTCGCCCCGTGGAGGGGTGGACGGACGCCGAGGCTGTCGGTCAGGCGCGCGCGGTCGAGGGAAGACGCGACGGCGCCCGCGGCTCCGGGCGACCCGCCGCTCGCCACAGCGTCTCGGAGACGAGAGCCGCGAGTTCGGGCGCATGCAGCCGATCCGCGGAGGCGAGCTCTCGCATCGGCGCGGCCGTGGCGCCGAGGCGGCGGAGCACCAGGCCCACCGCGACTCCGGCCAACAGCACCCCGGCTCCGACGAGCAGCAGCTGCCCGTCGACGGGCATGCCGAGCACCGCAATCAGGTGCAGGAGGGCGGCCACGAGCTCAGTCTGCAGCAACAGGGCTTCGACACACGCGCTTCGCGCGCTCGGCTCAGCCACCGACCGATGCGAATGGCGCAACCCCACCGGTGGCTGAGCCGGCCGAAGGCCGCGTCGAAGCCCACCCGACGCGACCCCGACCACAAGGGCTTCGACACGGGCGCAGAGCGCCCGGCTCAGCCACCGAACGACGCCCACCGGTGGCCGAGCCGGCCGAAGGCCGCGTCGAAGCCCACCCGACGCGACCCGACCACAAGGGCTTCGACACGGGCGCAGGGCGCCCGGCTCAGCCACCGACCCATGGAAGGGGGCAGGGGTCAGTCGGCGGCCGGGAGGAGGATGCCGATGTCGAGGAGGTCGCGGATCTGCGGGAGCAGCTCGGCGCGCAGCGCGGCGGGGTCGCCTTCGAGGAGCTGAGCGACCGCGTCGCTGATCGATCCGACCTCCAGCTCGCCATCGCAGGCGCCCACGAAGCCAGCGAGCGCCGTATCGATCTCCACCGTCCGGCCGAAGCCGCCACCCTGGCGCAGGTCGATCACCGCGGGGTGCGCATCCCCCGGCCAGTAGTGCCGCTGCTCGGTGACATCCGCAGCCACCACGAGTCGGGCGCGCAGCAGAGCGACGTCGGAGAGGCCGACCTGCCAGTCGTGGGCGGCGATGCAGGCTGCGATGTGCGCCGACAGCCCGGCATCGCCGCCGCCCAGCGCTCCGTGCAGCCGCTCGAAGCGGGAAGGGTCGGCGCCGATCCCCGCGGTCGACGGAGGATCAGATAGCCAAGACCGATCCGATCGATGTTCCGGACGGCGAAGTCCTCGAGCCATGCCGCGTACAGCTCGTCGAAGCGCGGGGTGCGGGCGAGGACTCCCCCATCACGGATCCAGGTCTCTGCGTACTGCGACGCCGTCAGAACGTCCCGCTCGACGACCCACGCATCGAGACCGGCCGCTCTGGCCGCGAGCCGCATGCGATCCAGTCCGTCGCGATCGACGTGGTACTCCCAGTTGCCGAGCAGCACCGCGATGCCGCCCGGGGCGAGATGTGCCGGCAGCTCCGAGATGAGGGTCGTCATCAGGTCATCTCCCGACCGCCCGCCGTCGCGGTATTCCAGCAGCGGTACCCCATCCACCCTGGGCGTGACGACGAACGGCGGATTGGACACCAGCCGATCCACCGTCTCCCCTGCGAGGGGTCGGAACAGGTCGCCGAGACGGAAGTCGATATTCTCGACCTCGTTCAGCGCCGCGTTCAACCGCGCGAAGCGGAGCGCGCGCTCGGAGATGTCGGTGGCGATCACGCGGTCGGCATGCGCGCTCGCGAGCAGGGCTTGGATGCCGCAGCCGGTGCCCAGGTCGAGCGCGGTGCCGACCCGATCACTGGGCTGCAGCCCGAGCAGGGTGGTCGATGCCCCTCCCACTCCGACGACGTGGTCATCGCGCAACGGCCGACGGGTGACCGCCTCGTCGAGATCGGAGACGATCCACCACGAGGACGCCCCGCCGTCGTCGACGAAGGTGTGCGAGCGAAGGGAGCAGACGGCCCGGACGCCGCCGTCCGAGACCTCGACCAGTCCGAGCCTCTCGGCTCCCGCCAGCCCCAAGGAGGGCAGCGCGTCGCCGACCCGCTCGGCCGGAAGCGCCTCTCCGAGGATGAACAGCGCGCCGAGTGCCGCCAGCGCAGAGTCGTCAGACCCTGCCGCCAAAGCGCGCCGCGCGGGCAGGAGCTGTCCCCGCACGATGGCATCGTCCGCATCCGGCCCCCACAGCTCGCGAACCCCGCTCGCGGTGTAGCCGGCGGCGATGAGATCCGCTCGCAGGGCCGACGCCGAACCGCTTTCGTCGTTGCCCATGTGCCCTCTCTTCGGCCACGCCGTAGGGCGAGACCGCCATCCACCGTAGCGCGGCGCCCCGACTCAGCTGGCTCGCTCCATGGCCCGAGCGGAGCGGGCTCGACGGCGACGGACTCGACGGGGCGACCGGGCGCTGCGCCGAAGGTTTAGGCTTGGTCCACCGATGCAGCCGCTGACCGAGACCGAGATCCGCGCGTCGCTCGTCAATGCGAGCGCCGGCGAAGCGAGCCGGATGACCCTTCCCGGCCTGCACGAGATGCTGTGGGACGAGCGCGAGTACCTCGGTTGGATCGACTCCAAGGTCGTGCACCGCGCCTACATCGTGCAATGGCGTGACGGCTCTCCCGTCGGCATGGTGCTGCGAGCCACCCAGAACCGGATGCGTCCCGGCACGAACGCGATGTGCTCGCTCTGCCAGACGCAGCGCCCGGCGGGTCAGGTCTCGATGTTCGCCGCGGCCCGGGCCGGCGAGGCCGGCCGCAACGGCAATACCGTCGGCACCTACATCTGCGCCGACCTGTCCTGTTCGCTCACCATCCGGATCGCGCCGCCCGCCTACGACATGCAGCCGGATCCTGCGGAGATCGTGCGGCGGCGGATCGCCACGCTGCAGGCCCGCCTGGCGGCGTTCACCGACTCGGTGCTGACCAGCTGACCCGTCTTTCCTGCACCCCACCGCCGATACGAGGAGGAGCGAGCATGACCATCCATCTGAACGAGGCAGGGCTCAGACATGCGAAGTCCCTGATCAAAACAGGAAAGGTGGTGAGGGACGAGCCGGGTGACTGGTCGAAGGCTCAGGCGTCGGCGTCCGAGGAGAACGATCAGCTGGAGAAGAACGGCTGGGCCGAGTATGCGAAGTGGTTCCTGGCCTACGACGACTCGGAGAACGAGGAGACGAAGGGCCGCTACAAGTTCCCCTACGGCGACTTCAGCACGGTGCATCGGTCCGGCGTGATCGCCGCCGAGCAGCGCGCGGGAAGCGAGCACGATCGGAAGATCGAGGCCGCCGCGAGGGAGCTGCTGGAGCTCATCGACAAGGACTGACGGACCCGCGGGAACGGAGCGGCGGGAACGGAGCGGCGAGGTGTCGGCGTGGGTGGCGGACCGAGCGCGAGCCGATCAGCGGAGCACGGGCCGAAATGCGGTGCTTTCCACCGGAAATCGGGCCCGAGTCCGCTTATCGGTACAGCTTCTCCGCTTATCGGTACAGCTCTTCCGCTTATCTGTGCAGGGGTCAGCGGTTGGACCGGACAGCGATACGACGGAGACTTCGGCCCCCGGGGCTAAACCGTCGCGCTCGGCCCCAGCTCCGGTTCGGTGTCCATGCCGAAGTCGTGGCGCAGCGCCGACAGGGCGGCCCTCCAGCCGGGCAGTCCGTGCACACCGGGACCGGGAGCGGCCGACGAAGAGGCGAGGTAGATCCCTCGGCCCGGCGTCCGCCACGGATCGGAGGCGAGCACGGGCCGGGCCAGCAGGCCGATGAAGTCGCCGTCCCCCGAGGCGATGTCGCCGCCGATGTAGTTGGGATCATGCAGCTCCACGTCGTGAGCGGAACGGCTGCTCGAGGCGAGCACGAGGTCCCGGAACCCGGGTGCGAAGCGCTCGATCTGCTGCGTGATCGACTCCGTCTGGTCCAGCCGAGATCCGCGCGGAACGTGCGTATAGGCCCACAGGGTGTGCCTTCCCGTCGGCGCTCGACTCGGATCGAACGTGCTGGGCTGCGAGACGAGCACATAGGGTCGCTCGGCGTGCCGTCCGGCGGCCACGGCGCCCTCCGCCTCGGCGATCTCGGATCTGGTGCCGCCGAGATGCAGGGTCCCGGCCCGGCGAGCCTCTTCGTTGGCCCATGGCACCGGGCCCGAGAGCGCGAAGTCCACCTTCGCGACCCCGTTGCCGTACCGGATCCGGCGCAGCCGGTCGAGGTACCGGTCGGGCAGGCGATCGCGAGCGATCCGGCCCATCGCACGCGCGCTCGTGTCGAAGAGCACCACGCGTCGAGCTCGGCGAGCGCGCGGACGTCGGCCACCTCGGAGTCGAGCACGACGCTGCCCCCGTGGGCGAGCAGATCGTCGGCGAGCGCGTCGACGATCCGCTGACTTCCACCGATCGGGATGGGCCAGCCACCCGCATGGGCCCACGTGGCCAGTGCGAGTCCAGCGGCAGAGGCTCCGAGGCTGGGCAGCGGCTGCACCCCGTGCGCCATCACTCCGGTGAGCAGCGCGGCGGCCTCATCCGTGCTCCACCGGGCGTTCCAGGCGGGACTGCCCTGCTCGAGGACGCGCAGTCCGAACCGCGCCAGGATGATCGGATGACGAGGCATCCGCAGCAGCGAGTCGCCCGTTATCGAGGTCAGGTCGTCTACGGAGCGCACGAGCGGATCGAGCAGTCGCCGCCAGGCAGGCCCATCGGCTCCAAGCGCTGCGCTGGTGAGGGCGATGTCCCGATATGCGAGGCCGGCGCGGCCGCCGTCGAGGGGGTGCGCGTACGACAGATCGGGGTTGACGAAGTCCACCCGAGAGGTGAGCCCGAAGCGCTGGAAGAACGGCGACGCGAGTGCCATGGGGTGCACGGCTGAGCAGATGTCGTGGAGGTATCCGGGCAGTGTCAGCTCGGCTGTGCGCGCTCCGCCGCCGATCGTCCCCGCCCGCTCGTAGACCGTGACGCGGAGTCCGGCACGAGCGAGGGTCACGGCGGCGGCCAGCCCGTTGGGCCCTGCCCCGACCACCACGGCGTCGAGCTCTGTCATCGCCTCAGTCTGACAGTGCTCGGATCATCGGCTCCTGGGTGTCGGCATCGCGATGTCAGGGATCGGGATACGCGTTCAGACCGGGATCCGCGAGCACCGCGAGGACGTTGCCTCCCGGATCCTTGAACCAGGCGATGTCGGGGCCGTAACCCGATCCCCGGGCGATGCCCCGAGAGTCGGTCGGGAACTCCTCGTCGGAGTAGATCTTCGTCTCGACGCCGGCGGCCCTCAGCTCGTCGACGGCCGCGTCGATGTCCTCCACGGCGAAGTTGAGGAAGGTGTAGGACGACGGCTCGTGGTTCGGCTTCTCGTACACGAACAGATGCGCTCCGCCGGGCAGCTCGACGTCGATGCCGCCCATGGTGTCCGACACGGCGAGACCGAGCCGGTCGGCGTAGAACTCCTTCGAGGCCGCCACGTCATCGGTGGACACCCCAGGGAAGGCCCTGCTCTGCTCGAACATCGCGGCTCCTCCTGCTGACGGGCGATGTACTGGGATCCACCCTGGCACCAGTGGCGGCTCAGGTCGAGCCCCGCTGCGGGATCAGCGGGTCATAGGGCGCTCGCGCGCTCCAGCACCAGCTCGCGCACGCGGGCCGCGTCGGCCTGGCCCTTCATCGCCTTCATGACCGCGCCGATGACCGCGCCGGCGGCCTGCACCTTGCCGTCGCGGATCTTCTGCCAGCACGTCGGGCTGCGCCGCGAGCGCCGTCGTCGATCGCGGCGATGAGCGCGCCGTCGTCCGAGACGACCGCGAGCCCGCGCGCCGTCGACGACCTCCTGCGGGCGTGCCCTCCCCCGCGATGACGCCCTCGAGCACCTGGCGGGCGAGCCGGTCGGTGAGCGTCCCGCTCTCGACGAGCGCGATGCAGCTCGGCGACGTGCAGCGGGCGACACGAGCGTCGCCGGCCTCGACGCCCTGCGGCGTTCGCGATGCGGGGGATCTCGCCCAGTCCACCACTTGCGCGCCTGCGGCCGGGGCGGCGCCCGCCGCGACCGTCTCCTCGATCTCGACGAGCAGTCCGGCGTTCAGCGACGTCCTGGAACTCCGAGGTCGGTGAAGCCCCAGTCCGCCTGCAGGCGGCGACGGAACGACCGCCGGCGACTCGGGCAGCGCGGCGCGCAGCTCCTCGATCAGCTCGGCGCGACGGCTCGACCGGCAGCAGGTCGGGCTCGGGGAAGTAGCGGTAGTCGTCGGCGTCGGACTTCGGGCGGCCCGGCGAGGTCGTGCCGGTGTCCTCGTGCCAGTGCCGGGTCTCCTGCGTGATCGTGCCGCCGTCGGCGAGGATCGCGGCCTGCCGCTGGATCTCGTAGCGCACCGCGCGCTCGACGGAGCGCAGCGAGTTGACGTTCTTCGTCTCGGTGCGGGTGCCGAGCTTCTCCTGGCCGCGCGGGCGCAGCGAGACGTTCGCGTCGCAGCGCAGGTTGCCGCGCTCCATGCGCGCCTCGGAGATGCCGAGGCGAGCGGACGATGTCGCGGATCGTCGCGACGTACGCCTTGGCGACCTCGGGCGCGCGGTGCTCGGCGCCGTAGATCGGCTTCGTGACGATCTCGACCAGCGGCACGCCCGGCGCGGTTGTAGTCGACGAGCGAGTACTCGGCGCCCTGGATGCGGCCGGTCGCGCCGCCGACGTGGGTGAGCTTGCCGGCGTCCTCCTCCATGTGCGCGCGCTCGATCGGCACCGTCACGATGCGTGCCGTCCTCGAGCTCGACCTCGACCGAGCCCTCGAACGCGATCGGCTCGTCGTACTGGCAGATCTGGTAGTTCTTGCCGAGGTCGGGGTAGAAGTAGTTCTTCCGCGCGAACCGGCTCGACGGCGCGATCGAGCAGCCGAGCGCGAGCCCGAGCGAGATCGAGTAGCGCACCGCCTGTCTCGTTGACGACGGGCAGCGAGCCGGGCAGCCCGAGGTCGACCGGCGCGATGATGGTGTTCGGCGCGGCGCGTGGCGCCGGGCGGCCGGGTTCGGCGCGGCCGAGAACATCTTCGTCTTGGTGTCGAGCTCGACGTGCACCTCGAAGCCGAGCACCGGCTCGTAGAGCTCGAGCGCCTTGTCGAAGTCCATCAGCAGTCGGTCGCGTTCAGCCGCCATCAGCGGGTCCCTCCGTCGGGCTCGGTTCCGAAGCCGGGCACGGGCGATGCGGCGCGTCGGCTCGCAGCCGATGCGGCGCCTGTCGCCAGCGATCGGCTCGCCCCACTCCTCCTCGAGCAGCGCCTCGAGGCGCGCGCCGACGCGGTACAGGCGGGCGTCCTCGCGGGCGGGCGCCATGAACTGGAGGCCGACGGGCAGGCCGTCCTCCGGCGCGAGGCCCGATCGGCAGGCTCATGCCGGGGACGCCGGCGAGGTTCGCCGGGATCGTGGTGACGTCGTTCAGGTACATCGCCAGCGGGTCGTCGATCTTCTCGCCGAGCTTGAACGCGGTGGTCGGCGCGCGACGGCGACGACGAGCACGTCGACCTGCGTCGAACGCGGCGTCGAAGTCGCGCTGGATGAGCGTGCGCACCTTCTGCGCGCTGCCGTAGTACGCGTCGTAGTAGCCGGCGGACAGCGCGTAGGTGCCGAGGATGATGCGGCGCTTCACCTCGGGGCCGAAGCCGGCCTCGCGGGTGGCGGCCATGACCTCCTCGACGGTCCGCCGCCGTCGGGGGTCGACGCGCAGGCCGAAGCGCACCGAGTCGAACTTGGCGAGGTTGCTCGACGCCTCGGCGGGGAGGATCAGGTAGTAGGCGGCGATCGCCGTACTCGAAGTGCGGGGCGCTGACCTCGACGATCTCGGCGCCGGCGCCTCGAGCGAGCGCGAGCGCCTCGCGGAAGCGCTGCCGCGACGCCGGGCTGGAAGCCGTCGCCGTCGAGCTCGGTGATGACGCCGACCCGCAGGCCCTTCAGCGACGTCGCCGCGCGCGCCCTCGCGGGCCGCGTCGGCGAACGACGGCCAGGCGTCGGTGAGGGAGGTCGAGTCGTGCGGGTCGTGCCCGCCGATGACGTCGTGCAGCAGGGCGGCGTCGAGCACGGTGCGGCGTGACCGGGCCGACCTGGTCGAGGCTGGAGGCGAGCGCGATCGCGCCGTAGCGGCTCGACGCCGCCGTAGGTGGGCTTGACGCCGACCGTGCCGGTGACGGCGGCGGGCTGGCGGATCGAGCCGCCGGTGTCGCGAGCCGAGCGCGAGGGGCGCCTCGAAGGCGGCGACCGCCGCGGCCGAGCCGCCGCCGGAGCCGCCGGGGATCCGGTCGAGGTCCCACGGGTTGTGGGTCGGGCCGTAGGCGGAGTGCTCGGTGGAGGAGCCCATCGCGAACTCGTCCATGTTGGTCTTGCCGAGCGGCACGAGGCCGGCGGCGCGCGAGCCGGGCGACGACGGTCGCGTCGTAGGGCGGCATCCAGCCCTCGAGGATCCGGGAGCCGCGCGGTGGAGGGCATGTCGATCGTGCAGAGCACGTCCTTGATCGCGACCGGGACGCCGGCGAGCGGGTCCGAGCGCTCTGCCCGCGGCGCGGCAGCTGGTCGATCTCGCCGGCGCGCGTCGAGCGCGTCCGGCCGCGTCGACGTGCAGGAAGGCGTGCACGTCGCCGTCGACCGCGGCGATGCGGTCGAGGTGCGCGCGGGTCGCCTCGACGCTGGACACCTCGCCGGCGGCGAGCAGCTCGGCGAGGTCGGCCGCGGTCAGGCGGGTCAGGTCGTCGTCACTGCTCCTCCCCCAGGATCGCGGTGACCCGGAAGCGGCCGTCGGCCGGCTCGGGCGCGCCTGAGAGCGCCTGCTCGTGGGTGAGCACCTCGCCGACGACGTCGGGGCGGAAGACGTTGTCGAGCGGGATCGGGTGGCTGGTCGCGGGGACGTCGGCGGTCGCGACCTCCGGACACCTTCGCGATGTTGTCGACGATCGTGCCCAGCTCGCCCGCGAGGTGCTCGATCTCGTCGGGGGTGAGGGCGATTCGGGCGAGACCTGCGAGGTGCTGAACCTGCTCGGCGGAGATGACCTGTTGCTCGGGCATGGCTTCGATCCTAGGCCGGGTGGTCCACACCCCCGGTGGTCGAGTAGGTCGCGAAGCGACCGTATCGAGGCCGCGTTGAGCACCTACGGGCCTCAGCCCCAGGATGTTCTGGTTCCGCGCCCACATCGGACGGCCTCGATACGGCGCGGGCGCGCCTGCTCGACCAACGAGGAACAGGATGAAATGCCCGCGTAACACCTGCGGCGTAGCGTGGGCGAATGGCCTTCCACGTCCCGCAGATCGACATATCTCCGTATGTGAACGACGGGTCCGCCGAAGACAAGGCCGCAGTCGCCGCCGCGGTCGACACCGCGTGCCGCGAGGTCGGGTTCATCCAGATCATCGGGCATGGCATTCCGACCGACGTGTCCGCCGGGCTCGCATCGGCGATGGACGACTTCTTCGGCATGGATCTCGACGCCAAGAAGCAGTACCGCACTCCGCCGTCGGTCAACCGCGGCTACGCGCCGCCGAAGACCGAATCCCTCAGCCTGAGCCTCGGCGTCGAGTCCGCAAGCCGGATGAACGACTTCTTCGAAGCCTTCAACATCGGGGACTCCGCGGCGATGCATCCCAGCCTCGACCTGCCGAAGGATGCCTACCCGGAGAACCTCTGGCCCGACTCCGTGCCCACCTTCGAGCCGAAGGTCAGCACCTACTACGAGCAGGCCCGACGAGTGGCCCAGACGATGGTCGACATCTTCGAGGACGCGCTCGGCGTGGACGAAGGCACTCTGTCCGGGCTGACCGGCCACTCGATCGACGTGATGCGGATGAACAACTATGCCCTGCCGCCCGGCGAGATCGAGCTCGACGGCGACCTGACCGGCATGGGAGAGCACACCGACTACGGCATCGTGACGGTCCTCTGGGCCGACCAGGTCAGGGGCCTCCAGGTGCTCGGCGGCGATGGCGGCTGGCACGACGTGGCCCCTAACGACGGTGCTCTGCTCATCAACCTCGGCGATGTCACCGCGCGTCTGACCAACGAGAAGTGGATGTCGACCCTGCACCGGGTCAAGCCGCCGATCGTCGACGGCACCATCGAGCGCCGCCGGTCCGCTGCCTTCTTCCACGACGGCGACTACGACGCCGTCGTGGCACCTCTCCCTGTCTGCGTCGACGATGGCGAGGAGGCGATCTACGAGCCGATCACGGTCGGCGAGCACATCGCGCAGAAGCTCTCCGGATCGCGAGCCGGCAGGAAGAACACCACTGCGACCCGCGAGGCCGCCCGCGTCGGCGCCGCCACCTCCAGAGTTCCGACCCCTTGAACACCTGCGCCCTGAATACCTACGTTCCGGCTCAATGTGCACGCCAGAGGAAATCAGTTCGTGCACCTGACGCCGGTTTCGTGCACATGATCTACTTAGCGGTGCAGCAGGCGAGCGTCGCTCATCCGGGTGAGGGGAACTGAGATCATGGCCGTCAGATTCGTCGTTGTACCGCAGTGGCAGGGCTCTGCATCCAGTCGCGCGATGCGGCTGGCGGATGGCGCGAATGCCATCATGGGCGATCTGCCCTCCAGCCGGACGACCTTCGTCGAGGTGCCGCTCGGCGCCGGCGAGGCGCTCGGGACCGGGATCGCCCGGCTCAGCTCGCTGCAGATCGTGCGCGACCGGATCACGGATGTCCTCCGCAGGCTCCCCGATGAGCCGGGTGATGCCCCGCATGCGCCCGAGCCCACTGTGCTGATCGGCGGGGACTGCGGGATCGAGCTCGCGGGTGTCGAGCACGTCCTGAAGTCCGGGGCCCTGCTGGGTGAGGCGCCGCCCGCGCTGATCTGGTTCGACGCGAACCCCGACCTGCACTCCCCCGCGACCTCCCCGTCGCACGCGTTCTGCGGCATGGTCGCCCGCGCCATCCTCGGCGACGGCTCGGCCGGGCTCGTGTCGTCTCCGGCGCTTCCCGCCCGCAACCTGATCCTCGCCGGCCTTCGCTCCGCGGACGATGCGGAGGAGGAGTACATCCGAGACAACGGCGTGCAGGTCGTGACCACCGATGACCTCGAAGACGAGAACGCGCTCGTCGCCGCCGTCGAGGCGACAGGTGCCACGAGCGTCTACATCCACATCGACCTCGACGTGCTCGATCCGTCCGTGATCAACGGCCTGTCCGATCCTCAGCCGTTCGGGCTCGAGCTCGCCACGCTCGTCGCGCACCTCCGTGCCCTGCTCGGCCGCTTCTCGCTCGCAGGCGCGGGCATCGCGATGTTCTCCCCCGAGTCCCCTGACGCGGCGGGCAACGACCTGCCGAGCGTGCTGCGGATCCTGTCGGCGCTCACCGCCCCGCCCAGCCGCGTCGCCGCCTGAGCCGCCTGAGCCCGTCTACGTGCACGAAACCGGCTCAATGTGCACGAAATTTCGTGCACATTGAGCCGGAACGTACACATAGGCGGCTCACGGGTTGACGGGGCCAGGATGAGAGTGCACTGACAGAACCCTGACGCTGGGAGCACCCATGACGGACACCTATGACCTGATCGTGATCGGAGCCGGGCCGGTCGGCGAGAACGTGGCCGACTACGCGGTGCAAGCGAGGGCTCACCGCGGCGATCGTCGAGAGCGAGCTCGTCGGCGGCGAATGCTCCTACTGGGCATGCATGCCCTCGAAGGCGCTCCTGCGGTCGGGCGCCGCTCTCGCGGCCGCCCGCCGGGTTCCCGGCGCGGCCGAGGCGATCACCGGCGAGCTCGACGTCGCCGCCGTGCTCAAGCGCCGCGATGAGATCGTCAGCGACTACGACGACGGCGGCCAGGTCGAATGGCTGGAGAGCGCCGGGATCGACCTGCGTCCGCGGATACGGTCGGATCACCGGCCCCAAGCGCGTGTCGGTCACCGCGGCGGACGGCACGGTGACCGAGCTGACCGCGACGTCACGCCGTCGCGGTCAGCCACCGGGACGGCGGCGCTGCTGCCCGACATCGCCGGTCTCGCCGACGTCGCAGCCATGGACGAGCCGCGAGGCCACCGGCGTCACGGCGGTGCCCGAGTCGCCTCGCCGTCATCGGCGGCGGCGTCGTCGCCAGCGAGATGGCGACCGCCTACGCATCGCTTCGGCACGACGGTCACTGTCATCGCCCGCAGCGGGCTGCTCGGCGGGATGGAGCCGTTCGCCGGCGAGCTCGTCGCCGAAGCCCTGCGAGAAGGCCGGGGCCGTACGTGCAGCTCGGCGCATCTCCATCTCGGCCCGCGCGAGACGCCGGCGGCTCCGTCGTGATCGAGCTCGACGACGGCAGCACCGTCACCGCGGACGAGGTGCTGGTCGCCACGGGGCGCACCCCGCGCACCGAGGACCTCGGCCTCGCCAGTCGTCGGGACTCGAGGATGGCGACTGGATCGCCGTCGACGACACTCTGCTCGCCACGGCCGCCACGAACAAGGACGACCCGTGGCTCTACGCCGTCGGCGACGTGAACCACCGTGCCCTGCTGACCCATCAGGGCAAGTACCAGGCGCGTGCCGCGGGAGAGGTGATCGCGGCTCGCGCGCAGGATCGCACGGTGGACGATGCACCGTGGGGACTGCACGTCGCCACCGCCGACAACGAGGCGGTCCCTCAGGTCACCTTCACCGATCCCGAGGTGGCGTCCATCGGTCTCACCGAGAAGGCGGCGAAGGAGGCCGGCTACGACATCCGGACGGTCGACTACGACATCGCCTCCGTCTCCGGCGCCGCACGTCACCGCAGACGGATACGCGGGCCAGGCCCGGATCATCGTCGACGAGACACGGAAGGTGCTGATCGGAGCCACCTTCGTCGGTCAGGATGTCGCCGAGCTGCTGCACTCCGCCACGATCGCCGTGGTCGGCGAGGTGCCCCTCGATCGGCTCTGGCACGCCGTGCCGTCCTACCCGACCATCTCCGAGGTGTGGCTGCGGCTGCTCGAGACCTACGGTCGACCCGATGCCTGAGACCTCGGGGCAGCCTCCGAGGTCAGGCCACGCGCGCCGCATCCTGCGCGAGTTCGGATTCTTCTACGCCACCCTCGTCGGTCTGACCTGGGGGCTCCCGCTCAGCACCGGGCGGGTTCGGCGCCAGGGCGATCTCATCGTGCTCAGCGGACTGCCGGACTGGGCGTATCGACGCGGCGGCACGACCGTCGGCCGGGTCTATCTGACCGGGAACAACACCGGGGAGCGCGTGCTCGTGCACGAGCAGATCCACGTCGAGCAGTGGCGGCGCCTGGGGATGTGGTTCCCGCTGCTCTACTGGCTCGCGGGAGCGAATCCGATGCACAACCGCTTCGAGATCGAGGCAGGTCTCGAAGACGGCGGCTATCTGCGCCGACGCCGTCCCATGCGCCGTCCCGTTCCGCCGGCGACGGTGACTCCGATCGCCGATCAGCCCAGCGCTTCCGGTGCGGCCACGACCTCGGAGGCAGGCTCATGAGCGAGCTCCCCATGCCCGGCGATATGACGGGTCGCACCGTGATCATCACCGGTGGGAGCTCCGGCATCGGCGCCGCCGCCGCTCGGGCGCTGAGTGCACTGGGAGCGCAGATCGCCGTCGTCGGTCGCAATCCCGCGCGTACGCAGCAGGTGGCAAGCTCCGTCGGGGGCGCCGCGTTCCTCGCCGACTTCGGGAAACTCGCGGCGGTGCGCGATCTCGCCGATCAGCTCCTCGAGCGCTACCCCGACATCCACGTGCTGGCCGACAATGCCGGGGCCATGCAGCGCACGCGCGCGCTCACGGCGGACCGCAACGAGCGGACGCTGCAGGAGACTCACCTGTCGGGGATGCTGCTCACGTCCCTGCTGCTGCCGCGGATCAGCCAGACGGCTACCCGCTCCCCCGAGGGCAGCGTGCGGATCGTCCAGACGGCGAGCGCGGCGAACCTGATGGGCAGGATCAGGCTCGATGACCTCGACACCCTGAACGGGCCGTGGGCCGATGGATGGCGCGCATACGGACGCGCGAAGCTGGCGAACATCCTCTTCGCGCAGGAGCTCGCCCGCCGCACGGCAGACACCGGGGTGCGGGTGTACTCCTTCCACCCCGGCCTCGTGAGGACGCGGTTCGGATCGGGCGCTTGGAGCATGTCCGTGCTCAGCGCGATCACCTTCGGCCACTACGGCCTCAGTGCGGAGCAGGGCGCGGAGCCGCTCGTGCGGCTCGCCTCCGCCGAACGGATCATCGAGCCGAGCGGCACCTATTGGGACCGCCTCAAGCCGAACGGGCTCACCGCACCTCAGGCGAAGGACGCGGCATTCGCCCGCGCGTTCTGGGAGGCGTCGGAGTCGCGGCTCGTCCCGCGCTGATCGGGTCCCTGATCCTGAACTGCTCGCGAAGCTGCGGCTCAGGACCGAGCGGATGAGCGGACTCGGCGTACCGATGAGCGGATCCCGAGTGGCTGATCCGGTTCACGGGACCGGGAATCGGCGTCCGATCCGCTCATCGGCACGCGGAGGTGACGGTCCGCGGGAGGCGGGTGCGCTACCAGCACGGTGGGTGGCGGCGCTGCCACTGGAGGCGGCGCTCCAGCTGGCGGCCGATGGACAGGAGCGTGGCCTCTCCCCCGGGCGGCCCGATGAGCTGCACTCCCATCGGCAGGCCGTCCTCGGTCTGGATGATCGGAAGGGTGATCGCCGGAAGCCCTGTCACGTTCACGAACGACGTGAAGGGGGTGTACTGCACCTGCTGGGCGAAGTTGTGCTCCGCGTCCTCGCCGTCCCACCAGCCGATGGGACGCGGGGTCATCGCCAGCGCGGGCGTCAGCACGGCGTCGACCCGAGCACTGTGCGGGCCGAACCAGGAATGCACGAGAGCGCGAGAGAACGCGTCGAGCGCGCTCAGCGACTGGACGAGCTCTCGCACGGGAAGCTCTCGGCCGCGCCGGACCAGCCACGCCGTCAGGGGTTCGACCAGCTCGAGCTGAGCGTCGTCGATCGGCACGGCCGAAGCACCGCCCTGCCACAGAGCGCGGAACGCCGCAGGGTAGGCATTCGTGTCGGGCATGGCGAGGTCGTCCAGTCCGTGGCCGATCTCCCCCAGGGCTTCGATGGCCGATTCCAGCGCGCTGCGGGCCGCGGGGTCCAGGACGATGTCGTAGCCGGTGTCCCACGGACTCTGCGTGGTGATGCCGATCTGGAAGCGCCCCTCGCCGCGGACGGCATAGCCGAGCAGCCGGTCCGATTCGGGTCCTCCCCCGATCGATCCGCCGCGGGCGATGATCGCGTCGAGGAGCATGGCGGCATCGCCGACCGAGCGGGCGATCGGTCCGTTCACCACGAGCTGTCCGAGGGACCAGCGATCGGCGGGCACGAGGGAACGCGTCGGCTTGATTCCGACGAGCCCAGTGGCGGCAGCCGGGATCCGGACCGATCCCCCGCCGTCGCTCCCGGGCGCGAACGGCAGCAGTCCCGCCGCGACCGCGACGGCCGCGCCGCCGCTCGAACCGCCGGGACCGAGGGTGGGGTCCCACGGGTTGCGGACTGGGGGCCGTCCCATCGGCTCGGTGTACGAGGGGAAGCCGAATTCGGGTGCTGCCGTCGAACCGAGGCTCACCGCGCCCGCCGCGTCGACCGCCTCGACGATGGCGTCGGAGCTCTCGGCGATCCGGCCGACGAACGCGCGCGACCCGAAGGTCGCGGGGCTGCCCGCGCGCTGGGCGAGCTCCTTGTCGGCGAGCGGAAGGCCCCACAGCTCGGCCGACTTCGGCAGCTTCGCCACCTCGGCTGCGCGGGCGAGAGCCCGGTCCGCGTCGACGTCGCGCGAAGGCGCCCAGGTCAGGGTCCAGCCGCTCGATGCGCCGCAGGTAGTGCTCGGTGAGCTCGAGCGGGCTGACATCGCCGCGCTGCAGCCAGTCCCATTGATCCTGCGCGCTCAGGTGGTGCAGCTCGAACATCCCCCGAGCCTAGAGCGGTCGCCCGTCCTGCCCAGTACCTACGTTCCGGCGGAATTCCTACGGAATTTCGTGCACATCGGGCCGGAACGTAGGTACTGGTCGAGGAAGGGAGAACGGTGTGGCTACTTGAGGGACTTCTGAAGGAGCACGGTGCCGAGCCAGCGATCGAACTTGAAGCCGACCCGACCCATCCGGCCGATCTCCTTGAAGCCGAACGCCTCGTGCAGGGCGATCGACGCCTCGGCGCCCTTGTCCGCGATCACGGCGAGCACCTCCTTGAGCCCGGCTGCCTTGGATCGCTCGAGCAGCTCCGCGAGCAGCGCGCGTCCGAGACCCTTTCCGGTTGACGCAGGCCCGAGATAGATCGAGTTCTCGACCGTGTAGCGATACGCGGCTTTGGCCTTCCACGGAGTGACGAGCGCATAGCCGAGCACAGTCCCGCCCGGAGCGACCGCCGCGATGAACGGCATCTTGAGCTTGCTGAGGTAGGCGAACTTGGTCTTCCACTCCTGCAGCGTCATCTGGTCCTCGTCGAAGGTGACCACGCTGTTGACCACGTAGTAGTTGTAGATCTCGCGGATGTCCGGCAGATCCTGCGCCTCGACGTCGCGGATCTCGTAGGAGAACGCGGGCTCGTCCGCGGGCAGCTTGCGCAGGTGGAACGGCACCTGGCGGCGCGGTTCGTATTCTTCCTCGAGCATCTCGCCCCTTCAGCAGATCGGCAGAACCAGGCTAGTGCGACGGCACGCCGGGCGGATCGACCCTCCAGTCGATGGGCGATGCGCCCTGCTCCTCGAGCAGCGCGTTGGCGCGGCTGAACGGCCGAGATCCGAAGAAGCCCGACGACGCAGAGAGCGGGCTCGGGTGCGCCGATTCGAGGATGGGGACCGATCCGAGCATCGGACGCAGATTGCGGGCATCCCGCCCCCAGAGGATCGCGACGAGCGGGCCGCCCCGTTCGACGAGGCGTCGGATGGCCAGCTCGGTGATCTGCTCCCAGCCGTGGCCGCGATGCGAGCCGGCCGACCCCGCGCGCACGGTGAGCACCCTGTTGAGCAGCAGGACGCCCTGATCGCTCCACGCCGCGAGGTCGCCATGCGGCGCCATGGGGATGCCGAGATCGTCGCGGAGCTCCTTGTAGATGTTCGTCAGGCTGCGCGGGAGAGGACGGACGTGCCGCTCCGTGGCGAAGGACAGTCCGATCGGATGTCCGGGCGTCGGATAGGGGTCCTGACCGACGATCAGGACGCGCACATCGGAGAGGGGTCGGCGCAGCGCCCGCAGGATGTCGGCGCGCGCGGGCAGCACCGTCGCGCCCGCTTCCTGCTCAGCGGCGAGGAAGTCCCCGATCGCGAGAAGCTGCTCTTCGGAGCCGGCGAGCGCGGTCGACCATTCGGGGTGGATGGCCGAGCCGCTGAGCGAGAGTGCCACGATCTGCTCCTGTTGGGCTGCGGGCTACTCGGCGGCGGCGAGGATGTCGACCAGCACGCGGGAGTCCGACGGGGTCACCCGCCAGACGCTGCCCGAGCCCACCACCTCGAAGCCGTCGTCGCTGACGATGAGGGTGGTGGACTCGTCGATGGCGACCCCACCCTCCGTCAGTCCGGCCGACGTCGCGGCGACGAGACGCGAGAGGGTGCCCCACTGGGCGGTGTGCACATCGACGGTCACATCGATCAGGCCGATGCCCTCGACGATCGTGACCTCGTCCAGCTCTTCAGCGGTGACCTCGGCGCAGACGGCGACTCCACCGATCCGCCACCCGCCGATGAGCGCGTGGTCGGGGGCGATCATCGCGCCAGCAGAGAAGCCGAGGTAGGGCACGCCGTCGGCCACCCGGTCGCGGATCTCATCGAATATGCCGGACAGGCTGTCGAGGTAGGCGGGCGTCAGACCCCCGCCGATGATGATGCCGTCCACGTCGCCGAGCAGTCCGCCGGGAGCGGCGATTCCCTCGATCAGCGAGGTGACGACCGGGTCGATCTCGCCGGCGTGCGCGATCTCGGTGAGCAGTCGATCCGCATGCTCGATGCCGTCTCCGTCGCGGACCACGATGACGGCGACCTTCGGAGGACCGGCCACGCCACGACGGTGCGCGCGGTCGGCAGCCTCATCGACGAACGTCGCGAAGGCGATCCCGTCGCCGCCGTCGGACCAGCCGCCTCCCACAAGGTGAATGCTCACCCGGGGACTCTAGTGCGCGCTGGGGCCGTCTGCGGTGACGGGAGGCAGCGCCGACCACGGGAAGACGATCCACAGGTCGGTGTTCCGCCACGAGAAGTCGGGCACGAAGATCGTCTGCGGCTTCGTATAGAGGCAGACCGAGCGGACGTCGGCGCCCATCCCCTTCAGGATCTCCACGGCGAGCGCCAGGGTCTGACCCGACTGGGACACATCGTCGACGAGGAGCACGCGCTTGCCGTCGAGAGCGGCGCCATCGAGCATCGGCGGCAGGACGAGCGGCGCGGGCAGGGTCTCGTCGACGCCGGTGTAGAGCTCGACGTTGATGGAGCCACAGGACTTGATGCCGAGCGCATAGGCCACGGCGCCGCCCACGATCAGGCCGCCGCGGGCGATGGCGACGACGATCTCGGGCACGAATCCGCTGTCCGCCACCGAGTGCGCGAGCTGACGCGACGCGTCTCCGAACTCCAGCCAGCCGAGCACCTCGCGCTCGGGAGTCGTGTCCGGGAGGTCATGCGCCGTTGCCTGATCGATCGACATGGCTCCTACGGTAACCGTTCCGCGTTACAGACCTGTTGCAGGAAGTCGCAATCCCCTATTGGCTGGGCAGGGCCTGCGTGGGCGTTTCCCCGTCACGGATTCGGGCAGCGCGGCGGTGCATGGAGCACAGCACTCGGATCGGCGAGACGCCCCCAACCTCAGGAGGATCCGCCGTTCTCCGGCCTCGTCCAGGCATACGACCTGAGAACGGAAGAGCCGCCTGAATTCAGGAGCGACTCCAGGCGAGGCGGAGCTCCGGACGTTCGGTGTCAGTCGGGGCGGACCTCGAGCGGCGTGCGGATGACCTTGAACTGGGCCGCCTGGGCGACCGGACGGATGGTGATGTGGTCGAGATTCACGTGGCCGGGCAGCTCGACCGCGTGCACGATCACCTCTGCCACGTCCTCGGCCGTGAGCGGATTCACGACGCCCTTGTAGACGGCGGCGGCACGATCCGCGTCGCCGTCGAAGCGGGTGAGGGCGAACTCCTCGGTCTTGACCATGCCCGGAGCGACCTCGATCACACGCAGCGGCTCCCCCGCGAGCTCGAGCCGCAGCACGCCCATCAGCGAGACGGCGGCCGCCTTGGCGGCGTTGTAGCCCGCGCCTCCCTCGTAGACCTCGTGACCCGCCACGGAGGTGATGGTCACGATGTCGGCGTTGCCCGCCTCGGCGGCCGTGCGGCGGAGGACCGGCAGCAGCGCGGCGGTCACGCGCTGGACCGCGATGACGTTGACCTCGAACATCCAGCTCCAGTCCGTCGGGCTTTCCCGCCTCGACCCGTTCGCCGCCGCGGGCACCACCCGCGTTGTTGACGAGGACGTCGACCCGATCGAGCGTCTCGAGGTGCGCGGCAAGCGCGGCGACATCATCGGGATCGGTCAGATCGGCCACGAAGATGTCGGCGCCGGTCGAGCTCGCCAGGGACTCGAGGCGGTCCGCGCGGCGCGCGACGCCCGTCACATCCCAGCCGTGGCTGCGGAAGAGCTCCGCCGTCGCCCGTCCGATTCCCGAACTGGCACCTGTGACCACCGCGCGCTTCGTCGTTCCCATGCCGGAGACGCTATCGAGGTGGTCCGGCCGCGCACCAATCGAGCGGCGCGGCCGGGCGACATGCCGCGCGCGTCGCTGCCGCGTTACGCCGTGTGTCCGCGTCCGTTGCCCGCAGTGGAGGTGCTACCTAGGCTCCCCAGCATGACCAATTCGCAGTGGAGATTCGAGACCCAGCAGATCCATGCCGGAGCCTCCCCTGACCCGGTGACCAACGCCAGGGCCACGCCCATCTACAAGACGACCTCCTACGTCTTCAACAGTGCCCAGCACGCGAAGAACCTGTTCGCTCTTGCGGAGTTCGGCAACATCTACAACCGCATCCAGAATCCGACCCAGGCCGTGGTCGAGGAGCGGGTCGCCAACCTCGAGGGCGGAACCGCGGCGCTGCTGCTCGCCTCGGGCCAGGCCGCTGAGACCTACGCGGTGCTCAACATCGCGCAGGCAGGCGACCACATCGTCTCGTCCGCGTCGATCTACGGCGGCACCTACAACCTCTTCAAGTACACGCTCGCCAAGCTCGGCATCGAGACGACCTTCGTCGAGAACCAGGACGACGCGGACGAGTGGCGTCGAGCGGTCCGCCCGAACACCAAGCTGTTCTTCGCGGAGACGATCGGCAACCCGCAGATCAACATCCTCGACATCGAGCTCGTCGTCGGATGTGGCCCACGAGAACGGCGTGCCGCTGATCGTCGACAACACGATCGCGACGCCGTACCTGATCCGTCCCGTTCGAGCACGGCGCCGACATCGTGGTGCACTCCGCCACCAAGTTCCTCGGCGGCCACGGCGTGGTCATCGGCGGCGTGATCGTCGACGGCGGCAAGTTCAAGTGGTCGGAGAACGTCGAGAAGTTCCCGGGACTCACCGAGCCCGACCCGAGCTACCACGGCGCGAGCTACACCACGGCGGTCGGCGACGGCATCGCCTACATCATCAAGGCGCGCGTGCAGCTGCTGCGCGACCTCGGCGCGGCCATCTCGCCGGACAGCGCGTTCCACCTCATCCAGGGCATCGAGACGCTCTCCCTGCGGATCGAGCGTCACGTGCAGAACGCGCAGGACATCGCGCTCTGGCTCGAGAACCACCCCGACATCGCCAGCGTCAACTACGCCGGTCTGCAGTCCAGCCCATGGAACAAGGCGGCGGGCAAGTACGCGCCGAAGGGCGTCGGCGCGGTGCTCTCGTTCGAGCTCAAGGGCGGCGTCGATGCCGGCGAGAAGTTCGTGGACAGCCTCGAGCTGTTCTCGCACCTGGCGAACATCGGCGACGTGCGCTCGCTCGTCATCCACCCGGCATCCACGACGCACTCGCAGCTCACCCCCGAGCAGCAGCTGACCTCGGGCGTCACGCCGGGCCTGGTGCGTCTGTCGGTCGGACTGGAGAACATCGAGGACCTCAAGGCCGACCTCGAGGCCGGTCTGAAGGCCGCCCGCGAGCTGAGCGCGGTCGACGCCTGATCTCGAACGCGTAACACACGCACGCGAACTGCCCAGTTCTGCCGCCCGGAATGCGTTCCGGGTGACAGAACTGGGCAGTTCGTGCCTGCGGCACGGCCGAGCCGCGTGTCGGCCGTAACAGTGTCAGGCCGCCGTCGGGCCGCGCCTGCAGACTGATCCCGATGGACTGGCAGACCCCTGAAGACGCCGTGCCGTCGGCATTCGTCTCGGAAGCCGACCAGCGCGCGCTCCTCGGCAAGCCACCCGCCACCGGAGCGTGGCGAGAGGGCGATCCCGTCGCGGGTCGGAAGTTCGTCGACATCGGCTCGCTGCAGCTGGAGCACGGATCGCTGCCGGCCGTGCGCGTCGCCTATCGGACGTACGGCGAGCTCGACGCCGCCCGCGGCAACGCGATCCTCGTGCTGCACGCGCTCACCGGCGACTCGCTGCTGACCGGACCCGCAGGGCCCGGCCAGCCGACAGCGGGCTGGTGGACAGGCATGGTCGGCCCCGGCCTCGCCCTCGACACGGATCGCTGGTTCATCGTGGCGCCCAACATGCTGGGCGGTGCCCAGGGCACGACGGGTCCCTCCTCGCTGGCGCCCGACCGACGCGAATGGGGCTCCCGCTTTCCGACTCTGACCATCCGCGATCAGGTGGCGATGCAGAGCGCCTTCTCCGACGCGATCGGGATCGAGCGCTGGGCCGCCATCGTCGGCGGCTCGATGGGCGGCATGCAGGTCCTCGAGTGGGCGATCAGCCATCCGGCCCGCGACCCAGCGGATCGCCGTGCTCGCCGCGCCTGCGGTGGCCAGTGCCGATCAGATCGCGCTCAACTCGGTGCAGCTCGAAGCCATCCGAATGGATCCGCGCTTCCGCGGCGGCGACTACTACCTCGCACGCGACGGCGAGGGACCGCATCACGGGCTCGCCCTCGCCCGACGGATGGCGCTGCTCAACTACCGCAGCCCGACGGAGCTGAATGAGCGCTTCGCGCGCAGCTGGCAGAGCGGCATCGATCCTCTCGGCGGAGGGGGCAAGTTCGCCGTCGAGTCCTACCTCGACTTCCACGGCAACAAGTTCGTCCGCCGCTTCGACGCGAACAGCTACGTCCGACTGGTCTCAGCCATGAGCTCGCACGACGTCGGCCGTGGGCGAGGCGGAGTGGAGGCGGCGCTCGCTCGCGTGACCGCGCGGGCGCTGATCCTCGGGATCGACAGCGACAGGCTCTTCCCCGTGCCGGATCAGATGATGATCGCTCGGAACATCGCCACCGGGATCGACGGGCGCGAACCCATCGTCATCGGCTCGGAGTTCGGCCACGACGGCTTCCTCATCGAGGGCGAAGCGGTGGGTCGTGAGCTCCGTCGGCTGCTCGAAAGCTGAATGAATTTCAGCGAATCCAGGCGCACCCTGCGAGCTGCTCGCCGATCGCTCAGAAGTCGATGTAGTGACGCTCGTTCAATGGGTCGCGCTCCTCGGCGCGAAGACCCCGCGCGGTGCCGAGCAATGCGGCCGCACCGAGCATGCCGAGGATGGAAGTCCCGATCAAGAGCACATTTCCCTGAGGCGTATCAGCCATCAGACCATGACTGGTGTGTGTGTTGAGTGCGCGAAGCACCCCAGAGAACGGCCCCATGAATCCCCCCGGATCAGCGCCGGATGGCGGCGCGGTCCCACAGTACGGCCCGCCCTCCGAGCCTCGCGGACGACCCCGCTCCCCAGTCCGGGGGGACAGACGCCCCCGCAGTGCCTACACTGGTCCCGCGGAGGGGGTACGGGTGCAAAGTACTATCGCCAGCGCTCGGCGGACGGCCCGGGTGCGAGTAGCCATTGTCGATGACCATCAGATGGTCCTCGACGGGCTCGCAGCCCGTCTCGCCGCGCCGAAGTCCGGAATCACCGTGTCCGCCACGGTGACCTCATGGGGGGCACTCCTCGCCCACCCGGAGTTCCCGGTGGATGTGGTCATCCTCGATCTCAATCTCGAGGACAACATCCCGGTCTCGTCGAAGCTGCGGATGCTGCGCTCCGCGGGTTCCGAGGCCATCGTGATCAGCCGGCACACCGACTCCGGCTCGATCTACGGTGCGATCCAGGCCGGCGCTGCCGCCTTCGTCACCAAGACCGAGAGCGCCGACAGCCTGATCGCGAACGTGCACGCCGCCGCCAGCGGATCGGCCCAGCTCTCCGATGCCGTGCAGCGGGCGCTCGCCGACTTCCACAACGCGGGCGAGCCGAACCTCGGCAAGCAGGAGCACCGCGCCCTCGTGCTCTACGCCGCCGGACGCTCCATCAAGGAGGTCGCGAGCGACATGAACACGACCGAAGAGACGATCAAGAGCTACATCAAGCGCGCCCGCCGCAAGTACCGCGCGATCGGCGTCGACCTCGGCACCAAGATCCTGCTGCGCCGCCACGCCATCCGCGAAGGCTGGATCACGCCCGAATAAGGCGCGGTGCGCCTTATTCGGGCGGGATGCTGAGCGAGCGCGGCACGCTTGCCGCGCGAGACGAAGCGCACGCCGGAGTAGGGCTGCAGATCCGTTGGTCGAGTAGCGAGCGAAGCGAGCGTATCGAGGCCCCCCGGCGTCAGCAGGACCGCGCGAAGCTCTACCCGTTCGACCGGCCTCGATACGGCGCGGGGCGCCTACTCGACCAACGAAGCACGGCCGGGCCGCCGGCATCCGTCGGTCGAGTAGCGAGCGAAGCGAGCGTATCGAGGCCCTGCGGCGTCAGCAGGACCCCTCGAAGCTCCACCCGTTCGACCGGCCTCGATACGGCGCGGGGCGCCTACTCGACCAACGAAGCACGGTCCGAGACGCCCCGAGGCGTACTCGACTACGGGACCGCGAATACACCTGTAGTTCCGACACACCGGGACACGCCGACAACCGCGCGGAACCTCGACTTTCAGGCCCGTCGTCGGGTTAGAGTCGAACCGCAATCCGGATCTGCGGATTCAACCGGTCGCATCGCGACCGACGCCGAGGGGAATCGTCGGGGCGTCGCTGAACAAGCGACGCCCCCTCCTCGTTAAGGCCCTCCCGCCCCGGATTGCGGGTGCTCCGGTTCTGGAGTTTGCGCGTCGTGCCCCCCGTTTCCGGCAATCCGGTGACACCATGGACGTGGTCGCCGCGACCGGTCTGCGCGTGGCGGCTTCCCGACGCCTCCGCGACCATCAGGATCGCCATGCCGGCCGACCTGCTCAGCCGACCCGCTTACCACCCGGAGATCATGGAACGCATCGTCAAGGAGCGCGACCGACTCATCCAGCGGAGCGCCCGCACGATCGGGCTCGCAGGAACCGCCGTCGCGCTCATCTGCCTCGTCCTGCCCGGCGCGGTCGACACTCCTTTGCTCGTGCTGCTGGTGCCGCTGTTCGCGGCCATCGCCTTCGCGCTCTATCGGATGGGGCAGAGCCGCTCGATCCTGTGGGTCGTCATCGCCGTGCTCGCCGGATCCCTCGCGATCCTCACGATCCACCTCGGCAACGTCGGCGCGCTCTACCCGATCACCGGCACGCTCGCCTCGCCCACCGGGCTCAGCGACTCCGCTGTCGAAGCGATCCGGATGCTGTCCGCCTGGGTCATCGCCTCGGTCGGCATCGTGCTCACCATCTCGCTGGGCCGGATGATCGTGCTCGCCGGCGCGTTCCTCGTATCGCTGATCATCACCGCAGTCGCCCTGTCCGGCACGGTGACGGCTGCGCTGAGCATCGCGATCCTGTTCGCGGGCTGGACGATCGCGGTCGTGATCGGATCGCTGCTGGCCACCGGAGTGCTCCGCGCCGCTCGACGGATCACGAACATCGGCCGGGCGCACCGCACCGAGCGTCAGGCCAGCGAGACAGAGGCCCAGCGCCGACAGGGCGCCCGCCTGCTGCACGACACGGTGCTGGCCACCCTGACTCTGCTCGCGCACTCAGGCGTCGGCGTCAGCTCATCCGCCCTCAAGCACCAGGCCGCGGACGACGCGCGCCTGCTCCGCCAGCTCCGGCTCGGCGGCACGCCCTCCCCCAAGTCGAGCGGCGACTACACCCTGCAGAAGCCGACCTCCGAGTCGGTGCTCGGCAACACGCTCGAGAACGTCAAGCAGCGCTTCGGCCGGATGGGCCTCGCCGTCAGCTGGCACGGCACCGGACAGGTGCTGCTGCCGAGCGACGTGCTCGACGCGTTCCTCGGCTCGCTCGCCGAATGCCTCGAGAACGTCCGCCGGCACGCCGGGGTCTCCGAGGCGCATGTCACGATCACCGACGACGACACCACCATCCGCGCCATGGTCACCGACTCGGGCGTCGGCTTCGACATCGCCAGCATCGGAGACCAGCGCCTCGGCTTCAAGGAGTCCGTCCTCGCCCGTCTCCGCGAGGTCGGCGGCAACGCCCGCGTCTTCTCATCGCCGGGTTCCGGCACGACCGTCGTCCTGGAGGTCCCGCGATGAGCTCGATCAGCAGCCTCGTGCAGAACGAGGTCGAGGAGAACACCCTCGGCGTCGTCGCCAACGGCCAGCGCAAGGCGCGCTCGCCCCTCAAGCTCCCCGGCTTCGCCAGCTCTCGGATCATCGATGAGAACGCCGGCAGCCTCGGCACCGCCTTCCTCGGCTTCGGCGCGATGATCGTCTGCGTCATCATCGCGGTGTTCAGCCTCGGCAAGTTCACCGTGCAGTGGGAGCTCTATTCGGCCCCCGCCGCGGAGGTGGTCGCCTGGCTGCTCTACGCCGTGCTCCTCGTCTCGGTGCTCGTCGTCATCCGCCGCAACGACGACCGCCTCTCGGACGGCATGTTCATCGGCTACACGCTCGGCCTGCTGCTCGTGGTCGCCCTCGACCTCGGTGCCGATCTGGCCGCTGCACGACGTATCCGGGACCTCGACCGCCTCGATCGCCGCGGGCGTCGGGGTGCTCGCGCTGGTCGGCGTGCGTCCGCTGCGCCAGGTGCTCGGCACCGCGGTGGTCTTCGGAGCGCTGCTGCTGATCGCCGACCTGCTGGACGGCAATGTCCGAGCCGACAGCCTGTCCGCGACGTTCGCCATGCTGTCGCAAGCCGTGCTTCCCGCGGTCATCGGCTGCTTCATCGTGCGCTCCTTCCGCCGCATGGTCACCCTGGAGCTCGACCGCGTGCTCGTGCAGAGCACCGTCTCCGCTCCGCGCTACGCCGTCGGCATGCTCGCCTCAGAGGAGCTCGCTCGCCTCGACCTCGCCGCCGAGCAGCTGCTCGAGGGGGTCTCGAGCGGTCGCACTCCCCTGCCGCTCGACGCCAAGGTCGCCCAGACCGCCGCGTCGCTCGCGACGGAGCTCCGCCTGCATCTCATCGAAGGCCGCCGGGAGACCTGGCTCTATCACGCGGTCAGCGAGTCCGAGCTGCTCGGACCCGCCGTCACCCTGTCCGACCCGCACAGCCTCGCCGGCCTGCTCGACCCGCGCCAGCGCGACGGGCTGCTGTCGGCCATCTGGCTGCTCGTCAGCGAGTCGGGCGTCAAGGTCGTCGGCGCCGACCGGCACCGCCCGCGTGACCCTCGGCCCGAGCGACCGCGATCCGAACAGCGGAGCCGTGCGCAAGCTCATCGTGCCGATCGTGATCGAAACATCGGGCGTGGCGCGCAACCGTGTGGATCCGGGCGCGTGGGATGCTATCCGCAAGGTAGGGAAGCACGCCGACTCGGTGGTGGACGGAAGTCTTCGCCTCGAGATCGAATGCATCGTCGATAGTCCCTCCGACTCATAGGGGGCGTACATGACTACAACCTGGCCAACAGCTACTCAGCCTCGGAGGGACACAGTGTCCGAACCGCAACAACGCATCAGACTCGCGATCGTCGATGACCACAAGATGATCCTCGGCGCGCTCACCGAGTGGATCCGCAACGCTGCTGATGACATCGACATGGTCTGCGCCGTGGCCAGCTGGCCCGAGCTGCTCACCCACCCGGAGTTCCCGGTGGATGTCGTGCTGCTCGACCTCGACCTCAAGGACGAGCTGCCGATCTCGCTCAAGCTGTCGACGCTCAAGACGACGGGTGTGAAGACGGTGCTCATGAGCACCTACTCCGAGCCCAACGTCGTCCGTGAGGCCCTCGCGGCCGGCGCGCTCGGCTACCTCGTCAAGAGCGAGGAGGCTTCGATGATCGTCGACGCCCTCCGCTCGGCGTTCCGCGGCGAGTCCTACATCTCGGCAGAGCTCGACCTCGCCCTCAACGCCGTCGACGTCGGCGGCGCACCCAAGCTCAGCGCACAGGAGCGCCGGGTCATGGCGCTCTACGGCGGCGGCGAGCCGGTCAAGTCGGTGGCCTACGAGCTCGGCATCTCGGAGGAGACCGCCAAGTCGTACCTCAAGCGCATCCGCGAGAAGTACCGCGTCGCGGGCTTCGATGTCGGCACCAAGGTCGCCCTGCGCAAGCGCGCGATCCAGGACGGCATCCTGCTCCAGTCCGACTGAGCAGCTTCCACACTCACCGAACTGCCCAGTTCTGCCGCTTGAAGACACATTCAGGCGGTAGAACTGGGCAGTTCGTCATGTTGGCATCCGCAGGAGCGTGGACTCCGCGATCACGCAAGCGGAGATCGGGTGATTTCCGGCCTCGAAGCGGTCCGTGGAGTCGCATCTCCGCTTGCGTGCACTCACGCTGAGTGCGTCAGGGCTGGGGAGCGTCGATCACCGCCGCGCGGGGCTCCCCATGCGTCCGGAGGCGCCCACCGCCGCGACGCTCCACGCCGAAGCTGATCAGGGCGACTGCGATGCCGAGGATGCTGAGCACGATGCCCGCCGCGATCGGCGACGTGTAGCCGAGGCCTGCGGCGATGGTCAGCCCGCCGAGGAACGCGCCCAGGCTGTTGCCGAGGTTGAGCGCCGAATGGTTGACCGCCGCGGCGATGGTCTGGCTTTCGCCCGCTACATCCATCAGCCTCACCTGGATCGCCGGGGACAGGGCCGCCGCGGAGGCGCCGATGAAGAACACCCCGACGAACAGGCCGACCGGGTTCGCCGCGACGACCAGCAGGAACGCCAGCGAGACGATGATGGCGGCGAAGAACACCAGGACGGCGCGCTTCACCCCGCGATCGACGAACCAGCCGCCGAACAGGTTGCCGACGGTCATGCCCACGCCGAAGACGATGAGCACGATGGGCACGAGTGCCGCGTCGATGCCGGTCACGGTAGTGGCCAGCGGGGCGACGTAGGTGTAGGCCGCGAAGAGTCCGCCGAATCCGATGGCCCCCGTAGCCAGAGCGAACCAGACCTGCGGACGCACGAACGCCTTCAGCTCGCCCCGCACCGTCGCCGCCGGGTTGCCGGCCATCGGCGGCACCGCGAGAGCCACCATGATCAGGGTCAGCGCGAAGACGGCGGCGACCGCCAGATAGGCGATCCGCCAGCTCGCGCTCTGTCCGAGCCAGGTGATGGCGGGCACCCCGATCACATTCGCGATGGTCAACCCGCCGAGCACGTAGGCCGTGCCGCGGCCGCGGTTGCCCGGCCCCATCAGCTCGGCGGCGACCAGCGCGGCGACGCCGAAGTAGGCGCCGTGCGGCAGGGCCGCGAGAAAGCGGGCGACGAGAACCAGCCCGAAGCTGGGAAGGACGGCGGAGAGCAGGGTCGCGAAGACGAACCAGGCGGCGAAGACGAGAAGCAGGCGCTTGCGGGAGAACCGCGCGACGAACGGCACGATCGTCGGTGCGCCGACGACGACGCCGAGCGCGTAGGCGGAGATCAGCCAGCCGGCCTGCGCATTGGCCTGTTCCGTCGAGGCGGCGTAGGCCCCGGGCAGCAGATCGGCGGCCACGGTGGGCAGCAGTCCGATGATCACGAACTCCGTGCACCCGATGCCGAAGCCGCCGAGGGCGAGCGCGAGCAGCGCGAACCGCACGCGCCCCGGTGTGAGCGCCGATGCCAGGGCAGCGGAGGGAGCAGAGGATGGAGCAGCGGAGGACGACACGGCGGACTCTCTCGGACGAGGGCGGATCGGCCTCACTGCCGCGCGATCAGGCTAGCGCCCGCCTGGAGCGGGCCGTCGTCCCGTCGTGCAGACGTCAGGTCGTCAGGCCACAGCAGCACGGCGCTGAGCACGGCGCTGAGCGCGCCACCAGGCGAACCACGCCCACGCCGCTGTCGACCAGAGTGCCCAGAGCACGAGGAGAGGCTGGAAGATCAGCCGGACCCAGAGGCCCGTGGCGGATCCCGCGCCACCCGTCTGCAGCTGAACCACGAGCTGGGAGATGTTTCCGGGGAACACCAGGACGAAGAACAGCGCGACGATCCAGCCGAGTGGTGCCGCGAATCGGCGGAGCGGGCGGACGCCGACCGTGAGGAGGGCGAGCCCCAACAGCATCTCGACCACACCCGACGCGAGCACGACGAAGTCGGGATCCAGCGGGAGCCACGGCGGCACCTGCGCCTGGAAAGCCCGCCGCAACAGGGTCCAGTGGCTGATCCCCGCAGCGAGCAGGAACACGCCGAGCGCCGCCCGCGCGATCCGCCGAGGCGAGAACCGCCGTTCGGTGAGCCGTCCGCGCGCGGTGCTCGGGCGGTCCGTGCTCGGGCGCTCGCTCACTGCGAGCGGGTCGTTCCACGGTCGAGCGCCGCCTCGAGCCGCTCGACCTTGCCGGTGAGCTCTCCGGTGCGCCCGGGTCGGATGTCGGCCTTGAGGACGAGCGAGACCCGCGATCCATGCCGTCCGACGGCCTCGGTCGCGCGCCGGATCACATCGAAGACCTCATCCCACTCCCCCTCGATGGTGGTGAACATCGAGTCGGTGGAATTGGGCAGGCCCGATTCCCGCACGATCCGCACCGCGTCCGCGACCGCATCGTGCACGGAATCCGCGGACGCGCCGGGGGCGGGAACGGCCGCGTCGCCTCCCGGGGCGACGCCACTGGGCGAGACGGAGAAGGCGACGAGCATGGTCAGGACTCCCTGGTAGTGACGCCAGGAACCGGCGTCGCATCTTGTGGATCGCGCACCTCGGGCAGCACATCAGCTGCCACATCGAACCGGCGTCCCGGAATGCCTGAGTCTGCCGTACCGAGCCGCCAAATGGCTCTGATCGTCCAGACGAGCAGAGCGATGTACGCCGCGTTCCGCGCGGTGAGGAGCGCCGCGACGATCGGGTCCGCCGCGACCAGCCTCATGTAGAGCCATGGATAGACCGCCTGGGTGAGCACTGCGATGGCGAGGAGCGGCACGCCCGGTCCTCGCATCGGCGACGCTCCGCGCAGCATCCAGAGCACGAACGGGGCTGCGAGCCAGCCCACGAACTGCGGGGAGCCGACCTTGTTGGTGACGATGAGGGCGAGGACGAGTCCGAGGGCAAGAGGCGGAAGCAGGTCGAGCGCCTGACGCGCCACGAAGCGTCGCGCGCAGGCCCAAGGCGATCATGCCCGAGGACGGCGAGAACGAGAAGCGGCGTCATCGAGGTGGCGACGAGCTCGGTGCCCGGACCCGTCACCTGCCAGGTGAGGATGTCTCGGTCGTAGTAGATCCGGCTCCAGCCGGTGCGGAGCACGGAATCCCACACCCAGTACATGCTGACGGGTGCCTCGAGCTGCAGGCCGCGACCGGTCTGCTGGATCAGGAAGCTGAACACGTTGGCACCGCTTCCCGCCAGCAGCGCGCAGCCGAGCACGACGATCGTCGTGGCGCACGCGCCGACCACGATCCTTGCGCGGTCCCGCAGCGCGATGACGGCTGCCAGCAGGATCGCCACCGGCCACACCTTCATCCAGGCGGCGAACGCCAGCAGTGCGGCCGCGACCACCGGGCGGCGGCTCAGCCAGATCACTCCGAGGATGGCGAGAGGCGCAGTGACTGCATCTATCCGACCGACTGACACTGGCCCGAGAGCGGCCAGGAACCCGAGCCACCACCACGCGGCGATCGGCCGGTGCGCGAGCGAGCACGAACAGCGCGACCGCATCGAGGACGGAGACGATCACCAGCCAGGTGAAGCCATAGAGCGCGGATCCGAACGCTGCGGACACCACCATCGGCAGCAGCGCGGCGATCGGGTAGACCCAGGCGGTGTCGATGCCGACGATCACGCCGTGCTGTGCGGCGTAGTCCATCCAGAACCGGTAGGTGAACGACGTCGCCGAACGGCAGATGTGTGCTGTCGGTGAGGTCGATGACGCCGAGCACCAGATGGACGAGGACGAATGCGCTCCACAAACCGATCGGTCCCGTAACGATTCGACTCAGAGTTCCAGCCTCCGCGCGTGCGTCGTTCATGCTGGAAGGGCGCCGTCGTCCGAGCCGTCCAGCCGCACAGTGCACTGAGGCACAGCACTCGGCAGCACAGCATTCGGCAGCGCAGCACGCCACGGACGACTCAGCGTCGGGACAGCACAGCAGCGCACCAGCGAAACAGTACCTCAGCACCTCCCGTGCACCCGGTGCCCTCCGTCAGCTCCACCGCACCCGACCGACCTTCACCTTCGAGGAGTTCCCATGACCGCGCGCCGTTCGATCCGAGCGGGAGCCGTCGCGCTCGCCGCCGCAGCAGCCCTCGCCCTGCTGGCCGCGTGCTCCACCGGAGGCACCGACGCCGCGACCGACTCATCGGGATACGTCATGGACGGCAAGCTGACCATCGGCACCGGCGAACCGGCCTACTCCCCCTGGGTGGAGGGCGACGACCCGGCATCGGGCAAGGGCTTCGAATCTGCTGTGGCCTACGCCGTCGCCGAGCAGCTCGGCTTCGACCGCAGCGACGTGGCCTGGGTGCGGACCACCTTCGACGAGGCGATCGCGCCCGGCCCGAAGACCTTCGACATCAACCTGCAGCAGTTCTCGATCACCGACGAGCGCAAGGAGAACGTCGACATGTCGACGGCCTACTACGAATCCACTCAGGCGGTGCTGACGATCGAGGGCTCCAAGGCCGCTGGCGCCGGCTCGATCGCCGAGCTCGCGGACATGCTGATCGGCGCCCAGACCGGAACGACGAGCTTCGACGCCATCGAATCGCAGATCGCTCCGACCGCCGGCGCCCAGGTGTACAACACCAACGAGGACGCCGTGCTCGCGCTGCAGAACGGCCAGGTCGACGCGATCGTCGTCGACCTGCCGACGGCGCTGTATCTCGCGAGCGCGGACCCCGAGGAGGGCGGCGTCGAGGGCGGATTGATCGTCGGTCAGCTGCCCCGGCCGACGGGAAGACCGGTGACGAGTTCGGCTTCGTGCTGACGAAGGGCAGCCCCCTCACCGACAAGGTGTCGGACGCGGTGGACGCCCTCCGCGAGGACGGCACCCTCGACGCGCTCGCCTCCGAATGGCTGGCGGACAGCATCGGCGCACCCGTCCTGAACTAGCCCGCCCGTGAGCAGAGCTCAGCCCGCCGTCAGCGCCTGGGGTACGGCGGTGGAGACGAGATCACCAGCGCATTGGACCCCGAGCTGGGTCCTGCCACCCAGGTGCTCGGGGCCCCACAGCAGGTACGCACCCGAGAGTTCCTGGCTCGGATCAGCGCCGGCTGAGCTCAGTAGCCCGAGAAGCGGTCCGTGCGGATGCGCTTCACGCCGGCAGCCCGAAGCGCGCCCCTCGCGCGGGTCACGAAGGACGGCGTGCCGGAGACCAGCGCAGTCCGCGATCCCACCGATGCCAGCGAGTCGAACGCCGACGCGAGATCGGGCTGCCACGACCAGCCGAATGGGAGGTCGGTCGGCTCGTCCGGGGTGACCACGACGACGGGAGCCGCGCGCCGCAGCCAGCTCGTCGCGGTAGAGCAGGTCGTCCGACGAGGATGCGCGATAGACGAGGGTCACGTCGCGGCCTTCCGCTGCGGCCTCGGCGAACTGTCCGACGAACGGTGTGATTCCGATCCCGCCGGCGACGAGGAGGACGGGGGTGGACACGTCCTTCGGCAGCAGGAAATCGCCGCCGAGCCAGGTGAGCCGCACGTCATCGCCCCGCGTGAGCTCGGCGAGCGCCGACTTGAACGAGCTGCGCCGCTCTGGCATGCGGACCGCGACGGTGATGTCGCGTCCGGAGCTCTCGGGCGCGGAGACGACGGTGAGGTGGCGTCGCTCGCCGCGCGCGTCGGCGCGGCGGTGCGGCACGTGCAGCTCCGCGTACTGTCCAGCCCGACGACGCAGCGGCCGATCCGACTCGAAGGCGAACTCGAGGCTGCCGGGGCCGACCTCGCGCGATCCGATCAGCCGCAGTCGGGCACCCGCGGGCAGCGCGATGGCGGCAGCGACGAGATTGCCGATCACGAGCGCGAACTCCTGGCTGAGATAGAAGGTGCCGAAGGAGAGCGACGTCGACAGATAGCTGCCGAGATAGAGCGGCAGGGCGAAGAGCACCGCGACCACGAGAGCGACGACGACCTGCTGCCAGCGTCGAGGCGGCAGGGTGAGCGGCTCGGTGAGCATGAACATGCCGAGGAAGAGGATCGGATAGGACACGATCGCCGTCGCGAAGGCGTTCGCCCCGAAACTGAGCAGCGGAATGATCACGAGCAGATAGGTCGCCCCGATGAAGACGAGCGGCACGACCACGGCGCGCGTGCGCCAGAGGATGGCCGCGCCGCCGAGCACCACGAACGGCAGGAGCGGCAGGGTGGCCACCCACCATCCCGCCGCACCGAGCCCGGTCAGGCTCACGATGAATGCCCCCATCGCGGCCGGATTGAACAGATGGCGGCCCCGCCAGGCGAGCACGTACTTCGATGCTCCCGCGAAGAACCCGACGAGAGCGATCACCAGCAGCCCTCCAACCTCGATGGTCGGCAGCATGAGGAAGAAGATGATCAGCCCGGTGATGATCGACGATTCGCCATGCGCGCGCGAGCGGAAGACCAGCGCGAACAGCCGGGAGGTGAGCGCGGTCGAGAGCACCGCGACGACGGCGGAGAGGATCAGCGACAGGGGCGAGTAGAACAGCGCGCCGGCGAGGGACGCGATGATGGCGGCGACGAGGACGACGCTGAGCGCGATGATCATCAGCCGGTACATGGGCACCCTGCTGAGCGTGCGGTCGATCACGGCGATCATCTGGCGCGCCCCTGGCTGGCACGGTCGTGGCTGGCACGGTCGTGGCTGGCACCGGCCTCGGAAGGCGATCCTTCCCGCAGGAACAGCCGGCCCGGGAGATCGGCTGAGAACTCGACGCTGCCGTCGGTGAACATCCTGACGTAGCGGAAGTCGAAATCGGCCAGCCGGTCGGCGCCGACGAAGAACAGCGCCGTCGCGAGCGCATCCGCATGGAGCGCCATGTCGGCGCAGCGACCCACGTGGCCGCGACCTCGTGCACCGGTTCGCCGGTGAGCCCGTCGAGCACGTGGTGCAGGCCGCTGCCCCACGCGCGTCGGTTGGTCGCCGAGCCGCAGAGCGCGCCGCGATCGAGCTCGATCACTCCGATGGCCTTGCCCGGGTCGTAGGGGTGCTCGAGCGCGACGCGCAGCGGCGCCGAGCCGTGATGCACGATGTCGCCGCCTGCATCGACCGTGCACTCCGTGATCCCCTCCTCCGCCAGCGCCTCCACCACCAGATCGGCCAGGTAGCCCTTGCCTGCGGCACCGAAATCGAGAAGGGTCGGCTCGCTCACCCGGATGGCGTGCCGGCTGAGGCTCACCCGGTCATCCCAGACAGGGCTGGGCAGCGCGGCACCGTTCGGGGTCAGCGAATAGCCGCGGTCGTAGCCGAGCCGCTCGAGCGACGCGCCCACCAGCGGAGTCATCGCGCCGTCCGTCGCCTCGTAGAGAAGACGGTAGACGGCCATCATCGCGTCGATGTCGTCCGGGAAGACCACCTCGCCCGCTCGCCGCGCAAGGTCGGCGACGAGCGAGTCGGCGCGGAACCGCGAGTAGGCGAGGTCGAAGGTCTCGATCCGATCGGCCACGCGCGCCCGCTGACCCTCGGTGAGCGGCTCGGGTGCGCTGATCGCCCATCGCGTGCCGATCGCGTCGAAGACGAGGTCAGGCTGCGGCATCTGCCTTGATGGTCTCGACTGCGTCGTTGAATCCGCCACTGGTCAGAGACGACCCTGACACCTTGTCGACGGAGAGGTCGTCGATGTCGACGCCGACCACCTCATCGGCGATGCCCGACGCGAAGGCCTTCTGGTACTGGGCTGCATTGCCGCTGGTCGCTTCGGGAGTGACAGTGACCTCGGTGACCACACCGCCCGCGAGGGTGAGTGAGACGGAGATGGACTCCTGACCGCCGGGCGAGGTGTAGCTGCCCTCCGCCTCGTAGGTGCCGTCGGCATAGCTGCCCGAGCCGCCCGAGTCGGTCGTCGTGCCCGGATCGGCTCCCGCTTCGGCGGGCGAGCAGGCGGCGAGTCCCCCGATCACGCCGATGCCCGCGATGGTGGTCAGCACGGGGCGGGCGATGCGCACGGCGCGCGCCCGCCGCTCGAGTCGGCTGGTGCGGTCCTGGATCATGAGGGCTCCTCGCTGTGTGGCGTATTCACAATGGCAGGCGACATCCCGCGTCCCCTCCAAGGAGTCTCCCGATCACCCGAGAGGCTCATCCGTCGCGCGTCAACGGGGTCACGCGTCGACCAGCAGCTCGCGGATCGCGGCTGGCAGCGCTTCGGCGAGGTCCAGGGCGACGATCGGTCCTCCGCGCGAGGCCAGCTCTCCGGCACGGCCATGCAGATGCGCGGCTGCGGCCGCGACCTCGACGAGGAGAGCGGGTTCGGCGAGCACCCGTTCGGAGTGCGAGGCCAGGAGCGCGCCGAGCACTCCCCCGAGCACATCGCCCGCGCCTGCCGTGGCGACCCAGGCGGGTCCCGCCGCGACGCGGATGCCCTCGCCGCGCGGCGCGGCGACATAGGTCGTGCTGCCTTTGAGCAGCACCACGACGCCGAGCTGGTCAGCGGCTGCCCGCGCCCACTGGGCGGGCAGCTCCGCGATGTCCGACTTCTCGACCGCGTCCCCGCGAGCGCTGAGGAGTCGGGCGAGCTCGCCGAAGTGCGGCGTGATCACCACAGGGCCGGCGGCTCGGTCGACCAGGTCGAGCGCGCCCGCGTCCAGCACGGTCGGCAGCGCCTCCGCGAGCGCGGCGGCCAGCTGCTCGGCCAGCCCTCGCGAACGCGTCGCGGAATCCATCCCCGACCCCGCCAGCCAGGCCTGCACCCGTCCCGCGCCGGTGACGATCTCGGGTCGGCGGTGCAGCACGAAGTCGGCCGCTCGTCCGTCGCCGAGATAGCGGATCATGCCGAGTCCGGTGCGTGCGGCGCCCTCGACTCCCAGCACCGCCGCGCCGGGGTACTCGGCCGATCCCGTCAGCATCCCGAGGACGCCGCGGCTGTACTTGTCGTCGCCAGCCTCGGGAACCCGGATCCAGGATGCGGTCTCCGCCGCCGTCCAGTCGCGCCAGTCGCTCATCGGCTCAGCCTAGGACCGCCCGACTGCCCAGGCAGCGGCACCCGACGGCAGAGGAGCACGTCCGCAGACGCAGCCCCCACCGTCGGCCGATACGGTCAAGTGTGAGCTTCGGACCCATCGCCATCCCTGACCGCGTCGTCGTCTTCGATTACGGGGAGGTCATCTCTGTCAGCCCGACGGCCGCCGACAAGCGGATCGTCGAGGAGCTGGCGGGAGTCGACCCAGCGGCGCTCTGGCCTCGCTACTGGGCAACCCGCGACGACCTCGACCGCGGCACCATCGGCACCGCCCAGTACTGGACCGACATCGCGCGCGACCTCGGAGTCAGCTGGAGCCCTGCCCGCATCCACGAGATCTGGCTGGCCGACTTCCGCAGCTGGCTGAGCGTGGCCCCCGCCGTCTTCGAGATCCTCACCGATCTGCGGGCCGGCGGCACCCGCACGGCGCTGCTCTCGAATGCCGGTCCGGACTTCGGCGGAGCGTTCCGCTTCTCGCCGCTCGGCAGCCTGTTCGACGACTTCTTCGTCAGCGGCGAGCTGCTCCTGCTCAAGCCTGAGCCGTCCATCTACGAGCATGTCGCCGACGCGCTCGGCCTCGCCGCCGGGCAGATCGTCTTCATCGACAACAGGGAGATCAACGTGCGCGGCGCCGAGTCGATCGGCATCACGGGGCACGTCTTCGTCGGCGCCCATGAGCTTCGCGACTTCCTCGAGGGGCTCGCCGCGTCCGCCACTGTGCCTGCCGGCGCATCCGCATCGACGGGAGCCTCAGCATGACGATCGGACTGTTCGACCCGCTGACCATCCGGGGAGTCACCATCCGGAACCGGATCTGGGTGCCACCGCTCTGCCAGTACTCGGTGGAAGCCGCAGACGGAGTGCCGACCGAGTGGCATCTCGTCCACCTGGGTGCCATGGCGATGGGCGGTGCCGGGCTCGTAGTGGCGGAGGCCAGCGCCGTCGAGCCGGAGGGCCGGATCTCACCCAAGGACACCGGGATCTGGAATGCGGAGCAGGTGGCCGGATGGCGCCGCGTCACCGACTTCCTGCACAGTCAGGGCGCGACGGCAGGCATCCAGCTGGCGCATGCCGGCCGCAAGGCATCCGTCCATCCGGAGTGGGGAGCCTCCGGAAAGGGCACGATCGCTCCCGAAGACGGCGGCTGGCCGACCGCCGCCCCGTCGTCCCTGCCATTTCCGGGCTACGGCACGCCGGTCGCCCTGGATCAGGCGGGCATCGACCGCATCGTCGCCGCCTTCGCTGCGGGAGCGAGGAATGCGATCGAGGCCGGGTTCGACCTCGTCGAGCTGCACGCCGCGCACGGCTACCTCATCCACCAGTTCCTCTCCCCGCTCTCCAATCAGCGCACCGACGGCTACGGGGGCACGCTCGAGAATCGCGCCCGCCTGCTGCTCGAAGTCATCCGCGCGGTCCGCGACGAGGTCGGCGATTCCGTGCCCGTGCTCGTCCGCTTCAGCGCGACGGACTGGGCCGAGGGCGGCTGGGATGCCGAGCAGACCACGATCGCGGCTCGCTGGGCGGCAGATGCGGGTGCCGATCACTTCGACATCTCCAGCGGCGGTCTGACGGCGGGTGTGCAGATCCCCGTCGGCCCCGGATATCAGGTTCCGTTCGCCGCCCAGGTGCAGACCGCGGGCGTCGAGGTGAACGCGGTCGGATTGATCACCACGTCGCGGCAGGCCCAGGAGATCGTGGAGTCGGGTCAGGCGCAGGCGGTCATGATGGGCCGGGAGATGATGCGCGATCCGCACTTCGTGCTGCGCGCCGCCCACGAGCTGGGTGTCGAGCTCGACTACTGGCCGCCGCAGTACGACCGCGCCCGCTGGCGCTGATCCCGGGCCGGTTGGCCTTCGCCACCTCCAGCTGGCAGGGCCAGCTCAGCGGCGGCGGGTGGCGTCCTGCACTTCGCCGACGAGCTCCTCGATGATGTCCTCCAAGAAGAGCACGCCCGTCGTCGACCCCGCCTCGTCGAAGACGCGGGCGACGTGCACGCCCATCCGGCGCATCGTGGCGAGGGCGTCTTCGAGCTCGGTGTCGCGGAAGATCGAGACGAGCTGGCGCACGAACTTCGTCGGCACGGGATCGTCGTATTCGTCGTCGTCGAGCTCGAGCACGTCCTTGAGGTGCAGATATCCGGTCGGCTCGCCCGTCACGTCGACCAGCACATAGCGGGAGAAGCCGTGCTGCGCCACAGCTCGCTCGAGCTCGGCGGCGCTGGTGTTCTCGGGCAGGCTCACCAGCTTGTCGAGGCTCAGCGCGATGTCCGAGACCTTCTTGCTGGTGAACTCGAACGCCGCGGTGAGCGCTCCGCTCCTGTCGTCGAGCACGCCCTCGCGAGTGGACTGCGACACGATCGTCTGCACCTCTTCGAGCGTGAACGTGCTCGCGGCCTCGTCCTTCGGCTCGATCCGCAGCAGGCGAACCGCGGCATTGGCGATCGCGTTGAGGCTCGCGATGATCGGGCGGAGCACCGTCGCGATGAAGACGAGCGGCGTCGCGAGCAGCAGCACCGCCTTGTCGGGGATCGAGAACGAGATGTTCTTCGGCACCATCTCGCCGATGATCACGTGCAGGAACGACACGAGCACGAGCGTGATGACGAAGGCGATGGTTCCGGTCGCGGCTTCCGGGAGTCCGGTCAGCCCGAGTGGAACCTCGAGCAGGTGGTGGATCGCCGGCTCGCTCACATTGAGGATGAGCAGCGAGGCGACGGTGATGCCGAGCTGCGAGGTGGCGAGCATCAGCGTCGCGTGCTCCATCGCCCACAGAGCGGTCTTGGCGCTGCGCTTGCCCTGTTCGGCCAGCGGCTCGATCTGGGATCGACGCGCGGAGATGACGGCGAACTCGGCGCCCACGAAGAACGCGTTGACGAGCAGCAGCACGACGAGCCAGGCGATGCCCGCCCAGTCGGCGCTCACGAGGACACCCTGCTCGAGGTCGACTCCGACTCGGCCGACCGGCACCGTCGGAGTGAAGCGGACGCGGTCGATGCGGCGTCCGTCCATCCGGAGCACGCGGAGCACACCGGCGGGGATCGTGACCTCGTCGCCGACGACGGCGATCCGTCCGAGTTCGCTCAGCATGAAGCCCGCGACGGTCTCATAGGGTCCGTCCTCCGGCACGGTGATGCCGGCCTGCTCGATCAGCTCGTCGGGGCGGAGGCTGCCGGGGAAGGTCAGCGAGGTCTCGGATCGGACCACGCCGGCTCGGCGACGGTCGTGCTCGTCGACGAGGTCGCCGACGAGCTCCTCCACGAGGTCCTCGAGCGTGGTGACGCCCGCGGTTCCGCCGTACTCGTCGACCACGACGGCCATCTGATAGCCGCTCGCGCGCAGCTCGTCCAGCAGCAGGTCGAGCTTCATGGTCTCGGGGACGCGGATGGCGGCCTTCTGCATGGCGCCGACGGGCACCTGCTGACGCTTCTCGCGCGGAACGGCGATCGCCTGCTTGACGTGCACGATGCCGACGATGTCGTCGAGCCCGTCGTCGGTGACCGGGAAGCGCGAGAAGCCGGTTCGACGGGCGAGGCCGATGACGTCGTGCGCCGTGTCGCCGCGCTCGAGGCTCGCGATCCGGGGTCGCGGAGTCATCACATCGGCTGCAGTGTGCTCGGAGAAGTTGAGCGTCCGGGTCAACAGGGTGGCGGTGTCGCTGTCGAGCACGCCGGCCATCGCCGATCGGCGCACCAGCGAGCTGAGCTCTTCCGCCGTGCGAGCTCCCGACAGCTCCTCCTTCGGCTCGATGCCGAAGAGACGGAGGATCGCATTGGCGGTGCCGTTCAGCAGCCCGATCACCGGTCGGAAGACCATGGTGAAGCCCACCTGGAACGGGATCACGACCTTGGCCGCGGCGCGCGGGAACGGCGAGCGCGAGGTTCTTCGGCACGAGCTCGCCGAGGATCATCGACAGCAGGGTGGCGACGAGCACTCCGACGACCGCGCCGATGGGACGCACGAAGTCCTCGGGCAGCCCGAGTGGCGAGCAGGGGCCGCTCGAGCAGCGAGCTGATCGCCGGCTCCATCGTGTAGCCCGTCAGCAGCGTGGTCAGCGTGATGCCGAGCTGCGCGCTCGAGAGGTGGGTCGAGGTGATCTTGAGGGCGCCGATGATCGGCCCCAGGTGCCGTTCGCCCTTGGCCTCACGGCTCTCGAGGTCGGCGCGATCCAGATTGACCAGCGCGAACTCGGAGGCGACGAAGAAGCCGGTGCCGACCGTCAGGGCGAGGCCGATGGCGAGCAGGATCCACTCGTTCATCGATGCCGACCCGGCATGCATCGATCCGCAGAGAAGTCACGGAGAGCAGAAGCCGCACGAGGCGGCTCGATATGGGCGGAGGGAGAGGCGTCCATCGGAACGATCAGCATAACCGACGCACGCTCTGCCCACCCTGCGTGCTCGCACCGGCACCCGCCGAACGCGGCAATGCGGACAAAACGCTCCCTGGTACCAGCGCGTTTTGTCCGCAGGGACCCGTGGTGCGCAAGCACGGAGTCGTGACGCCGGTGATGAAGGCCGCGCGTCCACAGGAGGTGATTTGGGGTCGTTCTGTGCAGATGTCCCGACGCGCCTCCACGGCCTCGTCGCATCCGACAGATTGACCCGATGCCACTGCAGACCTCTGACTTCATTGATGCTCTCATCGTCGCCCGCGACGCGCGCCAGGCGGGCGACGACATCCGCCGCTACAGCCGAGACGTGGAGCGAGGACGGCTGGTCCGGGTGCGGCGGGGTGTCTACCTGCCGACCGAGGTGTGGACGGCGCTCGGTCCGCGCGATCGATCCATCACCCGGATGTGGGCCTACGCTCTCGTCGCCGACCGAGCCCCGGTCTTCAGCCACGAGTCCGCCGCGATCCTGCACGGTCTCCCACTCATGCAATCGAGGGACGCCCGAATATCGGTGGCGGTCGACGGCACCGCCTCCGGCAAGCCCGGCAACGACGTTCGGCAGCGTCCGCTCCAGCTCGACGCGGCGGAGCTGCTGCACCGCCGTCGGCCTGGTCGCCACCACTCCGACCCGGACCATCCTCGATCTCGCCAGCACACTCGGATTCGGCGATGCCGTCATCCCAGCGGATGCCGCACTCCGTCAACGCTTGACGACCGTCGAGCAGCTCGGTCGGGCGGTCGAGGAGCTCGTCATCTCTCGCGGCATCCGCAAAGCGCGACGGGTCGTCGCATTCGCCGATCCTCGTTCCGAATCGCCCGGCGAGTCCCTCAGCCGGGCGGTCATCCACGAAGCAGGCTTCCCCGCTCCCCTGCTCCAGTACGAGTTCTCCGACTCTCGCGGCTTCATCGGACGCGTGGATTTCTGGTGGCCGCAGCACAACCTGATCGGCGAGTTCGACGGACGGATCAAGTATCAGTCCGGCCGGTTCGCCGGCTCGCCGGACGACAACCTCTGGAACGAGAAGCTCCGCGAGGACCGCCTGCGAGCTCTTGGACCGCAGGTCGCCCGATGGATCTGGTCCGACGCGATGTCACCGGCGCTTCTCGCCTATGAGCTCAGTCGGCACGGACTCCCAACCGTTCAACGCGCTCGCGTCCGCTCAGCGCGGGGCTGAGGACAGAACGCGGTGGTAGCCGAGCGCGTTTTGTCCGCAGCGAGGCTCGCTGTGTCCCTAACCGGGTGGCGGGCGGCGCTCTACCAGGAGACGGGGAGGGCCTTGCCCTCCTCGTAGCCGGCGGCGGACTGGACGCCGACCCGAGCGCGCTGATGGAACTCGTCGACCGTGCTCGCCCCGGCGTAGGTGAAGGACGAGCGCACTCCCGAGGTGATCATGTCGAGCAGGTCCTCGACCGACGGGCGGAGCGGATCGAGGTAGATGCTCGACCCCGAGATGCCTTCGGCGAACAGCTCGCGGCGAGCCAGCTCGTACGGGTCGAGGCGGCCGAAGCGCTCGTGCACCGCCTTGGTCGACGCCATGCCCCAGCTCAGCTTGTAGACCCGCCCGGAGGCGTCGGTCTGCAGCGCGCCCGGCGCCTCGATCGTGCCGGCGAACCAGGAGCCGATCATCACCGACGCGGCGCCCGCGGCGAGCGCCAACGCGACATCGCGCGGATACCGCACTCCCCCGTCGGCCCAGACGTGCACGCCCAGCTCGGCCGCTGCCTGCGCGGTCTCGAGCACGGCGGAGAATTGAGGACGACCCACTGCCGTCATCATCCGCGTCGTGCACATCGCGCCCGGTCCGACGCCGACCTTGGCGATGGTCGCACCGGCCTCGGCGAGATCGCGCACGCCCTCCGCGGTGACGACGTTGCCGGCGACGATGGGGATGTCCAGCTTCAGGGGCCGAATGGCAGCGAGCGCGGCGAGCATCCCCTCCTGGTGGCCGTGCGCGGTGTCGACCACGAGCACGTCGATCCCCGCGGCGACGAGGGCCTTCGCCTTCGACGCGACATCGCCGTTGATCCCCACGGCCGCGGCGACGCGCAGCCGGCCCGAGACGTCGACGGCGGGCGTGTAGATGGCCTGACGAACGGCGCTCTTCCGGCTGATCGTGCCGACGACTCTTCCATGCCGCAGGACGGGGGCGAACTCGATGTCCGCCGCGACCATCGCGTCGAACGCGGCCTTCGGCGAGTCGATATCGTCCGCCTCGAGGGCTGGGTGACGGCCGTGCACGAGATCGCCGAGGCGCGCATCGGCCAGCGCTGTGCCCAGCCGGGTCGCGGGCACGACGCCGATCAGGGTCTCGCCGTCCATCACGACGATGCCGTGGCCTTCGAGCGCGGGCAGCCGTTGGCGGGCGGCCTCCACCGTCGCCTCTGGCGGCAGCACATGCGCGGTGTCGAACTGGGTGGGCTGGGCCTTCACCCAGGCGATAGCCTCTCCGAGCTCCTGCAGCGGCATGTCCTGCGGGAGCACGCCGAGCCCGCCGCGCCGAGCGAGCGATGCCGCAAGGCCCGGCCCTGTCACCGAGTTCATGTTCGCCGAGACGATGGGGATGGTCGCGCCCGTCCCGTCGGGTGTGGCGAGCGACACGTCGAGCCTGCTGCGGATGTCGGATCGGCTCGGGATGAGGAACACATCGGAGTAGGTCAGGTCGTGGCTGGGCATCGAGCCGTGGAACTCCATGGAAACTACGCTAGCGCGCGCCCAGCTTGGGCCTCTGGTCTCGCTAACGGGTTTAGGCTTGACGACCGGACGCACAGCAGAGGCAATGGAGAGTGGGCGAGCACCCGTGTCGAGTCAATTGACCGGAACTGACGAAGGGGCGGCCGGAGAATTCGGCGCCAATGAATGGCTCGTAGACGAGCTCTACGAGCAGTACATCGTGGACAAGAACCTTGTCGACAAGTCGTGGTGGCCCATCCTCGAGGCGTACCATCCCGTCGAGTCGCACGTCGCGGAGGGCTCACTGCCCGACGCGCCCGGCGCTCCCACGGCTCCTGGAGAGACCGAGCCGCCCGCGCCGTCGATCGCGCCGCCTCCCGCTCCTGCACCGGGCACCCAGCAGGCACCCGACCAGACGGTGCCGACCCAACAGGCACCCACTCAGACGATGCCGACGCAGACCGTGTCGGGCGACACCGCGCAGCCGCTGGGGTCTCAGCCGCAGGCCGGACAGATCTCGGCCCGCACGACGTCGGCGCCGCCGAAGTCGCAGCCGATCCCCGCCGAGGCGCCTGCCGCAGCCATGCGCTCCGACGTGCCCGTCGAGGACACCGTCGTCCCCCTGCGCGGGATGGCGAAGTCGCTCGCGACCAACATGGACCAGAGCCTGTCCATCCCGGTCGCCACCAGCGTGCGCACCATCCCGGCCAAGCTGATGATCGACAACCGCATCGTCATCAACAACCACCTCAAGCGCACGCGCGGCGGGAAGATCTCCTTCACCCACCTGATCGGCTGGGCGCTGGTCCAGGTGCTCAAGGAGTTCCCGAGCCAGAACGTGCACTACGCCGAGGTCGACGGCAAGGCGTCGGTCGTGCAGCCCGCCCACGTGGCGCTCGGCATCGCCATCGACATGCCGAAGCCCGACGGCACCCGCGCCCTGCTGGTGCCGTCGATCAAGCGCGCCGACACGATGGACTTCGGCGAGTTCGTCGCGGCCTACGAGGCGCTCGTGCGCAAGGCCCGCGGCAACAAGCTCGAGGCCGGCGATTTCCAGGGCACCACCCTCTCGCTGACCAATCCCGGCGGAATCGGCACCGTGCACTCCGTGCCGCGGCTGATGAGGGGCCAGGGCGCCATCATCGGCGCCGGCGCTCTCGAGTACCCGGCGCAGTTCCAGGGGTCGTCCGAGCACACGCTCATCGATCTGGGCATCGGCAAGACCATCACCCTGACCTCGACGTACGACCACCGCGTCATCCAGGGCGCGGGATCGGGCGAGTTCCTCAAGATGGTGCACGAGCTGCTCATCGGGCAGCGCGGCTTCTACGACGACATCTTCGCGGCGCTTCGAATCCCGTACGCACCGATCCACTGGAACTCGGACATCGCGGTCGACCTCTCGGACACGGTCTCGAAGACCTCCCGCGTGCAGGAGCTGATCAACGCGTATCGCGTCCGCGGCCACCTGATGGCGGACATCGATCCGCTCGAGTACCGCCAGCGCACCCACCCCGACTTGGAGATCGAGCGTCACGGCCTCACCTTCTGGGACCTCGACCGCGACTTCGTGGTCGGTGGCTTCGGCGGGCGGCGTTCACTGCTGCTGCGCGAGGTGCTGGGCATCCTGCGTGACTCGTACTGCCGAACGGTGGGCATCGAGTACATGCACATCCAGGTGCCCGAGCAGCGCCAGTGGATCCAGGACAAGGTCGAGCGCCCGTACGTCAAGCCGACGCATGACGAGCAGATGCGCATCCTCAGCAAGCTCAACGAGGCCGAGGCCTTCGAGACCTTCCTGCAGACCAAGTACGTCGGCCAGAAGCGGTTCAGCCTCGAAGGCAGCGAGTCGCTCATCTCGATGCTCGACACCGTCATCCAGCGGGCGGCCGAGGACGAGCTGTCCGAGGTCGCCATCGGCATGGCGCACCGCGGCCGTCTCAACGTGCTGACCAACATCGCCGGCAAGACCTACGGTCAGATCTTCCGCGAGTTCGAGGGAACCCAGGACCCCAAGACCGTCCAGGGCTCCGGTGACGTCAAGTACCACCTCGGCACCGAGGGCACCTACCAGGGTGCGGGCGGGGCGAAGATCCCGGTCTACCTCGCCGCCAACCCGTCGCACCTCGAGGCCGTCAACGGCGTCCTCGAGGGGATCGTGCGGGCCAAGCAGGACCGTCAGCCGGTCGGCTCGTTCCGGGTCCTGCCGATCCTCATCCACGGCGACGCCGCGATGGCCGGCCAGGGCATCGTGTTCGAGACCCTTCAGATGTCGCAGCTGCGCGGATACCGCACTGGGGGCACCATTCACCTGGTCGTCAACAACCAGGTCGGCTTCACCACTCCCCCGCACGAGTCGCGCACCTCCGTGTATGCGACCGACGTCGCCAAGGCGATCCAGGCGCCGATCCTCCACGTGAACGGCGATGACCCCGAGGCCGTGGCCCGGGTCGCCGAACTCGCCTACGAGTTCCGTCAGGCCTTCCACAAGGACGTCGTCATCGACCTCGTCTGCTACCGCCGCCGCGGGCACAACGAGGGCGACGACCCTTCGATGACCCAGCCGCTGATGTACAACCTCATCGAGGCCAAGCGCAGCGTGCGCAAGCTCTACACCGAGGCGCTCGTCGGACGTGGCGACATCACGCAGGAGGAGTACGACAACGCCCACCGGGACTTCCAGGACCGGATGGAGCGCGCCTTCGCCGAGACGCACGCCGCGCAGACCTCGTCGATCCCGATCGTCACGGTCGACGCGGACTCCGACGCGGTCGCCGACATCGAGCTGCCCGAGTCGCAGCGAGGAGACGCGGCCGCCGGAGAGCCGGAGACCACCGGCATCGCCGAGTCCGTCGTCACCCTGATCGGCGACGCGCACGCCAACCCGCCTCAGGGATTCTCGGTGCATCCGAAGCTGCAGGCGCTGCTGAAGAAGCGCACCGAGATGAGCCGCTCGGGCTCGGTCGACTGGGCGTTCGGCGAGCTCCTCGCGCTCGGCTCCGTCCTGCTCGAGGGCACCCCCGTCCGGATGGCCGGCCAGGATTCCCGCCGCGGCACGTTCGTGCAGCGGCATGCGGTCTTCCACGACCGTGAGAACGGTCAGGAGTGGCTGCCGCTCGCCAACCTCAGCGAGAGCCAGGCCAAGTTCTGGATCTACGACTCGCTGCTCAGCGAGTACGCGGCGATGGGCTTCGAGTACGGCTACTCCGTCGAGCGTCCCGACGCCCTCGTGCTCTGGGAGGCGCAGTTCGGCGACTTCGCCAACGGCGCACAGACCGTCATCGACGAGTTCGTCTCTTCGGCCGAGCAGAAGTGGGCCCAGCGCTCGTCCGTCGTGCTGCTGCTCCCCCACGGCTACGAAGGCCAGGGACCGGATCACTCCTCCGCACGCATCGAGCGATACCTCCAGCTGTGCGCGGAGAGCAACATGACCGTCGCGCAGCCGTCGACCCCTGCGTCGTACTTCCATCTGCTGCGTCGCCAGGCCTACTCCCGTCCGCGTCGCCCGCTCGTCGTGTTCACTCCCAAGTCGATGCTGCGCCTGCGCAGCGCGACCAGCGAGGTGGCCGACTTCACGTCAGGCCGCTTCGAGCCGGTCATCGACGACGCGCGGATCACCGACAAGGCCGCCGTCACGCGGGTCGTCCTGCACTCGGGGAAGATCGCCTACGACCTCCTCGCGGAGGCCGCCAAGCGGGAGAATCCCGAGAGCGTTGCGCTGGTCCGCATCGAGCAGTACTACCCCGTGCCGATCGAGCCGCTCAACGCGGTGCTCGACGGCTACCCGAACGCCGAGCTGGTCTGGGCGCAGGATGAGCCCGAGAACCAGGGCGCGTGGCCGTTCGTCTGCCTGGAGTTCAGCAAGCACCTGCACGGCCGCACGGTCTCGGTGGTCAGCTCGCGCGGCCGCCGCGTCGCCTGCCGCGGGCTCGGCCAAGCGCCACGCCAAGGAGCAGGCCGATCTGGTCACCCGCGCCATCGGCTAGCCCGCCGCCCGACGAGATGCCACTTTCCGTCCCTATTCCGGCCGAATAGGGACGGAAAGTGGCATTTCGTCTGCGCTCGGAGTCGGGGAGAGGCGCGTCTCGGGTCAGTGCGTGGGGGTGCTCGGGTAGTCAGTGGGACTGCAGGGTGCGGATGCGAAGCAGGACCTGGTCGCGCAGCTCGGTCGGCGCCTGGTCCTTGCATGCACGCTTGACAGCCTCGGTCAGGACCAGGCCGACCTTGTGCTCGCCCGAGCAGTCGACGCAGTTCTCCATGTGCTCCCGGATATCCGCCGCGTCGGCGCCCTTGAGCTCATGGTGCAGGTACTCTTCGAGCTCCTGCTTGGCTTTGTCGCATCCGCAATCGGTCATGGCGTGGTCCCTGCTTCCTCGTCCGTCACTGCCGTAGTGCCGGTGCTCGTGCTCCCGGTGCTCGCCCCGGTGGAGGCGACGCGCGGGGTGGTCTTGGTGGATCGGCGACGCGACGTCTCTCCGACGGCGATGCCCCGCTCCTTGGCATACTCGCCCAGCAGCTCGCGCAGCATGCGACGGCCGCGGTGCAGCCGGCTCATCACGGTGCCGACCGGGGTCTTCATGATGTCGGCGATCTCCTGATAGGAGAATCCCTCGACATCGGCGAAGTAGACGGCCATCCGGAAGTCCTCGGGCACCGCTTGAAGGGCGTCCTTCACCGCGGAGTCGGGCAGGTGATCGATGGCCTCGGCCTCGGCGGAGCGCCCGATCGGTGAGGTGGCGGATTCGGCACTGCCGAGCTGCCAGTCCTCGAGGTCGTCGATGGTGCCCTGGTAGGGGTTGCGCTGCTTCTTGCGGTAGCTGTTGATGAACGTGTTGGTCAGGATCCGGTACAGCCACGCCTTGAGGTTGGTGCCCTGCTGGAATCCGGCGAATGCCGCGAACGCCTTGACGAAGGTCTCCTGCACCAGGTCCTGCGCGTCGGCGGGATTGCGCGCCATCCGGAGCCCCGCGGCGTACAGCTGATCGATGAACGGCAGCGCCTGCTCCTCGAAGAGCGCGCGCAGATCTGACGGGGAGGGCTTCGCAATGACGGCTTCGCCGTCATCCTCTCCCGCGTCGACCTCGTCCTCTGCGTCGAGGGCCTCGTCGATGGTGTCCTCGGCCTCGCCGATCCGTTCAGCATCGACCTGTTCAGCATCGACCTCTTCGGTATCGACGTCCAGACCGAGCTCAGCCGGGACGGACGCCCCTCCAGCCTGCTCGAGGGCGGACTCTTCCAGCACTGCGGGGGCGGACTGATCCGCGGGATTGCTCATCGCGCTCCAGCCTAGTTCGCCGGGTTCGCGCGGTCCGGCGACGCCGGGAGCCGTCGAGGAACGGGGGCGCACGAGCAGTGCTGTCGTCATCGCCGTCCCATTCTCTCGATGCGTCTCTCTATGCGTCCCTCGATCCGCCCGTCGGCGGTGGCCAGTACTGTAGGTAACCGATGGGCATCTTGGGGTATTCCTCGCCGCAGTTCGAGCTGCCAGGCGACGAGTTCGAGTCGCGGGTGGCCGTTCCGCCGCCCACCACAGCCTGGTTGGCGCCCAATGCGACCGGTCCGCTCGGCTCGCGCGTGGCCCTTCCCGGATCGAAGTCCCTGACCAATCGCGAGCTGGTCCTGGCGGCCCTCGCCGAGTCGCCGTCGCGCCTGATCGCGCCGCTGCGCTCGCGCGACAGCATCCTGATGATCGATGCCCTTCGAGAGCTCGGGGTGACCATCGATCCCGTGAACGGCACCGACACGGGCTTCGGGCCCGACCTCGCCATCACGCCGGGCGAGCTCGGCGGCGGCGTCTCGATCGACTGCGGTCTGGCCGGCACGATCATGCGCTTCCTCCCCCCGGTCGCCGGGCTGGCTCTCGGGCCGGTGACGTTCGTCGGCGATGCAGCCGCGACGCGACGCCCCATGCGGACGACCATCGACTCCCTGCGCGCCCTCGGCATCGACGTCAGCGACGACGGCCGCGGCACGCTCCCCTTCACCGTCCACGGCACCGGGCGGATCGAGGGCGGCGAGATGGAGATCGACGCCTCGGCGTCGAGCCAGTTCGTCTCCGGTCTGCTGCTCGCCGCCGCCCGTTTCGAGCGGGGACTGACGCTGCGCCACACCGGCGAGCACCTGCCGAGCCTTCCGCACATCGAGATGACGATCGCCGTGCTCCGCGACCGCGGCGTCGAGGTGAGCTCGCCCGAGACCGGCGTCTGGGTCGTCGAGCCCGGTCCGATCGCCGGCCGAGATGTGGTCATCGAACCCGATCTGTCCAACGCGGCCCCCTTCCTCGCGGCTGCGCTCGTCGCCGGAGGATCGGTGACGATCCCGCGCTGGCCCGAGTCGACGACGCAGGTGGGCGACCATCTGCGCGACCTGCTCGGCCGCTTCGGCGCCCAGGTCGATCGAGTGGGCGACGCTCTCAGAGTCGACGGGCAGGAGGGGGTGATCGGCGGCCGGAAGTTCGCCGGGATGGACATCGACCTCAGCGCCGGCGGCGAGCTCGCCCCCGCCATCGTCGCGCTCTGCGCGCTCGCCACAGGTCCCAGTCAGATCACCGGGATCGGTCACCTGCGCGGCCACGAGACCGATCGGCTGGCCGCGCTCTCGACCGAGCTGAACGCGATCGGCTGCCAGGTCACCGAGCTCGAGGACGGACTCGCCATCCGACCTGGCCGAGCTGCACGCCACAGACCGGATGTGGGGCGCATACGAGGACCACCGGATGGCGACGGCCGGCGCGATCCTCGGGCTGGCTGTTCCCGGCATCATCATCGACGACATCACCACCACGGCGAAGACGATGCCCGACTTCCCCAAGCTGTGGGCGCAGATGCTCGGACGGATCAACACGGGCGGCTTCACCCCCAACCTGGAAGTGCCGGAGTGACCGCCGCCGGGGCGCGCCGGTGAGGGGACAGCCTTGAGGGGACGGCCGTGAGCTGGCTCGACGACGCCGACGATGACGGGCCGTACGGCGAGTACGACGAATCGGCCGCACGGGTGCGCCCGAACCCCAAGGGCAACAGACCACGCTCCAAGCAGCGCCCTGAGCACTCCGACGCGCAGCGCGGGCGAGTGCTCACGGTGGATCGCGGCCGCGTCGGAGTGCTCGTCCGCGAGGGCGAGGACGACGAGCACGCGATCTTCGCGAAGCGCGCCCGCGAGCTCGGCCGCAACTCGATGGTCACGGGCGATTTCGTGGACGTCGTGGGAGATGTCACCGGCGAGGACGGCACGCTGGCTCGCGTGGTCCGGATCGTGCCGCGCACCTCGCTGCTTCGCCGCAGCGCCGACGACACCGATGCGGTCGAGCGGATCATCGTCGCGAACGCCGATCAGATGCTCATCGTGGTCGCCGCCGCCAACCCCGAGCCGCGCACCCGCCTCGTCGACCGATACCTCGTCGCCGCCTTCGATGCCGGGATCGAGCCCATCATGGTCATCACCAAGACCGACCTCGCCGACCCGACCGAGTTCCTCGTCCGAGTTCGCCGTCCTCGATCTCGATGTGATCACGAGCGCCTCCGATGATCCCCCGCTCGATGCCCTCTATGAGCGCCTCGTCGGGCACACCACCGTGGCGGTCGGCCACTCGGGCGTCGGAAAGTCGACGCTCGTCAACGCGCTCGTCCCCACCGCCGACCGCGCGGTGGGCGTGGTCAACGAGGTGACCGGCCGTGGACGCCACACCTCGTCGTCGACGGTCTCCCTGCGGGTGCGGGCGCCCGGCGGCGGCACCGGCTGGATCGTGGACACCCCGGGTGTCCGCTCCTTCGGCCTCGGCCATGTGGTGCAAGGAGAACGTGATCCTCTCATTCGCGGCGCGGGCGATCGTGCCGGACGGAGATCCGCCGGACGGCATCGCGCTGCGCGACGCCCACGACTGGGAGATCGTCGACCGGGTCATCGACGACCTCGAGCTCGGCGAGGTCGGCAAGCGCCGGCTCGAGTCGCTCACGACGATCCTCACCAGCCTCGGCGGCACCGCTCGCGCCGGGGAGGCTGACAGCCCGTCGCTAGGCTGATCGGGTGAGCGACCCTGCACCTCAGCACGACCACGGCGCCCCTCGTTTCGACCTCGCGGATGATCTGCGGCTGGCCCGCGACCTCGCCGACATGGCGCATGTCATCTCGGTGGACCGCTTCCGCGCGCTCGATCTGAAGGTCGAGACCAAGCCCGACCGAACTCCGGTGACAGACGCAGATCGGGCCGTCGAGCAGGCGCTTCGAGCCGCTCTGCGCGAGTCTCGTCCGCACGACCAGATCCTCGGCGAGGAGTATGGGGGCGCCCGCGAGGCAGGCCGCCAGTGGATCCTCGATCCCATCGACGGCACGGCCAACTTCCTCCGCGGCGTGCCGGTATGGGGAACGCTCATCGCCCTCGCCATCGACGGGGTGCCCGTGGTGGGCGTGGTCAGCGCTCCGGCGCTCGGACGGCGCTGGTGGGCCGCTCGGGGCGAGGGCGCCTGGACCGTGGACTCCCCCGGCGCCGATCCTCGCCGCATCCGGGCATCGGGCGTGCAGACGCTCGCCGACGCCTCGGTCAGCTACAACAGCCTCAAGGGCTGGATGGAGTGGGGCCGCGGACCGCAGCTGCTCTCGCTCGCCGAGCAGGTCTGGCGGACCCGCGGCTATGGCGAGTTCTGGTCGTACATGATGGTCGCCGAGGGCACAGTCGACATCGCCGGCGAGCCCGAGATGCAGCCCTATGACAATGCCGCGCTCATCCCGATCGTGGAGGAGGCGGGTGGGCGCTTCAGCTCCTTCGACGGCGTTGCGGGCCCGTGGGAGGGCACTGCGCTCGCGACCAACGGCCTCCTGCACGACGCCACTGTCGCCGCCATCTCCCTCCCGGCCGAGTAGCGCCTCGCCTAGGCCCCTGATGCCCGCGCGTGATTGCGTCGCCGAACTGCGCAGCCTCAGGCCGCCTTGACGCGCTGACGCAGGTCGAAGATGCCGAGCACGAGTGCCACGGCGATGAGCGAGAGCGACACCAGCAGGCCGTTGCGGTAGCTGTCGTGGTAGATCGCGAGACCGGCGTCGCTTCCGCCGCCCTCCGCGTAGAGGGTGGCGAAGAACGTGGAGGACGCGGCCGCGACTCCGATCGCGGTGCCGATCCGCTGGCCCAGCTGCCCCATCGAACCGGCGACCCCGCCCTCGGAGACCGGCACATCGGCGAGGGTGAGCGTCTGATTGGGCGAGATCACGAACCCGCCGCCGAGCCCGGCCACAGCGAGCGCCGCCGCCATCAGCCAGGGGGTGAGCTCCCGCGGGGACAGCGTCGCGGCCAGCACGGCCAGGCCGAAGCCGACGAGCACCACCACCAGCCCGGTCACCACGAGCGAGCGCCCGCGCTTCTCCACCAGCCGTCCGCCGATCGATGCCGTGACGGCAGAGACCAGCGCGAACGGGATGGTGACCATGCCCGCGAAGACCGCCTGCAGGCCGAGTCCCTGCTGCAGGTAGAGCGTGGTCAGCAGGAAGGTGGCGGGCAGTGCAGCGAAGTAGGCCGTCGCGATGAGCAGCCCGTTGCGATAGGAGCCGAGCTGGAAGAGCGCGAATCGCACGATCGGCGTCTTGCCGCGGTCGGCGTAGCGATGCTCCCAGTAGGTGAACGCCGCCGCGAATACGACAGCGCCGATGAGGAGGAACCAGCGTCGTGGATCGTCCGTCGGCCCGCCGGTGGTGAGCACGAACGGGAGCATGAGCGTGAGGATCGCGCCGCCGAGCAGCGACGATGCCGACCGGATCGAGGTCTGCCGTACCCGAGCGTGCCAGCTGTCTCCGCGGCAGCAGGCGGGCAGCGAAGAAGAGCAGCGCGATTCCCAGCGGGATGTTCATCCAGAACAGCAGCCGCCAGCCATCCTGTTCACCGCCGACGAAGATGAGCAGACCGCCGATGGTGGGACCGAAGGCGGTGCTGAGCCCGATGGTCGCGCCGAACGTGCCGAACGCCCGCGCCCGCTCGCGCCCCCTGGAAGAGCTGCTGGAGCAGGCCGATCACCTGCGGCATCTGGATGCCGGCCGCGATGCCCTGGAGGAAGCGGAAGATCGAGCAGCACGGTCGTGTTCGGGGCGAGCGCGCAGGCCAGGCTGGTCAGGGTGAACAGGCTGACGCCGATGAGGAACATCGTGCGTCGAGAGGCGATGTCGCCGATCCGACCCGCGGGCACGAGCGCGAGGCCGAAGGCGAGCGCGTATCCGGCGACGATCGACTGCAGCTCCGAGGGACCGGCGCCGAGGGACGCTTCGATCGAAGGCAGCCCGACGTTGACCTTCGACAGATCGAGGATCGTCAGCGCTGCAACGGCGACGCAGATGATGAACGCCCTGCGCTTGGTGCGCTCGTCGACCTCGGGAGCCTCGTCCGACGCGCTGGTCGAAGACGAGGTGGACATCCATTCCACGGTATACCCGGCGCGGGGGCAGGCGGCTGCGCCCCCGTCAGCTCGGCCGAGCAGAACCCGCGCCCGACGTGGGAGCCAACCGTGTCAGGATCGTCGGATGCGCATCGACGGCATCGAGCTGCGGGTCGTGACCCTGCCGCTGGTCTCCCCCTTCGTCACCTCATTCGGCACACAGACCGAGCGGACAGCGCTGCTGGTGCGAGCAGTCGCAGACGGCGTGGAGGGATGGGGCGAGTGCGTCGCCCTGCCCGATCCGGTCTACTCCAGCGAATACGTGGCGGGCGCCATCGACGTCATCGAGAGGTTCCTCGGCCCTGCCCTGCTGAAGGAGCCGGACCTGACCGCGGGCCGGGTCGGACCCACGCTGCATGCCTTCGTCGGCCATCGCATCGCCAAGGCCGCCCTCGAGATGGCGATCCTCGATGTGCAGCTGCGATCCGCGGACCAGAGCTTCGCGAACTATCTCGGAGTGACGAAGGACCGCGTGCCGAGCGGGGTCTCCGTCGGCATCCAGCCGTCCATCGGAGAACTCGTCACGGCGGTCGGCGGCTATCTCGACGAGGGCTACCAGCGGATCAAGATCAAGATCAAACCCGGCTGGGACGTCGAGCCGGTGCGCGCGCTCCGTGCGGAGTTCGGCGATATCCCGCTGCAGGTCGACGCCAACTCGGCCTACACGCTCGACGACGTGCGCGATCTTCCAGGAGCTCGACGACTACGGGCTGCTGCTGATCGAGCAGCCGCTCTACGAGGACGACATCCGACTGCACTCGGTGCTCGCGCGGATGATCAGCACCCCGATCTGCCTGGACGAGTCGATCGTGTCGGCGCGGGCGGCGGCGGACGCGATCGCGCTGAACGCGGCGCAGATCATCAACATCAAGCCGGGCCGGGTGGGCGGCTACCTCGAGGCCATGCGCATCCACGAGCTGGCCTACTCGGCGAGCGTCCCCGTCTGGTGCGGCGGCATGCTCGAGACCGGGATCGCCCGCGGCGCGAACGCCGCGCTCGCGGCACTGCCCGGCTTCACGCTTCCTGGCGACATCTCGGGGTCCGACCGGTTCTACCGCGAGGACATCACCGAGCCATTCGTGCTCGAAGAGGGCTTCATCCGCGTGCCGACCGAGCCGGGCATCGCCCGGCTGCCGATCCCCGACCGCCTCGAGGAGGTCACCGTCAGCACCCGATGGATCGGCTCCGAGCCCCGCTGACATGGTGGGCTCGGATCACAGCGCCTTCGCCGCGGCGACCAGCACCTGATTGAGGTTCGGTGCGCCCTCGGCGCGGAACACCTCGTCGCCAGCCGCGTTGCGGATGAGCACCGTCGGGGTCACCTCGATGCCCTCCGCCTCGGCCTCGTCGACATGGGCGACGACGTCGAGATCGGCGAAGCTGGCACCGGGAATGAGCCTCGCGGCCTCCTCGAGCACCGTGCGGGTCTGCATGCAGGGCTCGCAGAATGCGGACGAGAACAGGACGAGCTGCACGGTCTGCAACGGCACTGCGACACCTCTCGAAGGACCAGGCTCGTGTGAGCCCTCAACAGCGGCGATGGTGGCCGGTTGTGGAGATGGGGGGAATTGAACCCCCGTCCACTGCTGTAATTCCGCGCCTTCTACGGGCGTAGCCAAAGAGAGCGTTCTACTCGGCTCCGACCTTTGCCCTTGGCATCCAGGTCGACGAGCCCAGCCTCAGTGCAAGTCCCACGACGCCCTGAGACACAACGTCGTAGCAAGCCCTCTAGCTGACGCCAGCATCCGGGACGAGGGCACGCCCGGGCTGACGGACTTCATGGCTCTGGCTTAGACAGCGAGAGCGAAGTCGGTGCGCTTGGAATTGGCACCTGTTGTTTGCAGAGATCGTTAACGAGATAACCCTGCATCCTCGGCCCGCTTCTCACAGTCATGCAGGCAATGTCGAAACCGATCATCCCCATGCGTGCCTTCCGACCGGTTCGCACCGGCCTGTGAAGGGGCCACCATCGCGCTGTTGAGTTGTGTCGCCGACCTTTCGGACGGCTCATCAGTGTAGAACACCGATCCGGCGTGGATCTATGCCCCCTGGGCGTGGACCGTGCAACCTGTGTTGCTAGGTTGACCGGCGTGACCCTGGATCTCTCCCACGCTGCAGACGCAGAATCGACCCTCCCCGCAGAGTTCGCGGCTATGGCGGAGTCGAGTACGTCTCCTTCACCACCTTCCGCCGCACCGGAGTCGGGGTCTCGACCCCGGTCTGGATCGCCCGTGCCGGCGATGCCCTCGTCTTCACGACCAGCCGCGAGTCGGGCAAGGTCAAGCGGCTGCGCGCCCGCGGAGACGTCATCCTGCAGGCCTGCGACCGCGTCGGCGCGATCACGGACGGGGCACCGGAGGTCGTCGGTCGCGCGGTGGTCGTCGAGGACCCCGACGGAATCGCCGAAGGCGTCGCGGCCATCATCGGCAAGTACAAGGATGCGGCCACCCGCCTCATCGGCGGCACGGGCGACCGGATCGCCACCACTCGCGTCGTCATCCGGATAACGCCTGCAGCCTCGCCCACCGAGTGAACCGTGCACGCAAGCGGAGATCGGCTGATGAGGCCGGTTTCGACGCTGGATAGGACCCGAAGTCCGCTTGGGTGAACGCGGCGGACCCGTCGAGCGGCCCTAGTCCCCCAGGTTGCGCTGCGTGCCCATGGCGCGCTGGGCCTCGCGGGTGTCCTGGCGCTCGCGCAGGGTCTGGCGCTTGTCGTACTCGCGCTTGCCCTTCGCGATCGCCAGCTCGACCTTGGCCTTGCCGTCGTTGAAGTAGATCTGCAGCGGAACGAGCGTGTAGCCGCCGTCGCGGATGCGATGGCTGATCTTGAGGATCTGCTCCTTGTGCAGCAGCAGCTTGCGCTTGCGCCGGGTGGCGTGGTTCGTCCAGGTGCCCTCGGTGTACTCGGGGATGTGCACGGCGTCGAGCCAGATCTCGCCGTTGTCGATGTAGGCGTAGCCGTCGACGAGGGACGCGCGGCCCATGCCGCAGCGACTTCACCTCGGTGCCGTTGAGCACCATCCCGGCCTCGTAGGTGTCCTCGATCGTGTAGTCGTGCCGCGCCTTGCGGTTGGTCGCGACGACCTTGCGTCCCTGTTCCCTTGGCACGACGACTCCTGATCCTCCCCGCGCTGGTTGCGCCGGCGCAGCCGCCCGTGGTGTCTCCGCAGGCAGCCGTTCAGTCTACGCGCGATCGCGGCCCATGTGACGGCTCGAGCAGGTTCAGACCCGCAGGTGGCGGCGGATCGCGATATTGGCCGAGCCCGCGGCGAGCACGACTCCCACGCCGACCAGGAGCGGGACGACGACCAGGGCATCGGACATCGTCACGAACGAGAAGCCGAGGTTGGTCTGGGCGAGATAGCCCTGCACGAAGAACTGCACCAGCGCGACGATCACCCCACCCGCGAGCAGCGACCCGACCAGCGAGGCGAGCACCCCTTCGAGCACGAACGGGGTCTGGATGAACCGGTTCGACGCCCCGACGAGGCGCATGATGCCGAGCTCTCGCCGCCGTGAGTAGGCGGAGAGGCGGATCGTGGTGGAGATGAGCAGGCTCGCAGCGATGAGCATGATCGCGGCGACGCCGATGGCGGTGATGCTCGCGGTGTTCAGCACGGAGAAGATCTGGTCGAGGAACTTCCGCTGGTCCACCACGCTGTCCACCCCGGCAGGCCGGCGAAGCTCTCGCGGAGCACGTCGGCCTGCGACGGGTCCTTGAGGTTGACCCAGAAGGTCTGGTTGAGCAGGTCTGGCGTGACGTAGTCGACGACCGCGTTGCCGGCGAACTGCTGCTTGAAGTTGGCGTACGCCTCGTCCTGGTTCTCGAAGTAGAACGTCTGGATGAGCGGCGCGAGCGTCGGTGACTCGAGCTGCGCCTGGACGGCGGCGACCTGTTCGGGCGTCGCACCGCCCTGCCGCGCAGGCTTCGCTGCCGACCGTGCCGTTGCACATGTAGATGGCGACCTGCGCCTTGTCGTACCAGAACGTCTTCATCTGGCCGATCTGCATCTGCAGCAGCGCGGCCGCGCCGACGAAGGTCAGCGAGATGAAGGTGACGAGCACGACGGAGACGACCATCGAGAGGTTGCGGCGCAGGCCCTGCCATACCTCGGCCCAGATCAGTGCGATTCTCATGCGGTGGGTCCGACTTCCTGGCCCGATGTCTGCTGGGGGTGGGCGTCGGAGCGACGCAGTCCGAGCCGCACCGCGAGCGCGAGGGCGTCGTCATCGTCGTCGACCATCCGGCTCAGCCTGTCCTGGGGCGATGCCGACTCGGGCGAGGCAGGGCGATTGGATGGGACCGGAAGCGGGGGCAGCGGCAGGTTGCGCTGAGCCGCGAGCGCCGCCGACAGCGGATGCCGGCCGGGTGACGCCGGGGCATGGTCGCCGATGGTGGGCACGGGCGCGGTGGATGCCGATGCTGCGGACACCGGCGCAGGCACGGGTGCGGTGGGCAGCGACGGGATCTGCGCTGCGACGGGCAGCAGCGGACCGGTGACGCTCACCGAGTCGGTCACCGAGGCGTGCGGCGAGGCGTGCGGCGAGGCGGGCGAAGAGCGTGGCGAAGAGCCGGGGTCGGTCCGCTGCACGGGAAGTCGCGGGAACGCCCCCGTCATCGTGGCCGTGGATCCCCGTAGGGAGGGAGCGCGCGAGATGACCGGCACGGGCTGGGTGGAGACGCCACCCGCGCCGCCGCCGGCCGTGCTCCCGCCAGTGCTCCCGGCAGTGCTGCCAGCCGCAGCCGGGGCGGGCAGCGGACTCATCGGCTCGACCACCGGGAAGCGCTGTGGGGTCGTGGCCACGAGCGGCGTGGTCGCAGGCCATGCCGGGCTCACCCCGAAGACCATGGGCGCCGGCTGCGTGGCGGGGCTGGATGACGCGAGTGCGTCGGACGCCGGTGCGGGTGCAGGCGCGTGCGGACTGCTCTCGACCGAGGCGGGCATGCTCACCGAGAACGGACTGGCGTGCGGCGCGGCGGCGGTGTGCGCGACCGGCTCGGTGGGGGTCTGCATGGCGGCAGCCTGGTACTCGGATGTCCGGCGGCGAAGCGCGTCGTACCGAGGCGAGTTGGATCGGGGTGACTCCGTCCGGGGCGACTCCGGCGCGATCCGCGGCGGTCGACTCCGCGGCGGTCGACCCCGCGGCCGGCGACTCCGTGCGAGATGCGTCGTAGCGGGGCGCCTGTGGCTGGCCTCCCGACGGGATGATCGGCTGTGCACCGGTCGCTGCGAAATAGGCGGGGTGCTCGGCGGTGGTGGACGCGAACAGCGGTGTCGACGCAAGGGCCGACTCGAACAGCGAGGTGGCAGACGCCGCCGGCTGAGCGTGATGGACAGCCGATGCCAGGATCGGGGCCTCAGCTGCCTGGCCCGCAGCGGGCTCTGCCGCAGCGGGAGCTGCGGGCGTCGATGCTGACTTCGGAGCGGAAGTGTCCGCGGCGAACATCGACTGCACGATCTCGACGTGCCCGCGCTGCAGCCGGTGGTCCGTGATCGCGTCGTCCTCTGAGGACGACCCATCCCACGTGCCCTGATCGAGGCCCGCGTCAGCGGACTCTTCGGCGGAACCGTTGGCGGACTCCTCCGCGGACTCGTCGGCGAGATCATCGGCGAGAGACCACGATTCAGAGGCTGCCGTTGGTGCGTGCGCAGCGACCGGCTCGACGGCCGAGTCGGAGCGCACGAACACGGGCTGGGTGCCGGGGTAGGCAGCGGGCTGCTGACGGGCCGGGGCCGGCGCAAGCTCTACGGGCCCGGTGAACAGCCGGCCGAGCGGATCGGCGGAGGCCGCCACTGTCGCGAAGGACGGGACGGGGCCGGTCGCCATGGACCCGGAAGGGGTCGACGCCGTCGCCGTTGGGGCCCCCGCGGCCATGACGACGGGGAGGTCGAGCGAGGTGGTGTAGCCGCCTTCGAGCTCGTCGCGGATGATGTCGCCGCCGATGAGCTCGATGACGCGGCGCTTCATCTGGTCGACGATGCCGACGTCGTGGGTGGCCATCACGACGGTCGTGCCGCTGCGCGTTGATCCGCTCGAGCACCTGCATGATGCCCTGGCTGGTGCGGGGGTCGAGGTTGCCGGTCGGCTCGTCGGCGAGCAGGATCGGCGGCTTGTTGACGACGGCGCGCGCGATCGCCACGCGCTGCTGCTCGCCGCCCGAGAGCTCGTGCGGGAGGCGCTCGGACTTTGCCGCCAGGCCGACCATCTCGAGCACGTCGGGCACGGCCTTCTGGATGAAGCCGCGGGACTTGCCGATCACCTGGAGGGTGAAGGCGACGTTCTGGTAGACGGTCGACCGGCAGCAGGCGGAAGTCCTGGAAGACCACGCCGAGGCTGCGCCGGAAGTACGGCACCTTGCGGGTCGAGATCGCGCTGAGCCGCTGGCCGAGCACGTGGATCTCGCCCGAGGCGGGCGTTCCTCCTTGAGCACGAGGCGCAGGAAGCTGGACTTGCCGCTGCCGGATGCGCCGACGAGGAAGACGAACTCCCCGGCCTGGATCTCGACGTCACGTCGTTGAGCGCGGGCTTGGAGTTGCCCGGATAGAGCTTGGTCACACGGTCGAAGCGAATCATGGCCCCTCGAGCGTATGCAGGCCCGCTCCGGAAGTCCTCGCGACACCCTGGCCCGCCGAGAATTCCTACGTTCCGGCCCCATGTGCACGAAATTCCGCGCACATGATGCACCTTTCGAGCACATGGAACGGTTCGATCCATGCCGACCGAGCGCGCCTCGGACCCCGCGGAGTACCTACGAAATCCTCCGATAGGCACGAAATTTCGTGCACATTCGGCCGGAACGTAGGAAGGGGTGGGGCTAGTCGACCTTGGTCTTGCGCCAGCGGATGCCCGCAGAGATGAAGCCGTCGAGGTCGCCGTCGAAGACGCTGCACGGGTTGCCCACCTCGTGCTCGCTGCGGAGGTCCTTGACCATCTGGTACGGCGCGAGGACGTAGTTGCGGATCTGGTCGCCCCAGCTCGCCGTGATGGTGCCGGCGAGCTCCTTCTTCTTCGCGGCCTCCTCCTCCTTCTGCAGGATGAGCAGGCGCGACTGGAGCACGCGCATCGCCGCGGCACGGTTCTGGATCTGGCTCTTCTCGTTCTGCATCGAGACGACGGTGCCCGTCGGGAGGTGGGTGATGCGCACCGCGGAGTCGGTCGTGTTGACGGACTGGCCGCCGGGGCCGGAGGAGCGGAAGACGTCGACGCGGATGTCGTTCTCGGGGATCTCGATCTGCCGGTCTCCTCGATCAGCGGGATGACCTCGACGGCGGCGAAGCTCGTCTGGCGCTTGCCGGCGGAGTTGAAGGGGCTCATCCGGACGAGGCGGTGGGTGCCGGCCTCGACGGAGAGGGTGCCGAAGGCGTAGGGCGCGTCGATCTCGAACGTGGCGGACTTGATGCCGGCCTCCTCCGCGTAGGAGGTGTCCATCACCTGGACCGGGTACTTGTGCTGCTCGGCCCAGCGCAGGTACATCCGCAGCAGCATCTCGGCGAAGTCGGCGGCGTCGACGCCGCCGGCGCCGGCGCGGATGGTGATGACGGCCGGCCGCGGGTCGTACTCGCCGTTCAGCAGCGTCTGCACCTCGAGCTCGCCGAGCAGCTTCTGCAGGCGCTTCAGCTCGTCGCCGGCTTCGAGCGCGGCCTCGTCCGCCGCGGCGCCGTCGGCCTCGTCGTTCACGAGCTCGACGAGCACCTCGAGGTCGTCGAGGCGACTCTCGATGCTGTTCAGCTTGGCGAGCTGGGACTGCGCGTGGCTCAGCTCGCTCGTCACCTTCTGCGCCTTGGCGGGGTCGTCCCAGAGGTCGGGCACACCGGCCGCTTCGGAGAGCGTCGCGACGCGAGCACGGAGGTCGTCCACGTCGATCACGGCTCGGATGTCGGAGAAGGTGGAGCGGAGAGCGGAGATCTGCGCCGAGAAGTCGAGTTCGGCCATGGCCTGCCGAGTCTACCGCCGGGGCCGTCCGGCGATCCGACCGGCAGGAGCGTCGGATCGCGTCAGGCGTAGCGCTCAGGGAGACATGACGAAGCTGCGCCCGAGTTCCGCTGGCGCAGCATCGCACTCCCCGCTCTACCTGCCGACCCTGCTGTTCTCGATCGGCGAGGGCGCGATCATCCCGATCATCCCGGTCGTCGCCACCGACCTCGGCGCCTCGCTCGCCATCGCCGGGCTGATCGCCGCGCATGATCATGGTCGGCGAGCTGGTCGGCGACATCCCGAGCGGCTGGATCGTCGCGCGGGTCGGCGAGCGCGAACGCGATGCTCGGCGCCTCGTCGCTCGCACTGCTCGGGCTGGTGCTCTGCGTGGTCGCCCCGAATCCGTTCGTGCTCGGCCTCGGCGTCTTCTTCGTCGGGACTCGCGACGGCGTCGTTCGCGCTCGCCCGGCAGGCCTTCATGACGACCTTCGTGCCGATCGCCTACCGCGCGCGGGCGCTCTCCGCTGCTCGGCGGCATGTTCCGCGCCGGCTACTTCGTCGGCCCGTTCCTCGCGCGGTGGTGATCGGCCTCACCGGCGAGCACGAGGGCCGTGTTCTTGGTCTTCGTCGTGGGCTGCCTCGGCGTGGCCATCATGCTGCTCGTGCTGCCGGACCCCGCGCGTGCTTCGGCGCGGCCGGCGCCTCGCGAGCGCAGCTCGACACCGGCGGCGTCGCGACGGGCGGAGCTCCCGGACGAAGCCGGAGGGCCTGTTCCGCACGCTCGCACGCACCGGCGGAATGTGCTGCTGCGGATGGGGATCGGCGCGGCGATCGTCGGCGGCACTGCGCTCCAGCCGGCAGGTGATCCTGCCGCTCTGGGCGGTCAGCCTCGGCCTGCGGAGAGCAGACCGCGCTGATCATCGGCGTCGCCGGCCGTCGTCGACTTCGCGCCTGTTCTTCGCCGGCGGACAGATCATGGACCGCTTCGGCCGGCTGTGGAGCGCCCTCCCCTCGATGATCGGACTCGGGCGTCGGCCACATCGGCCTCGCTCTCACCTCGGGACTCGCCCGGCCGCGAGTCTGGTTCGTCGCGCTCGCGATCTTCCTGTCGCTCGCCAACGGCATCGGCGCGGGCATGCTGATGACCATCGGCGCCGACCTCGCGCCGCGCAGCGATCCCGCACCGTTCCTCGGGGCGTAGCGGTTCACCAATGACGCGGGCGCGGCGGCCGCACCGGTCGCCGTCGCCGGGCTCACGGCGCTCATCTCCCTGCCGTTCGCCGCAGCCGCTCTCGGAGTCCTGGGCCTCGTCGGCGCCGGAGTCCTGCTGCGCTACGTGCCACGCTTCGCGGGCGGTCGGATCGGCTGAGCCCTGCGGCTCGCTCAGCCCTGCCGATTGCCCTCGCGGTCGGATGCTGCGAGCGTGTAGAGGGCATCGGCCGCCTGTTCGAGGAACTCGGTGACGGTGCCGATGCTGTCGCCGTCGAGGAAGCGTGGTGACGCTCGCGACGACCTGATTGAACTCGACGTACATCCGATCGGAGACGGCCTGCCCCTCGGCGGTCAGCTCGACGAGTGTGCTGCGCCTGTCGGCCGGGTTGGGCAGACGACGGAGCATCCCTGCAGTCTCGAGCCGGTCGAGGATCGCGGTCACGGCGCCGGTGGTCATCTCGAGCGACGTCGCCAGCATCTTGGGGGTGACCTGCCCTGCCTGACCGATCCGGCTCACGGCGCGCACCTCGGTAGGTCCGAGCTGATCGAGGGTGGCGAGGCGGTGCCGCACGGAGTCGATTGAGCGGATGAGCCGGATGGTCTGAGCGGTCAGCGCATCGATCTGGTCGTCCGTCACGACGGTCGAGCCTATCCGGCGCGGCAGTCCGACGACCTCGCCGTCCCCAGCGTCGTCGCCTTCGAACTCTTCCGTGCGCATCGACACCGCGGCTCCCCCGACCTGTTTGGCTGCTGACCCAAGATAGTGCTTCACTTTCCATGAAGCTTTGATCGTGAGCAATCCTCCGCGGGTTCCCGTGCTTCCGGTGGCCCCTCGCATCCGCTGCCCCTGAGACCCGCCTCCCCATCGTTGCGGTCGAGATGAGGGAATCAATACGCCCCTGATCGAGTTGTTCACGGCGAGGCGTTCATACGAATGCATAGATCGTTCGCGATAGATCGGGAAGCTCCCATGACAGCACCAGTCGAATTCGGCATCGACACCTTCGGCGACGTGACGAGGACGGAGGATGGCGCGACGTCAGCTACGCCCAGGTCATCCGCAACGTCGTCGAGGAGGGCGTGCTCGCCGACAGCGTCGGCATCGACTTCATCGGCATCGGCGAGCACCACCGCGCCGACTTCGCCGATCTCCGCGCCCGAGGTCGTGCTCGCCGCGATCGCCGCGCGCACCGAGCGCATCCGGCTCGGCTCCGCCGTCACCGTGCTGAGCTCGGACGATCCCGATCCGCGTCTTCCAGCGCTTCGCGACGCTCGACGCCGTCTCCAACGGCCGCGCCGAGGTCATCCTCGGTCGCGGCTCCTTCACCGAGTCCTTCCCGCTCTTCGGCTACGACCTCGCGCAGTACGAGGAGCTGTTCGAGGAGAAGCTCGACCTGTTCGCGCCACCTGCTCGAGGAGGGCCCGGTCACCTGGGAGGGCACGCATCCGCCCGCCGCTGTCGAGACCAGCGCGTCTACCCGCCCACCGAGTCGGGCACGCTCAAGACCTGGATCGGCGTCGGCGGCAGCCCGGAGTCGGTCGTGCGCGCCGCCCGCTACGGCCTGCCCCTGATGCTCGCGATCATCGGCGGCGACGCCGACGCGCTTCGCGCCCTACGTCGACCTGTTCCACCGCGCGCTCGCGCAGCTCGAGCTGCCCGACGACTGCCGATCGGCGTGCACTCCCCCGGCTACGTCGCCGAGACGGACGAGCAGGCGTCGGAGGAGTTCTGGCCCGGCTTCAAGGAGAACCGCGACAAGATCGGCGCCGAGCGCGGCTGGCCGCCCATGGCCCGCGGCGAGTTCGATCAGGAGGTCCGGCACGGCTCGCTCTACGTCGGCTCGCCCGAGACGGTGGCGCAGAAGATCGCCGCGACGGTGCGAGCGCTCGGCGTGCAGCGCTTCGACCTCAAGTACAGCGCCGGCCCGACCTCGCACGCCAAGCTGATGAAGAACATCGAGCTGTACGGCACCCGGGTCATTCCCGCGAGTGCGTGAGCTGCTCGCCTGAGCGATTCACGCCGGCGGTCGCGGACGCAGCATGACCGCTACTGGAAGACGCTGCGCCCGGTGGAGGTCACCTCGACCCGGACACCCTCGGGCATGAGCGACGACAGCACGGGCGGATGCCACGTGGCGGCGAGGGTGACGGTCGCCGAGCGGCCGTCGGCGCTCTCCGCACGGACGACCGACAGCTGGTCGAAGCCGTCCGCGGACGGAGCGAGGTCGAGATACTCCCGCACCGCGGTGTCGATGGATCCGGAATCCAGGGTTGCCCGCACCTCACCATCCACCACGGTGACGTCCTCGAGCTCGTACGACTCCGCTCCACTCAGCGCAGCGCCGTCGGCGAGGGAGAAGAGCCGGGCTCGGGCGAGGTAGAGCGAACTCGCGGATGCGGCGATGAGCACCATCGCGAGCGCCAGCGCTGCGAAGATCGCGATGAGCGGGAGGGTCGAACCCTCATCGCCCTGTAGGCGCGGCCTCCGCGACGACCGTCACGGTCCGACCCAGAGCATGGAGACCCGCTGACTCGCCGAAGCCTCGACGGGGATGGACGACGCGAGACCGGAGGACATCGAGGGAGGCAGCAGCGGGAGCGCGACGGTCGCCCTCACCGCGATGGTGACCGTCCCCGAACGCTGCAGGCAGGTGGCGGGGTCGGGGCGGCAGCTCACCTGCACCTCCGCGGTTCGCCTCGTCGACGCCGAAGTCGGCGAGGGCGTAGCGGACCGCGAGATCCGCGCGATCGCGGGCGTCTGCCTCTGTCTCGGCGCGCACGTAGACCCGTGCGGCCTGTCGGGCCGCGCCCTCGACCGCGAACGCCGCGCCCTGCACTGCGGCGAGCGCCAGGACGAGATAGACGAAGGGCACGAGCAGGAGCACGCCGGCGGTGATGAACTCGACGGACGCGGAGCCGTCCTCCGAGCCGCGACAGCTGCGGGTGGGTCGTCGCGGCTCACTCGAGGATCTCTTCCACGGCCGCATGGCCCGTCACCTCCAGTCCCTCTGAGACACCGATGAGGGCGATGACGGGCAGCGCTCCGGTCACCCGCATCTCGGTCGCCGGATGTCCGAGCCACTCCGTCCGCCCCTCAGCGACGGTCACGGGATAGCCGTCTCCCAGCGCCAGACCGATCAGCTGCCGCGTGCGCAGCTCGCCGTCACCGGGAATGGCATCTGCGAGTGCGGCAATCCGCGCACCCTCGGCCGCCGCGTCGGTGAGGGTGTTGCGCACATGGAGCGCGACTCCGAGCTGGATGACGGAGAGGGCGAGGAAGCAGAGCATCACGCTGACGAGCACGAACTCGGCCGGCGCGGATCCGCGCTCATCCTGCAGCCAGGATCGAGCGCGGATGCGCCGACCCCTGGGAGCAGACGAGGACACGGGCGGCGGTCAGATCGCAGAGACGCGGGAGATCGCCTGTTCGAAGACTGTGCTGAGCGCCGGACCGGCCAGGCCCCAGATGAGCAGGACGAGTCCTGCAGTCATGAGTGTGATGAGGACCCATCCGGGAACATCACCCGCGTCGTCGGACAGACGGGGAAGGACGCTGCGGAGGTGCCACAGAAGCATGCGATCCGCGACGCGAACCGGGCGGAAGTTGGTCGAGACTGCAGCGTGAGTCGGGGAAGGCGAGGCGGGTGAGTTCGTCATGCTGGCGATTGTGGTCGCAACGGAATCTCGGCGTCGAAAGTTATCCACAGAACGGGATCTGGTCAGCCTTCTCGTCGCGCCAGCCCCTCCGCCATGCGCAGCTGGCGGCGTCGCGTCGATCCAGCGAGGATGGGTTCCCACGACAGAGTCCTGTGAGGAAGCAGAGGAGCCATGCTCGAAGCGCTCGCGGGAACCGGATTGGCCGCTGCCGCCGGTCTCAACGCCTACATCCCGTTGCTCGCCCTGGGCCTGCTCTCCCGCTTCACCGACCTCGTTGCACTTCCATCGGGCTGGGTCTGGCTGGAGAATCCATGGGTGCTGGGGATCATCGGTGTCCTGCTCATCGTCGAGGTGATCGCGGACAAGGTGCCTGCCCTCGACACCGTCAATGACGTCATCCAGACCGCAGTCCGTCCGGCGGCCGGCGGCATCGTCTTCGGCTCGGGCACCTCCGCTCAGACCGCGGCGGTGTCGGACCCGAGCACCTTCTTCCAGTCCGGCAGCTGGGTCCCCGTCGCGGTCGGGATCGTCATCGCGCTCATCGTGCACCTCGCCAAGGCCGGCACCCGTGCCGCGGCGAACACCGCACTCGCGGGGGTCGCCGCACCAGGACTCAGCGTCGCCGAAGACGTGGTCAGCGTGCTGCTCGTCGTGTTCGCGATCCTGCTGCCTGGGCTCGTCGTAGTGGTGCTGGCCGGCCTCATCGCAGCTCTGGTGCTCATGATCCGCACCGCCCGGCGGGTGGCCGCTCGCCGGCAGAAGGCCTCGCTCGCCACCACCTGAGAAGCCGAAATGTGCGGTTCACCGTCGCTCATTCCCGCACTTTTCGGCTTCTCACTAGGACTGAAGACGCGGTCAGAGGCCCGTCTGCAGGACGAGGACGCCAGGGAAGATCGCGATCAAGACGGTCACCGGCAGGATGAGGAACACCAGCGGGATGAGCATGGTCACCTCCTTGCGGCCCGCCACCTCGAGCAGGTCGCGCTTGGCCTCATCGCGGCAATCCTGAGCTTGGGCGCGCAGCACATCGACGAGCGGCGATCCGCGCTCGAGCGCGCCGATGACCTGATCGGTGGCACGGGTGAGCGGCGCCATGGCCAGCTCGCGCGACAGGGTTTCGAGCGCAGTGGCGAGCGGAACGCCGCTGCGACACGCGGTGACGACTCCTCCGAGCTCCCGCGGCAGCTCTCCGGCACCGGCCCGGGCGACGCGTCGGAGCGCATCGAGGATGCCCTCCCCCGCCGAGAGCGAGAGGCTGAGGAACTCCAGCACCGTCGGCAGCTCGCTCGTCATCCGACGCATTCGGGCGTGGGCCGCGCGGGCGAGCAGCTGGTCGCGCGCGATCACGGCCGCCGCACCGACGAGCGGCGGCAGAGCGAGCAGCACGATCGGCGCGATCGGCCGGGTCTGGACGGCGAGGATGCCGGCGAGTGCGCCGATCACCGCCCCGAGGATCAGCCAGCCGAGCTGATGCAGGCGGTAGCGCTCCAGCACGAGGCCCTGCCGGATTGACGCAGTCGCAGGGCGAGCCGATCGGCGCCGCCGAAGACCGACGCGATGGCCCGTACCGCACTCTCGACGGCTGGCGCCGCGAGCACGCCGAGCACGGGCAGGGGCTCGACGGTGCGACGTCGCGCGAGGATGCGCGCCTCGTTCGAGACGTCGGCGAGATACGGCGCCATCCGCGGCGGCGAGCCGCGGCCGGGCGATCCGCGGGGTGAGGCCGACCAGCGTCCAGAGGCCGAGTCCGAGGGTGCATGCCGAGCGCGACGGCGAGGCCGAGCAGCGGCGTCAGCGGAACCACCGCCGCTCCTCGGGCAGCCGTGCCGATGGCGAGCATGAGCCGGTACGCCACGACGGAGATCGCACCCGCGGCCAGGAGCACGGTGAGCCCGGTGGGCGTGTCGTAGGCGGCCGCCGCCTCCGGTCGCGTGCAGAGCAGGACGAGGACCAGCCACGGCGCGGCGACCCCCAGCCGCGCCGCGTTCGCCACCCATGACTGCCGCGCCTCGATCTCCGCCCGGACAGCGGCCTCCTGGCGCAGGTTCGAGGACAGCGCGCGCAGCACCGAGGTGAGCTCGGTCCCTCCGACCTCGCGTGCCATCCGCAGCGTCTCGATAATGCGGTCGGCCGTCGGATCCGCGAGGGCCGCCTTGAGGTCGTCGAGCGATCGGGAGAAGCTGCCGGTCGCGCGGTAGTCGCGCTCGAAGGCGACGAACGGGTCGCGCAGCGCGATCGGGCCGGCGGTGGACAGCGCCGCGACCGCGTCGGGAAGCGCAAGCCCTGCGCGGACGGATCCGACGAGGTGGTCCACGAGATCCGGCCAGCCCAGACGGCTGAGCTTGACGCCTGCCGCCGCCCGCCAGCCGACGAGGGCCGAGCGGCAATCCGAGGCCGACGAGCCCGGCGATCGAGCGAGGGTCGAGATGCCCGTCAGCGCCAGGGCGATCCCCCACGATCGCCACTCCCGCGAGGGCAGGAGATGGCGATGAAGGCCGGCAGCGGAACCCTGCCCAATCCCGCTCGCACGAGTCTGTCCCGCAGCTCGACGGCCAGGCGCGCGACGGCGGCCGCTGGACGCGGATCCGGCGCCGGCCAGAGCCACGGCGAGAGCGGGAGGAGCAGGCCCGCCGCCGAGGAGGAGTCCGACGATGACGTTCACGCCGCTGCCTCGCTGAGCACGGCATGCGGATCGAGCCCCGCGGCGACGAACTTCTCCGTGCGTGCGGGGTGGCTGCCGGTCGCCCGCAGCCGACCGTCGCGGAGGGCGAACAGGCGAGCTCGCCGCCGATCACTCCGCCCGCGCCCGGGGCGCCCTCGACGCTGCCGGTCGGCGCGAGGATCTCGCTGACCCGGCGCCGGCCGTCGCGGGTGAGCTGGCAGTGCACGACGAGGTCGATGGAGGAGGCCACGGTCGGCACCACGAAGGCGCCGTCGATGTTGCGGCCCGCAAGCAGCGGCAGGGTGCAGAGCTTGGTCAGCGCATCGCGCGCGCTGTTCGCGTGCAGGGTGCACATGCCGGGAATGCCGCTGTTCAGAGCGATGAGGAGGTCGAGCGACTCCGCCTCGCGCACCTCGCCGACCACGATCCGATCGGGACGCATCCGCAGCGCCTCCTTGATCAGGCGCCGCAGAGTGATCTCGCCCGTGCCCTCGAGGCTCGGCTGGCGGCACTGCATGGCGACCACGTCTCGCCCCGGGAGGTCGAGCTCGAAGGTCTCCTCCACCGTGATGATCCGCTCCGAGGGTCGAGCGGACGACAGCAGAGCGCCGAGCATCGTGGTCTTGCCCGCCTGCGTCGCACCGGAGACGAGGATGTTGAGGCCCGCGAGCACGCTCAGCCGCAGGAATTCCGCGGCCCGACGGTCGAGCGAGCCGAGCTCCACCAGCTCGTGCAGGCCGCGCAGACCCGAGCGGAACTTGCGGATGTTGACGGCCCAGTGCCGGTGGGTGACGTCGGGGATGACCACGTGCAGCCGAGAGCCGTCGGGCAGCGACGCGTCGACGAACGGACTCGGACAGGTCCACGCGGCTGCCGGAGCTCTGCAGCATCCGCTCCACGAGGTCGCGGACCTCAGCGTCGGACAGCACCAGCGGCGTCAGCTCGGTGATGCCGTTCTTGGCGACGAAGACGCGGCTCGGGCTGTTGATCCAGATCTCCTCGACGCTCGGATCGTCGAGGAACGGCTGCAGCGGGCCGAAGCCGGTGAGGGCGGCGAGCACGTCGCGGTGGACGGCGGATTCGCTCGCGATCATCGGATCGCCGTTGCCCACCGCCCGCTCTGCGTAGCGCTCGATCTCGTCTCGCACGTATCCGACGGCCAGGTCGCGCTGCTGGGCGAGGTCGATCCCGTCGCGCCGCACCCGGGCGCGCACCCGATCCGTGATGAGCGTGACTGCGCTGGACATGCGCCGATGCTGGCACCGAGATGGCCCTGCCTGCAGAAGTTATCCACAGGGGCGCCGTCGAGTGCTTCCCCCCGGGCGACCCGGATCGTCACGTCCCGAGTGCGTCCAGCCAGGGGTCAGAACCGTGCGTCCTGTTCACGGATCAGGACGTGCGGATCAGGCGAAATCCCCGATCGTGCGCGAGCCAGATTTTTCCGACCGTGGTGCTAGCGATTGGCGGGCGTGCTCAGCGACCTCGGCCATCGGCTCGCGCGATCGCCGTCGGTCGCGTGACCTCGGCGATCGGCGCGACGATCCCTCGGAGGCGCGATCGATTCCGGAGCCGACCTGAGATGACCGCCCGGCGGCGTCGGGCGCCGATTTCGGCCCACCAGCGGGCGAGGCCAGCGAGGACGATGCCAAGCAGCAGCCCGGCCGCGATCAGCAGCAGCGGCACGGGCACGACCCCACCGTCGGCGTCTCCGGGCGGGGCAGCGCGAGCAGGCCCCAGGAGATACAGACCGAGCAGCCAGAGCCCCCGGCGATCGCGGCGGCGGCGAAGAGCCATTGGAGGAGTCCCGGCCACCGACCACCAGATCGGTCGTCGGGCGGTCAGAGAGGTTCGGACCACGGCCTGGTCGAGAGCATCGGGCAGCGGCATCGCCGCTGGTCGCCGCGCTCCTCGACCTCCTCGACCCAGGTCAGCGGCAACCCGCGGACGCGCTGCGCGTGAACGCGCGGACGGCCAGGTCGACGGAGGACCGGGCGGAGCTGGAGGAGCGCGGGATGGAGGACCGCGAGAGCAGCACCGACGCGTCGTCTCCGCCGAACTCCGCGGCGCTCCGGCTGTCCCGATCGGTGCTGTCCCGATCGCCCCGATCGGTCCTGTCCCGATCGGGCCGAGCCGCTCGGCGGTCGGGGCCCAGCCGCAGGCGGCGCAGCGGATTCCCGCCGAATCCCGGCGATCCAGCGGGTGAAGGGCCAGCCGGACGCGGCGAGCGCCTGGCGTCGGTAGTCGCGGTCGACCGCGTCGAGCACGACGGGCACACCGGCGGCCCGGCCGAGGGCGGCATCCAGATCATCGCGGGACAGCAGATCGAGATCCGCCTCCGAGTCGCCGACCTGCTCGCGCAGGCTCCGAGCAACCGTGATGACATCCGCACTCAGCCGCCGACGCGACGACGCATGACCAGCGACCGACTCGGCGAGGCGCCGGGTCAGCTCGGGCATACCCGCCCCCGTGGACGCAGAGGTGGGAAGCACGGCGGCGCCGCGGATGCCGTCCTGCGCGAGCAGGCGGCCGAGATCGTCGGCGATCCGATCGACCGCGCCGGGTGGGACGCGATCCTCCTGGTTCAGCACGGCAAGCGTCACGGCCTCGTGCTCGCCCAGGATCCGCACGAAGTCGTCGTGCAGGCGCGCGTCCGCGTATTTCTGAGGGTCGGTGACCCAGACGAACACATCGGCGAGCGCGAGCACACGCTCGGCCTCCACTCGTTCGACAGCTCGCGGGAGTCGAAGTCGGGCAGATCGAGCAGGATGAGGCCGTCCAACGACGAAGGTGACCCGGGCGTCGCCCCGACCAGGTATCGGGAGTCGACGCCGAGCCAGTCGAGCAGCGGACCGGCCTCCCGGTCACCCCAGATGGCGGCGGTCGGTCGGGATGTGGTGGGTCGGCGTGCGCCCGTCTTGGACACCTCGGAGCCGACCAGGGCGTTGAAGAGCGACGACTTGCCGCTGCCCGTCGCCCCAGCGAGCGCGACCACGGTGTGCTCACCCGACAGGGACGTGCGCTCCCCCACCTTGGCGATGAGAGCTCGAGCGCGGCTCACCGCATCCGGATCGAGGCTGCGCTCTCCCGAGGCGAGCGCCGATCTCAGGGCCTCGAGCCGGGATGCCAGATCGTCGTTCGGGTTCGGCGGGGCACTGCGGCCCAGCCGTGAAGGGCTCATCGCGCAGTCCTGACCGCATCGGCGGCAGACGCCAGCGCCTCGCTCTGTTCGCGCATCGACGCCGATCTCGAGCACCGCGTCCTCGATAGCGCTCCAACTCCGACGCGTACAGGTCCTCCACCCGTTCGAAGAGCCGCTCGCGCGCCTTCCGAGCGAGGTCGCGGACGGCCTGATCGCCGAAGACAGCCTCGAGCACCTTCTGCCCCGCGACCGCGGTTCCGCCGGCGATGCCGACCTCGAGCATGGCGAGCCCCGCCGTGCTGGCGAAGGCCACGAGGATGAGGGTCAGCCCGAGGCCGTTGACGCCGTAGGCCAGCAGCCGGGCGGTCACCCGACGGTCTTTGCCCTCCTCGCGGACCATGGCGAAGATGTCGCCCTGCCAGTCCCGCACCAGCCGCTCGATCCGACCGTCGAGATCCGTGCTGGCCTGCACGAGCGTCGGATGGGCGGTGAGGAGCTGAGCGCCGCCGGGCAGGGTCCGCCAGCCGCGCGCGGAGGCGCCCGCGGCGAGCTCTGCATTGTTCGCGATCAGCGCCGCGACGCCGGTCTGCAGAGCCTCGCCGAGCCGCTCGCTGGGCGGCGGCTCGCCGCGGAAGAACGAGGTGATCCGATCCCGCAGCCGCGAGACCGTCGACTCGACCTGGCGGAAGAACTCGCCGGTGCCGACGAACTCCTGCCATCGCGCGAGGACCTCTCCGCGCAGCAGCGTGCCGTCCTGCATCCCATGGGTGACGCCCGACAGGGCGTCTCGATAGGACAGCTCGGCGCTCTCGGCGAGCGCGATGGCGGCGGCACTCTGCTCGGCGACGGCGGCGACGAGCGAGGCGACGCGCGGATCGAGCGACTCGAGCGCGCCACGGAGCGTCTGACGGATGACCGCTGCGCGGGCCTGCGCGTCGCCGGCCAGGTCGTCGAGCCACCTGCCGAGGCTCGACCGTCTGCGAGCTCGGCAGCAGTCCGCCTTCGAGGGTGGACTCGGCGATGGCGAAGATCGGAGCCGAACCGAGCCCCTGCTCGGTCAGCATCTCGCCGAGGTGGGTCGAGATCTCGCCCATCACATCGGCGGGAACGCGGTCGAGCACGATCGCGACGGAGGTGCCGCGCTCGCCCGCTTCGCGCAGCAGATCCCACGGGACCGCGTCGGCGTAGCGGGCGGCGGTCGTGACGAAGATCCACAGGTCTGCGGCGGCGAGCAGCTGGGCCGCGAGATCCCGGTTGGCCGAGACGACACTGTCGATGTCGGGCGCGTCGAGCAGGGCGAGGCCGCGGCCGAGCGCATCGGTCGCGACGAGCCGGACCGAGTTGATGCCCGATCCGACGCCTGACCCTGTGTTCGCTGCCGCGGTGACCCGGGCGAGGCCGGGCAGGATCCGCTGATCGGTGAACCACGCCGCGTCGTCGGGATGATGGATGAGCACCGGTGATCGAGTGGTGGGACGGAGCACACCGGGCGAACTCACCTCACGCCCGACGAGCGAGTTGACGAGGGTCGACTTGCCGGCCCCGGTGGATCCGCCGACGACGGCGAGCACAGGAGCGTCCATCGAGGACAGGCGCGGCAGGACGTAGTCGTCGAGCTGGTCGAGGAGGCGCCCGCGGGTCTGCCGAGCCGCGTCGGCACCGGGGATGTCGAGCGGCAGCGGAGCCTCACCGAGCACGCGTCGGAGGTCGGTCACGGCCGAGAGCAGGGTCGCGCCAGCGTTTTCCGGTCCTGCTGGCATGCTCGCTCCTCTCCTGCGTCGGTGCTCGACCCCTACGCTCTCACGCCTTCGCCGAGAGGACGCGACGGATGCGATTGCCGCGGATGCGACGGGAGATGCCTCCACCCACGCCGACGGGCCACCAGACTGGACGCACCGCTGACGAGAGGGACGACATGGCGATCTCCGAGACGACCGGACACGGGCCGAACGAGCCGCGCGTGGTGCTCGTGCGGCACGGCGAGACCGAATGGAGCCGCACCGGTCAGCACACGGGGCGCACGGACATCCCGCTGTCGCAGGCGGGCGAGTACAAGGCGCAGCTCGTCGGCGACGCGCTCGCCGGCATCCCGTTCGGGCTCGTGCTCACCAGCCCGCTCGCTCGCGCGCGCGAGACTGCCCGGCTGGCGGGATTCCTCGATGCGCAGCCCGATCCGGACCTCGCCGAATGGGACTACGGGGGCTACGAGGGCATCACGAGCACCGAGATCATCGAGCGCCGTGGATCGCCGTGGACCGTCTGGACCGATGGCGTCCCACCGGGCGAGACCCCCGGTGAGAGCGCCGCCGATGTGCACGCCCGAGCTCAATCGATCTGCGATCGGATCGAGCCCATCCTCGAGGGCGGCGAGAAGGTGCTGCTCTTCTCGCACGGCCACTTCCTGCGAGCGCTCGCCGCCCGCTGGCTCGGTCTGGAGGTCAAGGACGGCTCGCTGCTCGCCCTCGATACCGCGTCGATCAGCTCCCTCGGCTTCGAGCACGGACGCCGGGTCATCACGGGCTGGAATCGCGTCCCGGGGCGCTGAACCCGTCCGATCTCGCCGCGCGCGGGTATCGGTCGCTCAGCGGGACGCCGTGAGCTCCGCGACGACGCCGTCGATGATCGCGCTCGGGGTGCCGAAGCGGTGCGCGGTGATCGAGACCGCCTGCTCGAGCAGGAACGGCAGCAGCTCCAGGCGTCCGGAACGGAGCACGGTTCCGGACCAGACGGCGAGGTCTGGGCGCCCTCCAGTGAGCGCAGCGATGCGAGTCGGGTCTCCGAGATAGCGCACCCGGCCCCCTCCGCCGTTCATGATGTGCGCCGACCACAGCTCATCCGTCTCGACCAGGGCGGATCCACCGGCCTCGCGGATCAGCGCCGCGACGGGGCCGGGCAGCTCGATGGCGGTGGATGCCGCCAGCCGCGATCCGGATCGCAGTCCGGCCGCCAGCACCCGAACCACGTCGGCGAGCGATGCCGTCTCGTCGGCGCGGATGACGACCGGCGCGAGCGTGGGCCGATACCGGAAGAGGTTGTGCTCGGCCGCCACTCCCGACGGATCGACGACTCGTCCGAATCGAGCGGACCATGCCGTCTGGTCGCTCAGCGCACCCGCTCGCACGGACGCGGCCTGCTCCGCGGTCAGCTCTGCCGATGCGAGCTTCAACAGCCGCTCGACGAGCGGATGGAGGATCGGCGCGTCGTCCGCCGAGGGAGCGGTGTCCGGGCGAGTGGTCTCCGCATGAACGGTCTCCAAGCGAGCGGTCCCCGGGTGAACGGCCGACTCATCCGGCTCCCACGATCCGAGCCCGACGAGGTAGTTCGGACCGCCGGCCTTGGCGCCGGGCCCGACCGCCGACTTCTTCCAGCCGCCGAACGGCTGACGGCGCACGATGGCTCCCGTGATCCCCCGGTTCACATACAGGTTGCCCGCCTGGATCCGATCGAGCCAGCGTGTGATCTCGGCGCCGTCGAGCGAGTGCAGACCGGAGGTCAGTCCGTACTCGACGTCGTTGACGAGCTCGATGGCCTCGTCGAGCGTCGCCGCGGTCATGATGCCGAGCATCGGCCCGAAGTACTCGATGCGGTGGAAGGCGGAGCCGCGCGCGACGCCCGTCGCGCACGCCGGGGCTCCAGAGGGTTCCGTCGGCGTCGAGCTGCTGCGGCTGGACGAGCCAGCGCTCCCCGGTCCCGAGCGTGGTCAGTCCGTCGAGCAGCTTCGCCCGCGGAGATTCGACGAGCGGTCCCATCCGGGTCGTGGGGTCCTCCGGCCGGCCGACGGTCAGCGACGAGACGGCGTCGAGGAGCTGGGATGCGGAAGCGCGGCGAGGTGGCGACCGAGCCGACCAGGATCACGAGCGAGGCGGCCGAGCACTTCTGGCCCGCGTGCCCGAAGGCGGAGGCGACGACGTCCTTGACCGCGAGCGTCGAGGTCGGCGCTGACGGGGTGACGATGATGGCGTTCTTGCCGCTGGTCTCTGCGAGCAGCGGCAGGTCGGGGCGGAACGATCGGAACAGCTCGGCCGTCTCGTAGGCGCCGGTGAGGATGACCCGGTCCACCGACGGGTGCGAGATGAGCTGGCGGCCGAGCTCCTCCTCCCCCACATCGATGAGCTGCAGCACGTCGCGAGGGATCCCGGCCTCCCAGAGCGCCTCGGCGATGAGGGCGCCGCACCGCGCGGTGACGGGCGCCGGCTTGAAGACGACGGCCGAGCCAGCGGCGAGGGCGGCCAGCGCAGATCCCGCCGGGATGGCGACCGGGAAGTTCCAGGGAGGGGTGACCAGCGTGACCGCGGCGGGCACGAACCGGGCGCCCGGGATCTGGTCGAGCTCGGGCGCCAGCTCGGCGTAGTAGTGCGCGAAGTCGACGGCCTCGGACACCTCGGGGTCGGCCTGATCGACGGTCTTGCCGCCTTCGGCCACCATGATCTCGATCAGGTCTGCCCGACGCGCTTCGAGGACGTCCCCCACCCGGTGCAGCACCCGGCCGCGCTCGGCTCCGGACTGGGCACCCCACGTTGACCGGCCGTCGCAGCCGTCCTCCAGCACGGCATCGAGTTGCGGCGCCGAGTCCAGCCGGGCCGCAGCCAGCGTCGCCGTCGCCGAGCGCCGTGCCGGGAACTCGGGCGAGAAGCGCGCGCACCCACTCTCGGTTCTCCGCGACCGCCGGATCGGTGTCCGGAGTGTTCTCGAAGCGACCGACGGCGGATCGCTCGACGGCCGCGAACCTGTCGGCGACCCGGTGCGAGCGGGGTACCGCAGCGTCGAGCTCGGCAACCGATCCGAGGAACCGCTCCTTCTCCCGCTCGAAGAGTGCGACGTCGTCGCCCATCTCGAACACCGCGGACATGAAGTTGTCCGTCGATGCGCCCTCTTCGAGTCGGCGCACGAGGTAGGCGATGGCGACGTCGAACTCGGCGGGAGCGACGACGGGACGTAGAGCAGCAGCGATCCGACCTCGCGCCGAACGGCTTCGGCCTGCCCCTGGGCCATGCCGAGGAGCATCTCGAACTCGATGCCGCTCCGGACTCCGCGGCGCCCGGCGAGCAGCCAGGCGAACGCGATGTCGAACAGGTTGTGACCCGCGATGCCGAGCCGCACGTTCGCGATCCGCTCGGGCAGGAGTGCGTAGTCGAGCACGCGCTTGTAGTTGGTGTCCGATTCCCTGCTTGCTGCTCCAGGTGGCGAGCGGCCAGCCGTGCACGGCGGCCTCGACCTGCTCCATCGGCAGGTTCGCGCCCTTGACCAGGCGCACCTTGATGCCCGCGCCGCCGCGTGCACGCCGGGCTGCGGACCACTCCTGCAAGCGGATCATCGCCGCGAGGGCGTCAGGGAGGTAGGCCTGCAGCACGATCCCCGCCTCGAGGTCCTGGAACTCCGGCTCATCCAGCAGTCGGGTGAAGACCGCGATGGTGAGATCGAGGTCCTTGAACTCCTCCATGTCGAGGTTGATGAACTTCCTCGGGCGGGAGGCGGCGGCTCGAGCGAAGAGCGGTCGGAGCTTCTCCACGACATCCGCGACCGATTCATCGAACGCCCACGGCGCATGCGGCGCGACGGCGGCCGAGACCTTGATCGAGACGTAGTCCACGTCGCTCCGCCCGAGCAGGCGCAGCGTGCCGTCGAGGCGTCGGCCCGCCTCGCGCTCGCCGAGGACCGCTTCGCCGAGCAGGTTCATGTTGAGCCGGATTCCCTCGGTCCGGATCTTCGCGATCGCCGGACCGAGACGCGAGTCGGTGGCGTCGACGATGAGGTGCCCGACCATCCGGCGGAGCACGCGGCGGGCGATCGGCACGACGACAGCCGGCAGAAGGGGCGCCGTCCACCCGCCGATCCGCACCGCGGCGCGAAGGGGCAGGGGCAGGAAGCCGGGAACGACGGGCGCGATCCTCGAGAGGTTGCGAGCGGCCACCCGCAGGTCCTCGGGCCGGACCACTCCGTCGACGAAGCCGACCGTGAAGTCGAGCCCCTTCGGGTCTTTGAGCACTCCGGCGAGACGGGCGCCGGACGGATCGATCCTCGCGGACGCCGCCTCGAGGAGCCACCGTTCGACCAGCGCTATGGACTCGTCGACCAGGTCGAGATCTTCTGCACCCGCATGGGCGGCAGCGATGGACGGCTGGGCGATCTCGGTCATGGCCACAGTCTGCGCTCCACCCATTGATGAGCGGAAGCGGCGTTATCTGACGAATACTGGTAAGCCAGCCTGAACGATAGGAGTCCGATGCTCGAGGTGCGCCGGCTCGTGCTGCTCCGCGAGCTCTCGATCCGCGGCACGCTCGCCGCGGTCGCGGAGTCGCTCAACTTCAGCCCGTCGGCCGTCTCGCAGCAGCTCGCCCTGCTGGAGCGCGAGGCGGGCGTGCCCCTGCTTCGGAAGGCGGGGCGCCGCGTGCTGCTCACGCCGCAGGCGGAGGTGCTCGTCGAGGCGGCGCGCGAGGTGCTGGACACCCTGGAGCGGGCCGAAGCGGCGGTCCACTCCTCCCTCAGCACGATTCGAGGACGGGTGCGGGTGGCTGTGTTCCAGTCGGCGGCACTGGCGCTGATGCCGGCGGCGCTCAGCGCGATGAGCCGCCTGCATCCCGACGTGCGGGTCGAGATGGTGCAGCGCGAGCCCGGCCGGGCCCTCTACGACACGTGGGCCCGTGACTTCGATCTGGTCATCGCCGAGCAGTATCCCGCCCATTCGGCTCCGTGGCTCGACGGGCTCGATCGGCGTGACCTGACGACCGACGCCATCCAGCTCGCCTCGCCCGGTGAACTCCGCGGCACGATCCGCGAGCTGGGCGACGCGCGTGGGATGGCGTGGGTGATGGAGCCGCCGGGGACGGCGTCACGGCACTTCGCCGAGCAGCTCTGCCGCCGGGTCGGCTTCGAACCCGATGTCCGCTACGAGACGCCCGATCTCCAGGCGCAGATCCGCCTGATCGAGTCGGGCAACGCGGTGGCCCTGATGCCCGAACTCGTCTGGGCGGGGCGTCCGACCAGCTGCGCACTGCTCGATCTGCCGGATCTGCCGCGTCGGACCATCTTCACCGCGCAGCGGGCGGCGGGCATCTCCTCACCCGCGATCTCGGCCTTCCGCTCGACCCTCGAGGCGGCCGCCGCGGCCGCCGCCTGAAGCGCGCTCCCGGGCGCCCCCCCTGTCGCCCGCTCAGCCGAAGAGGATCGCAGCCTCGTCGTACCGCGCAGCGGGCACCTTGTTCAGCTCGTGGACGGCGTCGGCGATGCTCACCGTGACGATCTCGGTGCCGCGCAGCGCGACCATCGATCCCCACTGCTGCTGGTGGACGCTGTCTGCCGCGGCCATGCCGAGACGGGTCGCTAGCACGCGGTCGTAGGCGCTGGGCTCACCGCCTCGCTGCATGTGGCCGAGCACCTGCGAGCGCGACTCGATTCCTGTGCGCTCCTCGATCATGGGCGCGAGGATCTCGCTGATCCCGCCGAGTCGCGGCCGATTGAAGGCGTCGAGGCCCTTATGGGAGTGCGCCTCCTCCATGCCCTCGAACTTGAAGCCCTCGGAGACGACGAGAACCGGCGCCCGTCCGCGGTCGCGGACGCTCTCGACCCAGCCGCAGATCTCATCGATGGTCTTGGGCTGCTCGGGGATCAGGATCGCGTGCGCTCCGGACGCCATGCCCGAGTGGAGGGCGATCCAGCCGACGTGGCGCCCCATGACCTCGGCGACGATGCAGCGCTGGTGCGATTCCGCGGTGGTGCGCAGCCGGTCGATGGCCTCGGTGGCGATCTCGACGGCGGTGTCGAAGCCGAACGAGTAGTCGGTGCCACCCAGATCGTTGTCGATGGTCTTCGGAACGCCGACGACGTTGATGCCCGCGTCGGCGAGGCGGCGGGCGGCGGTCAGCGTGCCCTCGCCGCCGATGGCGATGATCGAGTCGACGCCGAGCTCCGACATCGTCTTGCGGATGTTGTCGGGGCCGCCCTTCTCGCCCTCGAACGGGTTCGTCCGTGACGAGCCGAGGATGGTGCCGCCCTGACGGCCGATGCCGCGGACCGTGTGGCGATCGACATGCATGGTGTCGCCGTCGACGAGGCCGCGCCAGCCGTAGCGGAAGCCGACGAACTCCGCGTCATGCGTGCGCACGCCCTTGAGGACGGCCCCGCGGATGACCGCGTTGAGTCCTGGGCAGTCGCCGCCCGATGTGAGTAGCCCGATCCGCATTGTCGCCTCCTGCGAGAGTTCCTCCCCACAGGGTAGGGGCACTGACGAGGACCGGAATTCACCGCAGATCCGCGGGCCGGGGCGCTGAATAGAATGGGCGCACTCGCGGGAGTGGTGGAATTGGCAGACACGCAGGATTTAGGTTCCTGTGCTTTCGAGCGTGTGGGTTCAAGTCCCACCTTCCGCACGGGGGGCCGTAAAGCCCGAAGGGCCCGACGGCTCTGCGGGAGGAAGATGTGCTCGATGGGCCAACAGGTGGTGGGCCCACGGCGCACGCTTGCGCCGGGGATCACGTCCCACCTTCCGCACGGAGAGCCGTCACGGCCCGAAGGGCCCCGACGGCTCAGGCGTAGTAGCGCAGCCAGAGGTAGGGCCAGCAGACCGCCACTGTCACTGCCGTGACCATCAGCCCGTACTTCGTGAAGCCCCAGAAGCTGATGGGGTGCCCATTGCGGCGCGCGATGCCGAGTACCACCACATTCGCGCTGGCGCCGATGGCGGTCGCGTTGCCGCCGAGGTCGGCGCCGAGTGCGAGTGCCCACCACAGCGCCTCGCTGCCCGGGCCTCCCTGGTCGACGAAATCATTGACGAGCGGGGCCATCGTCGCGACATACGGGATGTTGTCGACGATGCCGGAGATCACCGCCGACCCGGCAAGGAGCACGGTCGCGGCGGCGAGGTAATCAGTGCCGAACAGCGCGACGGCCGCCTCACCGATCGCCGAGATCACGCCCAGCTCGATGAGCGAGCCGACCATGACGAAGAGCCCAGCGAAGAACAGGAGCGTCTCCCACTCGACCTCGCCGAAGTATTCGCGCGGCTCCATCCGGGCCAGCAGGATGAGAAGCCCAGCACCGAGCAGTGCGATCACGGATGGCTCCACCGCGATGACCGAGTGCAGGGTGAACCCGAGGATGACGAGGGCGACGACCGCAACGCCCTTGACGAGCAGGCTGCGATCGGTGATCGCCTCGCGCTCGTCGAGCGCCATGACCAGGGCCGCACGCTCGGGGTCGTAGCGGAAGGCATGGCGGAACATCACCCGGCAGAGCAGCACGAAGACGACGAGAACGATGGCGATGATGGGCCCGAGATTGGCGAGGAAGTCCAGGAAGTCGAGACCGGATCGGCTCGCGATGATGATGTTCGGAGGGTCGCCGATCAGAGTCGCCGTCCCGCCGATGTTGCTGGCCATCACCTCGGCGATCAGGAATGGGACGGGAGGCAGTCCCAGCCGCTCGCAGACGAGCAGAGTGACTGGGGCGACGAGCAGCACGGTCGTGACATTGTCCAGCAGCGCGGACAGCACGGCCGTGAGCACCACGAGAAGGACCATCAGCACGAATGGACGTCCGCGCGCGATCTTGGCCACCCGGATGGCGAGGAACTCGAAGACGCCGGAGTGCCGGAGGATGCCGACGATGATCATCATGCCGAGCAGCAGGAAGATCACGTTCCAATCGATGCCTGAGTCCTCGGAGAAGAACGCGTGCTGCGCATCGGTCGCCCCCAGGATCACCATCCCCGCCGCGCCGGCGAGCACGACGACGACGCGCGAGATCTTCTCGGTGGCGATGAGCGCGTAGGCCGCCACGAAGATCGCGATGGCCGCGACGATCTGCCACGTCACGCGCCGGCGTCCCGACCAGCTGACGCGATGGCGGCAGCGACGTCGGTCACCCGCACGAACATCGCCGGAGAGCTCCCCTCGATGAGCAGCAGCTGGGCATGGTGCTCGATGAACTCGACTGCGAGCTCGACGAGGTTGGCGTCGGCCTCGATCGACCTCAGCCGTCGCACGTGCTCGCTCGGCTTGGCGGCGACTCCGACGAGCTCGCTGAGCGCACGATCCTGTGCACGACCCAAGGAGCGCTGAACATCATCGTCGGCCCACATCCGACCGAGCACAGGATCTTCTTGGAGGTAGGGCGGCACCAGCAGCCCCAGAAGGTCGATGGCCGAGATGGTCCCGAGCATCCTCCCGTCGGCCGCGGCCACGACGAGATCGGCGCAGCCCGTTTCCGCGAGGATGATGGCGGCATCACCGGCGGTGCTCGTCAGCGGGAGCACGGGAAGCTCACGGGCGAGGTCGAATGCGTTCACGGCTCGCTCCTTGGAATCCACCCGGCACGTGCGGTGGTCATCCACGATACCGACGCCGACGGGATGACCGCTCGACCGAGAAGGGGCCTCTGCCTCCGACGACCTCGAGGACCGCTCGCATACCCCTCCGGGGTATGGTCGATCGAATCGAAGGGATGAGAGCGGAATGGACATCATCGGAGCAGTCGGACGCGCGCTCGCCACCTCCGCCTCCATGGGCTGGCAGATCCTCTGGCCGCTCGTGCTGGGCTTCACCCTCTCGGGTGTCATCCAGGCGGTGGTCCGCAAAGAGCGCATCGTCGCTCTGATGAGCGACGATTCGCCGCGGTCCCTCGCGATCGCGTCAGGACTCGGCGCGGCGTCGTCCTCGTGCTCCTACGCCGCCGTTGCGTTGGCCCGGGCACTGTTCCGACGGGGTGCGAACTTCACCTCGGCGATGGCGTTCGAGATCGCATCGACGAACCTGGTGCTGGAGCTCGGGCTCATCCTCGCCTTCGTGATGGGCTGGCAGTTCACCCTCGCAGAGTTCGTCGGCGGACCATCATCATCGTCTTCGTCGCACTGGGCTTCCGCCTGTGGATGCGCGGAAAGATCGTGGACGCCGCCCGCGAACAGGCTGACAAGGGGCTCTCGGGATCGATGGAGGGTCACGCCACCATGGACATGTCGGTCAGCGGCGACGCCGGCTTCTGGAAGCGGCTGTTCTCCCGCGCCGGGATCACCTCGGTGTCGCAGTACTTCGTCATGGACTGGGCCGCCGTGCTCCGCGACATCGTCATCGGACTGCTGATTGCGGGAGCCTTCGCCGCCTGGGTGCCGAACGAGTGGCTGCAGGCGATCTTCTTCGCCCAGGACCCCACCCTCGCCTTCATCTTCGACCCGCTGATCGGACCGCTGATCGCCGTCGTGAGCTTCGTCTGCTCGGTGGGCAACGTGCCGCTGGCCGCCGTTCTCTGGAACGGCGGGATCAGCTTCGGCGGAGTGATCAGCTTCATCTTCGCCGACCTGATCATCATCCCGATCATCCTGATCTACCGGAAGTACTACGGCCTCCGGGCCGCGGTTCGGATCACCGCCATCTTCTATGCGGCCATGGTGCTCGCGGGCTACGCAGTCGAGCTGGTCTTCACGCCTCTTGGTCTGGTCCCCTCCGATCGGGACCTCTCGATAGTGGAGGCAGGCATCTCGTGGAACTACACGACCTGGCTCGACATCGTGTTCATCGTCCTAGCCGCGGCCCTCCTCGTCGTCTTCTTCCGAAGCGGATCGGGCAGCATGTTGCGCATGATGGGCGGCTCTCCCGAAACAGCCGACGACCACGGCTCGCACGAACACCGCCACGGCGGCTGATGGGAGCGGCGGTGTCTGCTGGCTTACGGCGCTGGCCCGTGCGGCGGCTTCGGATGGTAGCGATCCGCCGTGGTTCGATGGGTCGACCCGTGAGACCCACCGATCAGCCCGTGCGCGGTCCCCATCGCTGCGGCTATGGCGGTCGCGTGGCCTCATCCGGAGCGAATGATCCGGGAGTTTCCTCCGTGGGCGGGAGGCGTTCTCAGTTACCCTGATCGGAGCGCCCGCGCCAGGCAGCTCCGCACGCACCGCCCTCTGCAGCCATCGCCTGAGGCCCGACGACGACTGGACCACCGTGCTCCACACAGCCCTGCACTCGACAGCCCTGCTCTCCTCTGGCCTGCATCCCACCGCCCAGCCTGCATCCCACCGCCCTCCTCCCATGGCTCGACCCGCAGAACATCATCGAGGGCTTCGGCGCGTTCGCCCTGCTCGCGGTCTGCGTCATCGTGTTCTCCGAGACCGGTCTGCTGGTCGGCTTCCTGCTCCCCGGCGACACCCTGCTCGTCATCACGGGCGTGCTCACCTTCTCGGGAACCATCGGCGTCGACATCTGGTGGGTGTGCCTCGCGATCTCATTCGCCGCCTTCCTCGGCGGCGAGGTCGGGATACCTGATCGGCCACAGGGTGGGTCCTCGGATATTCGAGCGCAAGGAGAGCGGTCTCTTCAGCGTCGAGAACGTGAACCGCACCAACGCGTTCTTCACCCGGTTCGGCGCCCTGGCCGTGATCATCGCCCGCTTCGTGCCCATCGTGCGCACCTTCGCCCCGATCGCGGCGGGCGTCGGCCACATGGACTACCGCAGGTACTCCCTCTACAACGCCGCTGGCGCCATCCTGTGGGGAACCGGGCGTCACCCTGCTCGGCTTCTTCATCGGCTACATCCCGCCGGTGCGCGACTTCGTGGTGGAGTACATCGACCTCATCCTGCTCGCCGCCGTGGTGGTCACCATCGTCCCGACGGTCTTCCACTACATCCAGTCCTCGCGCAAGGCGAAGAAGGCTCGTCTCGCCGGTACCACGACGCAGCGCACGGAGACGCCCACCCTCGACTGACTCCTACCCGGTGGCGAGCAGCACCAGGAGCGTGATGTTCAGGGTGATGAGCGCCGCCGCGGCGACGACGGCGAGCACGGTGGTGTGGATCCGGTTGACCGCGTCGCCCATGGTGCGCCGCTGCGCCGTGAGCACGCACGAGCGGGATCAGCGCGAACGGGATGCCGAACGACAGCACCACCTGGCTGAGCACCAGCGCCAGGGTGGGATCGAAGCCGATCGCCAGCAGCACGAGCGCCGGCAGCAGGGTGACCAGCCGCCGCACGAGCAGCGGGATGCGCACGTGCAGCAGCCCGTGCATGATCTCGGCTCCGGCATAGGCGCCGACCGAGGACGACGCGAGCCCGGATGCGAGCAGGGCGACCGCGAACAGGGTCGCGACGCCCGAGCCGAGGCCCGCGGAGATCGCCTGGTGGGCGCCCTCGAGCGAGTTGGTGCCGCTGACCCCGCGCACGTTCGCGGCGGCGAGCAGCAGGATGACGACGTTGACGCTCCCGGCGACCACCAGCGCGATGGTGACGTCGATGCGGGTGGCCTTGCAGCACCTGACGTGCGGAAGGCGCCCGCCTCGAGCAGGCCGAATCGGTCGCGGGTCAGCGCGGAGTGCGCGTAGATCGCGTGCGGCATGACCGTGGCGCCGAGGATGGATGCGGCGAGCAGCACCGATCCGGAGTCGGCGAAGCGCGGCACGAGGCCGGCGAGCGCGGCGCCGGGATCCGGCGGGCCGAACGAGGATCCCGGCGCAGAAGCCGACCGCGATGATGAGCACGAGCCCGGTGATGACCCGCTCGAACGGCCGCGGGCCGCGCCGGCTCTGCAGCGTCAGCAGCAGCATCGAGACGACGCCGGTGATGACGCCCCCGGCCAGCAGCGGCAGGCCGAACAGCAGGTAGAGCGCGACCGCGCCGCCGATGATCTCGGCGATGTCGGTCGCCATGGCGACGAGCTCGGCCTGCACCCAGAAGGCGTAGCGAGCCGGCCGGCGGGTCAGGCGCTGGCCGAGAGTCTCGGGCAGGCTGCGACCCGTGACGATGCCGAGCTTCGCCGACAGGTACTGGATGAGCCACGCCATCGCGTTCCCGGCGACGACGACCCAGACCAGCAGGTAGCCGTACTGCGCGCCGGCGGTCATGTTGCTCGCGACGTTGCCCGGGTCGAGGTAGGCGACGCCGGCGACCACGGCGGGGCCGAGCAGCGGGAACAGGCGCGCGGCACGGGGCGGCACGGCGACTTCGACGCGCTCAGCGACCATCGGCGGACTCCTGATTTCGGTGTACCGAAAACATAGCGGTATCCGGGCGCCGAACGTACCGGTTCCCTGTGATCTACGCGGCGGAGACCCAGATCGACGGATGCAGCCACGCAGGGAAGCGCGTCCGCGGTGACCTCGCTGCCGATCGACAGGTGTCGCGCCTCGAGCTCGCGCAGCACCTCGGGGTCGCGGTCGCTGATCCGCGCGATGCGGCCCGCGCTCGCGCCGTCCAGCGCGTCGAGCAGCACGGCGTCGGGCATCCGGACGACGCCGTCGCGCGCCGGGATCGGATCGCCGTGCGGGTCGCGCGTCGGATGCCCGAGCTGCTCGTCGATGTCGTCGAGCAGCCGGTCGCTCATCGCGTGCTCGAGCACCTCGGCCTCGTCGTGCACCTCGTCCCACCCGTAGCCGTACTGCGCGACGAGCCAGGTCTCGATCAGCCGGTGCCGGCGCACCATGCGCGAGCGCCTCTGCGCGCCCCGGATCGGTGAGCCGCACCGCGCCGTACGGCGCGTGCAGCGACGAGCCCCGGCGCGACGAGCTTCTTCACCATCTCGGTGACGGTGCGACGGCGCGAGGCCCGAGCCGGGCGGCCAGCTGCGAGCTGGTGATCGGCTCGGGCTGCCACTCGGTGTGCCCGTAGATGACCTTGAGGTAGTCCTCGACGACCGTGGCGGACAGGGCCTTGGACATGCCTCGACCCTAGCGATCTCGATGGTGGCGTGCTGGGATTCCTCGTGGTCGGCGCGGCCCGCGGGCTCGAGCTGGAACGTCGAGTGCTCGACGTCGAAGTGGCCGTTGAGGCAGTCGCCGAGGCGGTCGAGCATGTCGCCCGCTCCCCCGCCTTCGAGCACGCCCGGCATCGACCACGACGTGCGCCGTGAAGACGGGCGCGCCCGCAGGTGATCTGCCACACGTGCACGTCGTGCACGGCGACGACGCCGTGCGTCTCGAGGATGTGGCTGCGGATCTCGGCGACGTCGGTGCCCGTCGGCGCCGACTCGGTGAGCACCGAGACCACGTCGCGCAGCAGCAGCGATCGCGCGCGGCACGATCAGCGCCGCGACAGCAGCGAGGCGATCGCGTCGGCCTGCGCGAAGCCGGTCGTGACGATGACGATGCCGGCGACGATGGCCGCGACCGAGCCGATCAGGTCGCCCAGCACCTCGAGGTAGGCGCCGCGCATGTTCAGCGACTCGCCGGTCGCCGCCGCGCAGCACCAGCATCGCCGCGAGGTTGGCGACCAGGCCGACGACCGCGACGACGAGCATGCGGCACGCCCTGCACCTGCGGCTGCGATCGGATCGAGCAGGCGCCGGATGACCCTCGACCGCCGACCCAGACCGCGACGCACGATGAGCAGCACGCCGTTGACCAGCGGCGCCGAGCACCTCGACGCGCTGGAAGCCGAAGGTGTGCCGGTCGGTGGCCGGGCGCGCGGCGACGACGGTCGCGACCAGCGCGACGACCAGGGCGATCGCGTCGCTGGCCATGTGGCCGGCGTCGGCGAGCAGCGCGAGCGATCCCGAGAGCGCGGCGCCGACGACCTCGGCGATCGAGGACGGCGGCGGTGATGGCCGAGCGCGATCGCGAGACGGGCGACGGCTGTCGAGCCCCGCAGCCGTGCGCGTGATCGTGCATGGCTCCAGGGTACGGACCATCCTGCACGGCGCTAGGCGCGCGGCCCGATCAGCGGTCGATAGCGCGTCGGCCGACGAGATCAGTGCTGCAGCAAAGTGGCGCGCAGCCAGGGCATCAACGCGGCGAAGGCCCGCGCGCGGTGACTGATCGCGTTCTTCTCGTCGGCGGTCAGCTGGGCCGCTGGCGACGTCGAGCCCGTCGGGGCGGAAGATCGGGTCGTAGCCGAACCCGTCCGCCGCCCGTCGGGGCCTCCGAGCACCGAGCCCGGCCAGACCGCCGTGCCGACGTGCTCGCAGTCGCCGTCAGCACCAGCGCGGCCGCGCAGGTCGAACGTCGGCGGCTCGCTGCGGTCGGGGATGTCGGTGCAGCTTGTCGAGCAGGAGCGCGACGTTGTCGCGTCGAGTCGCGCGTGCCGGCGTAGCGCGCCGAGAGGATGCCGGGCGCGCCGCCGAGCGCGTCGACCGAGATGCCGGAGTCGTCGGCGAGCGCGGGCAAGCCCGGTGTGCGCGGCCGCGGCGCGCGCCTTGATCAGCGCGTTCTCGGCGAAGGTGTCGCCGTCCTCGACCGGCTCGGGGCCGTCGTAGGCGACGCAGCTCGATGCCCGACGAGGCGCGGCGCCGAGGATGCGCCGGAGCTCCTCGACCTTGTGCGCGTTGTGCGTGGCGAGCACGACGCGGCACGGTCGGCCGCGCTCATGCGTCGGGCTGCCGGTGCCCTCGAGCGCGGCCCGCTGGCAGCCGGCCAGCTGCGCCGTGCCCGCCGAGGGCGAGGTCGAGCAGCGCGTCGAGCTCGCGCCGGTCGAACGGCGCGCCCTCGGCCGTGCCCTGCACCTCGACGAACAGGCCGCGGCCGGTGACGACGACGTTCATGTCGGTCTCGGCGCGCACGTCCTCGACGTACGCCAGGTCGAGCATCGGCTCGCCGTCGATGATGCCGACCGAGACCGCCGCGACCGAGTCGATGCAGCGGCTGCGCCTTCTGGCCGATGAACTTCTTGCCGCGGCCCCACTCGATCGCGTCGGCGAGCGCGACGTACGCGCCGGTGATCGCCGCGGTGCGGGTGCCGCCGTCGGCCTGCAGCACGTCGCAGTCGATCACGATCGTGTTCTCGCCGAGCGCCTTGCGTGTCGACGACGGCGCGCAGCGCGCGGCCGATCAGCCGCGAGATCTCGTGCGTGCGCCCGCCGATCTTGCCCTTCACGCTCTCGCGGTCGTTGCGGTCGTTCGTGGCGCGCGGCAGCATCGCGTACTCGGCGGTGACCCAGCCCTTGCCCTTGCCCTGCAGCCAGCGCGGCACGCCGTTCGTGAACGACGCGGTGCAGAGCACCTTGGTGCCGCCGAAGGAGATGAGCGCGCTGCCCTCGGCCTGCGCGCTCCAGCCGCGCTCGATGGTGATGGGTCGCAGTCTGCTGGGGTGCGGCCGTCGGCGCGGGCCACGGGTCGTCCTTCCGGTGCTGACGCCGCCGTCTCGGCGGGTCGATGTCTATGCGGGTGGGTGTGAGTGCGGGTGGGCGGTGTGCGTCAGCTCGGGGTGGCGAGCTGCGCGGTCGGGGAGCTGGATGGCGCCGGTCTGCACCGATTCGACGCGCGGCACCTCGGGGCCGAGGAAGCGGTGCGCGAGGCGCGGGAACTCGGCTGCGCTCGTCGCCGGTCGCCTCGAAGCGGCGGCGGGGAGGCAGGTCGGCGGTGCGCAGCAGGTCGTGCTGGACGAGCGTGCGGTAGACGTCGCTCGCGGTCTCCTCGGCGCTGGAGACGAGCGCGACGTCCGGGCCCATCACGTACTGGATCGCGGCGGACAGCAGCGGGTAGTGCGTGCAGCCGAGCACGAGGGTGTCGATGTCCGCGTCGCCGCAGCGGCTGCAGGTACTCCTCGGCGACCGCGAACAGCTCGTCGCCGCTGGTGACGCCCGCCTCGACGAACTCGACGAAGCGCGGGCAGGCCGCGCTGACACGAGCTCGAGATGCGGGGCCGCGGCGAATGCGTCCTCGTAGGCGCGCGAGCGGATGGTGCCCGCGGTGCCGATCACGCCGACGCGGCCGTTGCGGGTGCGGCGGACGGCGGCGCGCACCGCGGGCTGGATGACCTCGACGACGGGGATGCCGTGGCCGTGCGTGTACCGCTCGCGCGCGTCGCGGAGCATGGCCGCCGAGGCGGTGTTGCAGGCGATGACGAGCAGCTTCACGCCCTGGGCGACGAGGTCGTCGATCACCTCGAGGGCGTACGCGCGGACCTCGGCGAGCGGCTTCGGCCCGTAGGGCGTGTGGCGGTGTCGCCGACGTAGAGGATGGACTCGCTCGGCAGCTGGTCGATGATCGCGCGGGCCACGGTGAGCCCGCCGACCCCGGAGTCGAAGACTCCGATCGGCGCGTCAGTCACGGCGGATCAGCCTAGGTGGCGGTGGAGGCCCGGAGCGCTGACGCCATCCGGCAGAACGGTGCAGCGGATGCTGCAGAGCGACGTGGCAGACGGCGCCTACTGGCGGTGAGTGGTGTCCCGGCCGGAGTCCTGGCGACGCAGCGAGGTGATGACCAGCGCGACGCCGAGTGCGATCAGCACGGTCGGCGGCGACGCCAGCAGGGATGAGGTCGAGGCCGCCGACGCTGAACATGGCGTCGACGGGCGCGACGGGGACGGGGAGGCTGAGCATGAGTGGGTCTCTCAGGAACAAGGGGGACGCGTCCGGGTGAGGCGCGCATTCCTGGCTGCGGGTACAGCAGGTCTTGCGCAATGCTAGAAGCGGGTGGAGACGAGCCGCTCGTCCCAGTTCAGGGGGCTTCGATCCGCGTGTTTCCGGGGATCGCGCGCCCTGAGGGGCCGGGCCCGGCGCGTAGGCTGGCCTGGTGACGCAGAGCACCGCCCTGCTCACCGACCGCTACGAGCTCACGATGCTGGACGCCGCGCTGCGCGACGGCACCGCCGAGCGCCGATGCGTCTTCGAGCTGTTCGCGCGGCGCCTGCCGGGCGGCCGCCGCTACGGCGTCGTCGCCGGCACCGGGCGCGCTGCTCGAGCTGATCGAGGCGCTTCCGCTTCGGCGACGACGAGCTGCGCTGGCTGCGCGACGAGCGAGGTCGTCGCGCTGCCGACACGCTCGACTGGCTCGCGGACTACCGCTTCACGCGGCGACGATCACGCGGGCTACCGCGAGGGCGAGCTCTACTTCCCCGGCTCCCCCGTGCTCGTCGTCGAGGGCACGTTCGCCGAGGCGGTCGTGCTCGAGACGCTCGTCGCTCAGCGTGCTGAACTACGACTCCGCGGTCGCGACCGCCGCCGCGCGGATGGTGTCCGCGGCGGGCGAGCCGGCCGCTGGCCGAGATGGGCTCGCGCCGCACGCGGCGAGCGCTCGGCCGTCGCCGCGGCGCGGGCCGCCTACATCGCCGGGTTCGCGCGCGACCTCGAACCTCGAGGCCGGCCGCACGCTGGGGCGTGCCGACGATGGGCACGGCCGCGCACGCGTTCACGCTGCTGCACGACACCGAGGAGGAGGCGTTCCGCGCGCAGATCGACGCGCATGGGCGCCGGCACGACGCTGCTGGTCGACACCTACGACATGCCGACGGCCGTCGCGACCGCGCGTGTCGGGTGGCGGGCACCGAGCTCGGCGCCGTGCGCATCGACTCCGGCGACCTGCCCGTGCGTGGTGCGCCGAGGTGCGCGACGCAGCTCGACGAGCTCGGCGCGACGGGCACGCGGATCACCGTGACGAACGACCTCGACGAGTACGCGATCGCCGCGCTCGCCGCCTCCCCCGTCGACTCGTACGGCGTCGGCACGTCGCTCGTCACCGGCTCGGGCGCACCCGACCGCCGGCATGGTCTACAAGCTCGTCGCGCGCCAGGACGCCGACGGCGCATGGCTCGCGGTCGCCAAGACGCTCGGCGGACAAGGCCGGCGTCGGCGGCCGCAAGCACGCCGTTCCGCCGCTGTCGGAGACGGCGTCGGCGACGGCGGAGCTGCGTCCGAGTCGATGCCACTCCTGTCGACGGCGCGCACGCCGGATGCCGGACGCGCGCGCGCTGCACGTGCCGCTCGATCCGACGGCGGCGCCGATCGACCCGCAGTACCTCGGCGCCGCGGGCGCGTCGGCCGCGCGCGCGCACCACGCGGCGGTGCGTCGCGGAGCTGCCGCCCGAGGCGTTCCGCCTTCGCGCGCGGCGATCCCGTGCATCCCGACGGTCTACCGTCGTAGCGGACGAGTCCTGCCGAGACGGGCCGCCCGGCTACTCGTTCATCGATTCGTAGATCTCCTTGCAGGTGGGGCAGACCGGGAACTTCTCCGGGTCGCGGCCCGGCACCCACTTCTTGCCGCAGAGCGCTGACCGGCTTGCCGGTGACCGCGGACTCGAGGATCTTCTCCTTCTGCACGTAGTGCGAGAAGCGGTCGTGGTCGCCGTCCTCGAGCTGCTCCTTCTCGATGAGCTCCTCGAGCTCGCGGTCGAGGGTGTCCGTCCCGCCGCCCGCATCGGCTGCCGCACGCTGATCCCACATGCCCGAAAGTCTACGCGCGACGACGATCGCTCCTGTTGGTTCCGCGGCTGCCTCGGGTCCCCGACGGCGGCCATCAGCTGCGCGTCGCGGCGCTGACGAGCTCGGGTCCGCGGCGGTCGTAGATCCAGGACCCGACGGCCACTCCGAAGACCAGAGCGACGACGCCGAGCGATACACCGGACACGAGCGAGGCGACGAACCAGCTCGGGTCGGTGAAGAAGCCGAGCCAGGCGAAGAGATCGCCGGTGCGGCAGGGATGAGCGCGGCGGGAAGGCGATCGACTGCACGGCGGCCGCGTGGCTGCCGGCGACTGCGGCTGCTGGAAGGGCTGTCGCCCGGCTGCGGCACGGGGTAGGGGAACCGCGCCGAGATCAGGCTGGCGAAGCCGAGACCGGCGAACAGCAGCGCAGAGCTGACGCCGATGAGGCCGCCGACGACGTCCGACTCTCCGTAGAGGTCGGCGCTGACGAACGATCCGAGGATCACGACGGGGATGCCGAGCACGAGCGCCGGGAAGAGTCGGCCGATCCGGTCGGCTCGTCCCTCGCACGCCGGAGGCGACGTGCAGCCAGATCGCGGTGTGGTCGTAGGCGACGTCGTTGTGCATCGCCCAGCCGAGGAACAGGCCATGACCGGCACCGGCAGCAGCGCGAGCAGCGTGCTCGGCACGCCGACGACCGAGCAGCGGGACCATCATCAGCAGCGGGGTGATCGGGATGATGATCAGCGAGACGCGGTAGCGGGGGTCGCGCAGCCAGTAGGTGGCGCTGCGCGCGGCGACCGCGGCGGTCGGCCCGCTGGGCAGCCGGCCGAACCAGCCGAGCCCGACGTAGTGCCGGGCCCGCGCTTCGCGCTCGGGCGTGACGAGCATCCAGCCGAGCAGCGCCCGCCAGACGAGCAGCAGGACGCCGACGGAATGCCGCGGCGATCAGGATGCGCAGCATCGCCAGCCCGTAGTTCCCCTCGGCCGCGTCGCCCGGGGCGGACCAGGCGGCGCCGAGCGGAGTCCAGGCGAGGCCGTCGGCGAGGGCCGTCGCGGTGCGGAGGCCGTCGCGCTGCCAGTCCACGCCCGGCGAGCACGATGATGCCGGGCGAGCTGAGCACGAAGGCCAGGATGCCGAGCAGCGCGGCGAGCTCGCGCGCGCGCCGGGTGGCCAGCAGGAATGCGGCGACGGACGTGCTGACGCGGGCCACGACGATGCAGGTCGCGACCGCCAGCGCGGCCCCCAGCACCCCGAAGACGAAGGGCCGAAGTCCCGGGCCCAGGTGAACACCGACACGCCGCCGAAGACGATGATGCACGAACGAGGGGACGCTGACCAGGGCGGCGAAGAGCGAGGTCGACCGCGAGCCGCGTGTTGTCGATGCCGAACAGAGCGAACCGTCGCGGGTCGAGGGTGTCGTCGACTCCGAACGCCAGCGGCACGAGGGCGAAGCCGAGCACCAGCGCCGATCCGACGATGACGACGGTCGCGCGGGCGACATCGACCTCCGCGAACCGCAGCAGGACGAGGGTGACGACGGCGAGGATCGTGATGCCGAGGCCGTAGGCGAGCGCGAGCACGAGCCCCACGATCTGCCAGGGGCTGCGCCTGAACGCGTTCGCGAGCAGGCGCAGCTTGAGGCTCAGGAAATCCCGGATCATCGCGCCGCCCTCCTCTCGTTCAGCTGGAACCGTGGTCATCTGCTCGGTCGTGATGCGCATCAGTCGGTGAAGCTGTGCAGCCACTCCATGCCCTCGGCGGCCTTGCGGCCGCCGGCGAGCTCGACGAAGCGCTCCTCGAGGATGCGCTCCCCCGCACCTCGTCCATGGTTCCGGCAGAGAGCACGCGTCCGTTGACGATGATCGCGACGTGGTCGCAGACGCGCTGGATGAGGTCCATGCCGTGGCTGGACAGCACCACGGTGCCGCCGCTCGCCACGTAGCGCTGGAGGATCTCGATGAGGTTCGCCGCTGACACGGGGTCGACGGACTCGAACGGCTCGTCGAGCACGAGCAGCCGGGGCGAGTGGATCATCGCCGCGGCGAGCGCGATCTTCTTCGTCATGCCGGCGGAGTAGTCGGCGACGAGGCGGTCGACCGCGTCCTCGATTCCGAAGGCGGTCGCGAGGTCGGCGGCTCGAGCGCGGACGGTCTCGTCGTCGAGGCCGCGGAGGGCGCCGGAGTAGTAGAGGAGCTGGGCGCCGGTGAGCCGGTCGAAGAGCCGGAGCGCGTCGGGCAGCACGCCGATGATGCGCTTGGCGCGGGCGGGCTCCTCCCAGACGTCGACGCCGTGCGCCAGCACCCGACCGGCGTCGGGGCGGAGCAGGCCGGTGATCATCGACAGCGTCGTGGTCTTGCCCGCGCCGTTCGGGCCGACGATGCCGTAGAACGAGCCCTGCTTGACCTCGAGGTCGACGTCGTCGACGGCGACCTGCTCGCCGAACCGCTTCGTCAGGCCGTCGATCTCGAGGACGGTCTCGCCCAGATCGCGTTCCGGTGCCGGTATCCGAATCGGCTTCGCGGAGACCCTGCGCGGTGCACGGGGTGGGGTGCGGGGCGCCGTGCGAGCGGCGGCGATCCGCGCCCGGGTGGCGTCGATCGTGGAGCTGACGAGGGATTTCGCCTCGTCGAGCAGCTGAGGTCCGATCGGCGGGGTCGGAGGGACCGAGACGACGGAGGTCGGAGCGAGCTCGACCAGTTCCTCGATCTCGACCTCCTCGACCTCACCTGCCTTCCGGTCGGACGGTCGCGGGACTCTGGGCGCAGCCCCGGAATGGCCCTCCTGCTCGGTCTCCTGTCCTATCCCGCCCACAAGGGCGGACAGTGCCGAGAGGCCGTCCTGTTCCGACTCCTGTTCCGGCTCGCGGGTCGACTCGGAGGTCGACTCGGTGGTCGAGTCGGAGGTCGACTCGGAGGTCGACTCGGCCTTCGACTCGGCAACCGACTCATCGATCTCGTCGACGGTCGGCCGAGCGGCAGGCATCGCCGTCGCGGCGTCCTCGTCGGCGGACTCCAGCTGAACCGGGGCCCTGCCGGCGGCGGGCGGGTCTGCGTAGGCGTGCGTCTCATTCTTCACCGCATCGAGGTCGAGCACCCGAATGGCTCCCGTCGAGGCGGAGGCCGACGACGGCACGGTCTGAGCGACGGTGGATGCTGTTGGAGCATCGGTGGGAACGGGACTGAATGCTGCCTTGATCAGGGGCGCCACGGTGCGCGAGAGGCTCTGGAATCGCTGCTGCCAGGAAGCGGCGCCCCCGGTCGATTCCGCGGGCACGGTGGGCGTCGCTTCACGAGCCGCGGCCTCACTCTCCCCGGTGACCTTCACCGCAGGGTCCCCGGGCCGAGGCTGCGTCTCTGCCAGGACAGCGGCCACCCGGGCGCTCGGCGGATGCGGCGCGCGCAGCGCGGCAAGCGCCGGGCGCTCCGTCCGAGCACGGGCGGGCGGCACCGCCTCTGCGAGTCGTGCGGGGGTCGGCTCTGCATCGATGGGCGGCGCGGATTCAGGCTCCACGACGACCGCGCCCGACCCGGGCTCGACCTTCTCTGCTTTCGTGGCATCGTCTGACGTCGTCGGATCCTCGGCGGCTGCGGAGGTCTCGGGACGGTCGGGTGTGGTGCTCACCGGTCGAGGTTATCAACGCCGCATGTCCGAAATCTGCGCCCTATCAGGGTGGCCATTGGCGCGAGACCCTTCTGGGACGATGCGGAGGCTCCTCGCAGACGGCCTTCAGACCCAGACGCGGAACCTAACGATCCGGACACGGAGGAGTGGCGCAATATACCCCTCTTCGGCGTCGCATAGGTAAACTGGATGTGACATGACGGGGTGTCGGATACATGGCGCGGCATTGGGGGTTCAGTGCAGCGCGCGGGTCGCATTCCAGTCGGCTCGCCACGAGACGACTGACTAAGGAGCGCGACATGACCACCCAGATCGTCATCCTCGCCGCGGGCATGGGTTCGCGGCTCGGAAGATCACTGCCGAAGCCACTCACGGAGCTCAGCGATGGCCGCACCATCATGGGCCAGCAGTTCGACAACATCCGGCACACCTTCGGCAGCGCCGCCCAGGTCACCGTCGTCGTCGGATACAAGCTCGAGCACATCATCGAGGCGTTCCCCGAGGCGTCCTTCGTCTACAACGAGAAGTACGACCAGACGAACACCTCGAAGAGCCTGCTCCGCGCACTGCAGGCTTCATCCGCGGGCGGAGTGCTCTGGATGAACGGCGATGTGGTCTTCGATCCGGCCGTGCTCGACCGCACCCTGCCGCTGATCGCCCGTGACCAGTCATTCGTCACGGTCAACACCTCGTCCGTCTCCGACGAGGAGGTCAAGTACACCACCAGCGCCGAGGGCTACATCCAGGAGCTGTCCAAGACGGTCCGCGGCGGGCTCGGCGAGGCGGTCGGCATCAACTACATCTCCTCGCGCGACAAGGCGATGCTGATCCGCCACCTCAGTCGGGTGGGCGCCCAGGACTACTTCGAGCGCGGCATCGAGACTGGCCATCCAGAGCGAGCGGATGCTCGTGGAGCCGATCGACATCAGCGACCTCTACGCCGTCGAGGTCGACTTCGCCGAGGATCTCGAGCGCGCGAACCTGCAGCTCTGACTCGGTTCGGGCAGTCCTGAGCGCGCTACCCGAACGGCCGAGCGCCGCCGGGTAGAGTGCTCGCGTGACCTCAGCTGTTCTCGAAGCGCCAGCGTCGGCGCGGTCGACAGGCTTCAAGAGGTACCGCGAGACCCTCTGGCTGCTGACCGCGCGCGACCTGCGCGTCCGCTATTCCACCTCTGCGCTGGGCTACTTCTGGTCGATCCTCGACCCGCTGGTGATGGCGGGGATCTACTGGTTCGTCTTCACCAAGGTCTTCGAGCGCGACGTGGGCGAAGAGCCGTACATCGTGTTCCTGCTCGCGGCGCTGCTGCCGTGGATGTGGTTCAACGGCGCCGTCAGCGACTCGACCCGCGCCTTCCTGCGTGAGGCCAAGCTGGTGCGATCCACCAACATCCCCCGCACGATCTGGGTGGGTCGACTCGTGCTGTCCAAGGGCATCGAGTACCTCTTCAGCCTTCCGGTCCTCGCGGTGTTCGCCATCATCGGGGGCGCCCCCATCAGCGGCTGGATCGTCCTCTTCCCGCTCGCGGTGCTCATCCAGGCGATCCTCACGGTGGGTATCGGACTGATCGTCGCCCCACTCGTCGTGTTCTTCCGAGATCTCGAGCGGGCGGTCAAGCTCATGCTCCGATTCCTCTTCTATGCATCGCCCATCGTCTACAGCGCCTCCGACCTGCCGGCCGGGCTGCATTTCTGGTCGGCATTCAATCCGCTGACCGGACTCTTCGGGCTCTATCGAGCCACGTTCTTCGCACAGGAGCTCGACTGGTTCCTCGTCGGCGGCTCGATCGTCGGCTCCGTGGCCCTGCTGCTGATCGGCCTGCTCGTCTTCTCCCGCAGCGAGCGCGCTGTGCTGAAGGAGATCTGAGTGACGACTCCCGCACAGAGCCCGTCGCGCGATCGGATCGGGGAGGCTCCCGTCATCGAGGTGTCCGGAGCGGGGATCCGCTTCCGGCGCAACCGCGGTGGCCGTCGCAGCTTCAAGGATCTGCTGTCGGGCAGCTCACGACGCAGCCGACCGGACGACTTCTGGCCGCTGCGCGATGTCAGCTTCTCGGTCGGCCGGGGTGAGGCCATCGGGGTCGTCGGCCGCAACGGCCAGGGCAAGTCCACGCTGCTCAAGCTCGTCGCCGAAGTCGTGCTGCCAGACGAGGGCACGGTCGCAGTACGCGGTGGGGTCGCCCCGCTGATAGAGATCACCGGCGCCTTCGTGGACGACCTGACGGTGCGCGACAACGTGTTCCTCACGGCGGGCCTGCACGGCATGCCCAAGCGGGAGATCGCGGCGCGCTTCGACGAGATCATCGCGTTCGCGGAGATCGGCGGCTTCGTCGACACCCCCTACAAGCACCTCTCGAGCGGGATGAAGGCGAGGCTCGCCTTCTCCGTCATCTCACGACTCGAGGAGCCCATCCTGCTCGTCGACGAGGTGCTGGCGGTCGGAGATCGCGGTTTCCGGGAGAAGTGCTACGCCCGGATCGACGAGCTTCTCGCCGGCGGGCGGACCCTCTTCTTCGTCTCGCACAGCGAGAAGGATCTCCGACGCTTCTGCACCCGCGGCCTCTACCTCGACAAGGGCAAGCTCGTGCTGGACGCGCCGATCGACGAGGTGCTCGCCCGATACGCGCACGATACCGGCACCTGACCGGCACTTCGCCTCGATCCCCGCTGCTCCTAGGCTTCGCCCGGCGACCCGGCGACCCGGCGACCCGGCGCGGGCTGCCGCGCGCCCTGTTTCCTGATCGCGGAACCCAGGCTCGCTACGTACAATCCGGGGATGCAGGAAGACGCACCGCTGCCTGGGGCCGTGACCAAGAGCTTCGACAAGCTGCTCTCTGTTCAGCGGCCCGTCGTGCTCGCCAACATCCGCTCCATTCGCAGGCGGCACCCGCAGGCCTCTCCCGCCGAGGTGATCTCCATCCTCGAACGGCACTACCTGACGGCGGTGACCGCCGGCGGAGCTGCCGTCGGTGCGAGCGCCGTGGTGCCGGGCATCGGCACGGGCGCATCGCTCGCCCTGAGCGGCGTCGAGACTGCCGGATTCCTGGAGACCAGCGCACTCTTCGCGCAGGCGGTGACCGAGGTGCACGGTATCGCCGTGATCGAGCCGGAACGCGCTCGGTCGCTTGTGATGGCGATGATGCTCGGAACCGGCGGACAGGATCTCGTCAAGCAGTTCGCAGGATCCATCGGCCGCGGCGGCGCCGGACGCTCGCTCTACTGGGGCGAGATGATCACCAGCAGCCTGCCCAAGGCAGTGGTCGGGCAGCTGACGGATCGACTCAAGAGCACGTTCCTCAAGCACTTCGTGGTGCGTCAGGGCGGTTCGGTCATCGGCCGCCTCGTCCCGTTCGGCGTCGGCGCGGTGATCGGCGGTGCCGGCAATCACATTCTCGGACGCCGAGTGGTCAAGAGTGCACGGAGCGCCTTCCCCCCTCCCCCGTTCGACTTCCCGGCCGAGTTGGCGCCGGTGATCAAGCTCCCGCACGAGCCGAAGGCGGTGAAGCCGCCGAAGGAGCCGCGGTCTCCGCGCGAGGGCGGATCGCGTCTGCGATCGCTCGGCCGGAACGCCCGGCGGGTGCTGCCGGGCGGCACGGCGAAGACGGACTCAACCGAGGACCAGCCAGCGCTCGAGCGCTGACCACATCCGAGCCTGGGGTCGCGCGTCCAGGGCCTCGATACGGCGCTGGCGCGCCTACTCGACCAACGAGGTAGTGATCGCTGGTCGAGCACAACGCCACGATCGCTGGTCGAGTAGGGCGCCCTGCGCCCGTATCGAGGCCGTTCGCGGCGCCGATCAGGTGGCGGAGGGGATGCCCGCGACCGTCATGAACTCGGCGACGGCCTCGCGGTTGTAGGCGACGTCGTCGAACTCGGCGGGCTCGACCTCACCTCGGAGATAGGCCAGCATGCCGTCGGCGAGCGCCGAGTCCGTCTGAGCGACCACCGTCGCCGCTCCTACCGGAAGAGCATCCCGCACCGAGGGGAAGTCGACCGTGACGATGGGCAGGCCGAGAACGGCTGCCTCCAGGAGCACCATCGGCTGACCCTCGTAGTCGCTGGAGAGCACGAAGCAGTCCGCCGCGGCGAGGAAGGAGTAGGGGTTCGCCTGCTGACCGATGAGATGAACGCGGTCGGCAAGACCGAATGACGCCGCGAGGTCGGTCAGGGACGCGCGCAGCGGTCCCCCGCCCACGATCACCAGACGGGTGTCGGGCTGCGACGCGTGCACGCGCGCGAACGCCCGGATGAGTCGCCCGAAGTTCTTCTCCGGCGACAGGCGTCCAGCCGCGATGAAGATGCGCTCCGAGGCCGAACTGCGCGGCACCCCGAAGCCCGGCGGTGGAGGCGCGGATTCATCCATCCACTCGATGGGCAGCGAGGCCCCCGCACGGATTCCCGCGCCGTCGATGCAGTTGCGGGCGTAGCGGAACTTGTCGGCCGGCGGCACGATCCGAGAGGCTCCGCCGGTTGATCTCCGACAGGGACTTCGAGACCGACACGAGGTTGTCGTACGAGCTGTAGTGCGCGAAGACCGCGCTCAGGCTTCGGAAGTGGATGAGCCGGCCATGGACGGACCTGCGTGCGTCCGCGGCCATGTCGTTGTGCAGCCAGATCGAGCGGGTCGCCTGCGGCGAATGGAGCAGCAGTCGCGCCCAGAGCGGGCCATAGCCGCTGAAGTCGATGACGTCGTCGAAGCGGAAGTCGCCGAAGCAGCGCGTCCACTCGTCCTCCCAGACCTGCTGCTCCGCGGGGTCGGTGAGGTCGAGCTCGCCGCTCCCACGTCGATCGGCGATGGTCCGTCTCAGGTGCTGGGTCTTGGACCCGTTGAGCCCGCCCACCCTCGGCATGTGCCGGACGGACCGATTCATGAACCGCGTCTCGAGCATCCTGGTGGCGGCCGGGCCGCCCGGGTAGGTGACGGTGACGTCGAAATGCTCGTGGTCGAGGCTGTTGACGAGGTTGAAGGCCGAGGTGGTGATGCCGTTGGGGCGCATCGCTCCGAGATGCAGCAGCAGGCTCGGACGCCGCTGCTCCTCGCGGTGGATCCGATGTCCCTCGGTGCTGCCGCGGAAGACCACGTCGATCACCCGGTCGCTCGCAGAGCCGTCGTCGAATGGAGTGAATTCGGCCTGAGCGGAGGCGTAACGGGCGAGCTCGTCCGCATCCCGAAGGCCGTCCGCCGCGCGCCGCACGGCCTTCGCTGCGTCGCCGGCGTCGATGAACTGGGGGCCGGGCAGCTGCTCGGGCGAGCGGTACAGACCGCGTCCGAGCGCGTACTCGGTCTGGTCGGGTGTGTAGAACACGATCGGCCGGCCGGTTGCCAGGAAATCGAAGAAGATGCTCGAGTAGTCCGTCACGAGGACGTCGGCGAGACCGAGCAGCCGGTTCGTCGGCAGCGAGTTCGGCACGAGGATGTCCGCCACGCCCGAGCGTCGCGCGGCCAGGGCGTAGGCGGCCTGGTGCACCTTGAGCAGGACCCGCCACTGCTCGGGGTCGAGAGCACGGGCGAACTCGTCGCGAGCCTCGAGCATCTGGTCGATGTTGTCGTCGGGCCGCTGGAATGACGCGCCGCGCCAGGTGGGCGCGAAGACGACGATCCTGCGCGAGTCGGGCTCGAGGTCCGCTCCGACGCTGGGGTCCAGGGAGCGCCGCACGTCCCGGATCTCGGCGTCTGTGAGCCTCTGCCGGTCGACCCGCGGGTAGCCCTCTTCGATGATCGCGCCGTTGTAGAGCCCCTCCAGCTTGTAGGCGCTCCGATACATCGTCTGGGTCATGAACGGATTCTGGGAGAGCAGGTAGTCGGCGGCCGCGAAGTTGCGCATGGTGTTCGCCGAAGCGGATGGGCCGTCGGGCGTATCGAACCCCATGTGCTTGAGCGGAGTTCCGTGCCAGGTGTTGAGGTAGGTCTGTCCCGGCCGCTTGCTGAACTGGGGAGGGAATGTCGCGTTGTTGATGAGGTAGCCGCTGGTCGCGAGTGCTCGGTGGTAGTCCGATGATCCGCGACGCACGAACCGCACATCGGGTCGGCCGGCGAATTCGGCCAGCGTGGTCGCGTAGTCCTCTGGATGGGCGATAGCCCAGATGTGGGTGAGGTGAGCGAACTCCGGCAGCTCGATCAGTCGACGGAAGATCGCTTCAGGGTTGCAGAGCATGCCGTTGCCGGCGAACGACTCGTAGAGCACGGTGTCCGGCTGGATCGGCTGACGTCGCCAGTGCGCGTGCACCTCGGACATTCCGGCACGATGCAGTCTGCGGACGAGCCCGCGCACGGGCAGTCTCATGATCCGCTCCCCTGGTCGTCGATGTTGCGCTGATCGGTGTTCGGACGCGATCCCGCATCGGATGCGTGCGTCGTCGGCATCGTGGCACCGCGGTCGAGGTACCGAGCGAATCGTGCCGAGGCGGCCTTGCCTGCTGCGATCGACCACTGGTGCGCCCGCTTCTCGAAGCCCCACCAGAACAGCGTGCCGACGATGAGCGACACGATCACACCCGTCAACTGGGCTGTGATCAGCGGACGACCCTCGAAGGCGTAGAAGAAGAAGATGATGATCGGCGCGTGCACGAGGTAGAGGCTGAACGAGATCTTGCCGAGGAACCGCGGCACCGGGGAGCTGAAGAACCCCCGCAGAGCGGTGGAGCCGATGACCGACAGCACGATCAGCATCGCCGCGAGCGGAGTCATGCCGCGGAGCACGAACTCCAGCTCGGGCATCGAGTCCAGCAGCGGTGAGGCCAGCCAGCGGCCGATCAGCAGCGTTCCTCCGAGCAGCCCGATCCCGGCCCAGGTGGCTCGCCCCTTCGCGGTCCCGCTGAGCCGCACGGAGAGCTCGCGGACCCGATCGAGGTTGACCGCGATGAGGGCGCCGAGCAGGAAGGCGGGCAGGTAGCTGAGGGAGGAGGCACCCGTCCTTTCGCCCAGCCAGGTCAGCAGCACGACCGCCGCCGTGACGAGGATCCAGCGGCGCGCGAGGACGATGGCCAGGATGACGAAGACGGGCAGCAGAAGGGAGAAGATCATCTCCCAGCGCAGGGTCCAGAGCGGATTGTTGATCTGACCGTCGCCGCCGAACAGGTCCCCGGCCTTGACGATCCACTCCCAGGAGAAGTCGGGCGTGCTCGAGGAGCTGAGCCAGGTGCCCTCCTCCTGCGGACTGATCTGCGGCAGCGCCATCACCCAGATGGCGGCGAGCACGACAGACCCGAGAACCGGAACGAGCAGGCGCACCGCACGTCGCGGGTAGTAGGCGATCCAGTCGAACGGCTTGGGTCGCAGCACGGGGAGAGTCACGACGAGGCCGCTCAGCACGAAGAACACCATCACGGCTTCGGTGCCCGCCGAGAGCAGCTTGAGCGGGGTCTCATTCGCCCACCAGATGAAGGAGAAGGGGACGGCGGCAGCAGGCGCCGCATTGCCCGGCCAGAGGGGCGAGAGCAGGGAGGCGTGGTGGATGAGCACGACGAAGGCCGCGCAGCCGCGGAGTCCATCGAGGGATTGAAGCCGTCCGGCGGGTGCCGGCTGGGCCGCGGGAGCGGTGCGGACGATGCGGGTGTCTTCGGTCATCGCGGCGCTCGCGACGGCGACGAGGACGGGGAGTCCGCTGCGGGGGTCGAAGGTGGATTCACGTCGACCTCATCCTCACGTCGGGTGTCTCAGTGGCCGGCGGAGCACGTGCTTTCCGCCCGTGCTGTGCGGGCCACTGACAGGTTCTGGCCACCCCCGGCGGTCAGTATGGTCCAGTGTACGCAGGCGCCCGTTCCGCAGACCGGGCTGCCCGGCGCCCCGCGGGAGGTTCGCAGACAATCGTTATCGCTCCGATGCAGAGCAGCCTCCGACGACTGCGGGACGGGGTGAGGGCCGCCTCTGCCCCGACCATGGCCGTCGTTGCGGGTCTCGTCGCGACGATCGTCAGCGTTGCCGGATCGTGGATCCCGTCGTTCTGGGGTGATGAGGCTGCGAGCATCATGTCCGCCCGGCGCCCGCTGTCGACCCTTCCCCGACTGTTGGACACCGTCGACGCGGTGCACGGCACCTACTACGCCCTGCTGCACTTCTGGATCGACATCTTCGGCTTCTCGCCGGTGGTGGCGCGCCTGCCGAGCTCGATCGCCATCGGATTCGTGGCGGCGGGGGCGGTCGTGCTCGCCCACCAGCTGGCGGGGTGGCGGACGGGTCTGTTCACCGCCGCGGTGGTCGTGCTGCTGCCGCGCCTCACGCTCGTCGGAATCGAGACCCGCTCGTTCGCCCTGTCTGCGGCTCTGGTGGTCTGGGCTTCTGTGCTGCTCGTCGCCCTCCTCGGCTCATCGGCACGATTGGCAGCACCACCGGCAGCGCGACCGATTCGGCATGGGCTCCTCTGGCTGCTGTACGCCGCCCTGCTGACCGGCGCGTCGTATCTCTTCCTCTTCGCCATCCTCGTGCTGCCTGCCCATGCCGTGGTCGTGGCGCTCGAATTGCGCCGCCGAGTGCGCGCGGAGGACACCGGGGGAACGTGGGACGGACGGGTCACCGCGATCAGCTTCGTCGCTGCTGCGATCGGAACACTGGTCACGCTCGACCCGCTCATCCGACTCGCGCTCGAGCAGCGGAACCAGCTCGACTACCTCTCCGAGCGCGATGCGGCGGCGCCCTACGCAGTGCTCGTGACGACCTGGTTCGGGAACCCGGTCTACGCGGCGCTCGCGATCACGGCGATGCTTCTGCCCCTGGTCGTCATCCTGGCCTCCCGGATGGGCTCCGTGGCGTGGTTCGGCTCGGCGCGTGAGGGTCGGCGCGGACCGGGCATCGAAGCCGCCGTCGCCATCGCGCTCGTGCCGATGGCGCTTCTCCTGCTGCTGAACGTCGCCGTGCCGGTGTTCACCCATCGCTATCTCGTGGGATCTGCGCCGGCCGTCGCCATCCTCATCGGGGCGACGCTCGCCCGGCTGCGTCCGCGGGTGGCGATCGCGGGGGTCCTTCTGCTGACCCTGGCCGCGCTGCCGACCTATCTCCATCAGCGCACGCCGTTCGCCAAGGTGGGCAGCGATTGGGCGCAGTCCGCGGCCATCATCGCCGCCAACGCCTCTCCGGGAGACGCCCTGGTCTTCGACGAGCTGACCCCGGTGTCCGCCCGCCCGCGGCTCGCCCAGCGGGTCTACCCGGCCGAGTACACGGGCCTGCGCAACATCCTGCTCGACGTGCCGTACGACGAGAACGACTACTGGTGGGATCGCACCTACAAGGTGCCGACCGTCGCGGATCGGTTCGTCGATGTCGAGACGGTCTGGGCGGTGCAGTACCGGAGACCGGGCGAACTTCCCGACCAGTACCAGATGAAGGAACTCGCCGATCTGGGCTTCTTCATCGCCGAGACGTGGGAGTGCCACAGCTCGGTCGTCTACAGGCTCTACCCGTGACGCCCTGACCCGCGGCCGCTGCATCTGACTCCCAGGCGCAGCCAGCGGAACTGATGCGGCTCGAACACGATGTCCGCGTCGACGTCGACCGTCTCGCGGTGACCAGGTCGTGCGCCGCGGCCGGGCAGCGCGGCGAGGGTCTCCGGCCGCACGGATCTGCGGCTCCTCCGAGAGGTTCGCGAGCACGAGCACGGCGCTCGTCGGCACCGGGCCGCTGGTAGCCGAGCACGTGCGGGTTGTGCGTGTCGGAAGCCGACGAGGGCGCCGCCCGCGAACTCGGGGGTCTCCGCCGCAGCTCGATGAGCCGGCGCAGGCCGCGGTAGATCGCGCCCGGCGTCGTTGTGGGGTCCGTCGCGCTGCGCGTACCGCTCGGCCGGGTACGGCGGGCCGGTTCACCCAGCGGCTGTCGCCCGCGCGCTTCGGGATCCGCCAGGTAGCCGTAGTCGTTGAGCTGCCCGACCTCGTCGCCGAGGTACAGCAGCGGCACCCCGCCGGTCGACAGCGCGATCGAGTGCGCGAGCAGCATGCGCTCGCACGCCGCACGGCGTCGCCCGCCTCGACGCCCGCGAGCGAGGCGGTCGTGCCGGAGACCCGGCAGTCGCCGGTCTGCGGGTTCTCCTGGAACGGCACGCCCGCGCGCGAAGGAGCCGGGGAACCGGTTGACGTAGAAGGCGTTGAGGAAGCGGCGGTGGTCGTAGCCGTCGATGCCGAGCTCGGCGGCGTCCTCGTCGGCGAAGGTCCAGCCGATGTCGTCGTGGCTGCGCACGTAGTTGACCCACGCGCATGCCGGCGGGCGAGCGCGTGCCGGCGCTCGAGCGCCTGCGGCGAGCAGCGCGACGTCGCGGGTCGCGAGCGCCTCCCAGATCAGCGCCATCTGCAGCGGGTTGTAGGAGAGCTGGCACTCCTCGAGCGTCGATGTACTCGACGACCTCGTCGGGGTGCACGATCGCCTCCGACTTGAACAGCAGCGACGGGCGCCGCGATGCCGGCAGACGGCGTTGAACGCGCGGAGCAGCAGGTGCGCCTCGGGCAGGGTCTCGCAGGTGGTGCCGAGCCGCTTCCAGATGAAGGCGACCGCGTCCATCCGCAGGATCTCGACGCCCTGAGTTGGCGAGGAACAGCATCTCGCCCGCCATCGCGCGGAACACCGCCGGGTTCGCGTAGTTCAGGTCCCACTGGAAGTGAGTAGAACGTCGACCAGATCCAGCGCCCGTCCGGCAGCTGCACGAACGAGCCCGGGTGGTCGTCCGGGAAGATCTCGCGCGTCGTCCGCTCGTAGGCGTCGGGCATCGTGCGGTCGGGGAAGATCCGGTAGAAGTCCTCGTACTCGGGGTCGCCCGGCGACGCGCCTTGCACGGCCCACTCGTGCTCGTTGGAGGTGTGGTTGAAGATGAAGTCGACGACGAGCGAGATCCCTGCGGCGCGCAGGTCGGCGGCGAGCGCGCGCAGCTGCGTCCATGTCGCCGAGCGCCGGGTTCGACCTCGCGGTAGCTCGAGACCGCGTAGCCGCCGTCGGAGTTCCCCTCGGGCGCCGCGAACAGCGGCATCAGGTGCAGGTAGGTGAGCCCGAGCTCCTGGAAGTACGGGATGCGGTGCGCGGACGCCGTCGAGGTCGCCGGCGTACCGGTCGACGTAGCAGACGCCGCCGAGCATCCGGTTGCGACAGGAACCAGTCGGGGTCCGCCTCGCGCTGCCGCGTCGAGCGCTCTGAGGTCGGCCGGGCGCTCCCACCAGCTGTCGGCCGCGACCTGCGACGACGGACGGCGAGCTGCTCGAGGCAGTCGTCGCGCTCGCCGTAGAGCTCGGCGAAGAGCGCGAACAGCTGCGGGAAGTGCTCGTCGAGGCGGGCCGAGAACGCCCGCCTGTCCGCGGACGACCTGCCGCCGGACGTCACGTCGAGGTGGGCGTCGACGATGGCGCGGGCGCCGAGGGCCTGCTGCTGAAGCGACAACACGGGCGGTCCTCCGGGGCGATGGGCTCGGCTGGCCCCGTCCTGCAGCTGCGGCGCCGATGCCGTGTCGTCCGATTCTAGGGCGGCGCACAACGTCTGCCGAATTGCCACCTTCGGCTCTCAAATCGCGGCTCTGAGAGCCATCTTTGGCAACTCGGCGCTGTCAGACGATCGGTGGGCGGCCCGGCCGTCGTCATCCGGAGGATGGTGCGCCAGCGGAGCGGGCGCGCGCAGCCCGGGATCGTCGCGCCAGCCCTCGCAGCCAGCCGGCGATCCACGGACGCAGGCCGCTGCGGTTGCGGGCGAAGCGGAGCGCCTGGATGCCCGTCCATGAGGCGACGTAGAGCGGGATGAGCGGGATCGGCAGGTTGCGGCGCGCGAGCCACACCCGGTTGCGAGCGTTCAGCCGCCAGTAGTACGCGTGCCGGGTCTGCTGGATCACCGGATGGTGGGCGACGAGCTCGCCCGCGTACCAGGCGCGGTGTCCGGTCTCCCAGACCCGCCACGCCAGCTCGATGCCCTCGTGCGCGTAGAAGAACTCGTCCGCCCAGCCGCCGGTCTGCATCGAAGACGCTGCGCGGCAGGACGCACCGCGCCCTCCCACAGCGAGAAGACCGCACTGGAGCGGCGAGGGTCGCCCTTGCGGATGCGCGGGATCCAGCGCCGCGGCGAGGTCTGCCCGTCGGGTCGTCGACGCGCGGCTGCAGCAGCACCGATGCGTCGGATCCGCTGCGATCACCGCGATCGCGTCGAGCAGGAAGTCGGCGGAGGGCAGCGAGGCGTCGTCGTCGAGGAAGAACGATCCAGTCGCCCGAGACCGCGTCCGGCACCCGCGTTGCGGCCGGCGGGGATGCCCATGTTCTTCGGCAGGGCGACGCACGGTCGACCCGGCGGGCAGACCGTCGCCGAGCTCGCCGGATCCCAGCCGTTGCCGACGACGACGAGGTCGAGCTCGACGCCGTCCTGGGCGAGACAGGCTGGCGAGGGCCGCGCGCAGGTCGTCGGGCCGGGTGCCCTGGGTGAGGACGACGACTCCGACCCGCGGCATGCGACGCCACCGGCTAGGCCCGGACTCGGCTTGCGACGCCAGGATCGCGACGAAGTGGCCGACCAGCGCGAGCAGCGCGAGCGGCGCGAGCAGGCCGACCAGCCAGCGGACGGCCAGGACTCGCCGTCCACGACGCCGGCGAGCGCGAGCGCTCCCCCGACGACCGCGGCCACGAAGGCGAGGATGGTCAGCTCGACCGAGTGGTAGAGCCGGTGGAACGGCACGAAGCGCGCGGCGCGGCGGAGGCGGGCGACGAGGCGCTGCGACGGCGACCGACTCCTCGCTTGCGATCGGCGAGCTTGGCCAGTCCGGCGTTCGCGCGGGCGACGTGCACCATGTCGTTGAGCGCCTTGTTGAGCACGATGACGAGCGCGAGCGCGAAGCCGATCGTCGTCCAGAGGAAGTCGGCGGGCGCCTCGAACGGATAGCCGGCGGCGCGGATGCCGAGCGCGATCGGGATGAGCGCCTCGGTCGTGTAGTGGCCGACCTTGTCGAGGAAGACGCCGGCGGGCGACGAGGTGCTTGCGCCAGCGCGCGACCTCGCCGTCGCAGCAGTCGACGAGCATCTGCAGCTGGCCGAGGATCAGGGCGAGCGACCGCGCCGCCGATGCCGGGGATGAGCAGCGCCGCGGCCGTCGACCAGCCGACCAGGATCATCAGCCCGGTGACGCCGTTGGCCGAGATCGACGTCTTCAGCAGCAGCCAGGTCAGGTACGGCGAGAGGTCGCGCAGGTAGAGCGAGGCGGTCCAGTGCTCGGCGTTGGCGCGCTGCGCGGACCTCGGGCGGCTGGGCTACCGCGGCGCAGCTCGGCGATCGAGGCGGGGTAGCGCCATGCGGCGGGTACGGGGGTACCGAAGCCGTCGCACTCGCGCGTGCGCAGTCGGCGGTGGGGTCGAGCGGAGGACGTCAGGGGCGCTCGAGGGACACGGGTCACCTCCCGGTGTAGGCCTGGATGTTGCTGGTGAGCTTGGCGACGCCGAAGAAGAAGCCGATGCCCCAGCAGAAGTGGATGCAGGGCAGCACGACGAGGAACCACAGCGCCGTGCGGAGCCCGTGCGGGCAGCGCGACGGTCACCGTCGCGAACACGACGAAGCCGAGGTAGAACACCGGCGCGAACAGCCCGAGCAGCAGCCAGGGCGGGTTCCGCGCGAGGGCCTGCGCGACTCCCGACAGGCCCCGAGCAGCAGCCGACGACGACCGAGAGCACCATGACGGGCGGCACGTAGTAGCGGATGCTGTTCTGGGTCGGGGTGCCGGCGGGCCAGCTCGCCGCGCCAGAGCCCCGTGCTGAGGAACTGCCGGGCCAGCTGGCGCAGAGTCGACCGGGGCCGGTAGGTGACCTTGAGCGCGGGGTTGAACCAGATGGTCTCGCCCATCGTGCGCAGCCGGCGGTTGAGCTCCCAGTCCTGGCCGCGGCGCGAAGCCCTCGTCGAAGAGTCCGGCGGCCTCGAGGCGATCGCGGCGGAAGACTCCGAGGTAGACGGTCTCGGCCGGCCCCTCCTGGCCGCCGACGTGGTGCGGGGTGCCGCCGAGCCCGAACTTGCGAGCCGTAGACGCAGGGCGACGGCCTGCTCGAACGGCGTGACCCCGACGGCGTCCATCACGCCGCCGACGTTGGCGGCGCCCGGTGCGCTGCAGCGTCTCGACGGCGATCCGCGCATAGTCGGTCGGCAGGGCGGAGTGCGCGTCCACCCTGATCACGACCGGATTGCTGGTCGCCTGGATCGCGAGGTTGAGACCCTCGGGCGTCGTGCCGAGCGGATTCTCGACGCTGCGTACCCGCGGGTCGGCGGCGCGACATCGCCTCGACGAGCTCGGTGGTGCCGTCGGTGCTGGGGCCGAGCGCGAGCATGATCTCGAAGTCGCCTGCGTAGTCCTGGGCGGTGAGACTGGCGACGGCCGCGGCGATGTGGGCTGCCTCGTTGAGCACCGGCATCACATACGACACCGCCGGGAAGGGCTGTCCCGAATCAGGTCCCCGGGCAGCGGTGCAGGCGCGGATCCGAGGTGCTGTGCCATCGTCCGGAGTGTATCAGCGGCTCCCCCGGCGGCTCGGTCGCGTCCTGTCGTACAGCGGCCGCTCGCCGCACCACGACAGCGGCTCGCCGCTCCGGAAGTATCCGATGCGAGGAGCCGCTGTGCACCGCGAGGAGCGTCCTACGGGGTGTAGGTCCCGAGGGTCACGTCGGCCTCGTAGGTCTTGCCGTCGCGGACGTAGGTGAGCGTGCGTCGACGCGCCGCCGGCCAGGAACGCGGACCTGCGCGGTGAGGTCGGTCGCCGATCCGACGGCGTCCCGTCGAAGCCGTGACGATGTCGCCCGCCTTGATGCCCGGCATCCTGCGGCCGCGCCGCCGTTGGAGACCTTCGCGATGTAGGCGCCGGCGATGCTCGCGTGTTGTCCGCCGTCGAGGCGTCCTGCACGCTCGCGCCGAGCAGGCCGTGAGTGGCTGAGCCGTCGGCGATGATCTCGTTGGCGACGCGCTTGGCGAGGTTCGACGGGATCGAGAAGCCGACGCCGATGCTGCCCGACTGGCCGCTCGAGCTGCTCGAGCCGCCGGCGCTGGCGATGGCGACGTTGATGCCGATCAGCTCGCCCGCGCTGTTGAGCAGCGCGCCGCCCGAGTTGCCGGGGTTGATCGCCGCGTCCGTCTGGATGACCGGCAGCGAGATCGATGCGGTGGCGGTGCGTCCGCGAGCTCTGACCCGGCAGGTCGAAGTTCCAGAAGTCGTTGCCGCTTCCGCTGTCGGTGCTGTCGCCGCTGGAGCGTGTCCGGGACGGCCGACGAGGCGACCGTGATGCTGCGGTTGAGCGCGCTGACGATGCCGTCGGTGACCGTGTCCGCTGAGGCCGAGCGGCGCGCCGATCGCGATGGCGGTGTCGCCGACGTTGAGCTGGCCGGAGTCGCCCGAAGTGATCGGGGTGAGGTCCGCTCGCGTCGGTCAGCTTGATCACGGCGAGGTCGACGATCGGGTCGGTGCCGACGACGGTGGCGTCCCAGTACTTGCCGTCGCTGGTCTGCACCTTGATGGTCGCGTCGGCGGCTGCGCCGTCGAGGGTGACCACGTGGGTGTTGGTGAGGATGTAGCCGTCGTCGCTGAGGATGACGCCCGATCCGGTGCCGGCGGAGCTGCTGCCGCTCACCTCGATGGTCACGACGGACGGCGACACGGCTGCCGCGACCGCCGTGACGGTGGTGGCGTCGGAAGCTCGGTTGACGACGACGTTGGAGGAGGTGCCGTTCGATTCGCTGACGACCCGGCTGTTGTTGGAGTCGGCGCCGGTGGCGAGGACGATGCCGGCGCCGGTCGCGCCGCCGATGATTGCTCCCACGGCGAGTGCCGCGACGAGCGGAACGATGAGTCGGCGTCCGCGGCGGTCCTTCGGGGCGCCAGGGCCGGTCTGGGCTGAGTCGGTGGTCGGCGGACCTGCCACTGCTGCGGGGCCGAACGCGGCACCCTGGGGGGTGTGCGGAGCGGCGTGGGCGGCGTAGACGGCCGTCGGTGTCGCGTCTGCGGCGCTCGGTGATGCGGGTGTCTGCGCGGGAACGGGCTGGGGGGTCGCGGCCTGAGTGCTGCTGTCGCCGGTGGCCGAGCCCGCCGCGGATGCGGCGGAATCGGGGCTGACGCCCGGCTGACCCTCGGGGTTCTGCGGGGTCTCGGTCATGGTGGTGCTCCTTCCGAATGGCCCAAGCATCCATGGTGAAACTGACCGAACCGCTAAGCAGCGCTGTAGGCCTGCTGACCGTTGTCTATGACTCGGCTAGCAGCCGAGAGGCGACTCGGAGCCGCACGAACCGCCCACGAGAACGGTGGATTCCGTAGCGACCACGATGGCCAGCGGGTCGTCGGTGACATCCAGGATGCCGACCACGGGGTTCCAGGTCGGCCCGGCGAAACGATACTCGGCCTGATAGGAGATCGTGAGGACCGCAGCGACCGCGCCACGGGATTCATAGCTGTGGCTTGTCGAAGTCACAGCGAACCAGTCGAGGCCGAGCGCCTCCCAGGTCGAGCCTCCCTCGGCGAATTGCGCGTGGGAACCATCGCCGTAATCCCACCGGTAGGAGATCGGAGTGAAGCGGACTTCGGCAGGCAGACCGAGCAGCGTTCCCGGAACGACGTGCTGCCGCGGCGTCGGCAACGAAGTTGGCTGGCAGGCCGACGAGCGCCCAGCCGTTCGGCTCGGGCCACCTGGCCGGGGTCCTCGGGGAGAAAGCTGGCGATATCCCTGAGGGTGATCTGCTGCCACGGCAGATCTGTGCCGGCGAGATTGACGATGAACGCGTCGCGGCAGATGATCAGGCCGCCCTGTGGGTTGCAGGGAGGATCTTCGGTCTCGGAGTCGAGCGGATCGCCGTCGGAGTCGGTCAGGTCGTCGACAAGCTTGCCGTCCTTCCCGTCGATGCCGCCATCGACCCCGGCGGACACGTCGACGTGGTCATCGTCGACGTCGCCGGAGGACGTGGGTGGGTTTGTGGTGCCGACATAGTCCAATCGACCTGCTGAGCCGCGTACAGAGCGAGTTCGGCGGCGGCGCCAGCGATTGCGAGGTCGACAAGGCGAGCGCCGGACGATGAGCGCCGCATCAGCAGAAGTTGTCGCCGGACCACGATGCACTCTCGCTGCAACTAGGAGCCGCGCCGGAGCAATCTCGAGCTCGACGCCTCGATCGGCTGGCGATCGATTCGCGTAGCAGGGGTCACATCGATGCCCATCGAGCATCGACAACCCGAACTTCTGCGAGAGTCCGACACATAGATAGACGCGACTGCATGCCTTCGCGATCGACGGATTGCAGACGAGCCGAATCCAGGTGGTAGTCCCTCGGATGCGGAAGCCCTTCGCGACCGTAGCGAATCGAAACCTTCAGCCTGCCTGGCCTCGATTCGTCACGTCATCAACGCTCGAATGCGCTCGAGTCAGCGCCCCCGTCCGCTGCGATCTCGTCGCTGACTTTCAGATACGCCTCGTAGGCGGCGGTCGCGGCGGCCAGGGCCTCCTCGTCACTCGCGAAGAACGGGGTCGGGGTGGCCGATGATGTGACAGGAGTGGGCGCCTCGGCCGCGGGAGCGCAAGCCCGCGAGCGCGAGCGTCGTCGCCAGCCCAGCGATGAGGGCGGCGGCGGTCCGCCTCCGGAAGCGCTCGCTCATGGCTTCACCGTAGACAACTCCGCGGCGCAGCGGGGAAGTTATCCACAGGGCATTCGTTGGTCGAGTAGGGCGCCCCGCGCCCGTATCGAGGCCGGCCGCCGAAGTCCTGACTGCAAGGGCCTCGATACGGCCCTGACGGGCCTACTCGACCACCGGGAGGGCATTCGTTGGTCGAGTAGGGCGCCCCGCGCCCGTATCGAGGCCGGTCGCCGAAGTCCGACGCAAGGGCCTCGATACGGCCCTGGCGGGCCTACTCGACCACCGGGGAGGGCATTCGTTGGTCGAGTAGGGCGCCCCGCGCCCGTATCGAGGCCGGCCGCCGAAGTCCTCGACGGCGAGGGCCTCGATACGGCCCTGGCGGGCCTACTCGACCACCGGGGAGGGCATTCGCTGGTCGAGTAGGGCGCCCCGCGCCCGTATATCGACCACCGGGGAGGGCATTCGTTGGTCGAGTAGGGCGCCCCGCGCCCGTATCGAGGCCGGTCGCCGAAGTCCTAACTGCGAGGGCCTCGATACGGCCCTGGCGGGCCTACTCGACCACCGGGAAGGGCATTCGTTGGTCGAGTAGGGCGCCCCGCGCCCGTATCGAGGCCGGTCGCCGAAGTCGTCGACTGCAAGGGCCTCGATACGGCCCTGGCGGGCCTACTCGACCACCGGGAAGGGGATTCGTTGGTCAGGTAGGCGCCCGCCCCGCGTCCGTATCGACCACCGGGAGGGTATTCGTTGGTCGAGTAGGGCGCCCCGCGCCCGTATCGAGGCCGGTCGCCGAGGTCTGCACCGCCATCGCGTAGCGTTCTTCCGTGACGATCAGCGGTTCTTGGCAGCGCGCAGCGCGAGGCGCCCTCCTTCTCGACGCGGACGGCTCGGTGCGGTCCACGATCTTCGCCGAGATGAGCGCCTCGCGACCCGCACCGGGGCGATCAACCTGGGCCAGGGCTTCCCCGACTACGACGGCCCCGCCGAGGTGCTCGAGGCCGCGCGTGCGGCGATCTCCGCGGGCGTCAACCAGTACCCGCCTGCGACCGGCATCCCCGCGCTGCGCGCGGCCATCGCCGAGCACCAGCGGCGCTTCTACGGAATCGGTCTCGACCCGGACCGCGAGGTGCTGGTCACCGCCGGCGCGACCGAGGCGATCGCCGCGACCGTGCTCGCCCTCGTCGACGAGGGCGACGAGGTGCTCACCTTCGAGCCGTTCTACGACGAGTACGGCGCCGTGATCGACCTCGCGCGCGGCATCCACACGACCGTGCCGCTGCGCCGTCCCGACTTCCAGCCCGACCACGACGACCTCCGCGCGGCGGTCACCGATCGCACCCGCCTGATCCTCGTCAACGACCCGCACAACCCGACCGGCGCCACCTTCTCCCGCGAGACGCTCGCCCTGCTCGTCGAGCTGGCGCACGAGCACGACGCGATCATCGTGACCGACGAGGTCTACGAGCACCTCATGTACGACGGCATCGTCCACATCCCGATCAGCACGCTGCCGGGCGCGCGCGAGCGGACCGTGACCATCTCGTCCGCGGGCAAGACGTTCAACACGACCGGCTGGAAGATCGGCTGGATCACCGCTCCCCCGGCCATCCTGCAGGCCATCACCGCGGTGAAGCAGTTCCTCACCTACGTGAACGGGGCGCCGTTCCAGCCCGCGATCGCGGTCGGACTCCGCCTGCCCGACGAGGTGTTCACCGGCATCGCCGCCGAGCTGCAGTCCAAGCGCGATGTGCTCGCGAGCGGACTCACCGCCGCAGGATTCACGATCTCCAAGCCCAAGGCCGGCTACTTCATCGTGGCCGACGCCGCTCCGCTCGGCTTCGACGACGGAGCCGAGCTCTGCCGCACGCCTGCCCGAGCTCGCCGGCGTCGTGGCGGTGCCGATCTCCGCCTTCTGCCATCCAGAGCTGGCCGGCGAGTACCGATCGCTCGTCCGCTTCGCCTTCTGCAAGCGCCTCGACGTGCTCGAGCGCGCCTCCGCCCAGCTGAGCGCCCTCCGCCGATAGCCCGTCCGACATTCAGGACGCTTCGCCCTGAGTTACGAGATGGGCTCGACCCTGAAGCGGCGCAGCTTGAGGGCCGGGTTCTTGGCGCGCACATCCGCGAGGCGCCGCGTGGAGATCCAGGCGACGGCGACGTCGGTGGCCTCCCCGATCTCGACCATGTGCACGCCCATCGGGCCGACGATGAGGCTGTTGCCGACGCCGACCGGCGGCGCGTGATCGGCCGCGGCGACGTAGATGGTGTTCTCGATCGCTCGGGCGGTGACCAGCGTTCGCCAGTGGTTCTCCTTGAGGGGGCCGCGCACCCATTCCGCGGGGACGAGCACGAGGTCGGCGCCCGCATCGACCAGCACCCGCGTCACCTCGGGGAACCGGATGTCGTAGCAGGTCTGCATGCCGACCCTGATGCCTCCGACCTCGAAGATCTCCGGCGGGGTCAGCTCGCCGGGAACGACCCAGTCGCTCTCGCGCTCGCCGAACGCGTCGTAGAGGTGGAGCTTGCGGTAGGTGGCGAGGATCCCCGTCGCATCGACGGCGACAAGGGTGTTGGAGAACTTCTGGCCCTGGGGCATCTGCTCGACGAAGCCCGCGACCAGGGTGACCTTGAGGCGGGTGGCGAGCTCGATGAGTCCGGTCACGAAGCGCCCGGTGAGCGGCTGGGCGTTGCGCGAGTAGCTCGCATCCATGGGATTGGAGAAGTAGGACGAGTACTCGGGGAAGACCACGAGCTGGGCTCCGCGCTGCACCGCCAGCTGGGCGAGGCCCTTGATGCGGTCGAGATTCTCCACGGCGTCGCGGCCGGGCGCGAACTGCGCGACCGCTACTCCCAGCTGCGCGTCGGTGGTCATGGCGTCAGCCTAGCTTCGGCGCCTCAGCCGACACAGGTCGGATGCATGACATCCGACCCCGACATCGGACCTCGACGAGCGAACTAATCTGAGCTCGGAGGCACAGCAGATGCACGCACCTCGATGAACACCGCCGCGTCATGACCACCGTGAGCGCGATCCCGGCCGCCCGGCGCATCCAGCGGACCTACCTCACGCTGATGCTCGGCAACACGCTGGCATCGTCATTCATCTGGGGCATCAACACCCTGTTCCTCCTCGACGCCGGCCTCAGCAATCTCGAGGCGTTCGCGGCGAACGCATTCTTCACCGCAGGAATGGTCATCTTCGAGATCCCCACCGGTGTCGTCGCCGACACAGTGGGCAGGAGGGCCTCGTACCTGCTCGGCACGGTGACCCTCTCCGGTGCGACGCTCCTCTACTGGCTGATGTGGCTCTGGCATTCGCCCTTCTGGGCCTGGGCTCTCGTCTCGGTGCTGCTCGGACTCGGCTTCACGTTCTTCTCCGGCGCCGTCGAGGCGTGGCTCGTCGACGCCCTCCGGGCCTCGGAGTACAGCGGCCCACTGGAGCCCGTATTCGCCAAGGCCACCGTCGTCGGTGGGATCGCCACCCTGCTCGGCTCCGTCGCAGGAGGAGTGATCGCACAGGCCACCAACCTCGGCGTGCCCTTCCTGCTGCGCGCGGGAGTGCTGATCGCGATGTTCGTCGTCGCGTTCCTGGTGATGCGGGATATCGGGTTCACCCCGGACAGATCCGAAGGGCCGGCGCGGGCGGTGAGGACGCTCTTCCGCTCGTCGATCACCCACGGACTCGGCAATCCGCCGGTGCGCTACCTGATGCTCGCCTCGCCGTTCACGGCGGGCGTCGGCGTCTACGTGTTCTACGCGCTCCAGCCGTATCTGTTGGAGCTCTGGGGCGATCCGACGGCGTATTCGATCGCCGGTCTCGCGGCGGCGATCCTGGCCGGCGCGCAGATCGCCGGAGGAGTGCTCTCCCCTCTCCTGGCGCGACGGTTTCGGAAGCGGACGACCACGATCCTGCTGTCCGCTGGGTTGAGCAGCGCTCTGCTGCTCGGCCTCGGCATCACCGGGTCGTTCTGGATCGCCCTCGCACTGCTCGTCCTCTGGGGGCTGGCCTTCGCCATCAGCGGTCCAGTCGAACAGTCGTACATGAACGACCTCATCCCGTCGCGGCAGCGCGCGACGGTCCTGTCATTCAAATCGCTGATGGGCAGCGGCGGTGGCGTAGCGCTGCAGCCGCTGCTGGGGCGAACCGCCGACCTCAACGGCTACGCGTTCTCGCTCGCGATCAGTGGCGTGATCAGCGCGGTGGCGATTCCGTTCCTCGCCCTGAGCAGGCGCCAGTCGTCGTCGGCCGATGTCGTGGGCAGCGTGCCGTCCGCCAATCGGGCCGACAGCTGAGCATCAGGACCCGAACGGGCTCGACCTCCAGGCCGCCTCGGCGAGCACCGCTTGTCCGGACACGCTCGGATGGAAGTAGTCGAGCGTGCTCACCTGGGCGCCGGTGAACGCCACATTGAACACGGCGCCGCCATCGAATCGGCACGTCGGATACTTGGCGCAGACCGAGCCCAGCACCGCGTTGTCGGCGTTCAGCTGCGCGAGCACCTGCTGCCGCTGCGCCTCCGTCGCTCGCGAGGAGAGCATGTTCCTGCAGGTGCCGAGCAGATTCCAGCTGGACTGCGCTCGGCTGTTGGTGTGCAGCACGGACCAGAGCTGATAGAGGTTCGGGATCGATGAGACCGAGACGAGCGCGTCGGGCCGAGCTGCGGTGAACGATGCCAGGGCGGAATCGAATTGCGTCATGAAGGTGGACGTCGGGGTCATCGCCGCTACCGACGTGGCGCAGACATCGTTGGCGCCCATCAGCACAGTGACGTAGTCCGCGTTCTGCCCCGCCGCGATCGCCAGCTGGCCGGCGAGCGCCGACATCTTGGCGCCTGTCTTCGCATCGTTGAAGATGTGGCCGGCGAGAGCCGGATTCTGTTGGAGGAGACGGGATGACTGGCTGGCCACGGCAGGGTCGGTTCCCGTCGCCCACGACTCCGCCGGCGTATCGACGAGAAAGCGACCCGACGTGACGTTGAATGCCCGGGTGATCGAGTCGCCGACCGCTGCCATCACCGACGGCGGCGCCGGAACGGCATGGGCCGGGACGCTGAAGCCGACCACCAACCCGATCGTGGCGGTGATGCTGACCAGGATGGCACCCAGCGGACGACGCATGTCCGACTCCTTCGACGAGACTGAGGCCGATCATGGCCCTCGTCGACTCGGCTCGTCAATGGTTGAGGCAAGGAGCCCGATACGCGGCGCATGATCAGCGGCTCGCGGAAGCGAGTGGCGCGATCCATCTGCGCGGACGTCGCCCCTGCAAGCTGAGGCGTCAGGTGCCGAGATCCCGCTCGGTGTGGATGCGACCGGCGAACGCCCCCCACGCGACCAGCGCCAGCCCCGTGCCCAAGAGGATGCCGCCGATGTCGTCGGTGATCCAGTGCACGTTCAGGTAGGTCCGGCTCAGCGCCATCGCCGTCACGAGGGCGACCACCGTCACCGAGAACCAGCGCCATGCGAGCACGAGAGCGAGCACCACGAGAACGGCGGTGAGGTTGGCGACGTGGCCCGACGGGTAGGCGCTGAGTGACACCGACATCAGTTGATCGCCGGGGCGCGGTCGTTCCAGTACGGACTTGATCAGATTGACCACGGGGGCACTGGAAATCCCGCAGAGCAGCACCGCGAGGGCAGACCATGCTCGCCCCCGAAGGCTCAGGACAACCGCGGCGACTACAGGCACGAGCACTCCCACGACTACCTGAGCTCCGGCCACATTGAGAAACCGGGAGACCGCCTCGATCACTGGCGTCCGGGTGTCGTTGCTGAAGGCGAACCAGGCCAGATCGAGCGGGAGTGGCCGATTGCCGAGCAGACCGATCACGCCACCACCCGCCACGCAGAGCAGGATCGCGATCGATCCTGCGACGACGGCCCGAACTGACCAGCTGGCCGGACGGGGCGCCGGGTTCCACTCGGTCATCACTGAATGCTACGCGGGGAGGATTGCTGCGGAGGCGCTCGACTCTCAGCGCCCTCGGCACTCCTCGCAGCTCCCAGGACACCGCCGCTTCGCGTCGTCTGGGGCCACCTGAGGCATCGCCCACGAGCGGCTTTCGCGTCCGAATCCTGGCTGTGAAAATACGTGAGGCCCCCGCCTGACGGCGAGGGCCTCACGTTTTTCTGTTGCGGGGACAGGATTTGAACCTGCGACCTCTGGGTTATGAGCCCAGCGAGCTACCGAGCTGCTCCACCCCGCGGCACGAAGAGAAACGTTACCAGACTTCTGGCGGACTCACGACCCGAGCCCATGGGGCGAACGGCCCAGCAGAGCACGAAAGAGGACGCGGATCAGGTCACATGCACCTGATCCGCGTCGATCTCAGATCGCTCGATCGAAGCTCAGCCGGCTGATGCCGCCAGAGCGGCCGCGACGGCCGCCTGTAGGCGCTTGTCCGCCTCGGCCGCAGCCACCAGGTCATTGATCGCGTACGCCGCCTGCCGATCCTGGAGAGCCTGGTTGGCGTCAGCGAGGGCGGCCGTCAGCGCGGCGTTGGTCGCTGGCGGAGTCGTGCCGGGATCGGTGCCCGGGTCGGTGCCGGGATCCGTACCAGGATCTGGGCTGGTGCCCGGATCCGTCTCAGGCGGCACGCCGGTATCGCCCGCGTCTGCGCCCGAGTCGCCGCCGAACAGCGAGTCGAGCGCCAGATCGAGAGTGTCCTCGAAGGCGATCTTCTCGCCGAACGACACCAGCACCTTGCGCAGCAGCGGGTACTGAGTCTCTCCGCTCGACTTCACGTAGACCGGCTGGACGTAGAGCAGTCCGCCACCGACCGGAAGGGTCAGCAGGTTGCCGAGCTCGACGCTCGTCTCGCCACGCTGCAGCAGCGCTATCTGGTTGGCCACATTGGTGTCCGACTGGAAGATGTTCTGCACCTGGCCCGGGCCGGGCACATCGTTGCCCGTCAACGACAGCAGTCTGCAGCGTGCCGTACTCGGCGGACTTCTCCCCCGCCGTCGCGCCCGCATCGGAGTCCACTGCCAGATAGCCGGTCAGGATGCTCCGGCTGGCGGAACCCGACTGGTTGGGGATGAAGGTCGAGTACAGCGAGTACGACGGATCGTTCGCTCCGGGCACCTTCATCGTCAGGTAGTACGGCGGCTGCAGGGTGGGATCCGCGGCCGGCGAGGTCGGGTCGTTGGGGGCGCGCCACTGATCGTTGCGGGCATAGAACGTGCTCGGATCGGTGACGTGGTACGACGCCGAGGATCGTGCGCTGCACCTTGAACAGGTCCGCCGGGTACCGGACGTGGCTGATCAGCTCCGCCGACATCTCGCTGACGGGCTTGATGGTGGTCGGGAACACCTTCTGCCAGGACTGGATGATGGGGTCGGTCGGCATCCCACGCGTAGAGGGTGACCGAGCCGTCGTAGGCGTCGACCGTGGCCTTGACCGAGTTGCGGATGTAGTTGATGTCGTCGATCGCGTACGCCGGCTCGGGCGTGTAGGTGTCGGCGATCGCCGAGCTGAGGGACTGCACCTCGCGAGTACGGGTACGACGACGAGGTCGTGTAGCCGTCGATGATCCAGCTGCAGCCGACCGTCGACCACCGCCGGGTACGGGTCGGAGTCGAGGGTCAGGTACGGAGCGACCTTCTGCACGCGCGTCTTCGGGTCGCGGTCGTAGAGGATCTGCGAGCTCGAGTTCACCGCGTTGGAGAGGAGGATCTGCTCCGACTGGAACTTCAGCGCGTAGACGAGCCGGTTGAACAAGTTGCCGAGCTTCGGCCCGCCGTCGCCGGTGAACGTGTTGTAGTCTGGCGGTCACCCGTGCCGCCGCCGGATGGGTAGTCGAGCTCGATCGGATCGGAGCTCTCCGGGCCGCCGACGATCGAGTACGTGGGCGAGTTCTCGCCGAAGTAGACCCGCGGCTCGAAGTCACCGAGCGCCCCGGTCGACGGGATGCCGCACTCGAGGAACACCGGCTGCCCGTCGGTGGAGCGCTGGTTGCCGTAGGCGGCGACGAGGCCGTAGCCGTGGGTGTAGACGACGGTGTGGTTGTACCAGGTGGTGCCCGCGCCGAGGCCGTCCTGGTTCAGCTCGCGGACCGCGACGACGGCGTCCTGCGTCTCGCCGTCGATCGTGTAGCGGTCGACGTCGAGGTCGCTCGGGAACAGGTAGTACTGCTTGAACTGCTCGAGCTGGCCGAACGACGGCGAGACGATCGCGGGGTCGAGGATGCGGATGTTCGCGGTCGTCTCCGCGTCGTTGCGCAGCGCGCCCGCGCTCGCGTCCGTCGCCGCGGTGTACGTCGTCTCTTCGACGCCCGGCGATGCCGTAGGCGTCCTGCGTGCCGTTGATGTTGCGCTCGATGAATGGCCGCTCGAGCGTGGCCTCGTTCGGCTCCACCTGGAGGCGCTGGATCGACCCACGGGAAGACCGAGCCGATGACGATGCTCGCGACGACCAGCAGCGCGGTGCCGATGAGCGGCAGCCGCCAGCGGCCGATGATCGCCGTGACGATGAACAGGATCGCGACGAGCCGCGCGCGATGAGCGCCAGGATCTGGCGGCCGGGGATCACCGCGTTGACGTCGGCGTAGGCGGCGCCGGTGATGAGCGCCGGTGCGTGCTGGTGAGGGTCGGGAACTGGTCGAGGTAGAGGCTGACCGCCTGCAGCGCCGACGAAGAGCGCGGCGGTGATGGCGACCTGCACGCGGGCGGCCTTGGAGATGCGCACCTCGCGGCCGGCGATGCGGAGCGCGCCGTAGAGGTAGCTGGTGGCGAGCGCGGCGAGGCCGGCGACGAGCACGATCGCCGAGGCGAAGCCGACGACGCCGTGCCAGAACGGCAGAGCGAACAGGTAGAAGGCGACGTCGATGCCGAACTGCGGGTCGGTCTTGCCCGTCGGGGTGCGGTTGAAGTAGCAGCAGGACCGCCTCCCAGCGGGTCGCGGCCGAGACGCCGGCGAACAGGCCGATGACGATCGGCACGCCGAACATCGCCGAGGCGGCGCAGCGGCTCGATGACCTGCTGGTAGCGGTCGAGCTGCGATCTGAGCTTCGCGTAGATCGGCCGGAGCCGGTACGCGGCTGGATGCTGACGAACACCGGGACGGCCATGCCGAGGAAGCCGACGAAGAACAGCGCCGATCGCCGGCGCCCACTGGGTGAGGAGCACGCCGAGGTAGCCGAGCTGCTCGAACCAGAGGATGTCGGCGTAGAGGCCGGCGAAGACGAAGAAGACGATGAGGAGGGCGGCGACGATGCCCACGGCGATAGCCAGAGTGGCGCGATTGACGGCGGCGTGGCGCGGTTGCTGTGGACGTCACGGAGCAGAGCCTACCCGGCGGTGCATGTGGGAAGTCCGCGACGCGTCCGCCGCTCGCGAGCGTATCCAGCGACCTCGAGGGAGTCCTGAGAGAGTGCCCACCGCGTACCACCTGAGACCGCTCGGGATGTGGCCGACGACCTCGTCGCAGTTCGACTCCGGGGCGAGGAAGAGCGTCGCGCCGGCGTCCGCGCGCCGTAGAGCTTCTGCCGGATGCCGCCGATCGCGCCCGACCCGCCGTCGCCGTCGATCGTGCCGGTGCCGGCGACGTTCGCGCCGCCGGTCAGCGCTCCGGGCGTGAGCTTGTCGATGATGCCGAGCGCGAACATCATCCCGGCGCACGGGCCGCCGACGTCGGCGAGGTCGATGTTGACGTCGAACGGGAACGTGTAGTCGGTGAGCACGCCGACACCCGAGCACGTGGCGCCGTTGCTGTCGAACGGCGTGACCTGCTCGGTCGAGCCGGGTCGCCATCGCGCAGGACGCCGACCTCGGCGGGGCTGTCGGTGCCGTGCTCGTGCGAGCGGCGTCGCGCAGCTCGCTCAGGTTCGGCGACGCGCTGGCCATCGACGCTGACGATCTGATCGTCCGTCTCGAGGACGCTCGGCCGCGGAGCTGCCGTCGCTGATCGCCCGCACGGTGATCGTGCTCGGGACGTCGTAGCCGAGCTCGGTCAGCGCGGCGGCGATGGCCTCCTGCTGCGAGTTCTCCATCTGGATGCGGCTCTCGCTCGCTGCGATCCGTCGAGGAGACGCCGGCCGGGTAGACTCGACTCGAGCGGCGGATGGACTTGCTCGGGTCGAACCAGGCCAGCGCGAGGTCGAGCAGCCGAGGCGTGTTGCCGGGCGATCCGACGATCGACACGGTGAGCAGGTCGAGCGCCCCCGTGGTGTCGTAGGTGGTCTCGGACGGGATGTCGATCAGCGGGACCGCGTCGCCCGAGTCGTCGTTCGAGACCCCGAGGGTGTCGAACACGGGCCCGGGCTGCTCGATCACGTACGGCGACGGCAGCAGGGCGAGCACCAGGGTCGACGACCAGCGCGACCAGCACCATCACCCAGCCGACGCTGACCGTGTCGAGCGGGCGTCGCTCGCGAGGTGCGTCGCAGATCGTCGGTCGACGGCAGATCGAGGAGGCTCACACGCGTCTTTCTGGAACGGGGCGGTCGAGATGCGGGCGCATCCCGCATCCATCGCCCGCCATCCGGATGCACGCGGCGATCCGGACCGGTGCGGTGGTGTTCGCCGCGGGCAGAAGAAGCAGGGCTCACTGTAAGCCGAATAACCTCGGAGCCGCGAAGGCGGCGACTACCGTAGGAATCCGGGCGCGGCGACGCGAGCAAGGAGTAGCCGACCATGGCGGAAGGTGCGGCGGACGACGCCGAGCGCGATCCCGCGACCGGAGGAGGAGCTCCGCGAGATGCTGCGCCAGATGATGAGCGGCGAGGGCGGGGATCGATCCGGCCAAGCTCGCTGGGGCTGCCGGGCCTGCCCGCCGATCCGGCGGGCGTCGCGCAGCTCATCAGCCAGCTCCAGGCGCCATAGCGCATGCCGGCGACGGCATCAACTGGAAGCTCGCCACCGATCAGGCGGTCGGCGTTCGCGAGCAGACCAGCTTCACGCCGACGGACCAGCAGCGCGGCGACTGGACAGGCGATCAACGTGGCCGGCCTGTGGCTCGACGAGTCCACCGTGATCTCCGCAGCTCGTCGAGCCGCCGAAGCTGATGACCCGGGTCGAGTGGATCCAGCAGACGATGCCGTTCTGGAGCCAGCTCGCCGAGCCCGTCGCCAGCGGCATCGCCGACGCCCTCACCCGCGTTCTCAGGGAGCAGGCGCCCGAGGAGCTGAGCGAGATGGCGGATGTTCACGGACGCCAGCCGGGTGGTCGAGGCGTCGGCGGCACGCTCTTCGCCGTCCAGCTCGGCCACGTCGTCGGCCAGCTGAGCGCCGAGGTGGTGTCGGGCGGCGACGTCGGCATCCCTCTGCTCGAGGAGCGGGCGGCCCTGCTCCCCCAGAACCTCGGCGCGTTCGGCGAGGGGCTCGACATCCCCGAGGACCAGATCGCCCTCTACCTCGCGGTGCGCGAACTCGCGCACGCCCGGCTGTTCAAGCACGCGCGCTGGCTGCGGCTGCAGCTCATCACCTCGATCACCGAGTTCGCCCGCGGCATCGGCATCGACACCTCGCGGGTCGAGGAGTCTGGCGGCAGGGCTTCGACCCCAGCGATCCCGAGGAGCTGCGGGACGGCCTTCGCGTGCGGCGAGCTGATCCTGCCGAAGACGCGAAGCAGCAGCTCGCCGCGCTCGCACGGCTCGAGACGATGCTCGCGCTCGTCGAGGGCTGGGTCGACGTCGTCACCGCCCACGCGACGGCGCGGCTGCCCAGGTCGGACGCGATCGGCGAGACCGTCCGCCGCCGCCGCGCGACCGGCGGCCCCGCCGAGTCGGCGTTCGCGACCCTCGTCGGCCTCGAGCTGCGACCGCGTCGCCTGCGCGAGGCCGCCGGGATGTGGCAGATCGTCACCGACACCATGGGGGCGGACAAGCGGGACGAGCTGTGGTCGCACCCCGACCTGCTGCCCACGGCCGCCGACATCGACGACCCCGAGGCGCTCGTCGCGGCGCCTGCACGGGCGAGCGGCGACGAGGGCGACGACATGGATCAGGCGCTCGAGGAGCTGCTCCGCGACCCCGAATAGCCTCCTCCAGTCTCTGCGAACTGCCCAGTTCTGCCGCTGCGAAGCCCCTGGGCAGCAGAACTGGGCAGTTCGCGCGACGGAGGTGGGGATAACCGGACGAGTGCGGAGAGGATCCGCGCATCATCGTCGGCGCATGCTGCGGATCGATCCGTCCCTCGCATGCGTCTGGCGCATCCCCGAGCAGCCTCCAGCTCGGCGTCGACCCGGTGCGGGTCCGCCTGGACTCCGTCACATCGGCTGAGGAGCGCATCCTCGTGGCGCTGCTCGGCGGGCGTCGACGATCGCCGCCTGACCGAGATCGCGGCGAGCGCGTGGCACCGTCCCTCGACGGCCTCGCCGAGCTGATCGCTCATCCTCGGCCCCGCTCTGATGACCGCCCCAGGCGGCGCGGCCTGCGGATCGCGATCGAGCGCGCGGTGCCCGACGAGCCGGAGTCGCGCCCTTCGCATCTTCGCGCTATGACGACCGGCTGCTCGCCCGACCATCTCGGCTGCACTCGGCCATGAGCTGGTCTCGCGGCACGGGTCTGCCGCGCGAGGCGGCAGCCCGAGCTCGCCCTGCTCGCGGCGGACCACGTCGTCTCGCCCAGCGCCGCGCAGCACTGGCTCTCGCGCGGGGTCCCGCACCTGCCCGTGGTCACGTCCGACCAGGCGGCGCGCATCGGTCCGCTCGTGCTTCCCGGGATCACCGCGTGCCTGCACTGCGCCGCGCTGCACCAGATCGACGAAGATCCGGCGTGGCCGGCGGTCGCCGCTCAGCTGACCTCCCCGCAGCGGAGGAGTCGCGAGCTCGGGCCGGCCCGAGCTCGCGCTCGAAGCCGTGCTGTTCGTCGGCCGGATGGCCGATCGACTGCGCCCGGCGGGGGCGGGTGGTCCCGCCGGCATCGCGCGCGCGGCTGCGGCTGGTGCTGCTGCTGGTGTGGGTCTCACGGGCCTCGTCTGGCGGATCGACTCCGACGGCTCCGTCAGCGAATCGGGGCTGGCGCCGCATCCTCGATGCGGCTGTCAGGCACTGGCAGCCGCAGCTCGCTCAGGAACCGCGAAGGCAGCCGCGGCGACGACCGGTGGGGCGAGACGCTCGCGAACGACAGTCGCAGCGCCTCGCGGGCTCGGGTGACGCCGACGTAGAGCAGTCGGCGCTCCTCGTCGATCGCTGCCTCGTCGGTCGCATAGGTGATCGGCAGGTACCCCTCCGAAAGCCCGATGAGGTACACCAGCTGCCATTCGAGGCCCTTCGCCGAATGGATCGTCGCGAGATTGACGGCCTCCAGCGTCGGCTCGTGCTGCGCGGCCTGACGCTCCACGAGGTCGTCGACGAACGCCGCCAACGTCGTGCCAGGAGGCGACTGCTCGGCCAGGCCCATGATCGTGTCGAGCGACTCCCACCGATCGCGCACCGCACCGCGCGCCTCGGGCGCGTCCTGCGCCCAGCCGAGCGAGCGCAGGACATCGCTCACCGTCTTGAACAGGGGCTCGGAGGAGAGCGTCATCACCGCCGCGCGGAGCATCATCATCGCCTCCTTGACCTCGCGCAGCTCGAAGAACCTCCCCGCGCCGCGGACGGTGAAGGCGATCCCGCGCTCGTCGAGCGCCGCTTCGAGCGCCGCGGACTGCGAGTTGATCCGGTACAGCACCGCGATGTCGCGCGCGTGCGCCTCCCGCCTCGATCCGCAGCGCGATGTCGTCGGCGATGCTCCGCGCCTCGGCGACCTCCGACGGGTACTCCGTCAGCGCGACCACCGGCTTCGGCACGGCCCGGAGTGCGCGGCGGCGGGGGTGAGCGACAGCGCGCCCGGCCGTCCGCGCATCAGGCTGTTGGCCGCGGCGATCACCTCGACGTCGGAGCGGTAGTTGCGCTCGAGCCGGATCGACCTCGGTGCCCGGGTACCGCTGCCGAACTCGAGGAGGTAGGCCGCCTTGGCGCCCGCGAACGAGTAGACCGTCTGGCTCGCATCGCCGACCACGCAGACATCGCGCCGGTCGCCGAGCCAGCTGTCGAGCAGCTGCTGCTGCAGCGGCGACACGTCCTGGTACTCGTCGACGACGAAGAACCGGTACTGCTCGCGCACCTGCTGCGCGATCCGCGGCTCGTCCTCGATCATCCCGATGGTGGCGAGCAGCACGTCCTCGAAGTCGAGCTGGCGCCGCGCGTCCTTGACCGTCTCGTAGCGAGCGCTGGATCGAGCGTCGCCCGATCGTGGATCGAGGTCGCTCGGCAGCGCGCGGTGCGCGGCCTGCTCCTCGTACTCCTCGAGCGACAGGCCGCTCACCTTGCGCCACTCGATCTCCGCCGCCATGTCGCGCAGGCCGGCGGTGTCGAGCCGCACCCCGGCGCTCTCTGCAGCCTGCGCGAGCAGTCGGGCCTTCCCGTCGAGGACGCGAGGGAGGGTGCCGCCGATCGAGCTGCGGCCAGAAGAAGCTCAGCTGGGCGAGCGCCGCGGAGTGGAAGGTGCGCGCCTGCACACCTGCGGCTCCCAGCAGCGCAGCCTGCCCTTCAGCTCACCGGCGGCGCGGGTGGTGAAGGTGAGCGCCATGACCCGGCTCGGCGGGTACGCGCCACTCGCGACTCCGTAGGCGATCCGGTGGGTGATCGCCCGCGTCTTGCCCGTGCCTGCTCCCGCAAGCACGCAGACCGGACCGATCAGCGCCTCGGCGACCCGGCGCTGGTCGGCATCGAGCCCGTCGAGCAGGGAGTCTGCGGATGGCAGGGGCTGGTCGATCGCCGCTCCCCCACGGACCGCAGGGCTCACGGCGCGTCCAGCGGGCCGCCGAACCAGTGCTCGATGATGGCCCGGGCGATCGACGCCCGACCGGGGATGCCGATGGTGCGGACGCCATCGCTGAGATCGTGTCGGGTGAACCAGCGGAGGTCGATGATCTCCTCGCCGTCGGGAACTGCGTCAGGGCTGCCGGGCGCGAGCCGCGCGCGGAAGCCGATCATGATCGACGCCGGGAACGGCCACGGCTGCGATCCGAGGTACACGGGGTCGACGACGACGATGCCCGCCTCCTCGTGGATCTCCCGGATGACGGCTGCCTCGAGCGACTCGCCCGGCTCGACGAAGCCGGCCAGCAGGCTGTACCGATCGCCTCCCCACAGCGCGTTCGCGCCGAGCAGGAGCCGATCCTGGTCGTCGAGGACGCCGACGATGATCGCGGGATCGGTGCGCGGGAAGATGTGCTGCCCGCTCGACTCCTCGTCGTGACCGTCGGGATGGCGGACCCAGCCGCCCTGTGCCGGCACGGTCGCCTCGCCGGTGCGCGGCGAGAACGTGTGCGAGGCATGGAAGTTGGTGATGGCCAGGGCCTGGGTGAACAGGCCGGCATCGAGACCGCTCAGCTCGGCGCCGATCCGACGGAGATCGCCCCAGGAACCTCGGTCGGACTGGATGGCATCTGCCTGCTCGTCCGAAAGCACGACAGCGACGACACCGCTGCCGATGACGCCGCTCCCGACGACACCGCTGTCCCCCAGCGGATCCTCCGCGATCCGACCGAGGTACACGGCGGTGTCAGCGCGGGGGACGTCGGCGAACGGCACCAGGTCGAGCGCCACGGGGTCGGTTGATGACAGCAGAGCCTGGCCCCGTGAGAGCAGCAGCGCACGGGTCGCAGCATCGGCGCGCAGCTCGTCGAGAAGACCGGGAGTCGCTCGGGCGAGGTAGTCGCGGTTCACTCCGGACCGCGAGAGCGGGAGCCGCGCTGAGAAGGAGTCCGGCATCATTCCTGCCATTCCGGGAGCTCATGCGTCCGCGTGCGGACCGCCGACGAGAGTTCGATGTCGGGAACGGGGATCGGGCACTGGCGGCCTGACCTCGCCAATCTGCGTGGCGAACGGGGGCGGAGGAGCGCGCTCGACCTACCCTGTTCGACATGGCCAGATCCCATCTCACTCTAGCCGCGTTGGCCACGTCGGCCGTGCCTGAACTCGATGTCGCCGCCGCGCAGCCGTTCACCGCCAACCGGCACGGCGAGTACGACTCTGCGCTGATCACCGCCCGAGACGGGCACCACTTCCTCGTGCGAGTGCCGACCTCCGACCAGGCCGAGATCGCGCAGGCCGCCGAGCTCACGGCGCTCGCCGCACTGAGCGCCGGAGTGCGCAGCCGCCTTCCGTTCGCACTGTCGACGTTCGTCGGAACCTCGCCCGTCCGCGACCTGAACGGCCGCCCCCGGGCCGCCAACGTCTACGAATTCGTGTACGGCCGCCGCGTGGTGGTCGAGCGGATGAGCCAGGAGCTCGCGGCCTCGATCGGCCGTGCGATGGCCGCCCTGCACGCGCTGCCGGCGAGCTTCGTGATCGACGCGGGCCTGCCCGTGGTCAGCGCGATCGACAGCCTGCGCTCGGTCGTCACCGTGATGGACCGGGCCGCCGCGACCTCGCTGGTGCCGGCCGTGCTGCTCTCCCGCTGGGAGACCGCGACTGACGACACGTGGCTCTGGCAGTACCAGCCGACCGTCATCCATGGCGCGATGTCGGCAGACGTGCTCCTGCACGCCGATTCGATGGATGGCGACGAGATCGTCGGTGTGCTCGGCTGGGCCGACCTGCGCATCGGCGATCCCGCCCGTGACCTGTCCTGGACCCTGTCCGCTCCGTACGGAGACCTCGTCGATACCGTCTTCGAGTGCTACGCGGCCGCGCGGCACACCACGGCCGACCGGGGCATCCGCCGCCGGGCCATGCTCTACGCCGAGCTGGAGCTCGCGCGCTGGCTGCTGCACGGCGCGGACACGCGGGATACCGAGATCGTCGAGGACGCCGTCGACATGCTGGAGTCGCTCGCGGCGAGCCTGCAGGGCGACGTCGGCGCGGGCCTCGCCCACGAGACCGGACCGGTGCTCGACGTCACCGAGGTGCAGCGGATGCTCGACGCCCACCCGACCTATCCGTTCGACCAGCACCCCCGCCGCTCCCTGACGGAGTAGTCCCGGTCCCAAACCCTGTGGTCGAGTAGGACCGCCAGGGCCGTATCGAGGTCATTCGAGCGAAACCCGTTGGTCGAGTAGGCCCGCCAGGGCCGTATCGAGGCCGTCCGTCCGGCAACGGGCCTCGATACGCGCCGCAAGCGGCGCTACTCGACCACCGAAAAGCCCGAACCCCGCTGGTCGAGTAGGCCCGCCAGGGCCGTATCGAGGCCCTCCAAGTCCAGCAACGGGCCTCGATACGCGCCGCAGACGGCGCTACTCGACCAACGAAAAGGCCCCAACTCCGTTGGTCGAGTAGGCCCGCCAGGGCCGTATCGAGACCCTCCAAGTCCAGCACAGGCCTCGATACGCGCCGCAGACGGCGCTACTCGACCAACGAAAGGCCCCAGAGTAGGCCCGCCAGGGCCGTATCGAAGCCCTCCAAGTCCGGCAACGGGCCTCGATACGCGCCGCAAGCGGCGCTACTCGACCAACGAAAAGGCCCCAGAGTAGGCCCGCCAGGGCCGTATCGAGGCCCTCCAAGTCCGGCAACGGGCCTCGATACGCGCCGAAGACGGCGCTACTCGACCAACGAGGCACGCGAGGAGCGCATCGAGGCCCTCCGCTCACCCCACCGCGGAGAGCCAGCGCTGCTCGAGCTCCGCCTCGTCGAGCAGGGCGTCAGGCCGGATGATCAGGTCGTCGGCGACGTAGTAGAACGCGGCGTCGATCTCCTCCAACGGCACGTCGAGGTAGCGCGACAGCGCGAGCCGGTACAGCGCCAGCTGATACTGCTTCTGCTCGTAGTCGGCCTCGCCCTTCGGCGGCGCACCGGTCTTCCAGTCGACGATCTCCCACCGATCGCCGCGCCGATACACCGCGTCGATCTTGCAGACCACGATCTGGCCCGCGAACGGCAGGTGGATCTCGAGCTCGACGTAGCTCGGCGCGAGGCTGGCCCACTCGGACCGCTCGAAGATCTCCTTGAGCCGATCCAGATCGGCGGACTCCGCGAAGTCGTCGGGATCGAAGTCGTCGTCTTCGGGAAGCCCGTCGACGATGTCGGCCGCCGCCGCGGATTCCGCGCGCTGCTCCACCCAGCCGTGGAACACGGTGCCGAGTCGGGTCTGCCGGTAGGGACGCTCGGGCATCGGTCGACGCAGCGCTGTGGCCACCTCGCCAGGGGATGTCACGTAGTCCTTGAACCGGGACGCCGAGATGCGCACGGGCAGCTCGACGGAGCCCGCCGCCGCACGACGAGCGTTCCGCTCGCGGATGAGCACGTCGAGGTGCTCGCTCCACCTCGTCGCCCCGCTCGGGTCGGCCGAACGCACGGCCGCGGCGGCGGCCTCGACCCGTGGGCGGCGGGCGCCGAGCGGATCCTTCGGCCATGAGATCGTGGAGCCGAGCGATTCGAGCGGATTCTCCTCCGCCTCCGGCGCCTCGGGGAGCGGCTCGTCGAACAGCCCCGCCTCCTCGAGGTCGCGGAGGAACGCTCCCGGCCCCCGTGCGTTCTTCTGGGTCGACCAGAACGAGCCGGTGAGCAGCAGGTCGCGCCGGCTCCGCGTGATGGCGACATAGGCGAGCCGACGCTGCTCTTCGAGATGCCTGGTGTCGACCTCTGCCTCGAACGCGCGCCTTGGCGTCGATGAACTCCTTCTGCGTCGCGGCACCGCGCCAGTTGAGCGTCGGAAGATCGAGCGCATCGCCTCGGAACTCGTAGGGCAGCGCTCCGAAGCTCAGCCAGCCCTGCTTGCTGCGGATCTTCTCGGGCAGCTCATCGGCGACCATGCGCGGGATGACCACCGTGTCCCACTCGAGTCCCTTCGACTTGTGGATCGTGAGCACCTGAACGGTTCCGGCCTGGGGGTCGTCCTCCCCCACGCTCAGCCTGTCGCGCTCCTCGGCGAGGTCGAGCCAGTCGAGGAAGGACGCGAGGCCCGCGGACGGGTCGCTCGCCGCGAAGTCGACGAGGTGCTCGACGAAGGCGTCGAGGCTCGCCCGTCCGGAGGTGGTCGTGTCGTTCGCCGCGACCTCGATGTCGAGCAGCAGCTCCTGCTCGACGACGGTCACGAGGTCGGGCAGCGCAAGGCCCACCCGTCCGCGCAGACCCGCGATGAGTCCGCCGAGGTCGCGCAGCCGTGCGACGCCCTCGTCGGTGAATGCGGCGAGCTGCGAATGCTGAGGCGCTCCCGACGAGCTCGGCTTGAGAGCGGCGATGAAGTCGAGGGCGTCGATGAGCGACGCGTTCTCGTCGACGGCGACGGATCGCCGGACCCGCTCGGGAGACGTCGTCGGTGAGCTTCTGCTGCCGGTAGTCGCGTTCGACGAGCCAGCGCGCGACGCCGCGGAGGGCCGCGATGTCGGAGACGCCGAGCCGCCAGCGCGCGCCGGCGAGCAGACGGATCAGGTAGGAGCCGGCCGTGGGATCGCCGATGACCTTCAGCGCACACGACCAGGTCGGCGACGGCGGGCTCCTCGAGCAGGCCGCCGAGCCCGAGCACGACGTAGGGCACACCGTGCGCGTCGAGAGCTCGGGTGAAGACGCCCGACTTGCGCAGCGAGCGCATGAGGATGGCCGCCGTCGGCGGCTGTCCGTTGGGCGTCGGCTCGGCGAGGCGCGCTCGTGAGCCAGAGCGCGATCCGCTCGGCCTCGATGGCGACCGTCTCGTCGTAGTGCACATCGAGCCGCCCCTCGGGAGCCGCCGGCCGCGGCTCGAGACGCTCGACCCGCACCGCGGAGCCTGCCGTGAGGGGCGCCGCGATCGTGTTCGCCGCCATCAGGATCCGCGAGGGATTCCTCCAGCTCGTCGAGAGCGCGTGCTCGGGGACCGCCGAGCGATCCGGCCGTCCGCCGCAGATTCCCCGTCGCGGCGCGCACCCCGAAGTCGCGTCCGAAGCGCGCCAGGTTGCTCGCACTGGCGCCGCGCCAGCCGTAGATCGACTGGTGCGGGTCGCCCACAGCGGTGACGGCGACGCGTCGGATCCGCCGAACAGCGTCGAGAGCAGCGCGGTCTGCACGACGCTCGTGTCCTGGTACTCGTCGAGCAGCACGACGGGATAGCGCTCCCGGTACGCCTCGACGACCCCGGGCACCTGGCGGCAGATCTGCAGCGCGAGGGCGACCTGGTCGGAGAACTCGATGACGCCGGCCGCGATCTTGCGCTCGGCCAGCTCGACGCCCATGTCGACGAGCGGCGGCAGGGTCTGCAGAGCGCGATCGCACTGCACGAGGTCGGCGTACGGCGTCGCCTTCCTGCCCCCCGGCGGCAGGTTCGAGCAGCAGGGCGAACTGCTCCGCCATCCGCTCGACCGCGCGCGGGGTCGACGAGGTTCTCCGACATCGTGCGGCTGAGGTCGAGCATCGCCTCGATGATGTTGTCGAGCGAGCGCCCGAAGTCGACCAGACGCGGGTCGAGCGAGTCGATGACCGTCCGCCGCGCGAGCTGCCATGCCGACGCCTCGGACAGGACACGCGCTTCCGGCTCGCGGCCGATGGAGACGGCGTGCTCGGTGTGCAGCGCGCTCGCGAACGAGTTGTAGGTCGAGATGGTGGGCGACTCGAAGATGTCCCAGCTCTCGTGGGCCAGGCCCGTCTCCGCCAGGGCGTGCACGCGCTCCCGCACGCGCACGAGCGAGCTCGCCCGCCGCCTTGCGGGTGAAGGTGAGGCCGAGGATCCCCGACGGTCGGACCTTGGCGTTCGCGAGCAGCCAGACGACCCGCCCGGCCATCGTCTCGGTCTTGCCGCTGCCCGCGCCGGCGATGACGAGGCTCGACACGACGGGCGCCTCGATGATCGCCTTCTGCTGCGGCGTCGGTCGCGGCAGATCGAGGGCGTCGGCGATCTCGTCGGCTCCGATGGAGCGCGCGCGTCTCGTCGCGGGCGTCTCGGGGATCGAAGTCGAAGGCGGCCACATCGACGGCTCTGCTCGGCCCTCCTGATGTCGGCGCCGCTCACGAGCTCCCCCAGCAGATGGATGCGCTTCGCGTACTCGGCGAGCGGATGCCGATCCCCGACGACCTCGGTGCCGGGGAAGGTGTCGCCGGCCATGCCGGCCGCCGCCGCCGCGATGCGCTGCTCGGAATCGCTCGACTGGCCTCGTGGTCGTAGGCCCCCTGGACGCCCTGCCAGTACATCCGGCCGGCCTGAGGCGACGAGACGAACAGCAGCTTGGCGCCCGCCTGCTCGGCGCCGTCGGGGATCACGTCGAGCACGCCGGCCTGCGCCGCGAGCTGATACGCGCCGAGCTGGGCGTGGTCGGGCAGCTCGGCCGCCGCGGGCTTCGTCGACCCCGTCTTCAGGTCGACGATCTGCACCCGGCCATCACGATCGCGCTCGATCCGATCGATGGTGCCCGAGAGCAGCGCGCCGCCGATCGCCAGCTCGAAGCGGGTCTCTGCTCCGAGCAGCTCGCTGCCGCTGTCGCGGAAGTCGACCAGGTACTGCGAGATGCCCTCGATCAGACGCCGCGTCTTGGCGCGCTGTGCGCGTCTCGAGCCACTCGGATTCGAACTCGAGCTCGCTCCAGCGCTCCTCGATGGCCGCGACCAGCGCCGGAACGCTCACGTCGGCGGCGGGGTCGAGCGAGAACTCCTCCATGGCGGAGTGCAGCACCGTGCCGAGGTTTGCGGCGAGGCCGGACGGCGAGGCCGCCATGGCGTCGAGGAACCAGTTGAGCGGCACCTTCTCCCATTTCTCGAGCTGGGAGGGTGAGACGCGCACCACGGCTCCCTCCGCTGCGAGATCGACGAGCGGGGCGGAGGAGCTGATCGGCCGGAGTCCGTACCAGCGCGGCCGGATCGGCGCCGGCGACTCCCTCCTGAGCGAGACGGGCCAGCGCGAAGGCGGCGCGCGAGGTCGGATCGGCGACCAGCTCACGTCGGAGCGAGCCCACCATCCCCCGCAGGGACAGCGGGTAGGGGGCCGGCACGCGCAGCGGCGCCTTCTCGACCAGGCGCATGAAGGCCGACGGCTGCTCGTCGGCGCTCATCACGGCGCTCACGACGAGCAGCCGGGTGGCGCGCGAGACGGCGAGAGCGAACATCCGCAGCTCGTCGTTCAGCACGGCGCGGCGCTCGTCGAGGTCGGCGATCGGGCAGGCCGGCGGCGACGTCGACCAGGGCCTGCGGGTGCAGCAGCGACCCGCGCAGCCGGAGGTTGGGCCAGACGCCCTCCTGCACGCCGGCGACGACGACGACATCGAACTCGGCGCCGATGACCGCGGTCGGGGTGCAGACGATCACGGAGTCGGAGGTCGAACGGGGCGCGAGGCTGTCGTCGGGCACGTCGGTCTCGAGCTGCTCGGCGAGGAACTCGGTCGGCGTCGCGATGGGGCGAGCGCTCCACGTAGTTGCGTGCGGCGCGTGAACAGCGCGACCACGCCGTCGAGGTGATGGTCGGCCTCGTCGCCGAGCACACCGGTGCGGCGCGACTGCTGCTCCCAGGTGCGCGCGAGCCCGCTGCGATCCCAGGCGAGCCAGAGGAGCTCCTCGATCGTGTCCTCCGCCTCGGTCGCGGCACGCAGCGCGCGAGCGATCGAGCCAGCCAGCCTGCCGGCCGACCGCGCGGCCGCGAGATCGAGCTCGGCGAAGCCGTCGTCGGTCGACATGGCGGCCTCGAGCAGCGCGTCCGCCGACCGGCTGCCGCCTGCTGCGAGCTCGACATGGCGCAGCGCCAGACGGAGCCTGCGCAGCGAGACGCCGTCCAGTCCGCCGAACGGGCCGAGCAGCAGCTCGGTGAGACGCTCTGCCGTGGCAGGAAGCAGCGCCGCTTCCGACGGCGACAAGAGTCATCAGGTGCCGGGGCGCCCACTGCTCCCGCAGCGGCCTGCTCGCGAGCGAGGCGCGGCTCGGCACCTCGTGCACGGCGAGCCCGCGGGTGATGGTCGGGATGGAGCGCCCCGAGCGCACGACGACCGCCATCCGATGCCACGGCACGCCCTGGAGGACGTGCTGCTCGCGCAGCAGGCGGGCGATCTGGCGGACCTCGTCGGCTCCGGTGCCCGCGCTGATCCGCTGCACCGAGCGGATGCCGGCGGCTGCCGCCCGGCGGCCTCTGTGTCATCGGCACGTCCGGACAGCGGCGTCAGCGCCGTGCGCGGTCAGCGAGGTGCGCCGTCGACCGGTGCGCTCGTCGCCTCGCGATGCGCGACGAGACCGACCGACCCGATCAGCCGGGTGGTCTCCTGGACGAGACTGCGCAGCGTCGCGTCGTGGCGGTGCACCTGGCGCAGCACGAGCGTCGGCAGGTCGCCGAGGCCGAGATGCTCGCCCAGGTGGAAAGGAAATCCGGCTGGGCGCCGCGGAAACCGGTGCTGGATACGTCGGGATCGCCGAACACGATCGACCCGCGCGCCCCGCGAGGCCCAGGCGCGCAGCAGCCCGACGCCCGCGCTCGTCAGCTCCTGGCCGTCGTCGACCACCACCAGCCGCGGGATGGACGATTCATGGCCGGCGAGGATGGCGGCGGTCGGCCTCGGCGAGCAGATCGGCGGAGTCGAGCGAGGTCTCGCGGGCCTGGTCGAGCACGTCCTGGTACTGGGCGACGAACTCGCGGCGGCGACCCACTCGGGGTGATCGAATGCCCGCCCGAGCCGGGCGAGCTCGGAGGGCGGTCGATGAGCCAGCTCGGTGCGTGCGCGCCGATGAGCTCGCGCAGCTCGGTGCGGAAGGCGGGCAGCGCGCGCACCTCTGCGGGGAGCGTCGGCGGCCAGACCGGGCCGGTGCCGTCGGCTTCGTTGCCCTCGAGGAGGTCGGCCACGATGGCGTCCTGCTCGCCTCCCGTCAGCAGCCGCGGAGCTTCGCGACCCATCCGCACCGCTTCGGATCGGGCGACGGAGTAGGCGGCCGAGACGATCGTGCGCGCGAGCGGGCCGGTGGTGGGGATGCCGACGCGCAGGCCCAGGCGATCGCGCAGCGCCGTCGCGGACTGCCGGGACGCCGCGAGCACCAGCAGCGTCGGTGGACGCCCACGCCCCGCTCGAGGAGGTGCTGCGCGACGAGCTCGATGAGCGCCGTGGTCTTGCCCGACCCGGGAGCGCCGATGACGGCGGCGGACATGCGCGTCGGGCAGTCGGAGCACGGCACGCTGGGAGGGATCGAGCTGCACGGCATCCGCGGTGGCGGGGCGGGGCGGGCGCAGTTCGAGGGACATCGCGACAACGCTAGTTCCGGCGTCCGACACCCCGTCGGCGAGTCGCCGAAAGTGACCCGAAAGCTCGTCGGACGCAGGCGCGTGCCGACGTCGCGCTCCGCGCGGGCGACGCACGATCTGCCCTGAGCGAAAGCCCGCCGGCGGGCGAATGCCGGTGTCGTAGTCTTGGGCATCGAAGTCGAGGAGCGGCGTCTGGCCGCCTCCGGCTCCGTCTATGACGAAGGGCACCCCGTTGGAAATCCGCATCGGCATCCAGAACAGCGCACGCGAGCTCAGCTTCGAGACGGCCGCGACAGCGACCGAGATCGAGAAGGCCGTCTCCGACGCCCTGTCCGGCGACGCGCACTACATCAAGCTGACCGACGACGCGGCAAGGTCTACATCATCCCCACCTCGACCTTCGCGTTCATCGAGGTCGGCAGCGAGAAGACGCGTCGCGTCGGCTTCGTGGCCTGAGCCGCACCGAGCGGACACCCGCATGGAACTGCTGTTCGTCGCCCTCGGCGGGCTGCTCGTCGGCGTCGATCGCCTACTACGCGCTGCCGCATGCGCGACGCGAAGGGCGCGGCATTGGTGCCCGCGGTCGGCGGGGTGCTCGCCTCGGTGATCTGGGTGGCGCTCACCTGGGTCGGCCTCGCCTACGATCAGCCCCTCATCTGGCTGATCACTGCATCCGCCACGATCCTCGCCACGGTCGTCTCCTGCATCCTGGTGAGCCGGAGTCGAGCGCGCCGCGACGACGCACGCTTCGCAGAGCTGAGTCTCCGGAGCGGCTTGAGCCCTCGGGCCGCCTGAGCCCTTGCGCCGCCGGATCTAGGCGGTGAGCCCGAGTCGATCCATCCGGCGGGTGTGATCTGCCATCAGCTCGGTCAGCACCGGCTCGATCCGCGCTTCGCCGGCGGGCGGGTTGACCGGGTGCGGCAAGCGCGGAGCGCGCCATCAGCAGTGTGTCCCCGACAAGTCGCCGACCCCAGACCGCCAGTCGTGAGGCCGAGGCGCGGATCCTTCGCGATGCCGTCGGCCAGCAGCTCGACGATGTCCTCTGAGCCCGCGTCCGACGAGATGCTGGCGCTGACCTTCTCGCCGCCGTCGAAGTTGCCGGTGATGCGGCCGAAGAAGTCGTCGAGCAGGCCGCTGGTGAAGTAGATGCTGGCGAGGTCCTCGTACCAGTCGGCGCCCTGCACCACTCGAAGTAGTGGTCGACCGCTGCGGTGTGGGCGGACATGGCCGCCGACGAGTCGGCTCCGCGGGAGTCGAGCTCCGCGACGATGGCCGAGTGCTTGGCCAGCACCTTGCCGGCAGCCGCCGAGAGGCTGCCCTTGGCCTCGAGGGTCGGAGCGCGTGGCCGCGGCGCGGGAGAGCGCCTCGAAGTGACCCGAGCTGGAGGTAGGCGGCCTGGCCCGAGGACCGCGATCGGATCGGGCGTCAGATCATCGAGGCCGACGCGCTCGACGCGCTGCGGTTCGCGGCCGCGCCCTCTGGGGCGATGCTCGGCCCCGTCGCCGTGCCGTCCGAACCACGCGATCACACGCTCAAGTTTAGGGTGCGCGGCGCGTCCATTCCTGACGAACGGCGTCTGAGCGGGCCCACCGTCAGCCCCGGCCGTTAGACTGCTGGGGACTTCCGTGCTCTATCCGGAAGGGAATGCGCCCCAGTCTCAGAGGGCGCGACTATCAGACAGGCGCTCAAACCTCCGTGACTTTCCGTGAACTCGGGGTCGACACCGACATCGTCGACGCACTCGCAGCAAGAACATCCTCGAGCCGTTCCCCATCCAGCAGCAGGTGATCCCCCTCGGCCTCTCGGGTCAGGACATCATCGGCCAGGCCAAGACCGGAACCGGCAAGACCTTCGGCTTCGGCCTCCCGATCATCCAGCGACTCGGCCTCGAGCCCGGCCCCGGCGTGCAGGCCCTCGTGGTCGTGCCCACCCGCGAGCTCTGCGTCCAGGTGACCGAGGACCTCGAGGACGCCGTCGCCAACCGCGGCACCAAGATCGTCTCGATCTACGGCGGCAAGGCGTACGAGGGTCAGATCGAGCAGATCAAGGCCGGCGCGCAGATCGTCGTCGGCACGCCGGGTCGACTCCTCGATCTCGCGGGCCAGCGTCTGCTGAACCTCAAGGAGGTCCGAGAGATGGTGCTCGACGAGGCCGACAAGATGCTCGACCTCGGCTTCCTCAGCGACATCGAGAAGCTCTTCGCGCAGACCCCGCCCTCCCGGCACACCATGCTCTTCTCGGCGACCATGCCGGGCCCGATCGTCGCCCTCGCCCGCCGGTTCATGAACCGTCCGGTGCACATCCGCGCGACGGATCCCGACGAGGGCCTGACGCAGGCCAACATCAAGCACCTCATCTACCGCGCGCACTCGATGGACAAGGACGAGGTCGTCGCCCGCATCCTGCAGGCCGAGGGCCGCGGAAAGACCGTCATCTTCACCCGCACCAAGCGCGCAGCCGCCAAGCTCGTCGAAGAGCTCGGCGACCGCGGCTTCAACACCGCCGCCGTGCACGGCGACCTCAGCCAGGAGCAGCGCGAGCGCGCCATGGCGGCGTTCAAGGCCGGCAAGAAGGACGTCCTGATCGCCACCGACGTCGCCGCGCGCGGCATCGACGTCGACGACGTGACCCACGTCATCAACCACACGATCCCGGATGACCCCGACACCTACCTGCACCGCGCCGGCCGCACCGGCCGCGCCGGCAAGACCGGCATCGCCGTGACGTTCGTCGACTGGGACGACCTGCACAAGTGGGCGCTCATCAACCGGGCGCTCGAGTTCGGGCAGCCTGAGCCGACCGAGACCTACTCCTCATCCCGCACCTCTTCTCCGACCTCGAACATCCCCGCCGGTGCACGAGGACGGATCGCTCCCCCGCCTCCCGTCCAGCAGGCCGTCCGTGAGCACATGCACGACGACAGCAGCGCCGATGCCGACGCAGGCTCCGCATCGAGCGGTTCCGGCGCCGATGCGTCCGGTGACCGCTCGTCGCGCGGCCCGCGCCGTCGCGGACGCGGCGGATCGGGTGGTTCCGGCGGATCGAGCCGGCGGATCGGCGCGGCGGCTCCGCGGCGGCTCGACGAACCACGCAGGTTCGACCACGCAGTCCGCCCCTGCGAGCACGGCGGCCGTCGAGGCGCACTCCGACCACGCCCCGGGCTCGGGCACCCATGACGGCAGCGGCGCCCCGCGCCAGCGTCGTCGGCGCCGCCGCGGCCCCCGCACCACCCCGACCGCCTAGCAGTCCCGACCCGCGCGTCCACCCCTGAGTTCCTACGTTCCGGCGGATTTCCTACGTAATTACGTAGGGATCCGCCGCTTTCGTAGGTATTAGCGGGCGGCGAGCGGTGGGCGGTCGGATGTAGGCGATGCTCGACTCGGCCGATCATCAGTACCTACGATTCCGATGAATCTGCACGAAATTTCGTGCACATTGAGCCGGAACGTAGGAATAGGTTCAGTCGGGGAGGACGGGCTTCCAGCCGGTGGCTTCGGCGATGAGCATCTCCGCGACCTCCGGATCGGTGCGTGTTCTCCCCCAGCCGGTTGTGCTTCCCCGTGCCGTGGTAGTCGCTCGACCCCGTGATCTGCAGCCCGAAGCGGTCCGCGAGCCGCAGCAGCTCGCGGACGCCGTCGCGGCTGTTGTCGCGGTGGCGCGCCTCGACGCCGAAGAGACCCGCGTCGACGAGCTCGGCGAGGTAGTCGACGGGCGGGAGGCGGTCCCTGCTGACGGCGGGGTGCGCGATGACGGGTACTCCCCCGGCCGCGCGGATCAGACGCACGCCCTCCAGCGGCTCTGGAGCGTAGTGCGGCTCGTAGTAGCCCGCGCGCCAGTGCAGGATGGTCGCGAAGGCCTCGCCGCGGTCGCGCGAGTGGCCTCGAGCGACCAGAGCGTCCGCGATGTGCGGGCGGCCCACCGTTGCGCCGGGCGTGGTCTGTGCGAGCACATCGGCCCATTCGAGCTCGTAGTCCAGGGCGATCCGATCGACCATCGTCTCGGCTCGGGACAGGCGATCGGTGCGGATGCGGGTGGTCTCGGCCAGCAGGGCCTCATCGGCCGGATCGAAGAGGTACCCGAGCATGTGGACGCTCGCCCAGCCACGGCGCGTGCTCAGCTCCATGCCGGGGATGAGACCGACTCCTGTTCGCGCGGCCGCCTCGGAGGCCTCCGCCCAACCAGCGGTCGAGTCGTGGTCGGTGAGCGCGACGGTGCCGATGCCCGCGGCGGCGGCCGCTGCGATCAGCTCTGCCGGAGTCTCGGTGCCGTCGGAGACCGACGAGTGCGTATGCAGGTCGATGGGGCCTGGCACGCGCATCCGCTCATGCTACGTCGTCCACGGATGGGCCTCGTCGCAGGCAGCCGGATCACCGATGTGCGGCCGCGTCGGGAGCATGCCTCCCCCGGCCAACCCGCCCTACGACTGCGCGCCCTCGAGGAGCCTGCCCGCCGCTCGGTTACTGTTCTCGCGTGTTCCGCCGTGCCCTCGCCGCTCTCGTGATCCTTGCGGTCGCCGGCCTGCTCTTCGCGCTGCTCTGGCCGCAGTTCTTCGGGCTGCAGCGCACCGTCGGCGTCGCTCAGCTCGTCTCGCTGCGGGCCGTCTCGATCGTGGTGGCGGTCGTCGCCGCGGTCCTCGCCACCGTGCTGGCCCTGCTCATCCCCGCGGGGCGCCGGTTCCTGGCCACCCTCGCCGTGATGCTGCTCGTCTTCGGAGGGCTGAACACTGCAGTTCTCGCTACACGCGGATTCGGCAGCGCGGGGTTCCAGACCGCGACGGACAGCGACGTCACCGTGCTGAGCTGGAATACGCTCGGCGATGCGCCGGGAGTGGATGCGATCGCCGACCTCGTGCTGCGCACGTCTCCCGACATCGTGACGCTGCCCGAGACCACGAAGGCGACGGCCGACGAGGTCGCCCGGCGAGCGCAGGCCGCCGGGAACCCGCTGATCGCCTACACGATCGCCTTCGATCAGGTGTCCAAGGCACGCTCGACCTCGCTGCTGATCAGCCAGAACCTCGGCTCCTATGTGATCAGCGACAACTCCTCGAACACCGCCGTGCTGCCGAGCGTGGTGGCCGTCCCGACCAGCGGCGGGCCGCTGATCGTCGCCGTGCACGCCGTGGCGCCGACCAGCGGCAACCTCGCGGACTGGCGATCCGATCTCGCCTGGATCGCCTCCCAGTGCGGAGGCACCGACGCGATCATCGCCGGCGACTTCAACTCCACCCTCGACCACTTCACGGGCCTGGATGCGGATGTCGTCGCCGACGATGGCACGGTGGTGGCGTCGGACACCGTGCTCGGCCACTGTCGCGATGCGGCCCTGCGGTCGGGGAATGCCGCCGTCGGCACCTGGCCGCGCATCGATCCCGCCCCTGGTCGGCACGCGCCATCGACCATGTGCTCGCAACACCAGACTGGAGGGTCACCGGATTCCGGGTCATCCAGGATCAGGACGGCGCCGGCAGCGACCACCGGCCGATCCTCGCCCAGCTCACTCCCGGATAGCGCGCCCGACCCGCTCCGGCGCCGTTCGGTGCGGGGCAGAATGGACGGATGAACGACGACGCCGCGCAGCTGTCCCAGCCCGAACTCGACGAGAGCGCCGAGCCCTCGGCGGAGCAGGCGACGCTCGCCGCGACCACGAACCGCGCGGCCGCGTTCCCCGACTCGTTCGCCGAGTACATCGGCAGCGGATGGGCGGATCGGGCCATCGTGCTGCCGCCCGCGCAGGATTCAGCGCCCTACGCGGCCGAACGGCGCCGCCGGCTGTCCGCGGACTTCCCGGGACAGCGGCTCGTCATCCGAGCGGGCGAGCCGAAGGTGCGCTCCAACGACACCGACTATCCCTTCCGCGCGGATTCCGCGTTCTCCTGGCTGACCGGCTGGGGCGCGGACAGCGAGCCCGGCGCCGTGCTGGTGCTCGAGCCCGCCGGCGACGCTCACACCTCGACCCTGTATTTCCGGCCCGCGGCCGGCCGCGACTCGGACGAGTTCTATGCGAACTCCGCGATCGGCGAGTTCTGGATCGGACCGCGCCCGACGATCGACCAGGTCGCCGCCGAGCTCGGCATCACGACCCTCCCGCTGTCCGACCTCGAACTCGACGGCGAGGAGCTCGATTCCGCGACCTCCCCGGAGCTTGCTCAGGCGCTCAGCGAGTACCGGCTCATCAAGGATGAGTACGAGATCGAGCAGATGCGGCTGGCGATCGACGCCACGGCCCGCGGCTTCGACGACGTGCTGCGCGATCTCGATCGCGCAACCCGCCACGCCTCCGGCGAGCGCATCGTGGAGGGCGTGTTCTACACGCGGGCCGCAGCGACGGCAACGCCGTCGGCTACGACACGATCGCGGCATCCGGCCCGCACGCCTGCATCCTGCACTGGACCCGCAACGACGGCCCCGTCGTGCCCGGGGATCTCATGCTGATGGACGCCGGCATCGAGCTGCCGAGCCTCTACACCGCCGACATCACCCGCACGCTGCCCGATCGCTGGCCGCTTCACCCCCGTGCAGCGCGAGGTGTACGAGGCAGTGCGGGAGGCAGCGGACGCGGCGTTCGCGATAGTGCGCCCGGGCATCCGCTTCCGCGAGATCCACGACGAGGCGATGAAGGTCATCGCCCGCAAGACGGCCGAATGGGGCCTGCTGCCCGTGTCCGCCGAAGAGGCGCTCCTGCCCGAGAACCAGCAGCACCGCCGCTACATGGTCCACGGCACCAGCCATCACCTCGGCATCGACGTGCACGACTGCGCGAAGGCCCGTCGCGAGCTGTACCGCCAGGGCGAGCTGAAGGCCGGGATGGTGTTCACGATCGAGCCCGGGCTCTACTTCCAGCCGGACGACCTGACCGTGCCCGAGGAGTTCCGCGGAATCGGCGTGCGGATCGAGGACGACATCCTCGTGACCGAGTCGGGCGCGGAGAATCTGTCCGTCGGCATCGCCCGATCCGCGGACGACGTGGAAGCCTGGATCGCCCGTCTCCGCGGCTGAGGTCGCCTTCGCTGAACGGTCGAGTCAGGGCGCCCCGCGCCCGTATCGAGGCCCTCGCCCTGGTGAACCTCGCTCGACCGCCGGGCCATCGGAAGGCCTATTCGCCGGGGATCTCCGCGACCGGCAGAGGCTGGTCCACGTTGAGCAGCGAACGCGCTCGGCCGGCCGTCTCGGTCTTGACCAGGAGCGAGTAGCTGGTCGCGATGACCTCGCGGGTCGACGTGAAGTCGCGGATCCGGCGGGTCAGCGCGTAGCTGGCGATCGCGAACAGCATGCCGAAGGCGGCGCCGATCAGTGCGGCGCCGGCGATGAAGCCGTAGTTGGCGTCGGGACTGAAGAAGATGAGCAGCACGCCGAAGAACAGGCCGAGCCAGAGCCCGGAGATCGCCCCGGCGCCGGCGACCCGACCCCAGGTCAGCTTGCCGGTGACTCGCTCGACGCTCTTCAGGTCATTGCCGATGATGGCGACGTCCTTGACGTCGAAGTCGAGCCGCACGAGCGCGTCGACGGCCTGCTGCGCCTGCCCGTAGGTCTCGTACTTCACGACCTCCTCGCCGCGAGGCAGCACAGGCTCGGCGGGCGGGCGGCGGCGGAAGAAGGGCGACGGGTTCGACATGCCCTCATTCTCGCTGATGGCTGCCTGATTCGGCCGTCTGAGAGCTCTGAACGGACCCTGTGCGAGCCGAGCGCGAGCCGCGGACAGGCCCCATACGGGCGCTGCACGGGCCGACCGCGCACCGACGCCCGGCGGTTCGCCTGCTGTTCTTCCGGACGCCCCGAACCAGGCGAGTAGATTTGACCCCGTGAGTGCGCCTCGAGTCTTCGTCGCACGACTCGTCGGCTGCACCGTCTTCGACCCGCAGGGTGATCGTCTCGGCAAGGTCCGCGACGTGATCGTGGTCTATCGACGCGCCGACCCGCCTCAGGTGGTCGGACTCGTCGTCGAGATCCCCGGCCGCCGTCGCGTCTTCGTCTCCATCGGCCGCGTCACCAGCATCGGCTCCGGCCAGATCATCACCACCGGCCTCATCAACGTCCGCCGCTTCGAGCAGCGCGCGCAGCGAGATCCGCGTGATCGCCGAGATGCTCGGCCGCCGCGTCGTGCTCGCCGACGGCTCCGGCGAGGCGACCATCGAGGACGTCGCCATCGAGGAGTCCGGCCTCGGCGAGTGGGAGGTCGGCCAGCTGTTCGTGCGCAAGCCGAAGACCGGCGCCAGCCCGTTCGGCAAGGGCCCCACGGACGTTCGTGCAGTGGAGCGAGGTCCGCGAGCGCGTGAAGCTCGGCGAGAGCCAGTCGGCCGAGCCAGCTGATCGCGACGTACTCGGACATGAAGCCCGCCGACCTCGCCAACACCCTGCTCGACCTGCCGCAGGCCCGCATGCTCGAGGTGGCGGAGGAGCTGCCCGACGAGCGGCTCGCCGACGTGCTCGAGGAGATGCCCGAGGACCAGCAGGTCACATCCTCGGCACCCTCGACGACGACCGCGCCGCCGACGTCCTCGACGCGATGCAGCCCGACGACGCCGCCGACCTGATCGCCCAGCTTTCCGACGAGCGCGGCGAGGCGCTGCTCGAGCTGATGCAGCCCGAGGAGGCCGATGACGTCCGCCGGCTGCTCGAGTACGAGCCCGACACCGCGGGCGGTCTGATGACGCCCGAGCCGATCATCCTCTCGGCCGACGCGACCGTCGCCGAGGGGCTCGCCCTGATCCGCCGGCACGAGCTCGCGCCCGCGCTCGGCGCCGCCGTCTGCGTGACCCTGCCGCCGTACGAGCCGCCGACCGGTCGCTTCCTCGGCATGGTGCACTTCCAGCGGATGCTCCGCTACCCGCCGCACGAGCGCCTCGGCACCCTGATCGATCAGAGCCTCGAGCCCGGTCACCACCGACACTCCGCGGCCGAGGTCACCCGCATCCTCGCCAGCTACAACCTCGTCAGCGTTCCCGTCGTCGATCACAACCACCGGCTCGTCGGCGTGGTGACGATCGACGACGTGCTCGACTATCTGCTGCCCGACGACTGGCGCAGCAGCGAGTCGACTCGGGCGCACAAGCGTGCAGCTGCGGTGCGTCGCACCGTGACGACCGCGACATCCAGCATTCCCATCGAGACGAGAACCGGCAGGGCGAGGAGGTTCGGAAGTGGCACGACCGACTGACACGCGATCCCGCAGCAGCCGCGGTCCGCGCTGGACGCCCCCAAGGGCCTGCCGCACCTCGATGCTCGGCCCCGCAGCAACCGTCCGAGCCGCGACCGATTCGGCCGATTCACCGAGTGCATCGCCCGCGCGATGGGCACGCCGTGGTTCCTGCTCGGTCTCACCCTCTTCTGCATCGCCTGGATCGCCTTGAACTCCGTTCGCGCCAGAGCCCGTGCGATTCGACGACGCAGCCCTCGGCTTCACCGCGCTGACGCTCGTGCTGTCGCTGCAGGCGTCCTACGCGGCCCCGCTGATCCTGCTCGCGCAGAACCGTCAGGACGACCGCGAGCGCGTGCAGATCGAGCAGGACCGCCAGCGCTCCGAGCGCAATCTCGCCGACACCGAGTACCTCGCCCGCGAGGTCGTCGCGCTGCGGCTGCTGGTCACAGGACATGGCGTCGAAGGACTTCATCCGCGCCGAGCTGCGCTCACTCCTCGAGGATCTCGAGAAGCGCGACGGCGGGGCGCGCGACGAGCGCAGCGACCGCGGGGCGACAGCGGTCCGGGGATCGCGTCGCCAAGGGCTCGAGGACCGCGTGAGCGACGGACATCGACATCCTCGAGCATCGCGTGCCTCCGGCCGATGACCCGGAAGCAGTTCTCGCGAACGGATCACTCTCGTTGCGTCCGTCATCGACCCGGAGATCCGCAAGCCGATCACTGGACCTCGGCATGGTCGACGGCGTCGAGGTGGATGCGGCCACCGGCCTCGCCAAGGTCGCAATCGAGCTGACGATCGTCGGATGCCCGGCCGCGGACGCGGATCGAGGGCGACGTGCGGGCGCGCGACGCTCGCGGTCGACGGACGTGACCGACGTCGAGGTGGCCGTCTCGGTGATGACCCCGGAGCAGCGCACGGCGCTCACCGAGCGGCTGCGGGGCGCCCGGGTGTCGGGCATCGCGATTCGGTCCCGACTCGCTGACCCGGGTGTACGCCATCACGAGCGGCAAGGGCGGTGTCGGGCAAGTCGACCGTCACCGCGAACCTCGCCGTCGCACTCGCGGCCCGCGGCCTGCGCGTGGGACTCGTCGACGCGGACGTGCACGGGTTCTCGATCCCCGGGCTGCTCGGCATCCCCGCCGACGCGACCCCCACCAAGGTCGGCGACCTCATCCTGCCGCCGGTCGCGTACGGGGTGAAGGCGATCTCGATCGGCATGTTCCTCACGCGCCGAGCAGCGCGGCACAGCCGTCGCGTGGCGCGGGCCGATGCTGCACCGCACCGTCGCACAGTTCCTCACCGATGTGTTCTTCGGCGACCTCGACGTGCTGCTGCTCGACCTGCCGCCCGGCACCGGCGACGTCGCGATCTCGGTCGGCCAGCTGCTCCCCCACGCCGAGGTCATCGTCGTGACCACACCGCAGCCGGCCGCGGCGGACGTCGCCGAGCGCTCGGGCTCGTGGCGCGCCAGACCGGCCAGCGCATCCTCGGGGTCATCGAGAACATGGGCGGCCTGCGTCAACCCGACGGCAGCGACGCTCGACCTCTTCGGTCGTGGCGGCGGCGTCGAGACGGCCAGGCGCCTGTCCGCCGGTCAGGACGGAGACGGTCCCGCTGCTCGGCTCGATCCCGCTCAGCGTCGCCCTGCGCGAGGGCGGCGACGCCGGCCTGCCGATCGTGCTCGGCTCCCCCGAGGATCCTGCTGCGGCGGCCATCCTGTCCATCGCCGCTCAGCTCGCCACTCGCAGCCGCAGCCTCGCCGGCCGCAGCCTGCCTGTCGCCGTCCGCTGAGCGTCGGGATTCCTCCCGTTCGGCGCGGTCGCGTGCCGAGGTCGTACCGATAAGCGGACTCGAGGGCGTATCCGGTCCGGAAAGGTGCATCCGTCGGCGGGACTCCGCCTATCGGCACGTCGGCTCCGCTCATCGGTACGCCATCTTGCTGAGGATGGCGCACAGCATGACGAAGGCCCCGTTGCTCAGCAACGGGGCCTTCGTACGCTCGTCGCTCAGAAGCGGGGCGGAACCGCGCGGTAGCCATCGCGGGCCACCGACTGGACGGTGCCGACCGCGGAGGCGAGCGCCGCTGCGGAGAGGAGGACGATGAGAATGATTGCCGCGAACATCTGGATTCCTTTCCCTCGCGGTTGGCGCGCCTTCTGGTGCGTAGCTTCAGCAAACACCCGAAGTGGATTTAGCACAAGCGAATAAAACTGCTTCTATTGTGTAGCTTGGCTACTGAGTTATAGCCATCGGCGGATGGATGTCCGTCGACTCGAACTCCTGCGGGAGCTCTCCCAACGCGGTTCGGTCGCCGCAGTGGCCGCCGCCACCCATCGCACCCCCTCGGCCGTGTCACAGCAGCTCAAGGTGCTCGAGCAGGAGATCGGCTTCGCGCTGACCGAGCGCAAGGGCCGCGGGATTCAGCTCACCGAAGCCGGTCGCGCGCTCGCACGGACCGCAACGGACATCGCGGTCGCCATCTCCCGCGCCGAGTCGCTCTGGAACGCGTACGTCGAGGCACCCGCCGGAAACGTCACTCTCGCGACCTTCCCGACCGGTGGACAGATGTTCCTCCCCGGCCTCATCGACGCCGTCGCGGCAGTGCCGGGGCTGACCCTGACAGCAAGCGATCGCGACCCGAACCTGCGCGGGCTTCGCCGCGCTCACGAACGACTACGACCTCGTTCTCGCCCATTCGCCGAACGGCACCCGCGCCTGGCGCGAGAGTGGACTCACGGTCGTCGAGCTGATGATCGAGCCTCTCGACGTCGCGCTCCCCCTCGGCCACCCACTGGCGGGACACTCCTACGTGACCCCGACCGATCTGATCGGGCAGTCCTGGATCGGAGTACCGCTCGATTTCCCCTTCCAGCAGGTGCTCGTCGAGCTGGAGCGGATCTCGGAGGAGCCTCCTCGGGTCGTCCAGCGCTTCAGCGATACGCGCATCACCGAAGCGCTCGTGGCCTCGGGTCATGGCGTGGCCATCCTGCCGCGCTTCACGGCCGTCCTCTCGCCGTCGATCGAGCTGCGGCCCCTGGTCGGGGTCGTCGCCGAGCGGCACATCTGCGTGCTCATGCGACCCGACCATGCCGAGCGGCCTTCGGTGCAGCTGCTCGTCGCGACCCTCCGCGCCGAAGCGGAGCGCATCCTTCAGGGCGGGGCCGCCGCCTACGTCATCGACTACTGACCCGGCGCGACCTGAGTGGCCTCTGGTCGCGCAGGGTTGGCCAGCCTGGCCAGCAGCTCGGTGAGCAGCCCCTCCGACGTCTCGGCCGGCAGCGCGCCGATCAGCGCGATCAGCGGAGCCATCCGTTCGGGCAGCGGGCCGTCGACGACCGCCGAGGGATCTCCACCGAGAGCGGCCATGGCGGCCATCGGATCGACGGCGGGGATGCCGCGCACCCGATCGGCCGCGAGGACCATCGCCGCTGAGAGCTCGGGCAGGATGCGCGAGGTGACCGGCGTGACCGTGAGGTGGGTGGTGTGCGGCAGTGACACGTCCCCCTGCCGGAGCGAGGGCTGGAGCTGCACGAGCCAGCCCAGCGCCCTGCAGCTCATCCGCCCAGTGGTGCGGATCGACCTGTCGACCCTGGTCCGCCCGAGGGTCGCTCGCGACGGCGAACAGCGGACCCACCGGCGACCCGACGACCTGCAGACCGACGATCCGCTCGACGACGGCCAGCAGCTCGCGGGTCGACGCCATGGTGTCATCGGCAAGCCGCGCGAGCCCGTCCCGACCGAGGCGGTGGAGGATCGCCCATGCAGCCGCGAGCGGGCCGGCGGAACGCGATCCGAGCATCGTCGGATTGACCACCGGATAGCCGGGCCAGCGGGTGGTCGCGAAGTACTGGGCTGCCAGACGGCTGCGTCCGCGGTGCAGCAGCACGCTGACGCCCTTCGGCGCATAGCCGTACTTGTGCAGGTCGGCCGAGATGCTCGTCACACCCGGCACCCGGAAGTCCCACGGGGGCAGATCGGGCAGGAACGGCAGCGCCAGTCCCCCGATGCAGGCGTCGACATGGCAGGAGATGCCGACGTCGGCGGCGGCGGCCGCCACCTGCTCGATCGGGTCGAGCGCGGCGAAGGGATAGGACGGAGCCGAGACGACCACCAGGGCGACGTCGGCGCCGAGCCGCTCGATGATGGCGGACGGCTCGCAGCTCCCCGTGGCGGGATCGACCGGGACGAGGTCGAGCTCGAGGCCGAAGTAGTGCGCCGCCTTCTGGAATGCGGCATGAACGGTCACGGGGGCGACCAATCGAGGCGTGCCCGTGCCGCCGCCCGCCCGCCAGAGGTCCCGCGCCGCCTTCACCGCCAGCAGGCAGCTCTCCGTTCCGCCGGTGGTCACCGATCCCACGACCCCTCCGTCGCCCTGATCGGCGGCGGCCTCCACGGTGGAACCGCCGCCCAGGAGCTCGCGCATGAAGTCGATGACCTCGCGCTCGAGCACGGCGACCGATCCGAACGTGGTCGGGTCGAGTCCGTTGACCGGCTGCATCGCCGCGATGGCCGCACCGGCGAGCGCGTCGAGCTCGGCCAGCCCCGAGTCGTAGACGTAGCTGAGAACGTGTCCGCCATGGGTCGGAGCATCGCCCGCGCGCAGCTCGGACAGGCGAGCCAGGATCGCATCCGCTGTGGGGCGCCCTTCGGCATCGCCGCTCAGCCCGGTGATGTTCATCGCGTCTCCGCTTCCCCTGTCGTCGTCGGCCCCGCCGCTCATCCGATGCCCTCCGCGATCGGGCTCGCGATCTGGTCGATGTCGGCACGCCGAACCCGGTAGCGGCGGAGTGCGAGCAGGCTTGCGGCGATCAGCAGCGCGGGAACGACACTGAAGGTGACCACGATGCCGAGAATCGCATTCGACGACTGGACGACCGACTGGCCGGCCGCCGATTCGACGTACCCCGATGCCGCGAGGCCGAGCGTGAGCACGGTCGCCCCGAGTGCGGCGCCGGTGGTCTCCCCCGCGGTCCACACGCCGCCGAAGGCGCCCGCGGCACCGCTGCCGTGAACGCTGGCGTCCGACGAGATGACGTCGGGGAGCATCGCCATCGGGAGCGACTGCATCCCCGCGTAGGCAGCGCCGGCGACGGCGACCGGCAGGTACGCCCAATCCCCAGGCGCCCAGGCGAGGCCGAGCAGGCTGAGCGCGGCGATGCCGAAGACGACGCTCGCGATCGCGAAGCCGCGCTCCTTGCCGATCCGTCGGGCAATCACTCCCCAGACCGGCGTGAAGACAAGAGCGGGCGCGATGAGGGCGAGGAAGAGGAATGTGACCGCGTCTTCGGAGCGGAGCACCCAGGTCGCGACGTACTGGGCTCCAGCGAGCATCATCCCGGTCGCGAGGGCCTGCAGCGCGAAGGTGAGCAGCAGCGCACGGAACGGCTGGCTGCGACGAAGCGCCCCGAGCCCGGCGCGATAGCCGTCCACGACGAGCGCGCGACGGTTCGCCCCGTGCGACGCCGGCATCGGACCGCGTCCCGAGCGCGGCACGACGGTGATGGAGAGCAGCATCCCCACCGCCAGGACGACCCCGGCGATGACGGCCATCAGCAGATAGCCCTGACGCTCATCCGCTCCAAGCGAGCGCAGCGCGGGTCCGCCTGCGCCGAAGAGCAGGATCGCGAAGGTGAGCACCACGACGCGCCAGGTGAGCAGTCGCGTGCGCTGGTCGTAGCCGTCGGCCAGCTCGGCAGGCAGCGCGATGTAGGGGACCTGGAACAGGCTGAACGCGGTGGCGGTCAGCACGAACGCGGCCAGCACCCACAGCCCTGATGCCGTCGGCGAGAAGCCGTCCGGCACGGCGAAGGTGAGCGCGAACAGGAACGGCAGCGCGATCGCCCCGAGCAGCATGCCACGACGACGCGAGCCGGTGCGAAGCAGGTCTCGATCGCTGGATCCGCCGATGACCGGATCGATGAGGACGTCCCAGATCTTGGCCGCGCCGACCAGGAGCCCCGCTGCGAGGGCCGGGACGGCGAGCGTGTCCGTCAGGTAGTAGACCAGGACGAGCCCGGGAAGGGTGCTGAATCCGCCGGTCCCCAGCGATCCGATCGCGTACCCGGCGACCGTCCGCCGGCGGAGCCCCCCGACCTCGGCGCGGGAGAGTGAGGCACTCGTCATTTCCGCAGTGTATTGGCCGATGGCGGCCGCTCGGACGCCGATGTCGCGCGCACGGAGGGATCCCCTACAGAGTTCGACACCTGGATCGGGCCGGGGGTGCACGTGGCTGGATGCGTGTGGCCGCGCATCGAGGACCCCGAGGGTCAGGTGGCCTCGATGTCGAACGGCGCCACGCTCGCGGCGGCCGGCTCCGCCTTCGGCATGGAGGACCTGGAAGCGCTCGATGAGCGGACGAACGGTGCAGGCGGATCGGCCGACGCCCCGCTGGCCGGAGGTGCGCTGTCCGCCGAGGCAGACGGGGCGGCTCCTGCTGCGGCCGTGCCCGGCGGAGTCGGCGACGAGACCGGCTTGCGGACGACGGGCGCATCGTCGATCAGCGCCTCGCGGATGATCCGACGCGGGTCGTACTGTCGCGGGATCGAGCTTCTTCCAGTCGACCTCGTCGAACTCCGGGCCCATCTCCTCGCGCATCCGGCTCTTCGCGCCGTCGGCCATCCCCCGCAGATTGCGCACGAGGTGGGCGAGCTGCGCCGCATAGCGGGGCAGGCGATCGGGGCCGACGAGGAGCACCGCGACCACTCCGATGAGCAGCAGCTTCTCGAAAGTCAGCCCGAACATGGGGCAACACTAGTCCAGCCGTTGGGAGCATTGCCCCTGATCGGCTCCGCAGTTCCTGTACGCGAGCCCCCAATGCGCGCGTCCCGGCATCGGGCGGGCGGGCGCGTCCCCCATAGTCTTGAGCCGATGTCTCCGATCGATGATTCCCGCGCGTTCGCCGAGCAGTACGTCGTCGAGCCGGAGAACATCGCGACCGCCCGGCACTTCTCGATCGAGCTGGGGATCGATCCCGTCTCGCCGGGGGTGGGTGCGCAGCTGGCCCTGCTGTCGGCGTCCCTGCGCGCCAAGACCATCATCGAGATCGGCACGGGCGCGGGCGTCTCGGGGCTGTGGCTGCTGCTCGGCTCACCTCTGGCCCAGCTGACCTCCATCGACAACGAGCCCGATCATCACCTCGCTGCGCGCCAGATGTTCACCGAGGCAGGCTTCGGTGTGGGTCGCATCCGACTCATCTCCGGGCGAGCTCTCGACGTGCTCCCTCGGATGAACGAGGAGTCCTACGACCTGGTGTTCATCGACGCGGACGCCGGGAGCGCGATCGAGTACGTCGAGCACGGCCTGCGGCTCGTCCGGCGGGGTGGCATGGTCGTCGTCGGCAACGCGGTGGATCACGCGATCGGCGAGGACGTCGAGTCCACTCGACGCGAGCGCGTTCCGATCGATGCTCGATGAGATCGGCGCCACTCCGGGAGTGCTCAGCGTCATCTCACCCGCCGGCACCGGCCTGCTGCAGCTCATCCGCCCCTGATCCCTTCCTACGTTCCGGCTCCATGTGCGCGAAATTTCGTGCACATGGAGCCGGAACGTACACACTCAGAAGAGCGGCACGCGCAGAACAGCCCAGCTGACGTCCGACGATGTCGGTCCGGGCTGGGCTGTTCGGTGAGCGGTTCGGGTGTGCTGCGGCTACTCTCGGGGCGTCTTTTCGAGCGTCAGGCGCCGACGACAGCGCCGAGTGCTGCATGCAGCTCTCGGGCTTCTGCGTCGTTCACTGACACGACGAGACGACCGCCACCTTCGAGCGGCACGCGCACGATGATGAGTCGACCCTCCTTGACGGCCTCCATTGGCCCGTCACCGGTCCTCGGCTTCATCGCGGCCATCGATAACCCCTTTCCAAGGTGTAGGCGCCTATTATCCCGTACCTCATAGAGTTCCTCAAAAACGAGGGGTTGCGGGGCCCCTGTCGGGCTGCAGGCTCAGCGCCGGACAGCGCCCGATCCCGCCTCGATCCTGTCTCACGGGACGCTCCAGTAGGCCTGGATCGGGCCCCACGTCACCCACAGCCAGAGCAGCTGCAGCCCCTGCAGGAGCACGACTATGCCGACCCGATACACCCGGGAGGGCGGCGCGGCGAGGGCGCCCACGAATGGGAACATCGGCACGAGCAGCCGGAAGAGCGAGGTCTGGGGAAAGAACACAGCGAGCAGGTAGAGGCCGTAGCTCGCGAGCCAGAGTCGCGATTCGATCGCGAGTGCGCGGACCGACGGAAGGGCGAACGAGAGCGCGAAGGCGGCGACGACGAGCACCGCGATCGCCACGACCAGCGGCCCACCCGGGTTGGCGAACCACATCGCGGCCGCCGCGAACCAGGGCGTGAACAGCTGGAGCTCGGCCTGTCCGATCCAGCCCGATCGCCAGGCGAGCTCGGTGTCCGTGTACGCGTGCATCGACCCGGTGACCGCCCAGGCGATCGCGGGCCACGCCAGTCCCATCGCCAGGCTGTAGAGCGCGAGTCCCCCAGTGACCACCATGGTCCGGCGCGGAAACGGATCGGATCGGCGGCGGAGATAGCGGACGATCCAATAGCAGCCGAGTGCGAGTGCGAAGGCCAGCCCGGTGGGACGGGTCAGCGCCATGACGGCGACGACGGGAAAGAGAGGTGCCCATCGGCGCTGGATGAGCAGCAGCAGAGCCAGAGCGAGCAGGAACAGCTGCATGGATTCGGGGTAGGCCATCTGCAGGATGAAGCTTGCTGGCCCGATCGAGAACAGCAGCACGCCGAACAGCGCCGATCCGTGCGGCAGGCGCATCCGCACGATCCGATAGACGACGAGAGCAGCGCCGAAGCCGAAGCAGAGCGAGACGCCGACCGCGGCCACCGACCAGCGCAGGCCGGTGATGGTCACGAGAGCGCGCACCAGGAAGGGATAGACGGGCATGAAGGCCCACGGATTCTGCCGCACAGCTCCGGCCGAGTCCACCGGAAGCTGGGCCGGATAGCCGGAGAACGAGATCATCCGGTACCAGTCGCCGTCCCAGATGGCGCTGTAGTCGAAGAACTCGGGGTTCACGCCCCCGCGCGACTGAGGCGTCAGCGTTCCCCCGATCATGAGCAGCGCCACCGTGGTGACCAGCCGGGCGCAGGCGTAGATCGCCACGACCTGCAGCCACGGGGGCCAGCCGGCCGGGTGCAGCACACGATTGAGCGAGCGGTTGAGCGAACGGCGGAGCGCATCCCGCCGAGCAGCGAGGTCGGGCGTCGGGTCGAGGATGGTCATCCGCGTGCTCGTGCAGGTGGTGGGATCGAGGGCGTCAGTCAGCTGCGGTCAGCCAGGCGCGCAGCCCGTTCTCGCAGTCGGTGATCTGCTGGAGGGCGACACGCTCGTCGTCCGCGTGGGCCTTGAGCGGGTCTCCCGGACCGTAGTTGACGGCTGGAACTCCGAGCCGCGAGAACCGCGCGACATCGGTCCAGCCGTACTTGGGCATCGGGACGCCACCGACGGCCGCGACGAAGCCCTGCGCGATGGGAGCGTCGAGACCAGGCCGCGCGCCGACCGCGAGGTCGACGATCTCAATCTCGCCGAGCTCGCCGAACAGCTCGTGGATGTGCGCGATCGCCTCGTCGCCGCTGCGGCTCGGCGCGAAGCGGTAGTTGATGTGCACCATGCACTCGTCCGGGATGACGTTGCCCGCAACGCCCCCCGTGATGCCGACCGCGTTGAGCCCTTCGCGGTACTCGAGTCCGTCCACCTCGACGGTGCGGGGCTGGTAGGCCGCCAGCAGGTCGAGGATCGGCGCCGCCCTATGGATCGCGTTGTCTCCGACCCAGGCACGGGCCGAGTGCGCCCTCAGTCCGCGAGTTCGGATCTCGGCGCGGAGGTTGCCGTTGCAGCCGCCCTCGATCTCCGATCGCGTGGGCTCGCCGAGGATCGCGAAATCGCCCTGCAGCAGCTCGGGGTGCGACTGCGACAGCCGGTTGAGGCCGTTCTTGGCCTCTGAGACCTCCTCGTGGTCGTACCAGATCCAGGTCACGTCGACGACGGGCTCCGAGAGCTCAGCGGCCAGCTTGAGCTGCACCGCGACGCCCGCCTTCATGTCGACGGTTCCTCGGCCCCAGAGGTAGTCCACCCCGTCGAGAGTCTCGAACCGGCTCGTGAGGTTGCCGTTGAGCGGCACGGTGTCGATATGCCCGGCGATGACGACCCGCTGCGCGCGACCGAGGTCGGTTCGCGCCACGATGGTGTCGCCGAAGCGCTGCACGTCGAGGTGGCCGAGCGCCGCCACGCTCTGCTCGATGAGGTCGGCCAGCGGCCCCTCGTTGTCGCTGACCGAGTCGATGTCGCAGATCGCGCGGGTGAGGTCGATCGACGATGCGGTGAGATCGAGCGGCATGGCCTCAACGCTAGCCTGGTCGCATGAACCCTGCCTCTCCCAGAGATGCGCGACTGGCGTGGGGATACGGCCTCGCGACGATCGCTCATGACGGAACGGTGCTCGACACCTGGTATCCGCGGCCGACGCTCGGCCCCTTCCCCGCGGGACGCGATCGCTGGATCGTGCCGTCCGATCTCGAGGAGCACCTGGTCGCGGATCCGCGCCGCGAGGTCACGACGAGCGCCGTCACGACCGAGATCGACCTCGATCGTCCGCCGGCATCGACGTCGGACGCCTATCTGCGCCTGCACCTGCTGTCGCATCTGCTCGTCCGTCCGAACGAACTCAACCTGGACGGCGTCTTCGCCCAGCTCCCGAACGTCGCATGGACCTCCGCGGGCCCGATGCATCCGGACGACGCCGAGCGGCTCCGCCCGTCCCTGCGTCGGCACAGCATCCAGATCCAGGCGATCGACAAGTTCCCGCGGCTGACCGACTACGTCAGTCCGCCGCGCGTGCGGATCGCCGACGCCTCCCGGGTCCGTCTCGGAGCGCACCTCGCGCCCGGGACCGTCGTCATGCACGAGGGCTTCGTCAACTTCAACGCGGGTACGCTCGGCGCCTCCATGGTGGAGGGTCGGATCAGCCAGGGCGTCGTCGTCGGCGACGGATCGGACATCGGCGGCGGCTCGTCGATCATGGGCACCCTGTCCGGCGGCGGGACGGAGAAGGTGACTATCGGCGAGCGCGCGCTGCTCGGTGCGAACGCGGGGATCGGCATCTCGATCGGCGACGACTCGGTGGTCGAAGCCGGGCTCTACGTCACCGCTGGGACCAAGGTGCACCTGGTCGGATCGGTCGGGGACAGCGGCGAGCCCCGGATCGTCAAGGCTCGCGCGCTCTCGGGACTGCCGAACCTGCTCTTCCGCCGCAACTCCATGACGGGTGGCGTCGAGGCCGTCTCACGCACCGGCACGGGCATCACCCTCAACGCCGACCTGCACGCGTAGCCGCCCCCGCTGGTCGAGTAGGGCGCCCCGCGCCCGTAGACGGCGCTACTCGACCACCGATGAGGGAACGGCCCGCGCCCGCAGACGGCGCTGCTCGACCACCGGCGAGGGAGCGCACTCCGCTGGTCGAGTAGGGCGCCCCGCGCCCGTATCGAGGCCCGTTGCCGCACCGATACCGCGGCAACAGGCCTCGATACGCTCGCTGGCGCTCGCTACTCGACCACCGATGAGGGAACGACCCGCGCCCCGCAAGGCCACGGCGCTGCTCGACCACCGGGCGCTGGCAGCGCGACTCCGCTGGTCGAGTAGCGGCGGCCCCGCGCCCGTATGGCGCTCGCTACTCGACCGCGGCACGCGGCGCATCGAGAGGAACAGCCCGCGCCGCAGACGGAGCTGCTCGACCACCGGCGTGGTGGCTGGGCGGCTTCTAGCGGTTGAGGTGGCGTTCCGGCGGGCCGATGTAGAGCTGCTGCGGGCGGCCGATCTTGGTTGCCGGGTCGGCGTTCATCTCGCGCCAGTGCGCGATCCAGCCGGGCAGGCGTCCGATCGCGAACAGCACGGTGAACATCCGGGTCGGGAAGCCCATCGCCTTGTAGATGACGCCGGTGTAGAAGTCGACGTTGGGGTAGAGCTTGCGCTCGATGAAGTAGGGGTCGGCGAGCGCGATCTGCTCGAGCTCGCGGGCCAGGTCGAGCAGCTCGTCCTGGACGCCGAGGGCCTCGAGCACCTCATCGGCGCTCTCCTTGACCAGCTTGGCGCGCGGATCGTAGCTCTTGTACACCCGGTGGCCGAAGCCCATCAGGCGCACGCCCTCCTCCTTCTTCTTCACCCGCTCGACGAACTTGGCGACGCCCTCGCCCGAGTCGCGGATGTCGGCGAGCATCTTGAGCACCGCCTCGTTGGCGCCGCCGTGCAGCGGACCGTAGAGGGCGTTGATGCCTGCCGAGATGGAGGAGAAGATATTGGCCTCGGTCGAGCCGACGAGGCGAACCGTGGACGTCGAGGCATTCTGCTCGTGGTCCTCGTGCAGGATGAGCAGCCGATCGAGCGCCTTGGAAAGCACCGGATTGACCACGTACGGCTCGGCCATGGTGCCGAAGTTGAGCTTGAGGAAGTTGTCGACGAAGCTCAGCGAGTTGTCCGGATAGAGGAACGCCTGGCCGAGAGCCTTCTTGTGCGCGTAGGCGGCGATCACCGGAAGCTTGGCGAGCAGGCGGATCGTCGAGATCTCGACCTGCTCGGGGTCGTGCACGTTGAGCGAGTCCTCGTAGTACGTGGACAGCGCCGACACCGCACTGGACAGCACGGACATCGGGTGCGCGGTGTGCGGGAGGGCGTCGAAGAAGTGCTTCAGGTCCTCGTGGAGCAGCGTGTGCCGACGGATCTTCTCGTCGAACTCGCCCAGCTGGTCGGGCGTCGGCAGCTCGCCGTAGATCAGCAGGAAGGCGACCTCGAGGTAGGTCGAGCCCTTGGCCAGCTCCTCGATCGGGTATCCGCGGTAGCGCAGGATGCCCGCGTCGCCGTCGATGTAGGTGATCGCCGACTTGGTGGAGGCGGTGTTGACGAAACCCTGATCGAGCGCGGTGTAGCCGGTCGCACGGGTCAGGGTGGAGACGTCGATGCTCGGCCAGCCCGCTGTGCTGGGCTTGATCGGGAACTCGGCTGATCCACCGGGGTAGCTGAGGGTGACGTGCTCGGTCTTATCGGGGCCGGCATCGGTCACGGGTACTCCTCGGGTGTCGTGCGAAAAGCCCGCGCTCATGGCGCTGAGCGGAAGTGCTTACAGCCTAGGCGAGGGGTGCCACAACCTCCGCATCGGACAAACGCGCTGCTCCGCAGTTGGAGGCTGCCGGACATGACCGCGGTTGCGGATCAGGCAGGGGCCTGGGGGGCGAGCGCCGAGATGACGGCGTGGTCGCCCGGGATGACGCCGACCTTGGCCGCGCCGCCCGGCGAGCCGATCTCATCGAAGAACTCGACGTTGGCCTTGTAGTAGTCGGCCCACTGGCTGGGGAGGTCGTCCTCGTAGTAGATCGCCTCGACGGGGCAGACCGGCTCGCAGGCTCCGCAGTCCACGCACTCGTCCGGGTGGATGTAGAGCATCCGGTCGCCCTCGTAGATGCAGTCCACGGGACACTCGTCGATGCATGCCCGGTCCTTGACATCGACACACGGCAGGGCGATCACATAGGTCACTGGTGGAGCTCCTCTTCCTTTCCCAGTATTCCATCCGAAGCGGGGTGCCCTGTCCCACGGCCGTTCCGCTCCCGCCGCAGACTCAAGCCCGAGGGCCAGGCCAGCACGATCGCGGAGAGCAGCGTGGGCCCGACCGCCCAGACGACTCCGCGGATGTTGGCGGGCAGGATGGCGGATCCCGACGCGGTCGGCAGAGCCAGCAGGGCGACCATCGCGACCACTCCGAGCGCGGCGAGCGCGGCGTACACGCGGGACTGCAGCGCGAGGCGCAGCCCCGCGATGAGCAGGACGACGGCGAGGCAGGCGGCGATGAGCCCGGTCGGCGCGACGAACCAGCCGGCCGTGCTGGTCAGCTGATGCGCGAGGGTGCCGATCGTTCCGGTCAGCGCGCCGAGCAGGATGGCGGCCACGATCCCGGCGATCCGCATGCCGAGCGGAGGCTGGTAGTCCGCATCGAGATCGTCCCGGTCCTCCGGTTGCGAGGAGCCCGGCGAACCTTCGCGCGGCCTGCCGGCGTGCGGGTGACGGCCCACGCCGCTGCCCGTGCGGTCGCTCGAAGCGAGCGTCGGCTCAGGCGGGCGGTTCGGATCGGTCACAGTGGATTGTAGCCAGCCGTCCCTCCCTGACTCTGGAGGCGTCAGCCGCGCGGTTGCTGATGATCGCCGGGCGCCGGTGGACAGGGCGTGGATGCCGGGTTAGCATCGAATCGCTTAGGCAAGCCTTACCAATGTTGACGGCTGCCCCACCTCTGATGAACGGCTCTCCCTCATGCTGGCTAACTACCTCATCGGGCTGCGCGAAGGTCTCGAGGCCGGACTCATCGTCGGCATCCTGTTCGCCTACCTCCGCAAGCTCGACCGGCGCGACCTCGCGCCGAGGCTCTGGATCGGCATCGCATTCGCCGTGCTGCGTCTCGCTCGGCACCGGCGCGATCCTCACCTGGGGCCCCTACGGCCTCAGCTTCCAGGCGAAGGAGATCCTGGGCGGCGGCCTCTCCATCCTGGCCGTCGGTCTCGTCACCTGGATGATCTTCTGGATGGCTTCCCATGCCCGGAGCCTCAAGGGCGAGCTCCAGTCGCGGCTCGACCTGGCGGTCGCGGGTTCCGGGGTCGGCATCGTCATCCTGGGCGTGGTCAGCGTCGGTCGCGAAGGCGTCGAGACCGCCCTGTTCATCTGGGCGACCGTCGCCTCGACCGGATCGGCCGCGGCCGGCACCGTGGCGGCGCTGCTCGGCATCGTGACCTCGGTGGCCATCGCCTACCTGATCTACCGAGGATCGCTCCGGATCAATCTGGGCCGCTTCTTCACCTGGACCGGCGGATTCCTGATCATCGTCGCCGCTGGGGTGCTGCTCTACGGCATCGGCGACCTGCAGGAGGCGGGCGCGCTCCCCGGAGCGGGCCAGCACGTCGTTCAGCCTCGCCGCGGTCATCCCTCCATCCAGCTGGTACGGAACGCTGCTCCAGGGTCTGTTCAACTTCACCCCCGAGCCGACCTGGGCGCAGTTCACCGCCTGGCTGATCTACATGCTCGTCGTCGGTGCTCTGTTCCTCTCTCGCGCCCTCCTCCGCCAGCCCGTCACTGTCGCGGCGCTCCCTGTCGACGCGGCGCGGCAGGCAGCCTGATCCACCAACGCTCCTCATCCTTCAGCCCAGCACCGATCGACAGCACGATCGAGCCGACGCAGCAACGATCCGACAGAACCGAGGCACTTCCACGATGACCCTGCGCTCCCGCGTCCCTGCAGCCTTGAGCGGGATGGCCATCGTGGCCATCGCTCTCACCGGCTGCGTCGCCAACAGCCCCGCCGGAACCGACGCACTCAACGTGGCCATGGCAGACGACGCATGCGATGTCTCCGTCTCGACCAGCACCGCTGGCAGCCGTCACCTTCGAGCTCAACAACACCGGCTCCGACGTGAACGAGTTCGAGATCCTCGCCGAGGACAAGCTGCGCATCGTCGGCGAGAAGGAGAACGTCACCCCCGGGCAGACCGTCTCCTACGTCGCCCAGCTCGAGCCCGGCACGTACTACACGGCCTGCAAGTTCCGGCAGGTCGGCTCCCCCATCGGCCTCGCCGAATTCACGGTGACCGGCGAGAGCCAGGCGCTGTCCGGTGACGAGCAGGACCGGCGGGATGAGGCCGTCGCCGACTACGTCTCATACATCAAGTCGCAGGCCGGAGAGCTGGTGCCCGCCGTCGCGGCCCTGGCCGAGGCGTACAGGAGCGGCGACGACGCGACAGCCCGCGAGCTGTTCGCGAGCACTCGCATCCCCTACGAGCGCATCGAGCCGACCGCCGAGGCCTTCGGCGACCTGGACCCGCAGATCGACTACCGCGAGGTGGATGCCGTCGCCGAGGGACTCGACTGGACCGGCTTCCACCGGATCGAGAAGGATCTCTGGCCACCCGCGGCCGGTGACCTGAACTCCGACGGCACGGACGCGTTCCTCGACTGGGCTCCATCCACGCCCGAGGAGAGGGCGGCGTATGCCGATGGTCTCGTCGCCGATGTCCAGGACCTCTACGACCTGGTCTACGCATCCGACTTCTCGGTGACCTTGGGCGACATCTCGAACGGCGCCATCGCGCTGCTCGACGAGGTCGCAGTCGGCAAGATCAGCGGCGAGGAGGACTGGTGGAGCCACACCGACCTCTACGACTTCGCGGCGAACGTGCAGGGTGCCGAGGTCGCCTTCGGCAACGTCAAGGCGATCGCCGCAGCATCCGGCGACGACGGCGCCGCGCTCGTGAAGCAGATCCAGGGCGAGTTCGACGCCCTCGACGCCGCTCTCTCCGCGTACGGTTCGCTCGACGCCGGGTTCGTGTCCTACGACACGGTGACCGACGCGCAGCGCAAAGCGCTCTCCGATCAGGTCAACGCCTTGGCGGAGCCCCTGTCCAACCTGACCTCCACGGTGCTCGGCTGACCGACCTCCTATCTCCGGATCGGATTCCGGGCATGCTCGCGCTGGTGACCGTGAAACAGAATGACTGTGATGACCGAGAAGTCTGACTCCCCCACCGGGACCGAGGGTCCCGTGGCGGACATCTCCGAGCCCGCCGTCAAGCCGGGGGTCAGTCGCCGCGGCCTCTTCGGGCTGATCGGCGTCGGTGCGGCCGGGGTTGCGGTGCGGCGCAGGCGGCGGAGTGGGTGCCGCGGCGGCGGTCGGCAGCTTCGGCACCCAGGGCACCTCGCGCACGTACGACTTCTTCGGCCCTCACCAGGCGGGCATCGTGACTCCGTCGCAGGATCGCCTGCACTTCGCGGTCTACGACATGGCGGATGGCGCGACCCGCGACGACCTCATCGCACTCCTGCAGGAGTGGTCGGCCGCCGCAGCGCAGATGACTCAGGGCCTCGAGGTCGGAGAGACGGGCGCGACCGGCGGATCGCTCCTCGCCCCGCCGCAGGACACGGGCGAGGCGATCGGCCTGCCCGCCAGCGGTCTCACCATCACGATCGGCTTCGGGCCGACCCTCTTCACCACCTCGGATGGCACAGACCGCTTCGGACTGTCGTCATCGAAGCCCGCTCTGCTCGAGCCGCTCCCCCGCTTCTCCGGCGACGCGCTTGTGGCCGGGGCCACCGGCGGGGACCTCTGCATCCAGGCCTGCGCCGACGATCCGCAGGTCGCCGTGCACGCCATCCGCAACCTCAGTCGGATCGCGTTCGGTCGCGCCGCGATCCGCTGGTCGGAGCTCGGCTTCGGGCGGACCTCCTCCACCTCGACGACCCAGGCCACAGCGCGCAATCTGTTCGGCTTCAAGGACGGCACTCAGAACGTCAAGGCCGAAGAGACGAATGCGGTCGACGAGCAGGTCTGGGTGGGGTCCGAGGACGGACCGGCCTGGATGGCGGGCGGGTCGTACCTCGTGGCGCGCAAGATCCGGATGATCATCGAGACCTGGGATCGCGCCCAGCTGCAGGAGCAGGAGAACGTGATCGGCCGGGACAAGGGCGAGGGCGCGCCGCTTTCGGGCGGGACCGAGTTCACCGCGATCGACTTCTCGGCGAAGCTGGCGACGGGCGATCCGGCCGTTGCCTCCGATGCCCACGTGCGACTCGCCCATCCCGACAACAACGGCGGGGCTCGGCTGCTGCGGCGCGGCTACAACTACGTCGGCGGGCAATGACGAGCTCGGCCGGCTCGACGCCGGACTCTTCTTCATCAGCTTCCAGCGCTCGCCCGAGCAGTTCATCACCGTGCAGCGCAGCCTGTCGTCCGATGCGCTCAACGAGTACATCAAGCACGTCGGATCTGCGCTCTTCGCAGTCCCCCCGGGCGCACGTGCGGGCGGCTGGGTCGGCGAGACCCTCTTCGCCTAGGAATCAGGCGGCGTTCTCGACCGCTGAGGCGTCCGTGCCGACGATGTAGTTGACGGTCCATTTGCCGCCGTCCTCGACGACGATCACGACGGCCGTGTAGGTGCCGTCGGTGTAGACGATGCCGTTGTCGGTCTGGATGGGTGCGCCTTCGGTCCAGCCCGCATCCGTGAACTCGGCCACGACGGAGTCCTTCACCGAATCGGCTGACGCGGAGCGGATGGTGACATTCCAGACCTTCTCGGCGTCCTCGCCCAGCCCGATGCCGGCGATGACGTCACCCTCGATCAGCGGCACCGCGGTCGGGAAGTCGGCCGGCAGCTTGTCGCCGGCGATGTCGACTCCGCCGCCGGTGGCGTTCTTGACGAAGTCGCCGATCGGATTGGCGGAGCACGCGGCGAGCGTGGGCACCAGCAGCAGGGCGGCGAGGAGCGCAAGCAGCACCCGCAGCCGCGAGCGCCGCCCCTGCGAGGACGACGTCAGGGCGGAATCGTGCGGGCGGATCGACATGGCGCACACCCTACAAGCGCATCCGACGGCACTCAACGCCCCACTCCCACAACGCCGAATTGCCACCTTCGGCTCTCAAAACCCAAGTTTTGGAGCCGAAGGTGGCAATTCGAGGCTGTTCGGAAAAGGTCAGGCTGGTGCGTTCTGCTTCTTCAGGCGGCTGGTCGCGCGGGCGCGGGCGTTGGAGTCGAGCTCCACCTTGCGGATCCGGACGAACTCGGGGGTGACCTCGACGCACTCGTCGTCGCGGGCGAACTCGAGGCACTGCTCGAGCGTCAGCTTGCGCGACGGGGTCATCCGCTCGAAGACGTCGGACGTCGACTGGCGCATGTTCGTGAGCTGCTTCTCCTTGGTGATGTTCACGTCCATGTCGTCGGCGCGGGAGTTCTCGCCGACCACCATGCCCTCGTAGACCTCCTGGGTCGGCTCGACGAAGAACGACATGCGCTCCTGCAGCGCCGTCATGGCGAAGGGGGTGGCGACACCGGCACGGTCGGCGACGATCGAGCCGTTGGTGCGGGTGACGATCTCGCCCGCCCACGGCTCGTAGCCGTGCGAGACGGCGTTCGCGATGCCGGCGCCGCGGGTGATGGTGAGGAAGTCGGTGCGGAAGCCGATCAGACCGCGCGACGGGACGATGAACTCCATGCGCACCCAGCCGGTGCCGTGGTTGCTCATGCTCTCCATCCGACCCTTGCGCGCGGCGAGCAGCTGGGTGATGGCGCCCAGGTGCTCCTCGGGCGAGTCGATCGTCAGGTGCTCGAACGGCTCGTGGAGCTTGCCGTCGACACGCCTGGTGACCACCTGGGGCTTGCCGACCGTGAGCTCGAAGCCCTCGCGGCGCATCTGCTCGACGAGGATGGCCAGCGCGAGCTCGCCGCGGCCCTGGACCTCCCAGGCGTCGGGGCGACCGATGTCGACCAGCTTGACCGACACGTTTCCGACCAGCTCGCGGTCGAGGCGGTCCTTGACCATGCGGGCGGTCAGCTTGTGGCCCTTGATCTTGCCGATCAGCGGGCTGGTGTTGGTGCCGACGGTCATCGAGATGGCTGGGTCGTCGACCGTGATGGTCGGCAGTGGGCGCACGTCATTGGGGTCGGCGAGGGTCTCGCCGATGGTGATGTCCTCGAAGCCGGCGACCGCGACGATGTCACCGGGGCCCGCCGACTCGGTCGGGAAGCGCTCGAGCGCCTTGGTGATCAGCAGCTCGGTGACCCGCACGTTCGCGACGGAGCCGTCGTGCTTGACCCAGGCCACGGTCTGGCCCTTCTTGATCGTGCCGTTGAAGACGCGCAGCAGGGCGAGGCGGCCGAGGAACGGCGACGCGTCGAGGTTGGTGACGTGCGCCTGCAGGGGGTGCTCGTCATCGAAGGTCGGCGCGGGGATGTGCTTGAGGATCGCATCGAACAGCGGCTCGAGGTCGTCGTTGTCGGGCAGCGAGCCGTTCTCGGGCTTGTTCCAGCTCGCGGCACCGTTGCGGCCGGACGCATACACGACGGGGACGTCGAGGATCGAGTCGAGGTCGAGATCGGGAACGTCGTCCGCCATGTCGGACGCGAGGCCGAGCAGCAGGTCATGGGACTCTTCGACGACCTCGTCGATGCGGGCGTCGGGTCGGTCGGTCTTGTTGACCAGCAGGATGACGGGGAGCTTGGACTCGAGCGCCTTGCGCAGCACGAAGCGGGTCTGCGGCAGCGGGCCCTCGCTCGCGTCGACCAGCAGGACGACGCCGTCGACCATGGACAGGCCGCGCTCGACCTCGCCGCCGAAGTCGGCGTGGCCGGGGGTGTCGATCACGTTGATGGTGATCGGACCGTCGGTCGCGTGCTTGCCCTTGTAGGACACCGCGGTGTTCTTCGCGAGGATCGTGATGCCCTTTTCGCGCTCGAGCTCGTTGGAGTCCATGGCGCGCTCTTCGTGGTGATCGTGATCGTGGAACGACCCCGTCTGCTTGAGCATGGCGTCGACGAGAGTCGTCTTGCCATGGTCGACGTGGGCCACGATGGCCACATTGCGCAGGTCTGAGCGCACGGCTTGTGCCATGGAGGGACTTCCTTAGAAAGAGAGGGCGCCGCGTCTGATCCGATGACCGACAGCGTCTGGCTGAAGGGCGCGACACGGCCCCAGCAGTTCCAGTGTACCCTGTCGGTTCCCATCGGCGGTCGGTGGTGCAGCCGGATCTCGACCGCGGCCACGGGGCGGGGATCTCGATGGCACGCATGGCAGTGGGGCCGGACACCCTGCGGCATCCGGCCCCACTGCTGATGCCGTGGGCTACTCGCTGAAGCCGACGATCTTCCAGTCGATGTCAGCGGCTCCCGGACGGGCGCCGTAGTTGACGATCTTCGGGTCGATCGCTATCACGCGCGGCGACTGGATGATGGGCAGCGAGTGCCCCTCTTCCCAGACCTGCTCGTCGATGTCGTTCCACATCGCGTTCGCCTCGTCGGCGTCGGGGATCTGCACGACCTGGCCGAGCAGGTCGTCGATGTCCGAGGTGCCGATCCGACCGAAGTTCTGACTCTGCAGGTCGGTGCTGAAGATGCTCGCCCCTGCCGCGTAGTAGCCGGTGCCCACCCACGAGAAGACGGTCATGTCGAACGCGCCGGGAGTGATGTAGTCGCTGAAGAAGGTGTCGACCTCGACCTCGTCGATGGTCAGCTTGACGCCCACATCTGCGAGCTGGGCCTGCACGACCTGGGCGATCTGGTTCGAGGTGGGGATGCCGGCCGGGATGGTCATCGAGACCTCGAGCTCCGCGCCGTCCTTCGAGCGGACCGCGCCGTCTCCGGTCCAGCCGTCGTCCTCGAGGATCTTCTTCGCGGCATCGGGGTCGAAGTCCGCAGCCGGCGACGAGTTGTCGACGTAGCCCGAGTCGGTGCCGAGGAAGATGTGGTTGCCGAGCAGCGACGTCTCGAACGGCAGGGTCCCGACGAGCACATCGGCGATCGACTGTCGGTTGATCGCGTGCTGGAGCGCCTGCCGGATCTTCTCGTCGGCGAGGATGCCCGACGAGCTGAAGTCGATGTGCGAGTAGGACGCCGACGGTGCCGCACGGATGTCCGTGTCATCCGCGGTCGCGATGCGCTCGTAGCGGTCGCTGGATCCGGCGGAGACGAGGTCGATCTCGTTGTTGAGGTAGGCGTCGATGTCGGCGTCCCCATCGAGTGCGATGAAGATCACCCGATCGAGCTTGGGTGCGTCACCCCACCAGTTCTCGTCGGGCACGATCGAGACCGTGCGGGCCGAAGTGTCGAGCTTCTCGAGCTTGAACGGACCGGCGGTCACCGGGATCGCATCGGCGTAGCCGGTGTTGAAGCCTTCGGGGGTCGAGATCTGGCTGGCCGGGTAGAGCGGCGAGAAGAGGGACTTCCAGTCGGAGAAGGGGGTCGCGTAGGTGACGACGACGTCCTTGGGGTCGGTGCCCTGCTCGACCGAGCCGATCGAGTTGTAGCCCGTCGGGTCGCCGATCAGGAACTCCTCGTTCGTGCCGTTCTGCGCGGCCCACTGGGCCGTGAAGTCGGCTGCGGTGATCGGCACGCCGTCGCTCCAGGTGGCGGCCGCGTTGATCTTGTACTCGACCACGAGCGGGTCCACGCTGATGGCCTCTGCCGAATCCAGCAGGTCGGTGTTGAGCGCGGGCGCCCCGTCCAGCCCGATCGTGAAGGTCTTCTGCATGAGCGCCTGCACGATGATCGATGCGTTGTCGTCGGCGCCGTCCACCTCGCCGAAGTTCCAGTTGACCGGCAGCGAGTCGAGCGGGAAGCGCAGCTCGCCGCCCTGCGGAACGTCCGCCGCGGCCATGGCGTTGATGTCGCCCGCGGGGTCGAGAGGCTGCTTGGTCACCTCGGGTGCGGCCTCGCCGCCTGAGGTGCAGCCCGTCAGGGCGAGGGCGATGCCGACGACGCCGGCGATCAGGGCGGGCGCGGTGCGGCGCCGAAACTTCTGCATGCTGTGCATAGAGTCACGATATGCCGATTGGGGCGCCGCAAATGGGGGCGTCCTCAGGATTTACCAATTCGATACACGGCGATTAGGGACCCTGCTCGCGCATGCATAGGGTGACTGCATGGTGCGCTACCTGGCGAAGCGTCTGGTGTACTACGCGGTGCTCGTCGTCGTCGCGACCTCGCTGACCTACCTGCTCGCCTCCCTGTCGTTCAACCCCCGGCTGACCTACGAGTCGCGCAATCCCCGTCCTCCGGCATCGATCATCGACACCCAGCTGAGTCAGATCGGCGTCAACGATCACGATCCGCTGATCGGCCGCTACCTCACCTGGGCGGGCAAGACGTTCACGGGCGATCTCGGGCTCACCGTGACCCGCAAGGAGATCGACAGCGAGTTCTGGGTCCGGCTCGGGATCAGCCTGCGACTGCTGATCGTCGGCTCGATCCTCGGCACGGTCCTCGGGGTGCTGCTCGGCTTCTGGAACGCCCTCCGGCAGTACCGATTATCGGATCGGGTCTCGACGATCCTGTCCTTCGTGCTGCTCTCGACGCCGGTCTTCCTCAGCGCCGTGCTGCTGAAGATCGGCGCGACAGGCCTCAATCAGGCGCTCGGGATCCAGCTGATCAACTACACGGGCGAGGCGACGGCGGGCTTCCAGGGCACCCTCTGGGAGGCTCTCGGCGACCGAGCCATCCACCTGCTGCTGCCCACGATCTCGATCGCGATCGGCTCCATCGCCATCTACAGCCGCTACCAGCGCGCCACGATGCTCGACGTGCTCGGATCGGACTACATCCGCACCGCCCGGGCGAAGGGCCTCTCTCGGACTCGGGCGACTCTGAAGCACGGCCTGCGGACCGCGCTCATCCCGATGACCACCCTCTTCGCGTACGGCTTCCTCGGGATCTTCCTCGGAGCCACATTCACGGAGAAGATCTTCGGCTGGAACGGCCTCGGCGCCTGGTTCATCGACGGGGTCCAGGCCAACGACGTGAACGTCGTCGCCGCGTACTCACTGTTCGCCGCCGTCGTGGTGCTGCTGGCCGGATTCCTGGCCGACATCGCCAACGCCGCCCTGGATCCGCGCGTCCGCGCCGCCCGCTAGGAGCGCAATGACCTTCTCATCGAACACAGAGATCACCGAGGTCGAGCCGACCCTGCTCCCCCCGCTCGGCGACGACCGTCGGCTGAAGAGGGCCCGAGGAGGCCGAGTCGGGATCCTCCTCCGCCGAGTCTTCTCGAACCGCGGAGCCGCGTTCGGGATCGTCGTGCTGGTCCTGCTGTTCCTCTTCGCATTCATCGGCCCCCTGGTCAGCAGCTGGAGCTACTCGGAGCTCGACTACACCGCGCTGCGGAAGCCGCCGAGCGCGCTGCACTGGTTCGGCACCAACAACATCGGCCAGGACGTCTTCGCCCAGACCGCGCGAGGCATGCAGAAGTCGCTGCTGATCGGGTTGCTGGTCGCCCTCTTCAGCACGGCGGTGGCCGGGTTCCTCGGCGCTGCGGCCGGCTACTTCGGCGGCCGAGCGGACCGGATCATCATGCTCGTCGTCGACGTCCTGCTGGTGCTGCCGTCGTTCCTGATCATCGCCATCCTGTCGCCCCGCCTCAAGGAGTACGGCTGGATCGTGCTCGTGGTGCTGCTCGCGGCCTTCAGCTGGATGGTCACAGCTCGCGTGATCCGGTCGATGACGCTGTCGATCAAGGAGCGGGAGTTCGTGCGGGCCGCCCAGTACATGGGGATCGGCAGCCTGGCGATCATCTCCCGGCACATCCTGCCGAACGTCGCCTCGTTCCTCGATCATCGACGCCACCATCGCGGTCGGCGGCGCCGTGCTGGGCGAGGCGGGCCTGTCGTACTTCGGCTTCGGCGTGCAGGCACCCGATGTCTCGCTCGGCACGCTGATCGCGGCCAATCAGAATGCGGCCCTCACCTCGCCGTGGCTGTTCTTCTTCTCCGCCGCAGGCCTCGTGCTCTTCGCCCTGGCGGCCAACCTCCTGGGCGATGGCCTGCGCGACGCATTCGATCCGACCTCGGTGGCCGGCAAGCGGATGTCCCGCGCCGCCCGGCGCCGAGGCAGGATCGCCGGCGGCGGCGCCCGGTCGTCCACCCCGCGCCACCGCTCCCGGTCCTGAGATCGGAACCGCGCGATGACCTCTGCGATGGCGAGCTCGTTCAGTGGAGTCGAGATCGGGGAGATCGTCCTGGAGGTCGACGACCTGTCGGTCGGCTTCCCGACACCCAACGGCGTGGTGCAGGCCGTCCGCGGCATCGATCTCACCCTCCGTCGCGGCGAGGTGCTCGGCATCGTCGGCGAGTCGGGATCCGGCAAGTCGGTGACGGCCACGGCGATCATGGGGCTGCTCGCCGCCGACCGCCGTCGTGCACGGGTCGATCCGGCTGGGCGGCACCGAGTTGGTCGGAGCCCCCGACAAGCGCCTCAGCGGACTCCGCGGGGCGAAGATCGCGATGGTCTTCCAGGATCCCCTGTCCGCCTTCACGCCCGTCTACACGATCGGCGATCAGATCGCCGAGACGGTGCTCGCCCACCGCAAGGTCAGCAAGCAGCAGGCGACGGAACGTGCCGTCGAGCTGCTGAAGATCGTGGGCATCCCGGACGCCGAGCGGCGGGTGCGCGCCTTCCCGCACGAGCTGTCGGGCGGCATGCGCCAGCGGGCGATGATCGCCATGGCGATCGCCAACGATCCCGACGTGATCCTCGCCGACGAGCCGACGACGGCCCTCGACGTCACCATCCAGGCCCAGATCATCGAGGTGCTGCGCACCGCCCAGCGGGAGACCGGGGCGGCCCTCATCTTCGTCAGCCACGATCTCGGCGTCATCGCCGGCTTCGCGGACCGTGTCGCCGTGATGTACGCCGGACGAGTGGTCGAGACCGCGACCGTCGACGAGCTGTTCGCGCAACCTCGGATGCCGTACTCGCTCGGACTGATCGGTGCCGTGCCCCGGCTCGACCAGAGCGTGCAGGAGGCGCTCGTCCCGATCCCCGGAACTCCTCCGTCCCTGCTCGAGTACTCGGGCGGGTGTCCGTTCGCGGACCGCTGCCCGATGGTCATCCCGGCCTGCCGCGCGGCCGAGCCCGCCCTCCGCGGGCTGCCGGGCGACTCGGACGGCTCGCACATGGCCGCATGCATCCGCTCCGAGGAGATCGTCGAGCGCAGCGCGACTCCGCGCGACGTCTTCCCCACGCCCGATGTGACGATCGCCGCCCTGGATCGTGTGCCCCGCGACGAGCGCGAGGTCGTGCTGCGTGTCGAGGGTCTGGTGAAGACCTTCCCGCTGACCGGTGGATCCGTCTTCAAGAGGCGGGTCGGCACGGTCTGGGCGGTGGACGGCGTGGATCTGGACATCCGGGCTGGCGAGACCCTTGGCCTGGTCGGCGAATCGGGGTCGGGCAAGAGCACGACCCTCACCGAGATCATGAATCTGCTCCCACCAGAGGCAGGCAGCATCGAGCTGCTCGGCAGGCCCTTCGCTGAGCTCGGGTCGAGCAGATCCGCGCGCAGGTCGCTGCGCTCGGACGTCTCCATCGTCTTCCAGGACCCGATGGCGAGTCTCGATCCCCGCATGCCGGTCGCCGAGGTGATCGCCGAACCGCTGCGTGCCGCCGGTCGGTCCGCGGAGCAGATCGATGCCCGCGTGCCCGAGCTGATGGCGCTCGTCGGACTCGATCCGAATCGGGGCGGACTCTTCCCGCATGAATTCTCGGGCGGCCAGCGCCAGCGCATCTCGATCGCACGCGCCCTGGCCGTAGAGCCACGGCTGATCGTGCTGGACGAGCCGGTCTCGGCTCTCGACGTCTCGATCCAGGCCGGAGTGCTCAATCTGCTGGCCGAGCTGCGCGCGCGCTTGGGCCTGTCGTACCTCTTCGTATCCCACGACCTGTCGGTCATCAGGTACATCGCCGACCGCGCCTCGGTGATGTACCTCGGCCGCACGGTGGAGACCGGCAGCGTGGAGGAGATCTTCGAGCACCCGCTGCATCCGTACACCCAGGCGCTGCTCTCGGCCGTTCCGATCCCGGATCCGGTCAAGGAGCGCAGCCGCGAGCGGATCCTCGTCCAGGGTGATCCGCCGAGTGCGACCACCCGCCAGACCGGCTGCCGGTTCCGGGGCCGCTGCCAGGTGTTCGCGACGCTCGACGAGACCCGCCGTCAGACATGCGTGGAGGTCGTTCCCCTGCCCGAGCCGCACTGGCGGGCGGGCACCGATCACACGGCGGCCTGCCACTGGCCCGTGGACGTCAACCCCATATGATTCCCGGCAGCTGTCTCAGCATCCGTGAATCTCACGTGTCGAGGATCCTGGCACGCGTCGGGGGTATCGGGATGTCCGCCGTCCTCCCGCAGCAACGCGCTACTAATCCGATTAGCATGCAGGAATCTTGCGTTGAAAGAGTCTCGCCGCAAGAATCGAGAGATGCCGCATCCCAGCCGGATAACAAACCGGCTGTGAAGTTGGGGCTAGCCCGGTCGGGGGCTTAACGTGTCACAGTCGCCCACCGCCGAGAGACCCCGCCCGACGACACGTCAGGTCCGAAAGCAGATATCTGAATGACAAGCACCTTCCCTGAACCGTCGCTGTCCGCGGATTCGGAGATCGTCGCCCCCGTCGCCTCTGGCCCCGCGAGCCGCTCGCCCGGCAGACTCGCCTGGGATCGGTTCCGGCGCGACCGGAAGACGGTCGCGGCTGCGTTCATCGTGCTGTTCTACTTCCTCGCCGCCATCGCGGCGCCCATCCTCGTCGGTCTCGGCGTGCTCGACCCGCTGACCGTCAACCAGGATCTCGTCGGCCCGGACAGCCTGCCGATCGGCCCGTTCGGCGGCGTCTCGCTCGGATCATCCCTTCGGCATCGAGCCGGGTATCGGACGCGACGTGCTGGCCCGTGTCTGGTACGGCCTCACGTTCTCGCTCGTCATCGCCGTGATCGCGGCGACCCTGTCGATGGTCATCGGTGTCATCCTCGGCATCATCGCCGGTCTGACCGGCGGATTGGTCGACACGGTCATCGGTCGCCTCATCGACCTGGTTCTCGCCTTCCCGCAGACTCTCATGCTGCTGGCTCTATCGACCACGATCATCGCCTTCCTCACCGGGACCCTCAAGGTGCCGGAGGGCGACGTCGCCCGGGCCACCTACGTGATCCTCGTTCTCGCGGTGTTCGGCTGGGTCGGCGTGGCGCGGGTGATCCGCGGCCAGGTGCTCAGCATTCGCGAGCGCGAGTACATCGAAGCCGCCAAGCTGATCGGTGCGAGTCCTGCGCGTCGCTGGTTCCGCGAGGTCCTGCCGAACCTCTGGGCGCCCATCATCGTCCAGGGGAGCCTGATAATGCCGGTCTACATCTCCACGGAGACGGCTCTCGCCTATCTCGGCGTCTCGGTCCAGCAGCCGACTCCGACCCTCGGAAACGTGCTGCAGAACGCCGTGCGCTACCCGATCGCCGACCCCACGTACTTCTTCGTGCCGGTGGTCGTGCTCGTCGTTCTCGTCGTCGCGTTCAACCTGCTCGGCGACGGGCTCCGCGACGCGCTCGACCCGAAGAGCAATCGCTGACGAGGCTCGCGTCCACGCCTTCCGGAGCCCGCTCCGAAAGAACCGGCATCACACAGCTGCCGGAATCCCCACCACCTGGAATCCCCATCACCAAGGAGATATGACCTCATGATCAAGTCACAGCTCGCCCGTCTGGGCGCGCTTGTACTGGCGGGCACGCTGGTCGCCACCATGGCGGCCTGCGCCCCAGCAAGCGATAGTCCTGAAGGAGCCGGCACCGGCGGAACCATCACCTACCTGGGTGTGGGTGGACAGTGGGAAGGCGCCGACCCGGCAAGCGTCTACTACGGCAACCAGATCGCCGCCTTCCGCCGTCTCGTCTACCGCGGCCTCGTCGCCTTTCCGATCGACGACCCGGACACCACACCCGTCGGCGACCTCGCGACCGATGCAGGCACGACCGACGACGGAGGACTGACCTGGACGTTCACCATCAAGGACGACGTCACGTGGGAGGACGGCTCGCCCATCACGGGTGAGGACTTCGTCTACGGTCTCTCGCGCTCGTTCGACCCGACCCTCGTCAACGCGACAGGAGTCGGCACGGCCTACCTCGCCAGCTATGCGCCCTCCGTCGTCGAGGCCGGCTACGAAGGCCCCTTCACCTCGACGCCCGACGCGCAGGCCGTCTTCGACGAGCACTTCTCCGCTGACGGCCAGGAGGTCACCTACAAGTTCGACCAGGCCTGGGCGGACTTCCCGCTGTCGGCCGCCGGGCTTCTCGTGACGGACCCCTACCAGAAGTCGTTCGACGACGGCTCGACCCTCTGGTCGATCAACTCGAACGGGCCCTACAAGCTCGATGGCGGTGAGCTTCGACGGCCAGACAGGCGGCACCTTCGTCCGCAACGAGAACTACGACCCTGCGAGCGACTCCCCCGACCTCCGTCAGGCTCTGCCGGACGAGTTCCGGTTCGAGTTCGTGTCCGACACGGACGTCCTCTTCCAGCGTCTCGTCTCCGAGTCCGGCGAGGATACCGCCGCATTCGCCGACGCGAACATCCCCGCGTCCTTCTACTCGCAGATCACCGGCGACGTCGAGGCGCGTGCGGTCAAGAGCGACTCGCCCTACACGCGCTTCCTCGAGATCAACTCCCTCTCGGTGACCGACCCGCTGGTCCGTCGCGCACTGTCGGTCGCGCTCAACCGCGAGGGCGTGCTCGGCGCCTACGGCGGAGAGAACTACGGCAAGGTGTCCTCCTCGATCATGTCGACCGGCCTGACCGGCTACGAGGACAACCCCACCTTCTCGTCGTATTCACCCAGCGGTGACGCCGCGGCTGCCCAGGCGCTGCTGGCCCAGGCGGGGACCCCGAACCCGGAGATCACCCTCTCCTTCGCCGACACTCCGACCAACCAGACGGTCGTTCCGGTCATCCAGCAGAGCTGGGAGGCCGCCGGCTTCAAGGTGTCGCTCTCGCCGATCTCGCAGGATGCGACTCCCGGCTACTACGGCCAGATGTCGGACCGTTCCAAGAACGGCCAGAAGGTCGACGTGTTCTTCGCCGGATGGGCTGCTGACTGGCCGTCTGCGAGCACGGTCATCACCCCGATCCTGTTCTCGAACCCCGAGGGCGCGGAGAGCGGAGTGGGCTTCAACTATGGGTTCTACAGCAACCCGGAGGTCGATGCCCTGATCACGCAGGCTCAGGCCGAGGTCGACCCGGCGGCAGCCGCCAAGCTGTATGCCCAGGCTGACGCTGCCGCGGGTGCTGACGGCGCGTATGTGCCGATGGTGAACCAGAGCAACTACTTCCTCTACGGTTCGCGGGTCGAGAACTTCGAGCCCACCGCGGCGTCGAACTTCTACCCCGACTTCGGCAAGATCTCCGTAGCCAAGTAAGCGAAGTATCGTTCCAGATCCGGTGGGCGCCGCAGCTGCGGCGCCCACCGGATCCTCATGCAGCAGCAGGAGTTCTCCGTGGTCGCGTACATAATCCGTCGGATACTGGTCGGCATCATCCTGGTCGTCGTGATGATCTTCACCGTGTTCGCGCTCTTCTTCGCGAGCGGGAATCCGGCGGTCAACCAGTGCGGGCGCTACTGCACCCCTGAGAAGATCACGGAGCTCACCCAGCTCCTCGGCTACGACAAGAGCACCCCCGAGCAGTTCGGGGCGTTCGTCGGCGGACTCGTCTCAGGCAGGCAGTTCCCCGTCGACGAGTCCTACCGCCAGTCCCTCATCGACAACGGCTACGAGAACCGGATCGTGGACTGCACGGCCCCGTGCCTCGGCTACTCGCAGAGCGAGCAGAAGACTGTCAACGAGCTGATCGGTCGCGCTATCGCCCCCACGATCTCGCTCGCCGTCATGAGCTTCGTCCTGTGGATCGTGTTCGGCGTCCTGATCGGAGTCCTCGCGGCCGTGTACAAGGGGAGGTTCCTGGATCGCTTTGTCGTCGGAGCGACCCTCGTCGTCTACTCCCTGCCCGTCTTCGTGATCGGCACGTTCTTCCTGCAGTACGTCTCGATCCGATGGGCGCTCTACCCCTACCCGCGGTTCGAGCCACTGCGTAGCCCCGCCGACCTGCTCCCCTGGGCGACCGGCATCTTCCTCCCGGCCCTCACCCTCGCGCTCTTCTTCATGGCGGCCTACGTGCGCTACACCCGCGCATTCGTCATCGAGTCGATGTCCGAGGACTACATCCGCACCGCTCGAGCGAAGGGCCTGCCCGAGGGGACGGTGCTGTTCAAGCACGGTCTCCGCTCCGCCCTGACACCGCTCGTGACGCTCGCCGGCCTCGATTTCGCCACGCTGCTGGCGGGGGCGATCATCACCGAGAGCGTGTTCAACTACAAGGGCCTCGGCTCCCTCGCCGTCACCGCCAACAACAATCAGGACCTTCCGGTCCTGATCGGACTGGTCATCGTCGGCGCGACCGCCGTCATCGTGATGAACATCATCGTCGACATCCTCTACGCATACATCGACCCTCGTGTCCGGGTCTCGAAATGAGCGCCACCATGACTCGTCCATTCCTCTCCGTCGAGGACCTCGTCGTGCACTTCCCCACCCCGGACGGCGTGGTGCGGGCGACGGACGGCCTCAGCTACACGGTCGAACGAGGAAAGACCCTCGGCATCGTCGGCGAATCGGGTTCGGGCAAATCCGTCTCGTCGTCTGCCATCCTCGGGCTGCATCGAGGCTCCAGCGCCCGCGTCAGCGGCAGCGTGTGGCTGGACGGTGTCGATCTGCTTGCCCTGACCGACAAGCAGATGCAGGCTCGTCGTGGCCGCGACGTGGCGATGATCTTCCAGGATCCGCTGTCGGCGATGCACCCGTACTACACGATCGGGGACCAGATCGGCGAGGCGTATCGGGTCCACAACAAGGTGACGCGCAAGGCCGCGCGGGTCCGAGCCATCGAGATGCTCGAACGGGTCGGCATCCCACAGGCGGCAACCCGCGTCGACGACTATCCGCACCAGTTCTCCGGGGGGATGCGCCAGCGCGCGATGATCGCCATGGCGCTCGTCAACGACCCCGCACTGCTCATCGCGGACGAGCCCACCACAGCTCTCGATGTGACCGTGCAGGCCCAGATCCTCGACCTGCTGCAGGATCTGCAGCGGGAGTTCGACACCGCGCTGATCATGATCACGCACGATCTCGGAGTCGTCGCCGAGGTCGCCGACCAGGTGCTCGTGATGTACGCGGGGCGCGCGGTCGAGTACGGCACGACCGCGCAGGTGCTGACCGCCCCGGCCATGCCATACACCCTCGGTCTCATCGAGTCGGTGCCGGACCTGACGGGGATGTCAACGAGCCACTGCGCCCCATCCCCGGAAACCCGCCGAGCCTCCTCGATCCCCCGCCCGGCTGCCCCTTCGAGCCGCGGTGCCGCTTCTCCCACCTCGTCGAGGGCAACCTCACCACGACGACGCTGCCCGAGCTGGTCGAGATCTCCCCCGGCCATCTCCGACGCTGCCACCTCAAGGAGCACGACCTGACCAAGCTGCTGCCATTGGTGAACGGGGTCGAGGCATGAGCGAGCCACTGCTTGCGGTCGAAGACCTCACGATGCACTTCCCGATCCGATCGCGCGGTCTCCTCCCCAGGACCGTCGGGCATGTCAAGGCGGTGGACGGCATCTCGTTCTCCATCGGAGCGGGCGAGGCCCTCGGGCTGGTGGGCGAGTCGGGTTCGGGCAAGTCCACGACCGGCCGGCTCATCACCCGGCTCTATCAGCCGACCTCCGGACGCATCATCTTCGAGGGCCGCGACATCTCGACGTCGAGCGCCCGCGAGCTGAAGCCCATCCGACGAGACATCCAGATGATCTTCCAGGACCCGTACACGTCGCTGAACCCCCGGCACACCGTGGGCGAGATCATCTCGACCCCGCTCGAGATCCACCGCCTGACCACCCGCCAGGGCCGTCTCCGACGGGTGCAGGAGCTTCTCGAGATCGTCGGGCTCAACCCGGAGCACTACAACCGCTACCCGCACGAGTTCTCCGGTGGACAGCGTCAGCGCATCGGCATCGCGCGCGCTCTGACGATGCGCCCCAAGCTGCTGGTGGCCGACGAGCCGGTGTCGGCGCTGGACGTCTCCATCCAGGCACAGATCATCAATCTGCTGAAGGACCTGCAGAGGGACTACGGCATCGCCTTCCTGTTCATCGCGCACGATCTCGCGATCGTCCGGCACTTCTGCCCCGAGATCGCCGTCATGTACCGGGGTCGCATCGTTGAGCAGGCCTCCCGCGAGCAGCTCTACTCAGCCCCCCAGCATCCCTATACCCAGTCACTCCTGTCCGCGGTTCCCGACATCCGGCAGGCGGCGAAGGGCGGCCGCCGCGAGCGGATCCGCTTCGTCGACCCCGACCTCCTCGGGTCTTCCACCGCGGTGACCACGGAGCCGGCCGCCGACGTCAGGTCGTGAGCCGCCGAGGCGGCGACGGAGGATCTCCGGTCTACCGCCACGTCCTGCGCGACACCACCCCGCTGGTCGCGTTCGGCCTGCTGTGCGTCATCGCCGCGGTGTTCCTCGTCGAGGCGGCCATCCGCGCCGATGGGAAGAGCCTGCCCGTCACTGCCGCGCTGGTGCTCGGACCGCTCGGAGCGATCTGGCTGGTTCTGGTGCATCCGCACGTGCGGTGGGACTCGCAGGAGGTGGTCGTCACGAACATCGGCCGGACACATCGGGTCGCCTGGTCCCGTGTGGCCTCGGTGCGTCAGAACCTCTCGCTGAGCTTCGAGCTGTCGGACGGACGGAAGCTGACAGCCGTCGCGGTGTCCGCTCCACGCGATCGCGGTCTGGTGGCCAACGCACTCACGCGGGGTCGACTCGGGTTCGGGTCGGTGGAAGTCCACCGGCATGCCGATGCGCTCCGGGCCTACCACGAGACTCAGGCCGCGCCATTCGACCCGAGTCCCGGCGACGGCTCGTCGGGAACCCTCGACTCCCGATGGGATGTCATCCCGCTCTCGATCGTCGGCGTGCTGCTGGTCATCACTGCGGTCACCGCGCTCACCTCCATCGCCTAGCATCGGAGCTCGGGCGCTCGCCCCGCCTCCGATCACCGATTGACCTGCGCCATGACAGCACGCCCCGCCTCCGAAGACGGCCCCGACCTCTCGAACCTGCGGCCCGAGATCGGCCCCGCCGCCCGGCGGCGCCTGCGCATCGAGATCATCGTCGTGCTGGCGCTCAGTCTCGGCGCCTCCGCGGTCTACTCCGTCGTATCCATCGTGCACGACCTCGTCGACCTCCTGGTGTCCGACGTCGCCATCTCGGACCAGACGGCGAGCATCAATCCCTCGCTGAGCACCCAGGAGGTCTTCGACCTCGTCTACCAGCTGCTCGGCTTCGCCTTCGGACTGGCGCCGGTCGCGCTGGCGCTCTACCTGCTCTGGCCTGCCGGCTACTCCCCGTTCGCCCGGATCGGGCTCGACGCGCGACGTCCGAAGTTCGACCTCGGCGTCGGACTGCTGCTCGTCCCGATCATCGGCATCCCGGGAATCGGCGTCTTCCTGCTCGGTCGCGCGCTGGGCATCACGGTCGACCTGTCGACCAATGGGCTGGGCGCCTACTGGTGGTCGATCCCCATCCTCGTCCTGTCCGCTCTCCGCGCTGCCCTCGTGGAAGAGGTCATCGTGGTCGGCTACCTCTTCACCCGGCTGCGCGAGTTCGGCTGGCACACCTGGCCGATGATCGTGGTGAGCGCGATGCTCCGAGGCAGCTACCACCTCTACCAGGGCGTCGGCGCCTTCGTCGGCAACGCGGCGATGGGGGTGCTATTCGGCTGGGTCTACGCGAAATGGGGTCGGACCATGCCGCTGGTGATCACCCACTTCATCCTCGACGTGGTCAGCTTCATCGGATACCCGCTGCTCCGGATGTGGTTCCCGGCCCTCCTGAGCTGACGGGCCGGGCCTCGCCACGGGCGCAGAGCGCCCGGCTCAGCCACCGAACTCGGAACAGTGGTCGAGCAGCGAGCGCCTATGGGACCCAGCCGGACGACGGCCGCGCCCCACGCGCGGTGAACGCGGCCTCGATATGCGCCGTGAACGGCGCTACTCGACCAACGAAGGGTGGTCGAGTGGCGAGCGCCAGCGAGCGCATCGAGGCCCTCGGTCAGGCGAAGGCCTCGGGGGGCGGGCAGCGCAGACCAGGTTGCGGTCGCCGTAGGCCTGGTCGATCCGCCGCACCGGAGGCCAGTACTTGCCGGTCGCAGCACCGAGCGTCCGCGCACCGGGTAGACCGCCAGCTCGCGCGTGTACGGGTGCGCCCACTCGCCCGCGACGACGGCCTCGGCGGTGTGCGGGGCATTCACTCAGCGGGTTGTCGTCAGCCGGCCACTCCCCCGCCGCCACCGCGATCGGCCTCGGCCTTGATCGCGATCATCGCGTCGATGAACCGGTCGATCTCGGCGAGGTCCTCGCTCTCGGTCGGCTCGACCATCAGCGTGCCCGGCGACGGGGAACGACATCGTCGGCGCGTGGAAGCCGTAGTCGATCAGCCGCTTCGCGACGTCGTCGACCGTGACGCCGGTCGCCTCGCGGCAGCGGGCGCAGGTCGAGGATGCACTCGTGCGCGACCAGGCCGTTGTCGCCCGTGTAGAGCACCGGGAAGTGCTCGCTGAGGCGCACCGCGACGTAGTTCGCGGCGAGCACCGCGGCGCCGGTGGCCTCGCGGAGCCCGTCGGCGCCCATCATCCGCACGTACGCCCAGCAGATCGGCAGGATGCTCGGGGACGCCGAACGGCGCCGCGGAGACCGGACCGCCGGTGAACTCGTCCGCTCCGCGCTGCGACTGCGCGAGCGTGCCCCGGAAGGAACGGCGCGAGGTGCGCCTTCGCGGCGACCGGGCCGACGCCGGGCCCGCCGCCGCCGTGCGGGATGCAGAACGTCTTGTGCAGGTTGAGGTGCGAGACGTCGCCGCCGAAGTCGCCGAACCGGGCGTAGCCGAGCAGCGCGTTGAGGTTGGCGCCGTCGACGTACACCTGCCCGCCGGCGTCGTGCACGGCCTCGGTGATCGCGCGCACGTCGTGCTCGTAGACGCCGTGCGTGGACGGGTAGGTGATCATCAGCGCGGCGAGCTCGTCGGCGTGCGTCGGCGATCTTCGCCCGCAGGTCGTCGAGATCGACATTGCCGAGCTCGTCGCAGGCGACGACGACGACCTTCATCCCCGCGAGCACGGCCGACGCCGCGTTGGTGCCGTGCGCGCTCGACGGGATGAGGCAGACCAGGCGCTGGGCGTCGCCGTTCGCGAGGTGGTAGCCGCGGATCGCGAGCAGCCCCGCCAGCTCGCCCTGGATGCCGGCGTTCGGCTGCAGCGAGACCGCGTCGTAGCCGGTGACCTCGGCGAGCCAGCGATTCGAGCTGGCCGATCAGCTCGAGGTAGCCCTGCGACGTCGTCTGCCGGTGCGAACGGGTGGATGCCGCGCGAACTCCGGCCAGGTGACGGCCGCCATCTCGGTGGCCGCGTTGAGCTTCATCGTGCACGAGCCGAGCGGGATCATGCCGCGGTCGAGCGCGTAGTCGTTGTCGGCGAGGTACTTGAGGTAGCGCATCATCGCCGTCTCGGAGCGGTGCGTGTTGAAGACGGGGTGGTCGAGGTAGCTCGAGGTCCGCGCGCAGGGTCGGCGGCTCGATCGCTCGCGTCGCGGCGCCGTACTCGTGCATGCCGAATCGCGCCGCCGCATCGTGCCGAACGCATGCGCGAGCATCGGCGCGACCATCGGATCGGATGCCGTGGTCTCGTCGAGAGAACCGCACGGTGCGCTCGTCGACCCGGCGCAGCAGGATGCCGCAGCCGAGGCGGCGGGCGACGGTGGCGTCCGCGTCGTCCACGCGCACCTGGTAAGCGTGTCGAAGAAGTCGGCGTGCAGCACCTCGACGCCGGCGGCGCTCAGCCGCCGCAGGTGGCGCGTGCGGCGGAGTGCACGCTCGTGCGCGATCCACCTGAGTCCGTCGGGCCCGTGGTAGACGGCGTACATGCCGGCCATCACGGCGAGCAGCACCTGCGCGGTGCAGATGTTGCAGGTCGCCTTCTCGCGGCGGATGTGCTGCTCGCGCGTCTGCAGGCTGAGCCGGTAGGCGGGCTGACCGGCGGCATCCTGCAGACGCCGACGAGGCGGCCTGGGAGCTGGCGCTCGAGCCCGGCGCGCACCGCCATGTAGCCGGCGTGCGGTCCGCCGAACCCCATCGGGACGCCGAAGCGCTGCGAGGTGCCGACCGCGACGTCGGCGCCCAGCTCTCCTGGCGAGGCCAGCAGGGTCAGAGCGAGCAGGTCGGCGGCGACGACGACGAGACCGCCCCGCCGCCTTCGCGGCGGCGATGACGGCGGACGGGATCCCAGACCGACCCGATGCACCCGGGTACTGGATCAGGACGCCGAAGTACTCGCCGGCGGGCAGCGGCTCGCGTGCGAGGTCGACGAGACGAGCTCGATCCCGACGGCCTGCGCCCGGTGCGCGAGCAGCGCGGCGCTCTGCGGCAGCGCGTCGGAGTCGACGATGAACACGGGGTGAGGCGCACTTGGAGGCACGTCGAGCGAGCAGCATTCCCTCGACGACGGCGGTCGACTCGTCGAGCATCGACGCGTTCGCCGTGCTGAGTCCGGTCAGGTCGGCGACCATCGTCTGGAAGTTGAGCAGCGCCTCGAGCCGACCCTGCGAGATCTCGGGCTGGTAGGGCGTGTACGCGGTGTACCAGCTGGGGTTCTCGAGCACGTTCCGCTTGATCACGGCGGGCGTGATCGTGTCGTAGTAGCCGAGACCGATCATCGATCGGCGCACGCGCGTTGCGGCTCGCGAACGCGCGCAGCTCGGCGATCGCCTCCGCTCGGTCGCAGCGGGCGGGATCGACCGAATCGATCGTCACGCCGACCGGATGCCGGCGGGAACGGCCGCGCCCATGCAGCTCGTCGATGCTCGATAGCCGACCGCCGACGAGCATCCGACGCTGCTCGACGCGGTCGGGGCCGATGTGCCGGCGACCGAACGAGGACGGTGCATAGGTCGAGGAAGTGCTCTCCTGCGGAACGGCCCGGCTCGGAGCCGGCAGCACGGAGTCGATGGTCATGACTCGGCCGTGAAGGCGGTGTACTCCGCGAGCCGAGCAGGCTCGGCAGCTCGACGAATTCCACCTTGATCAGCCAGCCCTCGCCGAACGGGTCGCTGTTGACCAGCGTCGGGTCGTCGACGACGGCGTGGTTGACCTCGACGATCTCGCCGTCGACCGGCGCGAACAGCTCGCCGACCGACTTCGTCGACTCGATCTCGCCGACGACGCTTGCCGGCCTCGACGACCGTGCCCACGGCGGGCAGGTCGACGTAGACGACGTCACCCAGCTTGTCGGCGGCGTAGCGCCGTGATGCCGACCGTGGCGACGTCGCCGTCGACCGGCGATCCACTCGTGCTCGGCGGTGTACTTCAGCTCGGTCTGCGCGGGACATGTCACGTGCGCCTTTCGCTGGTAGAACGGGAGGGCGATGACGGTCGCTGGGATGCGCGGTGCCGCGCACGTCGAGGTCGAGCGGCGGTGCCGGGCGCGCGCCATCCGGGGCTCGACGTACGCCATCGCGATCGGGATAGCCGAGGGTCGGCGACAGCGCCCCGCTGGTGACCTCGCCGACGCACGTCATCGCCCGAGCGGAGCACGGTCGGTAGTCGGCGCGGGCGGCGCGACGCTGCCCTCGAGCCGACGAGACCCGACGAGCACGCGGGCGCCTGCTCGGGCGGACCGCCTCGCCGGCGTCCGCGGCCGACGAAGTCGCCTCCTTGTCCAGGGCGACGACGCGGCCGAGACCGGCCTGCGCCGGGAAGGATGTCGGGGCCGAGCTCGTGGCCGTAGAGCGGCATGCCCGCCTCGAGCCGGAGGGTGTCGCGGCGCGGCGAGTCCGGCGGGGACCAGCCCGGACGCCGGCGCCGGTCTCGGCGAGCGCGTCCCACAGCGCGGGCGCGGCATCCGGGGCGAGGTAGAGCTCGAAGCCGTCCTCGCCGGTGTAGCCGGTGCGGGCGACGAGCACGTTGTGGCCGCGGAAGTCGCGCGGGGATCGACGCGGTAGTACTTCGAGGCTCGTCGAGCGAGCCGCGTCGGGCGCGACGCGTGCAGGTCGAACCCGTCGAGCTCGCGCGAGGATCTCCTCGGCCTTCGGGCCCTGCATCGCGATCAGCGCGATGTCGTCGCTCTCGTCCTCGACGACGCGTCGAAGCCGTCGGCGCGCGTCGCGCAGGGCTCGGCGACGCGACCTCGCGGTTGGAGGCGTTGGCGACGACCAGGAATCGGTCGCGTCCGGTGCGGTAGACGACCAGGTCGTCGAGGATGCCGCCGTCGCGGCGAGCAGCAGCGAGTACTTCGCCTGCCCATCCTCGATCGCCGAGAGCTTGCCGGCGAGCGCGTAGTCGAGGGCCTCGGCCGCCTGCGGGCCGACGACGAGGATCTCGGCCATGTGGGACAGATCGAAGAGCCCGGCGGCGGTGCGCACCGCGGGGTGCTCGGCGAGGTCGCAGGTGTAGCGCACCGGCATCTGCCAGCCGGCGAAGTCGGTGAAGCTGGCGCCCGAGGCGACATGCCGCTCGTGCAATGGCGAGAAGCGAGGCGCGGGGCCCGTCCAGGGGTGCGTCCTCGGACGCGCTGCCGTTCGGCGCTGCGTCCTCGGGGGCTGGCTGGCGGCCGCCTCAGCGGGTGGTTCCATCGGTGCGTCGGTCACGAGTTCGTCTCCAGGAATCGGCGCCGATAACGGCGCGCGTCGGTGAGAACTCCCCCTCTGTCATGGCGCCTGAGAGTTTCGCTCCGCACCGGCTCTCGCGAGCGGGCGGTGCTTTCACCGTGGGCGAGGCGCGGTGAGCACGCCTGCTTTCCAGAGTGGCCGGTCCGTCGCGGTACCTATTACCTGAGAGATTGACGGGGAGGTTTGCTCCTTCGGCGTCCAGATCCGCTCGCACAGTGCGTGCAGCGCCCGTGCGTGCGTCCAGACTCTCCCGCGTCGGTCCTGTGGCCCGATATTCAGTTGTGCAGACGGGGTGCACCTGCGGAACTCCGCGAGCCATGCGGCTCACTCTGGAGCCTAGCGCGCACGAGGTTTCGACCGGGTTACGTCTAGGCGGCTCGAAGGTTGGGCTCAGGCCGCACCCCGCCCGCACTCGAGGAAGCGGGCGGCGGCACCCAGACTCGGTGGGTACTGTCGCCAGATGTACACCGTCCCCGATCAGACCGGCCGCCGCATCGTCATCACCGGATCCAACAGCGGCACCGGCAGGGAGGCGGCGAGGCGCCTGTCCGCAGCTGGTGCGCACGTGATCATGGCGGTCCGAACGCCCGAAAAGGGCGAGAAGGCTCGAGATGAGATCCTGGTGGACTTCCCCCACGCCTCGCTCGAAGTGCGCAGGCTGGACCTCGCCGACCTCGACAGCATCGGCTCGTTCGCGGCGGAGCTGCACAGCCAGGGCGACCCGATCGACGTGCTCATCAACAATGCAGGCGTGATGGCGGTGCCGTCTCGGATGACGACGGCCGACGGCTTCGAGCTGCAGTTCGGGAGCAACTTCCTCGGCCCGTTCGCGCTCACCAATCTGCTCCTCCCCTGGTGCTGGCCGGCAGCAGCCCACGGGTGACGACGATGTCGAGCTTCGTCGCCAACTTCGGCCGGATCCGCTTCACGGATCTCCAGGCCGTCCACTCCTACAGCCCATGGCTCGCCTATGCGCAGTCGAAGCTCGCCGACATGCTGATGGGCAAGCAGCTGGCCGACGTTGGCCGTGGAGAACGGCTGGGATCTGGTCAGCACGATCGCCCATCCCGGATTCACACGGACGAACCTGCAGTCGACCGGTCCGAACCTCGGCAAGGCGAACCCCCGCCCCAGCGTGATCAGCGGAGACCGGACATCCTGCCCTCGCAGGATGTCGAGCACGGCACGGATCCGCTGCTCTTCGCGGCGACGAGTCCGGTCGTCAGCCAGGGGGGCTACGACGGCCCAGGCGAGAAGTTCAACCTCGTCGGACGCGTCACCCGCCAGCCCCTCCCCCGATCGGCCCGCGGGGTCGACCTCGCGGCCTCGCTGTGGTCGGTCGCCGAGGACCTCACCGGCACCGCCGTTCCCACGGACGCGCTCGTCGCGTAGGACGGCTCACACGGCGCTGGCGCGCCGCTGCCTCGGCGAGTGCGCGGGCGCCCGTATCGAGCCCCTCGCGCGCCTACTCGACCACCGAGAATCAGTGCCGCGCTTCGTTGGTCGAGTAGGGCGCCCCGCTGGGGCCCGCACTGTGCTGGGGACCGTATCGAGGCCCTTGACCTACTCACCTCCCGATGATCCCGCGTAGGGGCCATGACCGCCTGGGCGGCCCGGGCCTCGGGGATGGGCATCAGGGGGTAGACGTGCAGCAGGCCCTTCTCGTTGTGGAACTCCACCTCGACGCCGGCCGCGCGCGCCTTGGCCACCAGGGTGAGCGAGTCGGGGTAGCAGATGTCCCGGCTGCCGCAGAAGACCGTCAGCGGCGGCAGGCCGGACGCATCGCCCAGCAGCGGGCTGACGAGCGGATCCTCGATCGCGAGCTCACCGCGCCAGAGCTCAGCCGCAGCCCTCGGTCCGGGCACCGACAGCGCAGGGTCGCGAGGCTCGATCTGGGCGATCCGCGGATCGATGAACCGCAGATCGATCGCCGGCGAGATGAGGACGGCCCGACCCGGCAGCACCGCGCCCCGGTCGCGCAGCAGCTGCAGCGCGGACAGGGTGATCGCACCGCCAGCGGAATCGCCCATGACGGTCACCTCGGAGCCGCCCGCGTCGGCGATGAGCCCCTCGAGGAGCTCGGCGATCCATGGCACGACGGTCGCAGCCGTGCCGTTCGGCGCCCCCGGAAAGATGGGAACGACGAAGGTCGCTCCCGTCTCGATCGCGAGGGAGCGGATGAGCATCCAGTGTCGGGGCGAGATCTCGTGGATCCAGGTCCCGCCGTGCGTGTACAGAACCCGTCGACCGCTCGTCGCCCCGTGCGCGGCCACGGTGTAGACCGGCCATTCGCCATGCCGCTCGAGGGTGATCGCGAGCTGCTCGTCGTAGCCGAACGGCGGCGCGAACGGGCGCGGATCGGCCTGCAGCCGCGCGACGTCGGCGAGAGTCCGCTCGGCCGGTCGCGTAGATCCGCTTGGATCCGCGCAGTCGCATGATGGCCGGCATGGCGCGGGCGGCGAGGCTCACCATCGGAGCGCTTCGAATCTCGTCATTCCGGCGGCCACAGGGTCTCCTCGAATTCGGTGCAGAGTCGGATGAGCTCGGTGAGGAGCTCTTCGGTACTGGTTGCGGACAGGAGCACCAGCTGATCGAGGGGCCCGAGAGGGGCAACGCCCGCGAGCTGCCAGGTCGCCTCCATCGGGTCGTCCGAGAGCTCGACCTGAGAGGACCAGGTCTGCTGCTCCCACTCGCTGGCGCGAGCGAGAGCACGGCGGACCGGTCTTCTCGGCGGTCTGCTGCAGGCCAGCGAGCTCGTCTACCCACACCAGCTCGGGCAGCTCCTCGATCTCCGCGCGCGGAAAGGGATCATCGTCGAGCCATTCAGTGATCCGGATCCGACGCACGCCCTGCGCGATCATCAGCACGCCGACCTCGGAGGGCTCGAGCTGGACGATCTGTGCGACCGTGCCGAGCGACATGCGCTTCTCGCCGCCGCCGACCTCCTGACCGCGCTCGATCAGCACGACCCCGAACTCCGACGGCTCTATCTGCAGGATCTGGGCGAGCATCTGCAGATAGCGCTCCTCGAACACCCGGAGCGGCAGGGGCATGTACGGAAGGAGGACGGAGCCGAGGGGAACATCGCCAGCTCGCTCATGGGTCCAGCGAACCACGTCCGGCCGACAATCGGGTGGGCGGGCTCACATCTCCGAGTGGCTAGCGTCGGATCGGCGCCCATCGGGCGCGCCACGCGTCGAGACGGAGCCCTCATGCAACTCACCCCCGACCTGCTCGAACTGCTGCATGGGAAGTCGATCTGCTATCTCGCGACGACCATGCCGAAGGGATCCCCGCAGATCACCCAGACCTGGGTGGACACCGATGGCACGCACATCATCATCAACACCGTCGAGGGCTATCAGAAGGTGCGCAACATCCGCCGAGATCCGCGGGTGGCGCTCACGGTCTCGGATCCGGCCAACCCCACCCGCTACATCCAGGTGCGGGGCCGCGTTCTCGACGTCACCGCAGAGGGCGGATCCGAGGGCATCGAGGCGATGTCCCAGAAGTACACCGGCCGCCCGTATCCCTGGTACGGCGGACGCGACCAGACCCGCGTCATCCTCACCATCGAGGCCGAGCACATCTCCGGCCAGGGCTGACGCGCCCCCACTCGTTGGTCGAGTAGGGCGCCTCGCGCCCGTATCGAGGCCCTCGCGCAGGTAATCAGCTGACCGACAGCTCCAACACGACCGGATCGAGGCCCTCCGAGGTCACGGTCACCGTGATCGAGCCGACACCGGTCGGACGGACGACGGCGAGCGCCCGTCCGTCGTAGCTGCGCCACGTCGGGTCGGCGAAGCGCTGCGTCGTCGAGGGGTCCGCGCTCGCCATCCCGGCGAGCACTCCCGATCCGATCACCTCGATCGTCACGTCTCGGTCATCGGCCACCACGAGTCCGCCCGGCCGCGTCGCGCAGTTCGATCGCGACGTACGCCAGCTCGGAATCGGTGTCCGACAGATCGGATCGGTCCACGGTGGCGGTCAGGGTCGTCTGACCTGCGGTCGCAAGCGCCGTGCGGCCGACCTCAGCGCCGTCCGCGTAGGCAATGGCGACGAGCTCGCCCGGACTGTAGACGGTCTCGAACGACGCGAGCTTGGGCGCGCCTCGCCGACCGGCCCGCGGGCGACCTCGGTGCCGTCGAGGAGCAGGGCGACCTCATCGGCGTGGGCGTAGACCTCGACGGTGATGGGCTCCCCTTCGGAGCCCGGCCACGACCAGGAGCCGACGGTGTCGCTCCAGGACCACGGTGACTGCATGGGCAGGAGCTGCCCGTGACGGCTCGGCCTTCCGACGGCGAGATACGGCTCGCTGCGCAGGCCGAAGACGATCTCTCGGTAGTAGGAGATCGGCCGACGGAATCCGGTGATGTCGAGGTCGCCGGATACGGCGGTGAGGAAGGGATACTCGCGCTCGAGCTGCATCGAGCCGTCCTCGGTCGCCGTGTAGGCGGGCGCGCCGATGCCGACTTCGCCGAGGTAGTCCCAGCCGACCCAGGTGAAGTCGCCGATGACGTTGGGGCTCCCCTCGACCATCGGCCAGAGGCGGCCGATCTGCGACGGGAACGTCTCGGACCCGACGATGACCCGGTTCGGATGCGCTTCAGCGTCGAGCGCGTAGCGTCCCTCTGCGTAGTTCAGTCCGAGCACGTCGAGGGCTGCGCTCGACTCCTCGATCCGAGCTGAGGCGGCCTCGCTCGAGCCGATGGCGGTGAAGAAGTCGCCGGCCGCCATCGCCTCGTTGAGCCCGCCGAGCTCCTCCATCACGGTCGGCAGCTCGTCGATCACCGCGAGCATGGCGTTCACGCCGTTGGTGACCGGCCGCGTCGGGTCGAGTGCACGCACGTGATCCGCCATCCGGCGTGCCCAGCGGGCGCCGTGAGGGGTGCCGACCTCGGCGATCTCGTTGCCGATCGAGTAGAGGATGACGCTGGGATGGTTACGATCCTTCGCCACCATTGCGGCGAGGTCGTCGGCCCACCACTGCGGGAACTCGTGCGAGTAGTCGTAGCTGCTCTTGAACCTCGTCCACATGTCGAACGACTCGTCCATCACCAGCATGCCGATGCGGTCGCAGGCGTCGAGCATGGCGACGGAGAGTGGATTGTGGGCTGCGCGGATGGCGTTGAATCCGGCTGCCTTGAGCAGCTCGATCCGACGCTCCTCGGCCCGCCCGATGGCTGCGCCGCCGAGCGGGCCGTTGTCGTGGTGGATGCATGCGCCGCGCAGCAGGACCGGCTCGCCGTTGATCCGCAATCCCTTGCGAGGATCGACGGTGATGGTGCGGATGCCGAACCCGGTGCGGATCGTGTCCTCGTCGCGAGCGCCGACGATGCTGGTGCGGGCGGTGTGCAGCGTGGGGCTGTCGGGCGACCAGAGCGCGGCTCCCGCAAGGTAGAGGCGCTGTCGGACGACCGCCTGCTCGCCCGGTGCGAGCGTCGAGGGAGTCTCCGCCGTCTCCATCCGGGCCCCGCTCGCGTCGAGGACGTCGGTGCGCAGCCGGACTGTCCGGGTGACGAGGCCGGCGTTCGCCACGGAGGTCAGCACGTCGACCACGGCCTGGTCGTCTTCGATGCGGACCGTCTCGATGCGCACCCCGTCGGGCACCACGTGCACCGCCGGGTCGACATGCAGGAGCACGGATCGGTGCAGTCCGGCGCCGGAGTACCAGCGGGAGTCCTGTCCCGTGCGCACCTCGATGCGCAGCACGTTCTCGGCGCCGAACTTCAGGTAGGGCGTCAGGTCGACGAAGAACCTGGCGTAGCCGTCGGCCCGGTTGCCCGCGAACTCCTCGTTGAGGAAGATCTGAGCGCGACGCATCGCGCCCTGCAGCTCGAGGCGCACGATGCGACCCTCCCAGTCGGCGGGGACCTCGAAGCGCTTGAGATACGTGAACGCGCTGGCCGGGTAGTACGCGCCCGCGCCCTTGCCGGGCACGTCGGCGGCCCTCGGCTCATCGCGAAGGGCGTCGTGCGGCAGGCGCACCGGCGTCTCGGCGATCTTCTCCCCCGTGGCTCCGGCGAAGGGGCCGAGGGGCCTCCGGTAGGTCCAGTCGTCGTTGAAGGGGTGGATCGCCATGGCGCGTCGTTCTCCGATTCCGCCAGCGCGGAGCCGTACCACGCTGGTCAACAGGCGGCCGGTCCCCTGAACGGAGATCTCCTGGCCGGTGGACTTTCACGGTAGTGCGTTCCATACTGAAAATCCACGGCACGCTGGAAATTGAATCGAGGACCGCATGGCGGAATCGGAGACGGCACCGGGAAGCGGAGCGTCTGCCGCCTCGGGCAACTCGAATCCGCCCGACGACGCACCTCGGTTGGCGCCGATCCGGCTCGGCTCGCCGTCGTCCAATAGGTCCGACTCATCCGAGCCAGCCGATCCGTCCCCCCGCCCCGCCCGACGTGGGCCATACCGGAAGTCCCAGCAGACGAGGGAGAACATCCTCGCCGCAGCGATGGAGGTCTTCCGCACCCACGGGTTCCGCGCCACCGCCGTCGCCGAGATCGCGGACCGTCTCGGGCTGGACCAGTCGAGCATCTTCTACTACTTCCCGAACAAGACGGAGCTGCTGCTGGCCGTCATGCGCGAGCGCGATCGCCAGGCCGACGTGCTGCTCGAATGGATGACGCCGCGGTCGCTCGCCGAGATGCCCGACCTGCTCATCGAGCTGGCAACCCGCAACGCGACGACCCCCGGGGTCATCGAGCTGTACACCGTGCTCGCGGCGGAATCGATCACCCCGGACCACCCGCTGAGCGACTACTTCCGAGACCGACTGAAGCGAGTACGAGACGGCTTCACGGTGTGGTTCCGATGGATGGAGGAGAACGGCGCACTCCGGGACGGGGTGGACCCCGCGCTCGCCGCATCCTCGTTCTTCGCCCTCTGGGAGGGTGCGCAGCTGCACTGGCTGATCGATCCGCCGGAGCTCGACGTCGTCGCCCACCTCCGACAATTCCTGTCGCTCGTCCTCCGCGACCCCGCCGCCCCCGCGGCTCGATGATCGGTCCGCTTCCGCACCTCTCGTTCTCCAAAACCTGCCCGAATGCGGGACCCATCCCGGCAGTTATTGGAGAACGAGCTTGGTCATGTCAGCGTGACGAGAGCGGAGAGGGGGCAGCCACCAGCAGCTGGAAGGTGGGGGCAGGCCTCAGTTGTTGAAGCGGAACTCGACGACGTCGCCGTCCTGCATGACGTAGTCCTTGCCCTCCATGCGGGCCTTGCCCTTCGCGCGGGCCTCGGCGATCGAGCCGGTCGCGACCAGGTCCTCGAAGCCGATGATCTCGGCCTTGATGAAGCCCTTCTGGAAGTCGGTGTGGATGACGCCGGCCGCCTGCGGGGCCGTCCAGCCCTTGCCGATCGTCCAGGCGCGCGACTCCTTGGGGCCCGCCGTGAGGTAGGTCTGCAGACCGAGGGTGGCGAAGCCGATCCGAGCGAGCTGGTTGAGGCCGCTCTCGTCCTGGCCGGTGCTGGCCAGCAGCTCCGCTGCGTCCGCCGGGATCGAGGTCGAAGAGCTCCGACTCGATCTTCGCGTCGAGGAAGACCGCCTCGCGCCGGCGCGACCAGTGCGGCGAGCTCCGCCTTCTTGGCGGGATCTGTGAGCACTGCCTCGTCGACATTGAACACGTAGATGAAGGGCTTGGCGGTCAGCAGTCCGAGCTCGCGGATCGGGGTGGAGTCGAACTTCGCGGCGGACAGCGGCGTGCCGCCGTCGAGGATCTTCTGCGCGGCGATCGCCGCTTCGAGAACCTCGGGCCCGAGCTTCTTGCCCTTGATCTCCTTCTCGAACCGCGGGATCGCACGCTCGAGGGTCTGCAGGTCGGCGAGGATCAGCTCGGTGTTGATCGTCTCGAGGTCGCTGGCCGGGTTGATCGCGCCGTCGACGTGCACGACGTCCGAGTCCTCGAAGCCGCGCACGACCTCGGCGATCGCGTCGGCCTCGCGGATGTTGGCGAGGAACTGGTTGCCGAGCCCCTCCCCCTCGCTCGCGCCGCGGACGATGCCGGCGATGTCGACGAACGACACCGAGGCGGGCAGGATCCGCTCGCTGTGGAAGATGCCGGCGAGCACCTCGAGGCGCGGGTCGGGCAGGCTGACGACTCCGACGTTCGGCTCGATGGTCGCGAAGGGATAGTTCGCCGCGAGGACCTGGTTGTTGGTCAGCGCGTTGAATAGGGTCGACTTGCCGACGTTGGGAAGGCCGACGATGCCGATAGTTAGAGCCACGGGGGTCTAGGTTACCGGCGCGCGCTCGCCGGCGCTGACCTGCGGTTCCGGCTCAGCGGCGAGGACCGAGCGCTGCGGCCATCCGGCCGACGATCTCGCGCAGGATCGGCTTGGAGGTCGCGATGTTGAGCCGCACGTGACCGGCGCCGACCTCTCCGAATGTCGCTCCGCCGTTGACCCGCACACCCGCCTGCGCGAGCAGGAGTTCGGCGAAGTCGACGTCCTCATCCGCGCCTCGATAGGCGGACAGATCGATCCAGCACAGGTAGGTCGCCTCGAGCGGTGCGACCCGGGCCAGTGGCAGCGCCGATCGGACCTCCGCCAACAGGACGGCGTAGTTGCCCTCGAGGTACGCACGCGCCGTGGTCAGCCACTCGCGTCCATCGTTGTAGGCGGCCGTGTTGGCGCGGATTCCCGGGGTGCTCGCGCCGTGGCTGATCAGGCGCGTGATGCGTGACCAGACCTCGCGATCCCGGTCGTTGCTGAGGATGAGCTGCGCACATTTGAGTCCCGCCAGGTTCCAGGCCTTGGAGGCTGAGGTGGCGGTGATGGCGACCCGCGCCCCTGCCTCGGAGACGCTGGCCAGCGGGGTATGCCGATTTCCGAAGAGGGTGAGCGGAGCGTGGATCTCGTCGGAGAAGACCCGGGCGCCGTGCGAGTCGACGAGGTCCGCCAGCGCCTCGAGCTCATCGCGGCGATAGACCTTTCCCGTCGGGTTGCCGGGGTTGGCAAGGATCACGAGCCCCGCGCCGGCGCCGAGCTCGGCGTCGATCCGGGCGAGGTCGAGGCCGAAGCCCGCGCGCTCGTCGCGGAGCATCGGCACTTCGATCACGTCGCTGCCGAGGGCTCCTGGGACGAAGAGGAACGGGTGGTAGGCCGGTGTCGGCACGATGACAGCGGCTCCCGGCTGGGAGAAGTCCGTGATGGCGACCTGCAGTCCGGCGATCACATCGGGCAGGAGCGCCACATCGCTCGCCTCGATCTGCCAGCCGTACTCGTCGGCGCACCAGCGGGCGGTGGCCGCCGTGAGCTCGGCGATCATCGCTGGGGACGCGTAGCCGAACTCCAGGTCGCGGGCGGACCGCTGCCATGCCTCGAGCACGGGCGGCGCGGTGCCGAAGTCCATCTCGGCGACCCATGCTCCGAGCACCTCGGGATGGGCGGTGGGATCCCATTTCGCGCTGGCGCGACCGCGCAGCTCAGCGGCGGTGAGCGCATCCCACTCGTCTGGTTCGCCGGTCACTGGTGTCCTCTCGGCAGGGCGGGCACGGCTGTCGGCTCAACGCTACCCACCGCGCCGCGATCCGATCCTCGAGCTGGACAGCGGATGGGTTGCCGCGGAGGCGGCGGGGCTCGGCCGCGGCGTCGGAGGTAGGTGCGAGCCTCATGGCGTGACGATGGATTTCACCGCGATCGACTTCGAGACCGCCAACCGCTCCAGCGCCTCGGCCTGCTCAGTGGGGCTCGTCAAGGTGCGCGACGGCAGGGTGGTCGAGCGCGACTGGTGGTACATCCGTCCTCCCGCTGGACACGGCGGATTCCTCGAATGGAACACCCGCATCCATGGCATCGAGGAGCGCGACATCGAGACCGCCCTCGTCTGGTGCGAGCAGCTGCCCGATCTGGTCGAGTTCGCCGGCGACGACGTGCTCGTCGCGCACAACGCCGGCTTCGACATGGCCGTCATCCGGGCCGCCTGCGAGGCGAGCTTCATGCCGACGCCCAGCTACTCGTATCTCTGCAGCCTTCAGATCGCACGACGCACCTACGCGCTGGAGTCATACCGCCTGCCGATCGCCGCGATGGCCGCCGGCTTCGAGGACTTCCGGCACCACGACGCGATGGGAGACGCCGAGGCGTGCGCCGCGATCGTGATCCATGCCGGTCGCCGCCATGGCGCAGACGGCATCCTCGACCTCGCGGCGGTGACGCGCGCGCGGGTCGGCCGAATCGGCAGTGTGCTCGACGTCGCAGTCGCCTGAGCCCATGTCCACCGCAAGCGCGGTAGTACAGGCCGAACGCGGTAGGTGCGCCTACCGCGTTCGGCTGCAGCTACCGCGCTCGGCGCGTATGGTCGGCCGGGTCAGGCGTTCTGCGGGAAGCCGAGGTTGATGCCGCCGTGGCTCGGGTCGAGCCAGCGCGCGGTGATCGCCTTCTGCCGGGTGAAGAAATGGAACGCGTCGGGGCCGTAGGCCTTGGCGTCACCGAACAGCGAGTTCTTCCAGCCGCCGAACGAGTAGTACGCAGACCGGCACCGGGATCGGCACGTTGATGCCGATCATGCCGACCTCGACCTCGTTCTGGAAGCGCCGCGCGGCACCGCCGTCGTTGGTGAAGATCGCCGTGCCGTTGCCGTACTGCGAGGAGTTGATGAGCTCGACGCCGTCCTCGTAGGTGGCGACGCGGACGACGGAGAGCACCGGTCCGAAGATCTCGTCGGTGTAGACCCGCGAGGTCGTCGGCACCCTGTCGATGAGCGTGGCGCCGAGCCAGAAGCCGTCTGCCTCGCCGTCGACCTCGATGCCGCGGCCGTCGACGACCAGCTCTGCACCGTCTTCGACCGCCAGGTCGAGGTAGGAGGCGACCTTGTCGCGGTGCTCCTTGGTGATCAGCGGGCCCATGTCGCAGCCGCGGGTGCCGTCACCGACCGTGAGGCCGGCGACGCGCTCGGTGATCTTGGCGATCAGCTCATCGGCCACCGGCTCTACGGCCACGACCACCGAGATCGCCATGCACCGCTCACCGGCCGAGCCGAAGCCCGCGTTGACGGCGGAGTCGGCGACGAGGTCGAGGTCGGCGTCGGGCAGCACGAGCATGTGGTTCTTCGCGCCGCCGAGGGCCTGGACGCGCTTGCCGTTCTTCGCCGCGGTCTCGTAGATGTACTGCGCGATCGGTGTGGATCCGACGAAGCTGATCGACTTCACATCGGGGTGCTCGAGCAGGCCGTCGACGGCGACCTTGTCGCCGTGCAGCACGTTGAACACGCCGTCGGGCAGGCCCGCCTCGGTGAGCAGCTCGGCCATCCAGTTGGCGGCGGAGGGGTCCTTCTCGCTCGGCTTCAGCACGACCGTGTTTCCGGCCGCGATGGCGATCGGGAAGAACCACATCGGCACCATGGCCGGGAAGTTGAAGGGGCTGATGATGCCGACCACGCCGAGGGGCTGGCGCAGGGAGTAGACGTCGACGCCGGTCGACACGTTCTCGCTGAAGTCGCCCTTCATCAGGTGCGGGAAGGACAGCGCGAACTCGACGACCTCGAGGCCGCGCGCGATCTCGCCGGCGGCGTCGGAGAGCACCTTGCCGTGCTCGGAGGTGAGGATGGCGGCCAGCTCGCCCTTGCGCGCGTTGAGCAGCTCACGGAAGGCGAACATGATCGGTCTGATCGCTTGGCGATCGAGGTGTCGCGCCATGCGGGGAACGCGTTCTTCGCCGCGGCCACGGCCGCGTTGATCTCCGCCTCGTTCGCAAGCACGACATCGCCCTGCTTGACGCCCTGTGCGGGGTCGAACACCGGGCCGGTGCGACCGACTCGCGCTGGGGTGATTCTTTCCGTCGATCCAGTGCTCGATGAGGCTCATGCGATCACTCTATTAGCGGCGCGCGGGCCCGCTGGAACTCAGTGTCGGAGGGCACCGGGACACTGTCCCCATGGATCCCGTCCTCACCCTCCTCGTGGGCCTCGCACTCGGCGCCGGCATCGGCGCGCTGCTCGCCTGGCTCGCCGCACGCGGGCGTCGAGCCGGAGGTGAGAGCCCCGAGCTCACCGATGCCCGCCACGCCGCCGAGCTCGATCGGGTCCGTGCCGACGAGTCGTCGTACCGATCCTCGCTGCAGGCCGACCTCGCGGGCGCGCAGGCCACCGCGCACGGTCTGCGCGAGCAGCTGGGCGCAGCAGAGGATCGCCTGCTCGAATTCATGGAGCGCGCCGAGGCCGAGCGCGCAGCCCGCGCCAGGCAGGAGGCCGAGGAGAGCAGGGTGCTCCAGGCCCTGAGTCCGGTGCAGGAGTCACTGCGGATGATGCAGACCAAGGTCGACGAGCTCGAGACCCAGCGGGCTCAGCAGCACGGCGAGATCGCCCAGCGGCTGCGCACCGCCGCGGAGTCGGAGGAGCGGCTGCGCAGCACCGCCGAGTCGCTCGCGTCAGCGCTGCGCTCCAACAGCACGCGCGGTGTGTGGGGCGAGACCCAGCTGCGCAGCGTCGTCGAGGCCGCCGGCCTGCTCGCAGCGCGTCGACTTCGACGTGCAGTCCAGCATCAGCTCCGATGCCGGCGCCGGGCGCCCCGACATGATCGTTCGACTGCCCGGCGGAAAGAGCATCGCCGTCGACGCCAAGGTGCCCTTCACCTCGTACATCGAGGCGGCTGCGATCCCTGTCACCGCAACGGATGCCGAGCTTGCCCGCAAGGCGCTGCTGATGAAGGCGCATGTGAAGGCGGTCCGCGATCACATCACCGCCCTCGGCTCGAAGGCCTACTGGGACGGACTCGAGGCCAGCCCCGAGATGGTCATCGCCTTCATCCCGAGCGAGTCGCTCGTCTCGTCCGCGCTCGAGGCCGACCCGTCGATCATGGAGTTCGCCTTCAGCAAGCGCGTGGCCCTCTCCTCGCCGGTGACCCTGTGGTCGGTGCTCAAGACGGTGGCCTTCAGCTGGCAGCAGGACGTCGTCACGCAGGAGGCCAAGACCCTCTTCGATCTCAGCAAAGAGCTCTACGGACGGCTGTCCACGATGGCGGCGCACGTCGACAAGCTGGGCCGCTCCATCGAGCGCAGCGTGAAGGACTACAACGTGTTCGTCGGATCGCTCGAGCGCCAGGTGCTGCCCTCGGCCCGCAAGCTCAACGCCCTCGACGAGTCGAAGGTGCTCGCTGAGCTGACGCCGATCGAGGAGTCCAAGCGCGAGCTGACGGCCATCGAGTTCACCTCGTCGGCACTCGCTGAACTGACTGAGGACGAGGAAGATGCCATCGCCCTCGATGCTTCGCCGGTGTCCGCCGTCGACGCGATCGCCTCCTCCGACGCACGCCGGCTTCGCGAACTCGACGCTGTCGGGCCAGCCGCTGACGCCATAGATCCGTTCTCTCCGCTGCCCTCCCGTCAGGACAGGCGCACCGCCTGATCCCCAACGTCTCGCCGTTCATGAGGTGACCCAAATGGCGGGTTCCCGAAGCGTCAGTGGACCTGAATGGCGAATTTCAGGCCCTGGGACCCACCATTCAGGTCAAGTCACCGGCTGAAACGCCTCTACGCCATCCCTGCTGGCGCCGCCTCTGTGGGCGCGCCCGCCTCGGCGGCCGCCGCTGATCCGTCCTCGTCATCCGCCGGTGCAGCGAACTGCGCCCGGTACAGCCGGGCGTAGGCGCCATCCGCCAGCAGGAGCTCGTCGTGGGTGCCCTGCTCCACGATGTGCCCTGCCTCCATCACAAGGATGAGATCTGCATCGCGGATGGTGGACAGGCGATGGGCGATCACGAAACTCGTGCGGTCCCGGCGCAGCTCCGCCATCGCCCGCTGCACGAGCAGCTCGGTTCGGGTGTCGACCGAGCTGGTCGCCTCGTCGAGGATGAGCACGCTGGGTCGGGCGAGGAACGCCCGCGCGATCGTGATCAGCTGCTTCTCGCCAGCACTCACATTGCGATGCCTCGTCGTCGAGCACGGTGTCGTAGCCGTCCGGCAGCGCGTGCACGAAGCGGTCCACGTAGCTGGCGCGCGCGGCTTCGAGGATCTCCTCGTCGGTCGCCTCGGGACGTCCGTAGAGCGATGTTGTCGCGGATCGTGCCCACCGAAGAGCCACGTGTCCTGCAGCACCATTCCGGTGCGCGAGCGGAGATCGTCGCGCGTCATCGGCGGCGATGTCGACGCCGTCGAGGGTGATCCGCCCGCCGTCCACCTCGTAGAAGCGCATGACGAGGTTGACCAGGGTCGTCTTGCCCGCGCCGGTCGGTCCGACGATCGCGACGGTCGATCCGGGCTCGGCGATCAGTGAGAGCTCTCGAGCAGCGGGACGTCGGGGTGTACGGAACGAGACGTCCTCGAACGCGAGGCGGCCCGTCCGTGTCGGGCGGCGACTCCGCGGGCACGGGATCCGCGATCTGCTCGGCGCGTCGAGCAGCTCGAAGACCCGCTCTGAGCTCGCGACGCCCGACTGCAGCAGGTTGGCCATCGAGCCGAGCTGGGTGAGCGGCTGGGTGAACTGGCGGGAGTACTGGATGAAGGCCTGCACGTCGCCGAGGGACATCGAGCCACCCGAGACCATGAGCCCGCCGACCACGGCGATGGCGACGTAGACGAGGTTTCCGACGAACATCGACGCCGGCATGATCAGGCCGCTGATGAACTGCGCGCCGAAGCTCGACGTGTAGAGCCTGTCGTTTGTCTCGCCGAACCGGTCCATGATGTCCCGCTGCCGGCCGAAGACCTTGACGAGGGCATGTCCGCTGAACGCCTCCTCGATCTGGCCGTTCAGCACCCCCGTCTCGCGCCATTGCGCCACGAACCTCTTCTGCGAGCGCTTGCCGATCACCGTCACAAGGCCCAGGGTCAGCGGGATCGTGACGAGCGCGATGAGCGCCAGCAGGGGCGAGATGAAGAACATCATCGCCAGCACGCCGACGACGGTCAGCAGAGAGGTGAGCAGCTGGCTCATCGTCTGCTGCAGGCTCTGCGAGATGTTGTCGATGTCGTTGGTGACTCGGCTGAGCAGCTCGCCGCGCGGGGTGCGGTCGAAGTAGCTGAGCGGCAGGCGGTGGATCTTCGCCTCCACCTCCTCGCGCAGCCGATAGACCGTGCGCTGGGTGATCGCCGTTGAGCACGTAGCCCTGCAGGTAGCCGAAGATCGAGGCGAACACGTAGAGCAGCAGCACGATGCCGAGCACCATGCTCAGCCGGTTGAAGTCGATGCCCGCGCCCGGGTCGAGGGTGAGTCCGCGGATGAGGTCGGCCCGCTGGGTGTCACCGCTCGCCTCGAGCTGGGCGATCACCTCGGCCTTGGTCGCCCCGGCCGGCAGCTGAGACGAGATGACGCCCTCGAAGATGATGTTCGTCGCAGTACCGAGCAGCTTGGGACCGATGACGGACAGCACCACGCTGATCACGCCGAGCGCGACGACGAGGATGACTCCCGCTCGCTCGGGGTGCAGGCGTCCGAACAGGCGCTTGGCCGACGGCACGAAGGACATCGCCTTCTCGACCGGCATCCCCATCCCGCCGAAGGGACCGCCGCGGCCGGGGCCGCCGCCCATCGGGGGCGAACGGGTGCCGCGATTCGGATGCCGATGCCGATGACGATGCCGATGCGGGTGACGACTCCGACCGGGCGCGCTCACGCCGCCTCCTCCACTGCCAGCTGGCTGGCGACGATCTCGGCATACTCGACAGAGCTCGCGAGCAGCTCCTCATGGGTGCCCGAACCGACGACCCTGCCGTGGTCGAGCACGATGATCCGATCCGCGCGACAGGACCGTCGCCACCCGCTGGGCGACGACGATGACCGTCGCATCGCCGACCGATCGGGCAAGCGCGGCGCGCAGCCGCGCGTCCGTCGCGGTGTCCAGCGCCGAGAACGAGTCGTCGAAGAGGTAGATCTCCGGTCGCTTCACCAGCGCTCGGGCGATCGCCAGCCGCTGACGCTGCCCGCCGGACACGTTGGTGCCGCCCTGGGCGATCGGAGCATCCAGACCGCCGGGCATTGCCTCGACGAAGTCCCGCCCCTGGGCGATCTCGAGCGCCTCCCACAGCTGCTCGTCGGTCGCGTCCGGGTCGCCGAAGCGGAGGTTGCTCGCCACCGTGCCCGAGAAGAGGTAGGGACGCTGGGGCACGATGCCCATCCGGCTGTGCAGCAGATCGGGGTCGAGCTCGCGCACGTCTACGCCGTCGACGAGCACTGCGCCGCTCGTGACGTCGAACAGTCG
>CAWHND010000002.1:0-392430 GCA_963830655.1 uncultured Actinomycetota bacterium
TTTTCCGTCCCTATTCGCGACTTTTAGGGACGGAAACTGGCATCTCGACGGGGCGGGTCTGACCGGTCCGCAGAACTAACATGTTAGATTGGCGGGGTGAGCACGGATCGGCAGCTGCTGAGGGACGAGGTCTACCTCGCGCTGCGTCGGGACATCGTGGCTGGGCGTCTGTCCGCCGGCACGGTGCTGAAGGATGCCGAGATCGCTGCCGACCTTCCACACGTCGAAGGAGCCCATCCGCAGCGCGCTCGCCCGGCTGCGCGACGAGGGCCTCGTGCACACGAAGCCGCAGAGCGCGACCCGCGTCGCCCCGCTCGACGAGGTCGCCGCCCGCGAGTCGCTCGAGATCGTCCGCACGCTCAGCGTTCGCGCGGTCGAGCTCGGCTGGCCACGGCTGAGAGCTGAGCACATCGTGGCGATGGAGGATCGCAACGCGCGATTCGAGCGAGCGGCGGCCGCCGGAGACGTCGACGCCACGATCGAGGCGGATGACGCCTTCCACGATGTCTTCCTCGCGTCACCGGCAATCAGGCGCTGCGCACCATTGCGCATCAGCATCAGGATCTGCTCCGCCGTGTCGAGGTGCAGCAGTTCGGCATCGGCTCGGGCGCGGAGTCCGCGGCCCGCCATCGAGCGCTGGTCGAGGCATGTGCCGCCGGCGATCTCGCCACCGCGCGGGATCTGACGGCTCAGATCTGGTCCGCCCTCGAGACCCTCCTGACCCCGCCCACCTCACCGACCGCCCCACCGACCCCCTAGCTCCTCAAAACCTGCGCCGATCAGGACGAATTCCAGAAAGCGACGCCGATCAGGACAGATTCGGCACGTTTGCGGCAATTGTCCTGATCCGCGCGAATCGACACGAATGGACCCCATGAACGACGCCCTCACCACCCTCGCCGAGATCCCCCGCCATCAGCTGCTGATCGGCCCGTCGCCGATCCACCGCCTCGAACGGCTGACCCAGCACCTCGGCGGCGCCAGCCTCTGGGCCAAGCGCGAGGACCTCAACAGCGGCATCGCCTTCGGCGGCAACAAGACCCGCAAGCTCGAGTACCTCGTCGCGGACGCCCTGGCGAAGGGCGCCGACACCCTGGTCTCGATCGGCGGAGTGCAGTCCAACCACACCCGCCAGGTCGCCGGGCGTCTCCGCGAAGCTCGGGCTGGGCTGCGTGCTCATCCAGGAGTCCTGGGTGGACTGGCCCGACTCGATCTACGACCGGGTCGGCAACATCCAGATCTCACGCATCGCCGGTGCGGATGTCCGTCTGGTGCGCGCCGGCTTCGGGATCGGCTTCAAGGAGAGCTGGCAGCAGGCGATCGACGAGATCGAGGCCCGTGGCGGCACCCCGTACGCGATCCCGGCCGGCGCCAGCGACCATCCGTTGGGCGGACTCGGCTTCGCCAATTGGGCCGTCGAGGTGGCACAGCAGGAGACGGAGCTCGGCGTCTTCTTCGACACCGTCATCGTCTGCTCGGTCACGGGTTCGACCCAGGCCGGCATGATCGCCGGTTTCGCCGCCCTCGGCGAGCGAGCGGCCGCGCCGCGTCCTCGGCATCGACGGATCAGCGAAGCCGAAGGAGACCTGGGAGCAGGTAGCGCGCATCGCGCGCTTCACCGCCGAGCGCGATCGGACTCGGTCGGGAGCTGGCGATAACGAGATCCTGCTGGACGACCGCTATCACGCAGGCATCTACGGCATCCCCGACGACCAGACGATCGCCGCGATCGAGCTCGGCATGCGAATGGACGGCATGCTCACCGACCCGGTCTACGAGGGCAAGTCGCTCGCGGGCATGATCGACCTGGTCTCGACGGGCGACATCGAGAAGAGCTCCAACGTGCTGTACGCCCACCTCGGCGGCCAGCTGGCCAACAACGCCTACACCGCGGTCCTCGGCCGCTGAGCCCGTTCCCGGTGGCTGAGTGGGCGCGAAGCGCCGCATCGAAGCCCGGCCTGCATACACGGGCTTCGACACGTCCGCTACGCGTTCGGCTCAGCCACCGGTGCGGGAGGTCGCCGGGATCAGACGAAGGCGGACTTGCCGGTGATGCCGCGGCCGATGATCAGCGCCTGCATGGTCTCGGTGCCCTCGTAGGTGTGGATCGCCTCGATGTCGGCGAAGTGCCGAGCGACGCGGTTCTGCAGCAGCAGTCCGTTGCCGCCGAGCAGATCCCGCGCGTTCGCCGCAATGGACCGAGCCGTCCGCGTCGTCGTGTACTTCGCGAGTGAGGCCTTCTCCCCCGTGAGCCGACCGGCCGCGTCGAGCTCCGTCATCCGGAAGGCCAGCAGCTGGATCTGAGTGAGCTCGCTCAGCATCCGCGACAGTCGCTCCTGCACGACCTGCGAGTGCGCGAGCGGGCGCCCGAACTGGATGCGCTGCTTCGCGTAGTGCACCGCCGTCTCGTAGCAGGCCGTCGCGTGGCCGACCGCGGACCAGGCAACGCTCAGCCGCGTCGCCAGCAGCACGCGCGAGGTGTCCTTGAACGTCTTCGCATCGGGCAGGAGCGCATCGGTCGGCACGAAGACGTCGTCCATCCGGATTCTGGCCTGCCAGATCGCACGAAGAGCGGTCTTGTTCTCGATCGGGGCGGCCGAGTAGCCGGGGCTGTCCTGCTCGACGAGGTAGCCGTGGACGGCGTCGTCATCTCCGCGAGCCCAGACGACCGTGAGGCCGCCGATCGAGCCGTTGCCGATCCATTTCTTGGACCCGCTGATCCGGAATCCGCCGGGCACGGTCACCGCGCGGGTCTCGAGGCTCGTCGAATCGGATCCATGGGTCGGCTCGGTGAGCGCGAACGCGCCGTATTCCAGTCCCGCGGCGAGCGGCTTCAGCCAGCGTGCCTTCTGCTCGTCCGAGCCGAGCATCGCGACGGAGCGCATCGCGAGCCCGCCCTGCACGGCGACGACAGTCGCCATCGACCCGTCGCCGCGGCTCATCTCCATATTGACCAGGCCGGCAGCCAGTGGACTCATCGCGGGGTAGCCGTCGACATCGAGGCCGTCGCGGAGCAGGTCGAGCTCCCCCATCCGACGCACGAGATGCACGGGATACTCGGCGCGGTTCCAGTAGTCGTCGATGACCGGAAGCACCTCGTCCTGCACGAACGCACGGGTGCGCATCCAATATTCGCGGTCGGCGGCAGGGACGTCCGCGAAGAGCTCGGCGGCGTCGGGATCCAGCGGCTCGGTCAGGTGATACTCGGGCTCGACGGTGCCCTCGGGAAATGCGCTGCCCTCGGGGGACAGCGGTGCGGGCGTCAGGCAAGGTGTCGGTCATCAGGTGCTCCTTCGCTCGCACGAGTGTAGGAGGAGCGCCTCGGAGCACTATGTGTCGTCGTGTGACCGGCACAAGTGCGGTGCGCCGACACGCCATCTAGCTTGTAGATCTGCGCCGAGCGGCGCAGCACGTCCATCCGGGCACCGAACGGAAAGGGAACCATGGCACAGCACACGAACCTGCAGCGCACGGCGATCACCGTTTGCGAGCACGGAGCGATGTGCATCGACGACCGCCCCGGTCACGCCATGAGCCTGGTGCGCCTGCGCCTCGCCGCTGCGACGCCGAGCGGCTGGTCCGACGCCGTGGTGCGCTCCGCTGAGCCGGATGGAACCGTCGAGCTCGAGCTGTGGGAGTCGGGCGAGACCGTCCACCTCTGGCAGCACACCGACATCTCGGCGCTGCTCACCCCGGGCCTGCCGGTGGCGCTGCACGGCCCCTACTCGGTGCTCGCTTCCGGCCTGCACCGCTTCAACGTCGCCGTCCGCTGACCTCCTGCGGCCGAGCGCGGTAGCTGCGGCCGAGCGCGGTAGGTATACCTAGCGCGCTGAGCCCGTACTACCGCGTTCGGCGATCAGCGGCGCAGGCGATCAGCGGCGCAGGTGATCAGCGGGCCAGTCAGGCCATCGCCTTCATGGACGACATCATCTTCATGCAGGCGTTCATCGCCATCTCGCATGCCTGAGCGCACATCCTGCAGGTCTCGCTCATCTCGGCGTGGCTCATGCACTCGTCCATGCAGGCCTTGCACATCGCGATCGTGGCCTCGAGCATCGCCATCATGCTGGGCATGTCCATGGCCATCGGCCGCATCATGACGCGCATCATCGTGGTGCACATGTCGGCGCAGTTGGCGCACATGGAGGCGCACATCCCCATGTCCTCCATGCCGCCCATGGCGTCGGAGCACATCGTGCAGGCCTGCATGCAGGCGGAGCATGCCTCGATCGCCTCCTGCATGGCCATCATGTCCATGGCCATCGGCATCTCGGTCATGGGCATGCTCTTCATCATGTCGGCGGTCATGTTCATGGCGTCATCCGTTCGTCGTGCGCCGCGGTTCGGTCGGATGGCCTGAGTCGGCGCGAGGGTATGACGAAATGTTACGGACCGCCCCGGCGGGCTCGCCAGACCCTGGAGGCAGGCTCCGCGGCGATCCATGAGAAACACTCGGGCGTCAACCGGTGCGAGGAGGGCCGAGCCGACGGACCGGGCGCCCGTACTGGACCGCCTCAGCCGACCCGCGCGATGATCTCCCCGTGCGGGAATGAGAACCACCCGTCGGGCTCGTCAGCCCACTGCTTCCACGCCTCCGAGATCCGCTCGAGGTCCTCCTGCGTCGCGTGCTCGCCGTCGATCGCCTGCTTCGCGAATTCGGAGTGCAGCGCCCGGTCGGCCCACAATCCGCCCCACCAGGCGCGGTCGGCGTCGGAGGCGAACCCCCAGATGGATGCGGTACTCACCACATCCTTCAGGCCGGCCGCGTGCGCCCATGCCCGGAGCCGCCGGCCGGCGTCGGGTTCGCCGCCGCCCGCGCGATGCACCGCATCGTAGATGCGGAGCCATTCGGTCAGTCCTGGGAGCAGGGGGTACCAGATGGCTCCGGCATAGTCGACGTCACGGGCGGCTACGATGCCGCCCGGTCGGACGACTCGTGCCATCTCCTTCAGCGCGTCCACGGGACGGGCCAGATGCTGGAGCACCTGATGGGCGTGAGCGATGTCGAAGCTGTGATCGTCGAAGCTGAGGGCGTAGGCATCGTCGACTGCGAACTGCACGTTCCCGAGTTGCCGCGACCGAGCGAGTTCTGACGCCTGATCGACGATGCCGCCGCCGCGTCGACTCCGTGCACCGTGCCCGGCGCGAGTCGCTCGGCGAAGTCGACCGAGATCGTTCCGGGCCCGCTGCCCACGTCGAGCAGATCGAGCCCGGGCCTCAGGTGCGGGATCAGGTAGGCCGCGGAGTTCTCGACCGTGCGCCACGAGTGCGACCGGAGGACGCTCTCATGATGGCCGTGGATGTAGCGCTCGTCGTTCTGCCTGGTCAAATGCCGTTCTCCGCACTCTCGGGATGGTCAGTGACGCCGCCGCAAGACTGCGGAGCGCAAATGTCGATCCTCGCGGTGGCTGCAGCGTCAGTGTTTGAGCCCATCCCATAAGCGTAGGCGTGGGCGTCATCGCGGCTTCGGCGTGGCCAAGATGACCTGTGAGACTGCCCGGGCCTTCGTCGTCCGGTACACCGTGGCTATCGAGATCCCGAGCGCCTGGGCGATCTCGGGAATCGAATGCCCGGCGTCGCGGAGTGATTGAGCCTGCCTAGCCCGTTTCGAGTCCAACACCTTCGGTCGGCCTCCCACGCGCCCTTGGGCACGCGCAGCCGCCAACCCCGCGATCGTCCGTTCTTGGATGAACGATCGCTCCAGGTCACTGACCACACTGAGCAGTTTCGCGAGCAGCTGTCCTTGCACTGTGCTGGTATCGATGCCATCGCGGATCGCCGTCACGTGGATGCCTTGAGCGGTCAGCTCCTCGAGCAAGGTGAGGACGTGCGCAGCAGATCGGCCGAGTCGATCGAGTGCGTACGTGACGACAGTGTCGCCCGGCTGGAGGTCGGCCAGCATCGCATCGAGACCAGGACGCGACTTCTTCACGCCGGAGACACCGTGATCGACGTAGCGGTTGCGCTTCAAAACGCCCGCCTTGTCGAGCGCATCGTGCTGGAGTTGCTCGTCTTGCTTGCCGGTAGAGACACGGAGATAGCCGAGCTTCACGCTCGTCGGGTTAGTCATGGTCCAAACAAGCAGCAACTCGACCCTATTTGCAACGCTATAAGGGTCGACTTCTGAGACATATTACGGACCGGAAATTCACCGATTTGAATCGATCCACGATCCTCATTCGACGTTCGTTTATGAAATGCCCTGATCCGGGCAAGATTGAACAATGGAGATACCCGAGCCCGCGCCTCGTCGTCCCTGGTGGGAAGGGCGGACAGCGAAGACAGATGCACCGTGGTGGGTCCTGTACCCGACCTCGCCCTTGTGGCTCCCCTGGGTGGTGTCCATCGTCGGCGTCGCAGTGGTCGGCGTGAACTTAGCGCTCCTGCTTGACGGCAACCCGGAGATGGTCTGGTTCAGGGCGCTCTGTGTCCTCGTGTTCGGTGCGCAGACTGCGGGGGCGATCATGACGCTCGTCTGGCGCCACCGGAGGAAGAACCGCACGGCATGACGGACGTTCTGTTGTGGGTCGGGCGCGGCCTGACGCCATCCTTTTCGTGAGAGCGTGCTCCACATCTCGCTTGTGAACAACTGCGCCAAATGAGACCATCACAGCCCTGCGAGGAGAGGCAGCACATGGATCTTCCCCGGTCACACGCTTCGGCATTCTCGAGGAAATCAGAGTGAGCACGATCCTGGTCGATAGTGGCCGCAGCCGAACGCGACAGCTCGGCTGGCTTGCCATAGCGGGATGGCTAGCCAACGTCACCTACTGCGTCATAGGAGCGCTTCACATCCTCGTGTGGAACCCCCTCGCCTCTGCTCCATTGCGGACTTTGTCCGAGATCCGCGGCGACCTCGCGGCCGCTGGTGAATCTCTGGGGACCCCGTGGGTGGCAGCATGGGCGCTCTGGCAGGTGGGCATTGCAAGCGCGATCCTTCTGGTTGCCCTACTGTCGCGCTGGCCTCGTCGCCGAACGGCGTCTGCCCACCTCGCGGTCTTGGCACTCGGCGCGATCGGCCTCGCCTTCGCTTCGTTCCCTGCAGGGATGAGCCTCGCGGACACCTATTACATCCGCGGCGGCGACCATGCTCCCGCAGGCGCGGTGCTGTACCTGGTCAGCGCGAGCGCCTTGATAGCGCTCCTCGTGCTGGGAACGCTCGGCCGCCTGGTCACCAACCGGAAAGAGGTAGTCGGATCAGGAACCTGATCCGGCTCTTGCCTGACGTGCGTCCATTCCTTCGCCGGGCAGACGAGTTCTGGACGCGGACCCGACCAACTCAACCGTCTCGACCGCAGTCTCCGGTTCCGCGGTCGCCGACAGGCTCGGAGGACTGTTGAGCGGTGTCCGCGGGCTATCCGCTTCGCCTCCCGGGTGTCCTTCGCCTTCGGGAGGCCCGGCGGCCCTGCTATTCAGGAATGCAAACACCTCATCCCGCACCATCGTGACGAAGTCGAGCATGTTGTGACGATAGGTGGACACGCTCGCACATCGCCACCAATCCAGCGTTGGGGAGGACGGCGGCGTTTCAGGCCTCGGCTTCGGAAACGCGCGCCCAGACCTCATCCAGGGTCGTCGTCATGTCGTCAGGAGGGAGCTGAGACAACTCCGAATAGAAGGACGCCTCCACCCCTGCCTCTCGGGATTTGCCGGCGACGTACTTCCGCCGGTCGACGCCATCCGTCAGGCACGCAGGCCGCCGACCGAGCAGGACCGCCGAGGCGTTGAAGTGCCGGACAATCCGCTTCTCGTCTTCCGGGAATTGGATGAGGATGGCGTCGAGCATCTGCTCCGTGACTGAGACGTTTCCCAGCGCATGGGAGCGAACCACTGCGTCCTCATCGGCAAGGAGCTTGGTCAATTGGGCGACAGAGAGGTCCGATCGGAACGCCAGCCCGCGCCGAGCTTCACGGTCAAGGGTCTCGACGTCGGGATTGCTGAAATCCTTCGAGTCCGAGGAGGAGGAGACGGAGGACCAGCCGCCCGCACTCTGCGACTCATCCGACGCTTCATCGACCATGAGGAGAACCTACCGACTGCCGATATCGATGGCCTCGCGGGAGCGCGTCAGCCGTCAACGACCTCGAAGTTGCCAGTGGGGCTCGCGCAGCTCCCGCTCGTGTCGGCGCACTGTGAGAAGTCCCAGTTGTCGATACCGGCGAATGCCTCGCCTGTCGGGAAGTCGGCAGGCACTACAAGGTCGGCGGTGAAGCCCGCCGAAAGGTCCGCCTCGGTGGAGCCTGTCACGGCGACATCTCGCTGGCCGACCGGGGCCGCGATCAATTCCCATCCGCCTTCGGGTGTGGGCATGGTGCATCCGTCATCGACGGTGATCGTGACGGTATCGCCAGGATGCACTGAGGAGGGCGACACAGTCACCAACGGCATGCAGTAGGTCGGGTCCGGAATCGCGCTCGTCGAACAGCCATACAGCGACAGGCTTAGGACGAGCGCAACAGCCGATGCGGCCTTGGCGCGCCGTGGTCGCGTCTGCATGCCGAGCGCCGTTCCTACTCGAGCTTCGAACATGGTCGGAGCGTATCTGCCACCTGGATCAGCGGCAATTAATGCTCCAAGTGCCTGGAAACCGAGTTAAACAGGCGATCCCTCGTTGTCGTCGCCGTGGTCGCAAGAATCGATCTTTTGCGAGAGCAAGCGTCGCTGCCAATCGGTAGGCCCCGACCTAAAGGGCTTCCGCAACCTGGGGCCGCTTTAAGCAGGCAATGAAGCGTCCGTAACTCCGCCCGAAGAGCCATGCAGCGACGGGACAGGCTACGGCTAATACCAAGACCGTGCAGACCGCAGCGCTCGGGGCGCTGTCACCGAAGCGATAGAAGAATCCGACCACGCCATCCGGGAACGGTGGCTCCTTTTCACCTCCGATCGACGGCAGTGGTGCGACTAGAAGTAGTGCGATCAACGTTCCTGATGTGCTGGCGAGGATCAGGCCCCATCTTCGAACCGTCTGGCGCTCAGAAGCGGCAAAGACAGCACAGAGGAGCAGGACGGCAAGATAGATGGGCCACGACGTGTCTCCAAGACGCGCAACACTCACGAGGAGCTGAGTGGCCAGAGTGGCGGCGGTGATCAGCAGGGATATAAGCGGGGCTAGCCTTGCCAGTCCAATGGCGACCCCGAAACCGCCCGCAATGGCACCGATATACCCGGGGTTCGCGCGACCGGCCTCCGCCACGCTCCACAGGATGATGAACAGCACACCTGTCGGCGGAAGTAGGCCGTAGAGACCGACGCTACCCAGTCGTACCCGTGTGCCATCGAGGGCGATGTGTAGTCGCTGATTCAGAGTGGGGCTTGTGCGAGCTTCCGCCTCTGCTTGCTCCATCAGGGTGCCTAGCATTGCTTCACCGTTACGCGATCGCCACGACTCGGGGTACCACTGCAACAAGCGCTCGAAAGTAGAGCGAATCTCCTCATTGGACATCAGTTCGCCGCCGCGATGGCCGAAAGATGGCGACGCGCACGAGACGCCACTCCTTCGATGCGAGCTAATTCCGTTTGGAAGGCCGTCTCTCCGTCTGGCGTGATGCGAAAGTATCGGCGCACCTTGCCCGCCACGATCTCATCGCCATCGTTGGCGACCAGCCCGGCCCGTTCCAGGCGATCCAGGGTCGAGTAGAGGGTCGGCACTTTGAGCGCGACGGCTCCGTCGGTTAGGGCGAGTGCTTCTTGAATGATCGAGTAGCCGTGACGACGGCCGCCCGCAAGCGCTAGCAGCACGGCGAAGGTAGTTGGGCGCATCTCTGCTGTCATCTGTCAGAGAATACTCTCTAGTGGAGAGTAATCAAGATGGAAGGACCGACTCTTGCTCTCGCATCCAAGGATCGATTCTGAGCGGGACGTTTGGGGCAGCTTGTCACGGCGTCGCGCGCATCAGGCACTTGCTCCGTAACCAGAGCATCGACATACTCCATCGGTCAGAGTATGTTCGCGGCATGGGAGCCGCGATGCAAGAACCCACCTTCTGGATTCTCACCGTTCTAGCCGGTGGGCGGCGTCATGGGTACGCGATTACGCAGGAGACAGCCACCCTCAGCGGGGGAAGGGTCCAACTCAAGATCGCATCACTGTATGCAGCGCTGGAGCGCCTCCAACGGGACGGCCTCATTTCGATCGACGGAGACGAAGTCGGTGAGCGGGCGGACCCGACGCTACTTCGTACTCACCGGTCTCGGCGAGACCCAACTACGAGCGGAAGTCGCGCGGCTTGAGCAAAGCCTGGCGCAGGCCCAGACGCGCCTTCGGGCGCGGCCCTCGATTGGAGCTATTCCGTGAGCCACGGGCACGAGAACCGGAGACCAGTGGAGCGCGACCGCGAGTCGCATCGCCTCCTCCGTTGGTATCCGCAGCACTGGCGGAATCAGCACGGTGATGCGCTGCTAGGCGATCTGCTCGAGCTGATGGATGCAAGCCCGGACGGTCATCTTCGACTCGGCGAGCGCGCAGCACTGGCAGGTGCCGGCGTGATGCAGCACCTCAAGCAGCTGCGGCCGAGCGGTCGTGCTTCAGCTGCAACGCTCGGGCTGCTGGCGACGGTCACACTCACGCTGTCGCCGCTGACGCTGGCAGTTCCCGCCAATGCAGACTCCCCTCAGAAGGACATTCTCGAATGTCTTCCCGTAGTGAACCTTGCCGATGCCACGGAGGCATCAGCGGGGTGGAGTTCGCGCGTCGAGGGGCTGGCCGAGGAATTGCGGAATGCGCCCTGGGCCGAAGCAGGGGCCGAATGCGGTTACCGGATCTACGACGTGGTCGTCAGTGTGCAACGCGGGAGCGACGGCATTCGCCGATTAGGAGCCAGCATGAGTTTCGGACCACTCGATCAACCAGACGGCAGCAACCAGTGAGGGAGTTCCAATGGTGAACGAGACACGCGACAGCTTTCGCAAGTACCTGCGTTGGTATCCACGCGATTGGCGCGCGCAAAACGAGGACGCCGTGATCGGCGATCTTGCCGACCGGGCGGATATGTTGGGAGGCGAATCAATCTCTGGGCCCGAGAGGTCCGCGCTTATCATCGAGGGGCTTCGGCAGCGATTTTGGTGCCGCAGCGGGCATCCGTTGGTGCGCTGGTCAGCCTCATCTTGGTCACAGTTTTCGCGGTGTTCTACGTGTCGTTGACCTGGGCGCCGTCGGCGCCGCGCTACGACGGGAGCTTCGGGCCCTTCTCGAATCCAATGGTGGTCGTCAGCGGACTCATCGTGGGCGCCCTCGCAGCACACCTCACAGGCTGGGCGCGGACCGGACGGCTGCTGCTGTGGGTCGCCTGTGGCGCGACTGTCGCAATGGGCGTACTCGCCGCGGGATTCGCCTGGAACGGCCCGAGCCCGTTCGGGGCCGCCAGTCTGTTTGTCCTGATGACGGGGGTGTGCGCCGTGCCTTGGACCCGCGCCTCCCATCTGGTACTCAGCGCGGCCATTGGCGTTGCGTTCTTAGTTGCCCTTTACTTGCTAGTCAGCTTCACCCTGTACCGCGTCGGGCTGATGGGTGACCTGCCAGACATGATTGCGACACCGCTCATCGCGGCAGGACTCGCAGGTCTCGGAGCGCTCGCCTGGAGGATCGAGAAGCCGGCTCTTGACAGTGCGCAGGGTCAAACGGAGGCTGCTGCTCACGCCGTCGCCGGATCGGCTAGCGGCGAGCAGCCCGAGAAAAGCCTGATGCCGTTGCTGAGCCTGCTGATCGCGATCATCGCTCCTCCGATCGGCGTCGTGTTCGCTCATCTCCTGCGCAGGGGACGTCGGACAAAGGCATCGCGGCAGATCACCTTCGTCGCCCTTATCGTCGGCTACACATCAACGGTCATCTGGCTACTGCTCGCCCTCGTCATCGCCGCTATTGTCACCGGAATCATTTAGACGGTTCGGTGCGAGTCGATACCGGGTTCCTGACCATGACAAAGTCGTGTCGCCAGCTATCGAGGTGGTCCTAGGCGTGCCTCCGCTCATGGCCGCCGCGTTCATGAGCAGCCTGGCGAATTGATCGACCCGATTCTGATCCCAGCCGACCTTTCCTTCTCGGGGCCATCCTGCGTCAGACCCGTCCGTGGCAGGATCCAGGCATGGAGCCGAACGCGCCGTGGTGGGTACACACTCGCGAGCGCGGTATCCCCCGGCTTCTAGCGATGACGTTCGTCTGCGGCATCGGTGTAGTGCTCGGCGTTGTCCTGGTCGTCAACGCGGGGCGGCCGCTCGCCGCCATCTTTTTCAGCGCCGTACCTCTCTTCTGGAGCTACGCGACCTTTTCGACCATCGCCACGATTCTCTGGTCCCGTCGGATCGGAACGTCCGATGCGGTGAGCCCGAAGGCGAAGACGCCCCGGGGTCTGATGCTGAAGCGCGACATCGTGAACACCATTCTCGGTTTGTACGTCTGGCCCTCGGCGTATCTCATCGGCTCCCTGGCACTGACCCTGTGGGCATGTATCACGATGGTGCAGCAGGGTCGGGCAGCGCTTTGGGCCGAGCAGCTTCCCCTACTCGCCCTCCTGGGCGGGCTCTCTGCATGCTTTGCCGCGGTGCTCCTGCTCATCGTGCACTCCCCGCACCGACGCGAAGAGCGTAGGCGTGACTACGCGGTGTTCCGCGCCCGAGCTTTCGAAGAGACTGCGTACGACGAGGTGGACGCCTGATGGTTCCCGACTCGCTGCTTGTCGGCCCTCGGGGTCGCCGGCTGTTGCTCGAATGCGTCCGCTTGATGGCACAGGAACATTCCAGCGATGACGGATGGTCTCTCGTGAGCGCGCTTCACCGTGTCTCGTTGAGCATCGATTCTGAAACAGTCGCCGACTGAAGTCCACGGCCACGTGAGGAGCCTGCGTGCGCTACTTCCTGTCGCGCAAATATCGGGTATGGATTCCTCCTGCTCGTGGCTCCGGTGATGCTGGGTGTTGCCATCATCTTTGGGATTCGGTGGCTTATTCGGCGGGCTCGGGGCAAGCAGGATCGCGTCTGAGTCAGCGGTCACCGCGGTCGTCCCGTCGTCGGCGTCCGTCACCGCCCAAGGGCGGAGACGGGGAGGCGAAGCTCTCCCTTGACGGCGGAGAGGATGACGTAGCGGAGTCGTCGCTTTTCTGCACGGTCAAGTGCTTCGCGGAGGAGTGCGGTGGACAGCACGTAGTCGGTGCCTTCTCCGTCTCTCATGCGCTGGCCCAGCGCTCGCGGTCTGTTCTGCGCTGCTCTTTGTGCTTCTCCCCGTAACGGACGTCGGCGACTTGGCGTGCTTCGGCTTTGTCGTCGTTGTCGAGGCATGCGCGGTGTGCTGCCTGGTGGGCGGCGTTGCGGATGCGGCGGGCGATGGGTGCGGGTGTGCCCTCGCGGCCAGCATCGAACGTACGGTGACAGGCGGGGCATCTCGGGCTATATGCCCAGACGTTGAGGCCGTACGGGCGTCTAGCTCGCGACCCCAGCTACACCTGGTTCGGGACCGAAGCCGGCCGGGTCATTACTGACGGTCTCGGCATTGGCTCGACGCTCTTCCTGGTGACTGGAGTCTGCGTTGGCGGTGACGGCGATGGTGCTCTCCATCCGGGAGTCGATCACCCGAAGCACGGAGGCGTCGGGGCCGGGCCGATGAGCCTGAACGTGCACATTTTGTGCACATTTCACGGCGTCACGCGCTGACCGAGGCCGGGTTCGGATCCGAGAAGCCCGGAATTGTGCGGATCGCAGCTGCGCTCCCCCGCACCTGGCGGTCCCGAATCGCCCTCCGGAGGCAGGGGCGCAAGTTCGAATCTTGCTGGGGGCACCGCAAAAACGCTGATCAGCACGGCTTTCCTCTTGGTAATGCCGTCGAATCGACGGCCATCGCATTGATTGGCAACAGAATGGCAACATTCTCGCCGTCAGAGAACCCCTGATCAGCGAGCCCTTGAAACGCCCCTTTGAGGCATGGGCGTAACTTCTTATCTCCAGGTCATGTCCCGACGTAGCGTCCGACAGGCCTCATCCTCATTGGCTTCATCGTGTACTCCTCCGCTGCGTGAGCGAGCCAGCCCACAGACCTCGCGATTCCGAAGACGCCTTCGCCCGCACTGCTGCGCATTCCACCGCCGATCGCCAACGCAGCCAGGGCGAGGTCGATGTTCGGCCGCAGACCGGTGGAGCGCTCAACGGCTTCGGCAACAGATCGAGCTGCGGACGCGACGGCCCCGTGACGCTCCGACGCCTCGAGGCAGCCGAGCAGGTAGCGAGCTCTCGGATCGTCACCGGAATAGAGGGGATGGCCGAAACCGGGTAGCCCATGGGCGCCATCGCGCATGGTCTCGTTGAGGGCTCTCTCGGGGTGTTCTCCGGCCATGACGGAACCCAATAGGCGGTAGCAGGCGCGGCTGGCTCGACCGTGGAGAGCTGAATCCAGCGCGGACAGGCCAGTGGCAACGACAGCGTATGGCGCCGCACGAGCGGACGCTGCTGCGCGGGCGGCGAGAGTTGATATGGCCATGTCATGGTCAATCAGGAGGACGAGTGCAGCGTCCATGAGGCGGAGCTGATCGTCGTCACCTGGGATAGGCGAGAGCTTGCTCCACAGGCGCTCAGCCACAGAGCCTCGGGCAGGGTCCCCAGATGCGGACGAGGGCAGGCAGTCGACCAATCCGCCAACTAGTTCCGGCGCGATGCGCTCCACTGCTGCAGGATCGGCAGTGGCACGCAGGCTGTCGTGGGCCCCTAGTGCGGTCACCCCGACCAGCAGAAGGTCTCGAATGCTCGACGAGGCGGGCATCGCGGCGAGCACTGATTTCGTTGATTCCACCGCCACGGAGTCGCCCTGAAACGTCGTCGCAGAATCTCTTCGGCCGTTCAGCACGAACGACGCGGCTGCTTCGAAGGAACTGGTCGATGCGAGCTCGACCGCTGGAATCCCGCGGAAGTAGAGCTGGCCATCCTCGATGAGGGCGATGCCCGTGTCGATGACCATCAGGGGAGAACCGTCGGGCGCAACTCCTCTGGAGCTCGGGCTCTGGTCGTTCCGGCGCCGGGCTTGAGCGAATCGCTCGATGTCCAGGGGGTCGAACTGGGAGCCGGCGACGGTTCGGTGGCGGGTGATGAGGCCGCGTGAGACGTAGGCGTAGAGCGTCTGAATCTTTACGTCGAGGCGAGCGGCTGCCTGGGCAGCAGTGAGCGCGTCCAGGACGGGGGGTGAGGCCATGCTGCTCCAGGTTGATCGAATCAACGTTGACGAAGGGTTCGATCAACTCCACATTGGTACCAGATCGAGAAGGGACATGAGATGAGCGGCAGCGACATCGCCGGAAGCACAACAGCTGCTGTGCCGCCGGGACTCAGCGGAGTGATCGTGGCGGATACGTCCGTCGGTGACCTCCGCCCGGAGAAGGGGTACTACACCTACCGCCAGTACTCCGCCCTTGAGCTTGCGCGGCATTCGACCTTTGAGACGGCCTGGCACGTCGTGGCCTTCGGGCACTTCCCAAACGCGGCGGAGCTCGCCGAATTCACGGCGACGGTCGCACCCATGCGTCGGGTAATGACCAACGAGCTCCCCCCATACAGCGACCCGCTCCTCGCGCTCACAGCCGGGCTAGCCATGGTCGGCGACAAGGAAGGAATTCCCGCCCTCTATGACGACCCCGAACGACGGCTGCAGGACGCCCTGCGGCTGTGCTCGACTGCCCCCACCCTCGTGGCCGCCGCTGAACGGACCAGTCTCGGGTTGCCGTCCGTTGAGCCGTCCGCCGAGCTGAGCCATGTGGCCAACTACCTCTACATGCTGCGCGGGGTACGCGCCTCAGAAGAGGAAGTGAGCGCTCTTTCCACCTACCTGATTTCGGCGATCGATCATGGTTTCAACGCGTCAACGTTTGCGACTCGGGTCGTGGCCTCAACCGGCGCCAGCATCACGGTGTCGCTGCTAGCGGGTCTTGGTGCCCTGTCCGGACCGTTGCACGGCGGCGCACCGAGCAGAGTCCTGGATGCACTTGACGAAATCGGCACGGAAGACAACATCGCCGAATGGGTCTCGACCACACTCCGCCAGGGAAAGCGGATCATGGGGTTCGGCCACGCGGTCTATCGAGGCGCTGACCCGCGCGCCGAGCTGTTGAGGGAGAAGGCCCTAGCTCTCGGGGGGCCGAGGGCTCACCTGGCGGCGGCGTTCGAGCTGGAGGTCGTGCGGCAGCTGGAAGTGGCCAAGCCTGGTCGTCGCCTGGCCGTCAATCTGGAGCTGTACGCGGCGATAGTGATGGAGCAGTGCGGGGTCCCCCGCCACCTTTTCACCGCTACCTTCGCGATCGCCCGCATGGTCGGCTGGGCCGCCCACGCCCTCGAGCAGGCAGACCAGAACAAGATCATTCGTCCGTCATCGCGCTACATCGGCCCGCCCCTGGCCCCCTTGCCCGCTGAGCGCTGAGCGCTGAGCCCCTGCTCTGGGCGATCGGCTCAGAGCCCCGCCCCTGCTTTTCCATCGCGTCTAACGGAAGCCGAAGATATTGATCGCAGATCGCCCTGCTTCGAGCGAGTCAGCCCTGCCGCCGGCGGGACAACCTTTGGGCTTTGGGACCCAATTCAGCCCCCACATGTTCTCGATGGACTGGTCAGCCATCGATGGCTGGCACGATCCCAAAGTCGGGCCCCTGCACAATCTGTCCCTGCACCCGGCGGCGGCCGTCCTGCACTACTCACAGGCGATCTTCGAAGGCCTCAAGGCGTACCGCCGACCCGACGGCTCTGTCCAACTGTTCCGTCCCGACGCCCACGAGCTGCGATTCCAGGCATCCGCCCGGCGACTACGACTCCCCGAGCTGCCGACAGGCGCATTCGTGGATTCCTTGAGCGAGTTCCTGCAAGCCGACGCGAGCTGTGTGCCAGAGCCGCCGGCAAGCCTCTACCTTCGTCCCTTCCTCGTCGGAACCGAGCCGTTTCTCGGAGTCCGCGCCGCTGACGCCGCCCAGTTCCACATCATCGCAAGTCCCGTCGACCACTACTTCGCGGGAGCCCCAGCCACCCTCGACATCTGGCTGACTCAGCGGTACAGCAGAGCCGGGCGAGGCGGTACTGGAGCGGCCAAGACGGGGGGAAGCTACGCCTCCTCCCTCATCGCGCTGCAGGAAGCGCAAGCGCACGGGTGTCAGCAGGCCCTGTTCCTCGACGCTGCCGAGGGCCGCTACATCGAGGAACTCGGCGGGATGAATCTCGTCCTCGTCGGCGCGGACGGAACCGTCATCGCCCCGAGTTCAGATTCCATCCTCGCCGGCGTGACGGTCGACTCGCTCCTCACCCTCGCAGAGGCGCGAGGGCACCGCGTCGAACGTCGACCGGTCGAGCTCGCCGAATGGGCTTCTCGCGCCGAAGATGGCTCGATCGTCGCCGCCTTCGCGTGTGGGACAGCCGCCGTCGTCGCACCGATCGGAGTGCTTCGTGGGGAAGAGATCGAGCTTCGTCATCGCGCGCATCCTCTTGCCGATCTTCCGCACTCCCTCGGCCAGCAGCTCCTGGAGATCCAATACGGCAGGGGCGAAGATGTCCACGGATGGTTGGTCCCCCTGCACGCGACTACCGCCGCCACCCCGAACCCCGACGCGGCGTGATGGACGTCGATGTGTCGGCGCGGCCACTGTACCGAGGAGCCCCAGTCCCCCAGAGCTATCGGCTTGCCTGCTGCGCGGCACCTTCTCGTACGAACCCGCATCGAGAGCGGCCGGGCTCGTGACAGGCCAGCATGTGCTGGTAACGGGAGGGTCACGGGGCATCGGAGCTGCCGTGGTTCGCCGGCTCCTGTCGGATGGACACAGTGTGACCTTCACCTACCGGAAGGACGATGAGGCTGCGGAGGGGCTGACCACCGATGCGCCCCGATCGCTCGCCGTCCGCGCGGACGTCGCGGACACGACGCTGGTCGAGGAGGTCTTCTCAGCCGCGGAGGCCCGATGGGGCCCGGTGACCCGCCTCGTCAACAACGCCGGCATCACCGGCCAGCTGAGCCCGTTCTCCAACTCCACCGAAGCAGCGATGCGAGCCGTATTCGACGTGAACGTCTTCGGGTTGGCCGCATACTGCAGAACAGCACTCAATCGGTGGGCGAAGTCGGGTACTGCGGGCGTCGTAGTCAATGTGAGCTCAACTGCAGCGACCACGGGAGCGCCCGGTGAGTACGTCGGCTACGCAGCCTCGAAGGCAGCGGTGGACGCCATCACCCGCGGCCTCGGACGCGAGGTCGCCCCACTCGGAATACGTGTCGTGGGAATCGCACCCGGGACCACCGACACGGGCATCCACGCTGCCGCCGGCGATCCAGGCCGCCCAGGGCGCGTGGCCCGCAGAGTGCCCCTCGGTCGCGTCGCCGACCCCGTCGATATCGCGAACGCCGTCGTGTGGGCTCTCTCCGACAACGCCTCCTACCTGACGGCAGTCACCATCCCGGTAGCCGGCGGCCTCTGAGGCCCACCGGCCACCCTCCTTCACGCAGGAAGCAGCTCGCATGTTGGTTGAGCATCGTGGGGATCGTCCGCAGATCCACGAGGATGCCTACGTCGCGCCCACGGCCGTCGTAATTGGCCGGGTACAGATTGAGGCAGGCGCACGCATTCTCCACCAGGCGGTGGTCAGCGCCGAGGACGGCTCGGTCCGCATCGGTAGAGACACGGTGGTGATGGAGCACGCGCTCATCCGCGCCCGACAAAGCCACCCCGTACGCATCAACTCGGCCGTGATGGTGGGGCCCCACACGCACATCAACGGATGCTTCGTGGCCTCCGGCGCCTTCATCGCAACGGGGGCATCCCTGTTCCCGGGCAGCCACATCGGCCTACGTGCAGAGATCCGAATACGGGCGGTCGTCCAGGTCAACACCCGCGTTCCCGATGACGCGGTAGTCCCGATCGGCTGGATCGCCGTGGGCGACCCAGCGAGCATCCTCCCCCCGGACCGACACGAAGAGATCTGGGCGATCCAGCGCACCCTGGACTTCCGGGGCACGGTGTACGGCCTAGGTCCCGATGCATCGATGGCGCAGCTGATGCGCCTGCAGTCCACCTACTACGGCTCGCACTCCAGCGACGCAGTGATCTGACGGCCGTGCCGAGAGCTGGTCATGCGACGGTGGAGGATGGCTTTCCTCGGCTTGAAGGAGGCCTCATGAGAATCGGCTTCATCGGTATCGGGGTGATGGGCCAGCCCATGGCACTCAACCTCCTCCGAGCTGGCGCGCGCGTCACTGCGTGGAACCGCACAGCGTCACGATGCGAACCCCTCGCCGCACTGGGCGCACACATCGTCGCCAGTCCGCACGAGGTGTTCGCAAGCGAGAGCACCGTGATGCTGATGCTCATCGACGACTCATCGACCGACCTCGTACTCGACCGCGAAGGACCGGCGTTCGAGCAGAACGTCCGCGATCACCTCATCGTCCAGATGGGAACCCTGTCTCCCGACTACTCGCGGCGCCTTGAATCTGACGTGATAGCAGCAGGTGGTCGGTACGTGGAGGCACCCGTCTCTGGCTCCCGAAAGCCCGCCGAGCTCGGTCAGCTGGTCGGCATGATCGCCGGCGCCGACCCCGACTCCCTGCAGCAGGTTCAATCAATACTCGAACCCATCTGCGTCACGACCGTTATCTGCGGAGCCGTACCCGGCGCACTATCCATGAAGCTCGCAGTCAACCTCTACATGATCGGGATGGTCACCGCGTTGGCTGAAGCATTCCACTTCGCCTCGCAGCTGGGATTGGATCCGGCGGCCTTCGAGCAGGTGCTGCACGCCGGGCCGATGGACAGCGCACTGGCGCGCGTCAAGACGGACAAGTTGCTGTCCGCCGACTTCTCGGTTCAGGCAGCGATCACGGACGTCATAAAGAACACCCACCTCATTGTGGACGCGGCCGCGGAAGCCGGCATCGCAGCGCCCGTCATCGACCTATGCGTTGCGCTCTACCGCGAAGCCGAAAGGTCAGGGTGGGGCAAGTACGACATGGTGGCGGTGATCAAGGCGCTCGAACTGCGGACGCCGGGAGCAAGCAGCACCCGTAAGGCCCTGACCAGACTGTCGGAAGTGGTCCAGAACGGCGCTGAGCCGCGCAGGAGTTTCCGTCGATTCGCGTCCGGGGGAGTCGCCCCTTCTAGCCGAGCAGGTGGGCTCGACGGTCACCCACCACGAAGCGGAGCAACTGCGGACAGCGGCGGTAGCGCATCCAAGACGTCGACGGCCAGGTCGCCCGCGCCGCTGATGGGTTCAATGGCGATGACCGGCTCGTCGCTGGGCGCCCCGGTGTCTAAGTAGAACCCGGCGGCGGGGAGATCGGGGCTCCACGAAAGCGTCAGCGCCATCCCCAAACGGCGCACCAGGGAGCCCGGCGCACCCCGACCGCGAAGGCCTTGATGGCGGTCTGCGACCTCAGGCCGTCGATCTCGAGCGGCCAAAGGCGCCGCTCTCCCCGCTGGGGGTACTCCCGACCAGAATCGACCGGTGGCACAGTGCTGTATCTAGGACGACTCGCGTTCCCGGCGGCGCCGAGAACAGAGGATGCGCGACAAAGGAAAAACAGCGGATCTTCCAAGCGGTGCTCGCCAGATATCCAGGCGCACACCCGTGTCGAACGGCGTGATTCTCCGGTCCATGCGGATCGGCATGCTGCGGAGGAGTACGAACGTCAGAGCGTTGCGGCGGATTGACCATGGAACACGCCACGCGTCGCCATGGTCGGCCAGGTTGGTTCCATCGGGAGAGGTGCATCGTGCACGGTCGGGGTTATCTTCATCCCAGCCGACCCCGTGATAGCCGCCGTCGATTGCAGATCTCGGAGCCCCTGGAGGCCATTCGACGCCGTGCGCGCGCAGGCTGGAGAACCGTCGCCATCGACTGGCTCAACGAGGACCTCTAGTCTCACCTCCGACGACCGTGAACACTATCCGGGCAGGCCGATCCGGCGTTCGCCGGTGCGCAGCTGCTGGATGACCACGGCGATGACGAGCAGCGCGCCCCTGGCGACGTTCTGCCAGAACGTGTTCACCCCGAACAGGGTGATGCCGTTGGTGAGGATGCCGAGCAGGATGACGGCGAGGATGGTGCCGGCGATGGTGCCCTTCCGCCCTGGAGCGCGCAGCCGCCCAGCGCCGCGGCGGTGATCGCCTCGAGCTCCAGGCCCTCGGAACCGGAGACGGGCTGTCCGGAGCCGGTTCGCGCGGTGATCAGGATGCCGGCGAGGGCCGCGACCGCGCCGGCGAGCATGTACGCGCCGAGGATGTAGCGGTTGATGTTGATGCCGGCGAGCCGGGCCGCGACGTCGTTGCCGCCGACGGCGTAGATGTTGCGGCCGAGGTCGGTGTAGCGCAGCAGGAGGTGCACGGCCACCGCGACCAGGATCAGGACCCAGATCAGCGTGGGGATACCGGCGATGGCGCCGCGGGCGAGGAAGACGAAGAACGGGTCGGCGCCGGTGTAGCCCTGGGCGCGACCGTCGGACACCAGCTGCGCGACGCCCTTGAACGCCGCCAGCGTGGCGAGGGTGGCGATGACCGGGTTGACCCGGCCGAAGACGATGATGCAGCCGTTGATCAGCCCGCAGACGATGCCGATGGCGACCGCGCCGAGAATGCCGAGGAAGGCGCCCTGGCTGGTGAAGACCATCGCCGAGATGACCGAGCCGAGCCCGGCCATCGAGCCGACCGAGATGTCCAGCGCGCCCATGATGATGACCACGGTCTGCACGATGGCCAGCAGGCCGGAGATCGCGATCGCGGTGCCGATGACCTTGAGGTTGCTCGACGCCGAAGAAGTTGCTGTTCTGGCTGCCGATGACCGCTGCGACCAGCGCGATCGCGATCATCAGGCAGACGTTCTGCACGCCGATCGCCGGCGATCGAGCCGCGCGCACGGGGACGCGGCGGCCCGGGCAGCTGCCGCTGGCGGTGGCCGGCGCCGGGGGGACGAGTTTCGAGGTCATCGGAGTGCTTCCTTCTGCGCGTGAGCGGTCACTGCGGTGTCCGTTCGGCCATGGCCAGGGCGAGGATGCGTTCCTCGGTGGCCGCGCCGGCGGCGAGTTCGCCGCTGATGCGGCCGCCGGCCATCACGAAGATCCGGTCGGCGAGGCCGATCACCTCCGGCAGCTCCGACGGAGATCACGAGGACGGCCATCCCCTCGGCGCGCGAGATCCTGGATGATCGCGTAGATCTCGGCCTTGGCGCCGACGTCGACGCCGCGGGTGGGCTCGTCGAGGATCAGCAGCGCGGGATTGCGGGCGAGCCAGCGGGCGAGCACGACCTTCTGCTGGTTGCCGCCGGACAGGTTCGGACCAGCTGCTCGATGGACGGGGTGCTGATGCGCAAGCCGGTCGACGTACCGCGCGGGCGCGCGCTCGGCTCGTCCTTGCGCCGGACGAACCCGAAGCGCGAGAGCCGTGCCGAGGACGGCGAGCGCGACGTTGTCGCGCACGCTGCGGTCCAGGATCAGCGCCTCGGCCTTGCGTTCCTCCGGCGCGAAGCCGATCCCGGCCCGGACGGCGTCGGTCGGGACTCGAGAAGCGATCGCGTGCCCTGCAGCGACGAGCGTGCCGGCGGGAGCGGCACGTCGCCCACGATGGCCTGCATCAGCTCGCTGCGGCCGGCGCCGATCAGGCCGGCGACGCCGACGACCTCGCCCGCGCGGACGGTGAGGTCGATGTCCGTGACGTCGTCGGTGCTGACCCCGGTCGAGCTGCAGCACGTCCTCGTCCCGGCGCGCGTCGGTGTCGCGGTGGAACAGCGCGAGAGGTCGCGGCCGACCATCATCCGGACGAGCTGCGCCTCGTCGGTCTCCGCGGCCGCGCGTGGTGCCGACCAGCTTGCCGTCGCGGAGCACGGTGACCCGGTCGGCGAGCTGGAAGATCTCCTTCATCCGGTGCGAGACGTAGCTGATGGCCATGCCCTCGGCGCGGAGCCGGCCGATCAGGGCGAACAGGATGTCGACCTCCTCGTCGCCGAGCGACGACGTGGGTTCGTCGAAGCACAGGACGTCGGGTCGCCGACGAGGCCGCGCATGATCTCGACGATCTGGCGCTGCGCCGGGGACAGCCGGCGGCCCAGCGTCGCGGGCGTCGATGACGCCCCGCGAAGCCGAACCGCTCGAGATCGCCGGCGTGGCGGTGGCGAGCAGTGGCCGCGCCCGGAACACGCCGCCGGTGGCGGTGAGCGCACCCGACGTAGATGTTCTCGGCCACGTGACGTGCGGGACGATCTCCGGCTCCTGCGCGATCACCCGGACTCCGGCCCGCGCGGGACGGCCGGCGGGTCGGCGAAGCTGACCGGCTGCCGTCGAGCAGCAGCGGCCCTGGTCGGGCTGGTGGTCGCCGGTGAGGATCCTGAGCAGCGTCGACTTGCCGGCGCCGTTCTCGCCCATCAGGGCGGTGACCTCGCCGCCGCGGAGCTCGAGGTCGACGCCGGCGAGGGCGTGCACGGGCCGAAGCTCTTGCCCACCCCGTCGGCGCGCAGCGCGACGGAGCCGTGGTCGTGCGCTCATGCGGATCCTTGGAACAGGCCCCGTGAGGGCGGAGTGGATGGCGTGCGGCCGGCCGGGCCGCGACGACCCGGCCGGCCCGGCCGGATCAGGTGCAGACGACGCCCGGCTCCTTCCAGTTCGTGCTGTCGACCATGTTCGGTCTCCGCGATGGTCTTCGGCGGCATGCGCCTTGCCGTCGCGGATCTGCCCGACGATCGAGGTCACCGCGGCCTTGCCGACCTCGACGCCGGAGATGAAGAGCGCGGCCTTGTTGCCGGTGTCCTGGCCGGCGGGCCAGTCCTTGCAGGTGAGGTAGGCGCCGAGGCCGACGCCGATGATGTCGGCGGGGGCGACGCCGCCGTTCTGCAGCGCGGTGACGACGCCGGTCTCGTTCTCGTCGTTGCAGCCCCAGACGACCCAGTGCTTGACGCCCGGGTTCGCGGTGATGACCGCGCCGGCCTTGTTCTGCGCGTCGGTGGCCGAGTTGTCGGTGCCGATCTCGACGACCTCCGGGGCCGCGGCGCCGTTCAGGCGCGGCGGTGAAGGCGGACTTCGCGCCCGTCCACGCGCTGCCCGCAGACCGACAGGTCCTGCTTGTAGCCGGACAGGATCTTCGTGTCGGCGGCGGTCCAGCCGGCCGCCGAGATACAGCTTCGCGGCTTCCTTGCCGACCTCCTCGCCCATCGCGGTGCCGTCGAAGCCGGTGAACGCGGCTTCCTTGCCGGCGGCGTCGTTGATCACGTCGTCGGCGGCCATCAGCGGGATGCCGGCCTGGGTGGCCTTGTCGATGACCTGCGGGCCGATCTGCTGGTCGGGCACCACGATGATGATGCCGTTGACCTTCTGCGCGATGACGGAGTCGAGCTCGTTGATCGCCTTGTTGGCGTCGGTGCCGAGGTTGACGACCTTGATCTCGACGTCGCCCAGTCGGCCTCGGCGGCCTGCTGCGCGCCGGTGGCCTCGTCGACGAAGTACTGCTGGTCGCCCTGCTTCTGCAGGAACGCGATGGTGATCTTGCCGCTGGTGGCGGCCGACGCCGCCGGCCGCCGGACGTGGTGGTCGTGCTCTGGCCGGAGGAGCAGGCCGCGAAGACCAGGGCGCCGGCGAGGACGGCGGCGACGGTGCGCAGCGCCGCCGGTCGGTGGGCAGGACAGACATGGGTGGACCTTTCTCTGCTGGACGACACGGCATCCTTGCCGGTCGGTGCTGCGGTCGTGCGGGTCGGTGCTCGGAGTGGGTGCGGGAGGTCGGATCGGACGGGGTGGCCGGTCAGGTGCACCGGTGGGGCTCGGTCAGGCGCGGAGAGCGAGGCGGTGGGCGAGGCGAGGAACCGCCAGTGCTGGGGAGGTCCGCCCGCCGGTAGCGGGCGACACTCGGCGTGCCGTCCGCAGCAACGATCGCAGAGCGGCGATCTGGGCCGTCAGCAATCGCGACGACGGACTGCCGCCGGGCCTCGGGTCCTCGGCGAAGAGCAGCAGGCTGGGCAGCGACGTCGCGAAGTAGTCGATCACTGGCGGGGTCTCGGCGAGCTGCCGTCGAGGTAGGCGTCGAGTCGCGCCGTGAGATGCCGCGGCACGGTCGTGCTCCGCCAGCCGCAGGCAGGCGAGTGCCGAGTAGAACGTCATCTCGCTGTAGGGGGCGGTGGCCATCTGCTGGAAGTCGCCGGTGAAGTCGGCGGCCCGCGTCCATGCGGCCGGGCCCCCGCCCGGATCGCCGGCCGCGGTCGAGCGCGTCGCCGAGCGCGAGGTCCAGATGGCGAGCGGTTGGCCAGCAGGTGCCGCGCCTCGCCGAGGCTCGCCGGCGGCTCAACGCCGCGCGCGAGGTGGCTGACCGCCGCTGCCGGGTCGGCCGACGTCCAGCGCCCGGTCGGCCAGCGCCAGCGCGGCCTGCGTCCCAGGCGGCGAGCACCTGTCCCTCGCCGCCCTCCCACGGCTGGAAGCGGCGGTCGGCGAGCAGCGAGCGCGCCTCGTGCGGCCCGGCCGGCGGCGATCAGCAGCCGGGCCAGCTCGACGGTGAGATCGTCGCGGCGGGCGACGATGTCGCGGCGGGACTCGAGTCGGCGCAGCCGTTCGCTCCGGAGCGACGCCGGTGATCTCGGCGAGCTGGTCGAACTCGAACCAGAGCCGGTCGTCGTCCGGGGCCGGGTCGCGAGCGCGCCGGTGGTGCAGCCGCGCGCGCGCCGCGGCGTCGGCCGCGACGTTGTAGGCGGCGAGCCCGAGGTTGCGGTGCACCACCGGATCCGCCGGGCGGGTCGGCGGCGCGCGGCCGACCAGTGCTCGATCGGCGTCGGCGTACTGCCGCCGGTCGTAGAACCAGCTGCCCGAGCAGCAGCCGGGCCAGCCCGTCGGTCCGGGTCCGCGGCGACCGCGGCGAGCAGCGCGTCGACGTCGGCGAGCCGGGACGGCAGGCACCAGCGGGGGTCGGCGGCGCGGGCGGCGGCGCGCGCGTCGGCCGCGGCCTCGGGCCGGCCGGTCGCGTCCAGCAGCGTCGCGCGGTGGTAGTGCACGCAGCGGCGCGACGCCGGTCTGCCCGGGGGCGAGCCGGGCGGTGCCGGCCAGCGCGGAGTCCAGGACGGCGAGGGCCTCGTCGGCGAAGCCGGCGGCCGCGTAGTCCAGCGCCACGTCGAGCCGGGTCTGCGGGTCGTCGGTGATCATCCGGCCGGCCAGGTGCGCGGTCCACACGTCGAGCGGGTCGAGGCGCAGCGTCGCCGTGGCGAGCATCGCTCGGCGGCCTCGGCGTCGCGGCCCAGCGCGTCGCAGCAGCAGGACCGCCAGCGCCATGCGCCTGCAGGTGGTCGGCCTCGGTCCGGAGCGCCGCCGCGCGTGCGTCCAGCGGCGCGGCTGGTGCCGGCCGGCCGGCGTCCAGCCGGGCCAGCGCGGTGTGCGCGGCGGACTGCCAGCCGGGTCACCAGGCCGCCTTGCCGAGCGGCGTCGTACGCCTCGGCCGTCGCGGCCGAGGTGGAGAGGGTGATGCCCCAGCCGGTAGTGGGCGGTCGCCGTCGGCCGGGTTCGGGTTCCGGGCGACGGACCGCGCCACGGCGCGCTCCAGGTAGGGCAGCGCCTCGTCGTAGCGGCCGGCGTCGTGCAGACCGCGGCGCCGAGCGCGACGTTGCAGCGGACGTCGCCCGGGTCCCGGCGCAGCGCCTCGTGCCAGTACGGCTCGGGCAACCGGGTGGCGTGCCGGTACTGCTCGAGGTGCAGCGCCGGTCAGGTACAGCTCGTCGTTGGAGGCGATGTCGGCCGGGCGGCGGCGGCTCGGTGGCCGGCACCGGCGCCGCGATCGGCGCGCCGCGAGCGCGGCCGCCACGACGACCAGCGTCGGTGCCGCCGGTCGTGACCACGACCTCCAGCGCCGGTCCGCGGGCAGGCCCGGCAGCTCGACCTCGCGGACGACGCCGGTGCCCACGGTCGAGCGGCACCGCTCGCGTCCACCGGACGACGCCGTCGGCGTCGGCAGGCTGATCACGGCGTCGCGGGCGGTCGCGCGGTCACCGCGACGCCGACGCGACAGCGGCTGCCGTCGGCGGTCTCGCGCGAGTCGAGGCTGACGGCGGCGTCGCGGGTGGCCTGGTGCGCCGGGCCGATGCCGCTGGATCGGGTACCAGTACTGGCTGAAGGTCTTCGTCTCGCCGGGCGCGAGGAAGCTGAAGTCGGGCTGGTTGTCGGTGTAGACGCCGGCCATCAGCTCGACGTACGGGCCGTCGGCGTCGGTGAGGTTGCGCGTCCCAGGCCTAGCCGAACGGTGCGTTGCCCCAGGTCCACTGCTTCTTGCCGGGCGCGATGTGGCGGTCGGCCCAGTGCACGAAGCCCGCGCCGGCGCGCGTGGTCGTAGCCGCCGAAGAAGTCGTCCTCGGTGCCGGCGACCATGTACGAGGTCGGCACCGGGATGTTGCGGTACCAGTCGAGCCGGTCGCGCGTCCGGGGTCGGCCGGGTCGGCGGCCCGGGCGGGGTAGTCGACGCCGTAGTAGCGGCCGGTCGGCCCGCGGGAAGGTGGTGACCGCGCGCTTGGCGTGGTCGGCGACGTGAGTGACGTCGGTGGGGAAGAACGACTGGTAGTCGTCGTGCACCGCGGCGGCGACGTTGGCCCACCAGAGGAACGTCTGGCGCTGCTCGGTGCGGTTGTACAGCCGCACCCGCAGCTCGATGACGAGCTCGGTCCGGGCGGAGCCGGATGCCGTGCATGCCCTTCATCCGGGCCAACGGGTCGTGGTCGGAGCACCAGACGGTGACGCTGCCGTCGTCGTCGCGCTCGATCGGCGACGTCGGTGGGCAGGAAGGTGGCCGGCCGGTGGTGCTGCGGCCAGTTGAACTCCACGCCGCCGGAGATCCACGGCCCGGCCAGGCCGACCAGCGCCGGCTTGATGACGTTGTTGCGGTAGAAGAAGTCGTAGCCGGTGGTCTTGTCGCAGGCCGACGTGGATGCGGCCGCCGAGCTCCGGCAGGATCATCAGCCGGACGAAGCGGTTCTCCAGGTGCACGGCCTGCCAGCGGTGGGGCGCGCTTCGTCCGGCGCGATGCGCTCGCAGAACGGCAGCGGATAGACCCGGCCGGAAGAGCCCTGGTACACGCGGCGCTCCAGGAACGCCGGGTAGCGGTCCGGCTCGCCGGCAGGTAGGTGTCGATGACCACCGGCTCGGACCAAGCCGCGACCCTCAACGCGCGCAACTCAGCAGGAACAGCAGGAAGAACGATCATTGATGGCGAACTGTCGCAATTCTGCGGCAGCGGATCATTCTCGGCATCGAGCATGTCGCCACACTACGGCGGGCCCAAGGCACGCGAAAGGATGATCTCACGGAGTTATCTGGACAAAACGCTGATTTGAGGTCACACTCGATCGGTGAGCATCGCGGACGGATTCCCGGGAGAGAGGGTGCTCGTGCTGCCCGCGCCGCGGATCAGCGAGGCGCTCGAGCTGCCGGGCACTTCGCACCTCGTTGTAACGGACTGCGGCTACTTCCCGGAGGCCCACTCGCACGGGCGGACGCGCACGCGCCCGATCGAGGAGGCGATCATCATCGTGTGCACAAAGGGCGCAGGATGGTGCCGTACGGCGGCTGGCCTCTTTCCGGTTTCCGCGGGCCAGGTCATCATCCTCCCGCCGGGCGAGCCCCACTCCTACGGAGCCGATGACGCCGAGCCCTGGACCCTCTGGTGGTTGCATGTCAACGGTCGAGACCTGCCGGAATTCCTGGCCGCCGCCGGCATGACCATTGATTCGCCGGTTCGCGACCTCTCTGATGTCTTTCGTGTCGTCGCCCTCGTCGCCGAGGTGCTCAGCTGGATGGAGCGCGACTCGACCACCGGAAGTCTGCTCGCGGCCGCAGGCGCCGCCTGGCACCTGATGGCCCTGCTCGTGTCCGATCGCACGCCGGGCGATGAGCGGAGCCGGTCTATCGATCGGGCTGCCGACTTCATGCGCGACCATCTTGAAGAGCGGATCGAGGTCGCCGACCTCGCAGCGATGGCGCGACTGAGCCCCTCGCACTTCGCCGCGCTCTTCAAGAAGCAGTTCGGCTACCCAGTGCTCCAGTTCCAGACGCAGCTCCGGATGGCTCGGGCCCGGGAGCTGCTCGACACGTCCTCGGCACCGATCGCCGAGGTTGCCGCGTCTGCCGGATACCCGGACTCGTTCTACTTCGCTCGTCAGTTCAAGAGAGTGCACGGGGTAACCCCGCATCGCTACCGAAGCCGACACCAGGAATGACCGACACCAGGAAGAATCGAGACCGCCGAGGAGCTTGATTATGACGCCCGCACGACGGTGGTGGGCTACCCCCTCAGCCCGAACGCGGTGAGGCCGCTCAGGTAGCTGGTGGCTCCCCTGCCCGCGGTGACCGCGGAAAGATACCCGTGCCGGCCTCCCGATCCGCGAAGGGCAGTTCGTCCGGAGGAGCACTCGTAGCTGCTACGCGCTCGCGCGCTGCCAGTCTCACATTCGGCGGGCCCGATCCAGACAGCTTCGATTCACGAACTCTGGGATGCCGTAACCGCCGACTCTCGACGATAGCCAGACTTCTTGATGCCGCCGAGGGCAGTCGGGCAGCGGATCCGGGTCACTGGGCGCTGGTCGAGGATGTCGGGGGGATGGTAGAGGTAGCCGCCACAAGTCCGGAACCATGCCGATCGTGCTTAGTCCCAGCAGAAGCGGCTGCTTCAAAAATCCCGACGCTCGGGTGCTCAAGACCGTACCAATTAGCTCGACCTCACCGAAGGCCAGATGCAGCCCGCGGCTCGGGAATGAGCTCAGCAATGTCAAACTCCTCGACTTCCTGATCGCGTTTGGACGTGCGCTTGAGCATCTGCGCGATGGCGTCGAGGTGCCACGCTTCACCGGCCACATCCATTACGGGATATCGCTCTGTAGAGATGCTCCAGCGCCGCACTCCAGGTAGATACGGTCCAGTCGGCTTGCTGTGGGGCCAGAAGGCCTGCTCCCACGCGGAGCCGTTCCACCATCTCAGGTCGTACGGATGCTCCTCGGTCTTGTACCAGCCTGCGCCCTGAGTCACGCTCCGCACAGTATCGAGCGGATCGTTGGCGGAACCAGGACTGACAAGCTCAACTTCAGCAGCGAATCACGGCTGGATCGGACCGGGAGAGCTGGGCCTCGGAGTGCCTTCTCCAGCCAGGATCGTGTTCACGATAATCACGGCTCGGTTATCGAGAGCGTCTCATCAATAGAACTCCCCATAGAGGTCCTCGGCCCCGGTGAGAGATGTGATCTCGCACGGGGCGCCGCGGACGGTGTTGCGTCCCGGCTACTCACCAAGGCCGCATCGCGCCTGTCGTTAGCCCGAACGCCGGACCCTAGAAGCTGGCGCTGGTCTCGCAACGCCAGAGCCGCGGCGGCTCGGAAAGGATCTCCACGAGGCCCGATGATCCCTCGGGTGTAGCTCGCCAAGCGCGGTAGGCATCGTCGTCGGCGATGGTCTCCCAACGTTCTACCAGGGTGAGATGGGTCGGGTCGGCGATGTCGTTCAGCACCTCGACTCCCGAGAGATCCCGGGACGACTCCGTGTAACTGAGGAGGATGCGGTCGAGTACCCCTCCAGCCGCCTCGATGAACTCGGGGCGCAAGCGCAGGTCGAGCAGTGCGGTGATTGCCACGGGGGCTCCTTCATTAGTTGGTGCTGCGACTGCCGAAGACCTTCTCTCGCCATCGACTCAGTCCGCGGCTACGTTTGATTCTGACAGATCGTCATACATTCGAAGGAGAATGCATGCAGTTCGGAATCGCCTTCCCGGCCTCGCCTGCAGCGCGAGACGATGTCGCCGGCGGCAGAAGCTCTTGGCTTCAGTCACGCCTGGCTGGACGACTCGCAGATGCTGTTTTCCGGATCCCTACATCAGCCTCGCACTGTGCGCCGAGCGCACGTCCACCATTCGTCTCGGCGTCGGAGTGACTAATCCCGCCTCGCGAATCGCCCCCTCGACAGCCAACTCCATCGCCACCGTCAACAAGCTCGCACCCGACAGGACGATGCTCGGCATCGGCACGGGGAACACCGCGCGCCGCACTCTGGGCATGCCAGCGGCCCGGCTGAGTGCTCTTGAGGACCATGTCCGGATCGTCCGCGCCCTCTTGGCAGGCGAGACCACGGAGTACACCGAGGGGGATCGCACGCGTGATATCCGCTTCCTGTCGGATGGCGACCGGTGGATCGACCTGAGCACCCCCATCCCCACTTACATCGCAGGGAGTGGGCCGAAGGTCCTGGAATTGGCCGGTCGGATGGCGGACGGAAGCGACCCTCTTCGGCACTGTCGACCCCGACCTGATCGCTATGGCGCTCAAGCGTGTCCGCATTGGGGCGGGATCAGGCGGGCCGCGATCCAGCTTCGCTGTCCATCATGTGCATGACGGCCTTCTGCCTCACCGAGCCCGGAGAGAGTCTCGAGAGTGCGAGGGTTCGATCGATGGTCGGCCCGTTTGTCTCGTCATGCGCGAATATCTTCGCCCTGTCCACTTCAGGACCCGGCGTTCTTCCCCGATCATCTTCGGCGCGACATCCTCGCCTTCCGAGACATTTTCGTGACACCCGACGGCCCGGTCCAGTCGCGTCACCTCGAGCTCTACGGCGGCTACGCGGTAGCGCTGCGAGACGACGTGGCTCCCCTGGTGACCGAACGGATGATCCGCGCCACGACCCTCACCGGTACGTCGTCCGAGATTGCCGCGTCCGTAGCGGCTATGGAGGAAGCGGGGATCGACATGGTGGCGATCAAGGGCGGTGATCGATCACCGGGAGACGATGGAGACGTTCTCTCGCGAGATCATCCGCGGGTGACCTGCTCCCAGAGCGAAAGCCCTGGGAGCAGGTCGGTCGGTCCCGATCGGCCCGGCTCCGTCTTCGTCATACTCCGTTCATCGCTACATACTTGATCTCCAGGTACTCGTCGATGCCCTCGTCGTCCTCCCTCGCGGCCGAAGCCGCTGGCCTTGATACCGCCGAACGGCGCGGCGGGGTTGGACAGCACACCGCGGTTGAGGCCGACCATGCCCGATTCGAGCCGCTCGTACACCCAACGCGCGCGGCGCTCGTCTGCGGTGAAGACATAGGAGGCCAGTCCGTACTCCGACGAGTTGGCGATCTCCATCGCCTCCTCATCGGTGTCGAAGGCGACGATGGGCGCAACCGGGCCGAAGATCTCCTCGGTGACCACGCGCGAGTCGCGGCCGACGCCGGTGAGCACGGTGGGCGCGGACCAGTGGCCCGGCCCGGTGGGGACCTCTCCTCGATAGGCGACCGTCGCACCCGATTCAACAGCCGCGTCGACGAGCTCCTGCACCTTGTCGACAGCTACGCGATCGATGAGGGGGCCAAGCGTGACGCCGCTCTCAGAGCCGCGGCCCACTCGTACCCGCTCGAAGCGCTCGACGAGCGCTGCCGAGAATAGCTCGACCACCGAGCTGTGCACGAGGAACCGGTTGGCTGCCGTGCACGCCTCCCCGTTGTTGCGCAGCTTCGCAAGCATGGCCTGATCGGCGGCATGCTCGATGTTCGCGTCATCGAAGACGATGAACGGTGCGTTGCCGCCGAGCTCCATCGAGACCCGCAGAAGCGAGGCCGCCGACTGCTGGATAAGCACCTCGGCCGACCTCGGTTGACCCGGTGAACGAGAGCTTGCGCAGTCGAGGGTCGTCGAATGATGGCCGAGACGATCTTCGAGGACCTCGAGGTGGTGATCAGAGACAGGACGCCGGCGGGGAGTCCGGCCTCCTGCATGATCCTGGAGACGGCATGCATCGACAGCGGCGTCTGCTTCGCGGCCTTGACGATGACCGTGCAGCCGGCGGCGATGGCAGGCCCGACCTTCCGTGCGGCCATGGCGAGCGGGAAGTTCGACGGCGTCACGAGCAGCACCGGGCCGACCGGCTGCTTCAAGGTGAGAATGCGGGCGGCTCCGTCGGGCGAGGAGCCGAAGCGGCCGCCGAAGCGCACCGCTTCCTCGGCGAACCAGCGGGAGTAGTCAGCAGCATAGGCGACCTCCGCCCGGGATTCGGCGAGCGGCTTTCCCATCTCGAGCGTCATCAGCAGGCTGAGTCGGTCGATGTCCGCAATCATCAGCTCGTAGGTGCGACGCAGGATCTCGGATCGCTCGCGTGGCGCCGACCTTCCCCACTCCTCCTGCACGCGCACCGCTGTGTCGAGCGCCCGCCGGGCGTCATCCTCAGAAGCGTCAGCGACGTGCGCGAGCGTCGCTCCGGTCGAGGGGTCCTCGACCGGGAACGATCCACCTGTCGAGGACCCGGTCCATGTGCCGTCGAGCAGCAGGTCGGTCGGCGCCGCGCTCAGCGCGTCCCGCTCGGCGGCGGTCAGCTCGGGGACGCTGTCGGTCTCTGGGGCGTCGGCACCGGGGAGTGTTGTCGTCATCGGTCGTTCTCCTTCTCGATCAGGTAGGGCTGCCAGGTTCGTGCAGAACATTTTTCGTGCAGAGCGGGGTGCGCGGAGCGGGTCCACGCGAGGTTCGGTGGGTGCAGAGGGCCCTCAGGGTGTGCTGAGGGTGCACGGAACGACTCCGTGCGAGAGGACGGGCTCGTGCCCACAGCGGGGCTGGTGGGGCGTCAGGCCTGCTGCTCGGCGCGCAGGTGCGACAGAGCGGTGACTGATGCGGCGCGAATGTGCGCCGCGCAGCGTGCGGATGCTTCCTCAACGTCGCGGCGACGGACTGCCTCCACGACGGCGCGGAGCTCGCGGACCGCGGCGAACGTGCGGCCCTCCTCGGAGAGGGATGTCGCGCGCAGCACCTGCACGCGGGCCTGGATGCCCTCGAGCAGCTGCTGCAGCGCGGCGCTGGCAGCCCCCTCGATGAGGACCACATAGAAGAGGTCTTTCGCCGCGAGGATCTGCCGGATGTCGGCGGTGCGGATGGTCTCGTCATGGAATCGCTCGACGGCGGCCTGCAACCGCTCGACCTGCGCGTCCGTGGCACGCTCGACGAATCGCTGCACGACGAGCGATTCGAGCGCCGCCCGCACCTCGTACAGGTCGATGGCGTCGTCCAGGGTCGGGGTCGCGACGACCGCGCCCTTCTGGGGGACGACGGTGACCAGCCCCTCGGAGGTCAGCTCGCGCAGGGCCTCGCGGATCGTGGTGCGCGAGACGCCGAGTTGCTCGATGAGCTCGCGTTCCACCAGCCGCTGGCCCGGCTTGAGGTTGAAGTCGAGGATCGCCTGCCGCAGCGCGGCGATGACCTGCTCGCGCAGGGGCGCCGCGATCCGCCCGACCGGTTCGGCGGTCCAGGATTCTGCGAGTGAGTTCGGTCGTGCCATGGTCTCGCTCCGGCGATGGGTGTTGTAACCCCGTCATACGATTCCGGAGTCTATGTCGTCATCCTAGGCCTCCCGATCGTCCGCGAGCCATTTCGCCACCTCGGTGTGGTCGGCGGTGGGCGGCAGCGCGTCGGCCGCCTCCGCCCAGCGTTCGACAGCGCATCGCCGAGCTCGACGGGAACGCCGAGTGCGCGGCGAGATCGACCGCGGTGCGCATGTCCTTGAGCATCAGGCGCAGCCCGAAGCCGGAGTCGAACGTGCCGGGCAGGATGAAGTTCGGCCACTTGTTCTCGCTCGAACCGCTGCGCCCGCTCGAGCCGTTGATGATCTCGAGCATGACCTCGGGCTGCAGGCCGAAACGCTGGCCGGCGAGCATCGCCTCGGACGTGATCCAGAGGTGGGTCGCCGAGATCAGGTTGTTCAGCGCCTTGATCGCGTGGCCGGAGCCGACCGCCCCGGCGTGCCGGACGGTGCCGAGGTGCTCGAGCACCGGCGTCACGCGCGCGACGGCGGTCGCCGCGCCTCCGACCATGATCGTGAGCGTGCCCTTGACGGCGCCGGAGACGCCCCCGGACACGGGCGCGTCGACCAGCTCGACCCCGACGGCATCCAGTTCGGCCGCGAGCGCGCGGGTCTTGACCGGCTCCGACGAGCCCATGTCGACCACCAGCAGGCCCTTCCGGAGGCGCGGCCCGCAGGCCGGCATCCGACATCACCGAGGCGACGATCTTCGAGTCGGGCAGCATCAGGATCAGCACGTCGACCCGGTCGCCACCTCGCCGAGCGTCTCGACCGCGGTTCCGCCGAGCGCGGCGAGCGCGGCGCGCGGCTCGGGCGCGACGTCGAAGCCGGTCACCGCGTAGCCGGCCTCGAGCAGGCGCGTCACGATCGGCATGCCCATGTTGCCGAGACCGACGAAGCCGATGGTGCGGATTCGGTCATGCGGGCGCCATCTCCTTCAGCACGCCCTCGGCGATGCGGAACGACTCGAGCGAGGCGGGGACCCCGACGTAGATCGCGGTCTGCAGCAGGACCTCCTGGATCTCGGCCTCGGTGACCCCGTTGTTGATCGCGCCGCGCACGTGCACTCCGAGCTCGTGCCCGCGGTTGAGCGCCGTCAGCATGGCGATGTTGATCAGGCTCCGGGTCGCCCGCGGCAGCCCGTCGCGCGACCAGATCTCGCCCCAGCAGTACTCCGTCACCAGTTCCTGGATCGGCCGGGAGAACTCGGTGACCTGCGCGAGGGAGCGTCGACGTGCGCATCGCCGAGGACCTCGCGCCGCACCTGGAGCCCCGCTCGTAGGTCTCGCTGTGAGAGGCGTCAGTCGTCATGGGGGTGCCCTTCGGCTTCACGGGGAGCCGAGGCGTATTCCTCGGCGGTGACCTCGTCCGACCACTGCGTGGCGCCGAGGGAGATCGCGGTATGGCTCAGGAACGTGGCGGTGCGGCGCCGTGCCAGTGGCGCTCGCCCGGCGGGATCCACACCCAGTCGCCCGCCCGCAGGCGCTCGGGGGCTTCGCCCGCGGTGCAGATCAGCCCGTAGCCCGACAGGACGTAGAGGATCTGCCCGTGCTCGTGGCTGTGCCAGTGGGTGCGGGCGCCGGGCTCGAACGTGACGTTGTTGATGATCACCCCGTCGGTGGCGGGGAGGATCGCGTCGCCGACCGCGTGGCCGGTGAACTGCGACGGCTTCGCGGGCGGCCGGTGCGCGGCGTTGGCGTGGGTGATGATCACGAGTCGGTCCTTCCGTCGTGCAGGCGGACGCCGCCCGAGATGTCGCCGATCGCGTCGACGACGGTGTTGCTGATCTCGTCCGCGTACCCGAGCTGCCGGCGAGCCCGAAGGCGGCGAGCGGGCCCGGCGCGTTGAGACCGGCGACCCCGAGCTCGGCGATCAGCTCGGTGTAGAGCACGACGTCCTTGAGCATCAGGGTGTTCGTCAGGCCGCCCTTGAGATAGTCGCCGGTGATGATCTTGGGGAACCGGTTCATGCGTGGCGAAGTTCACCCCCGAGCTCTTGTTGAGCACGTCGAGCAGCACCGCGAGATCGAGCCCGGCCTTCTTGCCCGCGACCATCACCTCGGCGGTGGCGGACAGGGCGATCGCGTTGAGGAAGTTGTTGAGCAGCTTCGTCACATGGCCTGCGCCCGTCGAGCCGACATGGAACACGTTGCTGGCGAACGGCGCGAGGTACTGCTGCACCTTCGCGAGGGCGTCGGCCTTCGCCGCCGACCATGAGCGTGAGCTGGCCCTTCTCGGCGGCGGCCGCTCCACCCGAGATGCCGGCGTCGAGGTAGGCGACGCCCCGTTGCGCGAGATCGGCATGGATGCTGCGCGTCGACGCGGGCGCCGAGGTGCTGAGGTCGACGACGACGGTGCCCTCGCGCAGGTGCGAGGCGATGCCGTCCGTCGCCGCGCACCACGGCCTCCACGATCTTGCTCTCGGGCAGCGAGAGGAACACGACGTCGCTCGATGCGGCGACGTCGGCGGCGCTGGCGGCCGGCGTGGCGCCGCTCGGCGCGATGTTGTCGGCCTTGGCGTCGAAGCCGAGCACCTCGATGCCGGCGTCGACGATGCGACGGGTCATGCGCCCGCCCATGTTGCCGAGTCCGATGAAACCGACGTGTTCGTCATGCGGTGCTCCAGTTCCCGCTGCCTGCGTACATCGGATCGTCGACGCCCGGGTGTCCCATGCGCCTGCGCCGCCGGACGGGCGGACGGTGTTGACGATGGTCGCGCCGCCGTCGGCGCTCACGATCTGCCCGGTGACGTACGCGGCGTCTCGCTGAGCAGGAACGCGGCGACTCCGGCGATCTCGTCGGCGGTGACCGGCGCGGCGCAGCGGCGTGGTGGACGCGCGGCGCTCCATGTCGTTCTTGCCGCCGCGTCGTCGTCGCCGCGGCGGCGAACAGGTCGGTGGGCACGATGCCGGGGGCGACGCCGTTGACCCGGATGCCGAGCGGGCCGCCGTAGACCGCCGCGCCGTGGACGAGGCCCACGACCGCGTGCTTCGACGTGTGGTACGGCAGCAGGTCGGCGGCTGCCCGTGAGGCTCGCGATCGACGCCGTGACGACGATCGAGCCCGCCGAGCGCTGCGCGCTGAACTGGCGGAACGCCGCGCGCAGGCCGAGGAACTGCCCGCGCACGTTGACGGCCATGACGCGCTCGAACTCGTCGACGCTCAGGTCGGGCAGCGGCACGAAGGGCCGAAGATGCCGGCGTTCAGGTGGTGCAGGTCGATGCGGCCGAACTCGACGGCGCCGGCAACGGCGGCCGTCGACGCCGCCTCGTCCGCGACATCGGCCACCACCACCAGTGACTCCCCGGCAGTTCCGCCGCGAGATGCTCGCGGCGTCGCCGTTGACGTCGATGAGCGACCACCGCCGCGCCCTCCGCCGACAGCCGGCGCGCCGACGCGCGGCCGAGCCCGCTGCCCGCGCCGGTGACCAGCGCGACCTTGCCCTCGAACCGCCCGCTCACGTGCGACTCCTGCAGCGCCCTCCGTCGACCGGTGCCGCCGGCCCGATGGACGGCGAGCCCCGCGAGTGCGACCGGTCGCCGGGGTGAAGCGCCCGAGGGTCGCGGGTCGTGGCCCGGAGACCAGGTGGCGACCGCGCCGGTGGCGAGCAGCCGCTGAGGCGGTCGAACGCCGCGTACATGGCGACCAGGTCGGCGACCTAGATGAACGGCATGCTCGCGGCTCGAGCTCCTCGTAGAAGTGCACGGCGTCGGAGGCGAGCAGACGGGCCCTCGGTGGTGTTCACCGAGGACGACGCTCTGGCCGGGCGTGTGCCCGCCGACCTCGAGCAGCCCGACGCCGGGGGCGACTCGGGTCGCCTCGGCGAAGTCGCAGCCGGCCCTGCTCGCCGCGTCGCCAGGTGGGCGAGCTCGTCGTCCTCGACCGAGTGGTGCAACAGCTCCGGTCCGCGTACGGGCCGGTCCAGAAGTCGTACTCGCGCGGCGCACGATGACCGGCGATGCGGGAAAGGCGAGGTTGCCGGCGTGGTCGTAGTGCGCGTGGGTGACCACGACGGGCGGCGCCGACTGCCGGTCGACACCCGAGGGCGTCCGAAGCGCGTCGACCGGCTCGATCAGCGTGGTGCGCTTGCGGCTCGCGCCGCCGGCGGCGAGAAGCCGGTGTCCACCAGGATCGTGCGCGCCGCGTTGCGGATCAGCCAGAAGAAGTAGTCCATGCCGATCGGGCCGTCGGGCTCGTCGTAGAGCGTGGTAGTTCAGGTAGACCTCGCTGCGTACGGTCTGGCGGGTGCCGTACTTGACGATCGTCACCTCCCAGAGACGATCCGACACGGCGGCATCGGACTCTGGTGCGTCAGGCACTGCGCGCCTCCCAGATCTTGTCGGCGGCGCGGAGCGCGAGCGCCTGGATCGTGTGCGTCGGGTTGACGGCGCCGCCAGTCGGCAGAAGCTCGACCCGTCGACCACGTAGAGGTTCGGGCACGTCGTGAGCGCGGTTGTTGGCGTCGACCACCGAGTTCGCCGGGTCGGCGCCCATCCGGGCGGTGCCGAGCAGGTGCCAGCCGAGGCATGGAGTCGAACCCGAGTCGTCCGCACCGAGTCGGCGCCGGCCGCGTACGCAGAGCTCCGTCGCCCTCGCGCACCGCCTGTCCGCGCCGAGGCGCTTCGAGTTCTCGCGACAGCGTGTAGTAGGTCCGAACGCCCGGGCAGGCCGAAGCCGTCGAGGTTGCTCCTCGTCGAGCTCGACGCGGTTGTGCTCCTCGGGCTGCGTCGTCGCCGCAGACCCAGACGCGTCGCCTCGTGGTTGAGGTGGTGCTCGAGCGCCTCGTGGTGCCCCTCGCCCCACGGCGCGCGTCTGCGAGCGCGGTGTTGAGCGGCGAGTAGCCGCGCATCGCCGACCATGATGAAGCCGCGCTTGTAGTCGTTCGTCGGGGTCGGTCTCGTAGAAGTGCCGCGACGACGACCGTGCCGCCCCACGCGCCGTGGTCGGCGTCGGTGCGGCTCCTCGAAGTGCCCGATCACCATCGTCTGCACGTGCGGCCATGAAGTTCCTGCCGACCTGGCCGCTGCTGTTCGCGAGCCCGTCCGGGAACGCGCGGCGACTTCGACATCAGCAGCAGCCGCGGGGTGCCGAGCCCGTTGCCGCGACGATCACGACGGTCTTCGCGCGTGACCGAGCGCAGTCGCCCGTCCGCGTCGTAGTAGAGCGCGCCCGTCGCGCTCGCCGTCGGCTCGTCGACGGTGACCTCGCGCACCCGCGCGCGCGTGCGCAGCCGCGACGCCGGCTGCGAGCGCCTCGGGCCAGTAGGTGTTCGACGGGCAGGCGCCAGCGCGCCGCTCGGGCAGCCGAAGGCGCAGAAGCCGCGGTTCGACGCAGGCCGGGCGGCCCCGGTAGTCCTCGCGACAGGATCGCCTGGCTCTGCGCCCACCAGTACCAGCCGAGCTTGCTCGAACCCGTCGATCCAGCGCTCGCCCATGGCGCCCGATCGGCGATCGGGCGGCAGCGGCACCGCGGGCTCGGCCGGGCTGCACGGGGTCTCCCGCCGGCGCCGGACATGCCCATCATCTGCCTCGTTGATCTCGTAGTAGGGGATCGAGGTCCTCGTAGCCGATCGGCCAGTCGACGCCGAAGTCGTCGAGCGTCTTGGCCGCGAAAGTCCGACGGCTGCGAAGCGCCAGAAGTGCGCGCCGTAGCCGATCGCGCTGCCGCCGACCGCCGAGTACATGTACGACGTCGACGGGGTTCTCGCCGAGGTTGCGTCACCGGGTAGTCGGCCGGCGCCGCGGCGCTTGCCGGGGCTCGGGTTCCAGTAGTGGCGGCCGCGGACCTCCCAGTCGGCGTGGTTCTTGGGGATCTCGTCGCTGGGGACCCAGTCGCCCTGCTCAAGGCAGAGCACGTCGAGCCCTCGACGGGCCAGGCTCCAGACCAGGGCGGCGCCCGCGGCGCCCGCGCCGATGACGAGCACGTCAGCGCTGTCTGAGCCGCTGTCGTCGATGCCGACCGGACCGGAGGTGCCCGGGATCTCGGCACCGGGGATGTACTGCGCGCTCATGCGCTCACGCTCCTGAAGTGATCGGGGCGGGTGCTGATGGTCTCGAGCCGGTCGACCGGGAAGGGCTTCATGGGCTTGCCGACCACGGTGTTGCGCACATCGAAGCCCGGTCCGCTCCTTGACGATGGCCTGCACGCCCGGGTCCCGGTAGTAGGCCTCGTAGGTGAGCTCGAAGACGACGGAGAACGCCTCCGGGGCGCCGGTGGCCTCGATGCCGCGCAGGAGCTCGACCTGCTGGTCGGCCGCCGAGCGCCGTGAACGGCGGCGCCATGCGCCGAGCGGGCTGCGGCGTCGAGTGCGTCGATGCCGCCGAGGATGACGGGTCGCAGGGTCGGCGCCTTGCGGAGGATCGCGTCGATGTAGGCGACGCGTGTCGAGCTCGGCCGCGGACGGCCACGATCGCGTTGCCGGGGATCAGGCGGGCCACCCACGCCGCCGAGCGTCGCAGCGCGGTCCTCGTCGAGGACGGTGACGGCGCCGGTCTCGTCGAGGTCGACGAAGGTGCGTCCCATGAGCGGGGCGTAGGGGTTGCTGGCCGGGTCCGCCTTCGCGGTGATCGAATGCCATGTCGAGCGTGTCCCCTCGAGGTGGTGAGGGGAGGCTGCCGAGGTCGAGTGGGACATCAGCGTCTCCTTGTCAGAACGTCGCCGGGGCGAGCGTGGTGCGGTCGTGGGTCGGTGGGGAAGCAGGGTGCGCGGGTCAGGCGTCGCCGGGCGGGCGGCTCGGATCGGGCGTCGGCCGGTAGATCGGACCGCGACCGGTGACGTCCGCGACCAGGTGCGTGGAGGTCCGCGTCGAAGCGGATGGGGATGGCGGATCGCTTGCGGTAGCCGACAAGCTGGGCGACGTCGGGGTTCAGGAAGTAGGCGGCCGTCGACGGCTTCGGCGAGCGCGCGGAGCCCGGACAGGCCGCCGGGCGTCGAGCTCGGCGAAGTCGGCCGGCAGAGGCTCCGGCGACCTGGGCGAGACCGGCGCGCACGGCGTCGAGCGAGGTCGGGGCGCACAGAGAGCACGCGATCGATGAACTCGCCCTGCACGTCGGCCTCCGAGCCGCTGGGCATCTCGGTGCGTGTGCGGGATGAGCAGGTCGGCGACTGCGGCCAGCGACGCACGCTCATCGGCGCGCAGCAGGTCCGGAAGCGCGTCGCGGGCGGAGTCGGTGAAGCCGAGGGAGACGGCGGTCACGAGGCCACCGCCTGACTGCCGCGCTGGGCGACGGCGTGCTCGGCAGCGCGGAGCGAGAAGGCGGCGATGGTGGCGGTCGGGTTCACCCCGGCGGAGGTCGGCCAGACGCTGCCATCGACGATGAAGAGGTTCGCCACCTCGTGGCTTCGGCCGAAGTCGGTCGACGACACTCGTTCGCCGGATCGTCACCCATCTTCGCGGTACCGAGGATGCGCCAGCTCTTACTTGCGGCTCCTGGGGCGCGATTACGGTGCGGTATGGCGCCGGCCTCGGTCAGCGATTCGTGCGCCCGCGCGGTCCACTATAAATTTCAGCTTATCCGTCTCGGCGTAATTCTTCGCCGGTCTTGTAGTGCATGGGTGATGCCGGGCATGCCTCGGCTGTCGTCGGGGTTGGCGGGGTCGAGCTTGATCCGGTTCTCCTCGTCGGGCAGATCCTCGGGAATGATCCTCCAGTCGATCGGGTGGCCCAAGCGCTGGCGAACGGTGGGAAGCCTCGCCCCAGAACGGGCTTCGCCGCCCCAGGTGAAGGCGGTGATCTGCGCGGCGGACCCCCGGACGGATGATGTTCCATTTGGTGCCGCGCACGAAGCCGCGGGCGGGGTCCGTCTCGTAGACTGAGGGAGTCGGTCGCCTGCCCCCAGCCAGTCCTCTGCGGGTTCAGCGGCGCGTCGAAGAGCCCGACAACGTCCCGATCGGGTGGGTCATCAGGCGCTTGCCGACCAGGCCCGAGCTGTTCGCGAGGCCGTCGGGCCGTGGCGGAAGGATCGAATCAGCGCAACCGCGGCGTGCCAATGGCATTGGCGGCGACCAGGACCATGCCGCCCTCTGGCGACGGATGACTCCCCCGCCGTCCGGACGTAGACGCCTCCGTTCACCAGGCCGTCTCGTCGAGGCTCGATCCGGCACCGGGGCCCCGGTCACGAGCGCCAACGCCGTGGGCCAGCGGATCCCGGGAAGTGCGCGCCGTCGGTCGAGGCCTTCGGCCCTCCGGGGCAGCCCTACATGCAGGCGCCGTGCCGCTCGCAGGGCTGCCCTGGTGGAGGTGGTCCACGGAGGCGATCGATTGTTGCCGGGCCACCAGTGCCAGCCGAGCTTGTTATGCCCTGCAGCCATGAGCCGGCCGGCCGTGAATATCGGGGCGGGCAGCGGGGGGCGTCATGGCACGGTGAAAGCCGGGTTGCCGGCAATGCCCGAGATCGCGAATTCGTACTCGGTCGGGGGATAGAGCGGCACGAGGTCATCGTAGCAGAGCGGCCAGTCGTCGGCGACGCCGTCGAGGGTGCGGACCCGGAAATCGGAAGGCTTGGCGCGGCACCAGCAGCTCGCGTAGAGGACGGTGCTGCCGCCGACGCCGTTCCAGATCAACGGCTCGACGTCCGATTCGGTCGTATCGATCGGGTAGTCGCTGAATGCCTGCCGCACCGAGGGCTGAGGGTTCCACTGCTTGCCCGCGCTGAGCTCGAGATATTCGTCGGCGACGTGTGATGCGGTGTAATCCGGCCAATCGCCTTGCTCGATGCAGACGACCCGGTAGCCGTCTTCGACGAATCTCCGTGCCGCGACGGCTCCTGCCGGTCCGGCCCCGACGATGACGACGTCGGCCTTTTCGGAGGCTGCGGAATGCTGCATCTGATGAACACCTTCGTTCGAGAGCTTTTCTGAGAAGAATATGAGGGGCGTTGCCGCCCGGCTCGTCTTCTGTACGATCGTATGACGAAAAACTGTCACAGGTCAACGGCACGGGCGCCTCATCTCGAAGCGCCCGTCCAGGCCCCGAGAAAGGACGTCGATGACGACGAACACCCCACCCGCAGCGCGAACCGCCCGGGTGCTCAGCTATGTCGAAGCGCGCCTCCTGCTTGACGCAGCGCTCTCGCGGGCGACCGAGATCGGCGTCCCGGCCAGTGTGGCCGTCCTCGACGTCAGCCGCGAGATCGTGGCCTTCGGCCGACAGGATCGGGCTCCTGTTCTCACCGGCGAAGTGGCCACCGCCAAGGCGTTCACGGCTGCATCGCTGCGCCAGCCATCCGGGGCCCTCTCAGCGGCCACCGCCCCTGACGGCCCCTTTGCCGGGCTGGCCCACGGCTCGACACGGGGTCTGATCACGTTCGGCGGCGGCTACCCGCTGATCGTCGACGGCGAGGTCCTCGGAGCGGTCGGCGCCAGCGGCGGCTCGCTCGACGAGGACGAGGCGATCGTCTCGGCAGCCGTTGAATTGTTCGAGAGCTGGAACCGATGAGCGGCCGAATGGCCGGACGGCGCGTTGTCCTGACGGGCGCCGCGGCCAACATCGGCGCAGCAGCCGCCACGCTATTCGCCGCGGAAGGCGCGTCCATCGTGATCGGCGACATCGATCCGCGGGCATCGGCGACGGCGGAGCGCATCGTCGCGGCCGGTGGACGGGCCTGGTTCGTCCAGACCGACGTCTCCGACGGCGCTGCGATGCAGGAGCTCTTCCGCTCGGCATCCGAGCTCATGGGCGGCATCGACGTCATCGCCAACAACGCCGGCATCCAGCGCTCGTCGCCCATCACCGAGATGGCCGAGTCCGATTGGGACCTGCACATGTCGGTGAATGCGCGATCATGCTTCCTCGCGGCGAAGTACGGCGTGCCCTACCTGCGCGACGGCGTTGCGCCGGCCATCGTCAACATGGCGTCGGTCGGCGGCTTCAAAGCTCCTGCAGGGCTCGCGGGATACTCGGCCTCCAAGGGCGCGATCATCGCATTCACCCGCACCCTCGCCTCGGAGCTCGGACCGGAGGGCATCCGGGTGAACTGCGTGGCGCCCGGCTGGGTCGACACCCCGTTCAACGACCCGATCGTGTCGCATATGGGCGGCCGCGAAGCGCAGGACGCCGCCGTGCGCGCTGGTGTGCCGCTGCAGCGGCAGGGACGCTCCGACGAGATCGCCGAAGCCTTCGTGTTCCTCGCCTCTGAAGCGTCATCCTTCGTCACCGGGCACGCCCTGGTCGTGGACGGGGGCGCTTCCTAGCACGCGGCTCCGGCGCCTCCGATCGACGACTCGCGTCGGATCGGTTGCGCCGAGTCGAGCGATGTGTATAGCTTTGTCACGTCGGTTGTCCGACAATCTTACAATGAGGTGAGCATGCGATTCAGTCGAGCTTTCCCGTCCTCGGACGGTGCGTTCGTACCGCGCATGCACACCGCCTCCGAGAGGTCTCTCGGACCCGACGGAGTCGTCGAGGTCTCCGAGTCCTCGCCCCCGCCGGCATGCGCTCGTCGAGGCGATCCCTCGTCGAGCGCACCGGCTCCCTGAGCGGCCCACGCGCCGATCACCGTCCGAACCGCCGATCGCATCCCGACCGGCGGGGCGGTTCTCCCCGGGCCCAGGCCCTGCACCAAGCACAGTTCCACTCAACGAGGAGACACGAGAAATGATGATCCCCCTTCGCACGGCGTACCGCCGTCGGCTCGCCATCGGCGCGCTGATAGTGGCCGCCGCGGCGGTTCTGACCGGCTGCTCCAACAGCGGCACCGACGCCGGATCTACCGGCGACACAGGTACTGACGGCGTCAAGCCAATCAAGATCGCACTGAGCAACTACTTCAACGGCAACATCTGGCGCAAGCAGATGGAGGCCAGCTTCGAGGCGACCGCAAAGGCCAACCCCGACTACGTGAGCGACTTCAAGGTCGTCAACTCCGACGGATCCGCGCCGCAGCAGGCGCAGCAGATCCAGTCGCTCGTGCTCGAGGGCTACGACGCCATCATCATCGACGCCGCCTCGCCGACCGCCCTCAACGGCGCGATCCAGGAGGCGTGCGACGCGGGCGTCACAGTCGTCGTCTTCGATTCGCTCGCCACGGCCGACTGCGCCTACAAGGTCGCTTTCGACTACGAGACCTACGGCGAGGTGGAGGCCCAGTTCACTGGCCGACCAGCTCGGCGGCAAGGGCAACGTGCTGTTCGTCCGCGGCATCGCGGGCATCACCGTGGACGACGACATCTACCGCGGGGCAACCTCGGTGCTGTCGAAGTACCCCGACATGAAGATCGTCGGCGAGGTCTATGGCGAGTTCACCGAGTCCACCGCGCAGCAGGAGGTCGCCAAGATCCTCCCCTCGCTCCCCCAGGTCGACGGCGTGCTCACCGAGGGCAATGACGGCGGCGGGACACTCGACGCGTTCCTGCAGGCCGGCACCTCGCCCGCTGCCCGTGATAATCCAGGGCAACTCAGGCCAGGGCCTGGAAGGCTGGGTCAAGGTCGCACAGGAGAATCCCGACTACAAGACGATGTCGATCTCATCTCAGCCCAGCATCTCCTCGACAGCGCTCTGGCTGTCGTGGATGCTCATCAACGACCAGAACGACGCCTCGACCCTCCCGGACAAGACGGTCTACGCACCGCTCCTGATCATCCCCGAAGAGAACCGGGACGCATGGGCCGATGCACTCGGACTACACCCAGATTGCCGAGAACCCGACGACGCTCGAGCAGGCGCAGTCGTACGTCAAGTCGGCCATCGATGGAGACCCAGTACTCCAGGACGAGCCGCTGCCACCGACCAGCTGATCGCAGCACCCCAAGGAAGCGGATAGGAAGAGCGCGATGTCAGACCAGATCCCCCGACACCCTGGTAGTCCAGGGCGTCTCGAAGAGATTCGGCTCGACCCTGGCCGTGAACGACGCGTCGTTCACGGTGAGGCGAGGCGAGCTCATCGGAATCGCAGGCCACAACGGCGCCGGTAAGAGCACGATCCTTAAGGTCGTCAACGGCACCATCGCGGGCGACTCAGGGACGGTCACGGTCAACGGCATCGCGCGCTTCGCCGATACAACGGTCGCGCACCCCGAGAAGCTCGGGGTGCGCACCGTCTACCAGGAGCTCTCGCTGTGCGCGAGCCTCCGCGTCGACGAGACCGCCGCGATCTTCGATCACTCCGCGCGGGGACTGTCTTGGCGCGGCACCGCGTGGCACAACCTCCGCACCGTGCTCGACGAGATGTTCCCCGGTCACGGCATCCGCAAGGACGCCAAGATCAGCGAACTGTCCATAGCCCGCCGCCAGATGATCGAGTGCGCGAGCACCATGATCGACAGCACCGTGCGACCCGCGCTCGTCATCCTCGACGAGCCAACCTCTTCGCTCGACGCCGCCTCGACCGCAAGCTTCTACGCCTACCTGAAGAAGCGCGCGGCCGAGGGGGTATCGGTCATCATCACCACCCACCGCCTGCACGAGATGATCGACAACCTTTCGCGGATCTACGTGATGCGCGACGGCCAGGTGCTCAGCGAGCAGCGCCGCGGAAGGCGCGACCAAGGAGTCGATCGTCACCGCGATGGGGCTTGCAGCTCATGAGAGCTCACGAGTCGCTCCCATCGCGGACAGCTCGACCGTGACCACCACGGACGCCCGCCCACCACCGCGGGCGAGGTGATCGTGCGGCTCGAGCAGCCAGGCGACGACGGCGCCTCCGAAGTCTTCGAGATTCGCAAGGGCGAGATCATCGGCCTCGCCGGGCTCGAAGGCCACGGACAGCTGCTCGCACTCGAGGCCGTCTACCGCGCGTCGGCCCGACGCTCGGGCGCCGTCAGAGCACCGCGGCGGACCGCCCACCACGCCGTCTCCGTGACCGGCGACAGCGCGTACGTCAGCGGCGATCGCGGCGTACGCGGTATCTTCCCGCTCTGGGACGTCGCCACCAACATCAGCTTCTCCAGCCTCGGCAAGCTCACCGCCGGCGGGCTCGTCAAGCGCAGGGTCGAGGCCGCGCTGGTGCACGAGTGGTACTCACGGCTCGGCATCAAGGGCCAGTCGACCGACCCCATCACGAGCCTCAGCGGAGGGACGCAGCAGAAGGCGCTGATGGCCCGCGCCATGGCGGTCGGCTCCGATCTCCTCCTGCTCGAGGACCCCACCCGCGGCGTCGACCAGGCCACCAAGAGCGAGGTCTACGAACTGCTCCGCGGCCAGGCGGCGGAGGGCCAGACCATCGTCTGGTACTCGACGGAGAATGAGGAGCTGCGCAACTGCGACCGCGTCTTCGTCTTCCGGGTAGGCAAGATCGTCGCCACCATCACGGGTGCCGAAGCCACCGAGGACGCCGTGATCGCGCTGTCCTTCGGCGGCCAGGACGTCGCCCCCATCGACCTCGAGGGAGCCGTCCGATGACGACCACCCAGCCCGTCACCGAGCCACCGCGCTCCCTGGGCCAGGCGGCTCGCGAGAGCCTGGGCACCGCGTTCGGCCCCTGGTTCCTTCCGACTCTGGCGGCGGTGATCATCTTCGGACTGATGGTCGCACTCCGACCCCTCGTCGCGTCGCCAACCGGCCTCAACCTGGTGCTGGCGCCCCTCATCCCGCTGATTTTCGCCGTCCTCGCCCAGATGTTCATCATCGCCGCGGGCGACATCGACCTCGGCATCGGCTCGTTCATCGGGCTCGCCAACGTGGTGATCGCCGTGATCATCCCGGACAGTCCGGTCGCCGGCATCCTGTTCCTGATCGGCATGGTCGTCGCCTACGCAGCGATGGGTGTGCTGATCGCGGTGCGCGGGCTCCCGTCGATCGTCGTCACCCTCGGCATGTCCTTCGTCTGGCTGGGGGTTGCCATCCTCATCCTTCCGACTCCAGGAGGCGTCGTCCCCGAGGGCATAGTCAGCTTCGTGCGCTTCAACCCGCAGGTCGTGCCGGGCGTCATCATTGTGCTGACCGTCGTGACGGTGGCAGTCGCCCTGTTCCTCAGCCGCAGCAAGTACGGCGCGGTACTCCGCGGATCGGGCTCGAACGCCGAGGGCGTGCGTCGGGCCGGATGGTCGGTCACCGCGCGAAGGTCAGCCTCTACGTCCTGGCGGCCGTATTCGGGTTGCTGTCGGGTCTCTACCTCAGCGGGCAAACCGGCGGCGGCGACCCATACATCGCCCAGAGCTACGTGCTGCTGAGCATCGCCGGAGTGATTGTGGGCGGCGGCAGCTTCAAGGGTGGCGAGGTCTCGGCCGTCGGTGCAGTGGCCGGTGCACTCGTGGTCGGGCTGCTTGGCTCACTGCTGCAGTTCATCGGTGTGCAGTCGAGCTTCCAGGCCGCGGCGCAGGGCCTCGTGCTCGTGCTCGTCCTGGTGCTGCGCGCACTCGTCGATTGGATTCAGAAGGTGCGGAGGACGCTGTGACCAACCTCGAGACGCGGCCGGAGACCACGCTCTCCGCGCCGACGACGAACCGCACCGCCGGCACGGTCGCGCTCCGGCGTCGGAAGCACCCCGCGCTGCCCGCCTTCGTCGGCATGATCGCCATCTGGCTTGCGATTGGCGCCATCGCCGGCCGGGGCCTGGTCGAGACGATCAGCGCCGGCATCATCATCGCCACGTTCCTCGTCATCGTCGGGATCGGCCAGCTCTTCGTCATCACGGTCGGCAACGGCGGCATCGACCTCTCCGTTTCGTACGTGATGACCCTCAGCGCTTTCCTTGCCTGCCAGATCATGGCGGGCAACGACGCGAACATCGCGACCGGCATCATCGTCGCGGTGATCGCTTGTGTGGACCCGCTGGTGCCGTGAGCGCAGCACTCATCGAGTTCGTCGGCATGCCGCCGCTCGTCGGAACCCTGGCCGTCGGCTTCGCACTGCAGACGATCACGCTCATTTATTCGGGCAGCGTCGTCGGCGTCGCCAGCCCCGCACTCTCCGACTTCACCACAGCTCAGATCGGCCCCTTCCCGATCTTCGGCATCGTCGGCATCGTCATCGCCGTCGCGTTCGCGGTGATCCTCAAGCGCACCAGCTACGGCCGTCGGATCGAGGCGGTCGGGCAGAAGCCGGTCGCGGCGAGCTTCGCGAACGCCCGTCCGGCGCTCATCCGCGCCTCCGCCTACGTGCTCGTCCTGGCGGCATGGCCGGACTGGCCGGGGTCTTCCTCGCGGCTTACAGCGGAGGTCCATCGCTCGGCCTCGGCACGAGCTACCAGCCCGCGTCGATCGTCGTTGTGGTGCGCCTGGCGGCTCCCTGATCGCGGGCGGCCGGGGCATCATTTCAGGCCTCTGGGCCGGTGCTGTGCTGCTTACCCTGCTCACCACCCTGGCGAACATCACTCGCCTCAGCGGCGGCTGGCAGTTCATCATCCAGGGCGCGCTCATCGTGCTGGTGCTCGCACTTCTCACGCAACCCGCTCGCGCGCCGCTAGTCGCGGCACGCGCACGAAGGCCCCGCCGGATCGCTCCGGCGGAGCCTTCGTCGTCGCGGTCAGGGGCGCTGGATGCCGATCGTGTTGAGGAAGATCGCGTACAGCGAGGTCGTCGCCGCGATGTAGAGACGGTTGCGCTTGGGGCCGCCGAAGGCGACGTTGGCCGCCGCCTCGGGCAACACGGACCTTGCCGAGCAAGGTGCCGTCAGGATGCACGCAGTGCACGCCATCACCCGCGCCGATCCACAGCCGACCTGCGTCGTCGACGCGCAGTCCGTCGGGGATGCCCGGCTTCACCTCAGTCAGCACGTCGCCGCCCGAGATCGCGTTGTCCGCATCCACGTCGAACACTCGCACATGCCGCGGGCCGGCGGGGTCAGGCAGGTAGCCGGAATCGACGATGTAGAGCTTCGTCTCGTCTGGAGAGAAGGCCAGTCCGTTCGGCTTCGAGAAGTCCGCCGCGATACGGTCGAGCGCCCCGCTCACCGGGTCGAGTCGGTATACACCATCGACCGCCTGCTCCTTCTCGCGCGGGGTGCCCACGAAGTGCGTTGCGATCCCGTACGACGGATCGGTGAACCAGATGGTGCCGTCCGACTTCACCACCACGTCGTTCGGCGCGTTGAGCCGTCCTCCCTCAAACGAGTCGGCGAGCACGGTGACCGAGCCGTTGGGCTCGGTGCGCGTCACCCGGCCCGCACCCTGCTCGCAGGTGATGAGCCGTCCCTCGCGGTCGCGAGTGTTGCCGTTGGCGTTGTTCGACGCCCCGCGGAACAGAGTGACGACGCCGGAGGACCTCGTCGTAGCGCAGGACCCTGATCATTGGGGATGTCACTGAAGACCAGCGCATGCTGATCAGCGAAGTACACGGGCCTCCGCCCATCGCATTCCCCCGATGCAGTTTCTCGAGCTGCGCCGTCATGTCGATGCAGTCTCGGAAGCGAGGGTCGACGATCTCGAGGACTGGCTCCCCCGACTCCAAGCGAGTGACCGAGTCAGCCGCCAATGCAGGACCGGCGGGAGCGGGAACGAGTAACTCACACAACCTCCATTGGCTCAGCACTTGTATAACGATCATACCAGGTCCGGTGTTTATGGAGGACGAATCCGAACAGGTCGTGTAGGCGACTTTGACCATGGCCCGATGCTCACCGTGACCGATCCTCCTGGAGCAGGAATCGGAGCACCGTTCCTGGTGGGTGCTCGCGCTGCAGAGCGTCACATCGAGTCGGTCACGATGAGGACGGTCTCGGCAACGGTCGGACTGGATCCACAGCCCCCTGCGTCGGCGCCCTCCCTCTCGTCGAGGAAGAGATAGACGCAGGCGATACTGCTTCCCTGGACGTGGGTGAGAAGTGAGACCACTGCGACACCGACATAGTCCTTATACCGGACACCACCGGAGAGCTGGCCAAAGTCGGGGCCGATCTGGGTCGGCCATGCCAGGTCGGAGTCGGCTGAAGGGTTGCCACCTCACGCTCATCTCTAGGCTCGCCGAAGGTGTCACCGAGCGGCGACATGATCAGAATGGCGCCGCCCGCCAGACATCCGAGCGCGATCACTGCGGCCAGCAGGCGTCCGCGCCACCGGGGCGGCCGAAGGACCGGCTGAGGTTCGCTGTCAAGGGCCAGGGCATCGGCTCTCGTCTGCTCCTCAACCCAAGTGTTCCCCGGCGCCGCGCCTCGATGCGTTCAATTGCTCAATTGCAGCGACATCGCCGACGATGTCGGCATCGGATCCGTATGCCCGCCGCTGCAGTCGTCGAAGTTCTTTGTCTTCCGGATCGGTCACCACGACATTGTCGACTCAAAGCTTCCTGACGAGAGGCCATGCAATGAAGTCAGAACAAATCCGCTCGACATCTCTGCGTAGCCGCCGCGTCATGATTAGGGCCTTCGGTTTCTGAAACTCCCCCGGATGATTTCGTCTCGATCGAGCGCCACTGACGCTCAGACGCTCGCGAAGGTGTCCCTCCACACGAGCACGTTGCGCGCAGCAAACTCGGCTGGCACCTCAGGCGCAGGCGGGACGGGGTCTGCCGGCCCGGTTGCAGTAGGCGGGGTGTGGATAACGTTCGACTGTCGCCGTCAACCCACCCGGGCGTCGGAAGTCCCTCGTCGGCCAGACGCCAAGCAACCAGGGCGGCGATCGCGGCATCCCAGACGGGCTCCCCAACGAGCTCGGGTTCCGCAAGGCCCAGGACACCGCGGATCAGTCCGTGCTCCGCGACCAGATTGTCGTTCAGCTGAAGGAGTGATCGTAGCGCGCGATCTTTGTCATTCGACCGAAGACGGTCTTTGATCTCGGCTGCGATCGATGTGGCGTCGTCACGTCGGGTCGGTGCGGAGTAGAGGCGGCGGCCGGCCCCAGCGAGGAGGCGATCGACGGTGCTGAAGTCGGCGTCGCGGCCGCACTCGAACCGCGAGACGCTGCCCCGACCACCCGGCTCCGCTCAGCGAGCTGCTGCTGAGTGAGGTGCCGGCTCTTGCGCGCGGCACGTACCAGCGTTGACGACTGAACCATGAGCGCCTCCAACCGATATGACGTAAACGCCATATTTTAGGGCACCCGAGCGGGGCTGGCCGATCGATTGACTGAACGACAAGGCCAGGATCTTTATCCAGCTCGAGAGCCGAACGACGGCTCGGCGCTACGGACCCGTATGCCGCGCGATGGTGCGATAGATGCCCGTGTGATCCAAATCGCCGTCCCCCTCGTCGATCATGCGAGCGAAGAGCTTGCCGACGGCGTCGGTGACCGGCAGACGCAGATGCGCAGCTTCGGCGGCCTCGTGAATGAAGCGGAGGTCCTTCAGCTGGTTCTTCGCCGATCCCCCAGCCGTGAAGTCTTCCCTGAGCCAGTTCTCGGCCTTCTGCTCGAGCACTTGCGTTCGCGCGAGTCCCCCCTGAAGCAGGTCGCGGACGACCTCGAGGTCGAGTCCGGAGGCCCGGCCCAGAAGGAGCGCCTCCGAGACTGCACTCACCACCGCAGCGACCACGATCTGATTGCACGCCTTCGCGATCTCTCCCGATCCGCTCGGTCCGAGATACCGGATGACCTCTCCGTAGCGCTCGAATATCGGCATCACCTCCGCCGCCGTCTCGGCGTGACCCCCCACCATCACGCTGAGGGACCCCGCTTCTGCCCCGACGGTGCCACCGCTCAGGGGCGCATCGACCAGCCGCACACCGTGCGCCTCCCATAGTCGCGACGCCAGTGCAGCCACCGCCACAGGCGAGACCGTGCCGTGGACCACGAGGATGGGGCGCTCTACGTCATGGTCGCGCCATCCTGCAACCAGCCCGTTCTCACCGCCCAGAAGGGCTTCCACCTGGGGCAGGTCGGGGAGCACGGTGAGCGTGACGGCGGTTGCCGCATCGCGAGGCGTTGCGGCAACCACCGCCCCCTGCTCCTCCAGCGCCTGGGCTTTGGCCGCAGTCCTGTTCCAGACGGTGATCGGCCCGTGCTTCAGCAGGAGGTTGCGAGCGATCGGCGACCCCATGGGCCCGAGACCGAGGACGGAGACGGTGCTTCGCGACTCTGTCCATGGATCAGAACGGGATCAGGCCGGCGAGGGCGGGAAGGATCGTGCTGAACCACGGCACTGCAGCGAGAACCAGAAGCCCGATGAACAGCGCGATGAGGTAGGGCCAGAAGTGCCGCAGGCTTCGTTCCACCGTCTCCCGGCCGGTTGCGCAGGCTACGTAGAATCCGACGCCGGCCGGCGGAGCGAAGGAGCCGATCCCCATTGCGATGATCAGCACCATCGCGAACTGCACCGGGTTGACTCCGAAGGATTCGGCGATCGGCAGGAGCAGCGGCGCAAAGATGAGGACGGCAGGCAGCCCCTCGAGCAGCTGCCCCATGATCACGAGGAGCACGATCGTGAGCAGCATGAAGACCAGTGGGGCGTCACCGAGACCCAGCATGATGTCGTTGATCTGCTGTGAGACTCCGGCAAGGGCGAGTGTCTGAGCGAGGGGCGCGGCGGCGGCGATGATGAACAGCACCATGCCGGCGGTTGTCGTGGTCTCGCGGAGGGTTTCGCCGAGCAGCCTGCGCCCCCCTCTGCGATACAGGAATGCCAGGATAAACGCATAGGCGACGGCGACGGAGGAGACCTCGGTCGGCGTAGCGAACCCCGTGAGGATTCCCAAGACCATGCCCAGCGGCAGGATCAGAGTCGGCAGGGCGAAGAAGCTGGCGGTTCCTCTTTCTTTCCAGGTGGCCTTCGGGCTGGGGATGCCACTCTGCTTTCGAGCTCGGAAGTAGATGAGCACCATGATCACGAGCGCGAGGAAGGCGGCCGGGATGAGGCCTGCGAGGAACAATGTCGTGGTCGAGATGGTGGTGATAGAGCCGAGCACCAGGAGGACGATGCTGGGCGGGATCGTCTCACCCATGATCGCGGAGGCGGACAGCACGGCGACCACCTCGCCGCGTGGGTACTTCCGCTTCTCCAGCATGTCTCGCATCGTCGTTCCGACTGCTGCGACATCGGCGACCTTGGACCCAGAGATGCCGGAGAAGATGTACATGGTCACGACGACGACGTGCAGCAGCCCGCCGCGCAGGTGGCCGATGAGGGCGTCGACGAGCCGCGCGAGCGGAAGCGTGAGGCCGGCGGAATTCATGACGGTGCCGGCGAGGATGAAGAACGGGATTGCGAGGAGCACGAAGCCCTTCGCGCCAGACGCCATGCCGAGCGGGATCGCGCTGACATCGGCGATTCCGCCGAGGTGCAGGTAGATCCCCGAGGCGAGGGCGAGCACGAAGGCGATCGGCAGGCCGAGGAAGAGCAGCACGAAGAGAAGCAGCAGCACCACGAGCAGAAGCAGGTTCGGGTCCGCGAACATGAACAGCGGCTGAGCGAACCGACCGCCGCGACCAGCACTGCGACGATCGCGGCGCTCAGGAGCACCGCTCGTCGGGGCTGTCGCGACAGCTTCAGCACCGCGAACCAGGCGATCAGAAGCATTCCGATCGCGAACGGCAGCGAGACCCAGAACACGGGCAGCTGCAGAATCGGAGTCTTCTCCTCCAGCTGCAGCATGAGGGTGGGGAGAAACAGGATGAACGACCCCGCGCTCATGACCAGGACGAGCCAGTCGACCAGCGCCGCGAGTTGAGGCTTCCATGTAACGGGAAGCCGCATCGTCACGGCGTGGACGGCCATATGCGCACCCTTCGGGTACGCCACGGCTCCGCCGATGAAGGCGATCGTGAGCAGTGCGATCTCGGAGACCTCCTGCGTCCAGAGCACGGAGTCGCCGGTGAAGAGGCGCACCATGATGTTGAGCAGGATGACGACGAGCTCAGCGACGATCGCGCCGCCGACCAGCCACTCGAGGGCCTTGTCCGACCAGACAGCCCCGCTCCAGCCAGGGGCAACGTGACTTGTATGGAGAATTTCCTCGGCCTCCTGGGGGAGAGCCTCTTGGACGCGTGACGCGGACTCGTTCATTGTGGGCCTGACTTTCGGCATTGGAAGCGGGCAGTGCTGAGGGGTGGTTGGCGCAGGAGCCCGGGCCGACCGAAGGGTGGAGCAGCTGAAGGGGGTCCGGCCGGCGCGGGTGTCCGCGCCGGCCGGAGGTGGATGACTACTTCTTCTGGAAGGCGATTGCCTCGTCGAAGAACTCCTTGCCGATGAGCTCAGAGACTTCGGGTAGAGGCTCTCGGAGACGGCCTTGAACTTGGCGAGGTTCGCGGCGTGATCTCGTTCGCCTTCATGCCCTGGCTCTCCAGATCCTTCAGCTGCTTCGCCGACTGCTCGTCGTCGTAGCCGGTCTTGAAGGTGGCGGTCTCCGCCGCCGCGTCGGTGAGGATCTTCTGCTGATCCTCATCGAGAGAGTCCCACTTCTTCGCCGAGAGGGCCAGCACCCACGCGTCGTTGATGTGGTTCGTGAGGGAGACGTACTGCTGCACCTCGGAGAATTTATTGGTCCACGGCACCTCGATGGGGTTCTCCTGCCCGTCGATCGTGCCGGTCTGGAGACCCGTGAAGACCTCGGAGAAAGCCATAGCGGTGGGGCTCGCGCCGAGTTCGCCGAAGTAGTCGGTCCACAGCGGGTTGCCAGGCACGCGGAGCTTCAGCCCGTCGAGGTCCTTCGGCTCTTCGATGGGGCGAACCGAGTTCGTGATCTCGCGACCGGTTCGGGTCATCAGCGCCAGTGCGACCGTGTCGTGCTCGGCCAGCTTCTCCTTCAGGGTGTCGCCCGGGCCCCCACTGAGGAACGCTGCCTCCTCCTCGGTGTTCGCGAAGAGGTAGGGGATGCTGATCCCGTTCATCTCTGGGACCACCGACGGCGAAGACCGAAGTGGAGAGGATCAGTCCGTCGAGCGTGCCAGCGGACAGCCGTGTGACAGCCGCGGCCTGGTCTCCGCTGAAGCTGGTTCCATTCGGGATCACGGTGACGGTGATCGCTCCGTTCGAGGCCTTCTTGACCTCGTCTGCAAAGTGCTTCGAGGTCACGCCGACCGACGAGGTCAGGGGGTCCGGGATCGACAGCTGGATCTTCGCTTTCGCAACGCTGGCTGTGCCGCCGGACGCGCTGTCAGACGGGGTGCCTGCACCGGAGCAGCCGGCGAGGAGGGCGGCGACGGCTGTGGCCGCCAGCGCCGCGGTGATACGGGTCCTGTTGTTCATTCTGGTTTCTTTCTCCGTTGAAGGTTGATCTTGGTGTTTCAGACGCCGACGGCGACGGAAGCGGGTTCTGCGAGGAGGGCTTCGGTCTCGCGGCGGAGTTCGAGCGCCTGTGACAGGGATTCGTCGATGACGACGTCGTCCCAGCCCACGGTCGCGCCCTTGGGCACGTCGTTGCGAAGCTCGACGTGGTGAGCGAGCGCTACGGGGAGCGCGCCGGTCGCGACGGAGTGCCGGGCGGAGACGAGCTTGCCCCACACTGTGTAGCCGCCTTCTCCGTCGAGGAATTCGCCCGCCTTGAGGTCCTTCTTGGCGGTGGCGACGACATCGCCGAAGAAGCCGATGGGTGACCCGGTGGCGATGCCTCGGAGCGCAGCGTTCGCGATGGAGACGTTCAGCTCGAGACCGACGTAGTGGTACGGGCGGTAACAGCGCGGCGTACTGCCCGCTCGGGTCCGGGTGCCACGGGTACTCGTCGAAGCAGCCGGACGACGTAGTGGTTGGTCGCCTTCACGACGACGAACACGCCCTCCTGAGTGTTGAGGGGATCCACTCCCCGTCGCGGGTCACGCTCGACATCACATCCACGGTTCCCTCGTGGGCGAGGACGCCCCCGACGGCGGCGGGGCGGCAGATGGTGGCGATCTCCTCGATGTCTCCCGGGGTGAACGTCAGTCCGTTGTCGGAGGGGACGAGGCCGGCAGCGTTCGCGACCGCGGCCATCTCGATGGCGGCCTTGGTGCCGTCCCGGAACGAGGTGTGCATGTACGGGTTGAGCTGGCCGGAGTCGGTGAGCTCCTTGGAGAATTCCCAGTTCTCCCAGACATTGTCCGGGTTCATCTCGTGATAGTGCTCGAGGTACTTGGCGCCCTTGCCCGCACAGACCACATCGAAGCCGCTGGTGCGGGCCCAGTCGACGAGTTCCATGATCAGCGCCGGCTGGTCGCCGTAGGCCATGGAGTAGACGACGCCGGCCTGCTTCGGCGCGCTTGGCAAGAGCGGGCCCGGCGAGGGCATCGGCCTCGACAGTGACCATGATGATGTGCTTGCCGGTCTCGATGGCGCGCAGGGCGTGCTTGATGCCGACGATCGGGTTTCCGGTCGCCTCCACGATGACGTCGATGTCGGCGTCGAAGAGCTCATCCGCGCTGCCACGATCGGTGGTGGTGCGGTTTGCGAGCGCCTCGTCGATGCCGGATGCGATCTGCTTCGCCGGCCAGCCCGACCAGTTCGAGGGCACCCTTAGCGCGCTCGGTGTTGATGTCGGCGATGGCGACGACGTGGACGCCGGGAATGTTGCGCGCCTGGGCGAGGTACATGGTGCCGTAGCGTCCGGCGCCGATGAGGCCGACGCGGATGGGGCGGTTCTCCCGCTCTCGGTCACCGAGGAGTTTGTGGAGGTTCACTGGATCTCTCTCTAAGGGCTGGTCGCGCCAGAAGATCCCTCCACCGATTCAGTGATGGAACAACTTCATTGTCGCGATTCGGCTCCGTTGTGGAACCGGTACCACTTTTGTACCACCCGCGGTAGACTCGGTCAAGTACGTTTTCATCGGAGTCGACCGCTGATGGAATGCTGGACGAAGGAGACCCGTGTACAAGCCCCCGACCATCAGGGACGTCGCCGCCGCCGCGGACGTGTCCGTCTCCGTTGTATCCCGCGTCCTCAACCCCGAGGCGGGGCCCGTGGCGCCCGCCACCCGCGAGCGGGTCATCAAGGTCATCGAGGAGCTCGGCTATCATCCCCGTGCAGCGGCACGAGATCTCAGTGTTGGTCGCACCCAGGCGCTCGGGCTTGTTCTGGCGGATCTCGCCAACCCCTTCTTCGCCCGTCTCGCTGACCAGATCGTGCGGGAGGCCCGCGCTCACGACCTCCAGGTCGTCCTCATGACCACGCAGGAGGACCCCTACCTCGAGGCGGACGCGCTCGACACACTCCTCGACAGGTCTGTCGGAGCCGTGATCGCGACACCGACGGGTGGAAACCTCGACCGCTGGAAACGCCTGCAACGGCTCGGAGTCGGAGTGGTCTTCGTCGACCGCACGGTGGAGGACCTGCCCGAAGTCGACGTCGTCAGCATTGCCAACGCCGACTCCGCGGACCAGGCAACCGACTATCTGATCAACCTCGGACACCGCCGCATCGCTCTGATTTCCGGACCGCTATCGACATCGACCGGCCGCTCCAGGATCGCCGGCTATCGTCGGGCGCTCAAGAGGAGCGGCATCGCATTCGAGCCGCAGCTGGTGAGGGACGTGCCATTCAGGGGAGATGGCGGCAGCGACGCCGTCGGATCACTTCTGGCCGAGCACGACGCGCCCAGTGCCATGATCGTCGCGAACACCGCGCAGGTGCGCAACGCGGTTCGTCGCCTCAAGCAGGTTGCAATCGCCATCCCGGACGATCTTTCATTGATCGTCTTCGACGACAACCCCTGGACCGAACTCGTCGATCCTCCGCTCACGGCCGTCCGGCAACCTATCGAGATGCTCGCAACCCACTCCGTGCAGCTGGCCCTCGACCGCCTCCACCTTCGGTCAGCGGGTCCTCGCGTGATCGAAGTCACCGCCGATTTCATGGCGCGCAGCAGCTGTTCCCCCCTACTCAGCCCAACCAGAAGAGGTTAACCATGCCGGTCGTCGTCACCGCTGTGTTCGTCCCGCGAGAAGGCCTGCGCGAGCAGGTGATCGACGCTCTGCGCCCTGCCATCGCGGAAGTCCATGCGGAAGAGGGATGCATTCTCTATGCCATCCACGACGCGCCGGACGGCAGCATCGTCATGCTCGAGAAGTGGGAGTCTGCCGACCTGCTCGAGGCGCATGGCAGCGGCGAACCAGTGCGACGTCTGAACGCCTCCCTTGAGGGCCTCTTGGAGAAGCCCGTCGTGGTGACCGTGCTCACACCCTTGCCGGCCGGGACCGACTCCCAGGGCGCGCTGTGAAATGAGGCCCCTCATCGTCGTAGCCGGCGTCTCCGGGGTGGGCAAGACGACCGTCGGGCTGGCCCTCGCCGCGAAGCTCGGTACAGCGTTCGTCGACGCCGACGCGCTCCACCCGGACGCGAACGTCCTCAAGATGGCATCGGGCACTCCGCTGGCTGACGAAGATCGCTGGCCGTGGCTGGCCGTAGTGGGCCAGACACTTGCCAGCGCACCCGACGCAGGGATGGTGGTCGCCTGCTCGGCGCTCCGCTGCGCCTACCGAGACGTCATCCGAACTGCGGCGCCCACCGCGACCTTCGCGCTTCTGCACGCCGATCCCGCAACCCTCAGCCTCCGGGTCGCGCAGCGGCCTGGGCACTTCATGCCCCCATCGCTCCTTGCATCGCAACTGGACATCCTCGAGAGGCTGGAGCCCGACGAGCGGGGAGTCGAGGTGATTTCGATCGGCGGCGGCCCTCGAGTAGCCGAGGCAGTACTCGAACTGCTCGACCTCTGACGACCTGGTGACCGTTTTGTCCTCGCGTGAGGATTGGCGCACCTCCGCGACTAGGCTCCCGAGATCCGCAGAAATCGCCGAGGAGACGCACGTGTCAGCCAGCCCGCACAACCGCTTCGGTCCCGTCGGCACCGTGCCACCGACCGAGCCGGGCACCCTCCGCCGGCTCGCCGCCGACGTCCGCGCCGGGCGCACCACCTCCCGCGAGTTGGTCGAGCGCTCCCTGGCTCGAATCGCCCAGCACGCCGACCTCAACGCCGTGATCGCGCTGCGCGCCGAGGAGCTCTGGCGGAGGCGGACGAGCGCGACCGGTCGATCGCCGATGGGCTGGATGCGGGCCCGCTTGCGGGGCTTCCGCTGCTCGGCAAGGACAACGACGACCTGCGGGGCCTACCCACGACGCACGGCTCATTGTGGTTCGCTGACGCGCCCGCCGCCGACTCAGACGGGGTCTCGGTCGGGCGCCTGCGTGCAGCCGGCGCGATCGCCGTGGGCAAGACCAACGTGCCCGAGTTCTGCATCGAAGGCTTCACCGACAACGGCTCTTCGGCCCGACACGCAATCCCTGGAACCGTGAGCGCTCCCCCGGGGGCTCCAGCGGCGGATCGGCCGCGGCCCTGTCGGCGGGTCTGACCGCAATCGCCACCGCAACGGATGGCGGCGGCTCGTCTCGCATCCCGGCGGCCCTCACCGGCCTGCTGGGGCTCAAGCCGACGATGGGAGTCATCGGGCGCCGACGCGCGCCAGAGTGGATCGAGTTCTCCACGGACGGCCTGATGGCGACCAGCGTGGATGACCTGCGCCTGCTGCTGGAGTGCGTCTCGGGTCCCGTGCCGGGCGACCCGTGGTCCGCTCCGGGGAAGCTCGCTCCGGCAGGCTTGCCGAAACGTCTCATCGTGGCGAATCGGACGGATGACCTCGGGCCCCTGCCCAGGCTGCTCGAGGATGCGTTCGAGCGTGGTGTCACCCAGCTGAGCGAGCTGCTGGCCCTGCCCATCGAACGCCGCGAGCCCGGCTGGTTCTTCCCCGACTTCAACCCGGACGAGGACTGGTTCACGATCGCCGCCGCAGAGCACGCGTCGATGTACGGACGACAGAGGATCGAGCGAGACATCGATCTCCTGCACCCCAGCGCTCAGGAGTTCCTCACGAACGGTCTGGCCGTGACCGCAGCCGAATACCTTGATGCACAGCGGCGCAGGTATGCGGCGGTCAGCCGCATCGACGCGATCCTCGGGGACGACGCCGCGCTCGTCACCCCCACGCTCGCGGTAGCCGGCTACTCCCCCGACGGCAGACTCGACGGTGGCGCGCCCGGACTGCTCGGGCCCGAGGTCTACTCCACCGCTCTGCAGAACGTGGTCAATCTGCCCGCCATCTCGCTTCCTGCCGGATCCATCGACGGCATGCCGTTCGGCCTGCAGGTGACCACGCCGCGTTGGACCGAGCTCGTGCTGCTCGACATCGCGGCTCTGTGGGAATCCCGTCATCCCTGGCCCCGGACCGCGCCCGGTTTCCCCGAGTTCGGCTGACGCCTCCTGCCGCAACGCTTCCGGCAACTTCGCCACTTCGGCCGCGCGGAACGAAGGCGGGAGGACCGACGCGAACCTGCGCGACCGCGCCTCGGCGGCGCCGCCACACTCAGTTCACAGTCGCGCCATGCGCTCGATGTCCTCATCGAACTCGGCCGCGACCTGCGCCGAGACGGTCGCGCGGGTTCCGCTGATCGCGGAGACGTAGTCGTCGATCGTGGGGCCACTGCTGCCGGGGAGATCGGAGTAGACGGCGTTTTCAAGCGCTGATTGCGATGCCTTCCGAGCTGCGAACTCGATATCCGCGGGCGAGAACCCAGCCGTGATGTCGACAAGCGTCGCGAGATCGACACCGACGGACGTCGCCGGTACATACCGACCCCAGATGGCGGCTCGAGCGGCATCGTCGGGCAGTCCGATCGGGATGACGTAGTCGAATCTTCCATGGCGGAGGAACGCCGCATCGAGCGCACGGATGAAGTTGGTCGCGCAGATCAGGAGCCGGTCGGAGTGCTCGCGAAACGCCGGGATGATCTTCAGCAGCTCGTTCGTGACGCCCTGCGTCGGTGACGGCGGCTCGCCCTGCCGGTGCGACGCGATCTCCTCGACCTCATCGATGAACACGACGGCGCGTTCGAGCTCGGAGATGCGCGCGAACGTGTCGCGGAGGGCGCCCGCGAGTCCACCGGGCTCGGCGGCCAGCCTGGATGGGAACACCTCGACCAGAGGCCATTCGAGACGGGACGCGATCGCCTTGGCGAAGGTCGTCTTGCCGGTGCCAGGCGGGCCGAAGAGCATCACGGCGCGAGGAGGAGCCACTCCGAAGCGTTCCGCGAGCTGGGGCCGGGCGAGCGGCATCACGAGGCGCCGTTCCAGCAGCTCCTTCTCGGCGGTCATCCCGCCGACCCCGTCCCACAGCCCACGCGGCATGACCCGGCCTCCCAGCTCCGAGAGCAGGCGGAGCTCTTGTCCCTGGACGGGGATCGAGCGCTCGAAGTAGTGGAGGTTCTGCTTCTGGACGAACCCCTGTCGCAGGAAGGCGCCGATGCGCGTCTCGGCCACGGGCATCAGGGCCGAGAGCTTCGAGACTCCGATCGGGGCCATCCGTGTCTCCAGCGCCGCGAGCAGCGATGCGCCGATGCCACGTCCTCGCCATGCCGGATCGGTGGCGATGAAGACCACCCAGCCCTGCGCGTGGGCGGCGCGACCGACCACGACTCCGATGATCTCGTCATCGACCACCGCCACCACTGCGTGGTCCTTGGCGCACGACGCGAGCACCTCCGGCAGGTTGTAGACGGGCTGCGCATCTGCGGACGTGACCTGTTCCCAGAGGCGCAGCACCCCATCGATGTCGTCTGCGTGATAGTCGCGAATCCGTGCGCCGCTCATCTGTTCCTCACCTATGCGCCGTGTCTTCTCGCCATCGGACGCGTTCGAAGATGGCGGCGAGCCCCTGGCCGCCGCCGATGCACAACGTCTCGATGGCGAACTGGGCGTCGACGCCGACGGCTTCCGATGCCAGGGTAGCGAGCATCCGCACCCTGTCGCGGCGATCGGGTGGCCGATCGCTATGCCGCTCCGCGCGGGTGGGGAGCGGGTCTTCCGGGTCGAGGTTCCATTCGCAGCCTGAATAGAGGATGCAGGCAATTCCGTCCTCAGTGCACCGAGAATCCACCGTCGACGAAGATGGTCTGGCCCGTGACGTAGCCGGAGGCCGCGCTTGCCAAGAACACCGACGCGCCGGCGAAGTCCTCGGGGAGTCCATTGCGTCCGATGAACGTTCGGGCGGCCAACGCGGAGACCGTGAGAGGGTCCGCGGCCAATCGCGTGTTCAGCGGAGTCAGGACGAAGCCGGGCACCAGGACGTTGGCGGTCACACCGCGGGCCGACCACTCCTCGGCTTGAGACCGCGCCAGCGCTTCCACCGCCGCCTTGGACACGCCGTACGCTCCACTGCTGGCGAACGCGCGATGCGCCTGCTGTGAGCTGAGATGGATCATTCGCCCGTACCCCCGGTCAGCCATTCCGGGCGCGAGACGCTGGCCGAGCAGGAACGGCGCCTCGAGATTCACCGCCATCGTGCGGGTCAACGTGTCGTCGTGCATCTCACTCATCGGGGGTCGCAGATTGATCCCGGCGGAGTTGACGAGGATGTCGACGTCGCCCACGGCATCCGCGAGCGCGTCGACACCGGACCGCGTGGACAGGTCTGCCTCGACGCCCGACGCCGAACCACCTGATCGGCGGATGTCAGCCACGGTCACATCGATGTTCGAGCGGGTCCTTGCTGCGATCAGCACCTCGGCGCCTGCGCCCGCCAGCGCGCCAGCGATCGCGCGGCCGATCCCGGAGCTGCCTCCCGTCACCAGGGCCACTCGGCCATCGAGACCGAACAGGTCGCGCAGGTATGTCGACGTCACGGCATGATTCTCCCTCGGAGACGATGTTGTCTCGCACGCCCCAGGGTCGCTACCCCATGAAACATGAGGCCGTGCGCACCCCGGGAATAGCCTGCAGTTTCATGCGTTTGCATATACATTGAACGCTGGTCCCCACAGGAGGAAACCATGACCGCCACTCAAGGCCTGCACCACGTCACCGCGATCGCCGGTGATCCGCAGGCGAACATCGACTTCTACATCCAGGGACTCGGACTGCGACTGGTCAAGAAGACCGTCAACTTCGACGACCCCGGCACCTACCACCTGTACTACGGCGACGCCCAGGGCCGTCCCGGATCGCTGATCACCTTCTTCCCGTGGAAGGGCGTGCAGCAGGGACGTGTGGGGGCGGGACAGTCAACCACCACCGCACTCTCCGTTCCGGCAGGCAGCCTCGGATGGTGGGCGAAGCACTTCCGGGCGCTCGATATCCCGACGGCCGTGAGCTCGTCGTCGTCCACCGAGGAGCGCCTGTTCGTCCGCGACCCCGACGGCCTCCAGCTGGAGCTGGTCGCGAGCTCGCTCGAGGATCCACGCGATCCCTGGGATTCGGCCTCCGTTCCCGCAGAGTTCGCCGTCCGCGGGCAGCACTCCTCGGTCTTGACCGTCCGCGATCCGGACGCCACCATCCGCGTCCTCTCCGAGGATCTCGGTCTGCGGATCGTCTCCCAGACCGGCGAGACCACGCGTCTGGCGGCCGGCGACGGCCTGCCGGGAGACATCGTCGACGTGGTCGCGAGCGGCGATCTCGCACCAGGACTCACCGCCGGGGGAACAGTGCACCACATCGCCTTCCGCGTGCCGGATGGCGCAGCCCAGGAGCAGTGGCGTGCGGAGCTCGTAGATCGCGGCTTCGACGTGACACCCATCCTCGACCGCCAGTACTTCACCTCGATCTACTTCCGCGAGCCCGGCGGCGTGCTGTTCGAGATCGCGACGGACACGCCCGGATTCAACACGGACGAGCCGCTGCTCGAGCTCGGCAGATCGCTGAAGCTGCCGCCGTGGCTCGAGCCCTCTCGGGAGGCCATCGAGGCGCGCGTCATCCCCATCGTCGTTCCGGAGGAGAACAACCCCGGCATCGCCCTCGGACAGCCGGAATGACGGACGACCTGCTCGGGTCCTGGCCGCATCTGCACCTACCCGCTCCCGACGGCGAGACCGGATCGGCTCCCGTCCTCCTGATGCTCCACGGCACCGGGAGCGACGAGAGGGAGATCTCTCGCCTCGCTCCCCTGCTCTCGGCAGGGTCGACCGTGCTCGCACCGCGCGGGCGGCTCTCCGAGAACGGGGCCCGCAGGTGGTTCCGGCGGTTCGCGGAGGGCGTCTTCGACACCGAGAGCGTCATCGCCGAGGCGGCAGCGCTCGCCTCGTTCATCGATGCCGCCCGGTCGGAGTATCTCCTCGACGGCAGGACCGTCGTCGCGGTCGGGCTGTCGAACGGGGCGAACATCGCGCTGGCCACGGCGATGCTGCACCCGCAATCGCTGAGTCGAGTGGTCGCGTTCTCCGGGATGCATCCGCTGCCTGGCCGGGAATCGCTGTCGCTCACCGACAGCGAGGTCCTGCTGCTCAACGGGTCCGACGACCCCATGGCGCCGTCCGCCAGCGTCGACGCACTGGAGGCGACCCTGCGCGCCGCCGGAGCAACGGTCGACCGCATTGTCCGTCCGGGAGGCCATGGCATCGCACAGAGCGAGCTCGAGGCGGCCAAGGCCTGGCTCGAGTCCCGCTAGCTGGATCGGCGACCGGTCGACAGCCGGCGCCCGGCGAAAGCCAGCATGACGATTCCGGCGAGACCGACCACGATCCCGATGAAGAACCACATCCGGTTGCCCGTCATGAAACTGCCTGGGATCAGGTTGAGGCCCTGACCGATCCACACGGCCCCGACGACGAGCGCGACGAGCCCGAGGAGGAGAAGGACGAAGGTGCTGGCGCGGCTGGTCACTCGGCACAACCTACTCGACGGCGACTCTCATGGGCGACGAAAATGACTCTGATTTCCTGAGCGATAAATTCGAGCGATCTTGAACGGTCGGGCCCGAGCAAGGCTGGCCTCGTGCGGCTCAAACTAGGCGAACAGGGAAATCCCTTCGACCTGCGCGCGCAACGAGGCAGCGCGGTTCGGAGAGGACATCCCGGCCAACCGCCCGTCAGACCGACGACTTCTGCTCCGGCTTCGCCGACTCGGGTCGTCGATCTCGTCACCCCGAATGGGACCGCTCATGCGACTCGACATCTGGACCAAGGATCTCGCCGACCTCCGCCAGCGACTGGCGGTCTCGATCGCCGTGCTCGCCGTGACCCAGGCCACCCGCGCCGCTCAGGCGCACGCCCGGCTGTCGGGCGCCGTCACGCGATTCGAGGCCGACGCCATCTCACCTGAGGCCTTCGCCTCCGAGCTGCAGGCGATCCGGGAGTCGCTCGTCCTTCAGCCGCACTAGCGGCGACCGACCCGAAGCCGAGGGTCCGAGGGTCAGGCGTCGGCGAGCACGATGATCCGGTCGCCGGGCGCGAAGCGGCATGTCGGTCTTCGTCGGGTTCACCGCGACGCCGTAGCGAGTGCTCGCTGCTGCGCGCGTGCGCGGCGATCCGGTAGCCGATCGCGGTCTCGCCCTCGCGACGGGCGGCCTCGACACGGTGTAGAAGTCGACGCTCCGCCCCGTCGCGGATGTAGCGAGTCGGCGGGCCGCAGGTAGATCTCGCTGCCCTCGCTCGAGAACAGCTGGTCGAAGACCTCGGTCAGCTGCTTGTTCTCGGAGATCTGGGACAGCATCAGGCTGATCAGCTTGTCGCTGACGATGAAGTCGTCGGCCTGGGTGACCTCGGCCAGTTCGCGGTTGCGGTCGTCGAGCATCTCGCTCACGACGGTGAGGTCGACGCCGGCCCGGTCGGCCATGTCGCGCAGGTGCAGCAGGGTGATCAGGGTCTTCGCGTCGGCGCGCTGCGGGTCGAGCGTCTCCTTGTAGGCGAGCACGATGACGTGGTCGTACGACGCGACGTCGAGCGACTCGAGCACGGCCCGGCTGGTGGTGTCGCCCCGTCGGAACTGCGACGTCGAGGTCGCCGAGGTAACGAGTCGAGCACGCGGCGTCGTCCATGTCGGCGACGACCGTCACGTGCGAGCCGGGCGTCGACGTACTCGTCCAGCTCGCTGCAGCATGCCGTGCAGGCCCGTGTTGTAGCCGAGCACCAGCGTCCGCTCGGGCGCCTGTCGGTCGGCGTGGCCGACGCTGACCGCGGACGAGGTCGGGTTGCCGCGGCGTCGCCGATCCGCGATCGTCGCTGTCGTCCTCGGCGATGACGATCAGCTGGTCGCCGGCGCGCGTAGACCAGCGTCGGCGGGCGGGTTGAGCAGCACCTTCCCGTCTGGCACCATGCCGATCACCGTGGAGTCGGCGAAGGCCAGCTGCGCGTCGAAGTAGGTCCGGCCGACGCAGGCTCGGCTCCGTGCTGAAGTAGATCTCGTCGCCGTCGAAGTCGAGCAGCTCGGTGTAGACGACGCTCAGGCCGCTCTGCCGGCAGCTCTGCACGGTGATGCGGCTGATCAGGTCGCTCGCGAGCACCCAGTGCGCCTCGTCGCGGCCGACGAGGCGGGCGGCCTCGAGGTTGCTCCGGTCCTGGATCTCGCCGACGATGTGGTACTTGCCGGCCCTGCGGTTCGGGTTGTTGGTGATCGCGAGGGCGGTCTTGATCACGGCCGAGTCGGGGTCGGTGCTGTCCTCCGGGGCGAGGATCACGATGCTGCGGGCGGTGTGCGGGTTGGCGACCTCGAGGTCGGCCAGGTTCATCGGGTCGCCGCTGCGGACGATGATCTTGGTCCGCGGCCGGTCTTGCCGACCTGCGCGCGGATGTCGTCCTCCATCTCGACCTTGTCGCGGTCGGCGAGGATCACGATGGTCGCGCGTGCGGCGCGACTCGTTGGCGATGCAGAGCTCGCTGATGATCGGGAAGACCTTCGAGCTCCAGCCGAGGATCAGCGTGTGGTCGGTCTCGAGCACCTGCGAGCGGCCCTTGCGCAGCGTCTTCGACCTTGCTGTCGAAGCGCGCCGGAGATGATGCCGATCAGGCTGGCGACGATGATGAGGCCGCCGATGGTGACGACGAGCATCGCGACGCGGAAGCCCCAGCCCTCGTCGCCGCCCATGGTGCCGCTGTCGAGGGTGCGCATCAGGTTGCCCCAGAGCATCTCCCAGAAGTCGGGGGCATCCGGCCCGTCGCGCCTGCGGGGAAGAGGCCGAAGACCTGCACGGCGAGCGCCACGACGGCGATGAAGAGCACGGTCACGATCGCCAGGAGAACCATCAGAGCCCCAGTGCCTCGGGCCATCACGCCATCGAACCAGTACCGGAAGCGCTCGCGCGCAGACGTCTTCATCACGTCCTCATGATGGTGGACACGCGGACGTCAGGCCAGCCAATTCGATCCGCCGATCGCCGTGTCCGACCTCCAGGTCGAGGTCGGCGACGGGGTGGCGGTCTTCGAGCTACCGCCCGCGTCGTGGGCGGCGATCGAGATCGAGCGCTCCCCCGTATGAAAACGGGATGCCGCACGACGCCTGTGCGTCGTGCGGCATCTCATGGTGCGTCAGCTGTCCGATCACTGGCGCGAGGGCGGCGACCGGACTCGGCCGTCCATATGCTCTGTGCCGTCCGGTCTCGCGTGATGATCCGCGAACCGGCTCGCCCACCGGCGCCGATCGTGTCCCAGCGGCGCATTCATGGCTGCAGCGGTGATCCGGAGGGTCGCGCTCTTCGCGGCTGCTTCACCCGGGGCCGGGTGGTCCCGGTCGACGAGCGAGGCCACGATCCGGCGGAACTCCGCGTCGACCCAGGCTCCATCGTCGATCACTGCGTCGAGCAGCTCCTCCTCCAGTGTGCCCTCTGCGAGGTCGGCCTCGCGGACCGATCTGTCCTGAGTAGGAGACGACATGGCTCGTCCTCAGATCACGACTGCAGGACCTTGGTGTCGGACCCCTCCTGCTTGTCGCGGCGGAGGATGTTGATCTTCCGCGGCTTGGCCTTCTCGGCCACTGGGATGCGCAGGCTGAGCACGCCGGCGGTGTAGTCCGCCTCGACGCGCTCCGTGTCCAGCGCATCACCGAGGACGAGCTGGCGACTGAACAGACCCCACGGCCGCTCGGTGGCGACGGCGTTCGCGGCATCGGGCATGCGGCTGACCCGCTCGGCACGGATGGTCAGGACGTTGCGTTCCACATCGATGTCGAGCCTGTCGGGGTCGATGCCCGGAAGGTCGAGTTCGACGACGAAGTCATCGCCATCGCGCCAGGCGTCGAGGGGCATGCTGGTCGGCCGTGCGAGCGTGCCGAAGACCTGCTGAGTGAGCCGGTCGAGGTCGCGGAACGGGTCGTGCTGCATCAACATTTCAGGAACTCCTCCATTTCACTTGGTTGTCTCGATCGACCGGATCTGTGTCGATCGACATAGATTTTATAACTCCGATGCGGCAGACTTCGCAAGTGGATCCAGCACTTTTTTGGAGGACGGATGACCCAGCGCGGCAGCGACGATAGAGGCGTCTACGGCATCGCCGTCGCGGCCGAGATGGCCGGCATCGGCGAGCAGGCCCTCCGGCTGTACGAGCGCCGCGGACTGCTGACCCCAGACCGGACCGCTGGGGGCACGCGACGCTACAGCGTCGACGACGTGACGCTCCTGCGCCGAGTGGCGCAGCTGCTCAGCGAAGGTCTCAACCTGGCGGGCGCCCGTCGGGTGCTCGAGCTGGAGGAGATCAATAGGCGGCTGGAGGCGAAGATCGCACGGCTGGCGCGCCGCGAAGGCTGAGGGCCCAGCCCGTCAACGATCCGCAGGATTGGCCGGCGTGCGTCGGCCATGCGTGGGATGTGGATACCCTCGAGGCGAAGGACTGTCGAGCATCAATCGCCTCGACATCGAAGAAGAACGGCTCACGAGACTCGCCCACCGGCGAGCGGGCACGCTCACGTGAGACCGATCGCGTGCTGAGCGCCGACTGGGTCGAGAGACGGAAGAGACCACGTGTCGGACATCACCCCTCGGACCTCAGAGGCCGAGCGAGCCTCTCAGCCGGCGACCGCAAGTGGGAGGCCCGCGTCGGTACGCGAATCCCCCTCGGCCGAGATCTCGCGTTCCTGGTTGCTCGTCGCCGCCACCCGGCCCGAGACCTTCGACAGCGCCGCGTCATCGCGGGCGGATCAGATCATCCTCGACATCGAGGACGCCGTCGATCCACGCCTCAAGCAGGCCGCTCGCGACGACGTCGTCGACTGGCTGAACGGCGGCGGTCAGGGATGGGTCCGGATCAACGATCGCGCCAGCGACTTCTGGTCCGACGACGTCGACGCCCTCGTCGGCCTGCCCGGCCTGCAGGGCGTCATGCTCGCCAAGACCGAGGAGCCGGCGCACGTCACCGAGACCTTCGATCGGCTCCGCGGCGCGACGCCCGTCATCGCGCTCGTCGAATCCGCGCTCGGCATCGAGGACGCGGCGCACATCGCCCGCGCCCGCGGCGCCTACCGGCTCGCGTTCGGCAGCGGCGACTACCGACGCGACACCGGCGCGAGCGCCGACGACATGGCCATGGCCTATCCGCGCTCCCGCCTCGTGATCGCCAGCCGCGTCGGCAACCTGCCCGGCCCCATCGACGGCCCCACGGTGGGCACCAGCCACCCCGTGCTGCGCGAGCAGGGCGGGATCGCGGTCGCCCTCGGCATGACCGGCAAGCTGTGCCTCGATGTCGACCAGCTGCCCATCATCAATGAGGTCATCTCCCCCACCCGCTCCGATGTGGCATGGGCACGCGACTTCCTGGATGATTTCGAGGCGCGTGGCCGGATCATCCGCGACGGCTCCGATCTGCCCCGGCTCGGACGTGCGCAGAAGATCGACAAGCTGGCGCGGGCATTCGGGGTCGAGCCGGCCTGAACCAGGGCTGGATCCGCCGACGACGGACTCAGCGGCTGAACGAGCCGCTCGGCACGTCGCGCTCATCGTCGACCACGGCCCTCAGGATGCGCTCGGCGACGGCGTCCGGCGACAGCCCGGCCCCGAGACGAGGCGCGCTGCCCGCGATGGGGTGCATCGACAGCTCGGTGTCGACGTGGCCCGGGTCGGGCGTCGAGCAGGCGGACGCCTCCACGTCGGAGTTCGCGCGACGCGGCGGAGACGAAGGCCGCGAGAGCGGCCTTCGATGCGGAGTACGCCGCCATTCCGGCGGTGGGCGACTCGGCGACCACCCCGCTGAGCGTCACGATGAAGGGCGATCGTCCCTCGGTCGACGACGCCTTCAGCAGCGCTGAGGCTGCCCGGATCAATCGGATCGGGCCCATGGCGTTGACCGCGAATAGCTCGTCGACCGTCTCGTCGGACACCTCATCCGCCGCGCCGAACGCGACGACTCCGGCCGCGATCACCAGCCCGTCGAGCCGACCATGGTCGCGTTCGATGACGCCCACGAGGGATGTCGGCATCGCCGCCTCGCGCAGGTCCCATCCCGACGCGCGACTCGCCGTGATCACCGTCGCGCCCGCCGCAGAGAGCAGGGCCGTGATCCTCGATCCGAGACCGCCGGACGCTCCGACCACCAGGACGACGGCACCACTGAGATCGGTCATGGCGACAGGCTAGGACGTCCAACCTGTGTGCAGTCGGGAGCCAGGGCGAAGGCGATCGTGGTTGGTTGGGGGTGGCTGCGTGACGCGGCTACGATCCTTGCCATGGCCGGGCTCGTTCCGTATGTGTTCTTCTCCGGCGATGCTCGCGCTGCGCTCACCTTCTATGCCGATGTGTTCGGAGGCGAGCTCGTCGTGCACACCTTCAAGGACTTCGGACGCACCGATGGGCCGCCGGATTCGGTCGCCCATGGCATCCTGACCGGACCCGTCGAGCTCTTCGGAGCGGACAGCTTCGATCCAGGCGCCGGCGGTCCGGTCCGCGGTGTGGCGTTCTCGCTGCTGGGCGCGGCCGAGCCTCCGGTCCTCCACCGGTGGTTCGGCGAGCTCGCCGAGGGCGGCACGATCGTCGAGCCGCTTCAGCGGCGGGCATAGGGGCGACGTCGATGGCCAGGTCACGGACCGGTTCGGGCTCACCTGGCTCATCGGCTACTCGGGCTGATCGGCGCCGAGAAGTCCTTCCGTTACGGGCGGCTCGGATCGCGGACGACTGCCGGATACATTGCTGGGGTGAGTGTCAATCCGCCGTTCCGCGCCGACATCGTCGGCAGCTTCCTGCGCCCCGGGCCGTCAAGCAGGCTCGCGCCCGCACGCCGCCGGCGAGCTCGATGCCGACGGGCTGCGGGCCGTCGAGGACGACGCGATCACGCCCTGGTGGCGCGAAGCAGGCGGATGCCGGGCTCCAGCTCGCGACCGACGGCGAGTTCCGCCGCTCGTGGTGGCACTTCGACTTCTTCGGGATGCTGGACGGCGTCAACGTCGTCGAACTCGACCACGGCATCCAGTTCCAGGGCGTGCAGACGCGCCCGCGCGGCCTGCAGATCGACGGTCCGGTCGGCTTCCCCGCCGACCACCCGATGCTCGAGCACTTCCGCTTCCTCAAGCCCGTCGCCGAGGCCGCAGGTGCATGCCGAAGTTCAGCATCCCCGCCCCGACCGTGCTCGACTTCCGCCTCGAGCGCGACGCGGTCGAGCGCAGGGCCTACGGCGACGCCGAGGACATCTTCGACGATCTGGCCGCGACCTATCGTGCGGCCATCGCAGGCCTTCTACGACGCGGGCGCCGCTACCTGCAGTTCGACGACACCGCGTGGGCGTACCTGTGCTCCGAGGTCGAGCTGGCGAAGGCCGCCGAGCGCGGCATCCGCACCGATCGGCTCGCCGAGCGCTACGCGGCGCTGATCAACGCGTCGCTGCGCGACAAGCCCGACGACCTCGTGATCACGACGCACGTCTGTCGCGGCAACTTCCGCTCCACCTGGATCTCGTCCGGCGGCTACGAGCCGGTCGCCGAGCAGCTGCTCGAGTCGACGGACGTTCGACGGCTACTTCCTCGAGTACGACAGCGAGCGCGCGGGCGGCTTCGAGCCGCTGCGCTTCCTGCCGAAGGGCGACAAGGTCGTCGTGCTCGGACTGGTCACCACGAAGACCGGCGAGCTCGAAGACAGCGACCTCGTCGCCAAGCGCATCGACGAGGCCGCGACGATCGTGCCGCTCGACCAGCTCGCGCTGAGCCCGCAGTGCGGCTTCGCCTCGACCGAGGAGGGCAACGTCCTCACCGACGAGCGAGCAGTGGGCGAAGATCCGCGAGGTCGTCGAGGTCGCCGCCGAGGTCTGGGGCTGATCGAGGGCTCCGCTGGATCGCGCGAGACATCGCGTCGGCACTCGAGGGCGGCGCGACCGCCGCATGTCAGTCGCTAGGTGGTGGAGTTCCCCCGCGTCGGAACGGCAGCGGACCTAGGAGGTCGCTGGGGTTCCACCAGGCATCGAGTGGATCGGCGGCTTTCGGTGGTGGTTTCCGGATCGGGTTCGGGATCGGGGAGCTCGACGGGGTTGTCGGGGTGGGTGACGTCGATGCGGCCGGAGGGGCTGGTCCAGGTGACGAGGCCTTCGGCGTCGAGGATGGCGTTCCATCTACCGAGATGGCGGAGCCGGTGATGTTTGCGGCAGAGGGCGATGAGGTTGTCGGCGGCCGTGTACTGGGACGAGGCGTAGTCGTCGACGTGGTCGAGGTCGAGGCCGACCGCTGTGCGGTTGCAGCCGGGGAAGCGGCATGTCCCGTCGCGGAAGGTGACCAGGCGCCGCACCGATTCGGGGATGTGCCGGGCAGCGGTATCGATATCGACGACCTTGCCGGTGGTCGGGCTGATCAGCACCCGGTAGAAGCCGGATGAGAGCTCGATCAGCTTCCGAGCCGTCTCAGCATCGATCGGCCCCTGACCCTGCAACTCCGCCGGCTGGTCACCGCCGACCGCGGTCGCGGCGGGTGCGGTGAGGAAGACCACGGGGCGGATGTTGCGGACGCCTGCGTCGTCGTTGAGGATCAAGTCGACCAGGACATCGGCGCGGAGCTGGGTGGCGGTGCGGCCATCTTCGCCGCCGGCGTTCTTGATCGATCGGACGCAGGCGTCGAGCTTCGCGTCGATCGCGACCGCGTCCTCCCCGGACAGCGCGGCCCAGAGCTCGCCCATCCCGTCCTGGTTCGGGGCGATGCGGACCTGCCGGTCGAGCAGCGCATCCGCATGTCGCTCGATGGCGTCCTCAGGCTGCAGGCGCTCACGGAGCTTCACCAGGGCGGGCTTGAGCTTGGTCGGGGTCATCCGCTGCGCGAGCTCCAGCGCCTCACACTCGAACCGCTCCGCGAGCTCGATGAACAGGTCGTGCCCGGCGTCTGCGATCACCTCCGCGTGAGCGAGGGTGATGAGGCCGTTCTCGACCGCCGCCAGGGTGAGGCGGCGGTCGGTGGTGAGGATCTTCGACCGCTCGATCAGATTCAAAGCGGCCCGCTCAGAGATCCCCAAGGTGAGGGCGACCTCGGTCATGAAGACGCGGTCCTGGATGCTCTCCTGGATCGGGTTCGCGGCCTGCCGGGCGTAGGTGGCGGCCTCGGCGGCGATCCACTTGATCTGCGCTACCTGAGCGCTTGGATCATCAGCCTCGGTAGCCGGCGATGCCCTCGAGGAACTGCTGCCGACGACGCCGCGGAGCGACCTCGACCACCTCGTCAGCCGGGTCATCGATCGGGCAGGGATTGGTCTCCAGCCAGGCGAAGAACTCCTCGTCACTCTCCTGGACGGGGGCGACGAAGTCGTCGGCGAGCAGGGCGAGATGTGCGTCATCCCATCCGCTGTTCGTGACCTCGTCCATACCTGCACACTGCCACCAGCCACCGACATCTGGAGGGCATATTCGGGCTGATCCGGGCAGAGTTTCAACCAATGGTTGAAGCGAGTTTCGGGGGTCGACTCGCGTGGGCTTCGACACGGGCGCTGCGCGCCCGGCTCAGCCACCGGAGATGGGTCCAAACCCCGGTGGCTGAGCCGGCCGGAGGCCGCGTCGAAGCCCACCCAACCCCCAGCAGATGGGCTTCGACACGGGCGCTACGCGCCCGGCTCAGCCACCGGAGATGGGTCCAAACCCGGTGGCTGAGCCGGCCGAAGGCCGCGTCGAAGCCCACCCAACCCCCACAACGTGGGCTTTCGACACGGGCGCTGCGCGCCCGGCTCAGCCACCGGAGATGGGATCAAACCCGGCGGCTGAGCCGGCCGAAGGCCGTGTCGAAGCCCACCCAAACAGGTAGGAGTCAGGCCACGGCAGTCGGCATGTAGACCCCGGCATCGCGGTCCGAGCGCAGAGTCACGGAGATGCGTTCGTAGGACACCCGCTCCTAGTGGTCGGCGGCGGCCAGTTCCCTCTCCGTGACGCACGATGGGCATCGCGCGGCGGATCTGCGTATCCAATCTCGGACGCACGGGGACTGAGGGCGGCCAGGAGTCGGTGAACTGAGTCCGCGGACAGATGCACCGCGATTCCCGCCACCGCGACCAGCCTCCATCCTCCGGTCAGAGCGTTCACCTACGCTCGAAGGAGCGAATCCACGGGGCAGGGGTGCGGCATGACGAACGTTGCAATAGATATCTCGAACGACCTTTCGATCGAGGACTCATCACTCGACACGTTCTCGCGGCGCGAGTCCGAGGTCCGCGGCTACATCCGCTCGTTCCCGGTGCTCTTCGACAGCGCGCGCGGCTCGACGCTGACTGCGGCGGACGGCCGCGAGTTCCTCGACTTCTTCGCGGGAGCAGGGGCGCTCAACTATGGCCACAACAACCCTGCCTTCACCCGGGCTCTCATCCAGTACCTCGAGCGCGATGGGATCATCCACGGCCTCGACATGGCGACGTCCGCCAAGCGCGCGTTCATCGAGGCCTTCGAGGACCTGATCCTCACTCCCCGAGGCTTCGACTACAAGCTGCAGTTCACCGGCCCGACCGGCGCGAATGCCGTCGAGGCCGCCCTCAAGGTGGCGCGCAAGAAGACGGGCCGTGCCAACGTCGTCGCGTTCACCAACGCCTTCCACGGCCTCAGCCTCGGCGGGCTCGCCACCACCGGCAACAGCCACTATCGCGGCGCCGCGGGGATCTCGCTCGACAATGTGACCCGGCTGCCCTTCGACGGCTACCTCGGCGCGGGCGTCGACACGCTCGATCTCTTCGAGAAGATGCTCGCCGACCCCGGCAGCGGGCTCGACCTGCCGGCCGCCGTCATCGTCGAGGCGGTCCAGGGCGAGGGTGGGATCAACGTCGCCAGCGCCGCCTGGCTGCAGCGCCTCCGTCAGCTCACGGCCGACAACGGCATCCTGCTCATCCTCGACGAGATCCAGTCGGGCATCGGCCGCACAGGCGCGTTCTTCGCATTCGAGGATTCGGGCATCGTCCCCGACATCGTCACTGTGTCCAAGTCCATCTCGGGCTCGGGCCTGCCCATGTCACTCGTCCTCCTGCGTCCCGAGGTGGACGTCTGGGGCCCGGGCGACCATACCGGCACCTTCAGGGGCAACAACCTCGCCTTCGTCTCGGCCCGAGTCGCCCTCGAGACCTACTGGGCGGACGACGTTCTCACCGACGAAGTCGCCGCGAAGTCGGCCCTGATCGACGCGTACCTGCGCGACCTCGCGGCGAACCATCCGGGCCTCGGCGCCGTGGTGCGCGGACGCGGCCTGATGTACGGCTTCGCGGTGGACAGCGATCGCACGCTCGCCTCGCGCATCTCGAAGGCCGCCTTCGAGCGCGGCCTGATCATCGAGACATCCGGGCGCGTTCGACGAGGTGCTCAAGTTCCTCCCCGCGCTGACGATCACCGAGGAGGAGCTGAATCGCGGGCTCGCCATCGTGCGTGCCAGCCTCGAGTCCCTCATCTAGCGAAACACCGATCGCCCGCTCGGGCCGACCAGCGGCCGGTCTCAATCGGTCACGTCGAGGTCGTCCAGCTGACGCAGCGCCTCGCGGGCGCGCTCCACGCGCGCGGCTGCGGGCTCGTCCCACCAGTAGGGTCCCCGCTCGCCCAAGCCGTGCTTGGCGAGCCCCACTCGGACCCGGGCTGCGGCAACCGCATCGGCGTCCCCGCGCCTCTTCGCGGCGCCGACGCCCGACCTGCCCCGGCCCAGGTGCGACTTCAGCGCCGCCACGACATCCTCAGGAAGGGACGGATCGGTTCGACGCCAGCGTCGACCGTCGATGACCAGCCAGCGCTCGTCGTCCGAAGCGCCGTCGGAAGCGCTGGACGCGCTGTCGGAAACGTCGTCCTCATCCCGCGCGCCGGCCATCCGTCCACCCTACGGATGCCATTGACGAGCGACGCACCGCCCACCGATCTAGGGTGTCGGGATGACCGACCGACGAGGCCCGAGCGGCGGGCAGGCGCGCACCCGCTGGATCTTCGCGGGCCAGCTCGGCCCGCTGTTCGACGACGGCGGACCCATGATGCTCATCGAGGCCCGCTCGGTGTTCGGACGCCGCCCGATGCATCGGGCCAAGGCGCACCTCATCCTCTCCGCCATCCGACACCGCGCCGCCGAGCTGGGCGACCGGGTCGAGTTCCATCGGGTCGAGCGCTACTCCGAGGTCGTCGACGGACGGGACGACCTCGAGGTGATCGATCCGACCTCGTGGAGCGGCACGCCGATTCGTGCGCTCGCGCGGCATCTCCGTGCTGCCGAGCCGCGGCTTCGTGACCAGCGAGGAGGAGTTCCGCGAGTGGGCGGACTCCCGCGGCGACGGGCGGCTGCTGATGGAGGACTTCTACCGATCGGTGCGTGAGCGCACCGGCATCCTCATGCGCGGCGAGGATCCTCGCGGCAGGCGGAACCCCGAGGGCGGTCAGTGGAACTACGACCACGACAACCGCAACCCGCCGCCGAAGAACGCGGCCAGCCTCGGCCTTCCCGACCCGTGGTGGCCGGAGGAGGACGAGATCGACGCCGAGGTCCGACGCGACCTCGATCGCTGGCAGGCGGAGGGCACCGTCCAGCTCGTCGGCGACGACGGCCCACGTCGCTTCGCCGCCACCGCCGACTGAGGCGGAGCGCGCCCTCGAGGACTTCGTCGAGTCGCGGCTCGGACGACTTCGGCCCGTTCGAGGACGCCATGCTCAGCGGCGACTGGACGATGGCGCACTCCCTGCTCAGCGCGCCCATGAATCTCGGCCTGCATCGATCCGCGGCACGTCCTCGACGCGGTCGTCGCGGAGTACCACGCAGGCAACGCGCCGCTGGCGAGCGTCGAGGGCTTCGTCCGCCAGATCGCCGGCTGGCGCGACTACGTCTGGCATCTCTACTGGCACCTGGGCGAGAGCTATCCGACGCGCAGCAATGCGCTGCACGCGACAGCGCCCCTGCCCGACGCCTTCCTTCGCCTCGATGCCGGCGCGATCGAGTCGAACTGCCTGCGCGAGACCATCGACGGCATGCGCCGGCACGGCTGGGCGCATCACATCCAGCGGCTGATGGTGCTCGGCAACTGGGCGCTCCAGCACGGCTACGACCCCGTCGCGCTCAACGACTGGTTCATCGACATGTTCGTCGACGGCACGCCATGGGTGATGCCGGCGAACGTCGTCGGGATGTCCCAGCACGCGGACGGCGGGATCGTCGCGACCAAGCCCTACGCCTCAGGTGGCGCCTACATCAACCGGATGTCGGACTACTGCGGAGGATGCCGGTTCGATCCGAAGGTGCGGCTGGGCGAGAACGCCTGCCCGTTCACCGCCGGCTACTGGGCGTTCCTCGACCGGACCGAGCCGCTGCTGCGCGGCAACCATCGGATGGCGCAGCCCCTCGCCGGGCTGCGGCGGCTCGCGGATCGCGACGCGGTGGTCGATCAGGAGCGGCACCGCGAGAGCTGGTGACCCGAAGTGCGCTGGGTGGACGCACAGCGACTCGGAGCATCATGGGGCAGGAACGCGCGCCCCCTCTGGGGCAGGAAAGAGGACACCGTGGCAGACCTCGGCAACGATGAGAGCGACAACTCGGAGAAGGACAATGTGGAGAAGGACAAGTCCTACTCCCCCTCGAGCGAGCGGGAGACCGAGCAGACGCAGGCCGATCCCCGATCCTCCTCGACCCTCGACGACCCCGAGGTCGACGGCGCCGCGGTGAAGTCGCTGCCCGGCGTGGGCGGCGCGGACGATGCCGGCGACATCGAGGTCGACGACGAGGCGATCCGCGAATCGATCGCCCGCCGCAACGGCAGCATCGACTGATCCACAGTCCCCACGGACCGTGACGCGGCAGTGACGCTTCACTAGAGTGGTGACACGCCTCATCCTCAGTCGGCTGCGTCGCGCACGATCCAACGGACCCGGTGGCACGCGTCCATCCAACTCTGAATGAAGAGGGTGGCGCATGAAGCGCATCCGCTACGACGGCGAAGAACTGATCATGCTCAACGAAGTGGCAGACGCCCTCGTTGCCTACACGCTCTCACTCGCTCGTTCCGAAGGCTTCGACGTTGTCAGCGTTCCCACGCTCTCCACCTCGGGTGCGACCACGACGGTCGATCTCTTCCTGCACCCGAATATCCACCTCTCGAGCCGCCTGATCGACGAGCCCCAGGACTCCCGGCACCCCGCGGCCGCCTTCGTCGCCGATCTCGAGCTGCGCACCGCAGGCGTGGACACCGGCTCCTGGTCGGATGAGGCACTTCGGACCTGAGCCTCCAGGTGCTCAGCTCCCGACCATCAGCGGCCGACCATCGCCATCCCGGCGTCGTCATAGCGGTTGCCCGCCACGCCGATCCGCTCCACGAGCAGGTCGAGATCGGAGATGTCGTCCGCCGATAGGGAGACCTCCGTCGACGCGGCGTTCTCATCGATCCGCTCACGGCGCCGGGTTCCGGGGATCGGCACGATGAACGGGTGCTGGGCGAGCAGCCAGGCCAGCGCCACCTGACCGGGCGTCGCACCGCGCTCCGCAGCGAGGGCTCGGACGTGATCGATCAGCGCCTCGTTTGCCGCGAGATTCTCGGCGGCGAACCGAGGAACGCGTCCACGGATCTCTCCCTCAGCGAACTGGGTGTCGGCAGAGATCGATCCGGTCAGGAACCCCTTGCCGAGTGGACTGAACGGCACGAAGCCGATGCCCAGCTCAGCGAGAGTCGGCAGGACTTCGGCTTCAGGGTCGCGCGTCCACAGCGAGTACTCGCTCTGGACCGCGGTCACCGGGTAGACGGCATGCGCTCGGCGGATGGTGTCTGCGCCCGCTTCGGAGAGGCCGAAGTGCTTCACCTTGCCCTCGGTGACGAGCTCGCCGACCGTGCCGGCGACGTCCTCGATCGGCACGGCCGGATCGACGCGGTGCTGGTAGAACAGCTCGATCGCGTCGACGCCGAGCCGCTTCAGCGAGGCGTCCGCCACGCGACGGATCTGCTCCGGCCGCGAATCGGTGCCCTGCATGGCCCCGTCGACGATGTTCCAGCCGAACTTGGTGGCCACGACGACCTCGTCGCGGATCGGGGCGATGGCCTCGCCGACCAGCCGCTCGTTATCGTAGGGACCGTAGACCTCGGCGGTGTCGATGAAGGTGACACCGCGCTCGACGGCATAGCGGAGCACGCCGATCATGTCGTCCCGATCACCCGGGTTCGGACCGTAGCTCATGGACATGCCCATGGCGCCCAATCCGATGGCCGAGACCTCGAGTCCCTGGCCGAGCTTCCTCGTGTGCATGGTGCTCCTCTCAGAGTGGTGCAATGGCCGCGTATCGCACGCCTGATCACATTCAACCCTCCCCAGCTTGGCGGCGGGAGTGCGTGACGTGCCAGATACCAACCCAACGCCTCTCTGCCAACCAGCGGCCGCGACGGCAGGTCGGTCTGACTGCACGGGCTGGGCTAGGACACTGCGCAGATCTCCTCACGAGCGACCCTCCAGGGCCGGAATGTCGCAGGCCCGCGATGTGCCTGATGGGATGCCTCTCTCGGGGGATTGACCACCCGGTCTCCGATGAGAGAGCCTGGCCTCCCGAGCCGCACGGCGCTGGACCTCACCCACGAAGGATGACGATGACCGACCCGAACTCCGGATCCGCGGCTGCGGCTGCGGCTCCTGATGGCCTGCCCTCGTACGGCTCCATCCCCCACCACCCCACCCCCAACCACCCCACCCCCTACGGAACTCCCGTCGATGCCCCCGAGCCGACGCGTCCGTCCACCGTCACGGCCGCATTCTGGCTGTGGATCGGTGCCGCCGTCCTCAGCCTCATCGGCATCATCATCACGGTGGCGTCGTTCGATGCGGTCAAGCGCGAGGCACTGGAGGTCTTCGAGGCGCAGCCGGATTCGGACGCACTGCCGGACGGCAGTGTCGACGCGGTGCTCACCGCGACATTCGGCGCCTCGATCGCCTTCGCGGTCATCGGCCTGGCGCTCTACGTGGCGTTCGCCCTCCTGGTTCGCCGAGGAATGGGCTGGGCCAGGTGGGTCATGCTCGCCTTCGCGGCCCTGTCCATCTTCGGCATCATCGGCCAGTACGGGGTCGGGGCAGCCCAGTTCATCTGCCTGGCGCTCGGCACGGTGCTCGTGTTCCTGCCGCGCTCGCGCGAATTCTTCGCCGCCGCCAGGGCAGCCAGGGCGGCCCGTCGCACCATCTGATCGCAATCGGGCGTCCGGAGCACCGGCCACTCGAGCGCGGCGACGGCCACCTTTCGGGTCGTTCGGCCACTGGGCCCACAGCGCACGCTTGCGCTGGGGATTCGAAAGGTGGCCGTCGGTACCGAAAGGTGGCCGACCCCGCCGAAAGGTGGCCGAGCCGATCAGGCGATGCGGATCAGCTTCTTGTTGACGAACTCCTCGATCGCGAAGCGACCCATCTCGCGGCCGAAGCCCGAGCGCTTGACGCCGCCGAACGGCAGCTCCGCGGCGTCGCCCAGCACGAGGTTGATCCAGACCATGCCCGCATCCATCGCGTCGGCGACCCGGATGGCCTGCTCGGGATCGGTCGTGTAGACGTACGATCCGAGGCCGTAGGGGGTGTCGTTGGCGACCTGGATCGCCTCCTCCTCCGACGAGACGCGGTAGAGCGCGGCGACGGGTCCGAAGAACTCCTCGCGGTAGGCATCCATCGACTCGGTGACGTCGGCGAGCACAGCGGGCGGGAAGAAGTTGTCCACCCGGTCCCCCGTCGCCAGCACGGTGGCGCCCTGGCGGATCGCGCGCTCGAGCTGCTCGCCGAGACGCTCAGAGGCCGCCGACGAGGACAGCGGGCCGAGCACGGTGCCGTCCGCCAGCGGGTCGGCCGGCTGCGACGGCCGTGAAGACCTCGGTGAACTTGGCGGCGAACGCGTCGTACAGGTCGTCGATGACGATGAAGCGCTTGGCCGCGTTGCAGGACTGGCCGTTGTTGTCGATGCGGGCGTTCACCGCGTCCTGCACGGCGGCGTCGAGGTCGTCGGTGGAGAGCAGGATGAACGGATCGGATCCGCCGAGCTCGAGCACGACCTTCTTCAGGTTGCGGCCCGCGATCTCGGCGACGGCGGCGCCGGCACGCTCGGACCCGGTGACCGAGACGCCCTGCACGCGCGGGTCGGCGATGATCGTGGCGATCTGGTCGTTGTCGGCGTAGATGTTGACGTACGACGCCGTCGTGGGCGCCGACGGCCGCCTCGGCGTCGTCGAAGATCTGAGCGATCGCGGCGGCGGATTCGGGGCACTGCGGCGCGTGCTTGAGCAGGATCGTGTTGCCCGCGATGATGTTCGGGCCGGCGAAGCGGGCTACCTGGTAGTACGGGAAGTTCCAGGGCATGATGCCGAGCAGGACGCCCAGGCCCGACGCGACGGATGAAGGCCGATCCGGTGCCGTCGGACAGCTCGATGGGCTCATCGGCGAGGAACTTCTCGCCGTTGTCGACGTAGTACTGGTAGATCGCGGCGGCGAAGTCGACCTCGCCGTAGCGCCTGCTCGAGCGGCTTGCCCATCTCGCGCACGATGATCGCGGCCAGCTCGTCGCGGCGCTCGGTGTGCAGCTCGGCGACCTTCTGCGATCAGCGCGGCCCGGTCGGTCACCGGCACCTTGCGCGACCACTCGGAGTAGCGCCGAGTGGGCGGCCGCGACGTCGGCGGTGAGCTCGTCGTCGGTGGCCGTGGGGTACTCGCGGACCGTCTCGTTCGACGCCGGATTGATGACGGCGTAGCTCTGGCTCATGTCGGGATGTGCTCCTTCGATGGGGTCGGTGGGTCGGTGGCGTTTCGTGCAGGTCGCGGCTGATCGGATGCCGTCGATGATCTCGCGCGAGCCGCCGGCCGACCCGGATTCCGCCGTCGACGTGCTGGTAGCCCTGGCCCGCGAGGTCGCTCGAGCCGAAGCGGATCGGGCCGACCGGCTCGAGCTGCAGGGCGCCGTATCGGGTGAGGCCGCCGAGGTCGAAGCTGCGGCGTAGGCGCCGTGGGTCCACTCCTCCGCCGCCCAGTCGCTCTCGTAGTACACCGTCGGCTCGAGCGCCTCGGGCCCGAGATAGGCGGCCAGGGAGTCGAGGACCTGCGGCCCTCCGCTCGTCCGCCGGCAGCGAGAACACCCCGTCCGCCTTCTCGTCGGACACGAATCCGACCAGGGTGCCCGGGTCTCGCCGTGGTTGGTGTTGTCGTACGCCTCATGGACCAGCTGGTAGGGGCTGAAAGCGGTGCCCGAGAGTCCGTCCGCACGCCAGAACGGCGTCGCGATAGGTGGCATGCACCTTGATGACGAGGCCGAGCGACTGGTGCTGCAGCGCCTGGTGACGCAGCCGCGGCAGCGGCGGCTCGTAGGCGATCGCTGCCTGCAGGTTCGGGGCCACCGCGACGATGCGCGGCACGCGCAGTGACGGTGAGCTGCGCGCTCGCAGACACGATGCGGACCGAGTCGTCGGTCCATTCGATGGTGTCGACGGCAGAGTCGAGGATCACGTCGTCGCCGAGCTCGGCCGCGAGTCGGAGCGGCACCTGCTGGAGGCCGCCGACGACCCGCTTGTCGAGGATGAAGTCGGCGTCCACGAGGTGACTGAAGCTGCCCGCGCTGGCCGCCATCAGCAGCGCCTGCAGCAGCGAGAACGAGTGCGCGGGCTTGGTGAGCATGGCGTCGGCGATGAACAGGGCGATGTTCTCGATCGTCTCCTCGTCGTCGGTCTGCTCGGTCAGCCACTGACGGAAGGAGATGCGGTCGTATTCGTCGGCGTTCGGATGGTCCCAGGGAGACGCCGGATCGACCTCTGCGGTCAGCTCGTCCATGAGCTCTACGAGCCGGTCGAACTCGCTCTCGGGTCGACGGCGAAGCGGGGAAGGTGGCCCCCACGTAGCGGTGAGTGACGCCATCGGCTCCGATGTACACGCTCTCGCCCTCGCGATAGCGGGAGTAGGTGTCGAGCCCGAGCTCGTCGAGAGTCTCGATGAGAGCGGTCTGATCGGGCGATACCCACTGGCCGCCGATCTCGTAGAGCTGACCGTCGATGTGATTCGTCCACAGTCGACCTCCCACCCGATCACGCGCCTCGAGCACGAGGACGGACAGTCCGGCGCGACGCAGGCGACGAGCGGCCGTGAGCCCGGTCACTCCGGCGCCGACGATCACGACATCGCGGGAGAGGTCAGGCACAACAACTCATTTCACAGCTCGAGGAGGTCGTCGGCGAGTGTATCCGAAGCGCGGACGGCAAAACGCAGACCTTTTCGTCACTGACTCTACAGGGCATGGCCGCGTGATCCGGTGCTGGACTGGGCGACTCAGGCCCCGGCGATCCGGCTCGCCCGGCGGCCTTCGACGATGTAGCCGAGCTGGAACGCGAGGACGCCGACGAGGAGGAGGAGGGCGCTGCCGACCGGGACCGCGTCGATGCCAGCGGCACCGATCACAGCCCCTCCGAAGATCGGCGCGATGGCGATGCCGAGATACAGCGCCGTGGAGTTCCAGGCCAGCGCGACCGGTGCGGTGAGCGGATCGATGAGGGTCTCACGCAATTGGACGGCGGGCTGCTGCGCGTTGGCGCAGAGGCCCCACACCATGAACGACACCACGGTCAAGGCCAGGCTCCACTCGGCGAGCGGGAAGAGCAGCAGCGCGAGCGCGAACAGCACGGGGACCGTGAGCATCACCCGCCGACTGCCGTAGCGGTCGGCGAGCCTGCCCGCCGGCGGCATTGCCGACGAGGCCTGCGACTCCGAGGGAGAAGAGCACCAGCGCGAGAAGGGTGCCCGCTCCCCCGGTCGTCTGCTCGGTCAGCTGGGAGCTGAAGATGTAGACGGTGTTGAAGGCACCCGTCGCGCATACGGTGGTGGCGAGGGCGAAGAGCAGACGGGGGTCGAGAAGCGCTCGGAACCGCGTGCGGATGCGGATGCTCGCAGCCTTCGGCACCCGGCGCACCGCCAGCGGAGTGGCGACGGCGCAGATGACGGCGAGGATCGCGACGCCGAGCAGCGAGCCGCGCCAGCCGACATAGCCGGCGGCCAGGGTTCCGAGCGGAGCGCCCAGGGCCGATGCGGCCGCGAAGCCGCCGACAACGACGGCGATGGATCGTGCTCGCCTGTGCGGCGGCGCGAGCAGGGCGGCAACCGCGGTCGCGGTCGGCACGAGGGCGGCTCCGCCCACCGCTGCGACGATCCGTCCGACGACGAACAGCTCGAGGCCGGGTGCGACCACGACGATTCCGTTCCCGACGACCACGAGGATCAGTCCCGCCACGATCAGACCGGTGCGCGGCACCCGAGCGAGCGCGATCGAGAAGGCCGGCGACAGGACCGCCACCACGGCCGCGTATGCGGTGATCGACAGCGCGACGTCGTTGGGGTGCACCCGCAGGTCGTCGGCGATGTGCGGAAGCAGTCCGGCGATCACGAAGGCGTTCGTCGCCACCACGAACAGCCCGAGCGCCAGCACGAGCAGGGTGAGCCGCAGGTGGGCCGGACCCTCGTCGCGCGGCTCGGCGGCTGATGCTCGGTCCTGCGTCATGACGTGCTCCTGCGGACGAAACGCGGCCGGGTAGCAGCGCGCTTCGTCCGCAGCACCGCGCTGTGTCTGGAAGGGAGCAGTGTGATCAGCCGGTGTTCTGCAGGCCGGCCGCGACGCCGCTGACCGACAGCAGCAGCAGGCGCTGCTGCTCGGGGTCGGCCGGGGCACCCTCCGGCGTCGTCGCGCAGCGCGCGCAGGGCGCGCAGCTGCAGCAGCGACAGCGCGTCGACGTAGGGGCTGCGCATCTTCACGGCGCGCTGCAGCACCGGCTTGTTCGTCGAGCAGCTCGCCGCCGCCGGTGACGCGGATGACCCACGATCGGGTGAGCTCCATCTCGTCGCAGCACGAGCGCGGCGAGGTCGTCGCGGTCGCCGAGGCGAGGTAGTGCCGGGCGATCCGGGCGTCGGCCTTCGCGAGGCTCATCGCGACGTTGTCGATCATCGTGCGGAACAGCGGCCACTCGCCGGTACGCCGCGGCGCAGCACGCGCCTCGTCGCCGACGGCCTCGAGCGCGCGTGCCGAGCCCGAACCAGCCGGCGAGGTTGATGCGCGCCTGCGTCCACGCGAACACCCACGGGATCGCCCGCAGGTCCTCGAGCGACTCGACGGACAGGCCGCGGCGCGCGGGGCGCGAGCCGAGCGCGAGCAGCCCGATCTCCTCCATCGGCGTGACCGTGGCGAACCACGGCGCGAAGCCGGGCGCCTTGACGAGCGCGAAGAAGCGCTCGCGGCGACGCCGCGTCCATCGTCGCGGCGACGTCGGCGTAGCGCGTCGGCGGCCTCGCTCGTTGCGCTGCTCGATCGACGGCGCGGAGGCGAGCAGCACCGCGGCGGCGACCTGGTCGATGTGGCGCATCGCGATGTCGCGGTCGCCGTAGCGGGCGAAGATGACCTCGCCCTGCTCGGTGAGCTTGAAGCGCCCGTCGACCGAGTGCGGCGGCTGGGCGAGGATCGCGGAGTTGGCGGGCCCGCCGCCGCGGCCGAGCGCGCCGCCGCGGCCGTGGAAGAGCGTCAGCTCGATGTCGTTCGTCCCGCGCCCACGCCGCGATCTGCCGCCTGCGCCTCGTAGAGGGCGAGGTTCGCGGCGACCGGGCCGACGTCCTTCGACGAGTCGGAGTAGCCGAGCATCACCTCGAGCCGGCGGCCGGTGGCCGTCGAGCCGCGCGGCGAACTCGGGGTGCTCGACGATCTCGGCGAGGATGCGCGGGCGCGGCCTGCAGGTCGGCGAAGGTCTCGAACAGCGGGATGACGTCGAGCACCGGCGGCGGTGCCGTCCGGGCCGACCGCGGCGCGGGCGAGCCGGTGCACGTTCGCGAGGTCCTCGGCGGACTGGGTGAACGACACGATGTAGCGGCCGGCGGCGCGCGGGCCGTAGCGGCTGCTGGATCTGCGCGACCGCGCGGACGACCTCGAGCACCTCCTCGGCCTGCTCGCTGAGCGGCGCCGCCGCGCCTCGAGCTCGGCGAGCACCTTGCGCGTGCACCGCGGAGTGCTGGCGCACCTCGAGCTCGGCGAGGTGGAAGCCGAAGGTCTCGACCTGCCAGATCAGCTGCTGCAGGTGCCCGTACGCCTGGCGGGCGGCGCCGGCGGCGACGAGCGACTCCTGCACGACGCGCAGGTCGGCGAGCAGCTGCTCGGGGTCGCGGTAGGCGAGGTCGGCGTCGCGGGTGCGGGTCGCGGCGATCCGGCGCGCGAGCAGCAGCAGCGACGCGGCGGTGCGGCTCGTTCGGGCGAGCGCTTCGCGATCTCGGCGGCGGCGTCCTCGTCGGCGGCGCGCAGCCGCTGCCACAGCGCGAGCAGCGCGTCGGAGGGCGGGGTGGTCGTGCGCGTCGAGGGTGAGCCTGCGGCCGACGCGGGCGGCGGTGCGCTCCAGCCCGAGCAGCACGTGCTCGCTCGCGATCGCCGCGGCCTGCTGGTGACGGACGCCGTGACGAACGGGTTGCCGTCGCGGTCGCCGCCGACCCAGGAGCCGACGCGCACGAACGGGCGGACGACGGGCGCGCGCGTCGCCCGGCGTCGTCGCCCTGCAGCGCGTCGTCGATCGCGGCGGTAGACGTGCGGGCACCGCCGTGTAGAGCGTCTCGTCGAAGACGGCCATGATCGAGCGGACCTCGTCGATCGGCGACGGCTTCTCGGCGCGCAGCGGCGCCGTGCGCCACAGCGTGTCGATCTCCTCGAGCATGCTGCGCTCGACGCGCGCCGCGGCCGGCGCCGCTCGAGCGACGTCGTCGTGCTCGTCGAGCAGGTCGGCGAGGCGCCGGATGCTGGCCGACACCGCGCGGCGCCGCGCCTCGGTCGGGTGCGCGGTGAACACGGGGTGGAACCGCAGCGCCTGCAGGCGGCCGAGCGCGGTCTCCGGCGCCGACCTCCGTCGGCCAGCTGCGCGAACGCGGCTGCGACCGAGTCGGCGGCGTCCTCGCGGTCGGGCGCGCCGTCGCGCTCGCGCAGCACGCGCACGCGCTGGTGCTCCTCGGCGAGGTTGACCAGGTGGAAGTAGGCGGTGAAGGCCCGCGCGACCTCGTCGGCGCGCTCGATGCGTGAAGGACGTCGGCGATCGCCGCGGCGCTCGGCGAACGCCTCGTCGGTCTCGTCGGTGTACGCCTGGATCGTCGCGATGCGCAGCCGCTCGACGTCGTCGAACAGCCCGGGGGAGCCGCTCTCGCGCAGCACCCGGCCGAGCAGCTCGCCGAGCAGGCGCACGTCGGCGCGCATCCGCTCGGGGATCTCCTGCTCGGCCTCGAATCGGCCGACGAGGTCGATCGCCTCGGAGCCTGCGTCGGGGTCGGATCCCGACTCGGCGTCTGCGCTCGATCTCTGCGTCGATGCCTGCCTCTGTGCGTGCCTCGGCATCCGGGTTCGTGGGTTCAGCCATGGCTCGACGTTAGAGCCTGCGTGTTTCGTGCTCGTTCCAAACCCGCGGGCGCCATCACGCGGGTCGCCGACCCAGTCCTCAGAGCGGTGTCGCGGACGAGCTACTAGCGTTGTCGCCGTGACCCCGACCGTGACCTCGACCCCGCCCCGCCCTCGATCCGGCACTCGCGTCGACCTGGCCTTCGGACCCTACGACGCCTCGTTCGCGAGCATCGGCGCCACCCTGCGAACGCTGAGTTACGAGGGGCGCCACCTGGTCGTGCCATTCGAGGCGGACGAGGTGCGGCCCTACTACCGCGGCACCGTGCTCGCGCCGTGGCCGAACCGCGTGATCAACGGTCGCTACACCGACGCGGACGGCCGGCAGCAGAAGCTCGCCATCACCGAGCCGGATCGCGGTCACGCGCTGCACGGGCTCACGCCGTGGCTCGACTTCGCCATCGTCGACAGCACGAGCACCTCTGTCATGTTCGCCGCGACCATCCCGGCGCAGACGGGCTATCCGCACGAGATCGCCGTCGCGGTGGAGTTCTGGCTGGACGCCGCCGGACTGCATTCGATCACACGCGCGCGCAACGACGACACCGTCCCGGCGCCTCTCGGGTTGAGCACCCACCCCTACCTGGTCGGCGGCCCTGGCAGGGTCGACGATTGGAGCCTCGAGCTGCCCGCGGACCAGATCCTCGATGTCGACGAGCGCCTCACGCCGACCGGGCTCGGCTCCGTGGAGACCGCGGCGTTCACCGCGTACGACTTCCGGTCCCTCCGACCCATCGGCGACCTCGAGATCGACCACGCCTTCACCGGATTGACCGACCAGGGAGCGGAGCATGTCGTGCGGGTGCTGGCGTCGGATCGGAGCGGCGTCCAGCTCAGCTGGCCGCGCGGCGACTGGGTGCAGATCCACACCGCCGACCTGCCCGATCCGGCGATCAGCCGACTCGGCGTCGCGGTCGAGCCGATGACCTGCCCGCCCGACGTCTTCAACTCCGATCTCCAGGCGACGCTGGTCGAGCCCGGCGAGACCCGCGAGCTGTCCTTCACCATCTCCGCCGTGACTGCCTGATCGCAGAGACCCCTGGCCGCCGGGACTTCTCCGAGCCTCAGCCGGTCGTGCCCACCCGGCTCGTCGCAGGATCGACGATGGGAGCATCGATGGCCTGGTGGTACGCGGCACGCGCGTGATCGCGGCTCTCGCGAGCCTGCTTCCTCGCCGCCTTCGCGGCCACGAGCTCGGCGGTGGCCTCCCGCTTGGCGGTTCGCGCCTCGAGCCAGATCTTCCGATCGCTCGCGCTCGCGGACGCCCGCATGTTCGCGTAGGCGATCGCGACCGCCGGCACGAGTCGGCGGCGCAGATCCTTCGCGTCGGCGACTCGCGCCTTCGCGGTGGCCAGGTCGCGCTGTCGGGCCCTGAGCGCTTCGGCGAGCGCGGTCGCGAGATCCTTCTCCATGCGTACGAGCCTGGCACTCGGCAGGGCGGGCGCGCACCACGATCGGCCCTTCTCTGATCCAGCGCTCAGGATGAGTCGGCGCTGCAGGATGAGTCGGCGCAAGGCAGCGGAAGTCGGCGATCCGGTAGACATGGAGCGTGGATCACCTCGACGGACTGCCCCGCCCCGATGTCGACATCGCCTGGGCAGAGCGGGTCGCGGCGTCTCTGTTCGGCGTGGCCGGTGCCGCACGGGAGCTCGGCAGTCAACAGGATCGCAACTTCCTGATCGACGAGCGCGCGACCCCCGGTCGGCGGTTCGTGCTCAAGGTGAACAACCCTGTCTTCGTGCGCGCTGAGATCGACGCGCAGAATGCCGTGATGGCCACCCTGGCCTCCGCGGGCCTGACCGTGCCCGAGCCGCAGCCGTCGCTCGATGGCTGTCTCGTCTCCTCCGTGGAGATCGGGGGTGTCGCCCACGACGTGCGGCTGCTCTCGTTCGTGCCGGGCGAGCCGCTCATCGACTGCGAGCACCTCTCGGACCGTGCGGCCGCCCAGCTCGGCGACCTGGCGGGCCGAGTGTCGACGGCGCTCGGCGAGATCGAGCACCCCGGTCTCGATCGATGGCTCCAGTGGGACCTGCGCCACGCGCAGCAGGTCGTCGCGGAGCTGATCCGGTTCGTCGCCGACCCCGAGCGACGTGCTCTCGTCGAGGAGGCAGTGGCTCAGGCGTCGGCACGCCTCGAGCGCGTCGCAGCCGATCTCCCGGTGCAGGCGGTGCACGCCGATCTGACCGACGACAACGTGGTCGTCTTCCGCGACGATGCCGGCTCCCCGGTCATCGGCGGCGTCATCGACTTCGGCGACAGCTCCCTCGGATGGCGCGTCGCCGAGCTCGCCGTCGCCTGCAGTCCCGTCTTCCACCACAGCCCGTCGAGGCCGCTCGCCGTCCTGCCGGTGATCGCGGCATTCGATGCGATCCAGCCCCTGACCGATGCGGAGATCGACGCACTCTGGCCGCTGATGGTTCTGCGCGGGGCGGTGCTCGTCGTGAGCGGGGCGCAGCAGGTCGCCATCGACCCGGGCAACGACTACGCCAGCTCGGCCGACGAGCGGGAGTGGCGGATGCTGGCCGTTCCCGCCGGCTTCGATGCCGACGTCGCCACGGCCGCGATCCGTCGACGGCTCGGCCGCCCGACACCGGCGCGGTCCGACCTCGACGCGGGAGGCGGCATCGGCCGGATGATCGACGTCACCTCGGGCACGATCGTCGACCTCGGCTATTCCAGTCGCGAGCTTCGCGCCGGGGCATGGCTCGATGATCCCGAAGGCGAGGAGGACCGTGTCCTCACGGAAGCCGCGGCGGAGTCGAGCATGGCCACGACCCGGTTCGCCGAAGCCCGTCTGACCCGTTCCGCCGTCAACGATCGGGAGGCGCCGCGAAACGTCGCGCTCGCTCTCGACGTCGCGCTTCCTCCCGGGAGCCGACTGATCGCTCCGTTCGACGGCGGAGGCACGGCCGTTCGGAGACTCGGTGCTGCTGACTGCCAGCGACAGGCTCATCGCCCGCCTGCGTGCTCGTCTCCGGCGTCATCGACCCCGCGCTCGGCCAGCTGACCCGCGGCGAAGAGTTCGGGACCAGCGCGTCGCGCCTGCGCGTCTGGCTCGCGACCGAGGAGATCCGCTCCGCTCCCCCGAGGTTCGTGCCCCTTGAGGAGCTGGAGGGATGGGAGTTCCGATTTCTCGATCCCGCTCCGCTGCTCGGGATCAGCCGGCCCACCCGGCGACCCCGACCGGATTCAGCGCGCGAGCTGGCCCGACGGGACGCGGCTTACGATCCGCTGCAGGAGCACTACTACTCCACGCCGCCGCAGATCGAGCGCGGCTGGCGCGAGCACCTGATCGACGTCGACGGCCGGCACTACCTCGACATGGTGAACAACGTGGCGACCCTCGGCCATGGCCACCCGCGGATCGCCGAGGTCGCCGCCGATCAGTGGCGGATGCTCAACACCAACTCGCGCTTCCACTACTCCGCCGTGACCGAGCTGAGCGAGCGGCTGCTCGCGACGCTGCCAGCGGAGGCGCGAGCGGCCGGATCCGGGCTGGACACCGTGCTGCTGGTCAACAGCGGCACGGAGGCAGTCGACCTGGCTCTGCGGCTGACGAAGGCGTTCAGCGGTCGCGACGACGTGCTCTGCCTCACCGAGTCGTACCACGGCTGGTCGCTGGCCTCGGATGCTGTGTCGACGTCTGTGTCGGACAACCCCATCGCCGACGAGACCCGCGCCCCGTGGGTGCACGTCACGCCGACGCCCAACGCCTACCGCGGCGCGCACCGCGGTTCCGACGCGGGCACGGCCTACGCCGCCGAGACGATCGCTCAGCTGCGCACGCTCGCCGACGCGGAAACGCCGATCGGGACCTTCATCGCGGAGCCACGTCAGGGCAACGCCGGTGCCATCGAGGTTCCCGCCGGATACTTCGCCTCAGTCTGGGACGAGGTCCGTCGCGGCGGCGGCGTGGTGATCTGCGACGAGGTGCAGGTCGGCTACGGCCGGCAGGGGGATGTGTTCTGGGGGTTCCAGCAGCACACCGACCCGGACGGCCGGGCTGTCGTGCCCGATGTGATCACCGTCGCGAAGGCGATGGGCAACGGACATCCCCTCGGTGCGGTGATCACCCGTCGCGAGATCGTGGACGCGCTGGCCGCACAGGGCAGCTTCTTCTCGTCAGCGGGCGGCAGCACGCTCAGCTCGAGGATCGGCGTCGCCGTGCTGGAGATCATGGCCGACGAGGGTCTGCAGGCGAACGCCGCCCGGATCGGAGCCCACCTGCGGACCCGGTTGGAGCGGCTGGCCGAGAGGCATCCGATGATCGGAGCGGTGCACGGCCGCGGGCTCTACATGGGCGTCGAGCTGGTGCGCGATCGCGTGACGCTCGAGCCGGCCGCGAGCAGAGACGATGGCGATCTGCGAGCGCTTCCGCGAGCTCGGCGTGATCACGCAGCCGACCGGAGACCGGCAGAACATCCTCAAGGTGAAGCCGCCGCTCTGCATCACCCAGGAGAGCGCCGACTTCTTCGCGGACACCCTCGACGAGATCCTCCGCGCCGGCTGGTGACCCATTTCCTACGTTCCGGCCCAATACCTACGAAATTTCGTAGGTATCCGCGGGCTTCGTAGGTGACAGCACGGCGCACGCCCGACACCTCCCGACACCGCCCGACGTGGGCGACGGCACGGCTACGAGGCGGAGTACCTACGATCACCGCGGATGTGCACGAAATTTCGAGCACATGGAGCCGGAACGTAGGAAAGGGTCAGGGGGTGTAGGGGACGAAGTCGAACTCGGTGAAGTCGGCGACCTCGACGAGCCACCTGGTCTGCACGAAGTCCTGGTGGGCCGGCGAGGAGTCGTACGCGTCGTAGTCCGCCTGGCTTGCGAAATCCATCGCGAACTGGAACTGCAGCGGGCTCTTTCCGACCTGCCGCGACACCGTGAAGTCGATCACTCCCGGGATGGCGGCGAGGATCGACCGCCCCTCGGCCAGGAATGCGGCCTCGGCGTCGGATCCCGCGGGATGGGCGAGCGTGAAGCAGACGGTGTGACGGATCATCCCGCCAGCCTATTGAGGGCGCCACGCGACGCAGCACCGCCGTCAGCAACGTCGTGAGCTGCGTGACCCGCCTCGTCGTGGCTCCGCCGCCCGCCGCTTCCCGGCCCCGGACAGGACTCCTGCGCCGCGCGGTCGTACGATCGCCAGGTGGATGAGACCGACGAGGAGATCGCCGCCCGCGTCCGGCAGCTGGTCGCTGCGGCTGTTCGACGACTGGCCGAGGCCGAGGTCCGCGATGAGGCCCTCGCGCACTACGTCGGGCCGCGTCGCGTGCTGCTCATCCCCCGGCAGTCGACGATGGAGCCGATCGCCCGGGTGTGGCGTCTGGGGATGCTTCTGCTCACGCGGGACGGCCGACTGTTCGCCACTGGGTCGATCACCCGGGTGGCGCCGCCCGGCCGCGCGGCCTATCAATCACAATCCGCTGAGATCCGACGGGAGTATCGGGCGGCCGCGGGACGAGGCCCCTTCGCACCCGGCGATACCGTCAACTACGACGCGACGCCGATCGGCCTGGATGCCGCGTCGCTGCGGGCAGCGGTCGGACCGCTCTTCCTCCGCGGCGCGCAGCCCGTCGTTCGATGGAGTCCGCTGGCGCCCGACGAGGGTGCGATACCGTTCACGGCCTACCTGGACGAGCGCGTCGACCTGCTCCTCCACCCGCCTCAGGGTGCCTGACCCCCGAGGCTGCTCGGAGACATCGCAGCGCCGCCCCTGGCTATTGGGATCCGGCCGGCGCCGCAGCGGTCAGGTCCGAGAGAGCGGGCGAATCGGCATCCGTGTCGACGTCGCCGAGCAGGGCGAGTGTCTTGGTCGAATCAGCGGACGTGCCATCGGTGACGAACCGCCCCTCGTCGATGCCGATCAGTGACAGGTTGCGCAGCGATTCCGTGCCGGGCTCCAGATACCAGTCGTGGCCGACCGACTCGCTGAGCTCCTGTCCCGTCACCGGATCCAGTGCTCCCGTCACCTCCATCGGGTTCGCACCGAACTCCGGCGATCCCGGATCCACTCCGAAGAACGCGGTGTCCACGACGGGATCCCCGGCCGCCTCGCCCACCCAGACGTGGCCGTCGGGCACCGCGAGCTCACTCGCGCTGTCGGCGACTCCACCCGGCGAGCCGACCATGGCGAGGGCGTCGATCGACATCGTCTGTCGCTGCAGGGCCAGCATCGTCACGGTCGCGCCATAGGAGTGGGCGAACACGGACACATAGGGCTCGTCCCCCGCTCGCAGGTCGTCGAGTCCGTTGATGAGGTTCGCGATCCGCACCGATCCGTCCTCGGCGAGTTCCGTGCCGAGCATGTTGGTGATGTCGGGCGTCTGATAGCCGATCCAGGAGATCGTGGCCACTGACGCCCCGCGGTCCAGACGCCGCAGCCATTCACTCTGGTCGTCCCACAGGTCGGCGGTGACCTTGGTCCATTCGGCCATGTGCGCCTTGATCGACAGCAGCGCGCCGGGCACCAGCACGCTGACGTAGTCGGCGCTCTGCAGGTCGCCGATCGCGATCGCCGCGCGCCCGGGCATGGTCGTGTCGAGGCCGATCAGGCTGCGATGGAAGGACAGGTCGTTGCGCAGGGCCTCGTCGATCCGGTTGAGCACGATCAGACGCTGGCTCGCATCGAAGGCCGCGCCCTTGCCGGCGGTGGATGCGGTGACCTCGGCCGCCGCGATGTCCCGAGCGAGCAGGGCGCGGTTGGCGGTGTCCCGGTCGGCGTAGGGAACCCCGTCGAGGTTGCCGAACAGCTCGGGAGCGCCCCTCAACAGGCTCTGGCGAGCGTCATCGCTCACCCCGCCCCACCACGTCTCGACGGTCGCGGCGGGGGGAGGCTGCTTCACGACCTCCTCGATCCGCGACCGGTTCGCCGAGACGAAGGCGACCAGCTCGTCGACATGGAGCGGCTCGAGCATCCCGATCAGGGTCGTCGGGTGGACGGCCCTCGGCAGGGAGACGTCGGCGATCATCCGCCCGGTGCGATCCCAGCCCACGACCGATGGAAGGCAGCGGATTCGCGAGGCAGCAATTGACGCAGGATCGGAGGAGCCGATCTGGCGGCTGACGACGACCGGAGCCGGAAACGCGAGCGCAGGACCGGAGGCTGAGGCGACCGCAGGACCGGAGGCCGAGGCGGCCACGGGGTTCGAGACGGATGCGACGGCCGCAGCCGGTTCGGCGTCGGAGACTCACGTGCGCTGAGCGCCGCGCGCGGCGCTCAGCGCAGCGACGAGCGCGAGCGCGGCGAGTCGCAGCTGCACGTCCGATCCCCTCCGCGCTCTCCCCCGATGCGCACGACACGGAGCTCAGCTGTCGCGAGCGGGTGTACGGCAGGCTCGCGCTGGGCCCCAGGCCTGCGCTCATGGTAGAGACGCGCGCGGCGATCGGAGCGCTCCCTCGCCGCAGAGCGCTACCCCGCCGTCGGCTGTCGGTCGACCTCGGAGTCTGCCGGGTCATCGGCAGACCCCGCCCCACCGTGGACTCCTGCCTCTTCGGCCGACTCGTCGGCGGGTGCCGCGGCCGCGAGCAGGGCCCGAACCGCGTCAGGACCCTCGGAGAGCAGCAGAGCGAAGCCCTCGGCATCGATGATGGGCACGCCGAGCTGTTCGGCCTTGGTCAGCTTGGATCCCGCACCGGGCCCAGCAGCCACGAAGTCGGTCTTCTTGCTGACGCTGCCTCCTGCCTTGCCGCCTGCGGCGAGGATGGCCTCGACGGCGCCCTCGCGGCTGAAGCCCTCGAGGCTGCCCGTCGGCACGACCGTGAGACCTGCGAGGATGCCGCCTTCGACGACAGCGGCTCCCGGGCCCGGGTGGCCCGGGGTGCTCAGCTGGACGCCGGCGGCGGCCCAGCGCTCGAGGATCTCCTGGTGCCAGTCGACCGCGAACCAGTCGATGAGGGCGTCGGCGATGATCGCGCCGACGCCGTCGACCGCGGCGAGCTCGTCGCGGGTCGCCGATCGCATGGCCTCGATCGAGCCGAACCAGCCGGCGAGGGCACGCGCGGCGACCGGACCGACGTGGCGGATGGAGAGCGCGACGAGGATCCGCCAGAGCAGCTGGGTCTTCGCCTTCTCGAGGTTGGCGAGGAGCTCGGTGCCGTTCTTCGATGGCTCGCCGTTCTTCTTCTGATACGGCGAACGACGACCTTGACCTCCGCCGTCGATCGTCTTCGGCATGCCGGTCTCGGAGTCGCGGACGACGACTCGGATGGGCAGCAGATCGTCGAGGGTCAGCTCGAACAGACCTGCCTCGGTGAGCAGCGGCGGATCTTCGGGGAAGAACGGCTGGGTGAGCGCGGCGGCGCCGACCTCGCCGAGCGCCTCGATGTCGAGCGCACCGCGTGAGCCGATGTGCTCGACACGACCGCGCACCTGCGCCGGACAGCTGCGCGCGTTCGGGCAGCGGAGGTCGATGTCGCCCTCCTTCGCGGGGGCGAGCGGGGTGCCGCATTCCGGGCAGTTCGTCGGCATCACGAACTCGCGCTCGGTGCCGTCGCGCAGTTCCACCACCGGGCCGAGCACCTCGGGGATGACGTCGCCGGCCTTGCGCAGCACGACGGTGTCGCCGATCAGCACGCCCTTCTGCCTTGACGACGTGCTGGTTGTGCAGGGTCGCCTGGCGCACGACGGATCCGGCGACCAGCGCGGGCGCCATCACCGCGAACGGGGTGGCCCGGCCGGTGCGTCCGACGGACACGACGATGTCGAGCAGCTTGGTGTGCACCTCCTCCGGCGGGTACTTGTAGGCGATCGCCCACTGCGGCGCACGGCTCGTGGCGCCGAGCTCGATCGTGCAGGGCGAGCTCGTCGACCTTGACCACGATGCCGTCGATCTCGTGCTCGACGCTCGCACGGTGCTCGCCGTACCGGCGGATGAAGTCGAGCACCCCCTCGAGGTCGTCGTAGACGCGGAAGTGACTCGAGATCGGCAGCCCCCACTCGGCGAGCAGGCCGTAGACCTCGGACTGCGCGGTGATGGGCGTCTCGCGCTCGATGGCCTTCACCGGCCAGGCGCCGATGCCGTGCACGAGCATGCGGAGGCGGCTGATCCTGTCGTGCATCAGCGCGAGCCGCTCGGGCGACTTGCCCTCTTCCTTCTGCCGCAGCGAGCCGCTCGCCGCGTTGCGCGGGTTGGCGAACACCCGCTCGCCGGCGGCCGCCTGCTTGGCGTTGAGCTCGTCGAACGACTCGACGGGGAAGAAGACCTCGCCGCGGACCTCGACGAGGTCGGGATGGCCGCTGCCGGAGAGCCGCTCGGGGATGGTGCCCAGGCGAGCACGTTGCCGGTGACGTCCTCGCCCACGACCCCGTCGCCGCGGGTCGCCGCCGTGATGAGCACCCCGTTCTCGTAGCGGAGGTTGATCGCGAGCCCGTCGATCTTGAGCTCGGTCAGGTAGCGGACCTTCGAGCGGCCGGAGTCGCGCTCGACCTTCGCGGCCCACTCGGTCAGCTCGTCGGCACTGAAGACGTTGTCGAGGCTCAGCATCCGCTCGGCGTGCTCGACCGGAGCGAACTGGGTCGTCTCGGCGCGACCGCCCACTGTCTGGGTGGGGCTGTCCTGGCTCTGCAGCTCGGGATGCAGCCGCTCGAGCTCCTCGAGCCGGCGCACCATCGCGTCGTACTCCGCGTCTGTCGCAGTGGAGGCGTCGCGGTCGTAGTAGGCATCGCGCAGCTCGAGGATCCGAGTGCGCAGCCGATCGACCTCGGCCCGTGCCGTCTCGGCAGGGTCCGTCTCGGCAGGGTCCGTCTCGGCAGGGTCCGCGGGGGAACGGGCCGATTCTCGGAACTGGTGTCGCTGATCGCCATGGGCTGAGTTTATGACCCGCCACCGACACCGGCCTGGGGCGGATTCCGGCTCCGATCAGGGGCCGGGGCCACTGCGGCGCTCTCTCAGCCGACGGTGGCGGGAACCGCGCTGACCGTGCGGTCGATCGTGCACTGGCCGAGCACGCGGGTGCCGACGTAGACGACCGCCGTCTGGCCGGGCGCGACCCCGATCGAGCGGATCATCCGGGCGTGACGACGAGCTCGGCTCGCTCGCCCTCCGCAGAGACGAAGGCCGCAGCGGGCACCGGATCGGCGTGCGCGCGGATCTGCACGTCGCAGCGGAACGGTGTCGTCGGATCGGCGGGCGGCGAGTCCGGCCCAGCTGAACCGCTCGCCCGAGATCCGGCGATGGCCAGCGCCTCCTGGGACCGACGACGACCTCGTTGGTGCGCGGCCGCACCTCGAGCACGAAGCGCGGTCTTGCCGTCCGGCGTCCGGAACGCCGAGCGCGAGGCCGCGGCGCTGTCCGACCGTGAAGCCGATGGCGCCCTCGTGGCTGCCGACGACCGCGCCGTCGCGGTCGACGATCTCGCCGGGCTCGGGCGCGACGTGGTCCGCGAGCCAGCCGCGGGTGTCGCCGTCGGGGATGAAGCAGATGTCGTGGCTGTCGGGCTTGTGCGCGACCGCGAGCCCGCGGGCCGCGGCCTCGGCGCGCACCTCGGCCTTCGACGGCGTCGCGCCGAGCGGGAACATCGCGTGCGCGAGCTGCTCGGCCGTCAGCACGCCGAGCACGTAGGACTGGTCCTTCGCCCATGCGGCGGCGCGGTGCAGCTCGCGGTTGCCGTCGGCGTCGGTGAGGATCGTGGCGTAGTGGCCGGTGCAGACCGCGTCGAAGCCGAGGCTCGAGCGCCTTCTCGAGCAGCGCGGCGAACTTGATCCGCTCGTTGCAGCGCATGCAGGGGTTCGGGGTGCGGCCCGCGGAGTACTCGGCGACGAAGTCGTCGACGACGTCGAGCTTGAACCGCTCGGAGAAGTCCCACACGTAGTAGGGGATGCCGATGACGTTCGCCGCGCGCTGGGCGTCCATCGAGTCCTCGATCGTGCAGCAGCCGCGGCTGCCCGTGCGCAGGGTGCCCGGCATCCGGCTCAGCGCGAGGTGCACGCCGACGACGTCGTGGCCGGCCTCGACGGCGCGGGCAGCGGCGACCGCGGAGTCGACTCCGCCGCTCATCGCCGCCAGAACACGCATCCGTCCAGTGTACGAGCGCGCCGCCGGGGTCCTGCGGCGACGTGTCTGCGTGGGATCGCTCGGCCACCCTTCCTTCCGTTGGCCACCCTTTATCTCTGCTCGGCCACCTTTCGGGACGTTCGGCCACCCTTCGAAGGGTGGCCGAACGTCCCAAAAGGTGGCCGAACTGCATCGCACAGCGCAGTTGCGTTCAGTACAGGGCGGGCTGGCGGCTGGAATGGCCCGCCGCCCGCGCGCGCTCGACCGCGGCGGGCAGCGCGGCGAGGACCGCGTCGATGTCGGCCTGGGTCGTCGAGGGGCCGAGGGTGAATCGCAGAGCCCCGCGCGCCTCGTCCTCGGGGACGCCCATGGCGAGCAGGACGTGCGACAGCTCGGGAACACCCGCCGTGCAGGCGGATCCGGTGCTCACCGAGATGCCCGCCATGTCGAGCGCGAAGAGCAGCGAGTCGCCGTCGCATCCGGCGAAGGTGATGTTCGCGTTGCTCGTCACCCGCTCGGGACCGGCCGCCGGGCCGCGCAGCACCGCTCCGTCGACGGCCGCGAGCACTCCCTGCACCAGCCGATCGCGCAGCTCGCGCATCCGCCGCGCATCGTCGTCGAGGCGTGCGGTGGCGAGCTCGGCGGCGAGCGCGAAGGCGATCGCGCCGGCGACGTCCTGGGTGCCCGAGCGGACGGATCGCTGCTGGCCGCCGCCGTGCAGGAGCGGCACCACCGAGCTGCGGCGGCCGAGCACGAGTGCTCCGATCGATACCGGACCGCCGATCTTGTGCGCGGACACGCTCATCGCACGAGGCCCCGCGTGCGGGCGAAGTCGACCGGGACATGGCCGAGCGCGGCGACCGCATCGACATGGAGCGGGACCGTCGGGCGGCTGCCGCCTCGGCGAGCGCCGCGACCGGCTGGATGGTGCCGACCTCGTTGTTCACCCAGAGCGCGCTGACCAGAGCGACCGAGCCGGCGGCGGAACCGGAGACGGAGTCCAGGGCCGCCGCCGAGGCGCTCGGGCAGCACCCGGCCATCGCGATCGAGCGGCACCTCGACGCGGCGGGCGCCCTCGGCTCGGACGAGCCAGTCGACGGTGTCGACGGTCGCGTGGTGCTCACCACCCGGGATCACGACCGCTGTGCGCTCGGGATCCGCGGCGCGCGCCGCCCAGAACAGCCCCTTGATCGCCGAGTTGATCGACTCGGTGCCGCCCGAGGTGAAGACGACCTCGATCGGCTCGCAGCCGAGGACGGCGGCCAGGCGCTCCCGCGACTCCTCGAGCGCCTGCTTGGCGCGCTGCCCGTGGCCGTGGATGGAGGACGGGTTCCCGATCGTCCGCAGCGCCTCGGCGTATGCCTCGAGCACGTCGGGCAGCAGCGGGGTGGTGGCGGCGTGATCCAGGTAGATCGCCATGACCCCATACTCTAGGTGCCATGACGGTCCGGACCTCCTGGCAGATCCCTCGGCCGAGCACACGCCTGAGCACGCGCCTGAGCACACGGTCGACCCGCTCGCGGGCCTCGGCGTGAGGGCGACCGCCGACGGCGGAGAGCTGCGGGTCTGGAGCCGGCACGCGGACGCGATCGAGCTCGTCCTGTTCGACACGGACCCCGACTGGATCGTCGGCACCATCCCCCTCGAGCGCGACGCGCACGACGTCTGGAGCGCACGGTCGTCCCGCCTCGTGCCGGGCCGCCGCTACGGGCTGAGGGTCTCGGGCCCCGCCGCGTGGGCAACACCTACAACCCGTCCACGTGCTGCTCGACCCGTACGCCCGCGGGATCTCGCGCAATCTCCGAGCAGCTGGCGGAGCGTGGTCGTCGACGACGGCTTCGACTGGGGCCACAGCGCCAAGCCGGGCACGCCGCTCGACCACACGGTGATCTACGAGGCGCACGTCAAGGGCCTGACGAAGCTCAACCCCGCGATGCCCCCGGCGCTGCGCGGCACCTACGCCGGCCTCGCGCACGAGTGCACGATCGGCTACCTGAAGGACCTCGGCGTCACCGCGGTCGAGCTGCTGCCCGTGCACGCCTTCTCGAGCGAGCGGCGCCTCGTCGAGCAGGGGCTCAGCAACTACTGGGGCTACAACACGCTCGACTTCTTCGCCCCGCACCCGCTGTACGCCTCACGGGACGAACCAGCAGGCAGGGCCCGCAGGCCGTGCTCCGCGAGTTCAAGGGCATGGTGAAGCTGCTGCACGAGGCCGGCCTCGAGGTCATCCTCGACGTGGTCTACAACCACACCGCCGAGGAGGGCATCGGCGGGCCCGCGCACGAGCTTCCGCGGCATCGACAACAGCACCTACTACCGGCAGCACGCCAGCGGCGAGTACATCGACACGACCGGCTGCGGCAACACGCCTCGACTTCGGCCAGCCGGTGCCGCAGCGCCTCGTGCACGACTCGGTCCGCTACTGGGCCGACGAGGTGCAGATCGACGGCTTCCGCTTCGACCTCGCCGCCACGCTGGGCCGCGACGAGCGCGCTCACTTCGACCCGAGCACCCGCTGCTCTACGCGGCTCGCGCGACGACCCGCGAGCTGGCGGGCGTGAAGCTGATCGCCGAGCCGTGGGACGTCGGCATGGGCGGCTGGCAGACCGGCAACTTCCCCGACGGCTGGTCCGAGTGGAACGACCGCTACCGCGACACCGTGCGCGACTTCTGGCTGACCGACATCGCCTCGATGCCCGGCGGCGGCGGCGCTCGCAACGGGCATCGGCGCGCCTCGCGAGCGCGGCTCGCCGGGTCGGCCGAACACGTTCTCGGCCGAGCGCGGCCCGCTCGCCAGCGTCAACTTCGTCACCGCGCACGACGGCTTCACGCTGGCCGACCTCACCTCGCTACAACGACAAGCACAACATCGGCAACGGCGAGTCGAACCGCGACGGCACCGACAACAACCGCTCGTTCAACTTCGGCGTCGAAGGGCGACACCCGCAGCCCGCGGATCCTCGCGGACCGGCGGCGGGCGATGCGCAACCTGCTCGGCACCCTGCTGCTCGTCCGCCGGGCGTGCCGATGCTCACCGCGGGCGACGAGGTCGGCCGCACGCAGCGCGGCAACAACAACGCCTACTGCCAGGACAGCGAGCTGACCTGGGTGTCGCTGGAACATCGCGCGAGTGGCAGCGCGAGCTGCAGCGACGTGACCCGGCGGCTGATCCGGCTCCGCCGGGAGAACCCGGCGCTGCGGCCGGCCGCACGCCAAGCTCGACGCGAAGACGCCGAGCGCGACCGCGATGCACTGGTACACCGCCGACGGCATCGACGATGGACGAGACGACTGGAACTCCGCCCGAGAACCGGACGCTGCAGTACCTGGCGGGGTCCATCCCGAGCGAGGACCAACCGCTGCTCGTCGTCGTGCACGGCGCCGAGAGGAGATCGCGCGTCGTGCTCCTGCCGCACACCGATGGCGTCACCGACTACGAGCTGCTCTGGACAGCGCGGACGACGCGCGCGCTCGGCCTCGCACCGGCCCGGGCGAGCACATCGCGATCGACGGCCCGACCCTCCTGCTGTACCGCGCGCGCTGATCCGAGCCCGGCAGGCGTCGACTCAGCGGCTGACAGGAGATCGTCCTGCAGTCAGGAAGCGCACGACCGTTCTCAGGCCGGAGCGCTCGATCCGGCCTGAGAGCATCGCATCCACGCTCGATTCAGGACGCGCAGAATCACGATGTACAACTCGGGCGCGCTGGCCGTGCACCTCGCCGCCATCTTCGCCCTCGTGGTGGCCCTGGCGGCGGTGAACGCGACCCTCATCGCGCCGCGTCGCGCACCGGATCGAGAGGTGCCCGCCTCGAGCGCCGCCCGCTCCGCCCCGCCCGAAGGCGGGCCGGGGAGCAGCGAGGGGCTGGGCGGCCTCGAGGAGCCTAGTGCGCGACGGCGACCAGGCCCATCTCGGCGGGGTCGGCGAGGTACTCGTTCTTCGGCACGACGCGGACGTTGTAGCCGAACGAGCCGGGGCGCGGCGAGCGTGACCGTGCCCGCGAAGGTGCGTGCGAGCCGTCGAGCGCGATCGGCCGGTCGCGGCGACGGTGTCGTCCTCGAGCGGCGCCAGCTCCACCGTCGCGGTGTTGGCGAGGGTCGTCGCCCTCGCGGCAGGTGCCGTAGACGACCTCGACCGCGACGTCCTCGGGCGTCGAGCGAGCCGAGCTGGACCTGCGCGCGCACGTGGAGCTCGGTCGCCGACCTGCGGCACGCGGCCGAGGCCGCCGGACTCGACGTGCAGCGACGGACACGCCGGTCCAGCCGGACGCGACGCGACGCCTTCCACGCGGCGAGCTCGCGCGCCGGCCGCGTAGTCGTCGCGGCTGATCGCCTCGGCCGCCTTCGCGGCCGGCATGTAGAGCCGCTGCACGTACTCGCGCACCATGCGGTCGGCCGAGAGCTCGGGCGACAGCGTCGGCCAGCGTGTGCCGGACGGACTGCACCCAGCGGGTCGGGCACGCCCGTCCGCGTCGCGGCGGTAGAAGCGCGGCGCGATCTGGTTCTCGATCAGGTCGTAGAGGCTCTCCGCCTCGAGCTTGTCGCGCTCGGCCGCGTCGCCCGCGGCGTCGGCGGACGGGATCGCCCAGCCGTTCTCGCCGTCGTAGTACTCGTTCCACCAGCCGTCGAGGATCGACAGGTTCAGCGCGCCGTTCAGCGCCGCCTTCATGCCCGACGTGCCGCACGCCTCGAGCGGGCGCAGCGGGTTGTTCAGCCAGACGTCGGTGCCCGGGTAGAGCAGCTGCGCCATCGCGATGTCGTAGTTCGGCAGGAACACGATGCGGCGCGCGCAGCTCGGGGTCCTGCGTGAAGCGCACGAGCTTCTGGATGAGCCGCTTGCCCTCGTCGTCGGCGGGGTGCGACTTGCCGGCGATGACGAGCTGGATCGGCCGCTTCTTGTGGGTGAGCAGCGCGCTCAGCCGCTCCGTCGTCGTGCAGCATCAGGGTGAGGCGCTTGTAGGTCGGCACGCGGCGGGCGAAGCCGATCGTGAGCACGTCGGGGTCGAGCAGCTCCGTCGAACCAGGTCGGGCGCGGACGCGCCCGGGTTCTCCTCGTGCCAGGCGCGCTGTGACCCGGCGGCGGGCGTCCGTCGACGAGGCTGCGCGCGCATCGTCGTTGCGCACCGCCCAGAGCTCGGCGTCGCTGACGCGCCGGGGACGCCCAGTCGGCGGCGGTGGTGTCGGAGGTGCCGAGCTTCTCCTGCGGCGAGCGCGAGCAGCAGCGGGTCGGTCCAGGTGGGCGCGTGCACGCCGTTGGTGACCGAGGTGATCGGCACGTCGTCGGCGTCGAAGCCCGGCCAGAGCCCGCAGAACATGCCGCGGCTCACCTCGCCGTGCAGCTGCGAGACGCCGTTGGCGTGCTGGCCGAGGCGCAGGCCCATGACGGCCATGTTGAACACGTCGCCGGAGCCGCCCGGGTAGTTCTCGGTGCCGAGCGCGAGCACGTCCCAGCACGTCGACGCCGGGCAGCAGGTCGTCCGAGAAGTAGTGCTCGATCAGCGCCGCGGTCGAAGCGGTCGATGCCGGCCGGCACCGGGGTGTGCGTGGTGAACACGGTGCCGGCGCGCACGACCTGCAGCGCCTCGGCGAAGCTCGAGGCCGTCGGCGATGAGCGTCGGAGATGCGCTCGAGGCCCTGGAAGCCCGGCGTGGCCCTCGTTGGTGTGGAAGACCTCGGCGACCGGCTGACCGGCGAGCTCGGTCCAGACGCTTGAGGGCGCGGACGCCGCCGATGCCGAGCAGCAGCTCCTGCAGCAGGCGGTGCTCGCCGCCGCCGCCGTAGAGCCGGTCGGTGACGCCGCGCAGCGGCGTCCTCGTTCTCGGGGATGTCGGTGTCGAGCAGCAGCAGCGTGACGCGGCCGACCGCGGCCTGCCAGATGCGGGCGTAGCAGGGTGCGGCCGCCGGGCAGCGCGAGCGCGACCGGCGCGGGCGAGCCGTCGGCGTGCCGCGGAGCACCGAGAGCGGCAGGCCGTCGGGGTCGAGGACCGGGTAGGTCTCCTGCTGCCAGCCGTCGTCGGAGATCGCCTGCTTGAAGTAGCCGGAGCGGTAGAACAGGCCGACGCCGGCGAGCGGCAGGCCGAGGTCGGAGGCGCTCTTCAGGTGGTCGCCGGCGAGGATGCCGAGGCCGCCCGAGTACTGCGGCAGGGCGGCCGCGATGCCGAACTCCGGCGAGAAGTAGGCGATCGTGCGCGGGGCGTCCGGCTGAGCGTCTGGTACCAGCGCGGCTCGCTGAAGTAGGCGCGCAGGTCGTCGCGCAGCGCGTTGGCGCGGGCGACGAAGGCGGGGTCGGCGGCGAGCGCCTCGACGCGCTCCGGGGCTGACCGCGCCCGAGCAGCGCGACCGGGTCGCGGCGGCTCTCCTGCCAGAGCTCCGGGTCGATCGACGTCGAACAGCTCCCGGGTCGGCTCGTGCCAGGACCAGCGGAGGTTGCCGCCAGCTCGTCGAGGGCGGACAGCGACTCGGGGAGCACGGTGCGGACGGTGAACCGGCGGATTGCTTTCATGGATCCCATTCCTCGGTCGCGTTCGATTCAGTTCACCCTAGAGCCACGACGGGCCTCAGCGGATAGCCGGACGAGCCTGTCGACGCACCGCACAAACCGATTTGGCCGGCACCGTGAGCGGCCGCTGAACACACGTCACCGTCGAGGCGATGGCTGTCACCGGGTGGGCGAAGCATCGGGCGACCACTTCCCGTACCTGATCAGCGCCTCAACCGGGGCTCGGACTAGGGTTGGATCGTGGCCACCACTCCGAACGGCAGCGGCGCCGAGAACCTCCTGCCGCTCTGCCCAACACGACAACGCGCAAGCGCCGCGCCGAGGCTGGCGAAGCGAAGACGCCCGCTCCCTCCCCTTACGTCCCGCTCGTCGGGCGCATCCCGATCCTCGACCTCTCCCCGCAGCAGCCGGACGATCTCTGGCCGGCCAAGGGGTTCGTCGGCGAGGTCGTCCCCTTCGCCGCGACCGTGTTCCGCGAGGGCCACGACATGCTCGGCACCGATGTGGTGCTGACGGCCCCCGTCCGGCGCGACGAGCACTCATCGGCTGACCCTGCTGGCACCGGGCAGCGACCGCTACGGCGCCGAGGCGCTCGTCGACGAGGACGGGCAGCTGGAGCTTCCACTTCCGCGCCTGGTCGGACGACTGGGGCACCTGGCTGCACAACGCCGACATCAAGGTCCCCGCCGGCCTCGACGTCGAGCTCACCTTCCAGCTCGGCGCGCAGCTGCTCTGCCCGTGCTGCCGCCGAGACGGAGCGCAGCGATGCCGACCGACGACTGCTCGCCGACACCGCCGGCCGCCCTCCGCGCCCGCGACCGCACGGCCGCCGACGCGGCTGGCAGCTCGCGGCGGCCTCCCGCCTCAGCGACGATCATCGACGCCGACCCGATCCGCAGCCTGCTGACCCGACTCCGACAGCCGCACGCTGCGTGTCGAGCGCGACGCGCGCCGGCCGTGGCGCCTGGTACGAGTTCTTCCCCCGCTCCGAGGGCGCGATGAAGCACGCCGACGGCTCCTGGCAGTCGGGCACCTTCCGCACCGCGGCGCAGCGTCTGCCCGCCATCGCGGCGATGGGCTTCGACGTCGTCTACATCCCGCCGATCCACCCGATCGGCCGCACCAACCGCAAGGGCCCGAACAACACGCTCACCGCAGGACCGAACGATCCCGGGCTCGCCCTACGGCATCGGCTCAGCAGCGGGCGGGCACGACGCCATCCACCCCGACCTCGGCACGGAGGAGGACCTCGCGTTCTTCATCGCCGAGGCGAAGCGCGCAACGGGCTCGAGATCGCGCTCGACATCGCGCTGCAGGCGTCCCCCGATCACCCCTGGGTCACCGACGCACCCCGAGTTCTTCACGACCCTGCCCGACGGCTCGATCGCCTACGCGGAGAACCCGCCGAAGAAGTACCAGGACATCTACCCGCTGAACTTCGACAACGACCCCGAGGGCACCTACGCGGAGATGCTGCGCATCTTCCATGCACTGGGTCGACCTCGACGTGAAGATCTTCCGCGTCGACAACCCGCACACGAAGCCGCTCGGCGTTCTGGGAGCGGCTCATCCACGACGTGAACGCGATCGACCCGACGTGATCTTCCTCTCCGAGGCGTTCACGCGTCCGGCGATGATGCGCGGGCTCGCCAAGGTCGGCTTCCAGCAGAGCTACACCTACTTCACCTGGCGCAACACGAAGGAGGAGCTCGGCTCGAGTACTTCACCGAGCTCGCCACCGAGACGGCCGACTACCTGCGTCCGAACTTCTTCGTGAACACCCACGACATCCTCACGCCCGTACCTCCAGTTCGGCGGTCGCGCGGCCTACAAGATCCGCGCGGCGCTCGCCGCCACGGCGTCGCCGATCTGGGGCGTCTACTCGGGCTACGAGCTCATCGAGAACGTCGCCCGGCCCGGGGCCGAGGAGAACATCGACAACGAGAAGTACGAGTTCAAGCCCCGCGACTACGCCCGGGCGGAGTCGATCGGCCTCTCGCTCGCGCCCTACCTCACCCGGCTCAACGGGATCAGGCAGCGCGCACCCCGCGCTCGGCCAGCTGCGCAACATCGTTCGTGCACTGGACCGACGACGCCGAGATGCTCGCCTACAGCAAGCACATCGACGGCCGAGTTCACCGCCTCCGGCGCATCGGACACGATCATCGTGGTCGCCAACCTCGACCCGCACGCCGTGCGCGAGACGACCGTGCACCTCGACACCGACCAGGTTCGGGGTCCCCCAGGGAAGCCTGTACCAGGTCGAGGACCTGATCACCGGCGCCACCTGGACCTGGGGCACCGACAACTACGTGCGCCTCGACGCCTTCACGGAGCCGGTGCACATCCTGCACGTCGTCAGCGCCGTTCCCACCTCCTTCTCCTGATCCGACGTGTCCTGATCCGATCGGTCAGGTCCACCCCTACCCACCCGACATCGATGCTGGATCCGGACCCGCTGCAGAAGCGCTTCCGGAACCGGCGCACACTGAATTGAAGGGACCCGACATGGCCCACGACAAGAAGTCCAAGAAGAAGGACGCGGAGGCGGTCGATTCCGCCACGTCGCCCGCGCACGACAGTGGCGCGGCCGCCGGCGCTGCTGTCGGCGATGCCGCGACGGAGCCCAAGAAGGCTCCCGCCAAGCGCGCACCGAAGGCGTCAGCCAAGGTCGAAGCCGCGAAGGCCGAGCAGGCCAACCAGGTGGAGGCCGGCGCGTTCGCACCCGAGGCCGTCACGCCGGCCCCGAAGGCGCGCCGTCGCGCGACGCCAGCCCCCAGCTCGGCCGAGGCGACCGCGAGCGCCGTCCTCTCCCCCGCCGGCGCGACGGACCTCACGGACCACGCCGCAGCTCAGGCTGCGGCAGACCCCACTGTCCCGATGACCGCCGAGACCGCGGAGGTTCCCGCCGACCTTCCAGCGCTGGAGGACGCCAGCCCCGCCGTCGTGCACGCCACCACCTCCGAAGGCAGCGACCCCGAGCTCATCCTGCCCACGGTTCCGGACGAGACCCTTCAGCAGATCGCATCCGGCACCCACTCCGGACCGCACTCGGTGCTCGGTCAGCACCCCGTAGAGGCGCCGGGCGTCACTGATCCAGTCGTCGTCATCCGCGCGCTCCGGCCGCTCGCCGACACGGTGACCGCGGTGCTCTCGACCGGCGCGCGCGTCGCTCTCGGCCATATCGGCTGGGGCGTGTGGCAGGGCACCAGCATCCTCGGATTCCAGGACTACGAGATCGAGGCCAGCTACCCCGACGGCACCGTCTGGACCGTCGACGACCCCTATCGCTACCTGCCCTCCATCGGCGAGATGGATCTCTACCTCTTCGGCGAGGGCCGCCACGAGCGGCTCTGGACCGTCATGGGCGCCCACACCCGTGAGCACTTCGGCGTCGACGTCGCCGCTCCGGGCACGGCATTCACCGTCTGGGCGCCGCACGCACGCGCCGTGCGCGTGCTCGGCGACTTCAACGGCTGGAACGGGCTGCTGCACTCGATGCGGCGCCTCGACGCCAACGGCATCTGGGAGCTCTTCGTGCCCGGTCTCGCCGCGGGCACCTCCTACAAGTTCGAGATCCTGACCGCCGCCGGCCACTGGATCGAAAAGGCCGACCCCATGGCGCAGTACACCGAGATCCCCCCGGCCACCGCCTCGGTCGTCGGCGAGAGCGACTACGTCTGGGGCGACGCCGCATGGCTGTCCGCCCGCGCCTCCCACGACCCGCACAACCAGCCCATGTGGGTCTACGAGCTGCACTTCGGCTCCTGGCGCCAGGGGCTCGGCTACCGCGAGCTGGCCGACCAGCTCATCGACTACATCCACGAGACCGGCTACACCCACGTCGAGTTCATGCCGCTCGCCGAGCACCCGTTCGGCGGCTCGTGGGGCTACCAGGTGTCGGGCTACTACGCCCCCACCTCCCGGTTCGGTCACCCCGACGACCTGCGCTTCCTGATCGACCGGCTCCACCAGGCGCGCATCGGCGTGCTCATGGACTGGGTGCCCGGCCACTTCCCGAAGGACGACTTCGCCCTCGCCCGCTTCGACGGCCAGCCGCTCTACGAGCACTCCGACCCCCGCCGCGGCGAGCAGATGGACTGGGGCACCCTGGTGTTCGACTTCGGGGAGTCGCACGTGCGCAACTTCCTCGTCGCCAACGCCCTCTACTGGCTCGAGGAGTTCCACATCGACGGCCTGCGCGTGGACGCGGTGGCGTCGATGCTCTACCTCGACTACTCGCGCAAGGACGGCGAGTGGCTGCCCAACCAACTACGGCGGCCGGGAGAACCTCGAAGCGATCAGCTTCCTGCAGGAGGTCAACGCGACCGCCTACAAGCTGTATCCCGGCATCGTGATGATCGCCGAGGAGTCGACCAGCTGGGGCGGGGTCACCCACCCCACCGACGCCGGCGGCCTGGGCTTCGGGCTCAAGTGGAACATGGGCTGGATGAACGACAGCCTCCGCTACATCGCAGGAGGACCCGATGTACCGCTCGTACCACCAGGGCGAGCTCACCTTCTCCTTCCTCTACGCGTTCAGCGAGAACTTCCTGCTGCCGATCACCCACGACGAGGTCGTGCACGGCAAGGGATCGCTGCTCGGCAAGATGCCGGGCGACCACTGGCAGAAGCTCGCCAACGTCCGCGCCTTCCTCGCGTACCAGTGGGCCCACCCGGGCAAGAAGCTGCTCTTCATGGGCCAGGAGTTCGGCCAGCCCTCCGAGTGGAGCGAGGAGCGCGGACTCGACTGGTGGATCCTCGACCAGCCGCTGCACCGCGGGCTGCTCGACGATGGTCAGCCAGCTCAACCGCGTGTACCGCGAGAACCCGGCGTTCTGGGAGCAGGACAACACCGCCTCGGGCTTCTGCTGGATCGACGGCAGCGACGCGGCGAACAGCGTCGTCTCGTTCCTGCGCTGGGACCGCGCCGGCAACCCGATCGCCTTCGTCTTCAACTTCTCCGGCAACACCCTCAGCTCCTACCGCGTCGGCCTGCCGTACGCGGGCGTCTGGGAGGAGCTGCTCAACACCGACGCCGAGGAGTTCGGCGGATCGGGCGTCGGCAACTTCGGCGCGGTGACAGCGGGAGATCACGGTCATCAGGGCCAGCCGGCATCCGTCGAGCTCACCGTTCCGCCTCTCGGAGTGCTCTTCCTGCGCCCGCGCGGCTGATTCCTAGGCCGCTCAGGCGGCGAGGACTGCCGCAACGATCCGGCCGCATCGGGGAGCTCTCGGATGCGGTCGGAAAAGTCGCTGGACAGCCATGTGTTTCCGAGACATTTCGACGCGCCGGGAATGGCCCCCAGTTCGGGGGACCGTACCCGGACGGGGGGCGCGATCGCCTTGTCCGGGGTCTTCCGACGGCGCTACATTGAGCGGACGGCAGCGACTCAGGAGATCCCGAAAAGTCTCCTGTACCCCATCGCCGCTGCAACGCCTCTTTACCCGAAGAGTCGCTCACCCCCTTCGCCGAACAGCCCGGTGCCCCACACCGACGCCCTCACGGCGCCTGCGTTGAAAGAGCCGCCCATGCTCACCCCATCCCTGCACTCCCGATTCCACTCCTCTCTCCGAGAGAACGGTCGGCGCTCCTAACGAGCGCGGCGCTCCGGCGCACCCTCCGTCCACGGACACCGCGGCTCCCCGGCCGCAGTCCTGGATTCGACCCCATCTCGGAGCATCAGCTCCGACCCCTGCTCTAGCCCCCAGAGGATCAGGCTTCGTGACTACATCCATCCGCGTCGGCACCGCTCCGACCGCACTCCGCACGCCGCACATCGTCGGCTGGGCGAGGCGCTATGCGCTGCGCCTGTCGATCAGCGACACCGCGACAGTCGCCCTCAGCATCGCCGTGTCGCACCTCCTCGTGCTCGGCGCCACCAACCTGCCCATCGGCGCCGTCGGCGCGATGGACAAGGTCATGACGCAGCTCCCCCTCAGCCTCGGCATCGCCGTGGTCTGGATCCTGGCGCTGCGTCTGATGGACACCCGCGGTGCCCGCGTGATCGGCGCGGGAGCCACCGAGTACAAGCGCGTCGTCGACGCGTCGGTCGCCACCTTCGCCGTGTTCCTCGTCGCCGCGTTCTTCCTCGACCTCGACGTCTCCCGCGTCTTCGCCACGGTCACCTTCGCGCTCGGCACGGTCGCCGTGGTGGGCAGCCGGTGGGCCTGGCGCCAGTGGCTGCTGGCCAAGCGCCGCAGCGGACAGTACAGCTCGCGGGTCGTCCTGATCGGCTCCGAGCAGTCCGTGACCTCTACGGCCCTCGAGCTCTCCCGCAACAGCGCCTTCGGCTATCACGTCGTCGGCGTCGGCCTCTCCGACGGCCCGGACTCCGGACTGCTCGGCGGCACCGGCCTGCCCATCATCGGCGGCATCGAGGACGTCCCGTCGCTGCTCGACTCCTACGGCGCCGATACGGTCATCGCGACCAATTCCGACCACCTGCCCGCCGAGCGGGTCCGCGAGATCAGCTGGGGCCTCGACCCGCAGCGCCACCAGCTGATGATCGCGCCGAGCATCGCCGACGTCGCCGGTGCCCGCGTGCATCTCCGCCCCGTCGCCGGCCTGCCCCTGATCCACGTGGAGACCCCGCAGTACGAGGGACCGCAGCGAGTCGCCAAGCGCATCTTCGACATCGTCGGATCGGGACTCATCCTGCTCGGGCTGCTGCCGCTGTTCTTCGTCCTCTCGGTGCTCATCAAGCGCGCCGACGGCGGACCTGTCTTCTACACGCCAGGACCGCGTCGGACGCGACGGCGAGAACTTCCGCATCCTCAAGTTCCGCTCGATGTACACCGACGCCGACGCCCGCCGCGCGGAGCTCGTCGCCGCTGTGGGCATCGGCCGTGGACTGTTCAAGATGGCGGACGACCCCCGGATCACCCCGGTCGGCAAGGTGCTCCGCAAGTACTCGCTCGATGAGCTGCCCCAGCTGATCAACGTCTTCCGCGGCGACATGAGCCTCGTCGGACCCCGCCCGGCTCTGCCTGAGGAGGTGTCGGACTACAGCTCCAAGGAGCGTCGCCGCCTGGTCGTCACGCCCGGCATGAGCGGACTCTGGCAGGTCAGCGGTCGCTCGAATCTCGCCTGGGAGGACGGCATCCGCCTCGACCTCTACTACGTGGAGAACTGGTCGATGACCGGCGACCTGATCATCCTCTGGCGGACCGCCAAGACCGTGCTCTTCCCGGACGGCGCCTACTGATCCGACGAGAGACTTCCGCTGGCAGGGCGACCATCCCGGTCCCCCACCTGGACGCTGTGGCGCATACCCGCGAGACTCCCCCATCTCGACGCCCGCACCGTCGCCCGCCAGCGGAACCCAGGGCCGCACTCCCGATCCCCCGTCGGAGAGTGCGGCCCTTTCCCTGTGCGCAGTCTGCTCGGCCACCCTTGGGTCCTGCGCGGCCACCTTTCCTACCGAGGGCACGGGAAGGAAACCTGGCCGACGGGAGGAAAGGTGGCCGAATCCCCGGGGCGGCCTGGGAATAGCTCACCCGTCCCCGACGCTGACCTACTGGTGAGTGCAGAGACGGAAGCCGAGACCCCCAAGATCACCCGGGCCTCGGTCGGGCTCAGATCCGAGCGCGGACCGGTCCTCCTCGCCCTGATGATCTCCACGGCCCTGATCGCCCTCGAGGCCACGATCCTCGCCACCGCGGTGCCCGGCGATCGTGCGCGACCTCGGCGGCTTCAACCAGTTCCCCTGGCTGTTCTCGATCTATCTGCTGGCGCAGGCGGTCACCGTGCCCATCTACGGCCGTCTCGCCGACGTCTACGGACGCAAGCGGATCATGCTCGTCGGGATCGGCCTGTTCCTGATCGGCTCGATCCTCTGCGGCCTGGCCGTGAACATGTTCACCCTCATCCTCTTCCGTGCGATCCAGGGCTTCGGCGCGGGAGCCGTCGCCCCGATGTCGATCACCATCGCCGGCGACATGTACTCCCTCGCCGAGCGGGCGAAGGCCCAGGGCTACCTGGCCAGCATGTGGGCGGTCGCCTCGGTGGTCGGGCCGGTCGTCGGCGGCGTATTCTCCGATCTCGACGCCTGGCGCTGGATCTTCGCGATCAACATCCCGCTCTGCCTGCTGGCCGCCTGGCTGATCGTGCGCAACTTCCACGAGAAGCTCGAATCTCGCGAGCAGAAGATCGACTTCGCCGGAGCGATCCTCATCGCCGGCGGCAGCGCCCTGCTGATCCTGGGGCTGCTCGAAGGCGGCCAGGCCTGGCCGTGGCTGTCGGCACCGAGCTTCGCGGTGTTCGGCATCGGCCCTCGCGCTCATCGTCGCGTTCGTCCTGGTCGAGCGGCGCGTCGCGCAGCCCATCGTGCCGCTCTGGATCTTCCAGCGCCGCGTGACGCTGTCCACGAGCTTCGTCGCCCTGGGCGTCGGCGCGATCCTGCTCGGCCTCTCGAGCTACGTCCCGACCTTCGGCCAGGAGGTACTCGGCGCCTCGGCCCTGCTCGCCGGCTTCGCGATAGCCGCCCTCACCCTCGGCTGGCCGATCGCGGCCACCAACGCTGGACGCGTCTATCTGCGGATCGGATTCCGGGCTACGGCGCTGATCGGCTCCGCCTTCGTGATCGTCGGGTCGGCGCTCAACCTGCTGCTCGGCGCGGACTCCTCCATCTGGTTCGTGGCCGTCAACTGCGCGGTGATCGGCTTCGGGATGGGCTGGGTCGCCTCACCCGCCCTCATCGCGGCACAGTCGAGCGTGGGATGGGGTGAGCGCGGCGTGGTCACGGCGGGCAATGTGTTCGCACGGTCCATCGGCAGCGCGATCGGCGTCGCGGTGTTCGGCGCCATCGTCAACGCGGCCGTCGGGGGTTCTGATGATCCATCGGCAGCGGCGCTGACCGACGGGATCCACTCGGTGTTCATCGCGCTGCTCGTGATCAGCGTCGGAGTCGCGATCGCCGTGTCCTTCATGCCAGGACGCACGGTCGCCATGACCGTCGAGCCGGTGGATTCCGCGGACTAGTAGAGCAGGCTCGCGAGGCGGCGGCGGGCGGCGATCACGCGCGGGTCGTCGGTGCCGATCACCTCGAAGTACTCCACGAGGCGGTTGCGGACCGTCTCCTTGGACGCGGCGTCGAGCCGCGGGAAGAGGTCGAGGAGCCGTCCGAACGCGTCATCGACGTGCCCGCCGGAGAGGTCGAGGTCCGCGACATCGAGCTGCGCCGGAAGATCGGCCGGATCAGCGGCCGCTGCGGCTCGGACGTCGATGGCGGAGACGGCGGCCAGGCGCGAAAGCAGCTGGACCTGAGCGAGGCCCGCGACGGCGAGGCTGTCCCGAGGGTCCTGGGCGATGGCCGTCGTGTACTCGGCGATCGCGGTCGCGTAATCGCCCTGCTCGATCGCGGCGTAGGCCTCGGCATGATGCGGCGGCAGCGGCTCCTCGACCGGCTCTGCGGGCGGCGCGGCGGGATCGACGCCCTCGACGATGACCGACTGGAGCACGCCGTTCTGCTGGGCGAGGGCCAGCAGCTGGTCGAACACCTCGGCCACCTGCGCTTCGGGCAGCGCGCCGACGAAGAGCGAGATCGGCCGACCGCCGACGAGTGCGGCGACGGTGGGCACGGACTGCGCCTGGAATGCCTGGGCGAGCTGCGGGTTGGCTTCGACGTCGACCGTCACGAGCAGCAGCCTGCCGCCGAAGCCGGTGACCACGCGCTCCAGGATCGGAGAGAGCTCCTTGCACGGCTCCGACCAGTCGGCCCAGAGGTCGATGACGATCGGGACCTGCTTCGAGAGCTCGAGCACCTGGCCGAAATTGGCGTCCGTCCCCTCGAGCACGAGGCTGGGAACGCGGATCGCGCCATCACCGGCGGGTGCGGCTCCGGGAGCACCGTTCGCGGTTGCGCCACCGGGAGCGGAGGCGCCTGCGGGCGGTCGCGGCGCATTGGCGCGATTGACGAGAGGGGCGAGGTCGATGGCGCCTCGCAGATTGCCGATCGATTGCGGCGCGGGGGGATTCACGTCACAACTCCTTCGCTGAGATCAAGGCCTGAGCGTACCCGAGCAGCTGGACCTGTCCGCCATCGATGGCGGGAGGCACGAAGAACAGCAGCTGGTAGCCGTAGGTCGAGACGACACCCTTCTCGGTGGAGGTCACTCCGGATAGGGCCTTGACCGCGCCGGTAGGGCTGACCGTCGCGCCGGTCTCGACGGGTTTGACCGTCTCCGTCTCGACGATGCTGGTGGCGATGATCGCGCCGACCTCGTTCGTGGCGAGGGTCACCACCGGCCCCGAACCCGGCCCGTTGGCGTATTCGATCGAGGCCGTCGTCGGCAGGGCTGCACGCTGGCCGTTCTTGTAGTCCACGCCCACCTGGGCGCGCAGGCCGTCGGGGTCGGCCTGGAAGAGCGGGAAGGATGCGCTCGCCTCGCCGTTCAGCAGGATGTCGGCGTACTGCGCTCCCACCTCATCCGGCTGCGTGATGAAGAATTTGGCGTCTTCGGGCAACGCGGCGGTGCCGACCGTGGGTGGGGCCACGGCGGGGAACTCGATCCCGGGCTGCAGCTTGACCGCGTAGTTGACCAGGTACCGATCGCGAGGCGCCTGCTGCAGGAGGACGAGCGCGACGGGCGCGACCGCCGGATCGTCGGTGCCGACCACGGCGAAGACGGTGCGCGGCCAGGTGTCGGTCGCCTCGGGGAGGTCGACCTTGATCCTGCCCGCAGCGATGGGCTCCGGCGGGGCGATGGCGCCGTCGACACCCCGCACCGCGTAGTTGGCGAGCCGCTCCTCGAGCGCTGGCCCGGCGAAGCGCGAGGCGAGCAGATCGCCGTTCCGATTCGCATCGGCATCGGCGGACACAGCGACGACATCGGCGATGATGCGGTCGAGCTGCGAGACGGTGACCGCCACCGGAAGCGCGTCGTCCAGCGGGACGTCGGTGGACGACGGGGAGGGCGAGGGCACCGGCTGATCGGCGAACAGGTCGTCGACGGCCGAACAGCCGGAGAGCGCGAAGGTGGTGAGGATGAGGCCCCCCGCGAGCACGCCGATCCGGCGGGCGGACCGGCGCCCCTTCGCCGTCGTCGCAGGCTCGAGGGCGCGGTTCTGCGGCTTGTACTTGGGCGGCTGCGGCAGACGCGGCATCTTGGGCGGCGCCTTGCGGCGGGGGCCGCGGGTGCGGCGCATGTGCACGAGGCCCAACACGTAGAGGATGAGCCCGATGATCAGGAGCACGCCGCCGCCGATGATCAGCGGCCCCGCCCACGGAGTGCTGTGCACCACGGGCCAGCTGAGGCGCAGTGCAGACGGAGCCGGTGCCGAGCCGTCAGACGCGATGATCAGGGAGAGCTCGCTCGGCAGGTCGACGGTCCAGCGCAGCTGCGAGTCGCCGGTGCGCTCTTCCAGCCACAGGTCGGAACCCGCCGGATTGGGGGCGGGGGTGGTCGCCGTCGGCTCCTCCCCCGTCGCGGTGGCAGTGTTCTTCACGACGGTGGTCTCGAGCCGGCCGGACTGCAGGTCGTAGCCGACCTCGTTGTAGGGGGTGTCCCCGAGCCAGGCCTGGATGTCGGCGGTGCGGGCGTAGGCCGCGAAGATGGTGCCGGAGCCGGCGAGGTCGAGGCGCTGCTGGCCGGGATTGGTGGCGAGCACCGAACCGTCCACCACCGTGAAGGCGGTCGCGCTGTCGAACTCGGCGACGGCGACCACTCGATCGTCGGGCGCCAGCACGGTGCGCTGGGCGATGCCGTAGGCGATCATCCCCGCTGCGATGACGAAAGCCACGATCGCGAATACGAAACGCACTGCACTCCTCCTTCCGACACCGGTCGCGGACCGACCCGGCCGATACCGCGCGTGAATGCGCGTCCGGCGGCATCCCGCCATCGCTCATCGTAGGTCGGCGCCCTGTCCGGAGCGGAGAGGCACTCCCAGCACGGCCGAATCGCGCTCCCGACGGCAGACGGGACATTCCACGATAGCCAGAGGCATCCGGATGCAGCGTGCGCGTTCGCTGAGAGCTGTCCTCCGGGCCCTACTCCCCGCCGCAGGGCGCCGCCTATCGCGCGATCTCGCCGCCCCCATGGGGGTGCGCGGGTGGGGACGGTGGGCCTGCGGCCCTCAGCGGACGCGCGGTCTATGCTTGCGGGTGGCTCACCCGAGCCCGCCGTCTCCGTCTGATCCGATAGCTCAGGAGTGACCGTGGCCAGCGACGAAGCCAATTTCAGCCAGGCCATGCGTGGCTACAACCGTGACGAGGTCGATAAGGCCTTCACCGATATGCGCCGGGATCTCATCCAGGCCAACACGGCAAGCGCGGATGCATCGAAGGAAGTCCGTCGACTGACCTCGCTCGTCGACGAGCTGTCCTCCGAGATCGAGGAGGTCGGCAGTCCGACCTACTCCGGCCTCGGACACAAGCTCGAGAACATGCTCCGGGTCGCCGAAGAGCAGTCCACCCGGGTCATCGCGCAGGCCGACATCGACGCCGAGCGTCTGCGCACCGGAGTCCAACAGGACATCGACCGCCTCAAGACCGAAGCAGCAGCCGCCGCCGAGCGCACGCTGATGGACGCTCGCTCCCGCGCCGATGCGATGCTCGCCGCCGCGCGAGCCGAAGCCGATCAGATGACCGAGCGCGCCGAGAACAACGCCGAGCAGATGGTGCAGGACGCGTCCCGCGACGCCGCCGCCATCCGCGGGGCCGTCGCCACCGAGGCCGCCGAGCTGCGCGGCACGTCCAAGCGCGAGGCAGCCGCCATCCGGGCCACTGCGGAGCGCGAGGCCACCGAGCTGCGCGTCGTCGCCGACCGCGAGACGATCCAAGCCCGCGAGGAAGCCGCCCGCCTCGTCCGCGAGAGCGATGTCGCTCGCGCGGCAGTCGCCCGCGAGATCGACGAGGCCCGCGAGGAGCATGAGCGGCTCCTCGCCGACGAGCTCGCTACGACCCAGCGCGCGATCGCCGCCGACCGAGCCACCTACGAGCTCGAGCGTGAGGCCGCACGAGCCGAGCTGGAGCGCGAGCTCGACGAGAAGCGCGCCGCCGTCGAGCGGGCGCTGGGTGCCGCGCACGCCGATCTCGCCCACGAGCTCGACGCCGCACGGGCCCAATTCGACGCGGAGCTCGCCGAGGACCGCGCGGCCCACAGCCGAGAGATCGAGCAGGCGCGCCTCGATCTCGACGTCGAACTGACCGCCCGTCGCGACGAGGCGGAGCAGGAGTACCTCGCACGACACCAGGAGGCGGTCGCGCAGACCCAGAAGTACCTCGACGAGGCCAACATGCAGCTGGCCGATGCGATCCGCCGCGCAGGTGACAAGCGCCTGGAGGCGGACACCCTCGAGATCGCCGCGGAGCGCGAGACGCGCACCAAGCGCGAGGCCGTCGATACGCACGCCGCCAACCTCGTGCAGGACGCTGAAGACCGCGCAGCGCGCATCGTCAGCGAGGCCGAGGAGCGCACGCGCGTCCTGGTGACCGAGGCCGAAGAGCGGCTCGCCGCCATCACCGCAGAGCGGGACGAGGTCGCCGAGTACTTCGAGAACCTGCGCGGCATGCTGACGCCCGGCTCGGGCGGCTCGGCAGCGGACTCCGGAAGCCCGACCTCCCGCAGTGCGTCCCGCGCGGCAGCGGACTCCGAGTCCGTCGCCTCCGAGTCGACCGCCTCACCCGGAGCCGGGTCAGCCGGCTCGTCGTCCACGTCCAAGGTGAGCGCCGACAGCTGAGCTGTCGGCGTCGAGAGGCCGGTCGGAAGGCCCCGTGAAGATTCTCAACCCGTTCCGCATCGGCCTCCTTGCGGGACTCGGCGTGCTGGTCGCCATCGGCATCGGCGCGATGGTCGGCCAGCTGGCGACGATCCTCACCTACGTGGGCGCCGCCATCTTCCTGGCGCTCGGCCTCGACCCGCTGGTCTCCCTGCTCGAGCGGCGCAAGCTGCCGCGGTGGGCCGCGCTGCTCATCGTGGTGGTCGTGGTGCTCGGCGCCTTCGTCGGGATCGTCTTCGCCGTGGTCCCGACGATCGTCGGGCAGGGCACCAAGCTCGTCCAGGGCGTGATCGACTACGGCCAGACGAGCAGCTACGCCGACTTCATCGCCAACGTCCAGTCCGTCGTCGGCGACTCGATCGACGTGCAGGACATCATCGACCAGGCCGTGGACTACGTCCAGAAGAACGCCGGAACGATCGGCGGCGGCGTGTTCGCCGTGACCCTGAACATCGCCAGCGGTCTGTTCGGCGGGGTCATCGTCGTCATCCTGACCCTGTACTTCACCGCGTCGCTCGACACGTTCAAGGCGGGGATCTACCAGCTGGTGCCCGCCACCCGCCGGGCGAAGTTCGCCGACATCGCCGAGCAGATCAGCCAGTCGGTCGGCCGCTACGTGATCGGGCAGGCATCGCTCGCGCTCGTGAACGGCATCCTGTCGTTCATCTTCCTCAGCTCATGGCATCTTCGGCGCCCAGCTGCCGGCGGTCTTCGCCTTCATCGCGTTCCTGTTCTCCCTCGTCCCGCTGGTCGGCACGATCAGCGGCTCGATCCTGATCATCCTCGGCCAGGTGCTGCCTCGTGCTCCGACCGGCCCGGCGTCTGGCTGGCGGTCGCGATCTACTACCTGGTCTACATGCAGGTCGAGGCGTACGTGCTCAGCCCGGCGATCATGAACCGCGCCGTCAAGGTGCCGGGCGTCGTCGTCGTGATCGCGGCGCTGGCCGGCGGCACGCTGCTCGGCGTCCTCGGGCGCGCTGATCGCGATCCCGGTGGCCGCGTCGATCCTGCTGATCATCAAGCAGGTCATCGTCCCCCGGCAGAACGAGCTCTAGCGTCTCGACCCGCTACGCCTCGGGCGACCAGCGGTCGGCAGCGGCAGCGCCGCCGGGTTCACGGCGCGCACGATCTCGTCGAGCACCCGCCGCGTCTGCTGCTCCCCCACCCAGAGGTGCTTGCCGCCCTCGCACGGCGATCAGCCTCGGCTCGGGCACCGACCGCGAACCGCTCGCGCGCCTCGTCGGGCCGCAGGTAGTCGTCGAGCTCGGGCACGAGCGCGACGAGCCGGCCGGGCGTCGTGGTGCCCAGCGCGGCGACCTCCGTCTTCGCTGGTCGCGGTGCAGCGGCGGGGAGAGCAGGATGGCGCCGTCGATGGCGTGGTCGCGGCCGTACTTCAGCGCGAGCTCGGTGCCGAACGACCAGCCGACCAGCCAGACGTGCGGCAGCCCGCGCGACTCGAGGAACCGCCAGGCCGCCGCGACGTCGGCCGCCTCGGCGGCGCCGCCGCCGAACTCGCCCTCGCTCGTGCCCCGCGGCGAGCTCGTGCCGCGGGTGTTGAAGCGCAGCACGGCCAGGTCGGCGAGGGCGGGCAGCCGCGCGGCCGCCTTGCGCAGCACGTGCGAGTCCATGAAGCCGCCGGCCGTCGGCAGCGGATGCAGGGTGAGCAGCGTCGCCACCGGCGGATGGTCGAGGGCGTCGCCAGCTCGCCGACGAGCGTGAGCCCGTCGCGCGGTCTGCAGCTCGATGTCCTCGCGGACGCGCGGGCAGCTCGATGCCGCCCCGGATCTCGATCGCTCATGCGACCTTCCAGCAGTGCGCGTGCCAGTGCCGACGGGCCGCGAGGTCGGCCGCGTCGCCCAGCACGCCGTCGGCGCGCCAGATCGACCAGGTGGGCGATGCCCGGGATCGACCGCGATGCCGCAGCCCGGGCAGCGGTAGTCCTTCGTCGCCTGCAGCGCGGTGATCGGCTGCACGTTGTAGACGATCCCCCGCTTGGTCTCGGTGCGCCGCCAGCCGCTCATCATCCGAGCGATGTCGAGCTCGTCGGGTTCGGCTGCGCCCAGTGCCCGAGGATCCCCGCGACGCGATCCACGTGATCGGTTGCTGCGGGGCATGGGTCGAGTCTACGGAAGGGGGTAGGGGGTGGGTGGGGTCAGCTGTGGGGTGCTAGCTGAGTGGGGTTGCTACTGCGGCAACTCTCAATGGTTCGAGACGTCGCGCAATCCCTGGCGCAAGCATGCGCCATGGGCCCAGTGCGCGACTCCTCACCATTGACGGCTGTAACGCTGGCGCGTTACGGGCCGTCAGTACCACCCTCGGTCGACGGAGGACTGCCAGGCGCCGCAGGGGCTGCCGTAGCGGGACTGGATGTAGCCGAGGCCCCACGCGATCTGAGTGGCAGCCGAGGTCTCCCAGTCGGCGCCGGCGGACGCCATCTTGCTGCCGGGCAGCGACTGCGGGATGCCGTACGCGCCGCTCGAGGCGTTGTAGGCGTTGACGCGCCAGCCCGACTCCTTGTTCCAGAGGGCGACCAGGCAGTCGTACTGATCCGTGCCCCAGCCGCGCGCCGCGACGGCCTCGGCGCCGGCGGCCTGCGCGGATCCCGGATCGGGAACGGCGCGGCCGGCGGAGCCCACTCGGCAGACGCGGTGTCGGCGGGCGCGGGCGCCGGCGCGATGACCTCGATCTTCTTCTCGGTGACGGTGAAGCCGTCCCGCACGATCGTGGTCCCGGCGCCGGATGCGGCGGCGAGCAGCTGCTCCCCACGGGCGGCCGAGCTGGGAGCGGCGTGGTAGTACGGCGAGGCCACCGCGCCGGCGTACGGATCGGTCACGTTCACCAGGACGAAGGCGAATGCGGCCAGGAATCCGAACAGCGACAGGGCCAGGTTGCCGTGGAACGGCGCCCGGAATCTGGGTCGCTGAGGACCTGCAGTTCGGGTTATCCGGCGGGGACGGGACGCCACCGCGGAGTCAGCATGTCTTCCCACGATCCGTCCATGCTAGCAAACGGCCTCCGCGCGGCCCGGTTGGGCCGTTCGCCCGCATGTCGGCGGACCTCCGCAGCCCTGAGATCGACCCTCGATCGGCCTCGAGATGGACCCCTCGATCGGCCTCGCGATCAGCCCCGCGTTGCGCTGCCTCGACGCGAGGCTCAGCGCACGGCGAGCATCACGTCGACGACGTGATCGAGCAGCAGGTCGACCTGCCATTCGGCGTATCCGCCGCGCTTCGGGGTGAACGCGACGGTGCGCACCTCGTCGATGCCGAGCTTGGCGCCCTTGCTGAAGAACGCCTCGAGGCGGTCGCAGAAGTCGTCCACCTCGTGCTTGTCGTAGCCGACCCGAGAGGCCCCTCACGCCGGAAGCGTCGACCGTCCGGACGCCCGAGCCGCTCCAGGATCTCCTGCGCCGACTGCCGTGCTTCGCCGAACCAGGCCTTGTCTCCGCTGTTCGACGGGCGTGCTCACGCTCTCGGAGCGCGAAGGCGTCCTCGAGTCGCTCGAGAGCGGCGTCGACCTGGACGGTCGAGTAGCCGCCCTTCTCCATCGCGAAGGCGGCGCGACGGATCGCCTCCGCATCGATGTCGGCGGTGCCGATGGGAGCGTCGTACGCACGGCGGGCGGCCTTGAGGAATGCGTCGACGTCGTCGGGCTGATAGCCGAGCTTCGATTTCCGCGAGTGCTGGAAGGTCGTCCCCATGCGGCTCATTGTGCCCCACGGACCCCCAGAGACCGGGCGACGGACCGTGGGTCCGCCGATCAGGAGTCGTATGGCGAGCTTGGGGCCGGAATCGAACGTCAGGCGAAGAGGAGGTACAGGGCGTAGGCCACCGCGGCGGACGGCAGGATCGAGTCGAGGCGGTCGAGGAATCCGCCGTGGCCCGGCAGCCACGAGCTGATGTCCTTGATGCCGAGGTCGCGCTTGATCAGCGACTCGGTGAGGTCGCCGACGTGGCCGACGGCACGAGGACGAGCGCCAACAGGACGCCGAAGTACCAGGGCTCGTCCAGCAGGAAGATCGACGCGGGGATGGCGACCGCCATCGCGAACACCACCGACCCGGCGAAGCCCTCCCAGGTCTTGTTGGGGCTGATCCGCGGCGCCATCTGGTGCTTGCCGAAGTTGAGCCCGCTCGACGTAGGCGCCGACGTCGACGAAGACGACGACGACGAGGAAGGTGATCGTCCACCACTGTCCGTCCGGATGCGCGGTCAGCGCGACGGCGCAGCTGGCGAGCAGCGTGAGGTAGAGCTGGACGAAGGCGCCGGCGCCGAGGTCCTTCCACAGATCGGAACGAGAGGCTCCGCGCGCGGTCGTGACCGCTTCGACGAGACGCCACAGCGTGACGAAGGCGATCGCACCGAGCAGCCCCCAGAACTGGCCTGAGCCGGTGAAGAGGAAGGCGAGCGGCATCACCAGGATCGCGGCGATCACGGAGGGGATGCGCGGCACATCGCGGCCGGCGTGCCGCAGCGCGCTCGCGAGCTCGGAGGTGGCGAAGGTGATCAGCACCGCGACGACGACGAGGAACAGCTCCGGGATGAACAGCAGGCTCGCGAGCATGGACGCGCCGAGCAGGACCCCGAAGACGATGGCGGAGAGCAGGTTGCGACCGCTGCGCTGGTTGATCCGCTCCTGCGCCTCGTCGAAGTGCTCGCGGGTGGCCTTGACCTGGGCCTGCAGCTCGGCGCGCCGATTCTCGATCTGCGACTGCAGCTCGGAGCGGCTGCGTCGACGCCCCCCGTCAGCCATCAGACCTCGAGCAGTTCGGCTTCTTTGCGCTTGAGCGCGTCGTCGATGGCGTCGACGTGCGGCTTGGTGAGCGCCTCGAGCTCCTTCTCGCCGCGCGCGATCTCGTCTTCGCCGACCTCGCTCTTGAGCGCGTCGAGGTCGTCCTTCGCCTTGCGGCGGATGTTGCGGACCGAGACCTTCGCGTCCTCGCCCTTGTCGCGGACGACCTTGACGAACTCCTTGCGGCGGTCCTGCGTCAGCTCGGGGATGGTCGACGCGGATGATCGTGCCGTCGTTCGACGGGCTCGCGCCGAGGTTCGGGGTCGGCGACGATGGCCTGCTCGATGTCCTTGAGCGCGGACTTGTCGTACGGCGTGATGATCAGCATGCGCGCCTCGGGCGTCTGCAGCGAGGCGAGCTGCCCGAGCGGCGTCGGCGTGCCGTAGTAGTCGACCAGGAGGCGCTGGAACAGCGGCGGGTTCGTGCGGCCGGTGCGGACGGTGGCGAAGTCGTCCTTGGCGGCCTCGACCGCCTTCGTCATGCGGTCGGTCGTCTCGGCCAGCACATCCGCGATCACAGGAGCTCCTTCGTGTCTGTAGCGCTGATCATTCTAGGCCGCGACCCGACTGACCCTCCGGCGACGGCGCCCCGACGGCGAGCGCGATCGGTGCGGGTCAGGCGTAGACGAGCGTGCCGATGGGCTCGAGCGCCGCGGATGGCCGCCGCCGATGTTGCCGTCGCCCTCGATGCCGAAGACGCGCATCGCCATGCCGTTGTCCATGCAGAGGCTGAACGCGGTCGAGTCGACGACCTTGAGGCCCTGCTGGAGCGCGTCGAGGTAGGTGACCGTCTCGAGCTTCACCGCGGTCGGGTCCGTGCGCGGGTCGGCGGAGTAGACGCCGTCGACGCCGTTCTTCGCGACGAGCACCTCGTCGGCGCGGATCTCGAGCGCGCGCTGCGCGGCGACCGTGTCGGTGGAGAAGTACGGCAGGCCGGCGCCGGCGCCGAAGATGACGACGCGGCCCTTCTCGAGGTGCCGGATGGCGCGCCGCGGGATGTACGGCTCGGCGACCTGGGTCATCGAGATCGCGGACTGCACGCGGGTCTCGGCGCCCGCCTGCTCGAGGAAGTCCTGCAGGGCGAGGGCGTTCATCACCGTGCCGAGCATGCCCATGTAGTCGGCGCGGCTGCGGTCCATGCCCGCCTGCTGAGCTCGGCGCCGCGGAAGAAGTTGCCGCCGCCGACGACGACCGCGATCTCGACCGTCTTGGCCGCCTCGGCGATCTCGCGCGCGAGCGCGCTCACCACGTCGGGGTTGACGCCGAGTGGCGCCCGCCGAACGCCTCTCCGGACAGCTTCAGCAGGACCCGTCGTTTCTCACCGTCGGTCATGTGCATCCTCCTAGGCCCGGACAAGGCTACCGGAACGCGGAAGCGCCCCCATCCGCAGAGGATGGAGGCGCTTCGGTCACGCTGGCGCGTTGCGGGCGGCTCGACTACGCGCCGACCTTGAACCGGGCGAAGCCGGTGACGGTGAGGCCGGCGTCCTTCGAGCACCTTGCCGACGGACAGCTTGTTGTCGCGGGCGTAGTCCTGCTCGAGCAGGGCGACCTGCTTGAAGAAGGCACTGCAGGCGGCCCTCGACGATCTTCGGCAGCGCGGCCTCGGGCTTGCCCTCGTTGCGGCTGATCTCCTCGACGACGCGACGCTCGTTCTCGACGTCGCTCTCGGGGACATCGTCCTTGCCGAGGTAGATCGGGTCGGCGAACGAGATGTGCTGCGCGACGCTGCGGGCGGTCTCGGCGTCGTCACCCGTGTACGCGACGACGACGCCGATCTGCGGCGGCAGGTCCTTGCTCGTCTTGTGCAGGTAGATCGCGAACTTCGTCGCCGGCGATGCGGCGCGACCTTGCGCAGCTCGACCTTCTCGCCGATGATCGCGGCCTCGTCGTCGATGATCTGGCGCCGACGGTCTGGCCGTCCGGCGGGCGCGGCGAGCGCGGCCTCGACGGTCTCGGCGCCGGACTCGGCGACCGCCTGGAGCACCTTGTCGGCCGAGGCGCGATGAAGCGCTCGTTCTTCGCGACGAAGTCGGTCTCGCAGGCGAGCTCGATCAGGGTGACGGCGGTCGCGCTCTCGCGAGCGGCGACGAGGCCCTCGCTGGTGGAGCGGTCGGCGCGCTTCGCGTTGCCCTTCGCGCCCTTGAGGCGGAGGATCTCGACGGCCTTCTCGATGTCGCCGTCGGCCTCGACGAGGGCGTTCTTGGTGTCGACCATGCCGGTGCCGAGGCGCTCGCGCAGCGCCTTCATGTCCGGCAGGCTGAAGTGGCCATGCTTCAACTCCTTGTGTCTGTTGCGTGTGTCTGTTCGTGGCATCTGTGGGCTTCGTGCGGACGGCGGCCCGGGCGAGCCGATCACGCGGAAGCGGTGAGCGTCCGTGTGGACCCTCACCGCCTCCGTTCGTTCATGATCTCAGGCGGCAGTCAGGCCTCGTCGGCGTCTGCCTTCTCGGCCGCGGCCTTGCTTGGCCGGCAGGCCTTCTTGGCGGGCTTCTTCTCGGCGGGAGTGGCGGCTGCCTCGCTCCTTCGCCTCGACCTCGGCGTCGGTCTCGGGCGCGTGCTGGATGACGACGCTCTCGTCGGCCTGCGCGGCGAGGTCGGCCTCGCGCCTCGGCGTCGGCGTCGTTCTCCTCGACCGGCAGCGGAGCGCCGTCCTCGGCGAGGGTCTCGGCGGCGACGTCATCGGCGGCGTCGGCGGCCTCGGCACTGGCCTCGTCGTGTCGACTCGGGCGACTCGACGACCTCGCGTCTGCGACGACCTCATCGGTCACAGCGCTCGCCTCGACCACGGGCTCTCGGCAGTCGTGCCGGCCTCGAGGAGCTCGCGCTCCCACTCGGCGAGCGGCTCGGCGGGCTCCTGCCTCGGTCGAGCCCTGGTGGCGCTGGATGAGGCCCTCGGCCGCGGCGTCGGCGATGATGCGGGTGAGCAGGCGCGACGGAGCGGATCGCGTCGTCGTTGCCGGGGATCGGGTACTGCGAGCTCGTCCGGGTCGGCGTTCGTGTCGAGGATGCCGATCACGGGGATGCCGAGCTTCTTCGCCTCGTTGACCGCGAGGTGCTCGCGCTTGGCGTCGACGACCCAGATCGCGCGACGGGGTCTTGCGTCAGGTTGCGGATTCCGCCGAGCGACTTCTGCAGCTTGTCGAGCTCGCGCCGCTGGATCAGCAGCTCCTTCTTGGTGAAGCCGCTTGCGTCGTGTCGTCGAAGTCGACCAGGTCGAGCTCCTTCATGCGGGCCAGGCGCTTGGAGACGGTCTGGAAGTTGGTGAGCAGACCGCCGAGCCAGCGCTGGTTGACGTAGGGCTGGCCGACGCGCGTCGCCTGCTCGGCGATGGCCTCCTGCGCCTGCTTCTTCGTGCCGACGAAGAGGATGGTGCCGCCGTGGGCGACCGTCTCCTTGACGAAGTCGTACGCCTTGTCGATGTACGCCAGCGACTGCTGCAGGTCGATGATGTGGATGCCGCGAGCGCTCGGTCAGGATGAAGCGCTTGACCTTCGGGTTCCAGCGGCGGGTCTGGTGTCCGAAGTGGACGCCGCTGTCGAGCAGCTGGCGGATGGTGACGACGGCCATGGCCGTTCTCCTTTTCTTGGCGCACGCCCGCGCGAATGCGCGGCGCGAGGCCGATTCGGTTGTTCCCGCGTGCCGGTCGGCCGCGGAGCCTGGTGCCCGACACGCATCCGCCTCATCCGCTCGGTGAGGAGCTTCGAAGACCGCTGGATGCTGGTGCCGCGACTGGGGCCTGGGGCCGGATCGCAGAGGGCACGCGAAGTCACCCCGCAAGCGAGGTGCGTCATAGAAGAGTACCAGGATCCCGGTTCGGGTGCAGCCGAACCGGTCAGGGGCGATCGCCATCGCCGCGAAGGCGCGGATTCAACCGAATGCTCGAGGTGATCGGGGCTCCACCGCCCGATGGGTCTCGTCCACACCGACGCTTCGCCATGAGTTGTGCACAGATCCTGCTCCCGCCGACCGAGAGCTCGCTTCGGGCACGATCATGGCCGGATGACGAGCATCCCCCGCGCCGTTCGAGCCGTCGGAGTCGGCGCGCTGATCGGCGGACTCCTGGCGTCGGCGGCGCTTCACTGCCCGCCGACGCGGCTCTTCCGGTGTCATGGCGATGGCCGGTGAGCGCTCCGCTGATCGTCGATCAGTACGATCCACCGGCGACCCGATACGGCGCCGGGCATCGCGGCATCGACCTGGCGGCGCCGGTCGGCAGCACGGTGGTGGCGCCCGCAGACGGGGTCATCTCGTTCGCTGGCACCGTGGGCGATCGCCCGGTGCTGGCTGTGGCGCACGCGCAGGGACTCGTCTCGAGCTTCGAGCCCGTTGCGGCGGCGCTGCCTGTCGGCAGCTCGGTGCGCGCTGGCGAGACGATCGGCACCGTCGCCGATGCGCCAGCGCACTGCCGCAACGGCTGCCTGCACTTCGGAGTCCGACGGGACGGCGAGTACCTCTCCCCCGTCGGGCTCATCGTCGGCATTCCTCGTGCGGTGCTCCTGCCGATCGGCGGCGGCGAGCGCATGACGTGCGGAAGGGCGATCGGCCGCGGGCACGCCGAGCGGTCACGCGCGCGGGTGCGCCTGCTGATATGCCGCCTTCAGCCGCTCTGCGGAGACGTGCGTGTAGATCTGGGTCGTGCCGAGGCTCGCGTGGCCGAGGAGCTCCTGCACGGCGCGCAGGTCTGCCCCTCCGTCGAGCAGGTGCGTCGCAGCCGAGTGGCGCAGAGCATGCGGCCCCGACGGGCCCGATCCCGGCACCTCGGCGAGCAGCCCTGCCACCAATCGATACACGGTCCGAGGACCGACCCGGCCGCCGCGCGCGCCGAGGAAGAGCGCCGATCCGACGCCCGATCCTTCCGCCGCCTGACTGACGAGCGTGGGCCGTCCGCGATCGAGGTAGGCCCCCATCGCGCGAGCGGCCGGAACCCCGAACGGCACGACCCGCTGCTTGTTCCCCTTGCCGGTCACCAGAGCGGTCAGTCGCTCGAGGTCGATGTCCGGCAGGTCGAGGCCGCACAGCTCCGACACGCGGATGCCCGACGCATAGAGCAGCTCGACGATGGCGAGGTCGCGCAGCGCGGCGGGGTCGTCCTCGGAGGCCCGCAGGGTGAGGGTCGCGAAGACGTCGTCGAGATTCGACGTGGTGACCACGCGCGGCAGGTCGCCACGGGTCTTCGGCGAGCGCAGCCGGAGTGCGGGGTCGCTCGCGATCAGCTGCTGACGGGCGAGCCAGCCTGAGAAGCCGCGCACCGATGCGGTGCGCCGGGCGATGGTCGCCTTGGCCAGGCCCCGCTCCGAGCTGTCCCAGAGCCAGTCGCGCAGGAGGTCGAGAGACAGTGTCGCGACCGGGGGCTCGCCCCCTCGGGAGGCGAACTCCGCCAGATCGAGCAGGTCGGCCCGGTACGAGGAGATCGTGTGAGCGGAATAGCCGCGCTCGCCGTCGAGATGGTCGACGAAGAGCTCGATGGCTCGTGCGTAGCCGACACCCTCGCGGACGGGTGCGTCGCCGCGCGGGTGGATGTCGGCGGATGCGTCGGGTGGCGTCGCCGCATCGACCGATTCGACAGTGGCCGCCCCATCCGTGCCGTGCATCCATCCAGGGTGCGCCCGAGCCACCCCGCGGCGGGGACCCACACCGGTCAGCGGTCGAAGAATCCGTCAGGAAGGGTCACAACCGACGGACGGACCTCGAGCGGCGCCGCGACGTGGGCGATGGAATCCTCGTAGACGTAGACGAGGTTGATCGCCTGTTCGCCGTCCACACCGGTGAATCCCAATGGCGGCGCTTCGACCCGGACCGTGTAGCTGGTGGCCGTGGCGACGGAGACGGGCCTGCCCGCGAGCGTGCTGGTGATGCCGTAGTGGAAGTGCCCGGCGAGCAGCGCGCGCACGTCGCTGCCGGCGATCGCGGCGGCCAGGTCGGCGGCGTTGTCGAGCTGGAACGACTCGAGCACGCGCACCTGGGTGGGCACGGGCGGATGGTGCAGGGCGATGATGGTGCCCCGGGCGGCCGGAATGGACAGCTCGGCGCTCAGCCAGGCGAGCTGCTCGGCGTCGAGGTGCCCGTGACCCATGCCGGGAACCGAGGTGTCGAGGCCGATGATCCTCAGCCCATCGACCTCGATGACGGTCGTGATCGGCTCGGATGTCGGATCCTGGTCGAAGAGGCCGACCCGCAGCGGGCCCCGCGAGTCGTGGTTGCCGGCGATCCAGACGATCGGGCAGCCCAGCCGTGCGGCGACGGGTTCGATGATCTCGCGGGCGCGGCGGTAGGCGTCCAGCTCGCCGAGATCCGCGATGTCCCCGGTGTGCACGATCGCATCGATGACCAGTCCGGAGTCGAGCACGCGCTCGAGGGCACGGTGGAGATGGGCGACGGTGTCGACCGTGCCGTGCAGAGGGGCGCCGCCGGCGCGGAGGTGGCTGTCGGTGAGATGCACGATCACGTGGCTGGGCGGCGGATCGGCGATCCCTCGGTTCGCTGGCATGACGGCACCCTAACGCGAGCCTCCGATGACGGCAGGCGCACGGCCGGCGGACGCACGTCGTGTGCGCGACGTCCGCCCGAAACGCGTCGACCCTAGAATCGCCCCATGGCCAGCCTCCTCGCCGCGTGCATCGTCCACGAGCTCCACCTCGACTCGGGGACCAACGGGGTGACCGCCATCGACAAGCGGCCAGTCGATGGCCCGGTGAAGGTCGGCAGATTCGGCCTGCGAGCCGATGTGCAGGCGGATCGCAAATGGCACGGCGGCATCGATCAGGCGGTGTACGTCTACTCGCAGGACGACGCGGACTTCTGGTCCGATCAGCTCGGACGCGAACTCGCTCCCGGCTGGTTCGGCGAGAACCTGCGCGTCGACGGGATCGACCCGAACACCGCGAAGGTCGGCGAGCGCTGGCGGATCGGCACCGGTGCGGACGCGGTCGAGCTCGAGGCGACATCGCCTCGCGAACCGTGCATGACCTTCGCGCGGTGGGTGGGCGGCGCCGACTCCAAGGGGTGGGTCAAGCGCTTCGCCGCGGAGCGACGACTCGGCACGTACTTCCGAGTCATCAAGCGGGGCAAGGTGTCAGCCGGCGACCCGATCGAGGTCGTCTCCTCCCCCGCAGACGGACAGACTGTCATCTCGCTGTTCGCCGTCGGCTCCTACGAGCCCGAGCCGTCGCGCTAGAGCGCAGTCTGGTTCTCACCAGCCCATGGTGAGCTGCAGACTGCCCTCGTGATCAGCGGTCGGTGCGCACGGTGGGCTCGACGCGGCTGAGATCGAGGCCGATGTCGATGAGGCGCACCTCACCGGCGTGATCCCGCCCCGGCGGGAGCAGGAGTCCCGCCTTGACGGCGCCGAAGGTGACCGTGACGTCGGCCCGCAGCGCAACGCCCGGGATGCTGCCATCGTCGGGATCGACGCCGGTCGGAATGTCTACGGCGACAACCGTGCCCAGTTCATCGCGAATGAAGTCCAACTGCTCGAGGATCTCGCGAGCGATCCCTCGTGGGGCGGCTCGTCCCGCCGAGCCGGTGCCGAGGATGCCGTCGACGAGGATCGACGCGGCCATGGCTCGTGGGAGCAACCGCTCGATCGACCATCTTCCGGCAGCGTCGTCAGCCGTCTCCGCCCCTGCCTGGCGGGCGGCCGCCAGGCCCGCCTCGTGCACGCGTTCGGTGAGGAGCACCAGCAGCACCTCGACATGCCCAGCGAGCCGGGCGGCGGCATAGAGCGCATCCCCGCCATTGTTGCCGACTCCGACGAGCACGATCACGGATCGCGGCTCCGACATGCGACTGAGCTCGCGATCGATCTCGGCGGCGAGCCCGTCCGCGGCTCGCTGCATGAGGGGAACGCCGGCGTCGAGGAGGGGCCGCTCGGCCGCCTGGACCTGCGCCGCCGAATAGCCGTCCGTCATCCCCCTATCCTTCCCCAGCAGCCGCGCACGAACCGACCTCCGGATTTGCGTCAGACCCGACGCCAGCCCGACTCCCCCGCCGAGGCGATGCCCTCGAGCTCGAGCAGTCCGAGCATGGACTGCACGGTCGCGATCGACAGCCCGCTGAGCCGGGCGATGTCATCGATCGACCTCGCCCTGCTGGAGAGCGCATCGAGCACTCGGACGCGCTCCGCGTCGTAGGGCGCCGACGAGGGCATCGCGAGCCGGTCGTCGGACGGTCCGATCACCAGCTCGGCCATCTCCTCGGCACTCGTGACGCAGATGGCGTCGTATTCGCGGATCAGCCGATGGCAGCCGGCGGACGCGGCAGAGGTGACGGGGCCCGGCACGGCGCCGAGTGGGCGACCGATCGCGGCGGCGTGCCCCGCGGTGTTGAGCGAGCCGGACCGGCTGCCCGCCTCGATCACGATCGTCGCCCGGCTCGCTGCCGCGATCAGCCGGTTGCGCTGCAGGAACCTCCATCGAGTGGGGCTGGAGCCGCAGGGAAGCTCGGACGCGACCATGCCGGACGCCTCGATGCGGCGCAGCAGGCTGTCGTGGCCGCTGGGGTAGAACCTGTCCACGCCGCCCGCGAGGAAGGCGATCGTGCCGCCGCCGCTCGCCAGCGCCGCACGGTGCGCCATTCCGTCGATGCCGTACGCAGCGCCCGAGACGATGGTGAAGCCGCGATCGACGAGTCCGGCGGCCGACTCCATCGCGATGTGCTCGCCGTATCCGGTCGCGGCCCGCGCTCCGACCAGGGCGATCGAGCGCGGAGCGGTCCGAAGGACGTCCTCGCTGCCGAGCGTCCAGAGCGCGATCGGGCCGTGTGCTCCGAGATCGTCGAGGCCTTCCGGCCAGACGCGGTCCGACGGGATGCGCAGCCGTACTCCGCGGCGCGCGGCCATGCGCAGGTGTTCGAGCGCGAAGTCCACCTGCACTCGAGGGGTCCACCGTTCGAGGGCTTGAGCGGCCGTCGCCGGCGCCATCTCTTCGCCCGCAGCGTCGCTGATGCGTCTTCGCGAGCCGCTCCGCCTTCCAGCCCTCCTGCAGCGCTGCCAGTGCGCCCTCGGCGCCGAGCGCGGCGATCGCGAGGCCCGCCGTGGAGTCGCCCGGCTCGGCGACTCCGCTCCACACGGCTCGGGCGAACGCCTCGCCCGGCTCCGCCTGGTCGTCAGGCCGTACGGCCCGGATCGCCTCCGTGAGGATCGTCCCTGTCGATCTCGGCCACGTTCATGAGGTTCCTCTCCGCATCGCGTAAGCCCGAGCGACGTGCGCGACCGTCGGCCGCCCAGCTCCGTCCAGATCGCTCAGGGTCCAGGCCAGCCGGAGCACGCGGTCGTAGCCGCGCATGGTCAGCGAGCCCAGTTCGAGTGCCCGGTCGATCACGGCCATCGCAGGCCGCTCGAGCAGCTGGCGCCGGCGCGCGCAGCCAGCTGCCGGGCACCTGCGCGTTGATCCGCCAGGGGGTCTCGGCGAGGCGCCGCTGCGACACGCTGCGGGCGGCCAGCACGCGAGCCCGAGCCTGCGCCGTCGTCGTGCGCGTCGATCTCCGCTCATCCGCAGCTGGATCGCGGTCACCCGCGGCACCCGCAGCTGGATGTCGATCCGATCGAGCAGCGGCCCGGAGATCCGCTTGAGGTAGCGGTCGCGGACCAGCACGGGGCAGATGCAGGCGGAGTCCTTCACCCCGTACTGGCCGCACGGGCAGGGGTTGGCGGCGAGCACGAGCTGGAACGCGCACGGGAACGTGGCCACCGCTGCCGCCCGGTGGATCGAGACCCGCCCCGTCTCGAGCGGCTGGCGCAGGGTGTCGAGGACGTCCCGATTGAACTCCGGCGCCTCATCCAGGAAGAGGATGCCGTGCGAGGCGCGGGCGGCGGCCCCCGGACGGATGAAGCGGCTGCCGCCGCCGATCATCGCCGACGCGGTCGCCGTGTGATGCGGGCTCTCGAAGGGCGGGATCGTGGACAGGCTCGTGCCGACGTCATAGCCCGAGAGCGAGCGCAGCGATGCCACCTCGATCGCCGCGTCCTCGTCGAGGTCGGGCAGGATGCCGGGCATCCGCGCGGCGAGCATGGTCTTGCCTGCTCCCGGAGGGCCGAGCATCAGCATGTGGTGCCCGCCGGCGGCCGCCACGATGAGCGCCTCGACCGCCTCCTCGTTGCCGATGACCTCGTCGAGGTCCGGCACGGCGTCGGGAAGCGGCGAGCGATCCGCGCGCGAGCAGCGGATCGACCTCCCAGCCGTCGAGGTCGGCGCCGTGCCAGATGGCGACCTCGCGCAGGCTCGATGCGCCGACGACCTTCAGCCCAGGGATCAGCGACACCTCGTCGACGTTGCCGGTCGGGCACGACGACGGTCGTCGCTCCTGACCGGGACGCGGCGAGCGCGGCGGGCAGCGCGCCCCGCAGCGGCCGGAGCCGACCGTCGAGCGCGAGCTCGCCGAGGTGGATGGTCCGCGGCCGCGAGTCCAGCGGGATCTGCCCGTTGCTCTCGAGCGTGGCCACCGCGATGCCGAGGTCGAAGAGCGCGCCCTGCTTCGGCAGCTCGGCGGGCGAGAGGTTCACCGTGAGCTTCTGCACGGGGAACTTCAAGCCCGAATTGGTGATGGCGGCGCGCACCCGCTGCTCGGCCTCCTTGCAGGCCGAATCGGGCAGCCCGATCATCTTGAAGCCGGGGTTCTGGGTGGACACCTCCGCCTCGATCTCCACGACGGATCCCTCGAGCCCGATCAGCGCGATGGACGAGGCCCGACCGACGCTCACCACGTGACGCCCTGCATGAGCTCGATGACGGGCGGCGCGCCCTGCTCCGCGACGATGCCCACGACGTCGACCCGCACCGGCCCGTGTCTGCCGGGATGCGCGACGCACCAGGCGATGGCGAGTCCGTGCAGCCGGGAGAGCTTGGCGTCGGAGATCGCCTCGAACGGATGCCCGAAGGCCAGGCTCGAGCGCGTCTTGACCTCGATGAAGGCCGTGCCGACGTCCGCCCGAGCCACGATGTCGATCTCCCCCTGGCTGCAGCGCCAGTTGCGATCGATGACCTGGTAGCCGTGCTCGCTCAGATACTGAGCGGCCAGCTCCTCACCCCACTGCCCGAGGGCATCCTTCTTGCGCATCTGCGACCTCCGAGCACCAAGGATGCGGAGCGGAGGGCGCCGGAACGGGGCGGAGAGCGATCTGGGGAGAAGTCGTTCGGGTCACGACCTGTGAGCGCATGCCAGCAACAGGCGGCGCATAGCGGCACGCGCGGGGAAAGCGCCGTCCCGCGGAGGAAACGACACCCGCGCACCGTCGGTTCTCCCCGCGCAGGCTCCGGTCGGCCGCGCTGCGGCGCCCTCCTCGGCCGGACTACTCGTCGAGCGCGAGCTCCTGCGGGAGCTCCAGCTCCTTGGCGGAGAGCTCCTCGACGTTGACGTCCTTGAAGGTCAGCACGCGCACGCTCTTCACGAACCGGTCGGCGCGGTAGACGTCCCAGACCCAGACGTCGTTCATCGTGAGCTCGAAGTAGAAGTCGTGCTCGGTGTCGCGGCGCTGCAGCTCGACCTCGTTCGCGAGGTAGAAGCGCCGCTCCGTCTCGACGACGTACTTGAACTGGCCGACGACGTCGCGGTACTCGCGGTACAGCGCCAGCTCGACCTCGCGGTCGTAGTCCTCGAACTCGTCTTCGTCCATCGAGCCGATCCTACCCGGCGGACGGGACCCTCGACTGCGGCCTCGATCGTCCGGCGCTCGGATCCCTCGTCGTCGCCGGACGGCGCCAGGTCGAACAGCGACGGCGTGCGCAGCCAGGTGTGGCGATGGAGCTCGCTCGGCGCCGACCTCGTCGATGGCGGCGCAGTGCGCGGCGGAGCCGTAGCCCTTGTTGCTGACCCAGCCGTAGTGCGGGTGTCGCTCGTGGTGATCGATCATCAGCCGGTCGCGGTGCACCTTCGCGACGACGGATGCCGCGGAGACGGAGGCGCAGTCCAGGTCGGCCTTGATGCGGGTGACCACCCGCGGGCCGGAGCCGACGCCCTCGCGAGCCGAGGCCGGCGTCAGCCAGTCGTAGTTGCCGTCGAGGATGAGCGCGGAGCCGCCGAGCTCGACGCCCTGCTCGAGCAGGCCGATGACGGCGCGCGGCGCCGGCCGAGCCCCAGCGCGATGATGAGCCCGAGCCGATCGATCTCGTCGTTGCTCGACAGCCCGACCGCCGATGCCGACCGCCCAGGCCCGCACGGGCGGCGCCAGTGCTCTCGCGCGGCCTTCTCGGAGAGCAGCTTCGAGTCGCGCAGGCCGCGCGGGAATGCGCTTCGGCGGATGTCGACGATGCAGACGCCGACGCGCGACCGGGCCGGCGATGGCACCGCGGCCGACCTCGTCGCAGCCGATGACGAACTCCGCGCCGGCGTCCAGCAGCGCGCGCTCGCGACGGAGCGTGGGCGCCTTGGCGGCGGTCGTCCGCTTCGCAGCGGGTCGACGAGCGTGACGGGCTTCGGAGCGGTCACTGCGCGCTCGCCTGAGATCCCGCGCGACACCTCCGCCACGGTTTCGGGCTCTCGGGCGAGCGCGTCGTCCTGCTGTCCGGCGTCGCGGAAGACAGACGGATAGTTGTCGAGCCAGGCCCAGCGGTCGATCGGCCAGGTGATCAGAAGCGCGCGGCCGACGACGTTCGAGATCGGCACGAAGCCCTTGGTCGGCTGGTCCTGGTTGTAGCGGGAGTCCGCGGAGTTGTAGCGGTTGTCGCCCATCACCCAGAGGGAGTCCGTCGGGCACCGTGACGTCGAAGTCGATCCCGCTGACACGCGTGACGCCTTCCGGCAGCTTGATGTACGGCTCGTCGAGCGGGACGCCGTTGACGCTCATCTGCCCGAGCGCGTTGCAGCAGTCGACGTGGTCGCCCGGCAGCCCGATGACGCGCTTGATCAGGTGGTCGTTCGCTGTCGGGCGCCGACAGCCCGACGAGCGACAGCACCCAGTCGACGGCCGCCGTGACCGGCGGCTGCTGCGCCGGCTCGCTGGGCGAGCAGCCAGCCGCCCGGGATCGTTGAACACGACGACGTCGCCGCGCTGCAGCGGCATCAGCTCGGGAGCGAGCTCGTTGACGAGGATGCGGTCGTCGACCTGCAGCGTGTTCTGCATCGACCCGGAGGGGATGTAGAACGAGCGGACCAGGAACGTCTTGATCAGGAACGACGACCAGGACCGCGACGACGACGATGACGAGGACGTCGCGCAGGAAGAGTCCGACCCGCGCGCAGCCGCCGCGACCGCCCGCGACCGCGCGGATCGCCGGTACCGTTCGGCGGATCGTCCGGCCGGACACGCTCGGAGGTCGCGCGACGGCGAGGAGCTGCGGTCGCCATCGCGTCGCTGCGCGGATGCCGTACGGAGCGCTGTCGGTCACGCCGGTCCACCCGTCATCTTCCATGCCGCGCTGCAGTCCGGCTGACGAGCCGGAGCAGACGCAGAACCCCCGCGACAGTGTAAGTCGCGGGGGTTCAGTCTAGGCGTCGCGCAGCGGTCGTCCCGTGCGCCTGCCTGCTCCAGTTGTGGAGAAGACGCGATCAGGCGTCGCGCTTCTCCTTGATCTTCGCCTTCTTGCCGCGGAGGTTGCGCAGGTAGTAGAGCTTCGCGCGACGGACGTCACCGCGGGTGACGACCTCGATGTGGTCGATGACCGGGGAGTGCACCGGGAAGGTGCGCTCGACGCCGACCTGGAAGCTGATCTTGCGGACCGTGAAGGTCTCGCGGACGCCGTCGCCTGAGCGGCGATGACGACGCCCTGGAAGACCTGGATACGGCAGCGGCGTGCCCTCGATGATGTTGACGTGCACCTTGACGGTGTCGCCGGGGCGGAAGTCGGGGATGTCGGTCCGCAGCGATGCTGCGTCGACGGCGTCGAGGATGCTCATGAGTGTCGCTCCCTGCGCCCGCCACAGGTCGACCCGCATTCGTGGCCGCTGACGGCTGATTCAGCGCCGTGGCGAGAGATGATGTCTGGATTCGTGCGCGAGACGAGCTGATTCCCCAGCGGCAGAACCGGCCGCGGCACGAACGCCCATTGTGCCACGGACTCGGCCGGGCTCGCAATCTCGAGCGGCCGCGGGGCATCGGTCCAGCGCGGGGACGGCTCTGATCGACCGACGTACTCGCCGGCGTCGAGCGGCGATGCCGACGTACTCGCCGGCGTCGATCGGGGGCGCGGCCGAAGCCGGAGTGCGGCGATCGCTCTCGACGTCGCGAAGACGCGCGACGCGCTTACGGGTCTCGATCCAGGAGCTGCCACGCGCTCAGCCCAGAAGGCCGACGATGCCCGCCGCCGACGGCGAGCACGCCGAACCAGGCGGTCGCCGGGCCGAAGAAGCCGAGGCCGATGACGTCGACGTGCCAGGCCGCGAGCACGCCGACCGTCGAGCAGGCGAGGCGCGCGTCGGCGCCGGACGCCGCGCCGCGCGGCAGAACAGCAGGGCGAGCACCGAGCTCGACGAGCGAGGAACGCCGCGGCACGAGCAGCAGCACGCCGAGGAAGCCGGAGCCGCTCGCGCCCCAGACCGCCCACCCGATGAGCAGCCAGACGGCAGCACGACCGCGGCCGCGAACTGCCAGGCAGAAGAAGGCCCGACGAAGCGCACATGACGCGATGGTAGGCCGGCGCACGGCGCAGGATCGCCGGGACTGTTCGCCCGAGTGCATCAGCGAGGCGTTCGAGCGAGCCGCACGGGACGGAAGCCGCCGGGCGCCCGGTTAGGGTCGATCCGAGGAACGAGGAGGACACCATGATCGAGCTGCGCACACCCGCCGAGATCGAGGCGATGCGACCGGCCGGCGCGTTCGTGGCCGAGCGTGCTGGAGCGGCTCGCCGCGGAGGCGCGCCGTCGGCATGAACCTGCTCGAGCTCGACCGCATCGCGCACGCGATGATCCGGAGCGCGGGCGCCGAGAGCTGCTACATCGACTACCACCCGTCGTTCGGCGCGATGCCGTTCGGCAAGGTGCTCTGCACCTCCGTCAACGACGCGGTGCTGCACGGACTGCCCCACGACTACGCGCTGCAGGACGGCGACCTCGTCAGCCTCGACTTCGCCGCCTCGCGTCGACGGCTGGGTCGCCGACTCGCGCCGTCACCGTGATCGTCGGCACGCCGCGCGACGAGGACGTCGCGCCTCATCGCACACCACGCGAGCGCGCGCTGGACGCCGCCATCGCAGCACGCCGCGGTCCGGCATGAAGCTCGGCGACATCTCCGCCGCGATCGGCGACGTGTGCCGCAGCGGCGGGCTACTCGGTCAACCTCGACTTCGGCGGGCACGGCGTCGGCCGCACCATGCACGGCGACCCGCACGTCGCCGAACGACGGCCGCGCCGGACCGCGGCCTGAAGCTGCGGCCCGGCCTCGTCATCGCCATCGAGCCGTGGTTGCTCGAGACGACCGACGAGCTCTACACCGACCCGGACGGCTGGACGCTGCGCAGCGCCGACGGCTCCCGCGGCGCGCACACGCGAGCACACGGTCGCGATCACCGACGACGGCCCGATCGTCCTCACCGAGCGCGCGGTCCTGACCCGAGGCCTCCGATCCCGATCGGGCGAGCGGGCTGCTCGTCGGTCGGGCAGCAGGTCCGGGCCGGACGCGGCGGGTGCGCTCGAGCTGCTGCTCGTGGCGCCACGCGGCGATCGCGCCGTGGTTGCCGATCAGCAGCACCGGCGGCACCTCGAGGCCGCGCCAGACGGCGGGCTTCGTGTAGCACGGGTACTCGAGCAGCCCGTCCTCGTGGCTCTCCTCGTCGAGGCTCTCCGGGTTGCCGACGACGCCGGGGACGAGGCGGCCGATGGCCTCGATCATCGCCATCACGGCGACCTCGCCGCCGTTCAGCACGTAGTCGCCGAGGCTGATCTCCGCGCACCCGGCGCGCGCGCCGCGGTGTCGTCGACGACGCGCTGGTCGATGCCCTCGTAGCGGCCGCAGCCGAAGACGAGGTGCCGCTCCCGCGCGAGCTCGCGGGCGGTCGCCTGCGTGAAGGCTCGCCGGCCGGCGACGGGAAGATCACGACCGGGTCGTCGCCGTCGGCTCCAGGCAGACGCCGTCGAGCGCCTCGCCCCACGGCTCGGGCTTCATCACCATGCCGGCGCCGCCGCCGTACGGGGTGTCGTCGACGGTGCGGTGCCGGTCGTGCGTCGCAGTCGCGCAGGTCGTGCACGCGCACGTCGAGCAGCCCGACGTGCGGGCCTTGCCGAGCAGGGAGACGTCGAGCACGGCGAAGAACTCGGGGAAGATCGTGACGATGTCGATGCGCACGTCAGCGCCTGCGCGGCGTGCTCGCCGCGGCGTCGACGGGCCGGCCTGCGTCCGACGCCTCGGCGGGCTCGCGGCCTCGGCGTCGGGCGTCCTCGCCTCGGCGGCGTCGTCGGACTCGGCTCGGGCTCCGCCGTGCCGGCGGCGTCGGCTCCGGGTCCTCGTCCGGGAGCTCCTCGAAGAGCCCCGCCGGCGGCGTGACGACGACCACGCGCGGCCTCGACGTCGACCTCGGGCACGATGGCCTTGCACGAACGGCACCAGCACCTCGCCGTCGGCCGGTCTTCACGACCAGCAGGTCCTGCGCGGGCAGGTGGTCGACCCGGGCGACGGCGCCGACGCGCACGCCGTCGCGGACGACGTCGAGGCCGACCAGCTGGTGGTCGTACCAGGCGTCGTCCTCGGCCGGCCTCGTCCGGGTCCTGGTCGACCCAGAGGATCGCCTTGACGAGGCTCTCGGCCGCGGTGCGGTCGGCGACGCCCTCGAAGAAGCCGACGGGATGGCCGTTGTACCAGCGCAGCTCGGTGAGCTCGATGCGCTTGCCGTGCCACGGCGACTGGCTCGGGCACCTGCAGCGTGAACTCGCGCCCGGCGCGAAGCGGCGGTCGGGGTCGTCGGTGAACAGCTCGAGCTTGAGCGCGCCCTTGAGGCCGTGCGCCTTGGTGAGCCGGCCGACGCGGAGCTGCGTCTGCGCGGACTGCGGTCGCTTGCCACGGCACGATCAGCTACGTCGGTGTCGACGACGTCGACGCGGACGCGTCGGCCGTCGGCGAGCGCACTGACGAGCGTGCGGAGCGCCTTGGCGGTGCGACCGGCGCGGCCGATCACGCGGCCGAGGTCGTCGGGGTGCACGCGCACCTCGAGGACGCTCGCCGCGCGGTCGACGTCGTGCGATCGACCTGGACGTCGTCCGGGTGATCGACGATCCCCTTGACGAGGTGCTCGAGGGCGGCGGCGAGCACGTCAGGATTATCGGCCTCGGTCGCGTGCTCGTCGGCGGCCTCGGCCTCGGCGCGCGGGCGCCTCGGCAGCGGCGCGGCCTTGGGCTTCTCACGCCTTGGGCTTGAGCGACGGGCTTCTTCTTCTCGTCGGCCTCGAAGGCGACCTTCGGCGCCTTGACCTGGACGGTGCTGACCGCGTCCGCGTCGCCCTTGAACTTGCCCCAGTCGCCCGTGAGCTTCAGCATCGCGGCGACCTGCTCGGTCGGCTGCGCGCCGACGCCGAGCCAGTACTGCGCGCGCTCGGAGTCGACCTCGATGAACGAGGGCTCCTCGGTGGGGTGGTACTTGCCGATCTCCTCGATCACGCGACCGTCGCGCTTGGTGCGCGAGTCGGCGACGACGATGCGGTAGTACGGCGCACGGATCTTGCCCAGGCGCTTGAGACGGATCTTGACAGCCACAATTCTCCTGTGTGTTGACCTTGATGTGTGGTGAACCTGTAGCCGCGAGCGTGGGGGCACACTCGGCGGAAGCTCTGGATGGGGCCGGGCATCTGATTAGAGGGTCGGATGCAGCTGGCCCGACCAACCATTGTGACAGACCGCGCGACGCACTCGGAACCGGCCGGCCTCCGAAATTCGGGAACATGCGGCCGAACTCAGGAGAGAATCTGCCATATCGTCCTGAGTCATGCGGTCGGGACATCGAACATTCCTGAGTTCCGGAAGGGATGGGCGGCGGCGCGAGAGGCCGACGCCGACCAGGCAGAGCACGCCGCCGATGATCGCCGGAGCGGTCGGGCACCTCCTGGAAGACCACGAGTCCGGCGAGGATGACGAGCGGCGGAACGAGGTAGGTGGTGACCCCGAGCTGGCCGGCGGGCATCCGACTGAGCGCGTAGCCCCAGGTGGTGAAGGCGATCGCGGTCGGCACGACGCCGAGGTAGACGACGCCCAGGTCGATGCGAGCGGCGCCGTCGAGACGTCGGAGACCAGCGGGCCGGCGAACGGCAGGCAGACGGCCGCTCCCGCGAGAGCGCCGATGAGGGTGACCTCGACTGACCGGAAGGCGTCGCAGCATCGGCTTCTGGAAGAGGACCCCCGCGGCATAGGTGAGGCGGCCAGCGACCGCGGCGGCCAGGACGCCGAGCCGAGGTGGGCACCCGTGACACCGCTCGAGATGCCGATCAGCAGCGACCCCGGCGAACGCGACAGCGGTGCCGATGACGAGCCAGCGGGTGAGCCCTTCCCGGAGGAAGAGCCCGCCGCCGAGCGCGATCAGGATGGGGCCGATCCCGACGATCATGCGCGGTGGTCCCGGCATCGAGGGTCTTCTCGGCGACGCCCAGGAGCACGTTGTAGGCCCCGAACCAGAGGGCGCCGAACGCGACGATCATCAGCACCTCACGCCGGGTGGGGCGGACCCATGGCCTGCCGATGCACAGCAGTGCCGAGCGCCGCAGACCCGACCAGCATGCGGCCGAGGGCCAGCGCGCCGGCCGAGTAGTCGGCGCCGGACCCCCGGATGACGATGAAGGCGCTGGCCCAGGCCAGAGCAGGGTGACGACGATCGCGACGAGCACGAGCGGCGCGATGCCGGGCGCTCTCCGTCTGTGGACGGCAGCGACGCGGAGCGGATTCGGAGTGGTGACCACCTCCCTACGCTAGCCACGACCTCCGGCGGCGCACCGGCGGGGATCGGACACGGCACCGGATCGACGGCTCCTGGCAGGATCCGATCCTTTCGGGGGTCAGGGGCCCCTATGTCAGGATGAGCGCGTGGCCATCGACTTCAGCCGGTCCGAGCGCGGAACGCTCGGACTCGAATGGGAGCTCGCGCTCGTCGATCACGCGAGCGGAGACCTCGCGCCCGTGGCCCCCGAGATCCTGCGACCAGCTCGATCTCACCGACGACACGGCTTCTCCCGCCTGGCCGGCGAACTGCTCACGAACACCGTCGAGGTCATCTCCGGCGTGCATCGCCGGGTCGCGCGACGCGGTCGCGCGACCTCGAGCAGACCATCGCGCTCGGTCCGCGAGGTCGCCGAGCCCATGGGTGTCGATCTGATGTGCGCCGGCACCCACCCGTTCGCGCAGTGGACGCAGCAGCGGGTCACCGACAAGGAGCGCTACGCCACGCTCATCGACCGCACGCAGTGGTGGGGCCGGCAGATGCTGATCTGGGGCGTGCACATGCACGTCGGGCGTCGAGGACCGGCGCAAGGTGCTGCCGATCCTCAACGGCCTGCTCACCTACTACCCGCACCTGCAGGCGCTGTCCGCCTCCAGCCCGTTCTGGTCCGGCGAGGCGACCGGCTACGCCTCCAGCCGGGCCATGCTCTTCCAGCAGCTGCCGACCGCGGGCCTGCCGCCCAGTTCGTCGGCTGGGCGGAGTACGAGTCGATGGTCGAGGACCTGATGCACATCGGCGTGATCGACCACTACGACGAGATCCGCTGGGACATGCGCCCGTCGCCCGAAGTGGGGCACCGTCGAGACCCGCGCCTGCGACGGGATGTCGACCACGCTCGAGGTCGGCGCTCTCGCCGCGCTGGTGCAGTGCCTCGTCGAGGAGCTGTCGGACCAGCTCGACCGCGGCGAGGACGTGCCCACCATGCAGCCCTGGTACGTGCGGGAGAACAAGTGGCGCGCCGCCCGCTACGGCATGGAGACGATCCTCATCCAGAACGCGGCGGGTGACGAGCGGCTGGTCGCGCGACGACACCCGCGATCTGATCGCCCGCCTCGATCCCATCGCCGAGCGTCTCGGCTGCGCGGACGAGCTGCACGACCTCGAGGTCATCCTCGATCGCGGCGCGAGCTACGAGCGGCAGCTCGCCGTCTCGGCTGCAGAACGGCGGCAGCACGAAGGCGGTCGTCGCCGCCCTGGTCGCCGAGCTCCGCGACGGCCTCCCGCTGAGTTCACGTCCGTCGGTCCACCATCGTTGGTCGAGTAGGCGCCCGGCGCCGTATCGAGGCCGTCCCGTCCTGCACGGGCCTCGACACGGCGCTTCGACGACCTACTCGACCACCGGGGTATGCTCGCTACGGTCTAGCGTTGTGGGCGTCGCGCCAGGCGATCCAGCGGCGGACCGTGTCGATGTCGTAGGTCGGGCCGGTGATGCCGATCGTGAACAGGCGGACGCCGACCTCGAGCAGCTCGTCCGCGGTCTTCTCGTCACGTCCGCGCAGCTCGTTCGAGAGCTCGATCTCGCTGACATCGCGGCCGACCTCGGCGGCGTGCTGCTCGAGGATGCCGAGCTTGCGGGTCATGGTGTCCACATCGCCGAAGCTGTGCCAGATGTCGGCGTGCTCGGCGACCAGGCGGAGCGTCTTCTTCTCTCCGCCACCGCCGATCAGGATCGGGATGTCGCGAGTGGGTGCCGGGTTCAGCTTCGTCCAGCGGTCGCGGATCGTCGGCAGATCAGCGGCGAGCGCGTCGAGTCGCGATCCGACCGTGCCGAACTCGTAGCCGTACTCGTCGTAGTCCCGCTCGAACCAGCCGGAGCCGGTGCCGAAGATGAAGCGGCCGTCACTGATGTGGTCGATGGTTCGGGCCATGTCGGCCTGCAGGTTGGGGTTGCGATACGAGTTGCAGTTGACGAGCGGCCCGATCTCGATCCGGCTCGTCTGCTCGGCCCACGCGGCGAGGATCGTCCACGACTCGAAGTGCAGCCCGTCCGGCTCGCCGGACAGCGGATAGAAGTGATCCCAGTTGAAGATGATGTCGGCTCCGAGATCCTCGGAGATGGCCGCCGCCTCGCGGATGGCGGCGTAGGGCGCGTGCTGGGGCGCGATCTGCACGCCGAGTCGGACGGGACGCTGGTCGGCCTTGAAGGCATCGATACTCACTCGACAAGCCTATGGGCGGGCGCCTGGGGGCTTCTGTCTTCGCGTGGCGAGCCGCGCAAGGGCTACGAGATCCGGGTCAGCAGCCCGATGTCATTGCCGAGTTCATCCCAGATGTGCACGGCGCCGTCGATCAGGACGGCGGCATGCGTTCCGGTGAGCCAGGTGTATCGCAGCACGGCGTCGCAGACCCTGTCGCCGGTCTTGGCGTCGTCCTGGGCCAGCGATGTGGTCAGCTGCTGACCATCGATCGACCAGGTGCCACTCTGCACGATGCAGCCATCCGAGGCTTCCAGCGAGCCGTCTGCGCGCGAACTGCACATAAGCGCCCTCGATCGGGGAGCTCACGCTGCCGTCCGGGGACGCGGCCGCGCCGGATCGACGTCGGACGGACTCCATCGACCCATCAGCTCCTCGGCGGTGGGCGAGACGGGGAGCGGGCTGCCGTCGCCGATACCCGGGCTCGATCGGGCATCGCGTCGGTCGTGTCGGGGGTCAGTCGACCGACCGTGGATCCGTCGTCGCCGAGGAGCACGAGCGAGACCGTCCTCCACCGTGACGGCGCGTGCCGTGTACAGCCAGGTGTGGGTGTCGACATAGCCGTCGCAGTACATCTCCGTGTGCGGCCCGGTCTCGGCGGTGAAGCCGGCCCCTCGAGGCTCCACGTGCCCTCGGCGCCATTGCAGCCGTCGGAGTTGGTGAGCGTGCCGTCGTCCTCGAACTGGATGAAGGCGTTCGGCGATGCGCCGTCCTCCGTCGGAACCCAGCGCCCGATGAGCTGATCGCGGGCCGGCCCCACGGAGTCGGACTGGCCGCCTGAGCCCGCCGTCGCGGCACACGCGCTGAGCAGCGCGACGGCGGCAAGGGCGACGCCTGCGGTCATCATGCGTCGGATGTTCAGCGTGGATGTCATGTCGATCCGTCCTCGGGTCGGGCGAGAGCCGCAGAAGAGCGCCTCTGATGATGAGTGTCCGCCGACACGGAGACCGTCTCAGGATCAATGGGAACGACTCGAAACCCGTGCGTTGTGAGACGATCCCGATCGAAGCGGACAGTCTCTGATGTGAGCACTGTCCTCGATGGGAACCCGGACTGGGACCGCACGTCCTGGCTGCGGATCCCGAGCAGAGGAGCGCGGATGGACGGCGGTGCCGACAGCGCGCCCGCTCGCGCCCACGAATCCCCGGCAGTTGGAAAATTCGCACCCGGCTCCGAGCCGTCCGACGGCGACCTGCTCGAGCTGCTCGCGCTCGCCGGCGACCCAAAGGCGTTCGACCTGCTGGTCCGTCGGCACAGTCGAGCCGTCTACCTGGCTGCCCTGTCCGTGACGGGGGTCGCTGCCGATGCCGAGGAGGTCGCGCAGGACGCGTTTCTGGTGCTGTGGCGGCGACGCACGGATGACGTGCGCGTGGTTGCCGACTCCGTGGCTCCCTGGCTGATCGTGACCGCCCGCAATCTCGCGCTCAACCGGGTCCGTGGCGAGAAGCGGCTCCGACTTCGCGAGGAGCATGTGCGCGAGACGACAGAGCTCGCCGACCCGGAGGCTCATCTCATCGCGGCCGCCGCTCGAGGAGCCGTCGACGAGGCGCTTGCGGGCCTCGAACCGCTCGACGCACAGATCGCCCGGCTCTGCCTCGCCGACGGACTCAGCTACGCGGAGGCTGCCGAGCGGCTCGGAGTCGCGCATGGCGTGGTCCGCAACCGCCTGTCTCGTGCACGTCGCCGCCTGCGCGATGTCTTGGGAAGCGGACGCGACTCATGAGCTCCGACATGCGACACCCGCCCTTCGATCCGACCAGCATCGAGCCCAGTGACGCCGTCCTCGACCGGATCGCGACCTCCGTGTCGGACAGAGTCGACCGATCCCGCCGACGCGCGCGAGCGGCATTCGGCGTGGCGGCGAGCACTGCCGCGATCCTCGTCGTCGCAGGCATCGGAATCGGCATCCAGCCCGCTCCTGAGCAGGTCGCCTGCTACTCCTCCTCAGATCCAGGATCGCTGGTCTCGAGCGCCTCCCTGCAATCCGGGGACGGGAGCGGCGAGGAGCGCGCTCTGTCCTTCTGCACCGCCTCGCCCTTGGGAGCCACCAGTCGCGACGGGCAGGGGGACACGCTCAGCCATGACTCCCCCGAGAGCACCGGCGCGGGCGCCTCCGAACCGAGCTCCGCTGAATCAGGCGCGTCAGATTCGAGCGCTGCGGAATCGGGCGCAACCGAATCAGGCTCAGCCGGGGCGGCGACGAGCGCTTCGGCCCCTGCGTACCTGGTCTGCCAGCGCGGTGTCGAATACGGGGTGCTCACCCTCGATCCGGGTGCCCGGGTGGATCCGGTCGCAGCCTGTGCTGCCATCGACATGGTTCCCACCCCCTAGCGGAGCCCGATCGGCGGCGCGGACGGTCCTGGTCGCGACGAGTTAGCGTGAAACATGCCATCACCCAAGGCCGAATCCGAATCGGAGCTCGAGTCCGCGCCCGAACCAGATGCTCCGGACAAGGCTACGTGGCCGACCGAGCTGCATGCTGAGACCTGGGGCTATCTCTTCCGCCGCACACTGCACGAGTTCCGTGAGGACGGCGGGGTCGACGCCGCAGCCGGGTTGACCTTCTTCGCCGTGCTCTCCGTGTTCCCTGCGGCTCTGGCCGTCGTGTCCTTGATCGGCGTCGTCGGCGACGGCGAAGCGGTGGTCGATCGGCTCCTTCGCCTGCTCTCACAGGTCGCTCCCAATCCCGTCGTCGAAACCCTGCGGAGTCCTCTCGACGAGATCGCGACCACCTCGTCGGCGAATGCGGCGCTGATCGTCGGCGTCCTCGCCGCGGTCTGGTCTGCGTCGTCCTACGTGAGCGCGTTCGGTCGCGCGATGAACCGCATCTACGAGATCGAGGAGGGGCGTCCGTTCTGGAAGCGCAAGCCCGTCCAGCTGCTGATCACGGTCGTGCTCATCGCGCTCGTCATGCTGGTCGCCGCGCTGGTGGTGGTCTCGGGCCCGGTCACCCGCGCCGTTGGGGATGCGCTGAACATCGAAGGCGCGGCGCTCGTCGCCTGGGACATCGCCAAATGGCCGATCCTCGCGGCGGCGGTAGTGCTGATGATCGCGATCCTGTATGCCGCGACTCCGAACATCCAGCAGCCACGCGTGCGCTGGCTGAGTCTGGGTGCGCTGCTCGCGATCATCCTGCTCGGCTCTGCGTCAGCGGGCTTTGCGCTCTACGTGGCCAACTTCGCGACCTACACCCAGACCTTCGGAGCGCTCGCCGGAGTGATCGTCTTCCTGATCTGGGTGTTCCTGGTCAATCTGGCGCTGCTGCTCGGGGCGGAGTTCAATTCGGAGCTCGAACGCGGACGGGAGCTCCAAGCGGGCATCGAGGCGGAGCACCGGTTGCGCCTGCCGCCCCGCGATACGACAGCCGTCGAGATCGCGCGTCGGACCGCACGGATCGATGAGGAGCACGGAGTCCTGCTGCGCACCGGCGAGCCACTGCCCGATCGCACAGACACCATCGTGCCCCGACTCCGCCGGCGCATCACATCGAGTCTCGATCGCGCGCGAGGCCTCGTTGAGCGCGTCGGAGAGCGCCTGCGCAGACGCTGAGACGTCAGCGAGCGTCAGCGTTATGAGGTCGTGTCAGCGACCGAGCATCTTCTGGAGCGCGGCGAGCTCCTCCTCGCTCGGACCGCCCTTCTTGGCCCCACCGCCGAGGCCGAATCCGGTTCCTCCGGCATTCGTCGGCTTGCTGGCGGCTCCTGCAGCGAGCGCGGCGTTCTCCGCCGCGCGCTTGGCCGGGTTGCCGGATCGCGAGCCCTGCTTCTTGACCGGCGGCTTCTTCTTGCCGCCATAGCCGGCGCCGGGGATGGGGCCCATGCCGGGCACCTGCGGAACGCCGCCCTTGGCGACGGTCTTCATCATCTTGGCGGCCTGGTCGAAGCGCTGCACGAGCTGGTTGACGTCGGTCACGGTCATGCCCGAGCCGCGCGCGATGCGCAGGCGACGCGAGCCGTTGAGGAGCTTCGGGTTCACCCGCTCGGCCTTGGTCATCGACTGGATGATCGCCTCGGTGCGCACGATCTCGCGCTCGTCGAAGTTGTCGAGCTGCTCGCGCATGCCCTTCGCGCCGGGCAGCATGCCGATCATCTTCTTGATCGAGCCCATGTTGCGCAGCTGCTGCATCTGCCCCAGGAAGTCGTCGAGCGTGAAGCTGTCGGTCGCGAACTTCTCGGCCATCTCGCGGGCCTCGTCCTCGTCGAAGGCCGACTGGGCCTGCTCGATGAGGGTGAGGATGTCGCCGAGGTCGAGGATGCGGCTCGCCATGCGGTCGGGGTAGAAGGGCTCGAAGTCGTCCAGCCCCTCGCCCGTGGACGAGAAGATGATCGGCCGGCCGGTGACGGAGGCGACGGACAGCGCCGCGCCGCCGCGGGCGTCGCCGTCGAGCTTGGAGAGCACGACGCCGGTGAAGTCGACGCCGTCCTGGAAGGCCTTCGCGGTCGCGACGGCGTCCTGGCCGATCATCGCGTCGATGACGAAGAGGACCTCGTCCGGATCGATCGCCTTCCGGATGTCGGCGGCCTGCTTCATCATGTCCGCGTCGACGCCGAGGCGGCCGGCGGTGTCGACGATGACGACGTCGTACTGCTTGTCCTGGGCGAACTTGATCGCGTCCTTCGCGACGCGCACCGGGTTGCCGACGCCGTTGCCGGGCTCGGGCGCGTAGACCTGGGCGCCCGCCTGCTCGCCGACGACCTGCAGCTGGGTGCACCGCGTTCGGGCGCTGGAGGTCGCAGGCGACGAGCAGCGGGGTGTGGCCGTCCTTCGCGAGCCACTTGGCGAGCTTGCCGGCGAGGGTCGTCTTGCCGGCGCCCTGCAGGCCGGCGAGCATGATGACGGTCGGCGGACGCTTGGCGAACTCGAGGCGGCGCTGCTGGCCGCCGAGGATCGCGACGAGCTCCTCGTTGACGATCTGCACGACCTGCTGGGCCGGGTTGAGCGCCTGACTGAGGCTCGCCTCCATCGCCCGCTCGCGCACGGTGCCGGTGAACTGCTTGACGACGTCGAGGTTGACGTCGGCGTCGAGCAGCGCGCGCCGGATCTCGCGCACGGTGCTGTCGACATCGGCGGCGGACAGCCTGCCCTTGCTGCGGAGGTTCGCGAGTGCCTGAGTGAGCCGGTCGGAGAGCGTGCCGAAGGTAGCCATAACGGCGTCAAGTTTAGATCGCCGCTCGGACGTCGGATCCGAGAATCGTCGGACCGCGCAGATCCGTCCCGTGCGAGTACCTACGAAACCGGCGAATGGCGACGAAATTTCGTGCACATGGAGCCGGAACGTAAGAAATGGGGGTTGATGTACTCGGTACAGAAAAGGGATCTACGCTGGTGGGGTGGCTGACATCCTGCTCGCCGGGCTCGCTCCCGAATACCTCGACTATCGCGCGGGCTGGGAGCTCCAGCGCCGCATCCACCGCGAGGTGGTCACCGCTCAGCGCCCCGACACCGTGATCTTCTGCGAGCACCAGAGCGTCTACACGGCGGGCAAGCGCACGCTGCCGCCCGAGCGGCCCGTCGACGCGAGCATTCCGGTCATCGACGTCGACCGCGGCGGCAAGATCACCTGGCACGGCCCGGGTCAGCTCGTCGGCTATCCGATCGTCCGGCTGCGCGAGCCGATCGACGTGGTGGCGTTCGTCCGCCAGCTCGAAGCCGTGATGCTCGACGTGCTCGCCGAGCTGGGTGTCGAGGCGCAGCGCGTGCAGGGTCGGTCCGGGGTCTGGATCCGCCGCGACAGTCCCTTCGGCGGCGAGGTGTTCGACAAGGTCGGAGCCATCGGACTGCGCGTCCAGGAAGGCGTGACGATGCACGGCTTCGCCCTCAACTGCTCCAACGAGCTCACCCCGTACGCGGCGATCATCCCCTGCGGCATCTCCGACGCAGGCGTCACCACCATCAGCGCCCTTCTCGGTCGCCCCGTCACGCCGACCGACCTCGTCGACACCGTCACCCGACACCTGGAGGCCACAGTGCTGCACGCCGACGCGGGATCCTCTGCCACCGTCCGGGAGGTGGCCGCATGAGCCCCTCCGTCAACATCGGCATGCCGCTCGAGATCGGCAAGGACGGCCGCAAGATGCTGCGGATCGAATCCCGCAACGCCGAGACGCCGATCGAGCGCAAGCCCGAATGGATCAAGACCCGCGCCAAGTTCGGGCCCGAGTACAGGCAGCTCCAAGGCCTGGTCAAAGAGGAGGGCCTGCACACCGTCTGCCAGGAGGCCGGCTGTCCGAACATCTACGAGTGCTGGGAGGACCGGGAGGCGACCTTCCTCATCGGCGGAGCTCAATGCACGCGGCGCTGCGACTTCTGCCAGATCGACACCGGCAAGCCGGCCCAGTACGACACGCGACGAGCCCCGCCGGGTCGCGGAGTCGGTGCAGCGGATGGCGCTGCGCTACGCGACCGTCACCGGCGTGGCCCGCGACGACCTGCCCGACGAGGGCGCGTGGCTGCACGCCGAGACGGTTCGGCAGATCCACGCGATGAACCCGGGAACCGGCGTCGAGATCCTCGCCACCGACTTCTCCGGCAACCCCGACCTGCTCGGCGAGGTCTTCTCCAGCAGGCCCGAGGTCTTCGCCCACAACGTCGAGACGGTTCCGCGGCTGTTCAAGCGCATCCGCCCCGCCTTCACCTACGAGACCTCGCTCGGCGTGCTGAGCCAGGCGCGCGCCGCCGGGCTGATCACCAAGTCCAACCTGATCCTGGGCATGGGAGAGACCCGCGCCGAGATCAGCGAGGCGCTCCAGCACCTGCACGACGCCGGAACCGACATCGTCACCGTCACCCAGTACCTCCGGCCGACTCCGCGGCATCTGCCCGTCGATCGCTGGGTCACCCCGGCCGAGTTCGTGGAGATCAAGGAGGAGGCCGACGAGATCGGCTTCCTCGGTGTGCTCGCCGGACCGCTGGTGCGCTCCTCGTATCGCGCGGGCCGGCTCTGGGCGCAGTCGATGGCGCGAAAGGGCCTCGAGCTGCCCGACGGCCTGCAGCACCTCGCCGACGAGTCGCTCGGCTTCGCACAGGCCGTCGGCTAGACCGGCGGGTGCAGCTGGCACCTACTCTGGGCAGGTGCTCCTCTCCCCCCTCGGCTCGTCCGGCCTCTCCACCACCGAGTTCGTGTTCGGAGCCGCGGCCGGCGCGATCACGGGCGGCGACCGGCTCGGCGACCAGGTCAGGCGCGTCGACGAGGCATGGGAGCTCGGCATCCGTTCGATCGAGGCCGAGAATCTCACGCTGTCCCGCCGGAGCGAGGCCGCCGTCGGTGCGTGGCTCGGCGACAGCCAGCCCGATGACGCGCTCATCGCCACGACGGTGGGCGGGATCGCCGAGGCAGGCCAGCGGATCATCGACCTGTCCGCCGCGCACATCGATCGACAGCTGACGATGAGCCTGCGGACTCTCGGACGGATCGACCTCTACCTGGTCGAGGGCGCCGACGAGCGCACTCCGATCGAGGAGACGCTCGTCATGCTGGCCTCCGCGATCGATGCCGGCCAGATCCGGTCATACGGCTGGAGCGAGCTCGACGTCTGGCAGCTCGAAGCCGTCCTCAGCGCCGCGGACAGGGCGGGACTGCCCCGGCCGATCGCGGTCCAGAACCCGTTCAGCCTGCTCGATCGCGGCGACGAGCGCGACCTCATGCCGCTCGCCATCGGGGAGGACATCGGCTACCTCGCATCCGCTCCGCTCGCACGAGGAGTGCTGTCGGAGCGCTGGATCGACGCCCAGAACACCCTGCGTGCGGAGCGCGCGGCCGAGGGAATCGAAGTGGACGACGATCCGCTGCTCGCCCAGGTGCAGAGCCTCGCCCGCCACGCGCGCGACGTCGACGTGAGCGCCTCGGGCCTGGCGCTCGCCTGGCTGCGCCAGCATCCATCCGTCACCGCATCCGTCGTCACGCCCCGGGCGAGCGCCCAATGGGACATCGTGCACGAGGCCCTCGAGCGCGACCTCGACGATTCTGATGCCGAGCAGCTGGCCGCCCTCTTCCGCTGACCCTCCTCAAACCCCATCTGCACGGATCCGGAAGATCAGGCAGAAGTATGCGGAATCCATGCCGAATCCAGTCCGGATCCACGTGCGAATCTCCGGATCCGTGCAAGGCGAGAGGTGGATAGCGTGATCCCATGCCCGTGATCCTCCCCTTCGGACCCGACCGCCCCGCCGTCGACGCATCCGCCTTCGTGGCGGAGAACGCGACTCTCATCGGCGACGTCGTCCTGCATGAGCGATCGAGCGTGTTCTTCGGTGCGGTCCTCCGCGGCGATCGCGCCACGATCACGCTCGGGGCGGAGAGCAATCTGCAGGACAACGTGGTGGTGCACTGCGATCCGGGAACGCCGACCACGATCGGCACGGGGGTGAGCGTCGGCCACGGCGCCGTCCTGCACGGCTGCACCATCGAGGACGGCTGCCTGATCGGGATGAGCGCGACGGTGCTCAACCGCGCTCGGATCGGAGCGGAGTCGCTGGTCGCCGCAGGCGCCGTCGTGCTCGAGGACACCGTCGTCCCTCCGCGTTCGCTCGTTGCCGGAGTGCCCGCCAAGGTCCGCCGTGAGCTCACCGACGAGGAGGTGGCCGGGCTGCGGCGCAACTCCGCCACCTACGTCGCGCTGAGCCGGAGCTACCTCGGAGCGGGCGCATGAGGCACGGCGTCGTCATCCTCCCCCAGGCGCCATGGGCCGAACAGGCCCGGCTGTGGCGGGAGGCGGAATCGCTGGGGTTCGACTCTGCGTTCACCTACGACCACCTCGCCTGGCGAAGCCTCGCCGGCCAGCCGTGGGGTGCGACAATCCCGACGCTGACGGCAGCAGCCTCGGTCACGTCGTCGATCCGGCTCGGCACCTTCGTGGCATCGCCCAACTTCAGGCACCCGGTGCCGTTCGCCAAGGAGCTGACGACCCTCGATGACATCGCCGGCGGACGAGTCATTCTCGGGGTGGGATCGGGAGGGACCGGCTTCGACGCGTACGTGCTCGGCCAGCCCGAGCTCACTCCCCGACAGCGCCACGAGCGGTTCGCCGAGTTCGTGCACGACCTCGATCTGCTCCTGCGCTTCGAGCAGGAGGACCGGCGGGATCTCATTCGCCGGCGACTGGTTCACAGCGGTCGATGCGCGGATGGTGGGCCGCCCGGCGCAGGCCCCGCGGATTCCGCTCCTCATCGCCGCGGACGGGCCGAAGGGCATGGCGCTCGCCGCTGAGCAGGGCGACGCCTGGGTCACCCTCGGCGAGTGGGGGGCAACAGGAGACGACTGGTGGGCTGGCGTCGCAGAGAAGCTGAAGCGCTTCGAGGACGCCGCCGCCACCAGCGGCCGACGCGTCGAGCGCTACCTCAACTTCGATTCGGAGGATCAGTTCGCTCTCGAGAGCGTGGACGCATACGAGGATGCCGCAGGTCGTGCCGAGGAGCTCGGCTTCGACGAGTTCGTCACCCACTGGCCTCGGACGGATGGGATCTACGCCGGCAGCGAGTCGACCCTGGTCGAGGTCGCGTCGCGGTTCCCGGAGAACTCGCTCTAGCCGACGAGATTCTGGGCGAAGACGTGCGGGGTGAAGCCCGTCAGGTCGCCGATGCCCTCGCCCTGGCCGACGAGCTTGATCGGGATGCCGGTCTTCTCCTGCACGGCGAGCACGAATCCGCCCTTCGCCGAGCCGTCGAGCTTGGTGAGCACGAGTCCCGTCACGCCCGCCATCTCGAGGAACGCCTCGGCTTGCGCGAGGCCGTTCTGTCCGGTCGTCGCGTCGAGCACGAGGAGGGTCTCGGCGATGGGCGACTGCTTCTCGATCACCCGTCGGATCTTGCCGAGCTCATCCATCAGCCCCTGCTTGGTCTGCAGGCGCCCGGCCGTGTCGATGATGACCATCTCGATGCCCTCGCGCTTGGCCTTCTCGATCGTCTGGAACGCGACGGATGCCGGATCCTGGCCGTGATGCTGGGGGCGCACGATCTCGGCCCCTGCGCGCTCGGCCCAGGTGGCGAGCTGCTCGACCGCGGCCGCGCGGAATGTGTCCGCCGCGCCGACGACCACGGTCCGGTCGTAGTTGCGCAGGAACTTCGCGAACTTGCCGATCGTCGTGGTCTTGCCGACGCCGTTGACGCCCACGACGAGGATCGACGGCGGGGCGATCGGTGAGCTTCAGGGTCGAGTCCAGGCGGGAGAGGCGCTCCTCGATGAGCTCTCGGAGCATCCTCTGCAGGTCCTTGGGATCGGTTGTGCGGTACCTGTCGACCTTCGCGCGCAGATCAGCGACGATCTCATCGGTCACCGTCGGGCCGAAGTCGGCGCCGATGAGCGCGTCCTCGAGGTCCTCCCACGACTGATCGTCGATGGTGCGCTTCGTGAACATGCCGCGCAGCGCTCCGGAAAGGGACCACGGGGTGCGTTCTGCCACGGGTCAAGGCTAGTCGTCGCGCCGCCCGCCCTGGCGCGATGTCGGTGGCGGGATCGTCGGTGGCGCGGATGTCGGTGGCGCGGAGCAGAGTGGGCCCATGACGAACTGGATGGGCGTGGTCTCCGCGACCACGTGCAGAAGGGCGTCCGGCTCGGCATCGCCCAGGTGAATCACGGCAAGCGGACCCCGCTCGAACGGATGAAGCCCGGCGACGGCATGGTCTACTACTCGCCACGCTCCACCTACCCCGACGGGCCACCACTCCGGGCGTTCACGGCCATCGGTCGGATCGTGGCCGGAGACGTCTGGCAGGCGACGGACGGCGACTTCCACCCGTGGCGTCGCGCCGTCGACTGGTGGACCGATGCCGTGGATGCCCCTGTCGCTCCGCTCACCGGCGAGCTCGAGCTGACGTCGGGACCGAACTGGGGCTACGCGCTGCGGCGCGGGCTGCTGACCCTGTCCGATGCCGACTTCGCCACGATCGGTTCAGCGATGGGTGTACCGGAGCGGGTTTCGGCACCTCTCCGGTGACTGAGCAGCACCTCGCCGAGACCAGGGCCGCATCGAAGGCGGAGCCCGATGGAAGCCCGACCGCGATGGACGGCGGGCTTCCCCGCGACCTGCGCGACCGGCGGGCTTCGACACGGGCGCTGCGCGCCCGGCTCAGCCACCGTGGGGAGAGTGGCTACTCGGGCCGTTCATCGCGGCCGATGCGCTGACCGACGACCGCAGAGATGCCGTCCTGGCGCATCGAGACGCCGTACAGAGCGTCGGCGATCTCCATGGTGCGCTTCTGGTGCGTGATCACGATGAGCTGCGAGTTCTGACGGAGGTCCTCGAAGATCGTCAGCAGACGGCCGAGATTGGCGTCATCCAGGGCCGCCTCCACCTCGTCCATGATGTAGAACGGGCTCGGTCGCGCCTTGAAGATGGCGATCAGCAGGGCGACCGCCGCCAGCGACCGCTCACCGCCCGAGAGCAAGGACAGGCGCTCGATCTTCTTGCCGACGGGACGCACGGTGACCTCGATGCCGGTGAGCAGCGGCTCATCGGGCGAGGTCAGCTCGATGCTGCCGGACCCGCCGGGGAACAGCACAGGGAACACCTGGTCGAAAGCCGCTTTCGTATCTTCGAATGCCTCGAGGAAGATGGTCTGCATCTTCGCGTCGAGCTCGTCGATGATGGTGAGCAGGTCCTTGCGGGTGTTGGTCAGGTCGTTCAGCTGCTCGATCAGGAAGGCGTGACGCTGCTCGAGAGCGGCGAACTCCTCGAGGGCGAGCGGGTTGACCCGGCCGAGCTGAGCGAGTGCGCGCTCTCCCTCCGCCAGCCGCTTCTGCTGCTCGGCGCGCACGTAGGGTCGCGTCTCGACGATGCCCTCGCTGTCGCCCTCACCCTCGCCCGACTCGACGCCGGTCGGGATGGGCACCGTGGGCCCGTACTCTGCGACGAGCAGGCGCTCATCGAGCCCGTACGCGCCGGCGCGCTCGAGCAGCGAATGCAGCTGCAGCTTCTTCTCGTGGATCCGGATCTCGGTGCCGTGCACCGTCTCGGTCAGCACCGCCAGGCGGGCGCGCAGGTCTGCCTCTCCCCGACGCAGGGTGACGAGCTCCTGATTGCGCACAGACCGCTGCGCCTCTGCTTCGGCGAGCTCGAGACGCGCGGCGGACACGGACCGATCGACCGAATCGAGGATGGCGGGCAGGGATTCGGCGACGCTCGTCGCGGTCGCGATCTGCCGATGACGGATGACCGCGCGCCTGGCCGCGGCCTCGGCGGCGATCCGATCGGCCTCGAGCTGACGCTCGAGACCGCCGATCCGCGCGCTCTCAGCGCGGACGCGCTCGCGGGCGGTCTCGAGCGCGAGGCGCGCACCTATCTCCCGCTCGCGGGCCGACTCGACCCTGGCGGCGGCGGGCCCCCGGCGGGTGGCGTCGAAGGAGGGCCGCGGAGCGGAACGCGCGGCCTCATGCGCGGACCTGGCTGCTCGGCCGCGGCCTCGACGTCGGTCACCCGAGCGGCGGCGTCGGAGAGCGCCCTCGCGAGCCGGTCGTGCTCGGAGGTGGCGGCATCCACCTGGACTCGCAGCCGGGAGATCGCCTCGGTGCGGGCGGAGAGCGTGGCATCGAGCTCACGCAGCGCCGACAGGGCAGCGGCCTCCTGGGTGCGGGCTCGCGACGAGGTCGGCGCGCTGCTCGGCGTGGGTGAACTTGAGTCGGTCGACGGCGTGCGTGGCCGCGTCGAGGCGCTCGGCCGCGCTGTCCCGCTGCGCGACGAGCTCGATCCGGTTGGCCTCGCCGGATCCGCCGCGCACCAGCTGCGGGGTGAGCACGTCGCCCGCGCGGGTGACGACCGTGATGGCCGGGTATTCGTCGCTGAACGCGGCGAGCGCCACCTTCGCGCCCTCGAGATCCTCGACGAGCTGCACGCGATCCAGCAGCGCGAGCACGCCCGGCGGCCCGCTGACGATGCTCGTCGCCGATACCAGGGAGACACCATTCAGCCGAGCCTCCGGTGACACCCCCGCGGACGCGATCGTCGGCAGGACGGCCGGACCGATGACCACCTCGACCTGACCGAGTCCCCGCTCGGCCGCGTGACGCAGGCCGTCGAGCGCCGCGTCCAGGCCGTCGGCGAGAGCGGCCTCGGTGAGGGTGCCGAGCGCCGCGGCGATCGCAGTCCCCCAGCCATCGCGCACCGCGATGCCGTCAGCGACCAGTCCCGATACCCCGCGCAGCCCGGCCGCCGCGAGCACCGCCGACCCCCCACTCACGTCGAGCGCGAGCGTGAGCGCCGACACTCGGGCCTGCAGGGCATCCCGCTCGCGTTCGCGCGAATGCAGCTCTTCGCGGAGCGCCTCCACCTTCGCCTCGATCGCCTGGACCGCGTCGGTCGCCCGCTCGTGGGCCTCGTCGAGATCGTCGCCGTCCACATCGAGGGCGGCGTCTGCTTCGATCTCGGTGAAGCGCGCCCGCGCGGCATCGCGGCGCTCGGCGGCCGCCTCGAGCGCGTTCTGGGCGCGGAGCACCTCTCCTCGGACTCCCGCGAGGCGCGACGCCGCGGCCTCGGCTCGACCGCCGAGCTGCGAGAGCTCGAGGTCGTAGCGAGACAGCAGCGCACCCTGCTTCGCGATGTCATCGTCGATCAGATCGAGCGCAGCTCGACCGGTCTGGAATTCTCCCTGCGCGTCCTGCAGCGCCGTCTCCGCGGCCCGGACGAGCTCCCCGAGCCGCACAGCCTCATCGCGGGCATCGGCGATCGTCTGCGGGGTGATCGACGGCGCGGCCGCCGGGGCATCCTCGGTCGCTTCCGAGCAGTGCCAGGCGCTGATTGGCGAGGGTGAACAGGCTGCGCAGGCGCTCCTGGACGGATTCGAGCGAGAAGGCCACCCGGCGGGCGCGGTCGACATCGTCGCCGGTCTCCCCCACCTCGAGCTCGGCGATGCGGGCGGTGCGCTCCTCGAGCTGCTCCTGCAGGACGGCCGCGCTCGCTGTTGCTGTCGTTCTCCACGCGGGCATGCTCGAGCAGCGCGGTGCGGAGCCCGACGACCTCGTCGGCGAGCAGGCGGGCCCGCGCGTCGCGGACTCCGCCTGGATGGACTGGGCTTCACGGGCGACCTCCGCCTGAGCGCCGAGCGGCTTGAGCTGACGCCGGATCTCTCCGGCCAGGTCGGACAGGCGCGTGAGGTTGGCCTGCATCGACTCGAGCTTGCGCTGGGTCTTCTCCTTGCGGCGGCGGTGCTTGAGGATGCCGGCGGCCTCCTCGATGAAGCCGCGCCGATCCTCGGGGCTGGCACGCAGCACGGCATCCAGCTGGCCCTGTCCGACGATGACGTGCATCTCTCGACCCAGGCCGGAGTCGGACAGCAGCTCCTGGACATCGAGCAGTCGGCAGTTCTCGCCGTTGATCGCGTACTCGCTGCCGCCGTTGCGGAAGAGCGTGCGCCGGATCGTCACCTCGGTGTACTCGATCGGCAGAGCGCCGTCGGAGTTGTCGATCGTGAGGGTCACCTCGGCGCGGCCGAGCGGGCCCCTTGGTCGCTGTGCCGGCGAAGATGACGTCTTCCATCTTGCCGCCGCGGAGCGTCTTCGCGCCCTGCTCGCCCATCACCCAGGCGAGCGCGTCGACGACGTTGCTCTTGCCGGAGCCGTTGGGACCCGACGACGCAGGTGACGCCCTGCTCGAACGCGAACGTGGTCGACGTCGCGAAGGACTTGAACCCCTTGAGGGTCAGGCTCTTCAGGTACAACGTGCCTCCGGCGCTTGATGGACGGCTTCACGGTACCGCCGGGGTAGGACATCCACGGGGATCTCGGACCCCGTCTTGCGGAAACAGGCTCCAGATACGCCGAGCCTGCCGCACCTGGACCCTGCATCGTGCTCCCTGCTCAGCCGGCGTGGCAGTCCTGCCAGAGGTCGCTGCCCTGAATCCGCTCCGCGGCGTCCTGCACTGCGGAGCCGTAGCTGCCCGCGACCGCTTCGCGCGCGATGCGCATGGCGTCGGCCCGTCGATCGGCGCCAGGGGCCGCCGCCTTGAGCTCTGCCAGATCCGACTTCAGCTCGGCGGGCATGTCCTTCCGGATCTGGACGCGCAGCGCTGCGATCTGCTTCGCCCGCGTCTGGACGGCTTCGCCGTAGCCGCCGGAGAGGGCGTCGGCCCGGATCTGCCGTGCCGCCGCCCTGCGCTGGTCCGCGGGCAGATCGCGGAGGTCCGTCAGATCCGTCCGCAGCTGCGCGGGCATGGCGGCGAAGATGGACCGCAGATGGGCGGCGACCGAACAGCTGCCGCTTGAGCCGGCCGCCGGAGCGAGCGTGCTGGCGTTGGCAGCGGTAGCTCCTCCGAAGATCAGGCCAGCGGAGAGTACTCCGGCGGTCGTGATCGTGATCCAGCGATGGGATGACTTCTTCATGATGTTCCTCCGTGGTGGCTGCGACTCCGTACGGTGCGGGGGCCGCGTCGAGGACTTCTCGACGATCTGACGGTGTCGAACCTGTGTCAGAGCTCTGTTCGGCGAATGTTCGAGCGATGTACGGGCGCGCGGATATCCGCCTTCTCGGCACCGCGTTCCGGTTGAATGAGCGCATGGATGCGGGCCGCGGGCTGGTGCTGGTCGCCGAGGACGATCCCTCCATCGCGGAGATCGAGCGTCTCTACCTGAGTCGAGCGGGCTATGGCGTGCATCTCAGCCGGGATGGGGGCGACGCACTCGCGGCCATCCGCCGGCTCCGTCCTGCTGCGATCGTGCTCGATGTCGGGCTTCCTACGCTCGACGGGATCGAGATCTGCCGCACGCTGCGGGCAGAGGGCGACTGGACGCCGGTCATCTTCGTGACCGCACGCGATGAGGAGGTCGACCGGGTCGTCGGCCTCGAGCTCGGTGCCGACGACTATCTGACCAAGCCGTTCTCTCCGCGCGAGCTGGTCGCTCGGATTGCGGGCCTGCTGCGTCGTCAGTCCGGGCCGCCATCGAACGCCCCGCTGACCGTCGGCGCGGTCACGCTCGACGAGCGCGCCCGATCGGTGCGGATCACCGACGAGCCGGTCGAGCTCACCGCGACCGAGTTCGATCTGCTGGCACACCTGCTCCGGCACCCTGACAGGGTGTTCAGCCGTGAGGAGCTGATGTCGCGGGTGTGGGGCCAGGCGGACTACGGGTCGGGACGCACGGTCGATGTGCACGTCGCGCAGCTGCGGACGAAGCTCGGCGCGGCGAGCCCGATCCAGACGGTGCGCGGCGTCGGCTATTCGGCCTCCTCGATCGGGCGGGTGGTCTGACCTGTGCGCTCGCTGTCGTCCCGCATCGCGCTGACCATCATCTCCGTGGTCGCGCTGACCGTCATCGCCGCCGGGATAGCAGCCGTCCAGCTCGTGCGCTCCGCCAGCCAGGACGAGGCGCGCAGTGGGATCCGCGCCCAGGCCGAGCTGATCTCGGCGCTTCCGGCGGGCCTGTCCGACTCCTCGATCCAGCGCCGACTGGCCGGAAGCCTCAACGACTCGACCCTCTCCTTCGTCGACGCTTCCGGGACCGTGACCGGGGCGGCATCGGGGCTTCGCGGGATCGACCGCATCGTCTCGGCCGTGCTGGAAGGCCGCAGCATCTCGACGGTGACCGGTGAAGATGGCGGCACCGCCGTCCTGGTGGAGGCGCGGCCGTCTGACGGGGGCGGCGTGATCGTCAGCACCCCTCGCGACCTCGGCAGTGCGTCGGCGCGACAGCTCGTGCAGCGGCTGCTGATCGCGCTCGGCATCGCCCTCGTCGTCGCGGTGACGGCCGCGATCCTGCTCTCGCGCGCTCTCGACCGCCCGCTGCGGCGCCTGGTGGTCATCGCAGAGCGGATGGCCGGCGGCGAACGCGGCATCGCCCCGGCCGCCACCTCGATCCGGGAGATCGCGGCGGTCGGCTCAGCGCTTCGATCGCTCGATGCCTCGCTGGCGGGCAGCGAGCTGCGCCAACGGGAGTTCCTGCAGTCCGTGTCGCACGAGCTGCGAACTCCTCTGACGGCGATCCGGGGCTATGGCGAGGCTCTGACGGACGGCGCGATCGGTCCGGGTGAGCTCCCGCGCGTCGGTCGCACGCTGGTCGACGCGACGGATCGGGCCGAGGCATTCGTCCGAGACCTGCTGGAACTCTCGCGGCTCGAGGCCGACGACTTCTCGGTGGAGCGCGTGGCGGTCTCCCTTCGCTCGCTCCTCACCGAGCTCGGCGATACATGGATCGTGGTCGGTCGCTCGTCTGGCGTCGCTCTGTCTGTGCGGTCACCCGAGCTGCCCCTGGTCTCCACTGACCCGAGACGGCTGCGCCAGATCCTGGATGGGCTGGTGGGCAATGCACTCCGACTCACTCCCTCAGGCGGAGTCGTGGTCGTCGAGGCCGTCGCCGACGGCGACTCCATCCGGTTGGAGGTGCGCGACAGCGGGCCGGGACTCACTCAGGACGACAGGGTCGTCGCGTTCCAGCCCGGTGTGCTGTCCGAGCGCTATCGCGGCTCTCGCCCGATCGGAACAGGCCTGGGGCTGGCGATCGCGCATCGGCTGGCCGGACGTCTCGGCGGCGAACTGAGCGTCGGATCGGCCCCGGAGGGCGGGGCCGCGTTCACTCTGCGACTCCCCCGCTGATCCGTGAGAACACGCCACCGTTCCTACTAGAGGACGAACGGGATCCCGAGCAGCCCGAACACCGAGAATGCGATCCCGTAGCAGCAGTACGCGCCCAGCACGATGGCCAAGGCGAACTCGCGCTTGGATCCTGCGGCGCCGAGCACCGGCACGGCCACGTAGCCGTTCGGCTTCCACATGTCGTTGAGCACATTCGTGCGCCGCCACCACCGGGGTGGCTTGATCGAGATCGGCCAGAGCAGCGGCGGGACGCCCTGGATCGTGAGAGCGTCGCCCACGATGTGAGTGACATAGCCGATGCCCACGGCGAGCGGGAACCAGACCGACGAGTCGGGCGCGTAGATGAAGACGGCGATGGCGGCGACGAGGCCGAGCGCCCAGGCCATCAGCCATCTGGACACCAGCTCGCGGGACTTCGCAGCGAACGCGATGAGGATCACGGTAGCGATCGCAGGTCCGAGCCTGCCTTCGCCGAGCAACGGGATCGTCGCCTGCCAGCGGCCGAGGAATACCGCTCCGACCGTCACGGCGGCGGCAGCGATCAGCGTGTGCGCCCCATGACGGTGCCCGCCGCTGATGTCGTTGATCGCGGTGGTGACCGCGGGTCCGACGATGGGCACCGAATGGGCGATCGTGGCGCGCGGGTGGTCGGCGTCGGGCAGGATCGCGGCACCTGCGCACACCAGGGTGCCGGCGAGGACGCCCTCGGGTGTCAGAGGCAGGATGCCGGTGCCCAGAGCGGGCAGCGCCGCAGTCACCGCGAGCCAGGCGGCGGTCCCGCTCGTGGCATGAGTGAAGCCCATCACGCGGCCATGGTGCCCCTGGACCGGCGCGGATACGTCGAGGCGCGCCCAGTCCAGTGCGATCCATCAGCTGGCGGTCGGACTGATCGGTCCGTGACGAGGCCACCCTCGGAAGGCAGACTGGGCCGAGTGAGCACCGATGCCGTCTCGATCGAGCCCCTGGCCATCCCCGCGTCGATCGGCGCGCCGGACGCGGGGCCGTTCCGGGAGATGACGGAACTGCGCAATGACATCGAGGCGGCGATCGTCGGGACCCGCGATCTGGCCGTGAGCACCGCCGGCCTGCTGCCGGAGTATCAGGATGCGTGGATCGACAAGCGGGTGCACGTCGCCCGATTCGGCGATCGGATGGTGGGCCGGGTGTTCGTCGAGCTGACGCGGGAAGATGGCGCCCGCACCGCGCTCGTCGAAGTGGAGGTGCTGCCGGAGTTCCGCGGGCGCGGCGTCGGCTCAGCACTCCTGGCGCTCGGAGAGGAGATAGCCGCTGCGGTCGACCGCCCCGTCGTCGAGGCGTACATCCTGCACACCCTCGGTGATCCGGCAGCCGAGCGCATCCACGCGAAGACGGGTTTCGGCGATGTCCCGGCCGACGACCCGGGCGTGCGCTTCCTCACCGCTCGCGGTTGGACGCTCGAGCAGATCTATCGGATGAGCCGCCTCGATCTCGACGAGGGGGCCGGGCGGTTGGAGGCCCTCGCCGCCGAGGCGGTCGCGGCGTCGTCCTCCGGATACGACCTGGTGTCCTGGATCGGTGCGACGCCGGACGAGTACCTCGACGACCTCGCCGTGCTCAATGCGCGGATGTCGACGGACGCGCCGCAGGGTGGCCTGGAGATCGATGAGGAGGTGTGGACGGCTGATCGGGTCGCCGACCTGGATGCCCGAACCCTCCGAGGCGGCTACCTGTTCCTCTCCACCGCGGCGCGGCATCGCGAGACGGGTCGACTCGTAGCGTTCAGCAACATGTATGTGGACGCGGATCGCACGCGTCCCGCGCAGCAGGGTGACTCGCTCGTGCTCCGCGAGCACCGGGGCCACCGGCTCGGCCTCCTGGTGAAGACGGGGCTGCACCGCCTGCTGGCGGAGGAGTCACCGCAGACGCGGGTGGCCTACACGTTCAACGCGGAGGAGAACCGCCCGATGCTCGCCATCAACGAGGCACTGGGTTTCGTCCCGGCCGGCTACCAGGGCGTCTGGAAGCGCCCCTGACCAGCGCCTGCAAACAGCGCCGAATTGCCACATTTGGCGCTGTGAATCGAGGTTTGAGAGCCATGTCTGGCAATTCGACGCTGTTTGAGCGGTCAGCGCGTGCGGCGGAGGGGCTGGCAGTGCGGGCAGAAGTGGCTGTTGCGGTTCATGAACGCCTCCCGGACGATCGGCCTCCCGCAGCGAGCGCAGTCCCTGCCCTGCTGCCCGTAGGCGTTGAGGCTGTGCGAGAAGTACCCCGATGCGCCGTTGACGTTGACGTATTGCGCGTCGAAGCTGGTGCCGCCCTCCGCGACGGCCCGTGCAAGCACGAGCCTCACCTCGGCGAGCAGGGTGGATGCCCGGGGGCGACTCAGGGTCTCGGTCGGAGTGTCGAAGTGCAGGCGAGCCGCCCAGAGGGCCTCATCGGCGTAGATATTGCCGATGCCGCTGACCAGCGTCTGGTCGAGGAGCGCGCGCTTGATCCCCGTGCGCTTGCGCCGGAGCGCGGCGAGGAAGGCACGATCGTCGAAGGCGGGGTCGAGCGGATCGCGAGCGATGTGCGCGACCTGATCGGGGATCAGCGCGGCGTCCGATCCCTGCCCGGCAGCACGGCCGTCCGAGGTCGGCACGAGTTCGCGCACCGACATGGAGCCGAAGATGCGCTGATCGACGAAGGCGACGACGAGCTCGCCGTGCCGGGGCGAATCGATGCCGATCCGGATCCGGAGCAGCCGATCGGAATCGGCGTCCGGTGCCCGCAGCAGGACCTGCCCGCTCATCCCGAGGTGGGCGACGAGCGCGGTACCCGTTCCCGCGAGGGGCAGCCAGAGGAACTTGCCCCGTCGCACTGCAGCCTCGAAGCGAGCGCCGACCAGCCGGTCGACGAAGTCGGAGGCCGGTCCATCGTGCCGACGGAGCGAGCGCACGTCGAGCACCTCGACGGACGAGACGGTGGACCCGGCGATGGCCGGCTCGAGGCCGGCACGAACGGTCTCGACCTCGGGCAGCTCAGGCATCGCCCCGCCCCGGAACCATCGGAACGGCGCGAGTCACGCGGTCGGGCTGTGCCGACGGCGGCGCACCAACGCGCTCCACGCGTCGAGCGCGGCCGACATCTCGGCCTGCTTCTTGCTGGTTCCCGTGCCGGTCGCCGTCACGAGGGTGCCCACGGTGACGGTGGCCACGAAGACTCGTGAATGATCGGGTCCGCTCGACTCGATCGAGTAGACGGGCAGACCGGCGCCGCGGCGAGCGGCAACCTCCTGCAGGCTGGTCTTCGGATCGACGAACGCCCCCGTGCGGTCGGGATCGTCGAGCAGCGGCTGAACGAGGCGGAGCACGAACCGGTCCGTCTCCTCACCGCCTGCCGAGAGGAAGGCCGCACCGATGACCGCCTCGACGGCGTCGGCGAGGATCGATGACTTCTCCCGTCCGCCGGTGCGCTCCTCGCCCCTGCCGAGCAGGAGGTGATCGCCGAGACCGATGGTGCGGGCAATCTCGGCCAAAGCGACGCTCGAGACCACGCTGGCGCGCAGCTTCGCGAGCTGGCCTTCGTCGAGGCCGGGATTCTCGGTGTAGAGCATCACGGTCACGGCCTTGCCCAGCACGGAGTCGCCGAGAAACTCGAGGCGCTCGTTGTCGGGGCTGCCGCCGTTCTCGTACGCGAACGAGCGGTGGGTCAGAGCGAGCTCGAGCAGCTCGTCATCGATCTGGATGCCGAGGCGCTCGAGAAGCTCAGCCCGCGTCGCCGGAGCCGTGGAGGGCAGGGCGGATGGGGGCTGAGGTGCACGCTTCGAAACAGAGGAGACCGGCTCGGACATGTCCGAGGCGACCGGCGAATCAGACGTCGGCGACCTTGCGACCCTTGTACTCGAGGTACAGCGGGGTGCCCGCGGAGTCCTCGACGACCTTCGCGCGGTGCGGGAGGCTGTAGACGGTCTTGCCGTTCTCCACGGTCTTGACGAGCGTGGGCAGCTCGGCCTTCCACTGCGAACGGCGCGCGTGGGTGTTGGAGCGAGACTTCTTCCGCTTCGGAACAGCCATGGTCTATCTCTCTTCTGTCGTTGGGTCGTCTTCGCGGAACCGCGCGAGACCAGCCCACCGCGCATCGAGAACAGGGGGCTGCTCGTCGTCTGCGAGCACCAGGGTGATACCGGGCCCGAGTTCGAGCTCCTCGCATCCGCCGGCGCATTCAGGCTGGAATGGCAGTGATAGCACCACTGCATCTCGCACTACCGGTTCAAGATCCACGTGGTCGCCGTGAACCTGGTAGTCGAAAGGTTCGTCAGAAGGATACGCGAAAAGCTCCTGGAATTCGACCTGGACCGGGAGCTCGAGGTCCTTGAGGCACCGTGCGCACTGGGCGTCGGCCACCGAGTCGACCTCTCCGGACACCAGGATGCCCTCGTGCAGCGACTCGAACTTGAGATGCAGATCGATCGACTGCCCCTCGGAGACCCAGGCGAGGCCTTCGCCGAGCTTCTCGGGCGAGAGGATCTCGACATCCCGCTCGCGCATCTCTCCGGGAGCGCGGACGAGGTCGCGCACATTCTGCAGGTACGGATTCTTGGCGCTCACGGCCATCGATCCTACGCGGCTGCTGCTCGATGCGCGTCGGCGTCCGCTGTCACCGAACTGCCCACCGGCAGCGCGCACCTCACGCGGTCCGCAGCACCGAGCGCGGTCGGTGCACCACCCGCGCTCGGTTGCAACGACCGCGCGACGGGCGCGTTCGGGGTGCGGTTGCGTGCCCGGGGACAGGCTGTCGGAGGTCTTTCGTAGGGTGCTCGCACGTGCCGGATACATCCCTTGCAATCCCCTTCGAACTCAAGGAGTACGGCACATGCATGTCTTCGTCGCAACACCACTCACTCAGGGCACCCAGCCCGATGACCACTACTGCTGTCTGGATGGCGAGATCGTCATCTGGGACACGGCTGCCGACGTCGAGCACGAGCCCGGCGACCTCTGCGAGTGCAGCACGGGCTTCTTCGGCGCCTACACCGGCGGTCGCTCGACGACCGCGCTGGTGGCCGACGATCCCGAGGTCACCGAGCTCGACCTGCTGGAGATCGTGCGCAGGGCACTCCTCGATGAGACCGGCAGTGACCGCGACGCGGCTTCGATGGCGCGCACGGTTTCTAAGGCGGCCGCACGATTCACCCCCGGCGATGTCGTCGAGCGTCACCGGACCCAGCTCACTCCGCGATGGGTGTCCGCTGGGCTTTCGGAATGGGCGGGGCACAGCCATCCCGCCTACCGAGAGGCCGAATGAGATGAAGCTTCTGGTCGCGACTCCGCTGACCCTGGACGACTTCGACCAGTTCGAGTGCATCCAGGGTGAGCCTGTCTACTGGAACACCGCCTGCGCTCATGCCGGTCCGTTCGTCACCCTGGGCACGATCACGCTCGGCTGCGAATGCGAGTCCGGCTTCGAAGGCACGATGTCCGCAGGGACCGTCGATGCCGCGATCGTCGTCGACGAGCCTCGAATGACTGGAGCGCACTACCTCACGCTCATCGTCGGAGCCCTGATGCGCGACACGGGCGATGCACGGCATGCTCGTGAAATCGCTCTCGCTCTGATGATGCATGCCAACCGGCTGGGTGCAGGGGCGGTCGTCGTGCGCCGACGCGGCGAATTCCGCAGACGGCGTCCATACGACTACCTGCCCCGCCTCGTGAAGGCCCTCGACGCGATGGCGATTGCTTCAGGCACATCGTGATCGTTCGGGCACGCCTAGGCAGGCGTGCCCGAACAATCTGGATATGCCCGAACGGGGTGAGGGTTCAGGCCTCGACGGCGGTGAAGGCCTCGTCGTAGATGGCCAGCGCGCGGGCGACCTCGTCGTCCGTCACGATGCAGGGAGGCACCACATGGATGCGGTTGTCCGCGGCGAAGGGCAGCAGGCCGCGCTTCATCAGCTCCGACTTGAGCGCCGCGATGACCTGCGGACCGACGGGCTCACGGGTCTCGGGGTCGCTGACGAGGTCGAGCGCCCAGAACACGCCGACGCCGCGCACGTCGCCGATCATGGGGTGCTTGGCGGCGAGGGCGGCGAGGCCCGGGGCGAGCAGGTCGCGGCCGACTCGCGCGGCGTTGTCGACGATGCCCTCCTCCTCCATGGCGTCGAGTGTCGCGACGATGGCACCCATGGCGAGCGGGTGGCCCGAGTAGGTGAGCCCGCCCGGGAAGACGCGCTCGCCGAACTCGTCGGCGATCCACGGCGGGATGATCACGCCGCCGGCGGGGACGTAGCCCGAGTTGACGCCCTTGGCGAAGGTGACCAGATCGGGGACGATGCCGTCGGGGTTCACCGTGTCGTTCTGGAAGGCGAACCAGTCGCCGGTGCGGCCGAAGCCGGCCATCACCTCGTCGAAGATGAGCACGATGCCGTAGTCGTCGGCGAGCCTGCGCACCCCGGTGAGATATCCCGGCGGCGGGATCAGGATTCCGGCAGTTCCCGGAACCGTCTCGATCAGGATCGCGGCGATCGAGGCGGCGCCCTCCGACTGGATGGTGCGCTCGAGGTGCTTCAGGGCGCGCTCCGACTCCTGTGCTGCGCTCGTCGACCAGAACTCGGTGCGGTACTCGAACGGACCGAAGAAGTGCACGTGGCCACGCGCGAACTCGTTGGGCACCCGACGCCAGTCACCGGTCGCGACCACTGCCGCGCCTGTGTTGCCGTGGTACGAGCGGTACATCGAGAGGACCTTGTCGCGTCCGGTCACAAGGCGGGCCATCCGGATCGCGTTCTCGTTGGCGTCGGCGCCGCCGTTGGTGAAGAACACCTTCGAGAACGGCTGGCCGGCACGGGCGAGGATGCGCGAGGCGGCCTCGCCGCGGGTCAGATTGGCATGCGCCGGTGCGACCGTCGCGAGCACGTCGGCCTGCGCCTTGATGCCCGCGATCACCTTGGGGTGCTGGTGACCGATGTTGGTGTTGACGAGCTGGCTGGAGAAGTCGAGGTAGTGGTTGCCCTCGAAGTCCCAGATCTCGCATCCTGCGCCGCCGGCGAAGACGAGCGGGCTGATCTTCTCCTGCGCCGACCAGGAGTGGAAGACGTGCGCTCGATCGAGGTCGTAGGCGCGCTGGCCGTCGTCGGGGTCGAGCGGGCCGACGGCAGGGGCTGAAGTGGAGGCGATGGTCATGGAGTTCTCCGATAGTGCGGTGGTCGAGGAGCGGATCGCTCCGCTCCTCGACCACCATCATGGGGCTAATCGCCGCGCACCGCCTGAGACAGATTCATCGACAGGTTCATCGACAGAGTCATCGACGGTGTCTGCGAGGTGGTGCCTACTGGCCGCCCTCGGTGAGGGTGACGTCGATCGGCGTGTAATCGCCGCTCACGTCCACGTCCTCATCCGCGAGCTCCGCGAGTGCCTTCTCGATGTACTCGTTGGAGTACGCCGAATCCGCAGGCTCGTTGGTGATCAGGTTGAGGCCGTCCTGGTTGACCGCGGCGAGCGCGCCCTTGACGGTCTTGTCCCATGCCGCCTGGTCGATCTTGCCGAAGTCGTCGCCGGTCCAGATGAGCTTGTTGACCTCGTTCATCTGCCACAGCTGATGCACGGGGCCGACGGGGAAGGCGAGCTCGGCGTTGGTCGCAGCGTCGAACACGATCGCCGCGGCGTCCTCGGGGTTGTCGCGGGCGTAGAGCCAGCCCTTGGTGATCGCCTTGAGGAACCGGACTGTCGCGTCTGCGTAGGCCGGGTCCTTCAGGCGCTCGGTGTCGGCCCATAGAGCGTCCTGCAGCATCGCGCCGTCGGTGTCCTCGTACGAGACGACGTCGAAGTCGTCGGGCGTGAAGAGCGCACCTGTCGCGGGGTTGACCGTCTCGAGGATCTGCGCGTACTCGTTGTAGGTCATCGCCTGGGCGGCGTCGACGTCTCCATCGAGCAGTGCGTTCATCGAGAAGTCCTGCGTGGTGATCGACACCGTGGAGGCGTCGAGGTCGTCGGCGGCCATGGCCGCGAAGATCTCCCATTCGTTGCCGAAGCCCCACGAGCCGATCCGCTTGCCCTCGAAGTCGGACACGTCGGCGACCGGGTTCTCCTTGAAGGAGACCTGCAGGGTGCCGGACTTCTGGTAGACCTGCGCGATGTCGGTGAGCTCGGCCCCGCTGGCCTCGAGGGTGCCGAGCACCTTCGGGACCCACGCGACCGCGAAGTCGACGTCGCCGGCCACGAGAGCGTCCTGCGGCACGATGTCGCCGCCGGAGGGGATGATGTCGACGTTGTCGAAGCCCTCCTCCGTGAAGTAGCCCTTGTCGAGCGCGACGTAGTAGCCGGCGAACTGAGCCTGGGGCAGCCACTGCAGCTGCAGGCTGACGTCGGTGATCGGCTCGAAGTCGCCCGAAGAGGCATCGGGCGAGGTGCCGCCGCCACTCGAGCAGGCGCCGAGGGTGATGGCCGTGACGATGGAGATGGACGCGACGGTGATGCCGCGTTTGATGCTGTGTCTCATGCGGTTCCTATTCGTGTGATCGGTCGAGTGCTGGTGCGAGATGGTGCGGTGGTGCCGCCGGTCAGACCGGCTTTCGCCTCGTCGCGATCCGCTCGAGGAGCGAGGTGACGAGGAAGAACGCGAGGCCGATGGCGATGCCGCCGGCGACGTAGGCGAAGGCGAGCGCTGCGCGGCCCGACTTGGCGTAGGTGGCGATCGCGGTGCCGATGCCGTCGGCGGGACCGCCGAAGTACTCGGCCACGAGGGCTGCGATGACGGCGATCGAGCTGGCGATCCGCAGTCCGGTCATCAGGTACGGCACCGCCGTCGGCAGGGTGAGCACACGGAAGGTCTGCCAGCCGTTGGCTCCCGCCGACCGCAGCACGTCGCGGTGCACGGGGCGGGCCTGTCGCAGGCCGCGCAGGACGTTCACGAAGACCGGGACGAAGGACGCGATGGCCGCCACCGCCACCCGGCCGAACTGGCTCGAGGCGCCGAACATGGTGTTGAGGATGGGGGTGATGGCCACGATCGGCACAACCGCGATCGCCGAGACGAGAGGTGCCAGCATGCCGTCGATGGGACGGAACGCGGAGGCGAGGGCCGCGAGCAGAATCGCGACGATCGCGCCGGAGGCAAGGCCGATGAGGGCGTTCCTGGCCGTGATGGCCATGTCCTCGAGGATGATGTCGTTGTGGTCGGCGATCTGTTCGAGGATCGCGATGGGGCTCGGGAGCGCGCGCGGCGCGATGGCGAGCACGTCGACGATCAGGATCCAGAGCAGCAGGATCACGAGGCCGACGACGATGGGCGCGAGGATGCGCACCCAGCTGGGCGGCGTCCACCCGCCGCCGTCGTAGGCGGACCTTCCTCCGCGAGCCTGACGCATCGCGCCGCCCGGCTTCGGCGCCTCGTTGATGGAGGTCATGAACGGGCCTGCGAAGCAGCTGGTGCTGAGCGCTGTCGAGAAGCACGCCGTGCTGAGCCTGTCGAAGCATCATCGCTCGTTCGCCCGCTCCACCGGTGAGCCGTGCAGGGCTTCGCGCACGGCGGTCACTCGTTCGAAGTACTCCGGCGACTCGCGCAGCGACTCGCTGCGCACGTCACCGAGGCCGGTGGGCAGGATCTCCGTGATCCGTCCGGGCCGCGGGCTCATCACGACGACGCGGTCCGAGAGGAAGACCGCCTCGGGAATGGAATGGGTGACGAAGACGACCGCGGCGCCGGTGTCCTTCGCGATGCGGGTCAGCTCGCTCTGCAGGTACTCGCGGGTCATCTCGTCGAGTGCGCCGAACGGCTCGTCCATCAGCAGCAGCCGGGGCTGCTCCGCAAGGGCGCGGGCGATGGCGACGCGCTGCTGCATGCCTCCGGAGAGCTGGTCGGGGTAGCGGTCGACGAAGTCGGAGAGCCCGACGAGCGAGGCGAGCTCGGCCACTCGCGCGCGGCGGGTCTCCTTCGCGACGCCGTGCAGCTCGAGCGGGAGCTCGATGTTGCCGGCGACGGTGCGCCACGGAAGAAGGCCCGCCTGCTGGAAGGCGATGCCGTAGTCCTGGTCGATCCGTGCCTGCTTGGCGGATTTGCCGAATATCTCCAGCTCGCCGGACGAGGTGCTGTCCAGGTCGGCGATCAGGCGGAGCAGCGTCGACTTCCCGCAGCCCGAGGGGCCGATCAGGGAGACGAACTCCCCCGCCGCCACGGTGAGATCGACGCCGGTCAGCGCGACCACGTCTCCGGTCTTGGTCGGGAAGATCTTGCCGACCCCCGCTGCGCGGACCGCCAGGGAGGTCGAAGCGGCGCTCGTCGAGTCGAGAGCCGGTGAGTCGGTGCCCGTCGAGTGAGGGCCCGTCGAGGCGAGACCCGTCGGTGCGGCCGGCGTGCTTCCGGTGGTTGGCGCGCTCATGCGGTGGCCTCTCCCCTGCGGTAGTTCTTCAATCCGACGCCGACGAGGGCGATGGTGCCGGCGGCCACGAGGCCGAGCGCGATCGAGCCGAAGGTCGGGCCCCAGGGCGCGGCCGGGTCGCTCGATCCCTGGCCCGCGAGCTGGATGAGCATTCGTCCGATCCCGCCGCGCATGCCGATCGAGACCTCGGCGACGACGGCTCCGACCACGGCGCTGGCGGCTCCTAGCCGCAGGGCGGGGAGCAGGTGCGGCACCGCGGCGGGCAGCCGCAGGCGAAGCAGGGTCTGCCAGTAGCCGACTGCGTAGGTGCGCATGAGGTCGAGATGGATGCGGTCTGGCGCGTCGAGGCCGCGGAGCACGCCGACCGCGACCGGGAAGAACGACAGGTACGACGCGATGATGGCGACCGACAGCCATTGCGGCCAGGGAGTGCCCATCCGGTCGATCTGCGATCCGATGCTCGCGACAAGCGGCGCGAAGGCGATCAGCGGCACGGTCTGGCTGACCACGATCCAGGGCAGCAGGCCCCACTCCGCGAGGCGGAAGCGCTGCATGAGCAGGCCGAGCACGAAGCCGACGGCGGCGCCGATCACCAGGCCGACCGCGGCGATGCCGAGCGTGGTGAGTGCCGCCGTGATGACCGGGATGAAGAGCGGCGGGGTGCTCCCGCCGCTGGTCGACTGGAACAGCCGCGCGACCATATCCCAGATGTGCGGCATCGCCCGGTCGTTGGTGCGGGGCAGCAGAAGGAAACCCGAGCCGTTCTCGCCCTCGACGGCGCCCACCGTGAGTCCTTCTGCCGGCCCTGCGAACTTGTAGAGCTCCCAGATGGCGAGGACAGCGAGCACGCCGACCACGCCCCAGAGGGCGGCCGCTCGCGACGTGGTCACGCCTTCGCCACGATGACGTCGCGCATCGCGGGGATGACGGTCTCGCCGTACACGCGGAGGGTCTCCTCCTTGTTGTCGTGCTGGAGGTAGCCCGCGAACTGGTCGACTCCGAGCGCCTTGAGCTTCTCGAGCTTCTCGATGTGCTGCTCTGCGGTGCCGAGGATGCAGAAGCGGTCCACGATCTCGTCCGGCACGAAAGCCGTGTGTGTGTTGCCGGCCCGGCCGTGCTCGTTGTAGTCGTACGCCTCGCGTCCGGCGATGTAGTCGGTGAGGGCGGCCGGCACGGAGCCGTCCGTCCCGTACTTGCTGACGATGTCGGCGACGTGGTTGCCGACCATCCCGCCGAACCATCGGGACTGGTCCCGGGCGTGCGCGAGTCCGGCCTCGCTGCCGTCGGTGATGTACATCGGCGCGGCCACGCAGAACGTGATGGAGTCGGGGTCGCGGCCGACGTTCACGGCGGCGTTGCGGACGGTGGTGATCATCCACTCGGCGATGTCGAGGTCGGCGAGCTGCAGGATGAAGCCGTCGCCGACCTCGCCCGTCAGCTTGAGGGCGAGCGGACCGTAGGCGGCGACCCAGACATCGAGCTCGCTGCCGACCGACCACGGGAACTGCAGCGTCGCGCCGTTGTACTCGACGGACCTGGAGTTGGCGAGTTCGCGGATGACGTGGATGGACTCGCGCAGCGCCTTGAGGGTGGTCGGCGCGCCATTGGTCACCCGGACGGCGGAGTCGCCGCGGCCGATGCCGCATATGGTGCGGTTGCCGTACATCTCGTTCAGCGTCGCGAAGACCGAGGCGGTGACCGTCCAGTCGCGGGTTGCCGGGTTGGTGACGAACGGCCCGACCTTGACCTTGCGGGTCTCGGCCAGGATCGCGCTGTAGATCACGTAGGGCTCCTGCCAGAGCAGGTGCGAGTCGAAGGTCCACACGTGACTGAAGCCGTGCGTCTCCGCCAGTTTGGCGAGCGCCACTGTCCGCGAGGCGGGCGGGTTGGTCTGGAGTACTGCTCCGAAGTCCATGGCTTACGCTCCTCCTGAATGTGCACGAAACCGGCGGATTGGTGCGTGATTTCGTGCACATTGGGCCGGAACGTAGGAAATGGCGGGCATGAGATGGGGCGGGGTCATATCAGGTACTGGCTGAGGCCGCGCTTGATGTAGTTCCCGTGGCCCTTGGCGCCGACGTACTGGTTGTCGTCGACGATCACGCGGCCGCGGCTGAGCACGGTGTCGACGTGCCCGTCGATCTCGTAGCCCTCCCATGCCGAGTAGTCCATGTTCATGTGGTGGGTCTTGCCGACGCCGATGGACGTGTGTCCGTTCGGGTCGTAGACGACGACGTCGCCGTCGGCGCCGGGCTGGATGACGCCCTTCTTGCCGTACATGCCGAACATCCGGGCGGGCGTGGTCGAGGTGACTTCGACCCAGCGCTCGGGCGTCAGGTGACCGTCGGCGACGCCCTGGAAGAGCAGGTCCATCCGGTGCTCGACCGAGCCGATGCCGTTCGGGATCTTCGAGAAGTCGCCGATCCCCATGTCCTTCTGGCCCTTCATGCAGAACGGGCAGTGGTCGGTCGACACCATCTGGATGTCGTTGGTGCGCAGCGCCTGCCACATGTGGTGCTGGTGGCCCTCGTGCTTGGAGCGCAGCGGGGTGGAGCACACCCACTTGGCGCCCTCGAACGCTCCCCACTCCTCGCTGCTGGCGCCGAGCTGGTCCTCGAGCGAGAGGTACAGGTACTGCGGGCAGGTCTCGCCGAACACGTTCTGGCCGTTGTCGCGCGCCGCGGCGATCTGCTCGACCGCCTGCTTGGCGGAGACGTGCACGACGTAGAGCGGGGCGCCCGTCAGGTTGGCGAGCATGATCGCGCGATGGGTCGCCTCCTCCTCCGCCTGCCACGGGCGCGAGACGCCGTGCCAGAACGGATCCGTCTTGCCCTCGGCGAGCGTGCTGCTGCACGAGGACGTCGATGACGCTGCCGTTCTCGGCGTGCATCATGATCATCGATCCGTTGCTCGCGGCCTTCTGCATCGCCCGGACGATCTGGCCGTCGTCCGACAGGAAGACGCCCTTGTAGGCCATGAACAGCTTGAAGCTGGTCACGCCCTCCTTGATCAGCTCGTCCATCGCGACGAGCGAGCTGTCCTGCACGTCGGAGAGGATCTGGTGGAAGCCGTAGTCGATGGCGCAGTTGCCGAGCGGCCTTCTCCTGCCAGAGCGCGTACTGGTCGAGCACGTTCTCGCCCGGCGTACTGGACGACGAAGTCGACGATGCTCGTGGTGCCGCCCCACGCCGCCGCGCGCGTGCCGGTCTCGAAGGTGTCGGAGGCCTCGGTGCCGCCGAACGGCATCTGCATGTGGGTGTGCGCGTCGATGCCGCCCGGGGATCACGTACTTGCCCGCCGCGTCGATCACGGTGTCGACGTTGCTCTCGATGTCGAAGCCGAGCAGGGTCGAGCCGGGCGCGAGCACCGCGGCGATGGTCTCTCCGTCGATCAGCACATCGGCGGCGGCGATGCCGGTCGCGTTGACGACGGTGCCGTTCTTGATCAGCGTCTTCATGGTGCTCTCCTGCGGCTCTTCGTGTTGGGGTGAGGCTGCCGGCGTGGATATGGCTGGGTCACGGCTGCGCGATGGCCGTGTAGGAGTCGGGGCGGCGGTCCCGGTAGAACTGCCAGTCGTCGCGCATCTCTCGGACCATGTCGAGATCGAGGTCGCGGATCAGGATCTCCTCGGTGTCGCCCGATCCGCGCTCGCCCACGAAATTGCCGCGCGGGTCGATGACCTGGCTGGTGCCGTAGAAGTTCACGGCGAGCTCGCCGTACTCGTTGTCCTCGAGGCCGACCCGGTTGGGCTGCAGCACGAAGTAGCCGTTGGCGACGGCCGCGGCGGGGCCTTCGACCTCCCAGAGGCGGTTGGACAGCCCGGGCTTCGTGGCGTTCGGGTTGAAGACCATGTGCGCGCCGTTCAGGCCGAGCTCGCGCCACCCTCGGGGAAGTGGCGGTCGTAGCAGATGTACAGCCCGATCTTGCCGACTGCGGTGTCGAAGACGGGGTATCCGCCGTTGCCCGGACGGAAGTAGAACTTCTCCCAGAACCTGTCGAATTGGGGATGTGCTGCTTGCGGTACTTGCCGAGGATCGAGCCGTCGGCGTCCACGAGAACCGCGGTGTTGTAGTAGACGCCGGTGATGTCCTCCTCGTAGATGGGCAGGATCATCACGATGCCGAGCTCCTTCGCCAGCGCCGCGAAGCGCTGCACGATCGGGCCGTCGAACGGCTCGGCGTAGCGGTAGTACTTCTTGTCCTCGGTGATGCCGAAGTAGGGGCCGTAGAAGAGCTCCTGGAAGCAGATGACCTGGGCCCCGTCGGCAGCGGCGTCGCGCGCGAACTGCTCGTGCTTCGCGATCATCGACTCCTTGTCACCGGTCCACGTGGTCTGGGTGATGGCGGCGCGGACGGTGGTCATCGGGTTCCTCTCCGAGCTGGCGGAGCCGGGTCGGGCGGACGGTCGCTGCGTCGGGGCGCAGGACGAACGGCCTCTCGGTCAATCGGCTCGATTGTTATTGTGAAGGGTGGACATTTCCCATTCGTTTCCCCGAGTGACAGGGGAGTAAAACCTCGTTGTCCTCCCTTGCCGACCATATCGAGGAGCCCACCTCGAGGGCTATCGCCGCCGCCGTGGCGCGCATGGTCACAAGCGGAGAACTTGCGTCTGGCGACCGCCTGCCGACCGTGCGCGACCTCGCCACCGAGCTCGGGGTGAGCCCCGCGACGGTGAGCAATGCCTGGCAGGCGCTCAGCAGAGCCGGCCTCGTGGTCTCGCGCGGACGCAGCGGCACCACGGTCCGTGGAGCGCCTCGCGACTGGCTCCCCCAGCGGTATCAGGACATCGATGGATCCGGCGAGACGCGGCTGGATCTGTCCCGAGGCACGCCCGATCCCGAGCTGCTGCCCTCGCTCCACACCGCCCTCACCCGGGTGCCCGATCGCGCGCAGACGTCGAGCTATCAGGCGAAGCCCGACATCCCCGAGCTGCACGACCTGCTGCGCGACCGCTGGCCGAGCCGAGTCGAATCGCTCACGGTGACGAATGGTGCGCTCGACGCCCTGGATCGGGTCTTCGGCACCCTGCTGACATTCGGCGACCGGGTGCTCGTCGAATCCCCCGGATTCCCGCCGATCCTCGACCTGCTCGAGCACTACGGGGCGTCCGCCATCGGAGTCTCCCTCGACGCGGACGGACTGCTGCCGGATTCGCTCGCGTCCGGCCTGTCCCGACATCCGAAGGCGCTCGTGCTGCAGCCGCGCGCCCACAATCCGACCGGAGCCTCGATGACCACGGCGCGGGCCGAGGCTCTGGCTCGTGTGCTGCATCGGACCAGCGCCGGGGAGCGGGTGATCGTGATCGAAGACGACCACTCGGGCGAGATCAGCGCCCGCCCGGTCGTCACGCTCGCCTCCTGGCTGCCGGACCGGGTGCTGCACATCCGCAGCTTCGCCAAGTCGCACGGCCCCGATCTGCGGATCGGCGCGCTCGGTGGTCCTCGATCCCTGGTCGATCGCGTGGTGTCGCGACGGCTGCTGGGCGCCGGCTGGACATCGCGGATGACTCAGCGGATCCTGCTCGAGCTGCTCACCGATCCGGTGCCCGTCGAGCAGGTGGCGGCCGCCCGGTCGGCATATGCGCAGCGGCAGCAGGCCATGAGCTCGGCGCTCGCCCACCACGGCATCGAGCTGCCGCCTGCGGACGGACTCAACTTCTGGCTGCCGGTGCACGACGAGCGGGCCGCCCTCGTCAGCCTCGCCGCGGAGGGCATCCGGGTGGCACCGGGAGGTCCATTCCTGCCTGCCGACTCTCGCAGCCCCGACTCTCGCAGCACCGACTCTCGCAGCCCCGACTCTCGCGGCGCCGACTCTCGCGGTGCCGAAGGTCGTACCACCGATCTGCGCGGAGCCCACGTGCGCGTCACCGTGGGCATCGTGCGCGAGGACCACGCGTCGATCGCCGCCGCTCTCGCCGCCGCCAGCACCGCCGGCTGACCTGCGCTCCTCGCACGCCGGTCGGCTCGAGTCGGAAGTCCGACGGCCACCTTTCCTACCGACGGCCACCTTTACAAACCTGGCCGTCGGTAGGAAAGGTGGCCGAGCGGATGGGACCCCAGCCGTCGAGCGATCAGGAGCAGTGGACGGACTCCACCGAGGCGTAGTCAGGGCTGTCCGCGCCGGCCGGCACGATCAGCACAGCGGAATTCCTCTCGTCGAGTCCCGTGAGCGGGAGGCTCTGCTGGTCGACCGGCGCACCCGACTCCGATTCCGCGAACTCGACGAGCGCGGTGACGGTCCCATCGCAGACCTCGTCGAGGGTGATCCGGAACGTCCAGCAGCCGATGGCCGATTCACAGGAGAGCCCGGCGAGATCGGAAGCGGCCGCATCTGCGACCGAGAAGCCGACCGTGCCCGCATCGGCCGGACCGCCGCCAGGGAGGATGGAGCGCCCCAGGACCACCACGAGCGCGAGCAGGCCGATCAGCCCCACCGCACCGAGGGCGCCTGCGACGATCGCCAGCGGTTCATGCCGGAGCGAGGTGAAGTCGGGTCCGGCGGCGCGAGCTGCGTGCTGTCGGACGGCCGTGGTCGGCGACTGCCCCCATGCCGCTCGCTCCTTCGCGTCTGCGAAGCCCTCGTAGTCGAGGGGCTGAGCAGCGGGTGCTCCCGCGTCGTCTGCGTGCACCGACTCGAAGTCGGCGAGGTAGTGCTCCCACGCGGCCCGGTCGCGACGGTGCATCTCCGGCGTCGCGCCCTCGACCGCCGCCGCTGCGGTCACCCGGGTGATCTGCAGGAGGACGAACGGATAGCGGATGAGCCCGAGCACTCCGGCCAGCGCGGCGATGGGATAGGCGACGAACGCGGTGCCTCGCCCGGCCGGATCGAGCAGCCCGTGCACGGTGAGGATCGCTCCGATGACCAGTGCGATGAGCGCGATCCCGGCGCTCACATGGGCGCGACGCCGCGCGCGATCCGTCAGTCGAGGCCAGACGGCAGGGTTGGGCTCCCAGAAGTGCCAGCCGTCGGGCGCAGGCGGCAGGCCCTCGATCGGCACCCAGCCCGTGCGCGGCTGCCAGCCCTGATGGCCGGCGATCCAGTCCTCATCGGGAACCGGCCACCCCGGCGGCGGCACGAAGCGGAGGGTCGCGGACGATCCGTCCCCTGACCGTTCGACCTCGCTCACCTCGGAACCGTAACCGGCGATCCGTCGCGATGCCATCCGGCTCGCGCGCCGACAGCGCTCTCCGGCCCTGGTTGCACCGATTCGGGGCCGTCCGGATCGCCCGCAGATAGGCTCGACGATCGTGTCTGCTGCAGATCCCGTCGTGAGCGCTCCGGTCCGCATCGCCGTCCTGGCAGGCGGCGTCGGCGGCGCACGATTCCTGCGCGGCCTGCGCGAAGCCGCTGCTCGGCGCTGGCCCGGCGGCGAGGGCGGTGCCGCCGCGATCACTGCGATCGTGAACACGGGCGACGACGCCTGGCTGGCCGGATTGCGGATCACCCCTGACCTCGACTCGATCCTCTACACGCTCGCCGGCGTCAACGACGAGCAGCGCGGGTGGGGCAGGGTCGGCGAGACCGAGCGGGTCAGCGCCGAGCTCGCGGAGTACGGCATCGGCTGGCCGTGGTTCACGCTCGGCGACCTGGATCTCGGCACCCACATCGCTCGCACGGCGATGCTGCGTGACGGCCTCCCGCTCAGCGCCGCGAGCGCGCGCATCCACTCCCGCTGGCCGCTCGGTGTCACCCTGCTGCCGATGTCCGATGACGAGGTCGAGACCCACGTCGAAGTCGTCGATCCCGAGTCGCCCGGCCCGGACCAGCGCATTCGCACGATGCACTTCCAGGAGTGGTGGACGCGCTACCGCGCAACGCTGCCCGCCCGTCGATTTCTCCAGCAGGGGATCGAGACGGCGACGGCCGCGCCGGGCGTGATCGAGGCGATTCGATCGGCGGACGTCATCCTGCTCGCACCGTCGAATCCGGTGGTGTCGATCGGCACGATCCTCAATGTGCCGGGAATCCGAGCGGCGGTGTCCGACAGCCCGGGTCGCGTGATCGGGGTCTCCCCCATCATCGACGGAGCAGTCGTGCGCGGAATGGCGGACGCCTGCCTCTCTGCGATCGGGGTGGAGACGTCGGCGTCTGCGGTGGCCATGCACTATGGAGCGCGAAGCGCGGGAGGGCTGCTCGACGGCTGGCTCGTCGACTCCGCGGACGCGAGAGCGGTGGAGCCGCTCGCCGCCATGGGCATCTCGGCGGTCGCCCGTCCGCTGTGGATGACGGATCTCGACACGAGCGCGGCGATCGCGGATGCGGCGCTGGAACTGGGGCTCCGCGCCCCCTGACGTCACGGCGCAGGCTCGGTCCGGAGCTCGGGTGCGAGCGGCCGGTCAGCGGAGGGCAGCCCGAGTGGCGCGTCCCAGCGCGCGATCGGTGGTGGATCCGAGGTCGGCGATCGTGTCGACATCGCCGCGGAGGCCGAGATGCATCGACCGCGGGCCGAGCAGCGGGATCGGAACGTAGCCGACGGCTCGGTGGCGAGCGGCCGAGCCATCCCCGAACCGAGGGATGTGCCGCACGCCGGCGAGAGCGGTGGTCAGCACCGTCCCCGTCCCGGATGCGTCCGGCACCAGTCCCCGCGGAGTCCGGACGGCAGCGAGCGCTGTCGCCAGTTCGGCCGGCTGCAGTCGAGGCAGGTCACCGAGCAGGACTGCGGTGGCGTGCCGTGGATCGCGGACCCGCCGGAGTCCTTCCAGGATGGCGGAATCGAGTCGGCTCGGCCCCGCGCCGTCTCCAGTCGGCTCATCCGCCCGGCGCGCGCCCAGGCCGCGGACGGCCGTCTCCAACGAGGCGGGGCCGACCACGATGACCTCTGCCACCTCGCGCACGGCGAGCGCGGCCGCGATGGTGTCCATCGCGAAGGACAGCGCCAGTGCTTCGCGCAGCCCATCGTCGACGCGGAGCCGCGACTTGGATTCGGCGCCTCCCTTGACGGGCACGACCACCGACCAGCGACGCGCCATCCGGCTACCGGGCTCTGAGCCGGGGCGCGATGTCGCGCTCGAACTGCTCGAGGAAGCGGCGCTGGTCCTGGCCCGGGCCGTGGAAGACGAGGTGGTTGAAGCCCCAGTCGATGTAGGTGCCCGATCCTGCGCGGCGACCTCGTCGGGGTCGTTGCCGACGATCCAGCGCGAGGCGATGGTCTCGATCGGCAGGGCGTCGGCGGCCTTCTCCATCTCGACAGGGTCGGTGATGTCGTGCTTCTGCTCCTTCGAGAGCGCAAGCGGCGACCAGAAGCGGGTGTTCTCCAGCGCCGTGTCCGCGTCCGTGTCGTAGGACAGCTTGATCTCGATCATCCGATCGATCGTCGACGAGTCGCGGCCCGCCGCCTCGGCGCCCTCCTCGACGGCGGGCAGCAGCTGGTCGACGTAGAGCTCCTCGCCCTTGCCGGAGGTGCAGATGAAGCCGTCGCCCGCGCGGCCGACGTACTTCGCGACGACCGGCCCGCCGGCCGCGATGTAGACCGGGATGCCGCCCTCGGGCCGGTCGTAGATGCTCGCCTCGTGCGTCGAGTAGTACTCGCCGTCGAAGGAGACGCGCTCACCGGCCCACAGCGCGCGCATGAGCTCGACCGACTCGCGCAGCCGGGCGAAGCGCTCCTTGAACTCGGGCCAGCTCTGCTCGCCGGCGCCGTGGAAGCCGGTGGCGATCTCGTTGAGCGCCTCGCCGGTGCCGACGCCGAGCATGATCCGGCCGGGGTAGAGGCATGCCGAGCGTGCGCGAAGGCCTGCGCGATCACGGCCGGGTTGTAGCGGAAGGTCGGCGTCATCACCGAGGTGCCGAGCTGGATGGTGGAGGTGCGCTCGCCGACGGCGGCGATCCAGGCCAGCGAGAACGGCGCGTGGCCGCCGGTGTGCCGCCAGGGCTGGAAGTGGTCGCTGACCGTGGCGCTCTCCATGCCGTGCGCCTCCGCGGCGACGGCGATCTCGACGAGCTCGCGCGGGGTCGAACTGCTCTGCGGAGGCCTTGTAGCCGAGCTTGAGGGGAAGCATGCGATCTCCTGATCGATGGGTGGTGGGTGGGGCGGGAGGTCTGGGGATCAGCGCTCGTCGCGAGCGGACTCGGACTGGCCCTCCTGGAAGCCGTCGCGATAGCCCTCGGCGTACGCCTCGTCGCTGCCCGTGCGGAACATGTCCTCGTCGCCGATGCGGACCAGACTGCGGGCACCGGGGGCCGCCTCGTCGAGCAGGTGGGCGAGGCCGCGGACGACGGCGACGGGCCGGGACGCGGACTTGCCCTTGACCAGGTCGGCGGCGGATGCGATCTCATCGGCGACGGCCGGGAGGGTGACATCGAGGGGGCGGCCGCCCGCGTCGAGGGTGCCGCGGAGGTCGTCGACCACACGGAGCCCGCTCGCGCCGATGGCGGCATCCACCTGGCCGGTGCGCCACGGCCGGCCGAGGGTGTCGGTGATCACCACTCCGACGGTGACACCGAGGCGCTCGCGCAGTGCCGCGCGCAGCGCACCGGCGGATCGATCGGGGTCCTCGGGCAGCAGGAGCACGTACCCGTCCGGCACATTGCTGGCATCGACGCCCGCCGCCGCCTGGACGAGTCCGAGTCTGTTCTCGACGATCCTCGTCAGTCCGCCGTTCGGTCGCGCACGGGTCGCGACGACCCGGACCGTCTCGGCCGTGATCGCCTCCTCACGGTCGCGCGCGGCGACGGTCCTCCCCTCGGCCTTCGAGACGATCTTGCTGCTGACGACCACGATGTCGCCGTCGGCCAGCCCGTCGGCGGCGCCTGCGATGAGCGAGCCGAGATCGTCACCGGCGGTGATCTCGGGGATCCCGTCGAGTGACCAGACCTCGATCCGGTCGCGTTATCGGTGTTCCGCTTAGGGGTGTTCCGCTCATCGCCGCGTCCTCTTCATCGCACGACCTTCGGCAGCACGTCGCGGGCGAAGGCGTCGATCCATTCGCGCTGGTTGCGGCCGGCATTGTGCAGGTAGATGCGCGTGGCGCCGAGATCGGCGAAGCGCTGGATCGCGGCTCGGTGCAGGTCGAGGTCGGCGGAGACCACCATCCGCCCCTCGAAGTCCTCGGGGCGTACGAGCTTGGCGAGCTGCTCGAACTCGAACGGCGAGCGGATGTCGCTCTTCGGAAAGCGCATCGCGCCGTTCGGCCATTCGCGCAGCGCGTTCGCCATCGCCTCCTCGTCCGTGGGCGCCCAGGAGAGATGGACCTGGAGCACCTTGGGCGCGCGCGACGGATCCTTGCCGACCTCGCGGGCACCGTCATCGAAGCGAGAGAAGAGTCCGGCGACCTTCTCGTACGGGGCGCCGACGGTGATCATCCCGTCCACGGTGCGTCCGGCGCGCTTCGCGGTGACCGGCCCAGCGGTCGCGACGAGAATCTCGGGGATCTGCTCGGGCATCGTCCACAGCCGGGTCGACTCGAGCTTGAAGTGGGTGCCCGAGTGCTTGACGTCACGACCGGACCGGGATGCCGTGAAGAGCTTCTGAATGAGGTCGACGGCCTCGAACATGCGGTTGATCCGCTCGGGCGCCTCGGGCCAGTACTGACCGACGATGTGCTCGTTGAGCGCCTCGCCTGAGCCGATCCCGAGCCAGTGCCTGCCCGGATACATGGAGGCCAGGGTGGCGGACGCCTGGGCGACCATCGCCGGATGCCAGCGGAAGGTCGGGGCGGTCACGCCCGGCCCGAAGTCCCCAGCCGTCCGCTCGGCCACGGCGGTGAGCACGTTCCAGACGAATGAGCTGTTGCCCTGCGATGGCACCCACGGCTGGAAGTGGTCGGCGGCCATCACCCCCGAGAAGCCGCGACTCTCCGCGTAGGCGGCGAGCTCGACGGCCTCCATGGGCGCGAACTGCTCGAGCATCGCCGCGTAGCCGATGCTGAGGGGAGCCATTCCCATATCCTCCCACCGCGCATACGGGTCTCCGCCGTGCACCCCAGGGTCCGCCGCTCGTGCGCGGTAGTACGGGCCGAGCGCGGGAGGTGGACCTACCGCGCTCGGCCGCACCTACCGCGCTCGGCGGTGAGGTCGGGCTGGGCGGCGAGGGCGTCGGTGCGGTCGGGCTCTAGCGCTCGGCGCGGAGGAGGTCGGGTGAGGTGCCAGGGCGGAGGAATGCTGCGACCGCGGGCGGGACGTACGGCGCGACGTCGCCGCCCAACGACGCGACCTGGCGCACGAGCGAGCTCGAGACGTGCGCGTGCGACGGATCCGGAAGCAGGAACACGGTCTCGATGTTCGCCAGGTTGCGGTTGACGATGGCCATCGGAGTCTCGTAGGCGACATCGATCTGCGAGCGGATGCCCTTGATCAGGGCGACCGCGCCCACATCGTTGCAGTAGTCGACGAGCAGTCCGACGCTCCACGACGCGACACGGATGTCACCTGCGAACCCCGCGTCCTCGATCGACTTCGAGATGAGCGAGACGCGCTTGCCGATCGGCAGCAGAGCCGTCTTGGCGGGATTGTGCACCACCAGCACGTGGACCTCGTCGAACAGCTTGGCCGCACGCTCGATCACATCGAGATGACCGAGCGTGACCGGATCGAACGAGCCAGGGACGACCGCGATCCTGTGCATTCCTCAACCCTATCGGCGAGACCCTGCGGCGGGTTGCGAGTCGGCCCGAACTTCGGTTCGTCCGGTTCTGGCGCTCGACGACGCCGCCCCGGCAGAGAAACGGGTCGCTCGCGGACTAGTTCTTGGCCAGATACTCGCGGGTGGATTCGTCGAGGCGTCGCGAGATGGCCGCGCGCAGGGCCGGGTGCCCGGCAAGGATCGGATCGCCGTCGAGCACCTGTCCGGCGGCGGCGCGGGCCTGCTGGATGACGTCGGCGTCTGCGACAACCCGCAGCAGGCGCAGCGATGACCTGCCCCCCGACTGCACTGCGCCGAGCACATCGCCTTCGCGACGCAGCTGGAGGTCGATCTCGGCGAGTGCGAATCCGTCGGAGGTGCCCGCGACGGCGTCGACCCTCACGCGAGCGGGACTGTCCGCCTCTGCGAAGGTCACGAACAGGCAGATGCCGGCGGCCCTGCCTCGTCCGACGCGGCCTCGGAGCTGGTGCAGCTGGGAGACGCCGAACCGATCGGCGTCGAGGATGATCATCGTCGACGCGTTGGGCACGTCGACGCCGACCTCGATCACTGTCGTCGCGACGACGAGGTCGAGGTTGCCGGCCGCGAAGGCCTGCATGACCGAGTCCTTCTCGTCGGCGCTCATCCGCCCGTGCAGGGCGGCGATCCGCAGACCCTTGAGCTCGTCGATCGTCGGCATCGCGCCCATGATGACCTCGACGGACGCGGCCGGACGCTGAGGCACGTCGTCCTGCTCAGGCGACGCGCCCTGCTCGGGATGCTTGGCGTCGATCGCCGGGCACACCACGAAGACCTGATGGCCCTTCGCCACCTCCTCGGCCGCCCGCTTCCAGACGCGGTGGATCATGCCGGCGTCTCGGTCAGCCCCACCACGAAGCTCTCGATGGCCGAGCGCCCCAGCGGGAGCTCGGTGATGGTCGAGATGTCGAGGTCGCCGAACACCGTCATCGCGACCGTGCGCGGGATGGGGGTCGCCGTCATCACGAGCACGTGCGGCGGCGTGTGACCCTTCTGTCGAAGCGCCTCGCGCTGCTCGACGCCGAAGCGGTGCTGCTCGTCGACGACAACGAGACCGAGGTCGAAGAACTCCACCCTGTCGCCGATCAGGGCATGGGTGCCGATCACGATGCGCGCCTGGCCGCTGACGATCCGCAGCATCGCCTTGCGCCGCTCGGCGACCGGCAGCTGGCCGGTGAGCAGCGTCGGCATGAGGCGCGCGGAGAGGTCGGGCCCCAGCGACTTCGCGATGGATCGGAGGTGCTGCGATGCGAGCACTTCGGTCGGAGCGAGCAGCGCGGCTTGCCCGCCCGCGTCGATCACCTGCAGCATCGCGCGCAGTGCGACCAGCGTCTTGCCCGATCCGACCTCGCCCTGCAGCAGCCTGTTCATCGGGATCGGCTGCTCGAGGTCGCGCGCGATCTCCTCGCCGACGACCTCCTGATCCTGCGTGAGGTCGAACGGCAGGGCCGAGTCGAACTGCGCGCGGTACCCGTCCTGCGCGTCGGGCCGGGGGGTCGCCGCCGTCGCTCGGGACACGATGCGCTGCTCGAGCAGCGCGGTCTGCAGCACGAAGGCCTCGTGGAACTTGAAGGTCTCTCTCGCCTGCAGGAAGTCGGCCGCACGCTTGGGGCGGTGGATCAGCTCGAGCGCGGCCCCCTGATGGATGAGCGCGTACTCCTCGCGGATCTCCGCGGGCACCGGGTCGTCGAGCGGATCGAGGGATGCCAGCGCGAGCGCGACGGCGTCCTGGATCTGCCAGCTGGTGATGCTGCCGGTGGCGGGGTAGATGGGGATGAGCTGGTTCGCGAAGGCCTTGGCCGCCGCGTCGTCGAGGTCGTGATCGGGCACCGCGTCGAGCTCCGCGAAGAGACGGTAGTCGGGGTGCGCGAGCTGCGCATTGCCCTTGTAGCGGGAGATCTTGCCGGAGAAGATCCCGCGGACGCCGACCCTGAGCTCCTTCACCCGCCATGACTGATTGAAGAAGGTGAGGCTGACGAACCCCTTCCGTCGCTGATCGAGACCTCGAAGAGGCTTCCTTTGCGCGACTGCATCTTGCGCTCGGTCGCGCTGCGGACCTCGCCGACGATGGTGACCTCTTCGTCCATCGGCAGCTCGTCGAGCGCAGTGAGCTCTCCCCGGCGGGCATAGCGGCGAGGGTAGTGGGACAGGAGGTCGCCGACCGTCTCCATCCCGAAGGCACGCTTGTAGGCCGTGGCGGTCTTGCCGCCGAGCACACCGTCGAGCTTGGTGTCGAGTGTGCCGGCCACAGACCGAGGCTAGCGCGACCGTCCGACAGCGCCGCTCCGATACCCCCTCGCCGCCGCTACCCTCGGAGATCGTGACGCGGATCATCTCGGGCTTCGCCGGCTCGCTTCGGCTCGCCGTTCCGAACGGCGCCACCCGCCCCACGAGCGACCGGACCCGAGAGGGCATCTTCTCGGCGCTCGACGCCCGCGGGGCGCTCAACGGCGCGCGCGTGCTCGACCTGTACGCCGGCTCTGGGGCACTCGGCCTCGAGGCCGTCAGCCGGGGCGCGACCTCTGCCCAGCTCGTGGATTCGTCCGCCTCGGCGGCGTCGGCCTGCACGCGGAACGCGGCGACGGTGAGCGCATCCCCTCAAGCGCCACGCGGACTGCAGCTGCAGGTGACCCGCCAGTCGGCGGATGCGTTCCTCGCGGCCGATTCGGGGATCTACGACCTGATCTTCCTCGATCCGCCTTACGACGTGACGACCGGGGAGATCGATCGGACGCTCCGGCTCGTTCCCGAGCGGATCGCACCCGACGGGCTCATCGTGCTCGAGCGCAGCACCCGATCGGCCGATCCCCGCTGGCCCGACGGCATCGAGCTCGACAGGACGCGGGACTACGGCGAGACGCGCGTCTTCTACGCCCATCCCGCCTGACCGGCCAGCTCACCCAGCAGCAGCCAGCCGAGTCAGCCCGCGGCGCCGTCCCAGCCGACGAAGGAGTCCCAGCCCGTCGTGCGGACGGCGGGATCCTCGCCGTTGACGAGCACCCGGCCATCGCCCTCGCGGACGACGCCGATGACACGGAACGCGGCGGGCAGCGTGGCGTCTGCCGGGAAGGTCGCGAGCAGCGAATGGTCCTCCCCGTCGGTGAGGACGATCTCCGCGGACACCTCGATCAGTTCGGGTGCGGCGTCGGCGATCCACCCGCGATCCGCCTCGAGCGCGTGCAGATCGATATCCAGGTCGACCCCGCTGGCCGATGCGATGCGACCGGCGTCGAGGAGCAGACCGTCCGAGACGTCGAGCATCGATGTGGCACCGGCGAGGGCAGCCATTGCTCCTGCGGCTATCGGCGGGGTCGGGCGGAGCTGCGCCTCGACGGCGGCCGACCGACGCGCGATCAGCTCGGCCGCGGCGGCGGGATCGGGCTCGCCGTCCTCATCGATCCCCTGCGCGAAGAGCAGCCGGAGGCCGGTGGCGGCGCGCCCGACGGTGCCGGCGAGCGCGATCACGTCTCCCGCCCGCGCGCCCGAGCGGAGGACCGGGTCGATGCCGCCGAGGTCGCCGAACACCGTCACGGCGATGGTGAGCGTGTCGCTCGCCGACAGGTCGCCGCCGACCACGCCGACACCGGGTGCGAGCTCGGCGCACGCGTCGCGGAGGCCGCGGGCGATGCCTTCGAGGTCGGTGATCAGCGTGTCGAGCGGCGCCGCGATGGCGACGACCAGCGCGGTCGGCCGCGCGCCCATCGCGGCGATGTCCGCGAGGTTGGTGGCCGCGCCCTTCCAGCCCAGGTCGAACGGCGATGACCAGGCGAGCCGGAAGTCGGGCCCGTGCACGAGGAGGTCGGTGGAGATGACGACCCGTCCGTCCGGTGCGGCGATCACGGCGCCGTCATCTCCTGGGCCGACCGTTGCCACCGTCGCCGGCGGCAGGATCGGGAAGATCCGGCGCAACGCCGCCAACTCCCCTGCCGACCCGAGGGTCGCAGAGTCGGGGGCGGCGGGGTCGATGCTCACCCTCCGACGCTAGCCCAGCCAGTGTGTACGTTCCGGCCCCACGTGCACGAAATTCCGCGCACATCCGCCGGTTTCGTGCACACTCGGCGGGGACGCGCGCATGACGGTGCAGGGCCTTGCGTCCAGGCACCGGCCGGTACCCTGGCGACGTGCTCCGGTCCCGATCGCTTCTGCCTGCACCAGGCCGGACCGGGACCCGCACCCGGACCCGGCCGCAGCTCGGACCGCGGATCGCAGGCGTCACCGCAGTCGTGATCCTGAGCGCGGGCCTCGCCGCCTGCTCCCCCACGGTGTCTCTCGACCCCGGGCCGGAGGCGACGTCGAGCGCCTGCGCCGACGTCATCGTCCGGCTTCCCGACACACTCGACGGCGCCGAGAAGCGCGAGACCAATGCGCAGGGCACCGCCGCGTGGGGCGATCCCTCGAGCGTGCTGCTCGTCTGCGGCGTGACGCAGCGCGCTCCGACCACCGACCGGTGCATCGCGATCGGCAGCGGCGCGAGCGAGGTGGATTGGGTCGAGGATGACTCCGAAGCGCCGATCTACAGCTACATCAGCTACAACCGCACCCCCGCGGTCGAGGTGACGATCGACAGCACCAAGTCCTCAGGCACCGACGTGCTCACCGACCTGTCCGACGTGGTCTCGATCCTCGCGCTCGACCATCCATGCGTCGGCGCCGAGGACGCGGAGCTGGTCCCCTCCTCCCCCGCCCCGTGACAGCTGCCGGATCTCCTGAATTCAGGTGTCCTTCCCCCTGAATTCAGGCCGATGCGACGTTCTCCGGACTCCTCGACGGATGTCACCGGAGAACTTCATCGCGACCTGAATTCAGGATGTCAGAGGCCGTCGTCCACAGTCGGCGAACGCCGGAACATCTGCACAGATTGCGCCAGATGGCAGATGGACATCGGGGACCGGGCAAGCTCGCATGCCATGAATCCCGAGCAGCTGCTTCGCGACCAGCACGGCGTCGCCTGGCGCGCAGATCTTGTCAGTGCAGGGTGGACGGGTCCTCGAGATCAGCCGGCTCGTCGCGGCTGGACGATTGACCGTCCTGCGCAACGGGTGGGTCGCGACTGCGGATGCTGATCCGAGCATCCGTGCAGCGGTCCGAGTGGGAGGGGCATTGACCTGCGTCTCGGAGCTTCAGCGAAGGAGCCTCTTCGCTCCGGCGGATCGACGTCTCCACCTCGCGGTGGCCCCCAACGCTTCTCGACTGAGATCGATGGAAGGGGTCGATCCGATCGTGCACTGGAGTGGCGAGCTCGTGGCGAGGCCGCGGGGAGCCGTGACGGATCCTCTCGACAACGTGATCCCGCATCTCGCGCAGTGCCTGCCGACCGATTGGGCGGTTGCCGGGATCGATGCCATCTCGCGCTCGGAGCGGCGGTTCACCTCCGCCCACATAGGAAAGATCGCCCTGCGTGCGCATAGCCAGCGACTTCGCGCGCTGCTTCCCCTGCTCGATTCGCGAGCGGAGAGTGGCCTTGAATCCCTCCTTCGGGTTCGCTTGTCTGCCGCGGGCATCCAGATCGCGCCCCAGGTGCAGATCGGTCCGTTCCGCGTCGACGGGCTCATCGGCGAACGGCTGGTGATCGAAGCCGCTGGCTACCAGTTCCACTCACAACGCGAGGACTTCGAGGCCGACCATGCCCGGGCTGCCGAGTTGCAGCTGCGCGGCTATACCGTGCTGCAGTTCACCTACCAGCAGATCGTGAATGACTGGCCGCGAGTGTTGGAGACGATCCAGGCCCATATTGCGCGCGGCGATCACCGCTGGGATTCGTGGCGGCGAAGCGTCACATCCTGAATTCAGGACGAGATGACGTTCTCCGGTCTGGTGGCGAGATGTCGCCTGCAAACGTCATCGCGGCCTGAATTCAGGAAAGGACACTTCCGGATCCAGGAATCCGAGTCAGCAGGCGGCGGGCTCCAGGGCCAGGGCGATGAGCTCGGTGATCAGCTCGGGGTAGGTCATGCCGGACGCCAGCCAGCAGCGCGGGAACATCGAGATCGGGGTGAAGCCCGGCATCGTGTTGATCTCGTTGACGACGAAGCCCGTCCGCGGTGAGGAAGAAGTCGACCCGGGCGAGGCCGCGCGCCGTCGATCGCCTCGAAGGCGCGGATGCGCGGTGCGCTGCATGTCCGCGAGCTCGCCGTCGTCGAGCGGCGCCGGGCAGACCAGGTCGACGCCGGGCGCATCCGAGGTACTTCGCCTCGAAGTCGTAGAAGTCGCGGCCGGTCACCACGATCTCGCCGGCGACGGAGGCGCGGGTCGGCGCGCCGGTGCGGCCGCCGAGCATCGCGACCTCGACCTCGCGGCCGACGATCGCCGCCTCGACGAGCACCTTGGCGTCCTCGGCGAACGCGAGCGTCGAGCGCCGGCGTCGAGCCCGTCGACGTCGTCGACCTTCGAGACGCCGACGCGACGAGCCGGCGCGCGCCGGCTTGACGAACACGGGGAAGCCGAGCGCCGCGATGCGGCGGCGGCAGCGCATCCGGCGTCGCCCGCCCAGTCGGCCGCGGTGCACGCGTGACCCACGGGGCGACGGCGACGCCGGCGGCCTGCAGCACGGTCTTCGTGAAGTGCTTGTCCATGCCGAGCGCGGAGGCGAGCACGCCGTTGCCGACGTAGGGCAGCCCGATCAGCTCGAAGAGGCCCTGGATCGTGCCGTCCTCGCCGAACGGCCCGTGCAGGATCGGGAAGACGACGTCGATGCGCGCCGAGCGACTCGGTCGAGCCGTCCGGACGGCGCGACCCGCAGCTCGCGGGTGGCCGTCGAGTCGGGCCAGAGCACGCGGGATGCCGTTGTCGACGCACCTCGGGCAGCGCTGCCGGGTCGAGCGCGAAGGCGTCGGGGTCGTCGCGCCTCGAGCACGAACGCGCCGTCGCGGGTGATGCCGACCGGGATCGACCTCGTAGCGCGTCGCGGTCGATCGCGCCGAGCACGCCGCCCGCGGTCGCGCAGCAGATCGAATGCTCGCTGGAGCGGCCGCCGAACACGAGCGCGATCCGCGTCATCCCGTCACGCCCGGCCGATCGGCTATCCGGCGATCCTCTCGCCCTGGCTGGCGGCAGGTCGCGTCGCGTCGTCAGGATGCGGACGCGATGCTCGCCGCGGAGTCGCAGCGGTGCCGGTCGAGGCACCGAGGTGCCCGCGACCTGCGCGACTGCGATCGGCATGTCGACGCCCTTCGCGCGCGGCGAGCTGCGAGCACCGGGTGCGAGGGAGGCGAGCCCCTCCGCGGTCTGGTCCATCGTGCGAGCACGTCGTCCTGAAGCTGTAGCCCTGGCCGAGCAGGCGGCCGGCGCGTGTTGTTGCGGGAGCAGCGGCGACTGGCTCGTCGCGATCAGGTCGCCGAGCCCGGCGAGGCCCGGCGAGCGTCTCGGGCTGCGCGCCGTACGCCGACGGCGAAGTCGCGTCATCTCGGCCAGGCCGCGCGTGAGGATCGACGCCTTCGTGTTCTCGCCGTAGCCGACGCCGTCGACGATGCCGATCGCGACCGCGATGAGGTTCTTCAGCACCCCGCCGAACTCGGTGCCGATCACGTCGGTGTTCACGAAGGTGCGGAAGTAGCGTGTTCGTGCGCGGCGACGCGCGACGCGTCATGCGCGGTCTCGAGGTCGGCGGAGGCGATGACCGCGGCGGTCGGCTGCTCCCGCGCGATCTCGAGCGCGAGGTTCGGGCCCGGACGCGACGGCGATGCGGTCGTCGCGCGCAGCTCGAGCTCCTGCGCGATCACCTCGCTCATCCGCAGGCCGGTGCCCTGCTCGACGCCCTTCATCAGGCTGACGACGATCGGCGTCGCGGCGGCGAGCAGCGGCGCGCGTCGGTGAGAGTGCCGCGCAGCGACTGGCTCGGCACGGACACGAAGACGAGCTCGGCGCCCTGCGAGCGCGGTCGCCGAGGTCGCTGCGTCGCGACGCACGGCGCGCGGGCAGGTTGATGCCGGGCAGATAGTCGCTGTTGCGTTGGCCGCGCTGATCTCGTGCGCGACGCTCGGGCCGGCGGGCCCAGAGCGTCACGTCGTCGCCGCCGTCGGCGAGGACCTTGGCGAAGGTCGTGCCCCAGCTGCCGGCGCCGAGCACGGCGACGCGCGGTCGCGGGCGGGCTCGCGGACGCGGTCGGATCGAGGCGGTCAGTCAAAGCGGCCGGTCTCCGTCTGGCCGTGCTTCGCCGGGTCCCAGCGCTCGGCGGGCGCCTGTCTCGCCGCGCAGCTCCTCGAGCAGCGCCGTGATCGCGGCCATGATCCGGTCGGTCGCCGCGCGCAGCGTCGGCCCGGTCGGCGGCCGGCCGCGAGGTCGGAGAGGTCGACGGGGTCGCCGAACATGACGTCGATCTGCGGCCTGCGGGAACGAGCCGGATGCTGCGGTCGTAGTCAGCGGCATCAGCCCTGCGCGCCCCAGTGCGCCACCGGGATCACCGGGATGCCCGAGCTGCAGCGCGAGCCGCACCGCGCCGGTCTTGCCGCGCATCGGCCACAGGTCGGGATCGCGGGTGAGCGAGCCCTCGGGGTAGACGATCACGCCGCTGGCCCTCGCTCGACGAGGCGCTTCGCCTGCCTCGAGCGGGTCGCGCCGCGCGGCGGCCGCCGCCGCGCTCGACCGGGACCTGCCCCGTCGCGCGCAGCAGCGCCGCCGAGCACGGGCACGCTGAACAGCGACTCCTTGGCCAGGAACCGCGGCGCGCGGCCGATGCCGCCAGACGGCGACCGCCGACGATGAGCGGGTCGATATTCGGTGAAGTGGTTGGGCGCGAGGACGAACGGCCCGGTCGCGGGCAGCTTCTCGCCGTCGCGGACGCGGATCGTCGCGACCAGCGCGCATCAGCGGGAGCGACGAGCGCCGGCGAGCGGCCAGAACGCCGACGGCCGGCGCTTCTCCGGATGCTTCGCCGCGTCTCGCGCGCCACGCGGCGAGCGCCGGAGCCCGCCGCGCCGTCGCGCGCTCAGCCATCGACGTCGAAGTCGCGCGCCGAGCGCCTCCAGCTTGGCGACGAAGTTCTCGTAGCCGCGGCTGATGATGCCGACGTTGCTGCACGGTCGACTCGCCCTCGGCGGTGAGCGCCGCGATGAGGTGGCGAGAAGCCGCCGCGCAGGTCGGGCACCTCGATGTCGGCGCCGTGCAGCGGCGTCGGGCCGGTGATGACGGCGGCCTGCTCGAGGTCGCGGCGCGGGCACGCGGCGGTTCGGCGCCGTCGAGGCCGCGCGGGTGCACGCGGATGTCGGCGCCCATCTTCATGCAGCGCGTCGGTGAAGCCGAAGCGGTTCTCGTAGACGGTCTCGTGCACGATCGACGACGCCGTGCGCCTGGGTCAGCGCGACGATGAGCGGCTGCTGCCAGTCGGTCATGAAGCCGGGGTGCACGTCGGTCTCGACGACGACGGGCTTGAGCGGCGCCGCCCGGGTGCCAGAAGCGGATGCCGTCCTCGTAGATGTCGAACGCGCCGCCGACCTTGCGGAAGACGTTGAGGAAGGTCATCATGTGCTCCTGCTTCGCGCCGCCGACGAAGATGTCGCCGTCGGTGGCGAGCGCGGCGGAGGCCCAGGAGGCGGCCTCGTTGCGGTCGAAGATCGCGCGGTGGTCGTAGCCGCGCGAGCGCGTCGACGCCCTCGATGAGGATCACGCGGTTCGGCTCGACCGAGATGATCGCGCCCATCTTCTGCAGGATCGCGATCAGGTCCATGATCTCGGGCTCGATCGCCGCGTTGCGCAGCTCGGTCGTGCCCTTGGCGCGCACCGCGGTGAGCAGCACCTGCTCGGTCGCGCCGACGCTCGGGTACGGCAGGTCGATGTTCGCGCCGTGCAGGCCGTTCGGCGCCGATGATGCGGATGCCGCTCGGCAGCTTGTCGACGATCGGCGCCGAACTTGCGCAGCGCGTCGAGGTGGAAGTCGATCGGGCCGGTCGCCGATGCGGCAGCCGCCGAGGTCGGGGATGAACGCCTCGCCGAGCTGGTGCAGCAGCGGCCCGCAGAACAGGATCGGGATGCGGCTCGAGCCCGGCGTGCGCGTCGATCTCGCTCGAAGTGCGCGCTGACGCACGTTGCTCGGGTCGAGGATGCAGCTCGCCGGGCTCGTCGCCCGTCGTCACCGTGACGCCGTGCACCTCGAGCAGGCCGCGCACGACGCGCGACGTCGCTGATGTCGGGCACGTCGCGCAGCATGCTGGACGGTCTCGCCGAGCAGCGAGGCGACCATCGCCTTCGTGACGAGGTTCTTCGCGCCCTCGACGTCGACGCGGCCCGTGAGCGGCCTGCCGCCGTCGATGGTGAGGCGGTCGAAGGTCAGGCCCGACGCGTCGCGCCTGCGCGCGCCTTGCATCGGTCGTGACCTCGATCTGCGCGGTGTTCGGCGCTGCGCTGAACGCTGTCCTCAGCTCCCTGACCGGGAAGGGTCGTCGGGCCGCCACGCTTCGCGGCGGGCTTCGAACTGCGCGATCGCGTCTTCGTCGCGCAGGGTGAGCCCGATGTCGTCGAGCCCTTCGAGGAGCCGCCACCTAGTGTAATCATCGATCTCGAACGGGTACGGCGAGTCGCCCGAGAGGGTGACGGTCTCGCGCCTCGAGGTCGACGGTAGCCGCGACGCCCGGGCTCGGCCTCGATCGCCGCCCAGATCGCTCGAGATCCGTCCTCGGAGACGACGCCGGCGAGCAGGCCCTGCTTGCCGGAGTTGCCGCGGAAGATGTCGCCGAACGCGGGCTGAGCACGACCTGGAAGCCGAAGTCGCGCAGCGCCCAGACCGCGTGCTCGCGGCTCGAGCCGGTGCCGAAGTCGGGACCGGCGACGAGCACGGATGCCGCCCGCGTACGGCCGGCTGGTTCAGCACGAACTCCGGGTCCTGCCGCCAGCTGGCGAAGAGCGCGTCCTCGAAGCCCGGTCTTGGTGACGCGCTTGAGGAAGACGGCGGGGATGATCTGGTCGGTGTCGACGTTGCGACCGCTTCAGCGGGACGCGCGACGCCGGTGTGGGTGGTGAACTTCTCCATCAGACTCAGCGTCCTTCGACGGCTGGCGAGGCCGCGCTCGACGTCGAGGTCGCACGGGCTCGACAGCGTGCCGCGGACCGCGGTCGCCGCGGCGACGAGCGGCGAGACCAGGTGGGTGCGGCCGCCCTTGCCCTGCCGGCCCTCGAAGTTGCGGTTCGAGCGTGGAGGCGCAGCGCTCCCCCGGCGCGAGCTGGTCGGGGTTCATGCCGAGGCACATCGAGCAGCCGGCGAAGCGCCACTCGGCGCCGAAGTCGGTGAAGACCTTGTCGAGGCCCTCGGCCTCGGCCTCGAGCCGCACGCGGGCGGAGCCGGGCACGACCATGACGCGCACGCCGTCGGCCTTCTTGCGGCCCTTGACGATCGACGCGAAGGCGCGCAGGTCCTCGATGCGGCTGTTGGTGCACGAGCCCATGAACACGGCGTCGACCGGCGATGTCCTTCAGCGGCGTGCCCGGCCGCGAGGTCCATGTACTCGAGCGCGCGCTCGGCGGCGGCGCGCTCGTTGGGGTCGGCGATGTCGGCCGGGTCGGGCACCGACGTCGGACAGCGAGACGCCCTGGCCGGGGTTGGTGCCCCAGGTGACGAACGGCTCGAGCTCGTCGGCGTCGAGGAACACCTCGGCGTCGAACACGGCGTCCTCGTCGGTCGGCAGCGTGCGCCAGTACTCGACGGCGGCGTCCCAGTCGGCGCCCTGCGGCGCGTGCGGGCGGCCCTTGAGGTAGTCGAAGGTCGTCTCGTCGGGCGCGACCATGCCGGCGCGGGCGCCCGCCTCGATCGACATGTTGCAGATCGTCATGCGGCCCTCCATCGAGAGGGCGCGGATCGCGCTGCCGCGGTACTCGAGCACGTAGCCCTGGCCGCCGCCGGTGCCGATCTTCGCGATGACGGCGAGGATGATGTCCTTCGCCGTGACGCCGGGCCGCAGCGTCGCCCTCGACGGTGATCGCCATCGTCTTGAACGGCTTGCAGCGGCAGCGTCTGGGTGGCGAGCACGTGCTCGACCTCGCTGGTGCCGATGCCGAACGCCATGGCGCCGAACGCGCCGTGGGTGGAGGTGTGCGAGTCGCCGCAGACGACCGTGATGCCCGGCATGCGTCAGGCCCGAGCTGCGGGCCGACGACGTGCACGATGCCCTGCTCGATGTCGCCGAGCGAGTGCAGGCGCACGCCGAACTCCTCGGCGTTGCGGCGCAGCGTCTCGATCTGGGTGCGGCTGGTGAGGTCGGCGATCGGCTTGTCGATGTCGAGCGTCGGGGTGTTGTGGTCCTCGGTCGCGATCGTGAGGTCGGGGCGGCGGACCGGCCGGCCCGCCGCGCGCAGGCCGTCGAAGGCCTGCGGGCTCGTGACCTCGTGGACGAGGTGCAGGTCGATGTAGATGAGGTCGGGGGCGCCGTCCTCGCCCTTCATGACGAGGTGGTCGTCCCAGACCTTCTCGGCGAGGGTCAGACCTGCGTGTGCTCGCATCGGGCGTGCGGACGGTGCGCGGGCTCAGCGGTGCGGGGTGCGTTCATGATTCTCTCTCGGTCGATCTCGACTGGTCGAGGACAGCCGATCGCGGTCGGCTGGTCAGCCCATGGCAGACTCCGCGACGAGGGAGGACTGAGTGACTCAGGCCTCGTCGCGGCAGCTAAGAAGGAGCCGGGCGGAACGCACGCCGCCACATTACCACCGCGATCCGCCCGCCGGGTCGTCGCCGACCCCTGCGGCGGCGCCGGCCTGCAGGTGCACTGCGCCGGTCGGAGCATCACCGTCGCGCAGTGCTGCCGCAAGCGGCGACTGTTGCGGCGCTCGAGCACTCCGTGCGTCGACACGCGTCGATCGGGACGCCGGACGTCCGCATTCGGCGTGCGCGACTCAGCACGAGCAGCAGTCGCGCCTCTCGGAGGCCGGCTCTCGACGCCGTGGTCGCGTCCTGCCTTCGAGGTGCTTGCGCCATCCGCCGGATCGGCGGTGCTTCCCAGGTGCAGCTCGCTGGGATTCGGCAGGTTCGGGATCGCGCTTCATCTTGATCAGGCTCGCGATCGTCGCGACGGCCATCGAGACGACGATCACGCCGAGCGACAGCCAGGTGCCGATCTCCGGCGCCCACTCGACGTGCTCGCCGCCGTTGATGAACGGCAGCTCGTTCTCGTGCAGCGCGTGGAGGACGAGCTTGACGCCGATGAAGCCGAGGATGAACGCGATGCCGTATTGCAGGTAGATCGAGCTTGTCGAGCAGGTCGCCGAGCAGGAAGTAGAGCTGGCGCAGGCCCATCAGGGCGAAGATGTTCGCCGTGAAGACGATGAACGGGTCCTGCGGTGATGCCGAAGATCGCCGGGATCGAGTCGAGCGCGAACAGCAGGTCGGTCGAGCCGATCGCGATGAACACGATGAGCATCGGCGTGAAGATCTTCTTGCCGTCGACGACGGTGCGGATCTTGTCGCCGTCGTAGTTGTCGGTGATGGCGATCCGCTTGCGCAGGAAGCGCGATGAGCTCTGCTCTCGTCCTCGGCGAGTGGTCGCTGCCGAACGCCTGCGTGAACGCCGTGTAGACCAGGAACGCGCCGAAGATGTAGAAGATCCAGCTGAAGTTCTCGATCAGCTGCGGCGCCGAGCAGGATGAAGATCCCGCGCAAGATCAGCGCGATGATGATGCCGACCATCAGCACCTCCTGCTGGTACTGCGGGCACCGAGAACTGGCCATGATGAGGACGAAGACGAACAGGTTGTCGATGCAGAGGCTGTACTCGGTCAGCCAGCCGGCGAGGAACTCGCCCCGCCTGGGTCGCATCGCCGAGCAGCGAAGAGCAGCCCCGCGAAGATCAGCGCGAGCACGACGTAGAAGACGACCCAGAGGGTCGACTCGCGGGTCGACGGGATGTGCGGGCGCTGTAGGCGAGCAGGAGGTCGGCGACGAGGATGGCGCCGAGCACGACGAGCGAGGTGATCTCGAACCAGACGGGAATCATGGGCGAGGGGCCTTTCGAGGGTCGACGGATCGTCGAAAGTCTCTCCCGCACCCGGATCGGCCGCCATTCGCATGACGCGGATCAGATGCCACCACGCCCGGAGCCGCGGCTGCACGACCCGTCCTGACGGACATGGCGAATCGGGATACTCCCCTTCGCTCCGGCAAGCGTAGCGGAGCTCCTTCCCGGTCGACGCCCACGGAGCATGAAGTGATCGAGAACGGGCGCCCGGATCGACACTGGGGGGACGATTGGAGGTCTCGACAGGAGCTGACCTCAGCGCTCTGCCGCCCTGCGAGGAGTCTCAATCTGAGACAGGAACGAAACGACCTGAGACGCCCGTGTCAGAGCCCGGGGGTGGCCGTAGCGTGGGCTCATGTCTACGAGCACCGGATCGGGCGCTGTGAATGCTGCCCCCGCAAGTCCTTCAGTCACGTTGTACGGCACGGCCACATGCGCAGACTGCCGTCGCTCCCGCTCTCTCCTCGACGCAGAGGGCGTGAGCTACCGCTATGTCGGGATCGATGAGGACGAGGCCGCGGCCGATTACGTGCGCACGACGAACGGCCGCACGAGTACGCCGTTCATCGAATTCGTCGATGGGTCGACGCAGACCGAGCCCACCGATGATGAGCTGCGTGGGCGGCTCATCGCGCTGGAGCTCCTGCCCAGCCGCTAGCGGGCGGCTCACGACTCGGCGGCCACATCTCCCTCTCCTAAGCTGACTGTATGGCGGCTGGTGGCGGAGTGCGGCACGAGGCCGCTCCGCTGCGCCGTCAGGTGGTGGACGCTCTGCGACAGGAGATCCTCGACGACGCGCTCCACCCCGGCGAGCGGCTGCTCGAGAACGCACTGTGTGAGCGCTATTGCGTATCGCGCACGGTCGTCCGCGAAGCACTCCGACAGCTCGAGTCGGAGCAGCTCATCACGATGCTCCCCGGCCGCGGACCCATCGTCACCGTGCTCACGGAGGATGACATCCGCGCGCTCTACGACGTGCGTCGCGTCCTCGAAGGGCTTGCCGCTGAGCTGTTCGCCGAGCGCGCAGACGACGCCGAGACCAGGCGGATGCTCGATCACCTGGATGAGATGGAGTCCACCTATCTGCGCGGCACGGTGCTCTCGCGCAGCGCGGCGAAGGACACCTTCTATGCGATCCTCGTCGAGGGCGCACACAATCAGGTGCTCGCCACCAGCCTGGCCGGCGTCCATACCCGCATCGGCATCTTCCGCCACTACGCCTACATCGATGACGCGCGGGTCGCCGCGTCCATGGATGAGGTGCGTCACATCGCCCACGAGGCAGCCGCCAACCGCGATCCCATTGCGGCGCGCGCCGCGGCGGAAGCCACATCCGACGTGCGGGAGAACTCGCGCTCGTCGAGATGGACGGCGTGCCGCCAGCCAGCTCGTCAGCTGATCCACCGCCACGCGCCTCCTCCGGCGCATCTCATTCAGTCCGCGCTGGCTCCATGGACGAGTCGAAGGCGGCACGGCGCCGCATCAGCTGGCTGATCGCGCCAGGCGACCCGCTCGTCCCAGTCCTCCAGCGGCAGGACCGCCGACGTTGCGCGGTCACCTCGCGCGACCAGTTCGGGCGTCCACGGATCGTGCTGTCCGCGTTCGGCGCCCATCCGTTCGTAGGCGGGACCCATCTTGCGCGGCGTGCGACTCGATGCCGCCGCGAGTGTTGAGGTCGACGTCTCGAACGGCCCGATGAAGCTCCAGCGCCGGCCGAGCCCGCTGCGCACCACCTCGTCGACGTCCTCGACGGACGCGACGCCGTCACGCACCAGGCAGTACGCCTCGCGCAGCAGCGCACCCTGCAGCCGGTTGAACACGAATCCCTCGACCTCCGCGGACGACGGATCGGCTTGCAGCCCGGCCGCTCGGTAGATCTCGCTGGCCCGCTCGCACGATGTCGGCGGAGGTGTAGCGGCGACGGCACCACCTCGATGACGGGCATGCAGGTAGGGCGGGTTGCCCGGATGGCCGACCAGGATCGCGGTCCGCGCCGGGGTCGCGGTCGGCGAACTCGCTCGGCACGATCGCCGAACTGGAACTGGCGAGCACCGCGTGCTCGCTCGCTGTAGGCGCCGCAGCTGCTGGAAGAGCTCGCGTTTCAGTTCGAGCCGTTCGGGGACGCACTCCTGCACCAGATCGGCGCCCTGGCAGGGCGTCGAGGTCAGGATGTCGAAGAAGCCGACCCGCGCCTGGATCACTGCCGGGGTCATCGATCGAGCAGGCCGTGCCGTTCGAGCAGGACGAGACGCTCGACGAGCTCCGCCTGCGCACGCTCGAGGAGCGCCCGGCGATCGGGTCCCACATCCGGACGTCGAAGCCGGCGGCAGGCGAACAGGAGTGGCGAAGGACACCCCGATGGAGCCCGCGCCGGCGACGGCGACGGTGCGATCGTTCGCATCAGCTCCCACCAGCTGCGGTCGCCGTGCGTAGCCGCGCTTCGAGGATCGACGACGCCGCTCCCGGGTCACCTCACGCGGGTTGTTGGCGGTGAGCCGGGTGGCGAGCATCGCCTGATCGGCGACGAAGCCGAAGTCCCCGGGTCGAGGCCCAGCTGCTCGAGATCGGCGGGCACGCCGAGCGCCCCGAGGATGCGCCTCGACGCGCTCGATTCCGGCGCGGCCGTGCTCGATCTCGCTGCGCGCCGGATCGACCGACCCCGAGGGCCTGGCCGATCTCGGCGAACTCCGGCGGGTCTGGCGGGCAGGTTGTAGCGCATCACATAGGGCAGCAGCGCGCCGATGCCGAAGCCGTGCGGGGTGTGGGTGAGGTCGCCGATCGGCGACTGGATGGCGTGCGCGCCGGCGGTGCCCGCGGTGTTGATCGCCATGCCGGCGCAGTACGCGGCCGAACATGGTGTCGGACCGGGCCGCGAGGTCGGACGGATCGGCGACCACCGCTCGCAGCGAGGTGTTCAGCAGCGCAGAGCCGTGCCGGCAGAACACGTCCGTCAGCACGTTCTTGCCGACGTAGAGGTGGTCGGCGATGTCCTGCGGCGAGGGGTTCTTCGCCCGGCCGGTGAACGACTCGACGAGATGCGACAGCGCGTCGGCGCCCGGTCGCCGCGGTCAGCCCGGGCGGGCAGGTCAGACGTCAGTTCCGGATCGATGATCGCCGCCGTGGGCTCGAGATGCGGGCTGGCGACGCCGACCTTCATGCCCTGCTCCTCGTCGAAGACGACGGAGATGCAGGTGACTTCGGCGCCCGTGCCACCGGTGGTGGGGACGGTGATGACCGGCAGGCCGGGGCCGGGACCAGGTACTCGCCGTAGTAGTCGCGGACATCGCCGCCGTGCGTGAGCACCAGCGACGGCGACCTTGGCCAGGTCCATGCAGCATCCGCCGCCGATGCCGACGACGACGTCGACCGACGCCGCGCCGAACTGCTCGACGATGTCCACGGATGTTGCGCGCGCGGCAGGTCGGGCTCGGTACCTGATCGTAGACGACACCGACGACACCCCTGCTGCTGCGAGCTCGTCGCGCGAGCTCGATGAACTCGCGCTGGCCGCCATCCGCGCGTCGGTGCAGATCAGGGCACGCTCGGCCGATGCCCGTGCACCAGCTGCGGGAGCTGCCGGCGCTGGCCCGGCCCGAACAGCACCGTCTTCGGCTGGCGCAGCAGCCCGAGGCCGAGGTCGTTGGTGGTGCGCAGCGGTGCCGGCGACGGTGATGGCGCTGGTCATGACAGGCCTTCCTCCTCGTTGACGGTGAGCGCGAGGTACTTCGCTCGAGGAACTCGTAGATGCCGTCGTGTCCGCCTTCGCGGCCCAGCCCGGAGGCCTTGACGCCGCCGAAGGGCGCCGCCGGGTCGGCCATGATGCCGCGGTTGACGCCGACCATGCCGAAGTCCAGCCGCTCGCGCGACCGCGACCGCCCGCGACAGGTCCCTGGTGAACACGTAGGCGGCCAGACCGTAGTGCGGTGTCGTTGGCGAACGCGATCGCCTCGGCCGCCGAGTCCACGCGGTAGAGCGTGGCGACGGGCGCGAACAGCTCCTCGTTGCAGAGCTCGTGGTGCCGGTCGTGAAGCGGAGCACGGTGGGCTCGAAGAAGTATCCGGCGCCGTCGACGACCGCAGCCGCCGGTGAGCAGCGTCGGCGCCCGTCGTCGCGGAGCGCTCGACGAGGTCGACGACGCGTGTCGCGCTGCCGGGCGGAGATGATCGGGCCGACGTCCACGCCCTCGTCGAACCCGTTGCCGACCGTCAGCTGCCTTCGGCGCGCTCGACGAACTTCGCGGTGAACTCGTCGGCGATCGGCCGAGTGCAGGATGATCCGGTTGGCGGCGACGCAGGCCTGCCCGGCGTTGCGGAACTTGCAGACGATGGCCTGCTCGACCGCCAGGTCGACGTCGGCGTCGTCGAGCACGATGAACGGGCCGTCGCCGCCGAGTTCCATCGAGGCGTTGACGATGTTCGGTCGCCGCCTGCTCCAGCAGCGTGGCGCCGACGCCGGTCGAACCGGTGAAGCTGACCTTGCGCAGGCGATCGTCGGCCATCAGCGCCGTCGGAGACCGCCGCCGAGCCGCTGGTGTGGACGAGGTTGACCACGCCCGCCGGGAAAGCCGGCGTCGTGAGGGTCTCGACGAACAGCGCGCCGGTCAGCGGGGTCTCCTTGGCGGACTTCATCACGCGGTGCAGCCCGCGGCCAGCGCGGCGCCCGCCTTGCGGGCCGATCATCAGCATCGGGAAGTTCCACGGCGTGATGAGCAGGCTCGGGCCCGACCGGCTGGTGGGTGGTCGATCACCCGGTATCCGCCGTGGCGACGCCGGCGCGAAGGTGCCGTGCAGGTGGGCGATCTGCTCGGCGTACCAGAGGAAGAAGTCGGCCGACAGCGCGAACTCCGCCGACGACTCGGCCCGCGGCTTGCCGCTCTCGGCGGTCATCACGTCGGCGAACTCGTCGGCCCGCGACAGCAGCAGCCGGTGCGCGCGGGTGGAACAGGTCGGCGCGGGCGCGCGGCGACCATGCCCGCCACTCGGCCGGGGCCGGGACGCCGCCGCGAGAGCTCGAGCGCGTCGTCCGGTGAGCCGTCGGCGACGCTCGCGATGACCTGTTCGTCGGCCGGGTTGACCACCGCGATCTCGCGCCCCGTCCGTCTCCATTCACCGCCGATCAGCAGTCCGGTCGGGACCGAGTGGCCGCGCAGGTTCGCGTGCGTGGCGATGTCAATGGTGAGAGACACGGTGAAGGCTCCTTCTTTCGTGCGCGCCGATGCGCGCGGATACCGATCCGGGTGGGGTGTTCCCCAGAGATTGCTGCCGTATTACGATATTACGGATGGCCGGACCAGCGACGGTTCGTGCGCGCCCGTTGAGAGAGCTGGAAGCCATGACGGTCTTCGACCTCAGGCCCCCGTGGCCGGTTCGATGCGTACGCAACATCCATCGAGCCCTTACTATGTTCGGCACGGGCCTCCCGATAGCCCAGCAGGACCCGCGCGCCAATGGAGGTGCACCATGAGCTCTGCTTTCGAGACCCACTTCGATGGGAAGCCGACGGGGACCCAGCCGCCATCCGCCGCCTCGCGGCGGGACGCCGATCTCGCCGACTCGTGGAAGCGATCGCAGCTTGCCATCGGCGACCCGAGCAACATCCACGACGTTCCTCACGTTCCGGAGAGCGTCCTCGACGAGCACCTGCTCGACATGCTCGGCGCTCCGATGACCCGCTTCGCCGAAGACATCGAGGGCACGGGACTCGCCCTGCTCCTCGCGGATGCGCGAGGCCAGATCCTGCAGCGCTGGTTCGAGGACCGACAGGCGGAGTCGCACCTCGACCGCGTAGGCACGGTCCGCGGCGCGATCCTCGCCGAGAATGTGGTCGGCACGAACGGCGTCGGGACAGTCGCGGCGTCCGGTCGTCCCGTGCAGATCCGCGGCGACGAGCATTACGCCGACTTCTACAAGGACGCCGTCTGCACGGGCTCGCCCGTGTTCCACCCCATCACCCGCAACCTGCTGGCGGTCGTGACCCTGTCCTGCGACATGACCCCGCGCAGCGACCTGCTCCGGCCGCTGGTGCGCTCGATCGCGACGCAGCTCGAGCAGCACCTGCTCTCCGTCGAGCATCCTCAGGCGCGCGAGATGCTCGGGGTGTTCCTCGATGTCAGCCGATCCCACGACCGGCCCGTGGTCGCCTTCGGTCCTCAGGGAGCGATGATCCAGAATCCGTTGGCGAGCATTCTGACCAGTCACGACATGAACCTGCTGCGCTCGCTCGGTGAAGAGCTGCGACCCTCCGGCTCGTACGTCCTCGAACTTTCCACCGGTCCGGCAGAGCTCGACTTCACCGCCGTCGGTCCGACGAACAACGTCGTCGTCATCACGGGCGAGCCGAGGGTGCGGCCCGTGGCCGTCGCCGCCCTGCGCCGACCGGCCGCGAGCCGCTCCGCCGAGTGGCTCGGGATGCTCGGCCAGCTGGAGAAGCTCAAGGCCATCGGTGACCCGATCGTCTTGGTCGGCGAAGCCGGCGTCGGCAAGCTCACTCTGGCCCAGAGCATGCTCGACGGCGAGGGCACGATCGTCCGCGATGCCGCCGAACGCCATGTGCTCGGCACGCGCGAATGGCTGACGCGGCTCTCGTCCACCTTCGCGGAGGGAAGCGCCGTGATCATCCGCGGCATCGAGACCCTCGACACTCCTGCGCTCGACGGGCTGCGCGCGCTGGTGGAGTCGCACATCGATCTCACGGTCGTGATGACCCTGACCGGCGAAGCTCAGAGTTCGGCCGAAGCGTACGAGCTGAAGTTCGGCGCGCGAGCTCTCTGGGTTCCGTCTCTGCGAGCCCGCACCGAGGATCTCGCCGAGCTGTGGCGCTCCATCACCGCGGCCGTCTCCCCGACGACTCGGCTCGAACTGACCGATGACACGGTTGCGCTCTTCCGCGCATACAGCTGGCCCGGCAACGTCAACGAGCTGCGCCGCCTCGTGCGTCAGCTCGTCGCCGCCGGCAAGTCCGGCAGCGATCGCGCCGAGCGACCTCCCCGCGAACATGCAGAGCTCGAAGACGCTGAGCATGATCGAGCGCGTCGAGCTCGAGGCCATCCGCAAGGCGCTTCAAGAGGCCAAGGGGAATCGCGTGCGGGCTGCGGACATCCTCGGAATCTCCCGAGCGACGGTCTACCGGAAGATGAAGGCGTATCGGCTGAGCGTCTGACGTCCAGGCTTTGCGTCCGCGCGCACGGTCGCCGAGTTCGATTGGATCGCCGGTGGCCGGCTCCCCGCACGCGTCTTTCTGATCGGCTGACATGTCGCCGCTCTCAGCCCGCGGCTCGCACCGAGCGGGTGCTGCGGCGTCGCGCGATCATCGGGACGATCTGGCGGGCGAGGATGACCGCGAGGAGCACCGCAGCCTGGGCGATGAGCTGGATCGGCTCGGGGATGCCCACCGAGCGCAGGAGCTGGCCGAGCTGGGTCAGGAAGAGCGCCGCGATGCCCGTCGAGATCAGCGCGGATCGGCCCCCGGACAGAGCGGTTCCGCCGAGCACGACCGCTGCCACGGTCGGCAGCAGATAGCTGTCGCCGAAGAACAGCGGCGGCGTCGTCACATATCCCGCGTAGGAGCACAGCCGCGATGCCGTAGGCGACACCCGCGAGTCCGTAGGCCAGCGTCTGGAACAGGCCGACGCGCAGGCCGATGGCCGCCGCCGCGCGCTCACTCACGCCGACGGCGGTGAGCCGGCGGCCCACCACTGTGCGCTGGGAGATGAAACCGGCCGCGACGATGACGATCACGGCAACGATCAGAGCGATCGGCACGGGACCGAGCTTTCCTTTGGCGAAGTCGGCGAGACCGCTCGGCGAGCCCGCCGGGGTGCCGCTGGAGATCGCGAACACCGTACCCAGCAGCACCGCGTTCATTCCCAGTGTGACGACGAGGGACATGACTCCGAAGCGCGTCACCACGATGCCGTTGATGAGACCCGCGACGCCGGGCAGCACGATGGCCGCCACGATGGCGAGCCCGTCCGGCCAGTCGAACCACTGCGGAAGGCCCGAGGCGAGCACCGCTCCGAATGCGAGCATGCCGGGCACGGACAGGTCGAGGCCCGCGTCTGCTGCACAACCAGGGTCTGGCCGACCGCAGCGATGGCGAGCACGGCGGCGAAGGGCAGCATGCCGACCACTGGCGAGTAGTTGAGGCTTGCGGGCGCGACCAGGGGGCTGACCGCGAACAGCAGGATCGTCGCGATCCAGATGCCCATCCATCCGCCGGAGTTGACGCGACTCCAGGCGGTCGACAGTCCAGCGGAGGCTGATCCGGTGGCGGCGCTCCGGCTCGGGTCGGTCACGGGCGATCCGGCCGCCGGCCGGTGTGCGTCGTGCTCGGTGGGGTCGTGCCCGCGCCTTGGTCACCGGTCGTCTTCTGCGTGCTCATGCTGACTTCCTGATCCTGCGCAGCTGCGCGTAGAGCACGGCGGCGCCAACGGTGATGACGCCTGGCAGCCAGTACCCCCACGCACCCGAGAGACCCAGGAAGGTCGGGACGCCGAGGATCTGAGCGACGAGGATCCCGGCGGCGATGATGCCGATGAAGGAGCCGCGGCCGCCGAAGATGCTCGCGCCCGCGAGCACGACGACGGTGACCGACGTGAGCGTGAAGGAGAGACCGGGTCGACCGTCGCCGATGCCGATCTGCGCCATCAGGACGACGGCGGGCGGCATGACCAGCACGGAGGTCACGACATAGGAGAGCAGCTGCACGCGGTGCACGCGTGATCCCCAGCCGCTCGGCCGCGTCGCGCCGGGAGCCGACGGCGCGCAGCTCGACGCCCCAGCGACTGCGTCGCAGCGCCCACTCGAGCAGCGAGCGCGACTCCGATCGCCAGCGATCGTCGACCACCGGGACGAAGCCGATCTCGTGCGAACACCAGTCGGTGACCGCGGCGGTGATGGTGCCGCCGCGGTGTGCCGCGGAGAGTGCACAGACGTGCCCTGCAGGCCGAGAGCGACCAGCGAGGTGACCACGACGGGGTTCAGGCTGAACCGCGTGACGAGGAAGCCGTTGATGAAGCCGACGAGAAGCGCCGCGAGCGATCATCAGGCCGATGCCGATGACGATGCTCCCGCCGTCGACGACGAAGTAGGAGGCGATGACCACCAGCAGGCCCATCAGCGGGCCGACCGAGAGGTCGAATCCGGAGCCGATGACCACCACCTGCTGGGCTGATCCGATGAGGATCAGCAGCGCGGCGATGAAGAGGATGTTGTTGAGGCTGAACGGTGAGAAGTAGAACGGGTTGCTGCAGCCCGACGAACACACTGAGCGCGACCACGATGAGGGCGAGGACGGCCGCGGGCGAATGATCACCGCGCAGCCAGCTGCGCAGGCGAGTGGAGCGCGATGAATCCGCGTGCCGCTCGCGCAGAGAGGTGGAGGTGAGCGCGGCGCGCGCGATGTGCTGCCTCGGTGACCTCGTCGCCCGTGAGCTCGGCGATGACGCTGCCGCGGGACATGATGAGCACGCGGTCGCACAGCCCTTCGAGCTCGACCCCGTCGGAGGAGAGGATGAGCACGGCGGCGCCAGCGTCGGCCGCACCGCGCAGGATGCCGGTAGATGTCGACCCGGGCGCCGGCGTCCACGCCCTGAGTGGGCTCCTCGGCAAGCAGCACCTTGGGCTCGGCGAGCAGGGTGCGCGCGAGCACCACCTTCTGCTGGTTCCCGCCCGAGAGGGAGGAGATCGGGGTGCGCGCGGACGGGGTCTTGATCGATTGGCGGTCGATCTGGTCACGCGCGGTCGCGGTGATCGCCGACTCGCGGAGCACTCCCCCGCGCGCGACCCTGCCGAGCGTCTTCATCACGATGTTGTCTCCGACACCCAGCTCGGAGGAAGATTCCCTCGCCGTGGCGGTCGGACGGGACGTACACGACGCCAGCGCGCGAGGAGGCCGCGTTGCTGCCGAGCCGCACCGTCCTGCCGCGGACATGCATCGCGCCGCTGGCACTCTCGAGGCCCGGCTAGCGCGCGGATGACCTCGGCCTGGCCGTTGCCCTGCACGCCCGCGAGACCCACGATCTCGCCGGCGCGCACCGTCAGGTCGATGTCCGCGAACTGGCGGCCGCGCAATCCGTGGACGACCAGCACGTCGGCGGCATCGGCGGCCGGCCCGGTCTTGGCCGGGAACACGGTGTCGAGCGCACGGCCGACCACGAGCTCGATGATCGTTGGCCTCGCTGACGTCCTCGGCCTGGAACGTGCCGCGCACGTGCGCCGTCGCGGAGCACGGTGATCCGGTCCGCGATCTGCTTGACCTCGGGGATGCGGTGCGAGATGTAGACGACCGCCGTGCCGAGCCAGCGGTGAGCTCGCGAACCCGGCTGAAGAGACGCTGCACCTCCTCGCTGTTGAGGTGCTCGGTGGGCTCGTCGAGGATGAGCACCTGCGGCCTCGAGCGCCAGCGCCTTCGCGATCTCGACGATGAAGCGCTGTTCGACACGAGAGCTCAGAGACGCGCGAACGTGCGCTGATGCCCATCTGCCACGGATCGAGGTGCTCCTGCGCCCAGCGGGGAGCCTCGCGCAGTCCGCCACGGCGGGTACGTCCGACCCCGATCGCGAGGTTCTCGGCCACGGTGAGGTCGGGGAGGAGTGCGGGGTCCTGGCGGACGATGGCGAGCCCCAACGCGCGAGCCTCGTCGGGCGATGCGCCGGTGAGGGCTGTGCCGACGATCTCGACCGAGCCCGAGTCGGCTGCGAGCGCTCCGGAGGCGACAGCCATCAGCGTCGATTTGCCGGCACCGTTCTCTCCGACGAGGGCGTGGACCTCGCCCGCCCGCACTTCGAGGTCGACCGACTTGAGGGCGCGCACTCCGGGGAAGGTCTTCTCGATGGCGGTGAGGCGGAGGGCGATGGCGCCGGCCACCAGTTCGCTCTCCGGCGTGATGACGGGCGATGCCTTCGCGGCAGTGGAATTGCTCACGGGGTCCCCTCTCCGTTTCGTCTGTGAACTCGTGCTGCGGAAGTCGTACGGGTCGTCACGCGTGTCGCCATGGTCCATGCGGGGCGGCGGCTCGCCTACTGGGCGAGGTAGCCGCCGTCGATCACGAGCTCGGCGCCTGTCATGAAGCTGGACTCGTCGCTCGCGAGGAACAGAGCGCCGTACGCGATCTCTGATGGAGTGCCCGCTCGGCCCATCGGCGTCATGCTGACCACGTACTCGTTCACTGCCGGGTCCTGCGCATCCGTGAGCGGAGTGGTGATGAAGCCGGGATGCAGGGAGTTGATGCGGACGCCCTTGGTGGCGTAGGTGATGGCCGCGTTCTTGGCCATGTTCCGCACGGCGCCCTTGGTCGCGTGGTACGCGTGCGCGCCGGCCACCGCTGCGTTGCCCCAGATGGAGGACACGTTGATGATCGATCCGGATCCCGCCTCCAGCATCGGGGTGATGACGGAGCGCATCCCGAGGAAGACGCCGGTCTGGTTCACGGCGACCACCCGCTCCCATTCATCCAGGGATAGCCCGTCGAGCGTCTCGTAGACGATGATCCCGGCGTTGTTGACCAGGACGTCGATGCGGCCGTGATCCGCGAGCACTGTGGCGACGAGGTCGCTCCAGCCCTGCTCCTTCGAGACGTCCTGCTGCACGAAGGCGATCCCGTCGGAGAAGTCGATGTGATCGCTCTGGCTGGTCGCTATCACGGTGGCGCCTTCGCGGTGGAACAGTTCGGCGATCTCTCGTCCGATGCCGCGGCCTGCGCCCGTGACGATGGCGACTTTGCCCTTCAAACGGTCCATGGGTGCTGTCCTGTCTCGCGACGTCGTTGCCGCGGTCGGTGATGCGATGGTGCAGATGCGATGGAGGTCGCGGGGAGAGGGCCGCCCGGCGCGACGGGCGCCGGGCGGCCGGTGGATCAGGAGTTGAACAGCTCCTTCAGCTGGTCGACCGAGAGACCGGAGGAGAGGATCGCGTCATTCGGCAGATCGGCCTCACACCGGGGCATCATGTCCGGGTCGGTGGAGTCCTCGATGATCTCCAGGTTGTACGTCGACGGTTCCGAGTTCGGCAGACCGTTGTAGGCGGCCAGCGCCTTGTGCAGGGCGGGGACGGCGACCCAGTTGCGGGACGATTCCGTGGCGATCTGGAACGTCGGCTGGCTGTCCTTGTACTGGTACCAGAGGCACGCGAACTGGTTGGAGTCGTTCGCGGACCAGACGGGCAACGGCTTGCCTGCATCGACGAACGCCTCGATGCCGCCGACGGAGCCTCCGCCGTAGTCGGCCACGATGCCGTCGATCTCACCGAACTGCGTGATGAGGCCGGCGACGACCTGCTTGGTCTTGCCGGGCTCCCATCCCGTGTCCACGAAGGTGTCGCCGAGCTCCTCGTTGAGCAGCACGATGCCCGGGTTCTCCGCGACGGCCTTCTTGACACCGTCGTAGACCGCCTGCGAGTAGGGGTTGCCGGCCTGACCGCCCGTCATGAGCAGATTGCCCTTGCCGCCCATCTGCTCGATGGTCCAGTCCGCAAGGCCCTTGCCGTAGGTGTCCACGTTCTCGGAGACGCAGTCGACGTAGTCGACACCCGGCTCGCCGCCCGGGCAGGCGACGATGGAGACGAACTTGACGCCGGCATCGGTGGCCTTCTTGATGGTGGGCAGCAGCGCCTCCCCACCGTCCGTGAACGACACGATGATGTTGACGCCCTGGGCGACCAGGGAGTTGATGTCCGAGATCGCCTTCTGGGTGTCAGCCTGCGCGTCGGTGTACAGCACCTCGGTGATGTTCGGGCACTTCGCGGCTTCGGCCTCGAAGATCGCCCGAGTGGTCTTGCGCCAGGAGTTGCCGCCGAATCCGTCGGCGAACGCGACCTTGATGGGCTGGTCGCCGCAGAACTCTGAGATGTCGTCGAGGTCTGCCTGGACACCGGAGGTGCCGACCTCGACGAGGTTCTCCTCGCTGCCGGTCCCACCGCCTGCGCCACCCGATGGGCTGCCGGTGGAACATCCTGCGAGGACGATGACGCCGGCGGCAAGGGCTGCCGCCAGTCCGATCCTTCTTCTGATCATGGGAGTTCTTTCTCTCATCTCGAATGCGAAGCGACGACGCTCATCGCGCCGTCTGGCCAGGAGTCGAATTCCGTCGTACGCCGGATTCGTGATCCGAATGCGCAGGTTCGCGACGCGTATCTCGTCCACCTTGACGATGCTGGAATTGCGGCTTCTGGAAGCGGGGATTCTGTGGTGCGGAGATCTCGATCGCGCTATGGCACACGATCGATCGGAGAGCGGAAGCCCTCGACAGTCTCATCATGGGCGGATCACGGGGTGCCGTCTGAGTCACGTTGCGACCGCGATGACTCATTTTGAGACGGGCCTGTCTCCAGCCCGACGCACCGTGCACGCTGAATCCGTGGCCGCTCCACGGCGCACTCGGACGCACGGTCTCGAGGTCGCGTGTCGGGAGATTCGCACAGAAGCGAGCGGCTCTGAGTCAGGGAGCACGACATGTCGACGCCGACACCCACCGATCTTCTGGGGGAGATCTATGCGCACTGGATCGCCGAACTCGGGCTGCTCGGAGATGCCCCCGTCTCCACTGAGCTGCTCAGGCTGATCTTCGACGATTGGCATCGCGCGACCGCGGAGCCCGAGGACGTGACCTATGCGACCACGGCGCTCGGCGGGGTGCGAGGGATCATGGTGACTCCCCTCGGCGCAGATCCCGCGCAGATCATGCTCTTCTTCCACGGCGGCGGATTCGCCCTCGGATCGGCCTCGAGCCACCGCAAGCTCGCGGGCCACATCGCGAAGGCCTGTGGGATCACCGCCTTCGTGCTCGACTTCCGACTTGCTCCCGACTTCAAGTTCCCCGCTCAGCTCGAGGATGGCGTCGCGGTCTACCGAGCGGTGTTGGAGCGCGGCATCTCCGCCGATGACATCACGCTGATCGGCGACAGCGCAGGCGCAAATCTCGCGATCAGCACCGTCTTCGAGCTCCGGGCCGCCGATCTTCCCGCGCCGTCGGGAGTCGTCACGATCTCGCCCTGGCTGAACATGGAGAACAACGGACAGACCATCGACACCAACGACGCGACCGACTTCCTGATCGCTCGCGAGGGGCTTCAGGGAAACATCGATCGATACATCGCCGGCGCCACCGAGCCCACCGATCCCCGAGCGAACCCCCTGTACCGCACGTATGAGGGCTTCCCGCGTCTATACATCACCGCCGGCGACATCGAATCCCTGTGGGACAACGCTACGGGGCTCGATCGGTTGGCCCGTTCGGCCGGCGTCGACGTCACCTTCTCCACAGGAGAAGGGATGCAGCACGTCTATCCGTTCATGGCCGGCAACCACCCCCGGGCCGATCAGGAGGTCGCTGCGATCGGCGAGTGGTACCGGTCGGGCCGACCATCCACCGCGCACACGGCGCATTCCACCGAGGCTCGCTGAACGCTCCGTTCGGCAACCGTATCCGGCGACGCTGATCCGCAGCGCCACCGATCTCACATCACGAAAGGGATTCCCCATGGCAACAGACACTGACGTCAGCCGCTCCGATACCGCCCCAGCGGCGAGCGGCACAGACTACGACAGCATCGTCATCGGCGCAGGATTCTCCGGCCTGGCGCTCCTGCACCATCTCCGTGAGGCTGGTCAGCGCACTATCGCGCTCGACGGAGCCGAGGGCATCGGCGGCACCTGGTGGATCAACAACTATCCGGGTGTGCGTACGGACAGCGAGTTCAGCTACTACTCCTTCTCCTTCTCGAAGGAGGTCCGGGACGAGTGGGTGTGGACGCAGCGCTATCCAGCCGGCAAGGAGGTGCTCGCGTACCTCAACTTCGTAGCGGATCGCCTCGATCTGCGAAAGGACATCCGCCTCGACGCCTGGGTCTCATCGGCGATCTACGACGAGGCAGCCAACATGTGGCGGGTGGAACTGACCAGCGGCGAGGTCCTCACGAGCAAGTACCTGCATCGGGGATGGGCGTGCTCTCCCAGCCCATCTGGCCGGACATCCCCGGCCTCGACACCTTCACCGGCGAGCTGGTGCATGCCGCTCACTGGCCGCGTGAGGGAATCGACCTCCGCGGCAAGCGGGTCGGACTCGTCGGGCTCGGCGCATCGGGAATCCAGATCGTGCCGACAATCGCGCCCGAGGTCGGCGAGCTCGTCGTGTTCCAGCGCACCCCCAACTTCATCGTCGAGACCAACAACGATCCGGTCACCCCCGAGCAGCTCGCACATGTGCGAGCGACCTACGACGAGATCTGGGAGCGCGCGGCCAATCACCCCTTCGGCGTCGACATGGTGCCGGCCGAGCACAGCGCCCTGGAAGTCGATCGAGGAGGAGCGCCGCCGGATCTTCGAGAGCAAGTGGAACGAGGGCGGCTTCCATTTCGCCAACGAATGCTTCAACGATCTCGCGGTGAATCACGAGTCGAGCGAACTCGCCTCCGAGTTCATCCGCTCGAAGATCCGCGAGATCGTCAAGGACCCGGACACGGCAGAGTTGCTCTCCCCACGCACCTACTCCTTCAACGGCAAGCGCGTTCCCACGGGTTTCGGCTACTACGACGCCTACAACCTGCCACACGTGACGCTCGTCGACACCGCGACCACTCCGATCAGCGCAGTGACCGAGAAGGGCATGAGGGTCGGCGACACCGAGTACGAGCTGGACGTGATCATCATGGCGACCGGCTTCGACGCGATGACCGGAACGCTCACCAACATCGACATCATCGGGCGCGGCGGCCAGGTCCTCCGTGACAAGTGGGCGAGCGGCATCCGGAGCTACCTGGGCATCTCGATGAACGGCTTCCCGAACCTGCTGCTGTCCCTGGGCCCGCAGACCCCATATTCGAACCTGCCCGTTCCGATTCAACTCGGGCGCGCAGTGGATCGCGAACGCGGTCGCCTACGCCGAGAGCCACGGAATCGATCACCTCGAGGCGACACCCGAGTCGGAGGAGTGGTGGGCCGCCGAGGTCGACCGCGCCGGCAAGGCGACGGTCATGTACTCGGAAGGGAAGAAGGCGAAGGCCTGGTTCTTCGGCGAGAACGTGCCCGGCAAGCCGCGACGAATTCCAGGTCTACATGGGCGGCGGACAGGTCTACCAGGCGTTCTGCCGCGAGGCTGCCGCCAGCGGCTACGAGATGATGCGCACGGACAACTCCGGGCGCGCACTCGAGGCGCAGGCCGAGACCGCATGAAGCGGCTGCAGGGGAAGGTAGCCGTCATCACCGGCGCCGGATCCGGCATGGGAGCCTCGACCGCGGAGCTCTTCGCCGACGAGGGTGCCCACGTGGTCCTCACCGATCTGAATCATGAGTCGGTGAGGACGCTCGCCGAGCGCATCAGCGCCGGCGGCGGGTCTGCTGTGGCGCACGCGATGGACGTGGCGGACGAGGCCGATGTCGCCCGGGTGTACGCGGCTGTGGGACAGGCCAGCGGCACGATCGACGTGCTCGTCAACTGCGCCGGGATCATAGGAGTGGACAAGCCGACCCACGAGCTCAGCGAATCGGAATGGGACGCGCTGTTCGCGATCGATGTGAAGGGTGTCTTCTTCTCGACGAAGCATGCCCTCCCCTACATGATCGAGCAGCGATCGGGTTCGATCATCAACTTCTCGTCGATCTACGGATTGACGGGCAACGACGAATTCACGGCATATCACGTCGCCAAGGGCGCTGTCTCGATGCAGACGAAGCAGGATGCTGCCGTCTACGGCAAGTACAACATCCGGGTCAATTCCGTCAATCCGAGCACGGTGCTGACCCCGCTGGTCGAAGGGATAGCGAATGCATTTCCTGGCGGCCTCGCAGAGTACGAGAAGGTGAACACCGCCAACCAATCCCTGCGCCGCCTCGGCACGCCGCTGGACGTCGCCTATGCGGTGCTCTTCCTGGCATCTGATGAGTCCGCCTGGATCACGGGGGTGAACCTCCCGGTCGACGGTGGGTTCCTCGCTCGATAGGCCCCAGCGGCACGGATCGACCGGTCTCGTTCGGCCTATCGAGGGAAGCAGCTCGATGTAAATGCGGATGATCCCGCTCCACGCTCACGATGCAACGCAAGAAGCCCCCGGCATGATGCCGGGGGCTTCTCGCGTGTGTCGTGACCCCAGCGGGATTCGAACCCGCGTTACCGCCGTGAGAGGGCGATGTCCTAGGCCTCTAAACGATGGGGCCGAACGATGGCGACTCCGACCTGCGGAGCGCCTCATCGAGTATAGGCGACGCGGGCCATCTCCGCGAACACGGCTGGATCGAGGTCCGAGAGCTCACGCAGGACGCGGTGTCTCGGATAAGACGCGCCGGTACCCGGCCGCGTATTGTCCGCAGCGCAGGCGTCCAGTCCGTCTGACCGCGTTGAGTCCGCGGCGGGTCAGGCGGTGACGCGCTTGGGATCGGCGCGCTGGACCGGCCGGGGCGGCAGAGTCTCCGGAGCCAGGATCGGCAGGGCGCCGGGGACGACGTCGATGTCGATGGGCAGCGATCCGACCCGCTCGCCGTCGGCGTAGGCGACGACGCGCGGCTCCTCGATCCGGATGCTCGAGACGCGCTTGGTCCAGACCACCTCGGTGTGCCGCAGGTGGTTGCCGGAGAACACTTCGGGATAGATCCGGAGGAACCGGTATCGGCCGAGCGGGCGGACGAAGACGACGTCGAGCTGGCCGTCGTCCACGAGCGCATCGGGCGCGATCAGCATTCCACCGCCGAGGGAGACGTTGTTCGCGACGGCGAGCAGCACCCCTCGCTCATCATGCGGCTTGCCGTCGAGCACCAGGTGGTAGTCGAACGGGCGCAGTCGGAGGAGCTCGATCAGCAGCGCCAGCGTGTAGCGGCTGGGGCCCTTCGGCCAGCGCATCTGGTTGGCGCGCTCGTTGCAGAGGGCATCGAAGCCAGCGGAGAGCAGGCAGCCGAACCAGGTGGTGAAGCTCGCATCGCCCTTGCCGTGCCGGACCCGACCTGCGTCGATCCGTCGCAGCGGGCGGTCGAGAGCGGCGATCGCGATGTCGACTGCCGTATCGGTGTCGTCGAACGGGATGCCGAGCCCGCGCGCCATGTCGTTGCCGGTGCCCGACGGGACGATGCCGAGAGGGATCTGCGTATTCACGGTGAGGTTGACGCCGAAGTTGACCATGCCATCGCCGCCGATCACGATCAGCGCGTCGGCGCCCTCGATCTCGCGCAGGGCGGCGGCGCGGAGCTTCTCGAAGTTGCGCTCGACGAGCGGAGTGACGCGGAAACCGGCAGCCCGGAACCGGTCGACCGCTCGTGGGCCGACGTCGCGGCCCTTTCCGAAGGAGGCGTTCGGATTGATCGCCACCACGATGTGGCGCTGGTTGTCCATGAGCCGATTATGGGGGCGTAGGCGCGCCTGCCCCCTCGGCGCGCTCGAACTGGGGCGCCCCACTTCGCGGATGAGCGTGCGCGCGCATCCCCCATCAGCTCATCGCCCGCCCCTACGAGCGCGACGGCCACCTTTCCTACCGAGGGCACGGGAAGGAAACCTGGCCCACGGGAGGAAAGGTGGCCGAGCAGATCCGAAAGGTGGCCCACGGGAGGAAAGGTGGCCGAGCAGACTCAAAAGGTGGCCGACGGGAGGAAAGGTGGCCGAGCGGGTACTAGACCTGGCCAACGGGAGAAGGGGTGGCCGAGGCAGGGTGGCCGGGCGCGGGGAAGCGCACCGGTCAGCGGCGGGTGGACAGCCGGACCCGGCGCAGCAGTTGAGCGTTGAGCGCCACCACGATCGTCGAGACCGACATGAGCAGCGCGCCGACAGCGGGCGACACCACGATGCCCGCGCCGGTGGCGACGCCGGCCGCCAGGGGAAGGGCGATCACGTTGTAGCCGACCGCCCAGCCGAGGTTCTGCAGCATCGTCCGATAGGTCGCGCGGGAGAGGGCCATCACGTCGGCGACTCCGCGAGGATCGTTCGAGGCGAGCACGATCCCGGCCGACTCGATCGCAACGCCGGTGCCTGCGCCGATCGCGATCCCGACATCGGCCTGCGCGAGTGCAGGCGCATCGTTGACGCCATCGCCGACCATCGCCACGCGGGCTCCGCGGCTCTGCAGCTCCGCGACAGTCTTCGCCTTCTCGCCGGGCAGGACCTCGGCGTGCACCTCGTCGATGCCCAGCTGGCTCGCGACCGCCGATCCGACCTCATGCGTGTCGCCGGTCACCATCGCAACCCGCACCCCTCTGCGGTGCAGCTCGTCGATGGCCGCATTCGACTCGGGCCGCACCGTGTCCGCGACGCTGAGCAGGCCCAGCACCTCGTTGCCTTCGAGCACGAAGACGACGGACTCGCCGCGGGCGTGCGCGGCTTTCGCAGCGAGCACGATGTCCGCTCCCCCGTGCAGTCCTCGCTCGATGAGGGCACGCGGTCCCAGCACGGAGATCTTGCGACCCCGCACGTCGGCCTGAACTCCGCGTCCCGGCAGGGCCACGAACTCGGTGGTGAGCAGAGGGGAGATGCCGCGCAGGCGTCCCTCGGCGACGATGGCCCGTCCGATGGGATGCTCGGAGCGGCCCTCGGCATTGGCGGCGAGACTCAGCAGCTCGGCCTTGCGGGATGCGAGCTCACCCGGGTCGACGGCGGGCATCGATCCGGTGCGGGTGCTGACCACCGAGATGGTGCCGGTGGAGCTCGTCACCGCCGGGATGATGTCGACGACCCCCTGCTTGCCCTGCGTCAGCGTTCCGGTCTTGTCGAAGAGCACGACATCGACGAGGCGCGCCTCTTCGAGCGCGGCGCGACTGCGCACCAGGAGCCCGCTGCGTGCTGCCGTCGTCGTGGAGATCAGTGCGGCGAGCGGGATGGCGAGGCCGAGGGCGTGCGGGCAGGCGATCACGAGCACGGTGACGACCCGCTCCAGGACGAACGCGGGATCGTCGGGTCGGATGGTCGCCCAGACCGCGAACGTGAGCAGCGCGACGCCGAGGGCGACATAGAACAGCCATTTAGCTGCGCGGTCGGCGAGCAGCTGGATGTCGGACCTGCTGACCTGGGCATCTGCGACCAGGCGCATGATGCCGGCGAGCGCGGTGTCGCCTCCTGTGCGGGTCACCTCCAGGGTGAGCCATCGGGTGCTGACGCTCCCCGCGATCAGCGCCGATCCGAACACCTTGGCGACCGGCGCCGACTCCCCGGTGAGCAGCGACTCGTCCACGGTCGACTCGCCTTCGAGCACCCGGCCGTCCGCGGGAATCCGGCCGCCGGGGCGCACGATCACGCGGTCGCCCAGCTGGAGCTCGGAGACGGGCACGATGTCGCCCTCGTCCGTCGAGCCGGTACGGAGCCGTTCGGCGGTGTCGGGCAGGAGCGCGGCCAGCTCACCCACGGCGTTGCCGGCCCGCATGACCACGGACATCTCGATCCAGTGTCCGAGGAGCAGAATCACGATGAGCGTCGCGAGCTCCCACCAGAAGTCCATGCCGGGAATCCCGAACAGCACAGCCAGGCTGTAGCCGAAGGCCACGACGATCGCCAGGGAGATGAGAGTCATCATCCCGGGGGTGCGGGAGCGCAGCTCCTCGTAGCCTCCGCGCAGGAAGACGACTCCCCCGTAGATGACGATCGCCGTTCCGAAGACGGCCGGGATCAGGTCGCTGCCCGGAAACCGGGGCCCGCTGAGGCCGAGGATGTCCTGCAGGCCGCGGGAGAAGATCAGGGTCGGGACGGCGAGCGCGAGGGTGATCAGCAGCTTGCGGCGGAACAGTGCCGGGTCGTGGCCGCCGTGATCGATATGGGCCGCGTGGCCGGTCGCTCGTACGGCCCGCGGGACCCCGGTCGCCCGCGGGACCGCTGGACGCCGCATGCGCGGCCAGACCGCGGTGGTCATGGACCGGCGTCGTGCTGGCCTCGAAGTCTGGGCCAGTGGTCGACGTTGCCAGCGCGGACGCGGCGGTGGGATCCGAGGACTGCGCGCGCGCGCCGCCTCCGCGACGGATGCTGCGGGAGGCGCGGGGCAGGACGGGCGCGTCCGCCATCGCGCCGACGCGCGAAGCGCTCGAGCGCCTCCAGCCGACGGCTCATGGCGGCCGCTGCGGCCGAGTCGACCGGGGGCGAAGCGGGCGCCGGATATCGGATCTCATTCGGCTGCAGCGCGACGTCCTCATGGGAGGCGGCTTCGGATGCCGATCCTCGACTGCGGCGGGTGATGCCGACGATCGGAACGTCGTGCGATCTCCGCGTCAGTGAGACCGCATCATCCGGACCGTCGACTCCTGTGGCCGTCGCCTGGATTGGGAGGACCGCTGGGGTCGCGTCGAGAACCGCAGCGGTCGGCGCAGATTCAGTCCGAGTCGGCGCCTCCTGCAGTCCGATCGAGCCCTCGACGCTGATGGATGGGACAGGAGCGACTGGCGCTCTGGTCGCCTTCTCTGTGACGGGCGCCGGGCCGGCGTCAGCGGCCAAGTACGAGGCTTCGACGGGCATGGCTTCGACGGGCATGGCTTCACGACGGGCTTCGACGACCGGAGCTTCGACAACCGGAGCTTCGACAACCGGAGCTTCGACCGTGGGAGCCTCGACGATCGGAGCGGCGGGCGGCATCCGCCGGGCCCGTCGGGTCGTCTCCGCTTCGCGGGGATCGGTCGGAGAGTGCCCCTGCGCCGCCTCCGGCTCCGCCCGGAACCTCGCGGTCGAAGCCCCGCGGGAAGGCGGTGGCGAAGCAATGGGTTCTGTGGGGCGGGATGCCGTGAGCCGTGCGGCGAGGCCTGATAGGCGGCTGCCGATGGTCTCCGGCTGGACTCCCCTCCGGATTCGCGGCCGGTACATCGGCCGCTCCTCGGCCGATCGACCGGGAAGGGCGGCCCCGCCCCGCGATCCGCTCGACATCCCATCCGGCTGGGCACGCAGAGAGCGACGGCTTCCGGCCGAGCTGACCGCACGCCCGGAGGAGAGGGGTTCCGATGGGCCCGACCCTGTCGAGGGGCTGAGGAGATCGGCGCGATCATCCGCCGCGATCCGAGCCGCGAGTGAGGCGAATCCAGGATTCGAGGCGTCGTCGTCGAGCTCGACGTCGATCTCGGCGTCGAGCGTGGCATCGGGCGAAAGGTCGTCCGCGTCCTCATGCGAGTCGACATCCATTGCTTCGGCTGTTCCCTCGGCCACGGCGACCTCGCGTGTCGGCTCGGGCTGAGCGTCGAGGCGGCGCGACGGGATCGCTTCGGGAACGATGCTGACCGGACCGGTCGTCGGGTGGCCGAGCGAGGTGCGCGTCCAGGTCACGGAATGAGCCGGCTCCGGTCCTCCGAGGAACACGGGCAGGTCGGCCTCGGGAATGAGGTCATCGGGGATCGGCGGCGCGATCGGCTCAGGTGAGGGGGCGGGTGCGGGTGCAGGAGCGGCGGGTCTGCTTCCGACGCCGATTGGTCGACCGAGCCGACACCCCACGCGCGCGCGGCCGGGACCGCCCGTGCGGGCATCGTGTCCTCGAGTTCGAGTCGTCGGGATCGGTCGTCGGGATCGACGTCGTCGGGCTCGACGTCGTCGGGCTCGTCGTCGAACCGCGCGGCCGCCGGAGCTGGCGGGGGCACCGCTGGTCCGTCGTCACGCGCACCCTCGCCCGCCCTGATCGGGCTCGTCGTCGGTGCGGTCAGCGGCGCCCAATCGGCGGGATCGGCTCCGGGCCGCGGGGAATCAGCCGGCCCGGACTCGGCGAGAGGCGGAGCCGCGCGACGCGAAGACGCCGACTGACGAGCAGCCTGCGATTGCGGATCTGGCTGCTGGGCATGCCCGTCCCCCATGCCTCGGAACGTGCTCCGTCTGCGAGGCGAAGCATCCACGCCGCCGCCATCCCCGGGGTCGGATGGCGCGGGACCTCCCGGCGCTGTGGTCACCCGTCAACGCTACCCCGCAGGTGCAGGCGCTCGAACCTGCCGGTGGCCCGCACGATGCTCTGAACCTCATGGACGAACGAGAATCCGGACGCCAGCCCATCCGAGTTGCACCGCACCTCATGGGGGTGTTGGCTCGGGGGCATGAGAGTCACGAAGCTGGAGCACGCCACACTCAAGATCGAGCACGCCGGATCGGTCCTGGTGATCGATCCCGGCGTGTTCACGACCCCGATCGTGGATCAGGGCAGCGTCGTCGCGATCGTGCTCACCCATGAGCACCCGGACCACTGGACGCCCGACCAGCTCACTCGCCTGATCACCCGCAATCCCGAAGCCGTCATATTCGGCCCGCAGGGAGTCGCGACCGCGGCCACGGACTTCGAAGTCGACGTCGTGACTGCGGGCGACACCCGTGAGGTCGGTCCGTTCACGCTCGAGTTCTTCGGCGAGAAGCACGCGGTCATCCACGAGTCGATCCCCGTGCCGGACAACGTCGGCGTCCTGGTCAACGGGACCCTGTTCTACCCGGGCGATGCGTTCACCGTGCCCGCCGTGGAGGTCGACACCCTCGCGGCTCCGGCTGGCGCCCCCTGGCTGAAGGTCGGAGAGGCCATGGACTACGTGGTCGCGGTGGCCCCGAAGCGGGCATTCCCCACCCATGACATGACGCTCTCGGTGGCCGGGCGGAACATGCACGGCGACCGCCTCAAGTCATCGGTCGAGAAGGTCGGCGGCGAGTGGTTCCCGCTCGAGCCGTTCGAGTTCATCGACATCTGATCCGCCCACCCCTCCCACGGATCCGGAGATCTTGCGTCGATCCGGATACTCGAGCGCAACCATGCGGAATAGGCCCCGGATCCATCCGGAACGGCGTGCGTTTTCCGGATCCGTGAAGAACTCACGCGGGGAATAGCGCAGCCACATATGCCGACACGGGACTGCGCCGCAGCTGATCTACCGTGCCGCTCTGCACGATCCGACCGTGGTCGAGCACGAGGATGCGATCGGCGAGCACCTCGGCATCGACCGGGTCGTGGGTGACGAGCACGGCGCATCCCGTGTGCTCACGGAGTCGGATCGCGAGCTCGCTGCGCACGGAGTCGCGGATCTCCGCGTCGAGCGCGGCGAGCGGCTCATCCAGCAGGAGCAGCTCGGGCTCGGACGCGAGAGCCCGGGCGAGCGCGACGCGCTGGGCCATTCCGCCGGAGAGCGCCGATGGACGGTCCTTCGCCCGATCCTCGAGCCCCACCCGCCGCAGCCAATCGAGGGCGATCCGCTGCGAGTCGGCCCGCGAGCGGCCCCTGCTGCGCAGCCCGAAGGCGACATTGGCGAGCACCGACAGATGCGGGAACAGCAGGTAGCTCTGGAACACCACGCCGATCGAGCGATGCGATGCCTCGAAAAACAGATCCGACGCTGGATCGTCGAGGATGGCGTCGCCCACCGCGATCCGGCCGGCCGTGAGCGGCAGCAGTCCGGCCAGCGCGGCCAGCGCGGTGGACTTGCCGGCGCCGTTGCGTCCCAGCAGGGCGACCACCTCCCCGGGCCGGCATTCGAGCTCGATGTCGAGCATGAAGTCCCCGCGCTCAGCGAGGATGTGAGCGACGAGGTGGGGGGCGATGCCGCTCATCGCAGAGCTCCCGTCCAACGGTCGCGGAGGCTCAGCAGCACGGCGACGGCCACCGCGAGCAGCAGCAGGGCGAGCACGATGGCGGTATCCGGATCGGATTGCAGCCCAAGGTAGGCCGCGATCGGCAGGGTCTGAGTGACACCGGGAAAGCTGCCCGCGAAGGTGATGGTGGCGCCGAACTCGCCGAGCGCCCGGGTGAAGCAGAGCACCGCGCCCGCGGCGACGCCCGGGGCGATCATCGGCAGGGTGATGCGACTGAAGGCCCGCCAGCGCGATGCGCCCAGCGTGGCGGCGGCGTCCTCGTAGCGCCGATCGAGCCCGCGAAGAGCTCCCTCGACCGCGAGGACGAGGAAGGGCATCGAGACGAAGGTCTGCGCCACCACCACCGCCGGGGTGGTGAACGGCAGCGCGAAGCCGGTCGCGGCGAGCAGCGGCGCCCCGAGCAGGCCCCGCCGGCCGAGGAGCAGCAGCAGGGCGATCCCGCCGACCACGGGCGGGAGCACGAGCGGCACGGTGACTCCGGCGCGGAGCAGGCGGCGCACGATCATCGGCCAGCCATCCGACGCGGCGAGGATCGTGGCGAGCGGGATGCCGAAGATCAGGCAGAGCGCCGTCGATGCGAGCCCGGTGACGAGCGACAGGCGCAGGGCCTCGAGTGTGCCCGGGGAGAGCGCGAGCTCTGCCACCCGATCCCATGGCGCGCGGATCACCAGACCGCCGAGCGGGAGGATGAGCAGGGCGGCGCCGATTGCCGCGGGAATCCAGAGGATCCTCGGAACGCGCCGGGCCGAGAGTCGGGCCGTCCGTGACGCCGGCCGGGAGCCCGACGCTGATCTGGTCGCGGCGCCCGGGCCGCCGCTACGGGGCAGCAAAACCCGCCGCGATGATCACGGATGCGCCGTCGGATAGCACATAGTCGACGAACGCCTGGGCGACCTCGGGTGCGGCCGACGTGGTGATCGGCGCGATCGGGTAGTCCGTGATGGCACCGGCCGCTTCGGGGAAGTCGATGGCGTTCACCCGGTCGCCCGCGGCGAGCGCATCGGTGACGTAGACGAGACCTGCCTGCGCCTCACCGAGCTCCACCTTGGTGAGCACTGCCTTCACATCCTGCTCGTACGTGTCGACGGAGGCGGTGATGCCCGCGGCATCGAAGACCTTCTGGGCTGCGGCCCCGCACGGCACCTCGACGGCGCAGATCGCGAGAACCTTGTCGGGGTTCGTGAAGTCGGCGAGGCCCGAGATCTCGCCAGGATTGTCTGCGGGAGTGACGATCGCGAGCTGGTTGCGGGCGAAGACGACCGGATCACCCTGGGTGAGGCCCGCGTCGCTGACGGTCTTCATGGTGCTCGCGCTTGCGGCGGCGAAGACGTCGACCGGCGCCCCGCCCGTGACGATGTCGGTGGCCAGCGCGGAGCTGCCGCCGAAGTTCAGCGTCACCGTGACGCTCGGGTGCAGCTCCATGAAGTCATCGGCGATGGTGGTGAAGCTCTCGGTGAGGGACGCGGCCGCGTCGACGACGATGGTTCCGGCGAGCTCCTCAGCCGTGTCCGCCGCGATGGGCGTCTCCGCGGCGCGCGTCGCTCTGGCGCCGGTCGTCGAGTCGGTCGCCGGCGTGCTCGCGCAGCCGCTGAGGATCAGCGCCGAGGCGAGTGCCGCAGCCGCCATGACGATCGGAAGTCGCCGACGCGGTCATGCGCCGGTCTCCGTGTTCGGCGACGCCTCGATGACGACGTTGGTGGCCTTGACGGTGGCGGAAGCGATGCGGCCGGGCTCGAGCCCCAGCTCGTCCGCGGCCTCTCGGCTCATCAGGGAGACCATCCGGAACGGTCCCGCCTGGATCTCGACCTGCGCCATGATGCCGTCGCGCAGAACGCGGGTGACGATGCCGGGGATGCGATTGCGGGCGGAGGTCGCGCCGAGTTTCGGGCCGACGGATGCGAGGTGGGACTCCGCGGCGATCTCGCTGGCGAGCCCCGCCAGCTCGACGGCATCGACCGTCATCCGCTTGCCGTCTGACTCGAGGCCGATCCGGCCGCCTTCCGACCAGCGTCGGAGGGTGTCGTCGCTGACGCCGAGGAGGGCCGCCGCGTCCGACACCTTGATCCGTGGGACCGGCATCATCGTCTCCGCATCTGCGTCTGATCCGCGTCTCGGATGCCGCATCTGCGCCGATTCTATCGACAGACCCGTCCCATCGGGGACGGCGGACCGCAGACGATCCCATCGACGGCCTGCCTTCACGCGCACGCCGACCGCGCTAGCGTGGAGTCCCTACGCGAGCCAGGAGGCGGAATGGCGATCTTCTCCCCCGGATTCACCGGACGGCGCAACACCGACGACGTGAAGCTGCCGCCCGGCCAGTATCTCGAGCGCGGCTTCCCGGTGCTCACCGCCGGGCCCACCCAGCGGATCCGCACCGACCAGTGGGAATTCAGCATCGTCACGGAGACGGGCGAGCAAGACGGCCTGGAACTGGCAGGGGATGCTCGACCTCGGCCCCGAGAAGATCGACACCGACATCCACTGCGTCACGAGCTGGTCGAAGTTCGGCACGACCTGGAAGGGCGTCTCGCTCGACAGAGTTCCTCGACGGCATCGAGACCACTGCGGACTACGTGATGGCCACCAGCTACGGCGGCTACACGACCAACCTCCCGCTGGCCGAGATCACCGGCGGCAAGGCGTGGATCGCCTACGAGTTCGACGGCAAGGACCTCCATGCGGAGCATGGCGGGCCCGCTCGCCTCCTGGTGCCTGCACTGTACTTCTGGAAGAGCGCGAAGTGGGTGACCTCGCTGCGCCTGATGAACGGCGACGCCCCCGGATTCTGGGAGCAGAACGGCTACAACATGCACGGCGACCCGTGGCGCGAAGAGCGCTACTGGGGTCAATGAGCACGGCGGAACCCCACCGGACTCCCATCTCTTCGAGCAGCGGCGAGCCGGCGATCGCCGGAGCTCCTCCTGCGGGGTCCATCCGCTGGCTGCCTGCGACCGTCGTCTCGGCGCGGATGGAGACGGCCGGCTCTCGAACACTGCACCTGTCCGCGCCCGGCTTCCTGCCGACCGTGGCCGGGCAGCATCTCGACGTGCGCCTCACCGCGCCCGATGGCTACACCGCGCAGCGCTCCTACTCGATCGGATCCCCTGCCGCGGCCGAGCAGCTGGAGCTGACGGTCGACCTCATGGCGATGGGCGAGGTGTCGCCCTACCTCGTCGAAGCGGTCGAGGTCGGCGACATGTTCGAGGTCCGCGGGCCGATCGGCCAGTGGTTCGTCTGGCGGCCGGAGCAGACCGGCCCCGTGCAGCTGATCGCGGGCGGATCGGGCATCGTGCCGATCATGGCCATGATCCGCACCCATGCGCAGTCCGGATCGGCAGCGCCATTCCGGCTGCTGTACTCCGTCCGCTCCCCCGATGTCGAGTTCTATCGGGACGAGCTCGACGCACTCGAAAGGTCGAGCGCAGGAGCCCTCGTCGTCGAGCGGATCTACACCCGGACCGCGCCCGCCGGTCATCCGCATCGGATCGGCCGGATCGACGCGGGGATCATCGAGCAGCTGAGCCTGCCGCCGTCTTCCCGGACGGGCAGACCCCGACGGTCTACGTCTGCGGCCCCACGCCCTTCGTCGAGGTGGTGGCGAACGCGCTGGTGGGCATCGGCCACGACCCGAGAACGTCCGCACAGAGCGCTTCGGCCCCACCGGCTGACCCGTCAACCGCCCCGGGTGCGGTCAGTGGGTCTGGAACACCTCAGGCGTGAGGCTCAGGATGACCCGGTCCTCGGAGTCGGGCGGCGGAGCCTGCTCCGCGTTGCCATAGCGCTTGCCGAGGACGACGTAGAAGGCGCCGGTCGGATCTGGGTCGATGCTCGCGAGGCGGCCGCGCACCTCGAGGTACCGGTACGGGTCGTCGGGATCGATGATCGTGAAGGAGAACCGCGGCTCCGCCTCGAGGTTCTTCAGCTTCTGACGGTACGTCGTGTGCGTGAACTGAAGGCTCGTGCCGTCCCAGAGGAACCACATCGGCGTCGCGGTCGGAGCGCCATCCGCGCTCCGGATGGTGGCGAGGGTGCCGACGATGGGCCGTTCGAGCAGGTCGCGGAACTCTTCGGGGAGCGTCTGAGAAGCCATCCTCCGACCCTAGAGGGTCCGACCGGAGAGGGTCCGGTCGAAGAGGTGCCGGCCGTGCACGCAAGCGGACTCCAGCACGGATTCGCCGTCGAAACCGATCTGGGAGCCGGATCTCCGCTTGCGCGAACGAGTGCCGGGCTCAGACGAAGCGGATCGTGGACTGCAGGCGGGTGCGGACCTCGAACAGGTCCGTTCCGCCGACGCCGACATCTGCGATGCCGGCGCGCAGCAGCCCGGGCAGGCGGGAGCGCTCGACGAGCAGTGCCGGCATCCCCTTGACCTTCCCGAGCGACGCGACACCCTCTTCGGCCGCGCCGTCGGGCACCACGAGCACGATCGTGCTGAACCGCACCCGAGCGGCACGGGCCACGTTCTTGGCGCGGACGGCCAGGTCGTGCACGGGGCGCTCGTCGGGGTGGATGCCCTCACCGATGACCTCGCCGCGTCGGATGCGGACCGGCGACCCCCAGTCCTCCGAGAGGACGCCCCAGAGCCCGGTCGGACCGAGCACGATGTGGTCGAGCTTGTCGATCGGGCTGGCTTCCGGCCACCACATCGTGCCAGAGCGTGTACCCCATGCCGAGCTCGGCGAGCACCCGAGCGGTGTCCTCTTCGGCCACCGCGGCCGCGAGGCTGTGCCGGATCTCGCGCGGAACCCGGCGCACCAGCGCGGGGTCGTACGGATCGTCGACCGAGTTGCCCACGCCGAGCCACTCGCGGAGCGTGTCGAGGTAGATCTCGCGCCACCAGCCGCCGGGATGCCCGTGGGAACGAGCCTGCGGGCGGCTCTCCCGCTTCGGCGGCGGGGCCGGCGCCCAGGCCTGACGCGAGGTCTCTGACGCGGGCGCTCCACGGTCGAATGCCGCCCGCGCCTCAGGGGTGCCGATCCGCTCCCAGGCGAGCTGCACGGCGTGGAACCGCGCGGGCGCTCCCCCGGTGTCCGGGTGGGTCTCGCGGAGCTTGCGGCGGTAGGCCTTGCGCAGCTCGTCGTCGCTCGCGTTCGTCGAGATCCCGAGGATCTCGTACGGGCTCGCGGTGAGCGGGCTGTCGGCCATGGCGGGGTGCTCTCTCGATCGGGCAGGACCCTCGAAGATATCAACCGGAATGCCGGGTGATGCTGAGGCGACCTCCCCTCGCCGATTCCGGAGGACCGCACTTCTTCTCGCCGTGCTAGAGGATCTTCTCCGCGAAGACGCGGGCCGGGGATGCGGTCGCACTGATCGAGCGCTCTGCAGGGCCGAGATCGACCCCGTAGCGCTTCCGCGCAGCGCGCCCATGCTCGTCCCAGACCAGCCCGGGCATGAGGAACGCCTCGTGCTCGTCACCGGCTGCGACGGCCGCAAAGCCGAGGCGCCGGGCGAGGGCGGCCGAGCGCAGATTGCCGGTCCGCACGATCGCGGTCACCCACTGCGCTCCGAGCACATCGAAGGCGAGCGCGAGCATGGCGGTCGCGGCCTCGGTCGCATATCCGCGCCCCGCGTGCCGGCTGTCGAGAAGCCAGCCGATCTCGGCAGAGCGGTTGGATCTCTCCGTGCTGCGCACGTGCAGCGAGACGTCTCCGATCACGACCCCGTCCAGCTCTATGGCGAGGGCGAGGAAGTCATCGGCCTGCCACAGGCGGACGTGACGGGTGCGGTGCTCGAGGTGCCTCCTGCTGGCCCGACGATCGCGGTACGGCCAATCCAGGAACTCGCGGGTCTTCGGCTCGTTGACGATGAAGTGCCAGGCCTCCGCATCCGCTGCGCGCAGCTGATGCGGGCGGAGCAGCAGTCGGCTGGTGGCGATCGGAGTGGCGTCCAGCGGCCGCTCCATGAAGGGGCCGCGCAGGAATCGCGGGCGCCGGCGCAGTGAGAAGGAGCGCCCACCCCAGTTGATCCCCATGTCTCTACTGTGGCCGCTCTACCTTGAAAGGTCATCCGAATCAGCTCCCGGGCGTGTGGTGCGCACGCATGGATCGTGCCGATCGGGAGGCACCCGTGGTCCGATCTCCGGACTACTCTCATGCTGATGAGCACGGCGGAGGCGCGAGCATGACGGAATCGGCGATCGGCACCATCCTCTCTGAGGGATCCATCCGATTCCACGGCAGTGCGGAAGATCGTCTCGACGCCGTGAGGCAGTGCGGTCGCGCGCTCGTCGAGGCAGGCGCTGTCGAGGAGCCGTACATCGACGCGATGCTCGCGCGCGAGCGGACGGTATCGACATTCGTGGGCGAGGGGGTCGCGATCCCCCATGGCACACTCGCCGGCAAGGATGCGGTCAACCGCGACGCGCTCGTCTTCCTCGCCTTCCCCGACGGCATCGATTGGGAGGGCGAGACGGTCACCCTCTGCATCGGCATCTCGGCAGTCGGCGGCGGGCACATCGCCCTGCTCAGTCGCCTCGCGGAGATCGTGCTCGATCCGGACCGGGCGGCGCAGCTGCGATCGGCGGCAACCCCCGACGAGGTGTACGCGCTGCTCGACGCAGCGGACGTGGAGTCGTAGGGCCGCCTCCCCGTCACGCGATCGCGAAGCGTTCCACGAATCCCTTCAGCACCGCGGCCGGATGGCGCACCGAGCTGGCGCGAGCTCGCTCCTTCAGAGTCTCCGCCTCGTCCGGCGGGAAGTAGCCGGCGTCCTTGTAGATGTCGATGCGGGTCGCGATGCCGTCCACATCGAGCTCGGGATGGAACTGGGTGGCGTAGACATTGCGGCCGATGCGGAAAGCCTGCACCGGACACGCCGCCGACGAGGCGAGCCGCACGGCATGCGGCGGCAGCTCGCGCACCGCCTCCTTGTGCCCGACGAACGCCTCGAACTCGGCGGGCAGCGCGCCGAAGATCGGGTCCCGCTGCCCCTCCTCGGTCAGCGTGACCACGACCGCGCCCACCGGCTCCGAGTAGGTCCGGTCGACCAGGGCACCCTGGTGGGTCCCGATGGTCCCCACCCCGTAGCAGGCGCCGAGCATGGGGAAGTCGGCGGCGATGACAGCATCCAGCAGGGCAGCGAGCTCTTCTTCGACTCGGCGCTGCACGGCGGACTTCGCCTCTGGAGGGTCGGAGGAGTTGAACGGACTGCCGCCCATGATGAGGCCGGAGTAGTCCTCGAGACGTACGTCGCCGAGGTGCTGTCGCTCGAGGCGGATGCGCCGCAGTTCCGACTCCGCCAATCCGCTGAAACGCAGCATCGCTTCGTACTCGCCGTCCGCCGCGGCATCCTCAGGCCGGGTGGAGAGCAGCAGGAAGGGCTTCATGCAAGAAGGGTAGACGCCTGGCGAGCCGGCCCGTTGGGATCGCAGCGGACGAGAACTCGACGATCTCAGTGCTGGGGTGCCTGGACTCGAACCAAGAACAAAAGAATCAGAATCTTCCGTGTTGCCAATTACACCACACCCCATTGGAGCCACCAGGGACTCCGGGCGGCCAGGGCAGAGCCCCGAACCGACGTGTAACTCTACCGTATGACTCGGCCGCGTGCTGTCCGTGGAGCACGCGTCCATGGCGGACGTCGCGCGTATCGACAAGCGGATCGGAGGCCGCCCAGCCGCAGTCAGGCGCTGAATTCGGACCTAATGTCCGCTTATCGGTACGAGCGTCCGCTTATCGGTACGTGCAGTCCGCCTATTGGCCGAACGCGATGACACCTGTGCAATCAGGTCGCGGAGAGGTGCGCGCGCAGTCGGTCGAGCCGGGCGAGGGTGGACTCCTTGCCGAGGATCTCCATCGACTCGAACAGCGGCGGGCTGATCCGCCGTCCGCTGAGCGCCGTCCGCAGCGGACCGAAGGCCACCCGCGGCTTGAGGCCGGCGCCGTCGATCAGCGCCGCGCGCAGGGTCGCCTCGATCTCGGCTCTCGACCAGTCCATCAGCGGCTCGAGCGCCGCGACGGAGGCGTCGAGCACCAGCGCGCCACCCGTCGCCGGGCAGCGCGTCGGCGTCGTACTCGATCGCGTCGTCCGCGACGAAGAAGAACTCGAGCAGCCCGCGGACCTCGCCGAGGACGCCGACCCGCTCCTGCACGAGCGGCGCCGCCTCCCGCAGGATGGCGCGCTCGAGCGGCGTGGGCGGATCGGACACGATGCCCGCGAGATACGGCACGATCCGCTCCTCGAAGTCCGAGGGAGCGAGCAGGCGGATGTGGTCGCCGTTGATCGACTCGGCCTTCTTGAGGTCGAAGCGGGCCGGATTCGGGTTGACGTTCTCGACGTCGAATGCGGCGATCATCTCGTCGATGCTGAAGACATCGCGGTCGTGGGTGAGCGACCAGCCGAGCAGCGCCAGGTAGTTGACGAGGCCCTCGGGGATGAACCCGCGGTCGCGGTGGTGGAACAGGTTCGATTCGGGATCGCGCTTGGAGAGCTTCTTGTTGCCCTCCCCCATCACGTACGGCAGGTGGCCGAAGCGCGGCACGAACGTGGTGAGCCCGATGTCGATCATCGCGGCATACAGCGCGATCTGGCGCGGGGTCGAGGAGAGGAGGTCCTCGCCGCGGAGCACGTGGGTGATCGCCCATCAGCGCGTCGTCGACGGGGTTGACCAGCGTGTAGAGCGGGCTGGCCGTTCGGGCGGACGACGACGAAGTCGGGGAACGACCCGGCCGGGAAGGTGATGGCGTCCGCGGACGAGGTCGTCGAAGGAGAGGTCGTGATCCGGCACCCGCAGGCGGAGGGCGGGCTCGCGTCCCTCGGCGCGGAAGGCCTGCCGCTGCTCGCTCGGTGAGGGTCGCGCTCGAAGTTGTCGTAGCCGACCTTGGGGTCGCGGCCGGCGGCGATGTTGCGCTGCTCGATCTCCTCGCCCGTGGCGAAGCTCTCGTAGAGATGACCGGCCGCCTTGAGCCGCTCGATCACGTCGAGGTAGATGCCCGTGCGCTGCGACTGGCGGTACGGCCCGTGCGGGCCTCCGACGTCGATGCCCTCGTCCCAGTCGAGCTTGAGCCAGCGGAGCGCGTCGACGATCTGGCCGTAGCTCTCCTCGCTGTCGCGGGCGGCGTCGGTGTCCTCGATCCGGAAGATCAGCTTGCCGCCGGTGTGGCGGGCATAGGCCCAGTTGAACAGGGCCGTGCGGACCAGTCCGACGTGCGGGGTTCCGGTCGGCGATGGGCAGAAGCGCACGCGCACATCGGCGCCGGTCGCGGTGGTTACGGGATAGTCGGACATCGGTCAGCAAGCCTACCGATGACATGCCACTGCTCGCTCCTCCAGCGTCTCCGGCCCAATGTGCACGCTCCATTTCGTAGGAATCGCCAGCCGGAACGATAGGAACTCACGAGGGCGCGGAGGAGCTCCTCGGCGGCGCGGGAGCCGGAGCGGACCGCGCCCTCTAGGTGGCCGTTGCCGATCGGCGAGGTCTCGGTCCCCGCCCAGTGGATCCGCCCGACGGGCTCGGCGAGCGCGTGGCCGTAGGCGGTCCACGCTCCCGGGGCGAACAGCGCGCCGTACGCGCCTCGGCTGAACTCCTCCATCAGACCAGTCCCGCTCGACGTACTCGACGGAGTCGCGCCCTCGCGGTCCGAAGAAGTCCACGACGCTGTCCTCGAATGCCGGCCGCCGAGCGTCAGCGCTGGCGGGCGCGGCACCCCGGCCGGCGACTCGCCGGTGCTCATCCCCGCCAGCACTCCACGGCCGTAGCCCACCGGGGTCGCGTCGAAGGTCGCGTGAACGGCGGTGCTGTCACCGAGCGCACGCCCGCTCAGATCGTCATCGCGCCAGAAGGGAGTCGGATAGACGAGGAACTGCTTCACCGTCGCTCCGGCGACCAGGCGCGAGGCGAGCTGGTCGCGCCATCCGGGCAGGACGGGGTGGTAGTCGAGGCCGCCGGCGAGCGCGGGCGGGATGGCCACGACGATGCGATCCGCGTCGAACTCCTCACCGAACCGCGTGGTCACCACCACGCGATCCGAGCTCTGGCGGATCGCCCGGACCGGTGTGCTCAGTCGGATGTCCAGGCCGATCGCCAGGCGCTCGGCGATGAGACTCGCGCCCCCGAGCACGCGGCTCTGGTGCGCCCCGCCGTCGACGGCGATGAGGGTGTCGAGTCCGTCGGAGGAGCGCGCCAGGAACGCCGCATGCAGGAGGGACAGCTCGGTCGTGTCTGCGCTGAGCGCCGTCTCGGCGACGGATCGGAAGTAGCCTCGGGCACCCGCGGTGAGCAGGCTGCGCCTGATCCAGGACTCGAGCGTCTGAGCGTCGAGCTCGGCGGCACCGGGCGAATGCCACGGCTCATCGATGTCGACGCTGCGCACCAGCTCGCCGAATCGAGTCAGCGCCCGCGTGAGGTCGACGAGTGCGAAGGGCTTGAGGCGCGGCATCGCGCCGAGCTGCGGGGGCATGTACGAGGTGCGGCCGCCCAGCCTGACCGTGGTGCGTCCGACGTTGTAGGTGGGGATCAGGTCGAGAGCGAGGTGGTCGATCAGGGCGCGGAGCGCCGCCTGACCTGTGCCGATCCACTGCCCACCGAGCTCGATCCACTGGCCGTCCGACAGGGTGCCGTTCTCGACCCGGCCGCCCACGCGTGATCGAGCTTCGAGCACACTGACGCTGCAGCCCGCCTCGGAGAGGTTGCGGGCCGCCGTCAGGCCGGACAGGCCCCGCCCATGACGAGCACGCGCGGTTCGGTCACCGGTCCGCTGGTCCTCACGCCCCGGGTCACGCGATGGTGCCTGGTCTCCGAGTGCGATCCGCAGCTCACCGGGCCGGTTGGTCGTCACCTTCGGAGACGCCGAGCCCCAGGCAGAACTGGAGGTCGTGGAGGGTGTCGACCGTCCAGACGCGCACGGTCGAGGCCGCGCTCGATCCAGCCGCGTACGCGCTCCTGCTCTCCGCGGACCCATTCGATGTCGGGTCCGCCCTGCACCTGCCCGTCGTCGATCAGGTCGATGGCCGCGGTGAGCGCGACGGCGAGCCGTTCCCTTCGAGTGCCGCCTCTGACTCGTTGAGGGTCGGGGTCGGCATGCGACGATGGCGGCGACTTCGGCGGCGTCCACCGCCCGGTCAGGAGCATCACCAGGGAGGGGTCGACCTCGTCCGGAGCAGGGCCACGGATCCGGGATCGAAGCTCATCAGCGAGACCGTGAGCAGGCCGAGGGCGCCGGTGGGCGGTCCCAGCCGGATGCGGTCGAGGATGTCCAGAACGGCTCGCTCGAGCTCGCGACCGAACGGGCAGGGCTGCTTCAGCTCGATGGCGAGGACGAGCGGGCGCCCGAGCCGCGAGTGCGATGCCGATGAGGTCGGACAGGGTGAGCAGCTGCTCCGCCGGGGTGCCGATAGCCGGACGGCAGATCCTGCCCGCGGATGAGGTCGATCCGCGCAGCTCATCCATCGTGCGGCTCGTGCAGCGGACCGCGACTCATCCGTTGTGCGGTCGAGAGTGCTGTCATGCCAGAGGACGAGCTGCCTGTCTGCGGTGAGGTGCACATCGCATTCGAGGCCGTCGGCGCCGTCCGCGATCGCCTGCAGGTAGGCGGCGCGGGTGTGCTCCGGGAACGCCGCGCTGGCTCCGCGGTGGGCGATGAGGCGCGAGGCTGGTCATGCTATCCATCCTGCCGTGGATGGCGTCGCACCGGGCCCGCCGACCCGTGCACCGCCAGCCGAGCAGCTAGGGCAACGGGCGTATCGGCATCGGCCACCTTTCGCCGCCGCTCGGCCACCTTTCGAACCGACGGCCAACGTTTGAAAGGTGGCCGAGCAGAACCGAAAGGGTGGCCGAGCCGCCGAGCTGCGCCCACGTCAGCGCAAAGGGGGCCGAGCAGCGTGCGACTGCGGTTCTTCGCCGGGTTGCTCAGCCGGCCGATGCCCTCGATGTCGATGTCGACCGTCTGGCCGTCGACGAAGCCGCCGAGACCCGCCGGGGTGCCCATCAGGATGAGGTCGCCCGGCAGCAGCGTCCAGACGTCGGAGGCGAACTCGATGATCTCGGCGACGCTGTAGATCATGTCGCCCGTGTTGCCGTGCCGACGGGGCTCGCCCGCGACGTAGGTCTGGATCTCGAGGTTGCCCGGGTCGAGCTCCGTCTCGATCCACGGGCCGATGGGGCAGAACGTGTCGTATCCCTTCGCCCGCGCCCACTGGCCGTCGGCGAACATCTGGTCGCGCGCGGAGATGTCGTTCGCGATCGTGTAGCCGAAGATCACGCTGTCGGCGTCCTCGGCGCGCACCCGCTTGGCGACTGCGCCGATGACGACGGCGAGCTCGCCCTCGTGCACGATGCGCCCCTCGACCGGCGGGATCTGGATGGTGTCGCCCGGCCCGATGATGGCCGTGTTCGGCTTGAGGAAGATCAGCGGATTGTCGGTCGGGCAGGGCTGAGCGAGCTCCTCCTTGTGCGCCGGGTAGTTGAGTCCGACGCAGATGACCTTCGAGCGCGGGATGACCGGCGCGAGCAGCTTCGCGCTGCGCAGCGGCACCCGCTCGCCGGTGGTCTCGTAGCCGGCGAACATCGGGTCGCCGCTGAGGACGACCAGCTCGTCGTCGTCGACGATGCCGAATCGGATGTCGTCGTCGATGCTGAAACGCGCGATCTTCACCGGTTCACCCTTCCGAGCGCCTGAATCCGAGCCGCGGACGCATCCGTCTGATGGCGCTTCGGAGTATCTGACTCGCTCACGCGAGCCTCATCATCCAGCTGTGATGGTCCGGCTTGCGCCCGTACTGGATGTCCGTGAGCTCCTGGCGGATCGACATGGTGAACTCGCCCGGCGGGGGCGACTGGTCGCCGATCGTGAAGTCCGGTCGACTTGAGGGCGGCGATCGGGGTGACGACAGCCGCGGTTCCGCAGGCGAACGCCTCGACGATCTCGCCGGACGCCGACGCCGTCGCGCCACTCGGCGATGGGGATCGGACGCTCCTCGACCGCGTGCCCGCGATCCTTCGCGAGCTGGATGATGCTGTCGCGGGTGATGCCCTCGAGGATCGAGCCGTTGATGCTCGGCGTGACGAGGGTGCCGTCGTGACGGACGAGGAAGACGTTCATGCCGCCGAGCTCCTCGAGGTACTTCCCCTCGCTGGAGTCGAGGAAGAGCACCTGCTGGCAGCCCTGCTTGTAGGCATCCTCCTGCGGCGAGCAGCGACGAGGCGTAGTTGCCGCCGGTCTTGGCCGCGCCGGTGCCGCCGCGGCCGGCACGCGCGTATTCCGTGGACAGCCAGATCGAGACCGGCGTGACGCCGCCGTGGAAGTAGGCACCGGCGGGGCTGGCGATGAGGCGGTAGTCGACCTTGTGCGCGGCGCGCACGCCGAGGAAGCTCTCGCTGGCGATCATGAACGGGCGCAGGTAGAGGCTCGTCTCGGGAGCGGAGGGCACCCAGGACGCATCGACCGCGAGCAGCTGGCGGAGCGATTCGAGGAAGTACTCCTCGGGCAGCTGCGGCAGGGCGAGGCGCACGGCGGAGCGCTGCAGGCGCAGGGCGTTCATGTCGGGGCGGAAGGTCCAGACCGATCCGTCCGCGTGCCGGTATGCCTTGAGGCCCTCGAAGATCTCCTGCGCGTAGTGCAGCACAGAGGCGGCGGGATCGAGCGAGATGGGCCCGTACGGAACGACGGCGGCATCGTGCCAGCCGTCGGCGAGAGTCCAGATGATCTGCACCATGTGGTCGGTGAAGTGCTTGCCGAAGCCGGGGTCGGCGAGGATGGCCTCGCGCTCGGCGTCCGCCTTCGCTCGGTCGACGGGCGTGGTGCTGAAGGCGAGCGGGAAGGCGTCGTCGGGGCCGCTCGGACGCCCTGCGGGGGAGTCGATGGTGTCAGGGTCTGCTGGTCAGTCGGTCATGTGGTTCAGTCCTTGACGAGGAGTGCGGCGATGGCGTCGCCGGTCTGGGAGGTCGTTCGTGGTCCCTCGGTGTCGCCGCGGACGGCGAGGTCGGCGGTGACGGCGTCGGTCACCCGCCCTGCCGCGTCTGCCAGCCCGAGGTGGTCGAGCAGCAGCGCGACGGAGAGGATCGCGGCCGTCGGATCCGCCTTCTGCAGTCCGGCGATGTCCGGCGCGGATCCGTGGACCGGCTCGAACATCGAGGGGATAGGTGCCGTCGGGGTTGATGTTGCCCGAGGCCGCCAGGCCGATGCCGCCGCTGATAGCGCCGGCCAGATCGGTGAGGATGTCGCCGAAGAGGTTGTCCGTGACGATCACGTCGAATCTAGCAGGATCGGTCACCAGGAAGATCGTGGCCGCATCGACGTGCAGGTAGTCGACCGTGACACCCGGGTACTCGATGCCGACCTCGTCGACGATCCGCTTCCAGAGGCTGCCCGCGAAGGTGAGCACGTTGGTCTTGTGCACGAGCGTGAGACCGCTCCGGCGGGATGCGGCCTGCGCGAAGGCGTAGCGGACGACCCGCTCGACGCCGTGCGCGGTGTTGATGCTGACCTCGGTGGCGATCTCGTGCGGGGTGCCGACGCGGATGCCGCCGCCGTTGCCGACGTACGGACCCTCGGTGCCCTCGCGCACGACGACGAAGTCGACCTCGCCGGGCTCGGCCAGCGGGCTGATCGACGCCGGGCAGCAGCGCGGTGGGGCGGAGGTTGACGTAGTGGTCGAGCGCGAAGCGGAGCTTGAGCAGCAGGCCGCGCTCGATGTTGGCGCCGACCAGCCGCGGGTCGCCAGGCACTCCGCCGACGGCGCCCAGCAGGATGACGTCGTGCGCGGCGATGGCCGCCAGCTCGTCGTCGGGCAGCACATCGCCGGTCGCCAGGTAGCGCGCGGCACCGAGCTGAGAACTCGGTGACCTGCAGGTCGATGTCGCCGGGGATGCGCGGCCTCGAGCACCTTGAGCGCCTCGGTCGATCACCTCGGGGCCGATGCCGTCTCCGGGGATGGACGCGAGTCGGATGGTGCGGGGCATGGCTCTCCGGTGGTCGCTCGGCGGGATTGGGCCCGCTCAGGCTACCGCCGAGTCCATTCACTTCCCCGATTCAGGAGTCCGGCCGTCGCCGGATCAGGATGAGATCGGCGACAATCCGATCCTGAGTCCTGCGGATGGGGCGGATATCTCCTGAATTCCGGAAAGTCGGGGTCAGTCGAAGTCGACGTCGATCTCGCGCAGCAGGTCGGCGTCGATCGCGGTGCGGATGTCCTCGAGCAGGTGGTCGGGCGCCGGGCTGTCGATGGTCAGCACGCTGAGCGCCTTCCCGCCGGGACCCTTTCGCGCGATCTGCATGCCGGCGATGTTGATGCCCGCAGTTCCGAACTTCTCGCCGTAGACCGCGACGATCCCGGGCCGGTCGTCGTAGGAGAACACGACGAGGTGCTTCGCGATCGGGACCTCGACGTCGTAGCCGTTGATCTCGACGATCTTCTCGATCTGCTTCGTGCCCGTCAGCGTTCCCGAGACCGAGATCTGGCTGCCGTCGGCGAGTGCGCCGCGGAGGGTGAGCACGTTGCGGTACTCCTCCGACACCGAGTCGGTGAGCAGGCGGACGAGGATGCCGCGCTGCTCGGCGAGCACGGGGCGCGTTCACGTAGGAGACGGACTCGCTGACGACGTTGGTGAAGATGCCCTTGAGGGCGGCGAGCTTGAGGACCTTGACGTCGTACTCGCTCAGCTCGCCCTTCACCTCGATGTCGACGCTGATGATCGCGCCGTCTGCCAGGGCGGAGAAGATCTGGCCGAGCTTCTCGACGAGCGGGATGCCCGGGCGGACGTAGGGGTCGATGATGCCGCCCGCGACGTTGACGGCATCGGGCACGAGCTCGCCGGAGAGGGCGAGGCGGACGGACTTGGCGACCGAGACGCCGGCCTTCTCCTGCGCCTCGTCGGTGGAGGCGCCCAGATGCGGAGTGAGGACGATGTTGTCGAGCTCGAGGAGCGGCGATCCGGTCGGCGGCTCGGAGACGAAGACGTCGATGCCGGCGCCGGCGATCCGCTTGGACTTGAGCGCGGCGTAGAGCGCATCCTCGTCGATGATCCCACCGCGGCTCGCGTTGACGATGCGCAGCTCCGGCTTGGCGATCGCGAACATGTCGGCGTCGATCAGGCCGGTCGTCTCGGGCGTCTTCGGGATGTGGATGGTGATGAAGTCGCTCGTCCGCACGAGCTCCTCGAGCGAGAGCAGGGTGATCCCCAGCTGCTGCGCGCGACTCGGCGTGACGTACGGGTCGTAGCCGACGAGGTTCGCACCGAAGCCGGCGAGCCGCTGGGCGACGAGGGTGCCGATCCGGCCGAGGCCGACGATGCCGATGGTCTTCTCGAACAGCTCGACGCCGCTGAACCTGCTGCTCTTCCACTCGCCGCGCTTGGTCGACGCGTTGGCGTCGGGGATGTGCCGGGCGAGGGCGAGCAGGTGGCCGATGGCGAGCTCCGCCGCGGACGTGACGTTGGAGGTGGGCGCATTGACGACCATCACGCCCGCAGTGGTCGCGGCGGGGATGTCGACGTTGTCGAGGCCGACACCGGCACGGGCGATGACCTGCAGCTGCGTGGAGGCGGCGATCGCCTCGGCGTCCATCTGGGTCGCGGATCGGACGAGCACGGCGCTGGCGTCAGCGAGAGCGGCGAGCAGCGCGGGCCGGTCGGTCCCGTCGACGCTGCGGACGTCGAAGTCGGGGCCGAGGGCATCGACGGTGGCGGGCGAGAGTTCTTCGGCGATCAGCACGATCGGCTTTGTCACGTGAGTTCAGTTCCTCGGATCGAGCGGCCGGCGGACAGCGGTGGTCGGGGCGCCGCAGAGACGCCGCGACGAGGGCGGTGGTGGGCGCTAAAACCCTAGCGCGTCACGCCATGCCGCTCGATTCCTGAGGACTCACAGCGACGCACAGCGATCAGGAAATGAGGGCTTTCGCTTCGGATCCCGCGGGCGATACGTTCAGCCACAGTCGCTCACGGAGATCCGATGTCCGCCGACGACGGTATCCGCTGCATTGCGCGTCCGATCCGCCGAAGGATCGGAGGCCGATTCGCACACGAAGGACTCGAGCAGCGCGCGGACGACCTGATCCTGCGCGGAGACGGAGCCGGGCGCACGCCCCCTTTTCCTACGTTCCGGCCGAATGTGCTCGAAATTTCGCGCACATCCGCGGGTTTCGTAGGTGCTCCCGCTCGGGCGAACGCCGAAGTGCCGTCGGTAGGATCCGCATCGAAGCACAGGCTTCCAGAATCGGGGAACAGCATGAAGCTCGGGATCTTGATCGTCCGACTCGTCGTCGGAGGGGTGTTCGTCGGGCACGGCCTGCAGAAGCTCAAGGGCTACTTCGACGGCCCCGGCCTCGACGGCGTCGAAGGGATGATGAATGCCCTGGAGATGCACCCGCCTCGGCGCAACGCGCAGGCGGTCGCGCTCACCGAGACGCTGGGCGGAGCGGCGATCATCGCGGGCGCCGCGACGCCGGTCGCGGCGGCCGGCCTCATCGCGACGATGCTCGTGGCCATCCGCAAGGTGCATTGGCCTAAGGGCGTCTGGAACGCCGACGGCGGCTTCGAGTACAACGCGGTCCTGATCGCCGTGGTCGCAGCGATCGCCGGCAGCGGTCCGGGCAGGATCTCGCTCGACGCGCTCGTCGGCAAGACCCGGTGGGGTGCGCTCGGAGGGATTCTCGCCGTCGTCGGCGGCGCGCTCGGCTCGGTCGCCGCGGTGGAGCTCGGCAAGCGCTCGGCCCCGTCCGCGTCGGAATAGCCGACGATATGCCACTTTCCGTTCCTATTCGGCGATCTGAGTGACAGCGAGCGGCATCTCGATTCGGGGGCTGAGGGGCGAGCCGTGGACGACCTGCCGACTGCCCGCGAGCAGGCGGGAAGCGGAGATGGTCACGAGGTCGGGTTTGGGCCGCGATCTAGGTGCACGAAACCGGCGGATACCTACGAAATTGCGTAGGAACCGAGCCGGAACGTAGGAAAGGTCAGAGGGCGCTGACGGTCTGTCGCGCGATCTCGAGCTCCTCGTTGGTCGGGATGACCAGGATCGCGGTGCGGGAGGCGTCCGTCGAGATGAGGCGCTCGCCGCGGGTCGACGCGAGGTTCCGCTGCTCGTCGAGCTCGATGCCCAAGCCCTCGAGCCCCAAAACGGCACGCTGGCGGATCAGCGGCGCGTTCTCCCCGACCCCCGCAGTGAAGACGATCGCGTCTGCGCCGCCGAGCTGGGCCAGATACGCGCCGATGTAGTGCGTGAGCTGATGGACATAGACCTCGAGTGCCAGCTCGGCGTCGGCGTCGCCCGCCTCGGCGCGCTCCTGCACGTCGCGAAGATCGCCGCTGCCCGACAGCCCGAGCAGTCCGCTCTGCCGATTGAGCAGGGTGTCGAGCTCGTCGACGCTCAGTCCGGCCTTGCGGTGCAGGTGGAACAGCACGGCGGGATCCACGTCGCCGGAGCGGGTGCCCATCACGAGCCCCTCGAGCGGCGTCATGCCCATCGAGGTCTCGACCGACCTGCCTCCCGCTATCGCGCAGGCGGATGCTCCGTTGCCGAGGTGCATCACGATGACGCGCGAACGCTCGGGATCGAGTCCGAGGAAGGCGATCGCCCGCTCCGAGACGTACTTGTGCGAGGTGCCGTGGAAGCCGTAGCGCCGGATCCGGTTGGCTGCTGCCAGGTCCTTGTCGATCGCGTAGGTGTAGGCCGCGGGCGGCAGGGTGGTGTGGAACGCGGTGTCGAAGATCGCGACCTCGGGCACCCCGGGAAACGCGTCGCGCGCGGCGAGGATCCCGGCGAGGGCTGGAGGGTTGTGCAGCGGAGCGAGCGCGGACAGGTCGTCGATGTCGGCGATGGTCTGCTCGGTGATGATCGTGGGCCCCGAGAAGCGGGCGCCGCCCTGCACGACCCGGTGGCCGATCGCGAGCCGGGACGCCGTCTCCCAGCGCCGGGCCGTGCGACGCGAAGGCCGCGGTCATCGCCGCGAAGGCGGCCGCGTGATCCGGGATGGGCGCGGTCGTCGCCACTCGTACCGATCCGACGGAATGCGAGGTCGCGCCGGCATCCTGTGCCGATCCGCTCGATCAGTCCCTTGCCGAGGACCTCCTCGGTCCGGGTCTCGATGAGCTGGTACTTGAGCGACGACGATCCGCTGTTGACGACGAGGACGGCGGTCTTAGATTCTGTCGGGGACGTCGGAGATCCTGTCGGGGATGCCGGGGACGGATCGGTCACGCCTGCAGCGCTCCCGCCTGGATGGCCGTGATCGCGACAGTGTTGACGATGTCGTCGACGAGCGCGCCACGGGAGAGGTCGTTGACCGGCTTGTTGAGACCCTGCAGCACCGGTCCGATGGCGACCGCGCCCGCACTGCGCTGCACGGCCTTGTAGGTGTTGTTGCCCGTGTTGAGGTCGGGGAAGATGAACACCGTCGCGCGTCCGGCGACAGGCGACCCCGGCAGCTTGGCTCGACCGACCGCGGCGTCGGCCGCAGCGTCGTACTGGATCGGCCCGTCGACGAGCAGGTCGGGAGCGCGCTCGCGGACGAGTGCCGTCGCGGCCCGGACCTTCTCGACGTCGGCGCCCTCGCCCGACTCCCCCGTCGAGTAGGACAGCATCGCGACCCGCGGCTCGATGCCGAACGCGCTCGCGGTGACCGCGGACGACAGCGGCGATGTCGGCCAGCTGCTCGCTCGTGGGGTCGGGGATCACGGCGCAGTCCCCGTAGACCAGCACACGATCGGCGAGCGCCATGAGGAACACACTCGAGACGACGGAGACGCCGGGCTTGGTCTTGATGATCTCGAACGATGGTCGGATGGTGTGGGCCGTCGTGTGCGCGGCGCCCGAGACCATCCCGTCGGCGAGCCCGAGGTGGACCATCATCGTGCCGAAGTAGGAGACGTCGGTGACCACCGAGCGGGCGATGTCGATGGTCATCCCCTTGTGCCCGCGGAGCCGGGTGTACTCGACGGCGAAGCGCTCGCGCAGCTCGGGGTCGAACGGGCTGAGGATCGTCGCCTCGGACAGGTCGGTGCCGAGCGCGGCGGCGCGCGAGCGGACGTCCGCCTCTTCGCCGAGGATGGTGAGCTTCGCGACCTTGCGGCGCAGCAGCCGGTCGGCGGCGAGCAGGATCCGATCGTCGTCGCCCTCGGGCAGGACGATGTGCGCGTCGGCCGCGCGCGCCTGCTCAAGGAGGGAGTGCTCGAACATCAGCGGCGTGACGACGCCCGTGCGGCTCACCTGGAGCAGGTCGACGAGCGCTGTGCGATCCACGTTCTTCTCGAACAGGGCGAGCGCCTGGTCGTACTTCGCACGGGATTCCGCTGCCAGCCGGCCGCGGCTGCGGATGACCCGAACCGTGGTGTCGTAGGTGCCGAGGTGGGTGGAGACGATCGGCAGGGTGATCTCGAGTCCGGCCATCAGCTTCTCGATCGGCTCGGGCAGCTCGAAACCGCCGTTGAGCAGGATGCCTGCCAGCGACGGGAAGGTGTCCGAGGTCTGGGCGAGCAGGGCCGCGAGCAGCACCTCGGTGCGGTCGCCGGGCACCACGACGACGGCGTTCTCGGTGAGCCGGGGCAGCACGTTGACCATCGACATGCCGGCCACGACGACGCCGAAGACCGGCCGGTTGAGCATGGCCTCGTCGCCCTTGATCAGCGCGCCGTTGGTCGCGGTCATCAGGTTGCGCATGGTCGGTGCCACGAGCAGCCGGTCTTCGGGGATCGCCCAGACCGGCACCGAATCCTCGTTCAGGGTGAGGCTGATGGTGAAGCGGGCCGCCGACAGGATGGCCGGATCGACGCGGTTCGCGATGACCGCGAGCAGCTGGGCATGTGCGCTGCGCAGCTCGCCGACGGCCACCTCCGCCACCTGGGCCAGCTCGTCGGCGGTGCGGGGAAGCGCCTCGCCGAGGCGATCCGATCCGCTGTGGGTGGCCCGTCCGCCGAGCACGAGGATCACCGGAGCGCCCAGGTTGGTGGCGACGCGCGCGTTGAAGGAGAGCTCGGTCGGACTGCCGACGTCGGTGTAGTCGGAGCCGAGCACGACGACCGCGCCGCACTTCGCCTCGACCGCCTTGTAGCGCTCGACGATCCGGGCGAGCGCCGCCTCGGGGTTGGCATGCACGTCGTCGTAGGTGACGCCGATGCACTCGTCGTAGCCGAGGTCGACGCCATCGTGCTCGAGGAGCAGCTCCAGGACGTAGTCCCGCTCGCTGACCGATCGAGCGACGGGACGGAAGACGCCGACCCGCTCGATCTCGCGGGAGAGGGTGTCGAGCACGCCGAGGGCGACCGTCGACTTCCCTGTATCGCCTTCGACGGACGTGATGTAGACGCTTCGTGTCTCGATCGGCACGTGCCCGATCGTATCGACCCCGCCTGGGTGGGGCTCGGGCCACGACTGCTCGCACTCCGGAAATCTCAGGGCCCGGTTGGCCGAATGAGCCCGCAGCGCTGTGGCGCCGGGGAATCTCGAAGATGTCTGCTGGAAGACTCCCACTGATGGACGGGTTCGAGGTCACGCAGTGGGTCATCCGAATCGCGTTCGCCCTGGCCTTCGTCGGCATGGGCGTCAATCACTTCCGGCGCGGCCCGGCGAAGGTGATGGCCAGGATGATCCCACCGGCCCTGCGCGGGACGGGAGCGCTCTCCCCCGCCCGGCTCGTGCTCTATACCGGGATCTGCGAGGTCGCCGGCGGAGTCGGACTCGTCGTGCCTGCGACGCTCATCCCCGGGGTGCAGCACGCGGCGGCGATGGCGCTCATCGTCTTCCTGATCGCGGTGTTCCCGGCGAACGCCTACGCGGCCGCCCATCCCGAGACGTTCGGGTCGCTGGCGATCCCGTTCTGGCCGCGCTTCGTCGCCCAGGTGGTCCTGATCGGGCTGCTCGCAGTCTCGCTCGCAAGTTGACCGCCTACGACCGCTGCTGAGGGCTGCTGGCGGCTGCTGACGGGATCAGCGGACGAGGGCCTCGAGGGTGAGTGCGCAGCATGACGTCGCCGCCAGGGCCGCGAAGAGCACGAGCGCCAATCGCGCGGGCCCACGGCGGCGCCCGATCCCGAGCGCGATCGCATAGCCGAGTGGTGGCAGGACGATCGCGGTGCCCAACACGATCCAGGCGAAGGAGTTGAGCCGATAGCCCGCCGCCGTCGCGTAGTTGAGCAGGCCGACGAGATTGGCGAGCGCCTCGAAGAGGTCCCAGCCGAAGGCGACGCCGAAGAGGATCGCCACGACCAGGCTCTTCCCGTCGCGCCCGCGCGTGGGCGCCGGAGGAGGCATGATCGCGCCGGGCAGCTCCACCGAGCTCGAACTGCGCTGCCGGAACTCCGGCGGGATATCGATCGGGCCGGTGACGCGGTCCTCGTCGGACGCGTTCGGAGGGAGGTCGCTCATACCGCTCCGATCACGAACGGCCAGGGCACGAGGAGCACGAGTCCCACGATCAGCACGATGTCCCGGCTCTGAGTGGTGCGCGCCAGCCAGACGGTCGCGAGGTACCAGGCGGCCGGCGCGAGCACTGCGGCCGCCTCGCCCCCCAAGTAGAGGATCTCGGCGGCGAGTCCGTCGGGCCCGAACGGGTTGCGCAGCACGGCGGCGGCCCAGCCGAGCGTCTCGACGGCGAAGAGCACCGCGAAGACGATCAGGACGACGACGCTGCCCTGCGCTCCCCTTCTCCGCGCTGACACACCCCCATGATCCTGCATCCCGAGCGCGAACTCAGGCAGCGGAGTCCTCACACGGCGAACTGGCCGGATCGGACGCGGTGTGCGGTCACGAAGACCCAGCCGAGGATTCCCGCGAGGCAGATCCGCTCAGCCAGGCCGAGCAGCGTCGGCAGGGCGGCGATCGTCCCCAGCAGGAAGGCAGCGCCGAGTGTGGCGAGGCCCAAGACCGCGGCCGTCGGGCGATCGATCCGGACATCCCGTCGCATCGACTCGACGGTGAGGACCCAGCAGGCGATCAGGGCCAGGAGAAAGCCGCTGGACGCCGCCACCAGGTGCACGACGCCCACGGTCGTGGCCGGCGCGACGCCTGCGCCGCTCTCCGGGATATCGGTCGGGAAGAACGCAAGGACGGCAGAGCAGAGGCCGGCAAGAGCGAGGACTCCGAGTCCGACATCGCGCCGGGTGGACCGCGGCATGGTGAGCAGCAGAGCGCCCGTGAGTGCGGATGATGTGACCGCCCGGCCGAGGAAGTTGAGGTTCATGATCCAGCCGTACGGTCCGACGGCCAGATCGCTCTCGGCGTCGGCGAGCACGCTGTAATGCGGAGGCAGCAGCTGCAGGGCGATATCGACGAGGACGTAGAGGACGACGCCGATCATCGCGATCAGCGCGAGCGAGCGCGCGCGGCGTGCGGGCCCATGCCATCATCCGACTGGCTCCTTGTCCGCGTCGATCCGACGTCGGAGACGCCGAACTGCCCAGCTCTGCTGCTCGAACCTGGGTTCAGGCGGCGTAGCTGGGCAGTTCGTGGTGCTGCAGGGTCAGCGTGCGGCGGATGCCGTCGGTGTAGTCCGCATCCTGCTGCTTCCAGGCGAAGAGGGCGCGCAGCTCCTTGCCGGTGGCCTCGATCGGATGCTGGGCACCCTTCTCGCGGAGGGCGAGGAATTCGGGCGCTCCTGCGTCCTGGTCGTCGATGAAGCGCGTGGCGAATGCACCGGAGACGATGTCGCCGAGGACGGCCTGCATGTTCTCCTTGACGCTGGGGTCGATGACGCGCGGGCCGGAGACGTAGTCGCCGTACTCCGCCGTGTCGGAGACGCTCCAACGCTGCTTGGCGATGCCGCCCTCCCACATCAGGTCGACGATGAGCTTGAGCTCATGCAGCACCTCGAAGTAGGCGATCTGCGGCTGGTAGCCGGCCTCGGTGAGCGTCTCGAAGCCGTACTGGACGAGCTGCGAGACGCCGCCGCAGAGCACGGCCTGCTCGCCGAACAGGTCGGTCTCGGTCTCTTCGGTGAACGTGGTCTTGATGCCGCCGGCGCGGAGTCCGCCGATCGCCTTGGCGTACGACCAGGCGAGGTCCCACGCGCTGCCGGTGGCGTCGTTCTCGACGGCGACGATGACGGGAACGCCACGGCCGGCCTCGTACTCGCGGCGCACGGTGTGGCCCGGGCCCTTCGGTGCGACCATGAACACATCGACGCCCTCGGGCGCCTTGATGTAGCCGAAGCGGATGTTGAAGCCGTGGCCGAACACGATGGCCTTGCCGTCGGTGAGGTTCGGTGCGATGTCATCGGCATAGAGGTGACGCTGGACCTGGTCGGGCGCGAGGATGACGATGACGTCGCCCCACGCGGCGGCCTCTGCGGGGGCGAGGACGGTGAAGCCCTGGTCCTCTGCCTTGGCGCGGCTCTTGGAGCCCTCCTTGAGTCCGACGACGACCTCGACGCCCGAGTCGCGCAGGTTCAGCGCGTGCGCGTGGCCCTGCGAGCCGTAGCCGATGACGGCGACCTTCTTGCCCTGGATGAGCGCGAGGTCGGCGTCCTTGTCGTATGCGATGTCGGTCATGTTCTGGATTCTTTCCTTCTCTTCGTGAAGCTGCAGTGAGGCTGGGGCGGGTGAGGCTGGGGCGGAGCGGGGCGGGGCTGGAGCGGGTCAGGGTCAGTTCTTCGGGACGCGCTCGGTGATGCTCTTCGAGCCGCGGCCGATCGCGAGCAGACCCGACTGGGCGATCTCGCGGATGCCGTACGGCTCGAGGATGCGCAGGAACGCCTGGACCTTGCCCGAGTCGCCGGTGACCTCGATCACGAGCGCATCCGGGGCGACGTCGACGACCTGCGCGCGGAACAGGTTGACCGATTCGAGGATCTGCGACCGGGTGGTGCTGTCGACTCGGACCTTGATCAGCATGTGCTCGCGCTGAACGGACTGCGTCTGGTCGAGCTCCACGATCTTGATGACGTTGATCAGCTTGTTGAGCTGCTTGGTCACCTGCTCGAGCGGGAGCTCGTCGACGTCCACGACGACCGTGATCCGGGACAGCCCCGCGATCTCGGAGTGTCCGACGGCCAGAGACTCGATGTTGAAGCCGCGGCGGGCGAAGAGGCCTGCGACACGGGTCAGCAGACCCGGCTTGTCCTCGACGAGGAGGGAGAGCACGTGGTGGCTCATTCGTTGCCTCCGATCACGGTGCGCAGCGACGTCTCGACTCGGCCGGTCTCGGCGAGGTCGTCATCCCAAGTCGGGCTGTGGTCGCGGGCGTACTGCACGTAGCTGTTCGAGACGCCCTGGGGCACCATCGGCCAGACCATGGCGTCGGCGGAGACCACGAAGTCGATCACCACGGGGCGGTCGTTGGTCTCGAGCGCCAGCTTGATGGCGGCGTCGACCTCCGACTCCTTCGTCACTCGGATGCCGAGCGCGCCATAGGCATCCGCGAGCTTGACGAAGTCGGGGATGCGGATCGAGTCGTGCCCGGTGTTGAGGTTCGTGTTCGAGTAGCGGCCGTCGTAGAACAGCGTCTGCCACTGACGGACCATGCCCAGCGAGCTGTTGTTGATGACCGCGACCTTGATCGGGATGTTGTTGATCGTGCAGGTGGCGAGCTCCTGATTGGTCATCTGGAAGCATCCGTCGCCGTCGATCGCCCACACCACGCGGTCGGGCTGGGCCACCTTGGCGCCCATCGCCGCGGGCACCGAGTAGCCCATGGTGCCTGCGCCGCCGGAGTTGAGCCACGCGTTCGGGGCGCTCGTACTTGATGAACTGCGCAGCCCACATCTGGTGCTGTCCGACGCCCGCCGCGTAGACCGCCTCGGGGCCGGTGATCTCGCCGATGCGCTGGATCACGTACTGCGGGGAGAGCAGGCCGTCGCTCGGGCTGGGTGTAGCCGAGCGGGAACTCCTCGCGGCAGGTCGTTGAGGTACTTCCACCAGGCGCCGAATCGCTCGGTGCCGCACCAGGTCGTCGGCCGCGGTCGCCTCGCGGTAGGCGGCTGAGCAGGTCGACGAGGACGTCCTTGAGGTCGCCGACGATCGGCACGTCGGCGACGCGGATCTTGGAGATCTCGGCCGGGTCGATGTCGACGTGCACCACCTTGGCGTTGGGGGCGAACAGCGCGGCCTTGCCGGTGACCCGGTCGTCGAAGCGCGCGCCGAGCGAGACGACGAGGTCGGACTCCTGCAGCGCGAGCACGGCGGGAACCGTGCCGTGCATGCCCGGCATGCCGAGGTTGAGGGCGTTCGAGTCGGGGAACGCGCCGCGCGCCATCAGAGTGGTCACGATCGGCGCGCCGATGTAACTCGGCGAGGGTCGAGCAGCTCGGCGGACGCCTGAGCGCGGATGATCCCGCCGCCCACGTAGAGCACCGGCTTCTTCGACTCGGCGATCAGCTGCGCTGCGGCCTGGATCTGCTTGCCGTGCGCCTTGGTGACCGGGCGGTAGCCGGGCAGGTCGCGCTTGGGCGGCCAGATGAACGGCGCGGTCGCCTGCTGGGCGTCCTTGGTGATGTCCACGAGCACGGGGCCTGGGCGGCCGGTCGACGCGATGTGGTAGGCCGCCTCGATCGTCGCCGGGATCTCGGAGGCGTCCTTCACCAGGAAGCTGTGCTTCGTGATCGGCATGGTGATGCCGACGATGTCCGCCTCCTGGAAGGCGTCGGTGCCCATCAGGGTCGAGAACACCTGGCCGGTGATCGCGAGCATCGGCACCGAGTCCATGTGGGCGTCGGCGATCGCGGTGACGAGGTTCGTCGCGCCGGGGCCGGAGGTGGCGATGCAGACGCCGACCCGGTTGCTCGATGAGGCGTAGCCCTCGGCCGCGTGGCCGGCGCCCTGCTCGTGGCGGACCAGGATGTGGCGCAGCTTCTTGCTGTCCATCAGCGGGTCGTAGACCGGCAGGATCGCGCCGCCGGGGAGGCCGAAGACGTCGGTGACGCCGAGGAGCTCGAGGGTGCGGACGACGGCCTCTGCACCGGTCAGCAGCTCAGGCGCGGACGCCGTTGGTGGTGGAGGGCGCGGCAGCGCTGGGAGCGTGCGGCGTCGGAGTCGGGGACGCAGGCATGTGTGTTCCTCAGAACGATGGTGGAGGAGCGGACGGAGCCGATCGGAGATGCGCGGCCAGTCTTTCGACCAGCACTACCCGGTGATGGCGCCGACGGCGGCCGACTGCACCAGCTTGGAGTACTTCGCGAGGACGCCACGGGTATAGCGCGGAGGAAGCGGAGCCCAGTCCTGGGCTCTGGCTTCTAGCTCAGCCGCATGCGACCAGTAGGTCCAGCGAGCGAGCTGCGATATCGACCCGTATCAGATCACCATCGCGCACGAAGGCGATGGGACCAGCGTCCACCGCTTCGGGTGCTATGTGGCCGATGCACAGGCCGGTTGTGCCGCCCGAGAATCTGCCGTCGGTCAAGAGTAGTACATCCTTGCCGAGGCCTGCGCCCTTGATGGCGGCGGTGATCGCCAGCATCTCGCGCATTCCGGGGCCCCCCTTGGGGCCCTCGTAGCGGATGACGACGATGTCGCCCGTGCTGATCTCGCCGTTGGTGAGGGCGTCCATGGCGCCGCGCTCGCGCTCGAACACGCGGGCGGGGCCCTCGAAGACCTCGGCGTCGAAGCCGGCGGTCTTGACGACGGCGCCTTCGGGGGCGAGGGAGCCCTTGAGGATGGTGAGTCCGCCGGACTGGTGGATCGGGTTGTCGAGGGTGCGCAGGACGGATCCGTCGAGCGGGCCGATGTCCATCGCCTCGAGGTTCTCGGCCATCGTCTTGCCGGTCACGGTCATCACGTCGCCGTGCATCAGTCCGGCGTCGAGCAGGGCCTTCATCAGCACGGGGAGTCCGCCATGCCGGTCGACGTCGTTCATCACGTACTTGCCGAAGGGCTTGAGGTCGCCGATGTGCGGCACCTTCGAGCCGATCCGGTTGAAGTCGTCGAGGGTGAGCTCGACCTCCGCCTCGTGCGCGATCGCGAGCAGGTGCAGGACGATGTTGGTGGAGCCGCCGAGGGCCATGCCGACCGCGATCGCGTTCTCGAACGCCTTCTTGGTCATGATGTCGCGGGCGGTGATGCCGAGGCGCAGCAGGTTCACGACCGCCTCGCCGCTGCGGTGGGCGATGTAGTCGCGGCGACGGTCGGCAGCCGCGGGTGATGCCGAGCCGGGCAGGCTCATCCCGAGGGCCTCGGCGACGGAGGCCATGGTGTTGGCCGTGTACATCCCGCCGCAGGCACCCTCGCCGGGGGCGAAGGCGCACTCGATGGTCTTGGCGTCGGCCTCGCTCATCTTGCCGGCCTTGACCGCGCCGACGGCCTCGAACGAGTCGATGATCGTGATGTCCTTCTCGGTGCCGTCCGAGAGCTTGACCCAGCCGGGTGCGATCGATCCGGCGTAGACGAAGACGCTGGCGAGGTCGAGGCGCGCGGCCGCCATGAGCATGCCGGGCAGGGACTTGTCGCAGCCCGCGAGCAGGACCGAGCCGTCGAGGCGCTCGGCCTGCATGACGACCTCGACGCTGTCGGCGATGACCTCACGCGAGACGAGGGAGAAGTGCATGCCCTCGTGGCCCATCGAGATGCCGTCCGAGACGCTGATGGTGCCGAACTGCAGCGGGTAGCCGCCTCCGGAGTGCACGCCCTCCTTGGCTGCCTGCGCGAGGCGGTCGAGGCTGAGGTTGCAGGGGGTGATCTCGTTCCAGGAGCTCGCGATGCCGATCTGCGGCTTGTCCCAGTCGGCGTCTCCCATCCCGACGGCGCGCAGCATTCCGCGCGAGGTCGTGGCCTCGATCCCGTCGGTGACGACGCGGGAGCGGGGCTTGATGTCAACTGCGGGCGTGGCGGGCGCGACCTCGCCCGAAGGGTTCATTTCCGGCACATTACGTAGGGTACCGCCGCACCACTGGCCGGACGTCCGCCACGAGCGCTCCGGGACGATCGAGCCGCCGCGGGGCCTGAGGGCTCCGAATGATCCTCGTGAAAGACTGTCGGCAACCGGAGGAGGCGACGATGCCCGCGCACCGCACGCTCGCTGTCGAGTCCACGCTGAACGTGGGCATCGCATCGGTCGTCGAGCGCACCATCGCCGAGCGCACCATCGCCGGGTCCGCGCTCTGATGGGCCTCCTCGCCTTCCTCTTCGGCTTCCGCGTGAAGCAGCCGCGGGACTATCTGCGCCTGCGCCGCATCCGACGCGGCATCTACACCACGGTCGCGCGGCTCCACGCCGAGATCTCCCGCTCGCCCGAGCCCATGCCGTTCGCCGACATCGACCACGACGAGCTTCCGTCCGCATCCGGCCCGGCACGCGCGTGGGGCAAGGTCTTCGACTGCGCCTGGCTGCGCGTCACCGGCGAGGTGCCCGCCGGCGTCCAGAACCCCGTCGTCATGCTCGGCATCGGCGGCGAGGGGCTCGTCTACTCGCCCGCCGGCGACGTGCTCGACTCGGTGACGCACGGTGTTCCAGCAGGGCGACCTGCCGCACGCGGGCGGCGGCTTCCGGCCGGTGACGGGCGTCGACACGACGCTCGGGCCGGGTCGAGTTCTTCGCCGACGTCACCTACAACGGCTTCATCCTCTACCTGGTCGGCAAGGCGCGTGTACCGCGGCGCCCACCTCGCGACCCGCGACGACGAGGCCTACGCCCTCTACTACGACTACCTCACGCTGGCGGTGCTGCTGGGGTCGACCGAGGATGCCGCGCTCGCCGCCGAGCTGCGGGTCGCGCTCGATGCGGCGTGGGCCCGGTTCCGCGCGCGCGACATCGCCGGCGCCCGCGCCGCGCTCGCGCCCGCCCTCGCCGCCGAGTCGGACGAGCGACTTCATCTACAGCGCCATCGGCCACGGCCACCTCGACATGGCGTGGCTCTGGCCGCTGCGCGAGACCCGGCGCAAGGCCGCCCGCACCTACACCCGGCGCTCAACGCGATCGACGAGCGCGAGCGGCTACATCTACGGCACCAGCCAGCCGCAGCAGCTGTACTGGATCAAGCAGCAGCATCCGGCCCTCTACGAGCGCATCAAGGCGGCGGTCGCCGACGGGCGCATGGAGCTGCAGGGCAGCTTCTGGGTCGAGACCGACACCAACCTGCCGGGCGGCGAGTCGCTGGCGCGGCAGGCGATGGTCGGCCGGCGGTTCCTGCAGCAGGAGTTCGGGCTCGACGACGCCGACCTGCGCCTGTGCTGGCTGCCCGACACCTTCGGCTACAACGGCAACCTGCCGCAGATCCTGCAGCAAGAGCGGCATGGACTGGTTCATGACCATCAAGCTCGCCTGGAACAAGGTCACCGTCTTCCCGTACCGCACCTTCACCTGGGCGGGCATCGACGGCACGCCGAGGTCCTCGTGCACATGGCGCCCGAGGGCGACTACAACTCGCCGCGGCGCGGCCGACAACCTGCTCACCGGGCTGCGGCAGTACCCCGAGAAGGCGCTCAACACGGCGCTGCTGATCTTCGGCTCGGGCGACGGCGGCGGCGGGCCGGGCGAGATCCACCTCGAGGTCACCGAAGCGCGAGCAGAACCTGCGCGGCCTGCCGCGGGTGGAGTACTCGCACGGCGGGCGACTTCTTCCGCGCGCTCGAGAAGCGCGACCTGTCGCAGCTGCACACGCACGCCGGCGAGCTGTACCTCGAGACCCACCAGGGCACGTACACGACGCAGGCGGCGATCAAGAAGGGCAACCGGGTCGTCGAGCGCAAGCTGCACAACGCCGAGGCGCTCGCCGCGATCGTCGGCGACGACAGCCGCGACCGCGCTCGAGCCGATCTGGCGCGACGCTGCTGCTCGGGCACTTCCACGACATCCTGCCCGGCTCGACGATCGAGCGGGTCGCGCGCGAGGCAGCGCGAGAGCCTGGACCGCGGTCGGACGGCGAGCTCGACGGCTACATCGGCGAGCTGCGCTCGAGGCTGCCGCGCACCGGCGACGCGCGGCAGCGCGCGGTGCCCTCAATCTGACCGGACTGCCGCGCGACGAGTACCTGAAGACGGACGCCGGCTGGATGCGCGCGACCGCGGAGCCGTACGCGAGCGCGACGCTCGATTCCCGCTGCAGCCGGCCCGCGCGCTGACGTTCGCCGACGACGCGATGTCGAACGGCATCCTGTCGCTGCGCTTCGGGCCGACGCGGCGAGATCGTCTCGTGCGTCGACGCGGCACGGCATCGAGCACTCGGCCGACGGGCTGTCCCGCATCGTGCTGCACCGCGACCCCTACGTCTGGCCGTTCAACGCGTGGGACATCGACCAGAAGCTACCTGAAGCGCACCCCGCGCATCCTGCCGCTGCGCCACGTCGAGACCGTCGATCGACGGCCCGACGCATCGTGCGGCGCCAGGCGCTACCGATCCGCGCACGGTGACCGTCGAGCAGCGCGTCGTGCTCGAGGCGGGCAGCGACGTCGTGCGGTTCGACACCACGCGTCGAGTGGCACGACGAAGCACCGGATGCTGCGCGCCGAGTTCCGCCCGGCCCACGTCGGCGACACGCGCGCTCTGCGAGATCCAGTTCGGGCACATCTCGAGCGCGTCATGACCGAGAACACCGACGGTCGAGGCCGCGCAGTTCGAGGTCGCCGCGCACAAGTGGATCGCGACCGAGAACGACGACGGCGGGTTCGCGCTGCTCAACGACAGCAAGTACGGCCACCGCGCCAAGAACGGGCTGATCAGCCTCAACCTGCTGCGCGCACCCACCTACCCCGATCCGACGGCCGACCGCGGGTCGCACAGCCTTCAGCTACGCGTTCACCCCGTTCGCCCGCGGCGACCTCGCGAAGGTGATCCGCGAGGGCGTACCGCCTCAACAACCCGCTGCTCGCCGCCGTCGGGCGTCGATGCTGCCGAGCGTCGCGAGCACCACAGATCCCGGCGTCATCATCGAGACGATCAAGCCCGCCGAGGACGGCGACGGCGTCGTGCTGCGGCTGTACGAGAGCCTCGGTCGAAGCCGACGACGACCGCGGTCCGAACCACGCTTCCGCACATCGCGCGGCCGATCGAGACCGACCTGCTCGAACGCCCCGATCGGGCCGGCCGATCTCGACCGCCTCGAGTTCGGACGCCGTTCGAGATCAAGACGATCCACCTGGAGGCGCGTCGATGACCGGAACCCTCGATCCGGCACCTCTGCCGCCGACCAGCGCGCGCCGTCGCCTCGCGCCCAGACCGTCGCCATCGTCACGGCGGGCTTCGGCCAGAACCTCATCCTCACGACCGTCACGACCTTCATCTGCTCTACCTGCTGCAGTACGCGCGACTTCAGCACCGGCGCGATCGCGGTCGCCACCGCGATCATCACGATCAGCAAGATCGTCGACGCGATCAGCGATCCGCTGGTCGGCAGCCTCATCGACATGACCCGCACGCGCTGGGGGAAGCTGCGGCCGTTCGTGCTGTTCTCGGCCGCACCGGTCGCGGTGACTCACCGCGCTGCTGTTCGCCGTGCCCGACACCGATCAGACCGCGCAGCTGGTGTTCTTCGGCGTCGTCTTCTTCGTCTGGGGCTTCGCGTACACGTTCTGCGACGTGCCGCTCTGGGGCCTCATCGGATCGGCGTTCTCCGAAGCCGGCCGGCGCAATCGGGTGGTCTCGCTGGTGCGCGCGTTCGGCGCGATCTCGCTCGGCCTCGCCACCCTCGGGCTCCCCCAGCTCGCCCGTCTGCTGAGCTTCGCCGACGAGACGACCGCCGCCGGCTGGTCGCGGTCGGTCGCCCTGATCGCGGTCGTCGGGATGGGCCTCTATCTGCTGGCGTTCTTCCGCGTCCGCGAGCGGGAGAGCGCCGCGGCGCGCGAGCGGCTGTCCTTCCGGCAGCTGTTCGGCACCCTGTTCCGCAACACCCCGCTGCTGATGGTGCTGCTCGGCTCGGTGCTCGGCTTCGGCCGGTTCATCGTGCAGGCGGGCGGGGCCGTGTTCGTCGTCATCGCCTACGGCGACGAGGGCGCGTTCACCCTGGTCGGCGCGGGCATCATCGCGGGGCTCGTCGCCGCGTCGTTCGCGACTCCCGCCCTGCTGCGACGCTGGAGCGGACGCTCGCTGATGATCTGCGAGCTCGGTCTGGGCGCCGTCGTCTACGTCGCCGATGTACCTCGCCGGCTTCGCGAACATCTACGTGCTCCTCGTCTTCGTCACCCTGTCCGGCATCAGCCTCGGCGTCTTCTCGGTCTGCCAGGCCACGATGATCGCCGACTCGGTGGACGACGTCGAGGAACGCACGGGCGTGCGCAACGACGGCATCTCGTTCGCGACGCTGACCTTCTCCGCCAAGATCATGAGCGCGCTCGCCGTGCTGGTCTTCGGCATCGTCGATCGTGGCGGCCGGATACCAGGACGGCGTCGAGGTCACCCCGGCACTGCAGAACACGATCTTCCTCGGCATCACCCTCGTCCCCGCGGTGAGCTGCCTCCTGTCCGCGATCCCCTTCCTCTTCTACCGCCTCGGCGCCCCCCGCCCCGCTCGAGATGCCACCTTCCGTCCCTAAAACGCGCGGATAGGGACGGAAAGTGGCATCTCGGTCATGAACGCCAGCCGCCTCGGATCAGGGCATCTCGGATGCGGCGGACCAGAGCTGCCTCGTCGCTCAGATGGTGATTGAGGACCCGGACGACCTGCCACCCCGACGCGGTGAATCCCTCAAGACGATCGACATCCCGCCGATACTGACCCTGTTCGGTTCGATGCTGATCGCCGTCGTACTCCACCAGGACCTTCCAGTGGGGATAGACCATGTCACCCCGACCGAGGAAGCGTCCGAGCGCATCGTGGACGTCGACGTTCAACTCGGGTTCGGGCAGTCCCGATCCGACGATGACCATGCGCAGTCGACTCTCTCGGGGCGACTCGGACCCCGCACGGATGAACGGGACCGCATCGCGCACAGTCGCGATGCCTCGGAAGGACGGCCGCATCGTCGCCGTCGCGCGGAGCTGATCCAGCGAAGCGAGCGGACGAGGTCCACGGATGATCGCGTCGCCCAGGGCGACCAGGTCGTGCAGGCGGAGTTCATTGGACAGCTGACGAAAGACTCCGATCGCGTCCGCGACGAACCATCCGTTCGTCGTCAGGGTGCGGATCGAGTCGACGCGGACGTCATGGCCGACGATGCCCTTCATCCGTGGGGCCCTGTCCGGGCGATACACGCAGACATGGAGGGGCTCGTTCTTCGTCTCCGGCCACGGCAGCGGGAGGCCGAGGATCCGCGCCGCTGTGCGGTGGCTGAAGAACTGGCCGGGAGGCATGCCCTCCGCGTAGACGGCGCATCTCCCGAGCACGCTCTCGTCGGCTGGACCGACCACGCGAAGACCGCGGAATGGCGCGGAGAGATCGGGGGATCTCATCCGCTCCTCCCCCACTCCCTTGGCCTGCGCGTCCTTCACACGAAACGGACCGGGGCCGAGCCAGTCAGGCAGCGGCGAAGAGGAACGTGGCATGCGCACATGTTCGGCGCTGCCGCGATGCGCCGCAGAGGTTATCCACACCCCCCAGTCGAAATGCCACTTTCCGTCCCTAAAACTGCGAAATAGGGACGGAAGGTGGCATCTCGATCAGTTGGATTGGGGGAGTTCCGCCAGCCAGGTTTCGCGGAGGGTGGCGAGGAGGGTGAGGACGTGGGCGACGTCCTCCGGGCCGGCGACGCGGTGGTCGGCGACGGTCGGACCCGTTCCGCTCTTGAGGCCCAGGTCGTGGGAGGCCAGGGCGGCGAAGGCGTCCTCGTCGGTGATGTCGTCGCCCGCGTAGAAGACGGCCGACGAGTCGGTGTAGCGCCGGAGGTGCTCGACCGCCTCGCCCTTGGTCGTCGAGCGGACCGAGAACTCCAGCACGTCCTTGCCGTGGCGGACCGTGAGGTCTTCGACTTCGGCCCGCGCCTCGGAGAGCGCGACGAGATGGGCGATCCGGCTGTTCTTGTCCGTCGCGAGCCGGGTGTGCAGAGCGAAGCCGGCGGGCTTCACCTCGACCCAGACCTCCTCGACGTTGTCCGCGACCTGATCGAGCACATCACCGAGCAGACCGAGGCGGGCCTGCTCGGTCTCGTCGAGGGTGAATACGTCGTCGGGGCTGTCGAGTCGCAGCTCGATGCCGTGCGATCCGACGAGCAGCACCTCGTCCGGCACATCCGCGACCTCCTCGAGGCTGTCCAGGGCCCGGCCTGAGACCAGTGCGACTCGGGTGTGCGCGATCGATGCGAGGCGGAGCACGGCCGCGCGTGCTTCAGGAAGCGCGCGGGCCATGGCCGGATCGTCGACCGTCGGCGCGAGCGTGCCGTCGAAGTCGAGGGCGACCAGCAGGCTGCGGCTCTTGGCGATCTGGCCGAGCGCGTCGCGGATCTCCCGCGGAGACGCCCGATCCGGCCGAGCCGATTCGGGAGTCGATGGTGCTCACTCGTCCGTCCCCCGGCAGCGTCACGGATGAGCTGGTCCCGGGGCGGGAGCGGGCCAGCACGGCCAGGAAGTCGGCCGACCAGCGTTTCACGTCGTGCTCGGTCACCCTCCGACGGAGGGCGCGCATGCGGTTGGCGCGCTCGCGGGCGGGCATGCCGATCGCCGTCATGATCGCGTCCTTGACCCCGTCGATGTCGTGCGGGTTGATCAGCAGTGCGCTCTTCAGCTCGTCGGAGGCCCCGGCGAATTCGCTGAGGATCAGGACTCCCCCGTTGTCGATGCGGCTCGCGACGTACTCCTTGGCGACGAGGTTCATGCCGTCCCGCAGCGCGGTGACCAGCATGACGTCGGCCGCGAGGAAGAGGGCGACCATCTCCTCGCGCGGGTAGCTGTGGTGCAGATAGCTGATGCCGGGGTGGCCGATCGCTCCGAAGTCTCCATTGATCCGGCCCACCATGAGCTCGATCTCGTCGCGCAGCGCCCGATACGTCTCGACGCGCTCGCGGCTCGGGCTGGCGACCTGCACCAGGACTGCGTCCTCGGAGCGCAGCTGGCCGTCTTCGAGGAGCTCGCCGAACGCCTTCATCCGGTGGACGATGCCCTTGGTGTAGTCGAGGCGATCGACGCCGAGCATGACGATCTTGGGGTTGCCGAGCTCGTCGCGGATCTGCCTGGCGCGCTCCTTCACATCGGGCCGCTTGGCGAGGTCGCTGTAGACCGAGGTCTCGATGGAGATCGGGAAGGCGCGGGCGATCACCGGGCGGAGGCGCTGGGATCCATCCGAGGCGGTCTCGGGGACCTGGACGACCGTGCCCTTGGCCGAATAGCCGAACAGGCGGCGCACGGCTCGCGCGAAGTTGCCGGCATCGGCTGCCCGCTGGAAGCCGATGACATCCGCGCCGAGCAGTCCCTCCAGGATCTGCCTGCGCCAGGGCAGCTGCGAGTAGATGCCGTACGCGGGGAACGGGATGTGATTGAAGAAGCCGATGACGATGTCGGGGCGCAGCTTGCGGATCATGGCCGGAACGAGCTGCAGCTGGTAGTCCTGCACCCAGACGGTGGCTCCGTGCTCGGCGACGCGCACCGCCGCCTCGGCGAACCGCTGGTTGACCGCGGCGTAGGCCTCCCACCAGATCCTGTGGTAGCCCGGTTGCGCGATCACGTCGTGATACAGCGGCCACAGGGTGTCGTTGGAGAAGCCCTCGTAGTAGTCGGCGACCTCGCGCTCGGACAGACCGACCGGCACGAGCCATGAACCGTCGGAGTCGAATGGCTCATACTCGTGATCGGCGATCCCCGGCCAGCCGACCCACGCTCCGTCGTTGACGGCCATGATCGGCTCGAGAGCGGTGACCAGGCCTCCGGGCGAACGGTTCCAGCTGCCGCCGTCCGCGGTCTCGACGCGGTCGACGGGCAGTCGGTTCGAGACGACGACGAAGGAGAAGGTGCGGCTCTCCGACGAGGACTGCTCGTCGCTCGCGGCACGTGGGGCGGGTCCGGCCACTTCGGGCTCTGCTGAAGAGATGGTGCTGTCCGTTCCATGGGCCCACCTGTCCGGCGGGCAGCTCGAGTCTACCGAGGCGACATGCTCATCGATGGGAAATGCCTGATCGCGGGCACATCATTCAGGCGTGGCGCACCTCGGACATCGCCCGGTGCGAATCGTGGCGAGCTCACGACGACTGCGCCCGATCGATGTCATCCTCCAGCTCATCACTGACGAGCAGGCTGCGCCGATAGTTCTTCGTCCGATAGCCGGCGCGACCGATCATGTGCGCCGACATCGGCGTGGTGATCAGCTGAAGCACGATGATCGGGACGAGGAACAGCAGGGTCAGCCAGCTGCCCGACTCCAGGGCGACGGCGACGAGCACGCAGACGAGGCCGAGGACCTGAGGTTTGGCCGCGGCATGCATGCGACTCAGGGCGTCCGGAAACCGAACCAGTCCGACACCGGCGGCCAGGGTGAGGAAGGCGCCGACCACGAGCAGCGCCGCCGCGACGACCTCCACTGCATCCTCGTTCATCGCTCCACCGCCCCCTCTTCCTGAGCCTCGAGCTCGTGCTCGGGTCGACGGCCTCGATCCGATCGTGCTGAGAGACGTAGCGCGCGACGGCTATGGAGCCCAGGACCGCGGTGCCCGAGAGCACCAGCACGACCGGCAGCGTGCGGGTGTGCCGGTTGACCACCATCTCGACCCCGAGCACGAGCACCACAGCGGAGACCAGGACGTCGGAGGCGATCATCCGGTCGAGGATGCTCGGGCCGCGCAGGATGCGGAAGGCGATCGGCAGACTGGCCGCTCCGAGCAGGACAGCGGCGATGGTGTGCAGCACTCCGACGGTACTCATCGGCTGGAGGCCTCCAATTCCTCGCGCGACCCGATGGCGCGCAGCAGGCGATGCTCGACGATGCGAACGGTGCGACGCGCTCGCTCGATGTCCTGCTCCCTCTCCGCCGCGAGCAGGTGCAGGAAGAGGGTGGATGAGGAGCGGTCCACTTCGATGACGAGGGTCCCCGGGACCAGCGAGATGGTGATCGCGGTCAGGGTGAGGATGAAATCCGATCGGGTGACGAGCCGCACCTCGACGAGCGCGCTCCTCGGCACCCGGCGGGGGTCGAAGGCACGCCACGCCACGCTGAACGAGCCTTCCACCACCTCGATGCCGAGCCAGAAGAGGTACACCAGCAGCCAGAGGGGATTGAAGCGACCGGACAGCTGCACGGGCGGAAGCTCGAACAGCCGAGTGACAAGGAGCGCGACCCCGATGCCGGCGAGCAGGTCGACAGGGGTGAATGAGCGCCAGAGCACCATCCAGAGCAGCACGAGGGCGACCAGCAGCGGAGACTGCTGCGCGACCTCCCGGAGCAGCTGACGCCGGCCCGGGTTGCGCACACCGCCATGCCGTCTCACACTGGGGCGGTGCGGGTCCGATTCGACGGGATGCTCGGCCCGGTTGCTCGCATCGCGTCTGTCTTCGGCTCTCACCGCGACGTCCCGTCGCGCGCCCAGCACACTCGTCACGTAGCGCTCAGCCGCCTGCAGATCCGTCCCCGCCCGCGCGCTGAGGGCGTAGAGCGGACCCGGCGAGGAGGGTGATGCCCACGCTGACAACGACCATGGCGGTCGTGGCGCCGATCATCAGCCGCGACACCGTCCGTGTTCCCGTGGAGGCGCCCGCCCACGGATCGTCGTGAAGCTCCACGGTGATCATCGACTCATAGTCCTTCACCTCGGAGCGGGGCCGCCAGAAGGCGAGGTTCCAGACCCGGGCGAGCGGATAGAGGGTGAGGAGCGAGACGACGACCGCGACGCCGATGAGGACGTGGGCGAGCGGAGTGCCCACCTCTGCCGCGGCCTGGAGCAGGCCGAGCTTGCCGAGGAATCCGGAGAACGGCGGGATGCCGCCCAGGTTGAGCGCAGGGATGAAGTAGAGCACGCCGATCACCGGCGAGGCTTTGAGCAGGCCGCCGAGATCGTTGATCGATGTCGTCCCGCCTCGCCGCTCGATGAGGCCGGTCGAAAGGAACAGGGTCGTCTGCACCACGATGTGGTGGACCGTGTAGAAGATCGCGGCCGCGATCCCCGCGGCCGTTCCCAGTCCCACGCCGAACATCATGTAGCCGATGTGACTGACCAGGGTGAAGGACAGCATCCGCTTGATGTCCGCCTGGGCGATGGCGCCGAGGATGCCGACGACCATCGTGAGCAGAGCGACGACCAGCAGAGCGTCATCCAATGCGGAATCGGGGAAGAGGATCGTCTCGGTGCGGATGATCGCGTAGACGCCGACCTTGGTGAGCAGGCCGGCGAAGACGGCCGTGACAGGGGCGGGGGCGGTCGGATACGAATCGGGAAGCCAGAACGACAGCGGGAACACCGCCGCCTTGATGCCGAATGCCATCAGGAGCATGACGTGCAGCAGAGCCTGCACCTCCGTTGGGAGGTCGCCGATGCGCTCGGCGAGCTGGGCGATGTTCACGGTCCCGGTCGCCGCGTAGAGCATCGCGATGGCGGCGAGGAAGAGCAGCGAGGACAGCAGGCTGACCACGATGTATGTCGTTCCCGCGCGGATGCGGGGTTCCGTGCCGCCGAGCGTCAGCAGCACGTAGCTGGCCACGAGCAGGATCTCGAAGCCGACGTAGAGGTTGAAGAGATCGCCCGCGATGAATGCGGTGAAGACACCGGCGGCGAGAACCAGGTACGCCGGATGGTAGATCGACACCGGCGTCTCGCGATCGCCGTCCGCGAGTCCCTGGCCGATCGCGAAGGCGAGGACGGCGAGCAGCACGATCGCCGAGATGGACACCATGAGAGCCGACAGCCGGTCGACGACGAGGCTGATCCCGAAAGGTGCCGGCCAGCCGCCGACCTGCATCACCATCGGTCCGTTGGAGTCCACCAGCACGAGCAGCACCACGCCGATGAGCGCCACGGAGGACAGAGCCACCACCGTGATCGCCCGTTGCAGGATCGGGTGGCGACTGGCCAGCAGCGCGCCGGCCGCCCCGACCAGCGGGAGCAGCACCACGAGCGGGACGAGGGCGATCACGGTGTCGGTCCTTCTGCCCCGGATTCGATCGACGCGTCGGCGTCAGCGCGGCGGGCGCGCCCACGTCCGTCGCCGCGACCCGAGCTGGCGACGTCTGGATCGTCGCCGCCGTCGACGGGATCATCGCTGCGGAAGTCGGTGTCCTCCTCCGATGCCTGCGGCGTCTCAGCCTGAGCGCCGACGCGGCTCGCGATGGCGAGATCCTCGGCGTCGGGCTCCAGCTGATCCTGCCGAGCGAGCTTCCACGATCGGTAGAGCAGCGCCATGAGGAAGGCCGACACCGCGAAGGTGATCACGATGGCGGTGAGGATCAGCGCCTGGGGAAGCGGATCGGAGTATGGCCGCTCGGAGCCTGCCGTCGGTGATCGGCGCCGAGCCGGGGCGCCCCGCAGTGATCAGCAGGAGCAGGTTCGTTGCGTTGCTGATCAGCAGGAATCCGAGGATGACCCGGGTGATGCTCCGTTCGAGCAGCAGGTAGACACCGCAGGCGTAGAGCACGGCCATGGTGATCAGCAGGGCGAGAGAGGCGGTCACCGCGCCACTCCCCCGTCTCGGCTCGGAGACCGCTGCGTGCTGCTCGCTGACCCTCACCGGGCCGATCCTCGCCGGGCCGATCCTCACTGGGCCGATCCTCACTGGGCCGATCCTCACTGGGCCGATCCTCCACGGACTCGCCCTCGCGTTCGTCCGCCTCCTGCTGGCGATCGACCTCGGCTCCGAGACTGCGCAGCACATCGAGGACGAGGCCGATCACGACGAGGTAGACGCCGACGTCGAAGAGCGTCGCGGTGACGAAGGTGATCTGCCCGAACCACCCGAGATCGAACTCGAACCAGGTGGAGGTGAGGGCGTCGACGCCGAAGAGGAGCGGAACGAGGGCCGTGAGCGTGGCGAACAGCAGCCCGCTTCCCAGCAGGGCTCCGGCGTGCACGGGCGCCGCTGCCGCCAGCTCCAGTCGACCTGCTGCCAGATAGCGGGCGACGAGGGCGAGTCCGACCACCAGCCCGCCCGCGAAACCCCCACCCGGCGCGTTGTGACCGGCCAGCAGGAGGAAGAGCGAGACGACGATCAGCACGTGGAAGATGAGGCGCACGACCACCTCGAGGAGGATCGAGCGGTTGCGGGGCGCCAGGGTGCGACCCGCGAGCAGCCAGGCGCCGCGATCCGCGTCATCGTCGTCGCGGGGCGGGTGGGATGAGGCGAGGCCTCTCCCCGACCGACGTGCGAAGGCGGGCATCCGGTCGCTTCGGCTGGAGAGGAAGATGAGGCTCGCCACTCCGGTCGCCGCGGCGATCAGCACGCTGAGCTCGCCCATGGTGTCCCAGCCGCGGAGGTCGACGAGAGTGACGTTGACGACGTTCTCTCCGTGGCCGAGGTCGTAGGCGAGTTCGGGGAACGCGAGTGAGATCGGCTCCGCTGTGCGGGCGCCCAGCGCGACCACCGCGACGACCGCCATGAGTGCGCCGACGGCCGCGCCGAGCAGGGCCCGTCCCACCCGGAACCTGCTGCCGTTGCGGGTGCCGAGCCGTGCCGGCAGACGCCGCAGGACGAGCACGAACGCGACGAGGGTGACCAGTTCGACGAGAGCCTGGGTCAGTGCGAGGTCGGGCGCGCCCTGCTGGGCGAACAGCACCACCATCCCGAAGCCGGTGACGCCGACGAGCACGACGGCCTGGAAGCGCTTGGTCGCGACCGTCGCGGCGATCGCGGCCACGGACATCACCATGCCCGACGACGACCTGGGTGAAGCTGTCGTACGGCAGCACTGCGCTCGGCCAGTCGCGCACCAGGGCGAGCGCGGTGCCCGCCGTGCCGAGGAGCACCAGCAGGATGATCGCAAGGTACGAGGGCAGCGATCCGCGCTGGATGAAGGCGGTCGTGCGTGCAGCAGATCGGTCGACCGCGTGCAGGGTGTGCCGGTAGCCGGCCGCCGCGCTGAACTCCACCGTGAGCGCCTGCTGAAGCCGAGCGACCGCGTCGCGGGCGAGGAACAGGCCGATCCCGGCCGCGAGGGTGACGGCCGATAGGCCGAGTGCCGGCTCGAATCCGTGCCAGAGGGCGAGGTGGGAGCCGGAGTCGACGATCTCGCGCTCCCCGACAGCCGCGGGCAGACCGGTCGCGGCCGGTGCGAGCACTCCGTCGACCAGGGAGGCGAGCGGTCCGAGCAGGAGGCCGAACATGGCGAGGATGAGGGGCGACGCCAGGAAGCCGGGCTCGGCACGCCCGACCTCGGTGTCGGCCATGCCCGGCTTGCGGGCGAAGGCGCCCCAGACGAAGCGCGCCGTGTAGGCGACCGTGAGGATCGAGCCGAGTCCGACGCCGACGAGCGCGACCCAGCCCCAGATCGCACCTTCGAGTCCGGAGTCGAGGAAGGCCGTGAGCACCGCCTCCTTGGCCACGAAGCCGAAGGTCGGCGGAAGCCCCGCCATCGAGAGGGCGGCGAGCACCGCGACGCCCGCGAGGATCGGGGAACGCCGTCCGAGACCCGACAGCCGGCGCAGATCGCGGGTTCCCGCGTCGTGGTCGATGATGCCCACGACCAGGAACAGCGTCGACTTGAACAGGGCGTGAGCGAGCAGCAGGGCGAGTCCTGCGAGGGCGGCGTCGCGGGTGCCGAACCCGACGATGGTGATGAGGAACCCGAGCTGCCCGACGGTTCCGTAGGCGAGGACCAGCTTGAGGTCGTTCTCGCGCAGAGCACGCCAGCCGCCGACGAGCATGGTGACGACGCCGAGGATGACGAGCGTCTCGCGCCAGCCTGGCGTGTCCGCGAAGCCCGGGGCGAGGCGGGCGACGAGGTAGATGCCCGCCTTGACCATCGCGGCGGCGTGCAGGTACGCGCTGACCGGGGTCGGTGCGGCCATGGCGCCGGGCAGCCAGAAGTGGAACGGCAGGATCGCGGACTTCGTGATGGCGCCGACGAGCACGAGAGCGACGGCCGTCGTGGCGATCGGCCCGCTCGGGGCCGCGGCGATCAGCCCCGAGAGGTTCGATGTGCCTGCCTGCTGACTGAGCAGCACCAGTCCGACGAGCATGGCGAGGCCGCCGAGGGTGGTGACCAGCAGAGCCTGCAGCGCTGACGCCCGGCTCGCCCGCCTCCGCGTGTAGTGGCCGATGAGCAGGTAGGAGAAGACGGTGGTCAGCTCCCAGAAGATGAAGAGCAGGTAGACGTCATCGGCGACCACAAGGCCGTACATGGATCCGGCGAACGCGGTGAGGAAGGCGGCGAAGCGGCCGAGCGCGGCCTCGTCCCTCGTGAAGTAGCGCACGCAGTAGAGCAGGACGAGTGCGCCGACTCCCCCGACGATGAGCGTCATCAGCCAGGAGAGCGGGTCGAGCCGGGTGTCGAGGGTGAGATCGAGTTGGGGGATCCACGGCACCGACTCGACGACGTCCACTGCCGCTGCCGCTGCCGCTGCCGCTGCCGCTGCCGAGCACCGTGGGGCTGAGGGCGACCGAATAGACCGTGACGGCGACCGCCGGAAGCGCCGCGACGAGGAACACCTTCGTACCCAGGCGCGGGGTCAGCGCGGGGAGGAGGAGGGCGACGATTCCGAACGCGGCGAGGAGGGCGAGCATGCTTCCTCCCGTACGTCAGGCGGCCGAAGGTCGTCGCGTGCGGAGCCGATCAGATCTGCGCCACGGATTCCGAGTTTAGCCGGTCCTCGGCTCTCGGCCTTCTGAACGGGGGCGCACAGCGGCGCCCCCAGTGCGAATGGAGGCGGGTTGGGGAAACGTCGGGCGTTCGGACACGAATCGACCGGGTTGTGGTCGTAGTGTGTCGCCAATGATCCCCATCGGCATGAGCACCACATGCGTCTTCCCCTATGGCCTTGAGCGCTCTTTCGCGATGGCCAAGGAGGCGGGCTTCGATGGGATCGAGGTCATGGTGCTGACGGATCGGGGCACGCAGACGGCGTCGACCCTGCTCGGCCTCTCGGCGAAGTACGAGCTGCCGATCCTCTCGATCCACGCTCCAGGACTGTTCGTCACCCAGTTCGTCTGGGGGCGCGATCCGCAGAACAAGCTCGACAGGTCGGCGGCGCTGGCGGCCGAGGTCGGCGCGAAGACGGTCGTCGTTCATCCTCCGTATGTCTGGCAGCGCGCCTACGCCCCCACCTTCGTCCGCTCCGTGCGGGAGACGGCGACTCGGCACGGCGTCGAGGTCGCCGTGGAGAACATGTTCCCCTGGCGGGTGGCAGGCGGCAGCCTCGGCGTGTACAACCCGGGCATCGATCCGACCGCGATGGATGTCGATGCGATGACCCTCGACTTCTCGCACGCTGCGATGGCCGGCCGCGACGGACTCGAGATGGCGATGAAGGCGGGCGACCGGCTCCGCCACATCCACCTGTGCGACAGCGTCGCCTCATCCCCCGAGGGCACCGGGGCCGACAAGCACATGGTCCCTGGTCGCGGCGGCCAGCCTGTGGCGGAGACCCTGCAGATGCTGGCGGATGCCGGCTGGACCGGTCAGCTCGTCGCCGAGATCCACACCCACACCGCGCGCACCTACGAGAAGCGGATGGCGTTGCTGCGCGAGACCGTGGAGTTCGCGCGGGCGCACACCATTCCGGCCGCGGCCCGCGAGGATGCGGCGCGTGATTCGGTGAGCGACCCGGATCCGACGGGAGTTCCCGAGGGCTCGCGAGGCTGACGACCGCTCGGGCGCGGCGGATGGGCGCGGATCTCCCCTCGGCGCATCCTGCGCTCCTGAATTCAGGGGGATGTGACCTTCTCAGGCCTCTGCGCAGAATACGTCCTGCACGGCTCACATCCACCTGAGTTCAGGACAGGGGGCTCGACCTCCGAGATGTGGCGCTCGGTGGACGGGAGTACCAAGGTCGCCGCGGCTGCGATTGCCCGCGGAGTCGAGAGCCGCTCGATGCTGCGGCCGCTCAGAATCCGCCCCTGGCCAGGAGGTAGGTTGATCCCCAGGAGGCCCCATCATGCGCAAGTACATCCTCAACGGCAGCATCATCAGCGCCATCGTCAGCTCGTGGTCGACCGTCCGGACGGGCGCCCAGGGTCAGCGCGACTGGCGCTTCTACCTCAGTGTCGCCGCGTCGATCCTCACGCTCGCCGTCGCCTTCGGCACCGTGCACGTCGAGTCGCAGGAGAAGCAGGACTGACCCACGGGCTCCGGCGCCAAGCAGCGCCAGATCAGCGCCAGAGCTGCCGGTCAGATCAGCTGTTGTCGCCGCGCGGCATCCGCTGGCGCCCGCGTCTCGCGCTCCAGCTGGGCCGCGTCCACGGTGCTGATCGGGCCGGTGAACCGGGTGCCGCGGGCGGCGTCGGCCGCGTCCTCGCCGGAGAACAGCGAGCGGTCGCCGCTCGTCCCCGAACCGCCGCGCGCGGCGTGCGCCGCGTGGCCGCCTCGGCCTCCACGAGCTGCACGCGCTGACGCGGGATGGACTGCGGGCTGGAGTCGTGCAGCCAGGCGACGAGCTCCTCGCGCAGGTAGCAGCGCAGGTCGAACAGGGTCGGCGCGTCGGCCGCGGTCACCAGGATCCGCACGCGCACGTAGCCGCCCACGGCGTCCGTGACCTGCAGCACCGCGACCCGCGTGTCCCACAGCTCGGTGCGTCGAGCACGCGGTGCATGCTCGTCGCGCATCTCGCGCCGGGGTCACTCGCCAGTCGAGATCGAACTCCACCGAGCCGAGCAGTTCGGAGTTGCGTCTGGTCCAGTTCTCGAACGGGCTTCGAGGTGAAGTAGGTCGAGGGCAGCACCATCCGCCGGTCGTCCCAGATGTGCAGCGACCACGTAGGTGAGGGTGATCTCCTCGATCCGCCCCCACTGCTCCTCGGCGATGACGACGTCGTCGACCCGGATCGCGTCGGAGAAGGCGAGCTGCATGCCGGCGAAGACGTTGGCGAGCGTCGACTGGGCGGCGAGGCCGGCGACGATGGAGACGAGTCCCGCCGACGCGAGCACGCTGGCGCCCGCGGCCTGGGCGCCGGGGAAGGTGAGCAGGATCGCGCCGGCCGCCAGGACGACGGTGACCACGATCGCGAGTCGGCGAAGGATGAGCACCTGGGTGCGGATGCGGCGGGCGACGCGGTTGTCGGGGCCGTCGACCCGGTAGCGCGCGAGCGCGAGATCGAGCAGGAACAGCAGCACCGCGCAGATCAGCCACGCGGCCGAGGCGATGGTCGCGATGAGGAAGAGGCGGGCCACGATCGGCGTCGTCCGCATCGACGGTGGGCAGCGACGCCTCGACGGCCGCCCAGCTGCCGACGATGACGGCGAGGATGCGGAACGGGATGCGCATCCGCTTGATCGAGCCGGCGGGCATTCCGCGGCGGTCGCCGACCCAGCGGACGGCTGCGCCGACCACCCCGGTGACGATCACGGCGATCACGATGGCGATGGCCAGCGCGATGGCGGTGCGGGCGAACGGGTTGTCGACGAGGTCGGCGAGGAGCGTTTCGGGGCTCACGGGAACTCCAGGGGATGTCAGCGGTCGGTGGAGCAGACGGCGTCGTCCGATGGAGCCTCCAGTCTTACACCGATGTCATCCTCGTGCCCCGGATGAGCGACGAATTGCCACATCTGGCTCGCATAACGCCTGGATAGGAGCCATATTCGGCAATTCGGCGCTGTTGCCGAGGGCGTAGGCACAGGTCAGGCGAGGAAGCCGCGGAGCAGGGAGGCCGAGCCGGCGAGATGCTCCGCCATCGCCGTCGCGGCGCCATCCGGATCCCCCCGGAGGATCGCCTGCACGATCCGCTCGTGCTGCTCGTTGGAGTGCTGCAGATTGCGCTCGAGCAGTGGGATCTCGTCGAGCAGCGCATTGATCCTGGACCGGCTCTCGACCATCAGCGGAAGCAGCGACGGGATGCCGGCGAGCTCCGCCGAGCGTCAGGTGCAGGCGGGAGTCGATGCGTCGATAGTCGGTCACCCCGGAGGCGGCGGTCTCGACCAGCCGGCTCCAGAGCGTCTCGCGTTCGATCGCGCTCAGCGCCCGTCCGGCCGCGGCGCGCACGGCGCCGAGCTCGAGGATCTCGCGCAGGTCGAGGATGTCGTCGATCTCCGCACGGCTGCGATCGGGACGGCCGGCGATCCCCGCGGTGTCAGCCTCCGACGCGCTCGCGATCTCCGCCTCATCCCGCACGAACGTGCCGCCGTAGCGTCCGCGCCGGGCGACGAGATATCCCGCATCGGCGAGGGAGCGGATGGCGTCCCGCACGGTGTCGCGGCTGACAGACAGGCGTGCCGCCAGCTCCCGCTCGGGCGGAAGGGACTCCCCCGGTGCGATCACTCCCAGGCGCACCGCCTGCAGCAGCCGCTCGACGGTGTCCTCGAACGCGTTGCCCGACCGCACCGGCCGGAAGAGGGCGTCGTCGACTCCCAGCCCGGATCGGCGCTTCGTGCGTCGGGGGCGGCCATCGGATCAGACCGGTGTGACGTAGGCCGAGCTGATGCCGCCGTCGACGAGGAAGGTGGAGCCGGTCATGAAGGAGGAGTCGTCGGAGGCCAGGAAGGCGACAGCGGCGGCAAGCTCTTCCGGCTCGGCGAAGCGGCCGACCGGGATGTGCACGAGGCGCCTCTGGGCGCGCTCCGGATCCTTGGCGAACAGCTCCTGCAGCAGCGGCGTGTTGACCGGGCCGGGGCAGAGCGCGTTGACTCGGATGCCTTGACGGGCGAACTGCACGCCGAGCTCGCGCGTCATCGCGAGCACGCCGCCCTTGGATGCGGTGTAGGAGATCTGGCTGGTCGCCGATCCGAGCACCGCCACGAACGAGGCGGTGTTGATGATCGATCCGCGCTGCTGCGGCACCATGTAGCGCAGCGCCGCTCGAGAGCAGAGGTAGACGGACTTGAGGTTGACGTCCTGCACCTTCTGCCACGCGGGCAGCTCCGTGGTCTCGATCGAGTCGTCGTCGGCGGGCGAGATGCCGGCGTTGTTGAAGGCGATGTCGACCGAGCCGTAGGTGTCGTTCGCTGTGGCGAAGAGGTCGTCGACCTGATCCTCTTCGGCGACGTTCACCTGCACGAACAGTCCGCCGACCTCGTCGGCCGCGGCCTGCCCGGTAGCGGGATCGAGGTCTCCGATGACCACCTTCGCGCCCTCCGCGGCGAAGCGTCGGGCGGTGGCCAGGCCGATGCCGCTCGCGCCGCCGGTGATCACGGCGACCCGGCCGGCGAGGCGCTGGGTGAGGTCGAGGGGTGCGATGGCCATGGGGCCCTTTCGAGGTGCGAGTGGAGAGGGAGCAGACGGGGAGTCGGTTCGTGCGCGGCGGGTGAGGGCGGGTGAGGGAGGCGGGCTCAGGAGGCGAAGAAGACGTTCTTCGTATCGGTGAAGGCGAGGGGCGCGTCGGGTCCGAGCTCGCGCCCGAGGCCCGACTGCTTGAACCCGCCGAACGGCGTCGTGTAGCGAACGGAGGAGTGCGAGTTGACGGAGAGGTTGCCGGATTGCACGGCTCGGGACATCCGGATGCCTCGGCGCATGTCGTTGGTGAAGATCGAGCCCGCCAGGCCGTACTCGGTCGAGTTGGCGATCCGGACGGCGTCGGCCTCGTCGTCGAACGGCACGACCGAGACGACGGGACCGAAGATCTCCTCGGTCAGCACGCGGGCGGTCGTCGATGTCGGCAGCAGCACGGTCGGCGCGAACCAGAAGCCGGCTCCCGCCGGAGCGGAGCCGCGGAAGGCGATCTCGGATTCGGAGAGCTCGCCGTCCTGCAGGAACGAGGCCACCCGATCCCGATGCGCCGCCGAGACCAGCGGCCCCATCTGCGTGCTCTCATCGAGCGGGTCGCCGACGCTGAAGGCGACGACCGCCGGCTCCAGCAGCTCGAGGAACCGATCCAGCACGCTGCGCTCGACGAGGATCCGGCTGCGGGCGCAGCAGTCCTGGCCGGCGTTGTCGAACACGGATCCGGGAGCGGACGACGCGGCGAGCTCGAGGTCGGAGTCGGCGAAGACGATGTTGGCGCTCTTGCCGCCGAGCTCGAGGGTCACCCGCTTGACCTGTGCGGCGCAGCCGGCCATCACCCGCTTGCCCACCGCGGTCGAGCCGGTGAAGACGACCTTGCGGACGTCGGGATGGCTGACGAAGCGCTCGCCCACGACATCGCCGCGGCCCGGCAGGACGGTGAACAGGCCCTCGGGCAGCCCTGACTCGAGCGCCAGCTCGCCGAGGCGGACGGCGGTGAGGGGCGTCCATTCCGCCGGCTTCAGCAGCACCGCGTTGCCTGCGGCGAGCGCGGGCGCGAAGCCCCATGCCGCGATGGTCATCGGGAAGTTCCAGGGCACGATGATGCCGACGACGCCGAGCGGCTCGTGGAAGGTGACGTCCATCCCGCCGGCGACGGGGATCTGCTGGCCGATCAGGCGCTCCGGCGATGCGGCGTAGTAGGTCAGGACGTCGCGGACATGACCGGCCTCCCAGCGCGCCTGCCCGATGGGATGGCCGGAGTTGCGCACTTCGAGCTGCGCGAGCTCCTCGAGATGGGAGTCGACGGCGGCGGCGAATCGACGCAGCGCGAGCGCCCGGTCCGCGGGCGCGAGGGCTGCCCAGCCGCGCTGGGCGACGACGGCACGGGCGACAGCCTCGTCCGTCTGCTCGATCGAGTTCAGCTCGATCGTGCGGATCACGGTCTCATCGCGCCGGGTTGATCAGGTCGAGCGTCGAGGCTGCGCGGGCGCTCGTGCCGGCGCTCGATCATTCGTCGACCCGCTCATGAGGCGGCCGCCACGAGTCCGCGGAAGATCCGCCGATCGGCGGCATCCTGCTCGGGGTGCCACTGGAGTCCCAGACCGAACCTCGCGCCGTGCAGCTCCAGCGCCTCGATGACACCGTCATCGCTGCGGGCGGAGACGGTCAGGCCATCGGCCACCCGGTCGACCGCCTGATGGTGATAGCTCGGCACGGTGAGGCGGTCCCCGACGGAGCCGAGCAGGCGGTCGAGGAAGCTGTCGGGGTCGACGTCGACGTCCACGAGGCCGTAGCGTCCGGGCTCCGGCGCGTACTTCTCGGTCTCGACGATGTCCGGGAGGTGCTGGTGCAGGGTTCCCCCGAGAGTGACGTTGAGCAGCTGCGCGCCCCGACAGATGGCGAGGAAGGGCAGATCGCGGGCGATGGCGCCGGTGAGGAGGGCCTGCTCCCAGGCGTCGCGGTCGTGCCGAGGGTCCTGCGTCCGCGGGTCACGTTCGTGGCCGTACAGGGCGGGATCGACGTCCACCCCTCCAGCGATGACCAGCCCGTCGAGCGCATCGAGCACGCGGGCGACGGCCGCGTCCGACGGGGGCTGCGGCGGGAGCAGGACGGGAACACCGCCTGCCTCGGTGACCGCGATCAGGTACACCTCCGGGACGAAAGCCGAACGCCGCTCCCAGACACCCTGCTGAACCTGCTCGAGGTAGGTCGTGACTCCGATCAGCGGAGGACGGGTCGAAGGATTCTCAGGGCTCATCCACCCAGTCGACACCTTCCCGATGGAAGCCCGCTCAGAGGCCAGCCAGTCGGAAGTCAGCTCAGAAGCGCTCGAAGCCACGGACGCGCTCCCAGTCGGTGACGGCGGACTCGAATGCGGCCAGCTCGACGCGGGCGTTGTTGAGGTAGTGCTCGACGACCTCGTCGCCGAACGCGGATCGGGCGATGTCCGAGCCGCCGAAGAGCGCGGCCGCGTCGCGGAGGTTCGACGGCACCCGGGGCTTGTCGCTCTCGTAGGCATTGCCCTCGAGCAGCGGCTCCAGCTCGAGCTCGTTCTCGATGCCGTGCAGTCCGGCGGCGATCATCGCGGCGGTTGCGAGGTACTGGTTGACGTCGCCGCCGGGCACCCGGTTCTCGAAGCGCAGCGACTGGCCGCGGCCGACGACCCGCAGCGAGCAGGTGCGGTTGTCGAGGCCCCATGCCACCGCTGTGGGCGCGAAGCTGCCGTCGGCGTAGCGCTTGTAGGAGTTGATGTTGGGGGCGAAGAACAGCGACAGCTCGCGCATCGCGGCCAGCTGGCCGGCGAGGAAGTGCTCCATCAGCTTCGAGAAGCCGTGCGGGCGACTGCTGTCCGCCATGACCGCTTCGCCCTTGGTGTCGCGGACGCTGAGGTGGATGTGGCAGGAGTTGCCCTCGCGCTCGTTGTACTTGGCCATGAAGGTGAGCGCCTTGCCGTGCCGGTCGGCGATCTCCTTCGCGCCGTTCTTGTAGATCGAATGGTTGTCGCAGGTGGTGAGCGCATGCGCGTAGCGGAATGCGATCTCCTGCTGGCCGAAGTTGCACTCCCCCTTGACGCCTTCGCAGTACATCCCGGCGCCATCCATCGAATTGCGGATGTCGCGCAGCAGCGGCTCCATCCGGGTCGAGGCGAGCAGCGCGTAGTCGATGTTGTAGTCGCTCGCGGGCGTCAATCCGCGGTAGCCCTTCGCCCATGCGTCGCGGTAGGAGTCGTCGAAGACGATGAACTCGAGCTCGGTGCCCACGAACGGCACGAGGCCCTTCTCGGCGAGCCGGGCGATCTGGGCCTGCAGGATCTGCCGTGGGGACTGCACGACGGGCGCGCCGTCGAGCCATTCGAGGTCGGCGGTCACGATCGCGGTGCCCGGCAGCCATGGGGCGCTGCGCAGGGTGTCGAGGTCGGGGATCAGCGCCATGTCGCCGTATCCGCGCTCCCAGGAGGACATCGAGTAGCCGGCGACGGTGTTCATCTCGACATCCACCGCGAGCAGGTAGTTGCAGGCCTCGGCGCCATGCCCCGCGATCTCGTCGCGGAACAGACGGGCGGCCACGCGCTTGCCGACGAGCCGGCCCTGCATGTCGGTGAAGGCCACGATGACCGTGTCGATCAGGCCGTCGTCCATCTGCTGATAGAGCTCTTCGAGCGACAGGTTGCCGGTGCCGAGGGAATGCGATGCGGCGGAAGCTGCGGGCGACGACGACATCGGTCCTCCTGAGATGGCGGGCACGCGAGGGCCCGATCGCCGACCATTGAACCACAGGCGGAACCCGGGATACGGCTCTGGAATTTACAAGCCTTTAACACCCAATGGTGGACCTGGGGTACCAATAGCGGCCATGCTCTCGATTGTCCGCGCCGATCCTCGCGTCGCCGTCCCTCAGGAGCCCATCGACATGTCCAAGACCACGCCGACCGGCAGCGCCTCCGCGGCCGGCACAACAACGACCTCGGGCGTCACCTACAAGAAGGCGGAGGAGGGCTACTTCGAGAAGCGCACGCTCAAGCGCTCCGCCGGTTTCTGGGGGATCTGGGGCATCGGCATCGCCGCGGTCATCTCCGGCGACTTCTCGGGGTGGAACTTCGGCCTCGCATCCGCCGGCTTCGGCGGGATGAGCATCGCGTTCGTGCTCGTGGTGGTCATGTACTTCGGCATGCTGTTCTCCATCGGCGAGATGTCCGCCGCGATGCCGCACACCGGCGGCGCCTACTCCTTCGCCCGTGCGGCCATGGGACCCTGGGGCGGCTTCATCACCGGCTTCGCCGAGACCATCGAGTACGTCGCGACCACCGCTGTCGTGGTCTACTTCTCGGCCTCCTACGCCGATGGCGTGACGCAGGCCTTCTTCGGCGGCGGCATCCCGCTCTGGGTGTGGTGGGTCATCCTCTACGCCGTCTTCATCGGCCTCAACACCCTCGGCGCGGCGGTCGGCTTCAAGTTCGCGATCGTCGTCTCGATCATCTCGATCGCGATCCTCGCCGTCTTCGTGATCTCGGCGATCGGCGCCGGCGCGGTCGACTTCGCGAAGCTGTTCGACATCGCCCCCGACGCCGGGATGAGCGCCTTCCTGCCACACGGCGTGCTGCCGATCCTGTTCGCCCTGCCGTTCGCGATGTGGTTCTTCCTCGGCATCGAGGAGCTCCCGCTCGCCGCCGAGGAGGCGCACGACCCTCAGAAGGACATCCCCCGCGCCGGCATCGTGGGCATGGTCACCCTGGTCATCTGCGGCGCTGCCGTGCTGCTCTTCAACACGGCCGTCACCGGCGCAGACGCGCTCGGCACCTCGGGCGAGCCTCTGCTCGACGGCTTCCGCGTCTACATGCCGGACGAGCTCGCGGGCGTGCTCGCGCTGTTCGCCCTGATCGGCCTGCTCGCGTCGCTGCAGGGCATCATGTTCGCGTACGGACGCAACATGTACTCGCTCTCCCGCGCCGGCTACTACCCGTCCTTCCTCTCGCTCACCGGCAAGCGCCAGACCCCCTGGGTCGCCCTCGTGGTCGGCGCCGTCATCGGCTTCGTCGCCCTCGTGGTCGTCGATGCCAGCGGCGGAGCGTCGGGCGCTGCGGGGGCCATCGTGCTGAACATCGCGGTCTGGGGAGCGGTGCTCGCCTACATCCTGCAGATGGTCTCGTTCGTCATCCTGCGCCGCAGGTTCCCCAACGCCGAGCGACCGTACACGAGCCCTGTCGGCGTAGGAGGCGCAGTCGTGGCTGCGGTCATCGCACTCGCGATCTTCCTGGGCTTCCTGCTCAACGAGGCGTTCCGTCCCGCCATCGTCGCGATCGCGATCCTCTATGTGATCGGCCTCGTGGCGTTCGCCGTCTACGGCCGGCACCGCTTGGTGCTCTCCCCTGAGGAGGAGTACGCGCTGAGCGGCGGCCTGCACCGCGACCCGGCCGTCGAGGACTACGACCACCTGGTCCCCCCGAAGTCCTGACCCCTCCCCTATTCCTACGTTCCGGCCCAATGTGCACGAAATTTCGTGCACATTGGGCCGCTTTCGTAGGTGCTCACGCGTAGTCGGGCCGAGCCGGCGGTCCGATTGAAGAACGGCCGCCGTCGCCCGACTCCGCGCTGCACTCCGGCGAGGCCGCGAGGACCGGCGGCAGTACCTACGAAAGCGCCCAATACCTACGGAATTTCGTAGGTATTGGGCCGGAACGTAGGAGAGGAGGGCGGAGGATGAGCGCTATGCCGCTGCCTATCGAGGACTACGCCATCATCGGCGACTGCCATACCGCCGCTCTCGTCGGGCGGGACGGCAGCATCGACTGGCTCTGCCTGCCCCGCTTCGACTCGGCCTCCACCTTCGGTGCTCTGCTCGGCGACGAGGATCACGGGCGCTGGCTGCTGGCTCCGAACGACGAGAGCGCCACCGCGGTCCGCCGCTACCGGGACTCGACCCTCATCCTCGAGACGGAGTGGACCACGCCAACCGGATCGGTCCTGGTGACCGACTTCATGCCGATCGGCAACCGTCGGGGAGACATCGTCCGTCGGGTCGCCGGCATCCAGGGCACCGTCACCATGCGCCAGGACGTGCGCATCCGCTTCGACTATGCCCGCGCCATCCCCTGGATCCGCCAGGTGGGCAGCGGCCCCACCCACGCCATCGTCGCGGTCGCGGGCCCGGACGCCGTCATCCTGCGCGGTCCGCATCTGCATCCCGCCGATCACTCCCATCAGGGCGAGTTCACCGTCGCGGCCGACGATGTGGTCGACATCTCGATGACCTGGTACCCGTCGCATCGCGACTGGCCCGACCCGATCGACGTGGGCCGTGCGCTCGAGCGCACCGCCGCGTGGTGGAGCGGCTGGGCAGGCACCCTGACGCACGACGGGCCGCACCGCGAGGAGGTCCTCCGTTCGCTCATGCTGCTGCGCGCGCTCACCCATGAGGACACCGGCGGCATCGTCGCCGCCGCGACGACGAGCCTCCCCGAGCAGGCGGGAGGAACGCGCAACTGGGACTACCGCTACGTATGGCTGCGCGATGCGTCGCTGGCGCTCACCGTGCTGCTGTCCCACGGGTCGACCGGCGAGGCGATGCGCTGGGGCGGCTGGCTGCTGCGGGCGATCGCGGGGGATCCGAGCGAGGTGCAGATCATGTACGGCGTCGCGGGCGAGCGGGATCTCGCCGAGCGCGAGCTGTCCAGCCTTCCGGGCTACCTCGGTGCGTCCCCGGTCCGGATCGGCAACGGGGCCTTCAGCCAGTTCCAGGCCGACGTCATCGGTGAGGTGATGATCGCCCTGCACGCCGCACGAGAGGCGGGCGTCGTCGAGACCGATTACTCCTGGGCGCTGCAGCGCGCCCTGCTCGGCTTCACCGTCGAGCCACCTCGAGGAGAAGGACAACGGCATCTGGGAGATGCGCGGCGATCCGCAGTACTTCGTGCACTCCCGAGCCATGGTGTGGGCAGCGTTCGACCGTGGCGTCAAGGCGGTGGAGGACTTCGGGCTCGACGGCGACAGCGACCTGTGGCGCCGGATGCGCGACAGGATCGGCGCGGAGATCGAGGCCGACGGCTTCGACGCCGATCGCGGCAGCTACGTCCAGCACTACGGCTCGACGCACGTCGACGCATCCCTGCTGCAGCTCGCGCAGATCGGATACGTCGGCTGGGATGATCCGCGAATGCTCGGCACGGTGGCCGCGATCGAGGCGGACCTCATGCCCGATGGGCTCGTGCTCCGGTACCGCAGCGAGACGGGAGTGGACGGCCTGCCCGGCGGCGAGAACCCCTTCCTCGCCTGCTCGTTCTGGCTCGTGGAGCAGTACGCGAATTCCGGACGCCATGTCGACGCCCAGGCGCTGATGGACCGCCTGCTGGGCTTCGTGAACGACGTCGGCCTGCTGTCGGAGGAGTACGACGTCACCGGGCGGCATCAGATGGGCAACACCCCGCAGGCGCTGTCGCATCTCACCCTCGTGCGAGCGGCCGATGCGCTGGCCCACGCCTCCCGGCACGCAGACGGCTGACATGGCGACGCGGTCAGCCGGTCAGCCGGTCAGCCGCGTCAGCTCGCGGACCGCACCTCCAGACAGCAGGGCTAGCGTGACGGCCACTGGAACCGAAGCGAGGAGCCCGGCATGACCGAAGACCACCACGACCCCATCGGAGGAGCGCACCCCACGGGGCAGGACGCGAATCTCGAGGACGAGTACCAGATCGTCACCCCGGGAACCACGGCGGCCGATGCGCAGATCCCATCGGAATCGCAGCCCGCTCCGCCCGATCCGGACGAGCGTGTGGAAGCAGTCGAGGCCGGTGTGGATGCCGATGCCGAGTAGCCCCGGCCCCGGCGAGAGGTGACGCGGCGAACGATGGGCACCCGCTATCTGACGTGCAGGCGAACACTGGGTGAGAGGTAGCTGGGAACACACCGAGCCCCCCGCAGGGGGCGCGTAGGTTGGGAAATCCCCGCCCGGCACATGTGTCGGGCCCCTCAGCAGAAAGGCAGGCTTCCCATGCCCCAAGTAATCGAGACAGTAGACGTCGACGTTCCCGTCAGCACCTCGTACAACCAGTGGACGCAGTTCGAGAGCTTCCCGAAGTTCCTCGAGCTTCGTCGAGGAGATCACTCAGACGGACGACACGCACAACCACTGGAAGGTGAAGATCGGCGGAGTCGTGCGCGAGTTCGACGCCGAGATCACCGAGCAGCACCCGGATGAGCGCGTCGCGTGGAACAGCATCAGCGGCAAGGACAAGCACGCGGGCGTCGTCACGTTCCACAAGCTGAGCGACAGCACGTCCCGCGTCACCGTGCAGATCGATTGGGAGGCCGAAGGTCTCATCGAGAAGGCCGGTGCGCTCCTCGGAGTCGACGACCATGCGATCAAGAAGGACCTCCAGCACTTCAAGGAGTTCATCGAGTCGCAGGGCTCCGAGACGGGCGCATGGCGCGGAAACGTCGAGAACTGACGCTCCCCCATCCCCACATCGAGATGCCACTTTCCGTCCCTATCCGACGTTTTCAGGGACGGAAGGTGGCATCTCGATCTTCAGAAGACGCACGCAGAACGAAAGGCAGCATCATGAAGGCATCCGACAAGCTCGGCGACGATCTGCAGAAGGTCCTCGTCGACCTCATCGAGCTCCATGTGCAGGGGAAGCAGGCGCATTGGAGCGTCGTCGGCAAGAACTTCCGTGACCTGCATCTGCAGCTGGACGAGATCATCGAGGCCGCACGCGGGTTCAGCGACGAGGTCGCCGAGCGCATGCGCGCCCTCGAGGCCATGCCCGACGGTCGCTCCAACACCGTCGAGCGCGAGCACTTCGCTGCCGCAGTACCCGGACAGCGAGGTCGATACCGCAGAGACCGTGAACCTCGTGGTCGAGCGCCTCGACGCCACCGTCAAGACCATTCGCGACGTGCACGACGAGGTCGACGAGGAGGACCCGACCTCGGCCGACCTGCTGCACGCGATCATCCTGTCGCTGGAGCAGTACTCCTGGATGGTCAGCGCGGAGAACCGCAAGCCGCGTCAGCGCGCGGTGCACAAGAAGCTCGCTGCCACCAAGTAGTCGTTCGACGACTCGTGAATTGCCCAGTTCTGCTGCCCGAGACTCATTGCGGGCGGCGGAGCTGGGCATTCCGGCGTTCGGGGCCTGTCGCGAAGGTGTTGAGTTGAGGCCGTGAGCGCATCGCACGAGAGCCCGAGATCACGGTCGGATCGGCCGCCGCACCTGCAGCCGCGATACATCGGGCTCGTCGCCCTCGGCGGGGCCGCCGGAACGCTGATTCGCTATCTCATCCAGCAGGCCGTCCCGCCGGTCGGCTTCCCCGTGGCGACGATGGCGATCAACATCATCGGCGCCTTCCTGCTCGGCCTGCTGCTTCGACCCTGGCACGCCGCGGAGAGGCCAGCAGGGACGACAGCGGAGCGCGGCGATCGCTGCGCCTTCTGCTCGGTACCGGCCTGCTCGGCGGCTTCACCACCTACAGCGCTCTGGCTCTCGACACGGTGTCGCTCGCGGGCGGCGCCGACGCTTCGAATGCCGCCATCTACGCTTTCGGCACCCTCATCGGGGGTGTGCTCGCAGCCGGGCTCGGCATCCGCCTCGGCTCCGGTCCACGCGCCGCAGCGACGCGACGGACGGTCGGCCGATGATCCTCGCCCTCAGCATTGCCGTGGCAGGCGGATTCGGGGCCGCCGCACGCTTCGTACTCGACGGCCTCATCAGCCGTCGCCAGGCAGGATCGGTGCCTCGCGGCCTCATGGTCATCAACATCTCGGGCTCGCTGCTGCTCGGCATCGTGGCCGGCCTCGCCGCGCACGCCCTGCCGGAGGAGTGGCGCCTCATCCTCGGCACCGGATTCCTCGGCGGCTTCACGACCTTCAGCACCGCTGCCTACGAGACCGTCCAGCTCCTCCGCGGCCGCCGGACCAATGCGGCGCTGATCACCGGCCTGTTCATGCTGATCCTCTCGATCGCCGCCGCGTTCGGCGGCTATGCGCTCGGGATCGTGCTCTGATGCCGGCCACCCCGATCTAGCGCGCTCGATCCGGGATCCGCCCTGCAGGGCGCTCAGCTCTCGGGCGTGAGGCGCAGTCCGGAGATCCGCGGACGGACGTGCGGACCAGCCGGGACTGCCCAGCTGGCCGACTCGCTCTCGCGGGCGATGACCGCCTCGTCGACCGACGATGCCGAGGCCGGGCTGATCGCCCAGGACGATGCCGCCGTCGATGATCTCCTGATCCACCGTCGAGGCCGGCAGGGAAGCCGAGGTCCTGCACCTCGCTCGTGAGGTGGTTGGGCACCGCCGCCGCCGCATGGGCCACGGGGTTGGTGTTGTATCCGACGGGACTGATCGGCAGATCGTGACCGTGAGCAAGCGTCGCCACCCGCAGGAAGTGCGTGATGCCCCAGACGCTGCCGGTCTGCACGACGTCGACCGCGCCGGCGTCGAGCAGCGGCCGGTACTGGTCGAGCCCGGTCAGGTTCTCCCCCGTCGCGACCGATGCGCCGACCGCCTGGGTCAGGCGGGCATGGCCCTCCGCGTCCCAGCGGCGCAGCGGCTCCTCGATCCAGGTCGAGCTCGTGCACGCGCTCCATCTGCTGGACGTACCGGATCGCCTGCTTGCGGTTCCACGACTCGTTGGCGTCGAACATCAGCGCAGGACGCGCCGTGTTGCGGCGCAGCACATCGTCGATGATGCCGAGCCGGCGGATGTCGCGGATCACGTCGCGCCCGCCCTTGAGCTTGCCGCCCGTGAAGCCACGATCCGCCCACTGCTCGTAGAACGCGGCGAGCTCGTCGTCGTCGAGCGCGAAGTCCAGCCCTGACGCGTAGCCGGGCACGAAGCGGTCGCGCGCACCGAGCGTGCGCCAGAGCGGCTCGCCGGCGGCCTTCGCCTTGAGATCCCACAGCGCCATGTCGAACGCGCCGATCCCGCCGAAGGTGGCCCCGGCGTGGCCGCTCTTGAAGACGTGGGCGAGCATCCGGTCGTACAGCGCCGTGACCGCGCGTGGGTCCTCGCCGTCGAGCGCGGGGAAGATGCGATCGAGGTCGCGGTGCGATCCGAGTCCGACGCCGGTGAGACCGGAGTCCGTCTCGAGCAGGACGATCGGCACCTCGGTGATGCCGCCCGCGATGTTGCCGTTGACGTCGCCGACCGGGCGGCCCCAGTGATGGTAGGTCGTGAGGCAGCGGTAGCCGGTGATCTTCATATCGTCCTTGATAGCCAGATGGGCGGCCACCGATGAGGGAAGAGGCTCACCATCGACCGCAAACAGCATACATCATATGATCCGCCCTCTGGGGGATCGGCGGCGGCTCTCCGAACCGTCTCCCGCGTGCCCGCGGTCGTAGGATTGCGGCTATGGACGCCGCCGCGCACGCCGAGAGCACCGCACCTGCAGTGCCGTTCATCGGCTCCATCGGCACGCGCTCCCCCGCCGAGCGGCTGGGTGTCGCGGTGGTCCGCGAACTGGTCAATGCGATCGTCACCGGCGAGGTGCTTCCTGGGGCCTCTCTGCCCCCGGAGGGCATGCTCAGTCAGCAGTTCGGGGTGAGCCGCACGGTGATCCGAGAATCGGTCAAGCGTCTCGAAGAGAAGGGCCTCGTCGAGGTCGCTCAGGGTCGCGGGACGCAGGTGACGCCGACCAGCGGATGGAACATGCTCGACCCGGTCGTGCTCGGTGCGCTCGTCGAGAACGACGACTCCCTCGGCACGCTCGACGAGCTGAGCGTCGTGCGCGGGAGCCTCGAGGCATCGATGGCCGGAGCGACCGCTGCAGCCCGCACGGCTGACCAGCTCGCCCGCCTCGCCGACGCCCTCGAGAGGATGCGGGTCACCGTCGACCAGCACGACGCGTTCCGCCAGGCCGACATCGAATTCCACGACATCGTCATCGAGCTCTCCGGCAACCGGCTCGCCGCGAACATCGCCAAGGTGCTCTTCCACCGGGCGCTGGAGAGTGCGCGCTACCACGGTGTCGATCAGGAGAGCGCGTTTGCGAAGACGCTCGACGAGCACCAGCAGATCTTCGACGCCATCGCCGCGCAGGACGGCGACGCTGCGGAATCGGCCATGCGCCGGCACATCGCCGACGCCTGGCAGCGCCGCCGCCTGCCCACCCACCGCCACTAGGCCCGCGCGGAAGGCCTCGATACGGCGCTGGCGCGCCTACTCGACCAACGGAATGCGCTCCATCCGGTGGTCGAGTAGGGCGCCCCGCGCCCGTATCGAGGCCCTCCTCCGCCACGCGAACGGCCTCGATACGGCGCTGGCGCGCCTACTCGACCAACGGAACGTCGCGCTCTTCATCGGCTGGTCGAGTAGGGCGCCCCGCGCCCGTATCGAGGCCATCCCCGCCACTCAGACGGCCCCGGCCATTCGACCAGCGGAGTGTGGGCCGCACCCGTGCGGAGCTAGGCGTCGACGAAGGTCTGACGGCCCGCGCCGAGGCCGTCGATGGACAGCTCGACCACGTCGCCGTGACGCAGGTAGGGATGGTCGGGCAGGCCGAGCGCGACGCCGGCGGGGGTGCCCGTGTTGATCAGGTCGCCGGGCCGCAGCACCATGAACTGGCTGAGGTACCAGACGACGTGGTCGACCGGGAAGATCATCGTCGAGGTGGATCCGTTCTGTCGGACCACACCGTTCACGCTCAGCCGCATGCGCGAGCGATTGCACGTCGGCGATCTCGTCGGGCGTCACGAGGTAGGGGCCGAGCGGGTTGAAGGTCTCGCAGCTCTTGCCCTTGTCCCACTGTCCGCCGCGCTCGATCTGGAATTCGCGCTCCGAGACGTCGTGCGAGAGCACGTAGCCCGCGATCGCCGAGGCGGACTCGGCCGGCGAGTCGAGGTAGCGCGCGGTCCGGCCGATGACGACGCCGAGCTCGACCTCCCAATCCGTCTTGACCGACTTCCGCGGGATGAGCACATCGTCGAAGGGGCCGACGATCGTGGACGGGATCCTTCATGAAGACCACCGGCTCGGCCGGGATCGCGGAGCCTGTCTCCTCGGCATGGTCGCGGTAGTTGAGACCGATGCAGACGATCTTGCCGGGGGTCGCGATGGGCGCGGCGAGGTCGAGGCCGTCCAGCGGTCGGCTCGGCAGCGATCCCGATTCGATGGCCGTCACGGACTGCGTCGAGCGACCCGCCGAACAGCCCGGAGTCGATGTCGCCGGTGACGGACCGGAGATCGACGACGTGGTCGCCGACGACGACGCCTGGGACGATCCCGTCTTCGCGATAGCGGACGAACTTCATGGGGTGCTCCTCGGTGCGTGCGGATCTGCGGGAAGGGTCTCGGAAACGGATTCAGGCAGCGTCTCGGCCGCGCCGATCGAGCGTGCATCGAGCAGTCCGGCGCCCACGAGGTCGCTCCATAGCTGAGCGGGGATGGGCGCTGCATAGCGGTCGAGATTCTGGCGACCTGGGCGGCGTCGCGCATGCCGAGCGTCACATCCACGACGGCCGGGTGCCGCAGCGGGAAGGCGATGGCCGCCTGGGGAAGCGTGACCCCGTGCGCCTCGCAGACGTCCGCGATGCGATTCGCGCGCTGCGAGCAGGTCGGACGGGGCGTCGCGCGTAGTCGTACTTGGCGTCGGCGCGCGGGACGTTCGGTCGGCGAGCAGACCGGAGTTGAAGACCGCGACCGCGACGACCGAGGCCCGCGCGGCACGGGCCGGCTCGAGGACGGAATCGAGGGCTCCCTGCTCGAGCAGCGTGTACCGGCCGGCGAGCATGACCACGTCGAGCAGGCGGTCGGCGAACAGCTCGGCGATGCCGTCGACGTAGTTCGTGCCGACGCCGATCGCGCGGATCACGCCCTGCGCGCTTGCAGCTCGGCGAGCGCCTCCGCGCCCTCCCGGGCTGCGCCGTCGGCGAGCACTGGTCGGGGTCGTGGGCGTAGACGATGTCGACCGCGGTCGACGCCGAGCCGGTCGAGGCTGGACTCCAGCGAGCGCGGACGCCGTCCGGACTGAAGTCCCACCGGCGGATGAGGTCGTCGGGCACCGCGAAGCCCTGGCCGTCCTGCCCGGTCGGGTGCGGGTTCGGCACGAGCAGCCGGCCGACCTTGGTCGACAGCACGAGCTCGTCGCGGGGCAGCTCGCGCAGCGCGGCGCCGAGGCGGCGCTCCGACAGCCCGAGCCCGTAGTGCGGCGCGGTGTCGAAGTAGCGGATGCCGCGGTCCCACGCGCGTCGACCGCGGCCGGCGGCCTCGTCGTCGCCGTCGCGCGGTAGAGGTTGCCGAGGCCCGCGGCGCCGAAGCCGACCTCCGAGAGACGGCGACGCCGGTGCCGCCGACGGGGCGGCAGGGCGGTCACGCCACTCCTCGCAGTCGGTAGGCGCTGCGGGCGGTCGCGCCGGCCAGCTGCTCCCGCTCCGCCGCGGACAGGTGGCGGTCAGTCACGGTAGGCAGTCTCCACCGCGCGTATCCGCCGGCCAGCTCGACGAGCGGCCAGTCGGAGCCGTACATCAGGCGGCTCGGGCCGAAGGCGCTCGAGCGCGGTCGTCGACCGGGGCCGCAGGTCGTCGGGGGTCCAGGCATTCCAGTCGGCGGCGGTGCTCAGGCCGGAGATCTTGGCGCGACGACGTCTCGGCTCGGCGCGAGCTCGGCGAGTCGCAGCGCGCCACTGGTCGAGTCGCGCTGGCGAGCGCCGGGTTGCCGAGGTGGTCGAGCACGAGCCGGAGGTCGGGGTGCCGCGCGGCGACCTCGGCCGCGACCGCCAGCTGCCATGACGCGGACGACGAGGTCGAACGGCGAGGCCGGCCGCGGCGAGCGCCTCGAGCCCCGCGCGCCACGTCGTCCCGCAGCAGCCAGCCGGGTCCGGCTCGAGATGGGCGAGGTGGCGGATGCCGACGAGCTTGTCGCCGTCCGTGCGGCGAGCAGCGCGCCGAGCTGCCCGGGCACGTCGGCGCGTGCAGATCGACCCAGCCGACGACGCCGACGACTCGGCGCCGAGGCGGCCGGTCGCGAGCAGGTCCAGCGTCTCGATGAGGGAGTTCGTGGACTGAACGACCACGGCGCCGTCGACGCCGCGTGGCGTCGAGCACCGAGGCGAGGTCGGCGGCCTCGAAGTCGCGGTCGATCGCGAGCGTCGAGGCGTCGATCCAGTTCTGCGGGTCGCGGCGCAGGTCCCAGCAGGTGGACGTGCGCGTCGATCGACGCCGGGGCGGCGCGCGATGGGCGCCGAGGCACTGCCGAACGGTGCTCATGCGAGGTGCCAGATCTCGTCGGCGGCTGCCAGAGCGCGCCGGGATCGATCTCGTGCGCGATGCGCACCTGGCACGGGTCGGTGTGCGTCCACCACTCGCGGGTCACGGGGTCGTCGCCGATCCGCGCCATGTCGGCGTCGTGGTCGTCGCCGATGTACTCGTAGTAGGCGAAGAGCGTGTCGCCGAGCACGAAGATCGTGTAGTTCGTGACATTGCGCGGCCGAGAGCGTCGCCTCGACCTGCGGCCAGACGGCGGAGTGCAGCTGCGAGGTACTCCTCCCGCTTCTCGGGGCGCACGCCCACGACCAGTGCGTGGCGCTGGATGCCGCCGCTCACTCCTTCGTCCCTCCCGCGGTCATCCCCGCGACCAGGAAGCGCTGGGAGAACAGGAAGATGAGCAGCACCGGCGCGACCGAGAGCAGCGTCGCCAGCGCCAGGGTCGGCAGCTGGATCGAGACGCACGCCGACGGTCGTCGGGTTGAAGGCCGGCACGTTGGACAGCAGCTCGGCCAGCCCGACCTGGATCGGCGACCTTCGTGCCCGGGCACCATCAGGAACGGCAGGAAGTAGTTGTTCCAGTTGCCCACGAAGCTGAAGAACCCGACCAGCGCGATCACCGGCGTCGCCAGCGGCAGGGCGATCCGGCGGAACACCCGGAACTCGCTCGCGCCGTCGATCCGCGCCGCGTCCAGCAGGTCCGCGCGGGATGCTCGTGGAGAAGTAGATGTAGGTCAGGTAGACGCCGAACGGGAAGAACGAGAACGGCAGGATCACCGCGAGCGGGTTGCCGATCAGGTCGCACGGCGCTGACAGCTCGAGGAAGATCGGCAGCACCAGCGCGGTGTTCGGGATCAGCATCACGACCAGGGTCGTCATCAGCAGCAGCCTGCCGGCCCCGGAACTCGGTCAGCGCGAGCGCGTAGCCGGCCGGGATGCTGGTCACCAGGGTGAGCACGAGGGCGGCGACCGAGTAGAACGCCGAGTTGCCCAGCCAGCGGCAGACGATGCCGTTCTGGAAGTCGACCAGCGCGTTCCAGTTGGCGGCGAGCGTCGTCGAGGCTGCCGACGGTGAACGGCGCCGTCTCGATCAGCAGTCGCGCGGGCGTACTTGGTCGGTGGCGAGCAGCAGCCAGACGATCGGCACGATGAAGAACAGCACGAAGAACGACGACGCACGACGACCGTCGAGCGACTGCCGGCCGCAGCCACGCCATCGGGCGTCGAGCGATCGTGCCCGGCCGCGGCGGTCGCGTGCGGCGTCGTCGAGCGCCGTGACTCAGTCGCGCTCAAAGAGACCTCCCCGGAAGACGAAGAACGGCTGACAGCCCGAGCGCGACGACGAGCAGCATGACGCGAGATCGCGGCCGAGCCGTTGAAGTCGTTCTGCTTGAAGGCGTACAGGTAGGCGAGCTGGTTCAGCGAGTAGTCGCTGGGCACGACGCCGTGGCTGGCCTGCGACAGCACCCGCGGCTCGACGAACAGCTGGGTGCCGGCGGCCAGCGACATGATCGCCATGTAGGAGATCCACTTGCGCAGCATCGGCAGCTGGATGTGCAAGGCGGTCTGCACCGGGCCGGCGCCGTCGATCGCGCGCGGCCTCGAGCACCTCGGCGCTGATGTTGTTGAGCGCGCCGTACATGACGACGATCCAGCCGCCGGCGCCGGTCCAGAACGCGATGACCGCGAAGATCGACCGGCAGGTTGTCCGGCGAGACCGTCTGCACGAAGCTCTCGAAGCCGAAGGCGTTGCAGCACGAACGGCGACCGGGCTGACCGTCGGGTCGAGCACGAACAGCCACAGCATGACGCTCGAGGCCCCGGCGAGCGCGCCCGGGATGTAGTAGACGAACCGGATGCTCGAGCTGAGCCAGCGCACGCCGGATCGGCGTGCACGATCAGCGCCAGCAGCACGACGAAGACGAGCAGGCTGACCAGCCAGAACGACCAGGAACAGCGCGACGTGCCCGACGGCCGGGCAAGAAGCGGAAGTCGTCGAAGACCCTGGCGAAGTTGTCGACGCCGACGAAGCGCGCCGTCCTTGGTGAAGGACGAGCACGAGGGCGTAGAGCGTGGGCAGCACGCCGAACGCGAGCAGGAGCAGGGTGTAGCCGCCGACGAAGACGTAGCCCATCCGCGACTGCGAGCTCGTGACGGACTTGCGGCGGGCCACCCGCCGCCGACCCTGTGAGGGGTCGGCAGCGGCGGCCGTGGCGAGAGTGCTGGTGACGTCACGCGTGTCCAGATGGACGTCCAGGCCGATGCCTGGGGTGCGGCGATGGTCACTTGACCGTGTAGCCGTTGACCTGGGCCTCGTTCTCGATCGCGGTCTGCCAGGCCGGCAGCAGCGACACGAGGCTCTCGCCGGCGGCGAGCTCGGGCGTGACCGTCTTGGCCCAGACCGCCTCCTGGCTGAAGGCGGGATAGCCCCAGCCGTCCCAGACCTGGGACGCGGCGGTGATCACGTTCTCCTCGAAGTCGCCGGCGAAGTAGCCGCTGGAGGCCTGCTTGGCGAGCCACTTGTCGGCCGCCGCCGAGTAGGCCGGGTAGCCGGGAGCCAGCTCGACCTGGTAGTCGTCGGCGCTCGTGACGAACTCGACGAACTTCGCGGCGGCCTCGAGGTTCGTCGAGTGGCTGGAGACGAACCAGGTGCCGCCGCCGACGTTGCCGGTGACCGGGTCCTCGCCCTCCCAGGCGAGCGGCAGGCCCGCGCCGATCGTGCCGGGCGCGGCGTTGAGGTTGTCCGGGTTCTGGAAGATCGCGCCGGAGTACCAGACGGGCCCGGGCAGCATGAGGACCTTGCCGGTGTACTTCGTGACGAAGTCGGCGCTGAAGACGCTGTCCTGCGACATCGAGCCGGCCGTCGATGAGGTCGTCGATGAGCGCCGGCCATCGTCTTGGTGTGCTCGTCGGAGGTGTCCACGCGGACGGTGTCGACGCCGGTGACCTCGTTGATCGGCGCCTTGGCGCCCCAGAAGTAGACCTCGGGCGCCCACGGGTCGCCGACGCTGCCGACGATGTAGCCGGGGTGCTCCGTGGCGACCTTCTCGCCGAGCGCCTGGTACTCCTCCCACGTGGTGGGGAGCGTGTAGCCGAACTGGTCGAGGAGGCTCTGGTCGTACCAGACGACGTCCTGCGCGAGGTCGTTGCGCAGGCCGTAGACGTTGCCGTCGACGGTGGCCGGCGAGAGGGCGCCCTCGGCGAAGCCGTCGAGGATGTCGTCGCTCGACGAGGCCCTTGTTGAGGACGGCGGCGAACGCCTGCTGCCCGCTCTGCTCCTGGCTTGCCCAGGATGCGTCGTTCTGCTGGGTGGACCAGACCACGTCGGGCCAGCCCTCGCCCGACTGGTCGAGCAGGCTGATCTTGGTCTGGAAGGTGCCCGAACCGTTGGCGCCGCCGTCGTAGGTCTGGTGATCTTGATGGGGATGTCGGGGTTGGCCTTCTGGAAGGCCTGAGCCGCCGGCTCGCGAGCCGTGTCGACCCACACCTCGATAGTGGCCTTCGCATCCTGTTCGGCGGCCGGGAAGCCGTACTTGTCACTCGTTCCCCCGCCACCTGCGCCGGAGCTGCACGCGGTGAGCGCGGCGACTGCCGCGAGCGAGACGACGGAGATGATGGAGCGGCGCAACGTCCGCGATGAGCTGTGCTGTGGAGCCATTCTGGGTTCCTTCTCTGGTCGACGTCGTTGACGACATGCACGCCCCGCGGGCGAACGAGTTGATTAGATCATACATGTGATGTTCTTCACAACGAGGCGCGCCGGAGCCGATGTCAGCGTTGCCATTTTACCAGTGAGGAATACTCCGACTCGCCGGACCACAGCGCCCGAACACGTCGTCTCGCGGGCGACCGATTCGCGCCGTCGGCCCATGAGACGCGACGATGGACGCGGAGGCCATCGTGACCACACGCGCCGGCGACGCGATCGCCACCCTCGACGATTCCGTCCGCCTCACCGCCAGCACCGTCGAGATCCTCGACCGGCGTGCATTCCCCGAGCGGGTGGAGTGGGTCAGCGCGCGCTCGGCGGAAGAGGTCGCCGACGCCATCCGAGACATGGTCACCCAGAGCTCCGGCCCCTTCTACGCTGCGCACGCGGGGCTTGACCCTCACCGCCCATCAGGTCGTCGGCCTTCCCCTCGAGGCCGCGCGTGAGCGGATGCGCCACGCGGGTCTCGCGCTGGGCGAGGCGCGCCCGACCAACGCCCACCCCCGCGAAGCGGTCGACCGGGTGCTGACCGCCATCGAGCCAGCGAGGAGCACGGCCGAGCTCGTCGAGGCCGCCATCAGTGCCGGGGAGGCGGGCCTGCGGCACTACGCCGACCTGAGCGACGCATTGGCTCGGGCGACCGTCGCGCTGCTGCCCGACGGGGCGCGGATCCTGACCCACTGCTGGATGGACGCCTACCTGTTCGCGATCGTCCGCGCCGCCGACCAGGCGGGTCGGAGCTACGACTGGGTCGCGACCGAGACCCGGCCCTACCTGCAGGGAGCGCGGCTCACGGCGCACAGCCTGCGCGAGCTCGGTCAACGGGTCACCCTGATCACCGACGGGATGGGCGCCGCCGCCCTCTCCCCCGGCTCGACCATCGGCCCGATCGACGCGCTGGTGACGGCGGCGGATCGGGTCAGCCTCGACGGCGCGGTGATCAACAAGGTCGGCACCCTCGGGCCTGGCGATCGCCGCCTCGACCTTCGAGGTGCCGTACTACGCGCTCGTCCAGGAGCCCGACGCCTCCGCCGATACGGCGGCCGACATCGTCATCGAGCAGCGCCGACACCGACGACGTGCTTCGAGACGCTCGGCGTCCGCACCGCCAGCCCGCTCGTCGTCCGATGCCTGGTACCCCGCCTTCGATGTGACACCCGCCCGCTTCGTGACCAGGATCGTGACGAGCCGCGGGCGACTTCGCGCCCGAGCGGATCGCGCGAGTACTTCGCGCCGGCGCAGGACCGCCGCGCATGACGTCGTCCGGGCTGCTGGCCTCGCGGCACGACGTCGTGACCTACCTGGCCGCGCGCGACCTGCTCGGTCGCATCGGGACCTGCCGAAGACGTGCGAGGTGGAGGAGGTCACAGCGGGCAACATGAATCGCGTCTTCCTCGCTCGCGGACCCCTCGGGTCGCTCGCCGTCAAGCAGGCGCCGCCGTTCGTGCAGGCCGCCGGACCCGATTGGCCGATGGACCCCGAGCGGATCGGTGCCGAAGCGCGCGCGTACCAGCGCCTCGCCGAGCTGGCACCCGACGTCGTGCCCGAGGTCATCCTCGTCGATCTCGCGTCGCACGTGATCGTCATGGAGGATCTTTCGGAGCTCAGGGTGCTGCGGGACGTGCTCGTCGATGAGGTCGCGGACGCTGTGGCAGGAAGGCGCGCGGCGCGCCTGCTGGCCTGGCAGGTCGGCGAGACGGTGGGCAGGTTCGTCGGCGAGCTCAGCTTCGCGACCGGCGAGCTGCTGTCCGATCCCGCCACCCGCGATGAGCTGATCGCCGAATCGGCCAACGAGGCCCTGTGCAGGCTGACCGTCGACGTCGTGCTCGACGAGCCGTACCGGCCGCACGAGCACAATCGCTGGCATCCGGCGCTCGAGAGCCGGATCCGCGCCCTGTACGGGGACGCAGAGGTGCGGGACGCGGTCGCAGTGATCCGCGATCGCTTCGGCGCGGCCCAGGAGGCTCTGCTGCACGGCGACCTGCACACCGGATCGGTGATGACGGCCGCCCTGTCGGACGACAGCACGAAGGGGACGACCCTCCGGTCACGAAGGTGTTCGACCCCGAGTTCTCCTTCATCGGGCCGATCGGCATGGATCTCGGGCTGTTCTGGGCGAACATGATGATCGCCGCCACGGCGGCCACAGCGGTCGGCGCGGAGTCTCTCGGCGTGCGCAGGCTCTCCGCGATCACCGAGAGCTGGCACGCCTTCTCGGCGGTCTGGGAGTCGAACTGGACGGGCACGGCCGCCGAGCTGCGCGAGCGGCTCGCCGGCATCCGCTCCGACGCGTGGCGCTTCGCCGGCGTCGAGGCCATCCGCCGGGTGGCGGGCTGGTCGCACGCGGCCGACCTCGAGACGCTGCCCGAGGAGCTCGTCGGCCCGGCGAGCGTCCTCGTCTTCGACCGCGCCCGCGAGTGGATCCTCGTCGGCGACGACACCTTCCCTAGGCTGGATCGATGACCTCCGCAGCAGCGCCCACCTCCGGTACCGATACCGGTGACGACACAGGGAACGACTCCCCCATCCGGATCACCGCATCGACAGTGGTGCTCGATCTCGAGGGCACGACGAGCGCCGCCGGGTTCATCCTCGGTGACCTCTACGACTATGCGCGGCCGAGGCTGCTGCCCTGGATTCGGGAGCATGCGGACGATCCGGTGATCGCGGAGGCGCGGGAGCAGGTGATCGCCGAGGCGGACCTGCTCGAGATCGCCACGGATGAGGACGTCGAGCAGGCGCTGCTCGGCTTCATGGCATCCGATGTCAAGTCGACGCCTCTGAAGACGATCCAAGGCCAGATCTGGGCGGAGGGCTTCGCGCAGGGCGAGATCTCCTCGCACTTCTTCGATGACGTCATCCCGCGACTCCGGGCCTGGCACGACGCCGGCGTCGGCCTCGCCGTCTTCTCTTCCGGCTCGATCGCCTCGCAGGTGCCGTGGTTCCGCCACTCACCCGACGGCGACCTGACACCCCTGATCACCGACTACTTCGACACCGTGAAGGCCGGCCCCAAGAAGATCGCCACATCGTACGATCGGATCGCCGACAGCCTGGGCGCCGACCCCTCGTCTCTGGTGTTCTTCACCGACAACCCCGGCGAGGTCGAGGCGGCCGTCGAGGCCGGCTGGCAGGTCGTTGCCTTCTCCCGACCGGAGGAGCCGTTCTTCGGTGCGGACTTCGGCGACGTGACCGTGGTGGACTCCTTCGATGCGCTCGAGGTCGTCCCGGTCGGAATCGAGGGCGATTCGGAAGAGGACGCAGCCGACGCGCCGACAGCACCCGTCGCGCCGACAGAACCCAGCTACGACGTGGTGTTCGCGGCCGGCGAGGCGCTCGCCGCCGAGTCGGCGCGGTTCGCCGCGATGGGCTGGATGCGCGGCACCTCCGGAAATCTGTCCGTCGTGCTCGGCCGCGATCCGCTCCGGTTGGCAGTCACCGCATCCGGCCTCGACAAGGGCGAGCTGACCGCCGCCGACGTGGTCGTCGTCGATGCGGACGGCGAGCTGGTCGGCACGGAGCAGGGCAAGCGCCCCTCGGCCGAAGCAGGCCTGCACGCACGGATCGCGGCGGTCACGGGCGCCAACGCCGTCGTGCATCTGCATGCACTGTCCGCGGTGCTTGCCGGACACCACTGGCCAGACGGCGTGGAGCTGCGCGACCTCGAGATGCTCAAGGGCCTCGGTCATGACGCGCATGGCGAGACCGTGGTGATCCCGGTGATCCAGAACGGCCAGGACATGCGCGAGCAGGGCGACGCCTTCGAGGAGGCCTATCTGCCGCCCACGCTGCGCGACAACGAGGTGCCGGCGCTGATCATCGCCTCGCACGGCATGTACGCATGGGGCGAGACCCTCACCCAGGCACGCTGGCACGCGGAGCTGGCGGAGTGGCTGCTCCGCTTCACGGTCGAGACCTCAGCCCCCCGCTGACCTGAGCCGCCCCCTCGCGGATCAGGACTTCCTCCCCGGTGCTGCGCGGATCAGGACGTTCGCCCGATTTCAGCGCGGATCAGGTGACGTGGTCGGCGTGTCGCGGAGGATCTCCTGATCCACGCGATTCACGCCCGCCTTCTCCAGCAGGACAGCTCTCTCGCGCTCGTTGCGGGTCAGCTCAGCGGCGCGCAGGTACTCCACGCGCGCCTCATCCATCCGATCCAGCCGCGCCAGCAGCTCACCGCGTACGCTCGGCAGCAGATGGGTGCTGGACAGCACCCCACGGACCGAAATGTCGTCCACGATCGCGAGCGCGGTCGCCGGACCGGTGGCCATCGACACCGCCGCTGCGCGGTTCAGGTCGACGATTCGATCCGCCACACCGCCTCGACTGCCCGTCGCGCATCCATCGGATTCCTCCCGATTTCCGTGTTTCGAGTCACGACTCCCGTGCGTCCGGGGCCGCGGTCAGGCCTGATCGCCACCTGCGTGCCTCGGCGCTGATCTCGCGCCATTCGTCCTCGGACTTGATGTACTCGTTGTCGGCGAAGTCCTCGAAGTCGCTCATGTCGGTGATCCGCCGCACCTCGAGCTTCTGCCCCGGGCTGAGCGGCGCGCGCTTGGCCCATTCGGCGGCCTCCTCCTTCGAAGCGACCTGGATCGTCCAGAACCCGTTGAACAGCTCATGCGTCTCCCCGTAAGGGCCGTCGGTGACCGTGGGCGTCGGTCCGCTGAAGTCGACGACGAAGCCCTCAGACGCATCGGAGAGTCCGTCGCCGTCGAGCAGCACGCCCGCCTTGACGAGCGACTCGTTGAACTGGCCCATCGCGTTGATGATGGATTCGAAGTCTGCGGTCTTCGTCGCCTCGAGGGCGGCGTCTGTTTGGCGCATGATCAGCATGTACTTCATGAGGATGTCCTTGTCGTGTCAGGTGAGGTCGGGGTTGAAGAGGAAGTAGCCAGAGCTCTCCCTCGGTGCGGCTGACGGACGCTATGTGCGTCTTTCTACTATCGCGTCGAACGGCGGACGGCGATATCGACCGACTGCGCGCGTATCCTCCGACGCCTCTTACCGGGCGCCGTGCCCATCAGACTTCGACGGCAGCACGACGAGACTGTCCCCTGCGGTCCTCCATCTGACCGACAGGGTTGTACCCGCATGGTCCCCGAATTGGGGGACTCGACGTCCCACCGTTTCGCGCTCGACCCGAGATATTGGGCCCAATGCGTCGTGAGAATCCGGCGCATCCACATTCGAGCCGGGAAGCGAACACATGTCAGCACATCGAAGCAGGCGGGTCAGGCGCATCCGCCTGACCCCCATCACCATCGCCGCCGCGGTGCTCTCCGCGGGTCTGCTCTCGCTGTCTATGACAGGCACGCTCTCCGGCTTCACCGCGAGCATCACGAACAGCGCGAACACCGCGGCGACCGGAACCCTGATCATGCAGGAGCAGAATTCCGGCGCGACCGTGACCTGCACCAGCACCGATGGCGGCTCAGTGTCCTCGAACACATCCAGCTGCTCCACGATCAACAAGTTCGGCGGCAGCACCACCCTGGTGCCCGGTCAGACCATCACGACGGCGATCACGATCAAGAACATCGGCAGCGCGCCCGCCTCCACCTTCACCCTGACGCCCGGCGCCAGCTGCACGCAGTCCAACAGCGGATCGAACAACGGCACGGCCACGGACCTGTGCGCCAAGCTGGCTGTCGTCATCACCTCCGGCGGCACGACGGTCTTCTCGGGAACGGCGGCGACCTTGGCCGGTGCGGCGAGCTCGGCGTTCACGATGCCAGCGGCACCCGCCGCAGGCGCGACCGTCCCGTTCAGCTTCGCCGTCACCCTCAACTCCTCGGCGGGCAACACCTATCAGGGCCTCGCCGCCTCGGTACCGTTGACGTGGACGTTCGCCAGCTGACGATCCCCGAGGAAGGGCTGAAGCGCCCGACCCGTCTCGCCTGGATCCGCGTGGCGGGGATCACCGGCGCAGCCATCCTCCTCGTGGGGATGGCTGTCGTCGGCTCCTTCTTCCTCGCGGGTGGGCGCTGGTTCGTCGTCGAGACGCCGTCGATGGGCACCGCGGCGCCCGTCGGCTCGATCGCCATCACCGTCCCGGTCGATCCGACGACGCTGCGGGTGGGCGACATCATCACCTTCCATCCGCCGACTGCCCCCTCCGAGGTCTACACCCATCGGATCGTCTCCCTGTCGGCAGACGGCAGCATCGGCACGCGGGGCGACATCAACGGAGCCGGTGATCCATGGCAGCTGAATCCTGCCGACATCATCGGCCGATCGAGCATCGTGCCGCACCTCGGCTGGCTGACCCGTGGCCTTCCGCTCTACCTCGCCGGCGCAGCCGTCATCGTGCTTTCGAGCCGTCTGATCAGGGACCACACGCACCGAACGACCATTCGGCTGGTGAGCTTCAGTGCGCTCTTCTCCGCCGTCGTCGCCGTCGTGCGGCCGTTCACGGGGATGAACCAGCTGCAGACCGTGACCGACGGAGCGGGCACCGCCGTCACCCTCGCGTCCACTGGGATCCTGCCGATCCACGTGGCTTCGACGTCGGGCGCCTCCATCGACCTCGTGGCCGGGCAGGTGGGCACCCTCCTCATCCCCGCAGGCTCTCCGAGCGGAAGCTACGTCATATCGGCCATCGCGCACCTCACGCCGCTGCAGTGGCTCGCCGTAGTCGGTGTCAGCCTCGCTCCCGCGCTCTGGTGCTTCGTGGTGGGTGTGCCGATCCCGTCCGGTCGTCGCGCTCGCACCCGCGCCCAGGCCCGGCCTGCCCGCCGCCGATCAACCCTCCTCATCGGGCAGGCATCGCAATGAGGACTGTGCTCACCTCATCCCGCGCGCGCTGGACGCTAGCGGGCTGGAGCGCGCTCATCGCCCTCGCGCTGGGTGCGGTCGCGACCCCGGGGACCACGTCGGGCTATATCGCGAAGATCACCAACACCACCAACACCGCCGCTTCGGCGCAGTACTTCACCTGCGCGGGTGCTCGAGCGGCAGACAGTGCCAATGCCTTCCTGCAGTACGACCTGACCGAGCCGTCAGGGAGCACCACCGCGGTCGACAGCAGCTCGGGCGCCAGCCCGGGAACCAATCCCGGCACGTATCAGGGCACGATGACGAGCTCGTCGACCACTCCCAAGGCCTGCCCACGGGATTCCGGCGGCTATTACGTTCTCGACGGTTCGACGAGCTACATATCCACAGGTCCTCTGCTGACGAATCCGACGACGTTCAGCCTCGAGCTGTGGTTCCGGACGACGGTTCCCAGCGGGAAGCTGATCGGATTCGGTCGGGCGCAGACCGGCTCCTCCACCAGCTTCGACCGCCACGTCTACCTCACCACTGCGGGCAAGCTGACCTTCGGCATCGGCTCCGATGGCACGCAGATCATCACCTCCACGAACGCGTACACCGACGGCGCGTGGCATCACATGGTCGCCACGCTGTCACCGACGACCGGGTCTGCACTCTGGGTGGACGGGCAGCTCGCCGCCTCCAACGCCGCCTTCACCACGCCGCAGAACTATCCCGGTTACTGGCGCATCGGCTACGACAACCCGGGGGGTTGGTCGGGCCATGGCACCAACCCGTACTTCACGGGCAGCATGCGCTTCGCCGCGATCTACGACACGGTCCTCACCAACCAGCAGATCGTCACCCACTACACCGCCGGCCGCTGACACCGCGACGGCCGACTCCCGCAAGGAGGTGGCGGGATCAGCTGCGCCTGCGGCCGTGCGAGCCGATCCCCTTGCGGCGGGTGCGAGCGTGCTCGGTGAGCAGGGCTCGGGTGCGCTCGGTCAGGACCGCCGGGTCCGAATCGCTCAGCCGGTCGAGCACGAGCGCGCGGCCGGCCAGCAGCACTGAGCGTGCGGCGCCGACGCGCTGCTCCTCGTCGAGGGACTCGATGTCGGAGGCCTTGGCGAATCCGATGATCCGGCGAATCGCCTTCGCCCCAGCGAACACTGCGGCATCGGAGCGGATGCCGGCGAGCGCGGCCTCGAGCACATCGTCGCCGTAGATGCGCGGATCGGATCGCGAGGGCCACAGCGAGCGATACTCCATCTCGAAGGAGTTCCAGAGCGCGACCGGCAGTCCGAGCAGCTCGACGGCCCGCTCGTTCTCCCCCAGTGCCTCCGCGCGCGCGGCGGCAATGACGAGGTTGCCCCATACCGCGCCGAGATCGAATCCGGTCGGACCGTAGAAGCCGAACTCCGAGTCGAAAGCGCGCACCGACTCGCCATCGGCGCGCACGAAGACCGATCCGGTGTGCAGATCCCCGTGCAGCAGCGACTGCGAGGAGTTCTGGTAGTGCAGCTTGGCCAGGCCGATCTCGCGGAGCAGATCGCGATCCGCGCGCAGCTCGGCGACGTCCTTGTCGTTGCCCGGAAGCACCCGATTGTGCGGGTGATCGATGTACGGCTCGGTGAAGACGAGGTCTTCGGTGATCTCGCAGAGCTCGGGATTGGCGGTGGCGGCGACGAGGTTGCGCTTCTGCGGGCCTGTCAGCCCGAACGCGCTCGTCCAGAACGCGGTCCGCCCGATGTATCGCCCGAGCGCGGCGGCGGCATACGGGTGAACCCGACCCGAGTTCAGCTCAGTGCGCCAGACGACGTGATCGCTGAGGTCCTCCATGGCGAGGATGTAGTCGATGGGGTCGAAGCCGTACAGCGCAGGCACGTGCTCGGCGTCGATCCGCGAGTGCTCGGCGAGCAGCGTCGCCTCTCTCGTGGAGCGCGCACGGGTCATCGCCCACGTCGGATCGGTGCGCACATGCGGCAGCGACTGCTTGAGCACCAGCCCGCGGCCGCCCTCGTCCGTGACGATGAAGACCAGATTGAGGTTGCCGTCGCCGACCTCGACGACGGAGACCAGACGGCCCGCATCGATGTGGGTGGACAGCTCCGGACGGCTGGCGAGATATCGGGGCACCGTCGTGATGCTCAGCTGCGAGAACTCGCTCATGCCAGACCGTTCATGATTCAGGTCATACTCCCTGCGACGACCACGGTCCGACGCTTGCTGAAGGTGAAGCTGAACAGGAGCGCGACCAGGAGGACTACACCCTTGCCGAAGTCCTGAGCGTAGTAGGGCAGACCCACCATCGTGAACCCCGTCACCATCACGGCGATCAGAACGGCGCCGAGCGCGGTGCCCCACGCGTTGGGGCGTCCCGCGCCGAGCACCGACACGCCGACCAGCGCGACCGCCACCGCGTCGAGCAGCAGCGAGTTGCCGGCGCTCACGTCACCCTGTCCGATCCGCGCGGCGAGCAGCAGCCCCGCGATGGAGGCGAGCAGTCCGCAGCCCATGTAGGCGGCGGCGCGGTAGAGGCTCACCCGGATGCCGGCCAGCCGTGCGGCCTCGGCGTTCGCGCCCACCGCATAGAGCGCCCGACCCCAGCGGGTGTGCTGGAGCACGAACCAGAGCAGCGTCGTGAGCAGCAGGAAGATGATCACCGGCACGGGGATGACGCCGATCTTGCCGCGGTCGAGCCAGAGGAAGTCCGCGGTGAACCGGCCCGCGGCGGTGGAGCCGTCCTGGAGCGTCATCTGGGACGAGATGGACTGGCCGTCGACGATGATCAGCTTGAGCCCGACCACCACGAACATCGTCGTCAGGGTCGCGAGCAGATCAGGGATCCGAGCGATCACCACGAGTACAGCGTTGATGGCGCCGATCAGCAGGCCGCCGAGCAGGACGACGGACATCGCCACCCCGCCCACCTGATTGGCGACGACCATCGTGTACGCGGCGATCGAGACCGCGAAGCCGGCGCTCGCACCGACCGAGAGGTCGATGCCGCCGACGGTCATCGCAAGCGCGACGCCGAGGCCGGCGATGGCGGTCGGGGCGATGTACTTGAGCATGCCGAGGGCGTTGGCGGTGGTGCGGAAGTTCGGCTCGGTGATGACGAAGAAGGCGATCAGCCCCACCGTCACGGCGATGAAGCCCCACTTGGCGATGCCGGCGGCGACTGCCGTTCCGACGGATGCCCGCGTCACCGCGGCTCGCGTCACCGCCGCTCGCGTTTCGGGGCCTCTTCCCTCGCGGCTGGGGGCGGTCGACGTGCTCACCTGGAGTTCTCGTTTCGTGCGGGATCGGATTCGGGTTCAGGGATGGGTCCTGAACCGGTTGCATGGGTGGAGCCGCCGGGGGCGGAGTCGGGCGATGCGGAGTCGGGCGATGCGGATTCAGCTGGTGTGGATTCAGCTGGTGTGGATTCGGCTGGTGTGGATTCGGGCGATGCGATGGCGAGCAGGGAGCGCACGACAGTCGCACGGTCCGTCTCATCCGCATAGGCGTCGAGGACGATGCGTCCATCGACCATCACGACGATGCGATCTGCGACCTCAAGGATCTCATCCACGTCCGACGAGAGCACGACGCCCGCCCGCCCGTCGGCGGCGAGCCGCCGGAGAGTGGCGCCGATCTCGCGGCGGGCGCCGATGTCGACGCCCCGAAACGGCTCATCGAGCAGTGCGACCGAGGGCGAGTCGGCGAGCCAGCGTCCGACGACGACCTTCTGCTGATTGCCGCCGGACAGATCGTCGATGGGGGTGGTCGCATCACGGGCGACGACGTTCAGCGCGGCGATGACGCTGTCGCCGCGGCCCGCCTCGCGGAGGCGGCTGAGCACGCCGAAGGCGGAGCTGAAGGCGCGCAGGAACGGCAGCGTCGTGTTGTGCGCGATGGACCAGCCGGGCAGGATCCCCTGCGCCTGGCGATCTTCGGGCACGAGCACGACACCCGCTCCGATCGCATCCCCCGGGCGCGCGGGCGCATAGGGCCTGCCGTCCAGCTCCAGCGATCCGCCGAGCATCGGGCGGGCCCCGGCGAGGGTCTCCGCGAGCTCCGTCTTGCCCGCGCCGAGCAGGCCGAGAACGCCGAGCACCTCGCCGGCGCGGATGTCGAGATCGAGCGGCGACGCGTTGGGGAGCACGGACACTCCGCGGACCGCGAGCAGGGTGCGCTCGCCGCGGCGGATGTCGACGACGCCCTGCTGCAGCTCGGTCGGCCGTCCGAGCATCTCCTCGAGGATGGTGTGCCAGTCGAACGGCCGCGGCACGTCGACGGCGAGCACGCCGTCGCGCAGCACGAGCACCCGGTCGGCGAGCGACTCGATCTCGCCGAAGCGGTGCGAGACGTAGAGGATCGCCAGCCCCTGCTCACGGAGCCTGCGCAGGACGACGAAGAGCCGCTCGACCTCCGCGGCGGTGAGCGCCGACGTCGGCTCGTCGAGGATCAGCAGCTGGGGAGTGGTGCGGAGCGCTCGGGCGAGGACCAGCAGCTGGGCGTCGGAGATGCCGAGTCTGCCGGCATCCGCTCGGAGGACGCGATCGGACCAGGGCAGATCGAGGGTCTTCAGCACGTCGCGTGCACGCTCGAGAGTCGTCCGATCGGTGACGAGCCCTCGACGTCCACCCGATGCGAAGTCGGTGAGGATCAGGTTGTCCGCGACGCTCATGCCGGGCACGATGCCGTCAGCGACCTTCTGGTGGACCGTCGCGACGCCGAGGCGGGCCGCAACCTGTGGGCTCGAGAGCTTCACGACCTCCCCGCCCAGCATGATCCTGCCGGAGTAGCTCGGGTTCGCTCCCGACAGCGCCTTGATGAGCGTCGACTTGCCGGCACCGTTGGTGCCGAGCAGGGCGGTGATCTGGCCGCCTGCGATGTGGGCGGTCACAGACTCGAGCACCAGGTTGGCGCCGTAGCTCACGGAGACGCCCTCGAGGGAGACGACCGTGTGGTCGCCTCCCTCGAGGGTTGTACTGCTTTCGCCCATGATCAGCCGGAGACGGCGGGCAGCCAATCGGCGGTCTCGACGTCGTCGAGCAGCAGGCTCGGCTCGGCCGTGCGGAGGTCGGCGACGTTGCTGATGCCCTTGTCGGCGAGGAACTGCTGCGTGATGGTCACGGCCGGGAACTGCACATCGGTCTCGGTGGTGTCACCGGCGAGGGTCAGCGCGATCGTGCGGACGACGGCCGCGCCGACGGCTGCCGGGTCTGTGGCCGAGGTGGTGACCCACGGGCTTCCATCGGCGGCGATGACCTCGATGTCGGCGTTCGAGATGTCGATGCCGTACACCTTCACCTTGCTGCCGAGGTCGTTCTCATTCACCGCGAGCACGGTGCCCTTGGTGATCTCGTCATAGGGGGCGAAGATCGCCTGCACGTCGGGGTGCTGCTTGAGGGCGGCGGAGACGAGCGGCTGGTTGTCGGTCGCGGTCGAGGCGGTGACGGTTCCCGTGGAGAAGACGACGTCGAGGCTGTTGTCCTTGACGACCTGGTCCCAGACCTTCGCGCGGCGGTCGAGCGCGGCGTAGCCGGTTGCCGAGACATAGCCGACCTTGGCGCCCTTTCCGACGTCCTTCACGAGCTGGTCCAGAACGCCCTGCGCCATCGACTCATCGGACTGCGAGGTCGTGATGACGCCCGTGGAGTCCTTCAGCGCGAGGTCGTAGATGATGATCGGGATTCCGGCGTCGACGGCCTCGTGCACGAGCGGCTCGAGGGTGTCGGTGTTGCCGTGGTCGACGATGATCGCGGCGGGCTTGCTGGCGATGGCCTGCTCGAGGTCGGAGGCCTGCTTGGCGTTGTCGTTGCGCGCGTCGGTGACGGTCAGCGTGATGTTCGCGGCGGCGGCCTGTGCCGCGGCTCCGGCGCCCCACTGGGTGAAGTAGTCGCCTGAGCCGCTCTGGCGGACCAGGGCGATCTCGACGGGGTCGCCGTCGAATGGGGCGGGCAGTGCGGCGCCCGCGGTCGCGGCGCTGGATGGGGCAGTGGTCGCATCGGTGGTGCCGGAGGACTGCGAGCAGCCGGCGAGCGCGAGGATGCTCGCCGTTGCGGCGGCGAGGATGATCAGGGGGCGGCGGGACATGCGGAGGCCTCTTTCATGGAGCGCTGCGGTGCGCAGCGCGACGTTCTGGTGCTGATGCTGTGCGGGGATGCTGCACGCGTCGGAGCGCAGGGCTCCCGACGACGCTGTGGAGTCAATCAGGACGGCCTCGATGGCACGAATCGTGTAACGCACTGTTACACGGGCGCCCGCGAGTCGCCTGCATTGCCGCGGACGGGCAGAATATGAGGCATACCCTGCCTGCCGCTGTCTGCGGCCGGGCACCCGAGCCGCAGCGCGGCGAGATGAACGGACGAACATGACCCTCCTCACCGTGTGGGACGAGACGGATCCGGGCACCGTGGTGCTCGAGACGACCGATGCCGAGAAGATCCGCGAGACGCTCGCCGGTCTCGGCGCGCGCTTCCTCCGCTGGGACCTCAAGGAGATCCCCGCGGGCGCCAGCCAGGACGACGTGCTCGCGCTCTACAGGTCCGAGATCGACGGCGTGCTCGACTCGGAGGGCTACACGCTCGTCGACGTCGTCGAGCTGACGCGCGGCGAGGGCGCCGAGTGGCAGGAGCAGGTGACGACGGCCCGAAGCAAGTTCCTCTCGGAGCACCAGCACGACGACGACGAGGACCGCTTCTTCGCCAAGGGCAGCGGGGTCTTCTACCTGCGAGCGCTCGGCAAGGTGCACGCGGTGTTCTGCGAGGCCGGCGATGTGATCTCCGTTCCCGCCAACACGACGCACTGGTTCGACATGGGCACCAACCCCGAGTACGTCTCGATCCGCTTCTTCCACGACGACGACGGATGGGTCGGCCACTTCACCGGCTCGGCCATCGCCGAGGGCTTCGCCAGCTACGACGAGCTGGCCGACCGTCGCCTGGCTCTGGCCTGATTCCGCTCATCGCCGCACGTGATGGCAGCCTCGGTTTGTCATCCTGAAGATTCAGGGTCCTGAATTCAGGGTCCTGAATTCAGGATGCGGTGAGATGTTCAGGACCCGGAGGGCCCCCGGCTCCTGAATTCTCCGCAACCTCCTGAATTCAGGAGACCGCGTCCGGTCAGCTGTAGCGACTCGGGGTGGCGTGGCGGCCCTGCAGGGCCCACTCCCCCAGCTCTCGCGCCTTGTAGACGACGGGGTCGTGCAGGGTGATCGTGCGGGCGTTGCGCCAGAAGCGGTCGAAGCCGAGGCGGGTGGACGTCGCGCGCGCGCCCGTCAGCTCGAACGCCTTCGTGGTGACGTCGAGCACCATCCGCGTCGAGGCCACCTTCGCCGCGGTGATCTCGACCGCGAGCTCGCCGCGCTCGTCGTCGGTGAGCGCCCAGCCCCGCGCGACGGCGGCGGCGGCCAGATCGGTCGCCCGCTGCACCAGCGCATCGGACGCCCGGGTCTGCGCGATCAGCTCTCCTGCGATCTCCAGCAGATAGGGATCCTCGACGGCGCTGTCCACCCCCGAGGTCGCCCACGGCCGGGTTGCCGTCTGCAGATAGTGGATCGCCTCGTCGAGCGCGCCCTCGGCGATGCCGACATGCAGATGCGAGAGCAGCAGCTGGAAGAACAGGATCGACAGCGAGGCGAACGGGCGGTAGCCCTCGCCATCCTGATCCGACGGACCGAGCACGTGCTCGGCCGGGATGAAGACCTCCTCGAACGAGACCGATCCGCTTGCGGACAGACGCTGGCCGATGCTGCTCCAGTCGAGGTGGTGGGTCACCCCCGTCGCGTGAGCGTCGATGACGATCGCCAGCTTGTCCTCGGTGCCGGCGATCGCGCCGCTGGCGGTGATCCGGTCGGCGACGGACGAGCCGGTCGCGAAGTACTTGCGGCCCGACACCCGGTAGCCGTCGCCGTCGGGCGTGAGGACCAGTCCTTCATCGCGGGGGTTGCCGGCGCCGCCCCAGAACCACTGATGCGTGGCCGTGTCGGCGAGCAGGGCACGTGCTCGAGCGTCCTCGACGTTGAGCAGCGATCGCCAGGAGTGCACGTAGTGATAGGCGAGCACGTGTCCGATGGACGCGTCGGCGCGCAGGATCGGCCTGATCACCCGGAGGACCGCCGGCCAGTCGAGTCCGGCGCCGCCGAGCTCGACCGGGATGTGGATCGCGAGCAGCCCCGCCTCACGGATCGCCTCGACCTCGGCATCGGGGTTGGCGTTCGCCGCGTCGCGGACAGCGGCGTCGTCCCTGAAGCGCGCGGCGAGGGACTCGGCGGCCGCGGTCGCTTCGGCTTCTGACCTGATCACGGTACGGAAGACTATCGGGCGCCGGCCGCTCGGGCCGACACGCGCCGACACGCGCCGACTCTCCGCGCAGGCGATCCGGTGCCATTCTCGATCGCCAACCGACGTCCTCCCGAGGGCCGGGCGCCCCGGTTTGCCTCAGCCTTCTGCAGAAGCCATGCCGACGGATCTGTTGCGCCCCCATACACGGGCGTATCCTTCACTCAGGTAACACCCCTGCACCCCTCCCCTGGTGCGTCGCCCAGCGATGCGGAGAGCCGGCCGATGGACACGATGCTCCGCCCGCTGATGCTCTCGTGGTCGGCCCGCGCCGACCGTAAGCTGCAGCGCGTGCAGCGCCCGGAGGGTCCCCCTCGCGTGCACGCCCGCGGTCTCGACCCCGACCGCATCCTGCTCTACGGCTCGGGTCCAGCGACCGGCTGGGGCGCGTCGCACCATCGACTCGCCCTCCCCGGGATGCTCGCCCTAGCGCTCACCCACACCACGCATCGCGGCGTCGACATCGACATCCGCGCAGACGAGGACATCGACGCGGAGAGCTCCGTGCTCCACCTCGAGGGACGGGACCTCGCGGGCTACGACGCGATCGTGGTCAGCATCGGCGTGCGCGACGCGGTGCGACTGACCGATCCCGCGCTCTGGCATGCGTCGATGATCGAGCTGGTCGAGACACTCGAGGCCCGCACGACGCCGTCGACCCAGATCGTGATCGCAAGCATCCCCTCGATCCGGTCGATACGCGCCTACAACAGCTGGTGGGGAGAGGTCGCGGCCCGCCGAGCCGAGGAGTTCGAGCGCATCACACGAGACGTCGCGATCCGGTCTCAGCGCACCGCCTATCTCGCGCTGCCGACCGATGCGGCATCTCCCGCCGACGAGGTGTCGCCGGAGCGATTCCGCGCCTGGGCGTCGTTGATCGCCGGACAGGTGCTGCCGAGCCTGGCGCCGTACGGGCGCCGCACCGCGAGCGGCTCGATGGCGCGGGACCATCGGAACCGGCCTCAGCCCGAGTTGCCCCGCCAGCGCGCTCTGCTCGAGCTCGGCATCGTCGGCACCGAGCCGGCGGAGGGACTGCAGCAGATCGTCCGGGCGGCTCGGGTGGCGTTCGGCACCGAGTCGGCGGCCCTCACCCTGATCGACCACAACCGTCAATGGCATCACGTGCGCGACGGCGGTGAGCGGGAGGTCATCGAGCGATCCCGGTCGTTCTGCTCCATCACCATCGCCGGGTCGACCGAGATGGTGGTGCCGGATGCGCGGGTCGACCGGCGCTTCTTCCGCAATCCCGATGTGATGGGCGGCGCGATCTGCTCCTATGCCGGCTACCCGATCGAGGCGCCGAACGGCTACCGCATCGGCGCGCTGTGCGTGTTCGACACTCGGCCTCGCGCATTCAGCCTCCGCGAGCGTTCCATCCTCCGCGACCTCGCCATGCTGGCGCAGGAGGAGATCTGGAACGGAGCCCCGAACGCCGCGAGCGCTGGCTGATCCCTCCCCGCAACCTCTCTGCGCACATCATCCGGCGCGAGCCGTTCACTTCGTGGGGTCGTTGCCCCAGTTCATCAGCGAGTAGCGCCACCTGGTCTCGGTGATGTCACCTGACGGACGCTGCGCCGAGTGCCGCGAGACGTATCCGCTGACCTTCTTCATGTGCGCGTAGTCGTCGTCGGTGAGGTCGGCGACCTTCTTGCCGAGGATGCGGATGATGTGTCGGCCCGATGCGTGGCCGACCGACTCGCCGCCGTCCTTCTGTCCGACCTCTTTGGACTCGTCCGAGTCGAGCCACTTCTCGAGGGCCGACGCCGTCATGTTGACCGCCTCGTGGAAGTCTGCGCGGATGCTCTTCTGGTCATCGGTCTCGGTCATCCGACAATTCTGCAATCGCTCGAGGCGTGGGGACAGCGGTTCGCGGGCATTCTGCAGGGAGGACAGATCATCGGCACGTGACTTCTCACATCACTCGACGCGAGTGGCGACCCTGTCGCACAGGGCCACCCACTCCCCGTTGAGCCGACGCTCCCAGTGGTGGCTCTGCTGATGGCCGTGGGCGCTGAAGGTCACGGTCGCGCGCTCGCTCTCTCCAGTGAATGTCCAGATCAGCCCGTCGTTCGCCAGCGTGTACTGGCGAGCGAACCCCAGATTGTCGACGCTCCAGGAGAAGTACCCGCCGCGGTCGGGATCCCAGCCGAGGAAGCTCATGGTGCGGAAGGGGCCGTTGGCGCGCTCATCCTGCAGCACGAAGAACTCGCCGGCGTGCCAGCGTGCGAAATGGATGCTCTTCCACGGCGACGCGGTGCCGTCGGGAGCGTAGGAGGTGCCTTCCGCATGCCATTCCCCGAGGAAGGCCGCCAGTGCGCGGTGGTGCTCCGCATCGATCGAATCTGAGACCTCATCGTCCGTCATGGAGAGATCGTGCGCCCGAAACCTGAAGCTCAGGCGAACGTCGGCGCCGACCGCGGCGGAACCGCGGGTGACGCGGCCATCGCGCGGGGGACGTTTCCCCCGCGCGATGGCTGGTACATCCGCGGATCAGGGTCCGAGATGAGGCGATCGCACCCGTGCGCTCCGGATCGGCCGATCAGCTTTCGTCGGCCACTCGGACCTCGTCGGGGTGAGCGCTCGCGTAGCCCGCGCCCGCATGTCCAGAGGAGAGGCGGCGGCGCAGCACGAGCAGCCACCAGAGGAAGGCGAGCACGATGATGCCCCCGAAGACAAGGCCATTCCCTGCGAAAGCGGGCAGGAAGAGCAGTGCCCCTTCGACCGTCGAGAACACCAGCAGGCTCACGATCAGCAGCGGGACGCGTGCCCGACCGAGGTCGAAGGTTCCAGGTTCTGCCTTGGGGATCCGCCCTCGGAACGAGGCGATCAGCAGGCCTATCGTCTGCAGCACGTAGGTGGTGAAGAAGGCGAGGGTGGCGATGCCGAGGAAGTAGTTGAACGCCTGCGGGCTGACGAGGGCGGAGAGCAGGAGGATCACCGACACGACGCCGAGGGTGACCACCGCGGTCGAGGGCGTCTTGCGCGTGGACGATACATGCCGCAGCGCGCGAGAGAAGGGCATCATGTTGTCGCGCGACATCGAGTACAGCAGGCGGGTGCCCACCAGGACGTTGGCGAGGAGGCAGACCAGGATGTTGGTGAGAGCGACCGCGACGACGATGCGCGAGAACACCGGGCCGATCTGCTGGGAGATGATCTCTTCGATCGGCGCGGAGGACCCGGCGACCGCGGCCGGATCCTTGATCGACAGTGTGTAGACGAGATACATGAAGAACTCGATGACGCACGAGCTCGCGAAGGCGATGAACATCGTGCGCGGGATGACTCGCCGCGCGTTCTTGGTCTCCTCTGCCACATCGGCCACGGCTTCGACGCCGACCAGCCCGAAGAACGGTCCCAGCGATGCGGCGAGCCAGGCGAGCACGTACGGGGTGGCCTCGTCGGGGCTCTTTCCGACGAACAGCGAGGAGAACGGCTGAGCGTTGTCCGGAACTGCAAAGGCGACGATCGCCACGACGAGCGTGACCCCGACCGTGACGATGAGCTCCACACCGACGCCGATATTGTTGATGAAAGTCGCCAGCCGGACCTTGTACGCATTGATGAAGACGCAGATGGCGACAACGCCGACCGCGATCAGGATCTGCGTCGGCTGCGTGAGCTCCCAGCCGAACACGCTTCCCAGATAGCCGGCGAGGATGAATCCCAAGCTCGTCATGCCGCTGATCCAGCCGATGAGGGCGGCGAATCCGGTGAACCAGCCGAATGACGGACTGTTCAACCGGCTCGTCCACTGATAGGCGTATCCGGCCAGCGGGATCTTCGCCGCGACGTCCGCTGCGATCAGCGTCCAGAGCAGGAACACCGGGATTGCGAGGAAGAGGGTCCAGATGAACGGCGATCCCGCGTTCAGGTACCCCGCTCCGAAGCCGGTGAAGACCGCGGTCGTCGCGCTGATCGTCGAGAACCCGATGGCGAACGATGCGATCTTGCCGACGGAGCGATCGAGCTTCTGCACATACCCGAACTCCGCGAGCCGCGCATCTTCGTCGCCGGCGGCACCGCTTGGATGAGTCGCTCTGGGATCTGGGCGCTGGATGGAATCGACCATGATGCTCTTTCCTCGCTTCGCGGCGATAGCCGGCCGGACGGGCCGACTTCGTGTTGGCAGTGAAGCGAAGAAGCCGCGGCCACCGGAAGGTCCGATTCCTTATCTGGTGATAAGCACGGACTATCGGTCTCGTCGATCGCCGGGCGCCGGTATCCGATCGACCATGTGCTGCACCAGCTTGCGCGCCGACGCCGACAGTCGCTCGGGGTTCCACGCGAGCGTGGTGTAGCTGATCGGGCGATCGGTGATGGGCACGAATCGGATTCCCGGGCGGTCGTAGAGTCGCACCATGGACGAGGTGGTGAAGCTCACCCCCACCCCTCGTGAGACCAGCGTGGTCTCCGCCTCATACGTGGCGGCTTCGGCGGCGATCACGGCCGGCCGCCCGCCGCGGGCATCGGTGGCCATCCAGTAGTCCCTCCATTTCCCGGCCGACCCCGGTGCCACGACGATCGGCTCGTCGAGCAGCTCGTCGATTCGCAGATCAGCTCGGCCCGCGAGGCGATGCGCGCGCGGCAGACAGGCGACCCAGGTTTCCTCAGCGACCACCGCCATCTCGAGGCCGGGCATCTCCACCGGCGGTCGGATCAACGCGATGTCGGACGACCCGCCCGCCAGGCCCGCGGTCGGATCCGAGAAGTCGTACTCGCTCGTTTCAAGGGTGATGCCAGGCAGCTCATCCTCGACGTGCTCGATGAGCTGGAACAGCAGATCCGCGCCGGTGCCGATGAGGTATCCGATGCGCACATGCGCCCTGTCCACCAGCGTCTTGGTCATCTCGAGCGCTGCATCGACCTCCCGCAGCGCGGCGCGCACATACGGCAGCCATTCTCGGCCGAACGGCGTCAACGCGACCGACCGTGTGTCCCGGTCGAAGAGACGGTCGCCGACCCGCTGCTCCAGCTGGTTGATCGCCGAAGACAGGGCCGGCTGCGAGATGAAGAGCTTTTCCGCTGCTCGCCGGTAGTTGAGCTCCGTCCCGAGCACTTCGAAGAATCGGAGCAGCCGAAGAGTCACGTCCTGATTCAATTCGAGGTCCTCTCACTGATAACCGCAGGTTATCTCTTCATCGCAGGTTCGAACTTCCCCGCGTCGTTCGACTCCCGAAAGGCTGAACCCGCCGATCGGATACGGCACAGAGAGCGAGTGAGATGCCCAGCCATCGAGCGTCCATTGCCATCGATACGCCCGCGCGCCAGGAGTTCTTCGATGTCACCCCTCAGCTCGAGGATTTCGTCGCCGAGAGCGGGATCACCGACGGCCTCGTGATCGCCTACTCCGCCCATACGAGCTGCTGCGTCCTCCTCCAAGAGGAATCGGAGGACGTCACCTACTACGGCACCCAGCTCATCCTCCAGGACACCCTGAATGTGCTGGCGAAGATCGCTCCGCCGACGCGCCACGAGGGCCAGTATCTCCACCCCGGCCCCGTCCACATTCGCAACGCCGCCGAGCTGCGGGACGAGCTCCCCTCCTGGGGACTGAACACCGACGGACACATCATCTCCTCGATTCTCGGTCGATCCGAGACCATTCCGGTCGCCTCCGCCCGCCCCGTCCTCGGCGAGTTCGGCCGGGTGTACTTCGGCGACCTCGACTCGGTCCGCGAGCGGACCCGTACCGTGCACTTCCAGATCATCGGCGACTGACGTGCTGGTGTATGCCGTCGACCTCGGCACGACCAACATCAAGGTGGTCCTCTACGACGAGCAGCTCCGGCGTCGCGCCACCGCGTCGGAGCGCGCGCGCTACGCCCGGATCGGCGATCGCGTCGAGTTCGATCCGCCCGCGCTGTTCGCCACCGTCGTCGATCTGATCGGCGAGTGCGCGAGAGCTGTCAGGGACACCCGCGACGGGAACCCGCCGGATGAGGACGCCATCATCGCGCTCACCGGCCAGGCGGAATCGCTGGTGCTGCTCGCCGCCGACGGCACTCCCGTGCAGGCGGGTCTGTCCTGGCTCGACGCCCGCGCGTCCGAGGAGGCGAAGGAGATCGGCGAGGTCTTCGACGCGGACAAGGCCTTCGCGATCACGGGAGAGCCTTTCCCGGCCGCCACCTGGCCGGCGACCAAGCTGCGGTGGTTCCGCCAGCACGACCCGCGAGTGCTGACCAGCTCCGCGGAGGTCTTGATGGTGAAGGACTACGTCCTCCGCCGTCTGACAGGGACGGCCGTCGGGGAGCTCACCACCCGCGGCTTCAGCTATCTGTGGGACGTCTCCGCGGGCACCTACTGGGACGAGATGCTCGACTTCTGCGGCGTTCCCGAGCTCGGCGCTGCCCGCGGTCCTCCCTGCGGGAGCGGACCTCGGACCTGTGCTGACCGAGGTGAGGGAGCTGCTTCCTCCGCCCGCAGCTACCGGGTCAACTCCGGCGCCCTCGATCACTTCTGCGCCATGGTCGGCACGGACTCCTACACCGCTCGACGCCGTGAGCGAATCCGCGGGAACCGTGCTCTCGCTCTCGATGCTCGCCAGCGGATGGACTTTCGACCCGTCGCGGAAGGTCTCCTTCCATGCGGGTATCGGCGCGGGCGAGACGATCCTCTTCAACGGAGCGGACAGCGGCGGCGTCGTGCTCGACTGGTTCCGCAGCGAGGGGCTGTCGGGGATGCCGTACGGCGAGCTGGAAAGCCGGCTCACGGCACGCGCGCCGCGGAACGCGCCCATCTTCCTGCCGTATCTCACGGGCAACAATCCGCCCGACTTCCTGGCGGAGGCGCGAGGCGCATTTCTCGGGCTGGAGCTCGGCCACGACCGGATGGACATGGCCTTCGCCGTCGAGGAGGGCATTGCGCACCTCCTTCGCCGGAATGTCGACTACCTCACGTCTGGGACGGTGCAGGAGATCGTGTCGACCGGCGGCGGCGCGTCCTCCCCCTTCTGGAGTCAGCTCAAGGCCGACGTCTGCGGGGTCGAGGTGGTAGTGCCCGACGAGCCGGAGGCCACCTGCCGCGGCGCAGCGATCCTCGCCCTGATCGCCGCCGGAGAACTCGACGACATCGCAGCCGCGCGGGCAATGAACCAGCCCGCGACGGTGCGCTACCTGCCATCGCGCTCCGCAGATCGCGAGGCCCGCTATCGGCAGTTCGACGACTATCTCAACCGCCTCTATCCACGCTGAATGACAGGAGATCCGATGCTGCTGAGTTGCGCATCCCCCATGGTTCCGGGAAGCACCCTGACGGAGAAGGCGGAGCTGCTCCGCGAATGGGGCTACGACGGCATCGCGGTGTTCCAGGCGTTCGACGGCTGGAACGGCAGTGCGCACGATGAGCTCTTGGGCCTCGAGGCGAGAACCGGGGTGCGGCCGGTCGAGTTCGTCTTCATGGACGACGTCTATGGCAACGCGATGGCCGATGATCTCGAACTGCGTGCGAGCTGCCGGGAGATGTACCGCTCGGCAGCCCGGATCTGCGCCGAGCTCGGAGCGGTCACGGAGATCGAGTACGAATACGGGCCGCAGGATCCGCTGCCGCTGTTCGAGCCGTTCCGGCAGCTCGATGACGCTCAGAAGACCGGATTCATCGAGTTCTACTCAGAGATGCTCGCCCTCGTCGCCGGAACTGACGCGCGCATTCTGCTCGAGCCGATCAACCGCTACGAGAGCGGCTTCCTGAACCGCACCGTGGACAACATCGAGATCATCGACGCGATCGCGCATCCGAATGCCGGTCTGCTTCCGGACACCTTTCATATGTCGATCGAAGAGGCGGACATCGCGTCGGCGCTGCGGGCCGCTGGCGGCCGCACCGCGCACGTGCACCTCGGCGAGAACAACCGCCTCCTCCCCGGCAGCGGCAGTCTCGACTGGGCGGGGATCATCGGTGCGCTGAGCGAAGTCGGCTACGAGGGCTATCTCAATCTGGAGTGTTCGACCGAGGGAGACCCCGCCCGCACGCTCCCCGCGACTGCGACCTTCCTCCGCGGTCTGCTCGCGGCATGACCCGTCCGCTCGCTGCATCACTCGGTGCGCCCTTCTTCGAGATCGGGCCGAAGAATCTCCTGCGCCTCCCGCAGCTGGAAGAGCTCGTCCGCGCAGCGGGACGGGCGGGCGCAGACTTCGGTGTTGCGGTTGTGCTCACCGCGCCGACTGCACTGCTCGCCCCCCTCGCGGCATTGCGCTCGGGAGTGCGCATCTACTCCCAGGCGCTGGACCTCGACCGTCCGGGGTCGTCTTTCGGAGCGGTGACAGCGGAGTCGCTCGTCGACGCCGGGGCCGACGGCGTGATGCTCAATCACGATGCTCGCCCGCTCGACTCGATCACCCTGGGACGCACGGTCGAGCGCGCGCAGGAAAACGACCTGGAGACGATCCTCTGCGCCGCCTCCGAAGAAGAGGCCGTTCGATTCGCCGAGCTGGCACCGACCGCCGTGCTGTTCGAGCCGCCCGCTCTCATCGGCACGACAGGAGCCGATCCACGGCCGTGGATCGGCAGTGCCAACCGTTCGGTTCGGGCTGCGCACCCGGACGTGCTGATGATGCACGCCGGAGGAGTCGCCTCACCCGAGATCGCACGAGCCATCATGACGTCGGGCGCCGACGGCACCGGCTCGACGAGCGGCATCCTCTCCGCGGCCGATCCGATCTCAGCCGCGCGTGCGTTCATCTCGGCCACGCGGGCGGGCTGGGAAGCCGCGCAGGTCAACCGACTACCGGTCGCCGACCGGCATCGCAAAGGAGAAGCACAATGATCACCACCCTCACCGGTCAGACGGCTGTCATCACGGGAGGCGCCCGCGGCATCGGCCATGCGGTGGCCCGAGCGCTGGCGGCCGACGGCGCCGACATCGCGCTCCTCGACCTCCTCGACACGGTGGAGGAGGCAGCCCAGCGGATCGCCGACGAGTTCGGTGTCCGCGCCTTCGGCCAGCGACTCGACGTGACTGATCAGGATGCGACGGTCACCGCCTTCTCGGCAATCCGCGACCGCCTCGGTGTCCCGCAGGTCCTCCTCACTGCTGCGGGCATCGAGATCAACGGCGACTCGATCGATGTGACGGCGGCCCAGTGGCGGGCGGTCATCGACGTGAACCTCGCGGGAACCTTCTTCGCCGCCCAGTCGTTCGGCCGGGGCCTGCTCGAGGCCGGTCTGCCCGGAAGCGCCATCCTCATCTCCTCGATGTCGGGCTCGATCGTCAACGTGCCGCAGTGGGCAGCGTCCTACAACTCTTCGAAGGCGGCCGTCGCCCATCTGGGCAAGTCACTGGCCGTGGAATGGGCCGCTGCGGGGATCAGGGTGAATTCGATCGCACCCGGCTACGTGCTGACCGATCTGACGCAGAAGATCATCGATCGCGAGCCCGAGCTCCTCACCGACTGGATCTCGCGCATCCCCCAGGGCCGAATGGCGACACCGGAGGACCTCACGGGACTGGTGAGCTTCCTCGCCTCGGACGCGTCGTCCTATCTGACGGGGCAGCAGATCATCATCGATGGGGGCTACACCGCGATCTGAACCTGAGCGGATGCAGCTCCTGCGGAGCCGGATCAGAACCGACCCATCCGATCGCCGTGCTGACCCGGACAGCAAAAAGCCCGGAAGTCGTGGAGGACTTCCGGAATCCTCGAGCCTGCGCACCAAACGCTTCCGGAGAATGCTGTGTTGGCAGGGGCTAGTACAGGGACACTGCGTGCGCATCGGCGTTCGAGGCCATTCGCTGCTCGTTCTCGATCCATCGGCTGGGACCGCAGAGGCCCGGAATTCGCGGAGGAATCCCGGGCCTTCGTGCAGCCTTCATGCAGCCTTTGACGGGCCGGCGTGAACAGGACTAGCTCGTGAAGCCGATGTCCTCCATGTGCAGGCTCAGGGTCGGCGTGATGACCGATCCCGTCACGTTCTTGTTCATCAGGTAGTTGATCGTCTCGTAGTGCGTGAAGATCAGGGGTGCATCCTCTGAGACGATGCCGCGGATCTGGGTGTACAGATCCATCCGAGTATCCACGTCGTCGCTGGCGGCCGCCTGGTCGATGAGCGCGTCGACGTCCGGGTTGGAGTACCCGGTCGTGTTGATCGGGCCGCCCGACTTGATGACCAGCGAGTAGAAGTTGTCCGGATCGATGGTCCGCTCCTGATAGGCGCTCGTCATCTGGTAGTTGAGCGAGCTGTAGTCGTCGTACCAGGCGGAGACGTCGACCGCATTGATCGTCATGTCGATGCCGATCGCCTTCAGCTCGTCGCGGATGACCTGTCCGGTCTTGAGCAGCTCTGGATAGTCGGACAGGCCCAGGTACTCGACGCTCAGTCCGTCCGGATAGCCGGCCTGGGCGAGCAGGTCCTTCGCCTTGTCGACGTCGGTCTGGGCGCCGAAGATGTTGCTGTCGTCGTACCAGCTCGATCCGGTCGGCACCTCCTCGAGACCGTTCTCGCCTGTGCCGAGGTAGGCGACGGCCTTGATGTCATCCCGGCTGATCGCAAGGGCGACCGCCTGGCGGACCAGCGGGTCGTTGAACGGCGCGACCGTCGTGTTGAGGGCGAGGAAGTCGGGGATCCCGGCCGTCGCGCTCGTGACGTAGGTGAAGCGCGAGTCCTTGCTCAGTGCGCTGACCTGCTGCAGCGGGACGGCGTCCGACCAGTCGATCTCGCCCGCGGAGAGAGCGTCGATGCGGCTCTGGTCGTTGGCGAGGAAGCGGAACGTGATGGTGTCGAGGTGCGGCTTGTCGGCGTTGAAGTAGTCCGGGTTCTTCTTGACGCGTGATGTGGTCGCCCTGCACCCATTCGACGAAGATGAACGGTCCGGTGCCTACCGGCTCGCGGGCGGGGTCGGTGCTCTCGATCGCCTTCTGGTTGACGATCTGGCCATTGGTGGCGAGGTTGGTGAGGAACGGACCGAACGGCGCCTTGAGGTGGAACACGACGGTGGTGTCGTCGACGGCCTCGACCGAGTCGATCTGCGCGTAGAGGCCGGCGTAGGCGCTGGCCGTGTCCGGGTCGAGGATGCGATCGAAGGTGTAGACCACATCGGCGGAGGTGAACTTCTCGCCGTTGTGGAAGGTCGCGTTGTCGACGAGCGTGAAGCGTCCACGTCGTCGGGTCGGTCTGCTCCCACTTCGTCGCCAGGTCGGGCACGAACTCGCCCGACTCGTCGAGGTCGATGAGCTTGGAGAAGATGCCCTCGTACACCTGCGCGCCGGTGTAGATGGAGGAGGTGGCGGGATCGAGCACGTCCGGCTCGCCGCTGAGCGCGGCGCGCAGGTCGCCGCCGTCCGACGATGGCGCCGGCAGCGCCGAACCGGTCGCTGGACGGTGCCCGACGAACGCATCCGGGAGGAGGAGTGCGGCCGCGAGCGCCGCCGCGCTCGAGCGGTGTGCCGAGGCGGGCGAGCCGGCGGAGATCGGTGCTGTGAATTATGCATGTCGGTGCTTTCTTGGTGGGGTCTAGCGCGAGGAGCTGCGGACGAAGTCGAGGAAGGCGGCGTTGAACGGGTCGGGGCTCTCCCAGAGGCAGGCGTGGCCGCCGGGGACGGTCCCCCAGGCAGACCCGGGCAGCGCCTCGTGCAGACGCCGCGAGAGTCGCACGGGGATGAGGATGTCCTCCTCGCCCGCGAGTACGAAGGTGGGCACCGTGATCGCCGGCAGGCGGTCCAGCGCGTCGTGGGTCTGGATGACGTTGAGCTGGGAGAGATAGGCCTCGAGCGCCATGTCGAGGGCGGCCATGGCCTCGGCGAACTCTGCGGCCTCGTCGGGGCGGTCCTCGAAGAACGGGCCGGTGAAGGCCCAGAGCGACACGTCGCGCATCACGAACGGCACGTCGACGATCGTGGCGAGGTCGGCCCAGAAGCCGAACATCTGCAGGCAGAACGCGTCGGGCGTGCCGTAGGTGCAGGCGAAGGTCGCCGAGACTGAGGTCCGCGCCGTAGTTGATCGCGTATTCCTCGGCGATCATGCCGCCCATCGAGACGCCCATGAGATGGAAGCCGGTGATCCCGAGCTCGTCGACGAGCGCCTTGGCGTCGTCGGCCAGCATGCGGGACGTGTATGGGCCGGCCGGCTTGTCGCTGGCGCCGATTCCGCGGTTGTCGAAGCGCAGCACGCGGTATCCGGCCTCGAGGAAGGCGGGCACCTGGAAGTCCCACGACTCGAGCGCGTCGGCGAGGCCGTTGATGAGCACGATGGTCTCCGCGTCGTCCGGGCCTTCGAGCAGGTAGTTGAGGGTGATGCCGTTGACGTGGGCGGTGGGCATTGCGGGGCTCCTAGTTCTCTGGGGTGGGGGCGGCGGCAGCCGGTGCGGCTGCCGGGATGGCGGCGAGCAGGGTGCGGGTGTAGTCGTGCGCGGGGCGGCGCATCACCTGGTCGACGTCTCCGGTCTCGACGACCACGCCGTGATAGAGGACGGCGATGCCGTCGCTGACGTGCTCGACGACGCCGAGGTCGTGGGTGATGAAGACCGAGGCGACGCCCAGGTCGTTCTGCAGGTCCATGAAGAGGTTGAGGATCTGCGCCTGCACGCTGACGTCGAGGGCGCTGACCGGCTCGTCGGCGATGATCAGATCGGGCTCGCTGGCGAGCGCCGCGGCGATGCCGACGCGCTGCCGCTGCCCGCCGGAGAGGCTGCCGGGCAGCCGCGCGGCGAAGCGCGGGGTCGAGGCCGACGCGGTCGAAGAGGTCGCAGCACGCGGCGATCGCGGTCCGCCGGGGTGCCGATGCGGAAGCTGTCGAGCGCCTCGCGCACGCTGCGGCCGACCGGTCCAGCGCGGGTCGAGGCTGCCCGTAGGGGTCCTGGAACACGGGCTGCACGCGACGCCGGAACCGAGGACAGCGCGCGCGGCACCGAGGCCCGCGATGTCCTGGCCGTCGAAGACGACGCGGCCGGATCGGGCTTGGTGAGACCGAGGATGCAGCGGCCGAGCGTGCTCTTGCCGCTTCCCGACTCCCCGACGAGGCCGAGCGTGCGGCCCCGCTCGACCGACGAGCGAGACGTCGTCGAGCGCGCGCACCCGGCGGCGAGCCCAGGGCGGACCGCCGGTGGCGAAGGTCTTGCTGAGGCCCTCGACCCTCAGGAGGTCGGTTCCAGGCCGGTTGCCGAGCTGCTCCCTGGGCCGCTCACTGTAGCAGCCTCCGCTTCTGCGACGGCTTCGGCCTCGTGCAGGCTCTCGACGCTCCATTCGCGCGGGGACGACCGGCAGCCGGGTGCCCCGCGCGGCCCGGGTGGGCGGCCGCAAGCAGTGCGCGGGTGTACGGATGGGTCGGACGGGCGAACAGGTCGGCGGCCGGGCCGACCTCGAGCAGCCGGCCGCCGTGCATCACGCCGACCCGGTCGCAGACCTGCGCCACCACGCCGAGGTCGTGCGTGATGAGCAGCACGCGTCGTGCCGTGGTCGCGGCGCAGCCGGTCGATGAGCGCGAGGACCTGCGCCTGGATCGTGACGTCGAGCGCCGTGGTCGGCTCGTCGGCGATCAGAAGCTGCGGGATCGTTGGCCAGCGCCGCGGCGATCACGATGCGCTGGCGCATCCCGCCCGAGAAGCGGTGCGGCGCGTCGCCGTAGCGGCGCGGCGGCGTCGGGGATGCCGACCTCGCTCCATCAGCGCCATCGCGCGCGCCCGGGCCGCGCGCCGGCCGACGGGCGGTGGGCGCGGATCGTCTCGGCGATCTGGTCGCCGACGGGCCAGGTCGGATCGAGGCTCGCCGAGGCGTCCTGGAAGATCATCGCGACCTCGTCGCCGCGCAGCGCGCGCAGGTCGGCCTCGGTGCAGCCCGAGGACGTCGCGGCCGTTGACGCCGATGCGGCCCGCTGACCGTCGGCGCGACGCGCGGCAGGAGCCCCAGGACGGCGTTGGCGAGGGTGCTCTTGCCGATCCCGCACTCGCCCACGAGCCCGAAGATCTCGCCGCGCGCGAGGGCGAGCGAGACGCCGTCCACCGCGGGCGCCGAGGCGGTCGGCCCCGAACGCGGAAGCGCACGGAGACGTCGGCGAAGGCGAGCACGGCCGAGCGCGGTCATTCGGCCACCCCCTCGGGGTCGAAGCGCGCGCCGCAGGCCCTCGCCGAGGAGCGTGAAGCCCAGCACGGCGACGACGATGGCGAGGCCCGGGAAGATCTCGACCCAGGGGGCATGGTGAGCACGTCGCGGCCCTCGGCGAGCATCCCGCCGAGCGACGGCGTGGGCGGCTGGGTGCCGAGGCCGAGGAAGCTCAGCCCCGCCTCGAGCTGGAGCGCGAAGGCGGCGAGTACCGAGGCCTGCACGATGACCGGGCCCGAGCGCGTTGGGGGCGACGTGCCCGATCAGCACCGCGAGGTGGCTCGCGCCGCGCGCCCGGGCGCCCGCGACGTAGTCGTTGCGGGTGACGATCAGGGCGCTGGTGCGCATGACGCGGGCGAGGATCGGCAGGTAGATCACCGCGATGGCGATCGCCGCGACGACGCTGCCCGGGCCCCAGGATGGCGATGAAGGTGATGGCGAGCAGCATCGCCGGCAGCACCAGGATCATGTCGAGCACGCGCGAGATCGCGGTGTCCACCCAGCGGCCGAAGTAGCCGGCGAGCAGGCCGAGCGGCACCGCGACGAGCGAGCGAGGCGAGCGACCGCCGAGATCGAGACCGCGAGGCTCGCGCGGAGGCCGTGGATGACCCGGCTCAGCACGTCGCGGCCGAGCACGTCGGATCCGAACGGGTGCGCGGGCGCGGGGCGCCCGATGCACCTGCATCACGTCCATCGCCTCCGGGTCGTGCGGGCGCGACGAGGGGCGCGGCGATGGCGATCGACGACCAGCGACGCCGAGCACGATGGCCCCGGACGACCAGCAGCCGCGTCGAGGGCGCCGCTTCGCGGTCGGCGCCGAGCGCGGTGGCGGCCACGAGCGGTGACGGCGCGGTCATGTCGCCGCTCCGTCCGCGACGCGGGGGTCGAGCCAGCCCACGATCAGGTCGGTCACAGCGAGACCAGGATGAAGGTCGTGGCGATGGCGAGGACGCCGACCTGCACCATCGGATAGTTGCGCTGGGTGATGCCGGTGACCACGAGGCGTCCGACCCCCGGCAGGGCGAAGAGCTGCTCGACGATGATGGCGCCGCCGAGCAGCACGCCGACCTGGATGCCGATGACGGTGACGATGGCCGGGCGCGGCGTTGCGCAGCGCGTGGCCGGAGACGATGCGGCGCGGGCTGAGGCCCTTGGCGCGCAGGAACGTCACGAAGGGGCGGTCGAGCACGGAGGCGACCGCCGCCGCGCGTGGTGCGCAGGATGTAGGCGGCCTCGCCGATGGCGAGGGTCAGCACGGGCAGCGATCATGTAGCGGCAGGTTGCCGGCGGGGTCCTCGGCGAAGGGCACGTAGCCCGAGGGCGGCAGGAGCGCCAGCGTGCCCGGCAAAGAGCGAGGACCAGCAGGATCCCGAGCCAGAAGTCCGGGAATGCTGATGCCGAAGACGACGAAGCCCTCGGTCAGCCGCTTGACCCAGCTGCCCGCCGGTCGCAGCCCGGACGCCGAGAGGCACGCCGATCGAGCACGGCGAGCAGCATCGACAGACCGGCCAGCTCGAAGGTGACGGGCAGCCGCTGCGCGAGCAGCTCGGACGAGCGAGCGCGTGGCTGACGATGTCGGTGCCGAGGTCGCCGCGGAGGATCCCGCCGACGAAGTCGACGTACTGGACGAGCCAGCGGCCGGTCGAGGCCCGAGCTGGTGGCGCACCTGCTCGACGTTCTCGTCGGTGGCGCGGAAGCCGAGCATCGTGCGCACCGGGATCGCCGGGCACCAGCCGGATGATGAGGAACACGATGATGCTCATCACGAAGAGCACCGGCACGGTGAGCGCGCAGCCGACGCAGGACGAAGCCGAGTCGGGAGGTCACGACCGGTCTCCTGCCGGCTCCGGCCTGAGCCCGCGCGACGAGGTCGCGGATCAGGTCTCGGAGAGGCGTGAAGTGGCGCGCGGCGATGTCGGCGGCGACGTCGGCCGTCGCCGTCGATGACCGCGGCGACGAGCTCCTGGTGCTGGGTGATGGCCTGTCCGCCGCACCTCGTCCGTGTAGGGCTCGGCGCCGAGGTTGAGGCTGATGCGGGCGCGGAGGTCTTCGGAGAGCTCGACGAGGATCGGGTTCTGGGTCGCCTCGGCGATCGCGAGGTGCAGAGCGGAGTCGGCCCGGCGCGAGGCGTCGTGGTCGGGCGCCGCCAGGTAGGCGCCCGAGCGCCCGGCTGATCGCGCGCCGCGTCGGCCGGCGTGCGGCGCTCGGCCGCGGTGCGCGCGATCAGCGGCTCGAGCAGGGTGCGGGCGTCGAAGAGCTTCTCGAACTCGTGCCACGAGGGCAGGAGCTGGCGGCGGACGTGCTCGGCCGAGGTCGGGCCCCAGTCGGCGAGCACGAAGTAGCCGCCGTTGCGGCCGCGGCGCACCTCGAGGTAGCGCGTCTCGGTGAGCTGCTTCAGCGCCTCGCGGACCGTGGTCCGCGAGACGCCGAGCATCGCCGCGATCGCCCGCTCGGGCGGAAGCTGCTGGCCGGGCACGTAGACGCCCAGAGCGATGGCGGTGACGAGGCGGTCCACGACGTCGTCGGCGATGTGCCGCGCGATGATCGGCTCGCTCAGGGGCCCGAGTGGGATGGGCGGGTCGATGGCGACCGCGTTCGGCGTCGAACGCTCGGGCGTTGTCGTGCCGGACGCCGCAGTGGAGGCGGTCATGATGTCGCCTCCGTCTCTGCGAACCGGGCGAGGAGGAAGCGAGCAAGGGTCCGCGCACCGTCGACGATGCTCTGGAGGTCGACGGATTCGTCCACTCCGTGCATGTCGTGGGCTATCGCACCGAAGCAGACGGCAGGAACGCCGAAATGATTGAGATAGGTGCGGGCGTCAGTCGTGCTTCCCAGGCTGAACAGTCTCGGCTCGTCGCCGTGGGCGTCCAGATGGGCGGCGCTCAGGTCTCGGACCAGCGGATGATCCTCATCGATGAGGTATCCCGACGCTCGGAAGCCGGACGCTCGAACCACGGGCGGAGCGGGAAAGTCACCGTCCTCGTCGGCAACCTCCTGGATGAATGTCCGCAGCTCGCGCTCTGCCCGAGCAGGATCCCAGCTGCGGGGAAAGCCCATGCGCAGGCCGAGCGTCGCCGTCGACGGGGCGGACGAATTCCAGTCACCCGCCGTGATCCGTCCGAGATTGAGGTTGTAAGGGTGATCCGTGTCGGGGAGGGCGGGGTCGGGCTCCGCGACGGAGAGGTCCGCGGCCCAAACGCGAAGCGCTGCCACGAGGCGCATCCCGAGGTCAATCGCATTGCTGGTCGAGTCGGCGGACTCGGCGTGGCTGGCATGCCCGGTGACCTCGACGTCCAGCCACAGCACGCCCACTCCACCTAGCATGATGCCAAGATCGGTCGGCTCGAGGAGGACCACCTCATCGGCGAGCACACCGTGTTCACTGGCTGCGTTCAGCGCACCGTTGCCGGTGCACTCCTCCTCGATCACCGCCAGGAATCCGAGACGACGGGTCGCGAATAGGCCTGGCGATACGTCCCGCAGTGCGCGGAGGGCGAGTATCCCGATGGCGAATCCCCCCTTCATGTCCGCTGCGCCGCGACCGTACAGGCGACCATCGCGTCGCTGAGGTTCAAAGGGAGGGCTCGTCCAGAGCGCAGCATCGGCAGCGGGAACGACGTCGATATGCCCGTTGAGGAGCAGGGTGAGGGGCCCGCTCCCGGGGGTCCTCCCGACGACCTGATAGCGCTCCGCTCGGGCCCCTTCGCCCGGAAGGTCCTGCGAGCGCGGGCTGACTCCCCCGCGAGGATCGTCGAAGGGCCCGTCCGGGAAGGGAAGGCGTTCGACCTCGAGACCCATCGCGGCGAGCTCGCGGGCGAACACTTCGAGCGCCACCTGTTCGGATCCGACCTGACTGGGGGCGCGCACGAGGTCCTCGAGGAAGGCGACGGCGGATTCCGTGTGCGCGGCGATGGCCGCATCGAGTGAGCTCAGCATGATGTCCAAAAGGTCTAGTGTCTGGACGTTATACCCTTTCGGAGTTCAGCCAGGGGCGACATGCGCAGATTTAATCGGGTCGCAACAGCGGGACATACAGGCGAAACAAGGCGCGTCCAGGAGGGATCGGAGGGGCATCCGCCATCCAGCAGCGTCCGTCAGCCGTCCGATCGCCATGCTCACCCAGACAGCAAAAAGCCCGGAAGTCGTGGAGGACTTCCGGGCTTTCGTGCACCCCCCGGGACTTGAACCCGGAACCCACTGATTAAGAGTCAGTTGCTCTGCCAATTGAGCTAGAGGTGCATGCGGCGCCACTGGGGCGAACCGACCGTCAACATTACCATGGGCCGGAGTCGCTGATCGCAAGCTCGACGGCTCAGGATGACGCGCTTCGTGCTGGATAGAGTGAAATCTCGACACCCGATCCGGCGGATCAGGGCAGCAGGCGAAGGGACGATCCATGACGGACACCGCACGACTCGAGATCGGCGATGCGGCACCCGACTTCGCGCTGCCCGACGAGACCGGCAGGCACCGTCTCGCTCGACCAGCTGCGCGGCCAGAAGGTCGTCGTCTACTTCTACCCGGCCGCGATGACGCCCGGGCTGCACGACCGAGGCCTGCGACTTCCGCGACAACCTCAACTCGCTCGCCTCGGCCGGCTACACAGGTGATCGGCGTCTCGAAGGACGAGCCGCGCCGCGCTCGCGCAGTTCAAGGAGCAGGAGGGCCTGAACTTCCCGCTGCTTCAGCGATCCCGACCTCGCGGTCCACAAGGCGTACGGCGCCTTCGGCGAGAAGTCCCTCTACGGCAAGACGGTCGACGGGCATGATCCGCTCCACGTTCGTGCTCGACGAGGGCGGTCGGTGAGTCCTCCCGCTGTACAACGTGAAGGCCACGGGCCACGTCGCCATCCTCCGCAAGAAGCTCGGCGTCGACGCGTAGCCCACGGTCCATGCACGTCGAGAAGCGCGCCGGGCACGGGAAGCGTCGACCTGCCCGCGCGCTTTCGCGTGCCGAGGGCGGTCTGACGGTCAGACGCGGCGGGTAGCGGCCCGACGCTCGGCGTGAAGAGCAGCAGGAGCGCGACCAGCGCCGGGCACCAGCAGAGCCCATCCCGACGGTCTGGCACCGCGAGGATGCCCTGGAAGCAGCCGATGGCGCAGAGCGATCTGGATCAGCTGCCAGGTGAGCGACGGCCCCGCGGATCCACGGCCGCGCTCGGAGCGTTCGCGAGGGTAGCGCGACGAGGCAGACGGCGGCGATCACGGCGATCCGCGAGAGGCGATCGAGCGCCTGAGACGCGGCTCGAGCGCCCGACCAGCTCGACGATCAGATAGCCGACGAGGACGATGGCCGCGAGCGCCTTCGAGCCCCACGACCACGCCGAGTGCTTTCAGCAGCACGCGAGCGAGCGCGACCCGATCGGAGGTCGGTGCAGTTCCACTCACAGCGTAGATCCCATACAAAGCTATTGATCAACGTTGGCCCATATGCAACCATAAGTGAGGTCGTTTTCGATGCCCACGCAGACGTGGGGAGCTCGTATCAGATGGTTTACCGAACATCCCGTCGCCGAGATCGAACGACCTGATCATCCCCGACGATCTCCGGTCAGCCGACCGTTCATCTCGCACGCTCGAAGGAGCACCACCGCATGGATTGGCGCGACAAGTCCGCCTGCCTGACCGCCGACCCCGAGCTGTTCTTCCCCGTGGGGAACACCGGTCCGGCCGTCGACCAGATCGAGAAGGCGAAGGCCGTGTGCGCTCGCTGCACCGTCACCGAGACCTGCCTGCAGTACGCGCTCGAGACCGGCCAGGACTACGGCGTGTGGGGCGGCCTCTCGCGAGGACGAGCGCCGCGCCCTCAAGCGTCGCGCCGCCCGCGCCCGCCGCGCCTCCTAGCCTCGCCGACCTCCGGGCTCCGCACCTCCGCGCTGATTCCACGATCCGCTCGTGCGCACGATCCGGTATCGACTGCCCGTAGGCCTGCTCCGTGACAGCTGCCTGGCATCGCGCGGCCGTGCTCGCCGATCAGGTCTCGGATACCGCGCGTGCACGCTGCACGCAATTACGCGCACATGCGCCGGAACGTCCGGATCAGGCGGCGGTGACCAGCGCAACGGGACCTCGATCGTGACCTCGGTGCCGCGGCCGGACATCGTGTGCCAGTCGATCGAGCCGCCCAGCTCGCCCTGGATCAGCGTGCGCACGATCTGGGTGCCGAGCCCGGATGCCGACCTTGCCCTCGGCGAGGCCGACGCCGTTGTCCCGCACGAGACGGTGAGCGCTCTCCTCCGCGCGGTGCGCGCGTGATCGCGACGTTGCCCTCGCGCCCGGCGAGCCCGTGCTCGACCGCGTTCGTCACGAGCTCGGTCAGCGCGAGCGCGAGCGGCGTCGCGTAGTCGCTCGGCAGCACCCCGAACGCGCCCCGCTTCAGCGGGTGCACCGGGTGCGGTGGGTCGACGCGACCTCGGCGATGAGCATCAGCACCCGGTCGAAGACCTCGTCGAAGTCCACGTTCTGCGCGAGGCCCTGGGTCAGGGTGTCGTGCACGACCGCGATCGAGCCGACCCGCCTCATGGCCTGCGATCAGAGAATCGCGCGCCTCCTCCGAGCTGCGAGCGGCGGGCCTGGATGCGCAGCAGCGACGCCACGGTCTGCAGGTTGTTCTTCACCCGGTGGTGGATCTCGCGGATCGTCGCGTCCTTGGTGATGAGCTCCTGCTCCTGGTGCCGCAGCTCGGTCACCTCGCGGCACAGCACGATCGCGCCGACGCGCTCGTCGTCGTGGCGGACGGGGATCGCCCGGAGCGACAGGGTCGACCCCGCGCGCTCCACCTCGGTGCGCCACGGCGCCTGCCCGGTCACGACGAGCGGGCAGCGTCTCGTCGACGGTGAGCTGCTCCTCGGCGAGCTCGGTGTCGACCTCCGCGAGGTTCTGGCCCTCCAGCTCGCCCGAGAAGCCGATGCGGTTGAAGGCGGACAGCGCGTTGGGGCTCGCGAAGGTGCGTCGTGCCGTCGACGTCGAGCCGGATCAGCCCGTCGGAGGCGCGCGGGGTGCCGCGGCGCGGGGCGGACGGCGCGGCGAGCGTCGGGAAGTCGCCGGAGGCGATCATGCGGAACAGGTCGTTCGCGCAGTCGTTGAAGGTGAGCTCCTGGCGGCTCGGCATCCGCGTCTCGCTGAGGTTCGTGTGCCGCGTGAGCACGGCGATCGGCACGTTGGTGATCGCGAGGCCGCTCGGCGAGATGCGCCGCTGCACCGGGACCGCGCGCACCCGGGTCGGCGTCTCCTCGTACCAGTCGGGCGCGGACGAGTCGAGGATCCGGCCGCTCTCGAACGCGTCGGTGACGAGCGCCTTCCAGTCGGCTTGACGAGCTGGCCGACGAAGTCGCGGTAGAAGAGCGTGGCCGCGGAGGACGGCCGGGCGTGCGCGACGGCGACGAAGATCCCCTCGTCGGCCGGCATCCAGAGCACGATGTCGGCGAACGCGAGGTCGGCGAGCAGCTGCCAGTCCCCGACCAGCAGGTGCAGCCATTTGACGTCGGCGGCGGTCGAGCGGCCGCCGGTGGCGACGAGTTCACTCAGCGTAGGCACGACCGCAGCCTACGACCGCCGCCCGGAGGCGAGCTTCGCGCCGCTCAGGCGAGAGGTGCCGAGCGGCTGCGGGCTGTGCGGGTCATCCAGATGCCAGCAGCCGCTGCAGGCCCTCGCGGAGATCGTCGGGGTCCGGCAGCGGCGAGTACCTGCCCGCGCGGGTGCGGTACACGCGGCAGGTCAACCGGTCGGCTCACTGCCGTCGAACGGGACCACCTCGACGCCGTCGACTCGGACGGTCGGTGATCCGATGAAGCCCAGGATCGCCGCTTCCTCCTCCGACTCGACCCAGCGCTCCTCGATCGGCTCATCGGCGCGGCCGAGCGCGTCCAAGGCCTCGCGCAGCCGCGTGCGCGCATCGTCATGCGACGGGCATCCCGACCAGACCAGCAGTTCGACTCGCCATGGCGACTACTTCGTGCGGTGCAGCAGGAACTCGTTGACCGCGTCGGTGAAGACGCGGTCGATCGGCTTCGATGCCGTCGACGGCGCGGATCGGTGCCGCGTGCCGCACGCTCGACACCAGCCATGCGGCGTCGGCCTCGTGCAGGGCCGCGAGCGGCAGCAGCTCGTAGGCGACCTCGAGTCCCCTGGGTCTCCGCGAAGTCGAAGACATCGGCCTGCGTCGTTCCGGCCAGGATGCCGAGGTCGGTGCGGGGAGTGACCAGCCGGTCGCCGAAGCGCAGCAGGAGGTTGGAGGTCGGGCCCTCGAGCAGGTAGCCGTCGGAGCTGAGGAACACCGCGTCATCCGCGTCGCGTCGGCGCGCCTCGCGGATGACCGCCTGGTTCACGGCGTAGGACAGGGTCTTCGCTCCCTGGAGCAGCCACGGCGAGGCCTGGCGGATGTCATGGCGATAGCCGCGGTCGAGCAGCGACGACCCGGATGCCCTCGGCCCGAGCGAGGGCGCGAGCATCGGAGCGTCCGGGCGCGGGAGCGGCGTACGCCCAGCCGGTCGGACGACCGTCCCCTTCGATGCCGCGGGTCAGGATGGTCTTCACGTAGGCCTCATCGACGGGGTCGATGGCCGCTGCGGCGGCCAGGACCGCGTCGCGCCACGCCTCGGCATCCGGCTCGGGCAGATCCAGGATGGCGGCGGACCTGGCGAAGCGAGCGAGGTGCGCGTCGAGCGCCTGAGTCGCCCCGTAGCCGACGCTGATGGTCTCGAAGACGCCGTCGCCCCGCGTGACGCCCAGGTCGAGCACGTTCACCAGCGGCTCATCGGGCTCGACGAACCGGTGCGCGGGCGCCCCGTCCAGATGCGCTGGCGCGGCGAGGGAGGGGCGGTTGAGCAGGACGAGGGCAATGGATGGCACTGACCCATTCTTCACCCGATCGCTGGGCGGAGCACACCGGGACGGGTCGACGGTGCTGCCGTCCTGGGTTGGTGCTCGGACGGCGCCGCGGGCTCAGCTGCGACGGAGCGAGATCAACGCCAATCCTGGTATCAGGCCGGCGCGAGCGGACGGGACCACCGGCTGCGCAGCGTGCGAGCGGGCTGCAGCTCGTCCGCTGCGACGAGCTCCGCGGCCACGAAGCGCGCGATCGCCGCGACGGCGGGAGATCGAGGCGCGGCCTCACGGACGGTCCGGCCCGTCGAGCAGCGCCGCGTCGTAGGCGCCCGGGTCGCTCGGAACGAGGGCCGCGTCGCGGATGCCGCCGAACCGCAGCAGCGACGCGGCGATCTGCGACCCGGGATTGAGCCCGACGGCGCTGGCCCGCACCTTGTTGACGACCACACGGATCCGCTCGGCGTCGACGATCTCGAGCAGATCGACATGCGCTCGCACCAGGCGCGAGAGGCCGATGGGATCGGCGCTCCCGACCGCGACGACGAGGTCCGCCTCGGCGAGAGCGGCGAGGGTCGCCGCGTTGCTCCGCGGCGCGAAGAGGTCGCTCACGATCTCCTCGTCGCTCTCGAGGTTGAATCCGACGTCGACGATCACCGTGTCGACCCAGCTCCGGCACCGGCGCAGGGCCGTCGTCACGCGATCGGCCGAGAGCTCCGGCCACCGACTCGGCCGCCCGATGCCGGTCAGCACCGGAATGATCCGCGATCCCATGGAGTAGGGCTGGGCGATCCGCTCCAGCTGCGCGAGATCGAGGGCATCCGCACCAGCGAGTCGACAGGCCGCCGCGAATCCCGGCGCCTCGTCGAGCAGTCCGAGCGACGGAGCGATGGTGCCTCCGTAGGTGTCCGCGTCGACCAGCGCGACGCGCTCCCCGCGCGCCGCCAGCTCCGCGGCCAGCGACAGGGCGGTCGTGGTGCGCCCCGGACTGCCGGCCGGACCCCAGACGACCACGATGCGACCGCCCGCTCGAGCCGGGACCTCTGCGCGCTCGCGGGCGATCGACGGCGACTCGCCCTGCAGCACCGCCTGGATCTCCTCCCACCCGGCAGACGATTCGACGACCTCGTCGACGCCGAGCTCGGCCAGATGTGCACGATCGCTCGCCGACGAGGCGAGCGCGACCACGCGGACCTTGGCGACGCCGGCTACCCGCAGCACGGTCGGCGTCAGCACGGGCGCGGCGACGATCGCGCCCTCGGGGCTCTGCCCCTCGATCGCCGCGATGAGCTCGAAGCTGCCGGCGGGACGTGCGATGAGCTCGTGGCCGGCATCGAGCAGCGGTCCGATGATCCGGTCTTCGACATCGGCCGCCAGGGCCAGGACGATGCGCATCGATCAGCCCGCCGCCAGCGGCTGGCTCACCGGCACGACCGAGATCGCATCGGAGTTGGCGATCGCCTGCAGCACCCGTGCGACCGCGGTCTTCGGCACGAGCACCTCGACTGCATGCGAGTCGGCGTCGAGGATCAGTCCGGACGACTCGACGATCCGCACGACGGTGGCCGATCCGACCAGCACGGCCGGAGGCGCGTAGCGCCCCGAGTTCTCCTCCTCGGCGGCCGACCAGATGTCGATGACGGTGCCCGCATCCACTCCGCGGGGCAGCTCGCTGGAGGTCCGGATGACGATGGACGCGTCCCGGATGCTCGTCGGCGCGCCCACGGCTGCGACCGGCACGAGCTCGCCTTCGGCGACAGACCGGGTGACCATCACCCCTCCATCCGGCAGGTCGCCGTCGGACAGGTAGCGCCCATCCGCACCGCCGAGTCGCACCTCGATCGTGGTCAGCTGAGCGGCAGTCACCAGATCCCCCGCGGCCAGGGGCTCGGCTGCGGCATACACCGCGACGGTCCGTTCGGCGGAGCCGACGATGAGCACCACCCCCGTCACCGAGCCGATGACGAGCAGGATGCCGAGCACGAACCTGACGTCGAGCCAGAACCGCGGCCGGCCGCGCTCGGCCGAATCCGGCTCTTGATGATCCGGCTCGCTGCACTCCGGCGACGCCTGCGCTCCGGCGCTCGATCCTGCCCCGTGTCCTGGTCGCGCCCCTGATGTGCGGTTGCCTTCGCCAGCAGCCATCCTGTTCCCTTCGATCGATGACCATGCTGGCCGGGCGGCCGAGACCTCGCTGAAGTTATCCACAGCAGCTCGTCGCATCCGCCATCGCTCGCAGCGGTCAGATGCGGACTGCGAGGATCGCGGCGAAGCTGACGATCTCGACCGCCGTGATCTCCGCCGCTCGGCGCGGACGACCCGGTTCATGCAGCGCGAGGTCCAGATGGTCCCGGCCGACGCGGTCGATGGTGCCGTGCAATCCACCGGCCAGGGTCGTCAGCTCGAGCGGCACCCGCCTCCGGCACAGGTCGCGCAGCATGAACGCCAGCCCGAGCTTGGCCGTCAGCCCGCGCTCCTCTGCGACCACCTCGACCTCGGCGAAGCGGGCGGCAGGGGGCTCGAGCAGGACGCCGGCGATGGCGCCGATCGGCACCACGATCTGCCTGGTCCGGACCGCGTCGTCGAGGATCCGGCCGCTCAGCCAGTCCCGTCCGAAGGTCAGCGGCACGACCCGGACCAGCTCACCCGACCCCAGTCGGACGCGCAGCGGCCGCTCGGGATCGGCACGAGCCATCGCCTGCAGCCGATCTCGCAGCACCAGCCGCCCCCGCCGCAGACGCTCCTCTTCGGCGCGCGCGCCGGACTCCTCGGCGGACAGCCCATCCTCGAGCTGCCCTTCGAGATCGTCGAAGAGGTTGTCCCAGCGCATGGAAGCGAACGGTAGCCGGTCGGTTCGACGCCGAGAGGGAGTTATCCACAGAGCAGGAATTGGAGCTGGACAGCCGCCCGAGGGAGTGCTTCTATGTCGCCACCCGATGCGATCCGCCGCACCTCGACCCGGTCCCGCCACCCTACTGGACCCTCCGGCGGCTCTCTTTGGCGACCGTTCCGCAGGTCCCCCACCCGAACTGGAGTCGCTATGTCCATGCCCCGAACGCCTTCGTCACCCAGCACGCGCCGACCGGTCAAGCCGGCCGCGCCCCGCGCGAGGTCCACCCACAACATGGCCTCCGACGAAGAGCTCTTCGGCCCCCAGCCGACTCCGATCGCGGAACTCGGCGATCCGGAGCGGGTGCTCCGCCTCCTTGCCGTCGCCATGGTCGAGGTCGACGAGGGAGCGCGCGAACTCGACCAGATCGGCCGCATCCTCGATGAGAGCGTCTACCGCCGTCTGATGGGGCGCGCGGCGCTGCTGCAGCGCGCGCGTCTCCTCGAACGGGGACCGTCGACCCGCATGCGTCCCCAGATCACCGTCGGTCGGATCCACGCGCGATCGCCGCGCGAGAACGTGCTCGAGGCCGTCGTCATGGTCACCTACAACGAGCTGACCCGGGCCGTCGCTATCCGTCTCGAGGGTGTGGACCACCGCTGGCGCGCGATGGCATTGGACATCCTCTGAGCGCAGCGCCCGACGCCGAACGCGGTAGCTGCGGCCGAGCGCGGTAGGTGCGCCTACCGCGCTCGGCCGTACCTACCGCGCTCGAGGCTGGACGAGACGCTGGACGAGGCGCCGGCTACTTGCGCTTGTCGGCGGCTCGACGCTCGGCGCGGTTGACCGGGGCGGGAGCGGGAGGCTGGCCGCCGCTCTGCTGGCCGAACGCGCCACGCGCTGCGGGGGCGGGACGACCACCGGCGGGCGGGCGCTGGCCCTGCGCGGCGGGGCGCTGGGCGGGAGGCGGACCGGGCTGCGCGAATCCCGGAGCGAGGGCCTGCGCCTGGCTCTCCTCGCGCTGCTGCGCAAGAGCGGTCGCGGCGCGCTCCAGCTGACCGCGCTGGTTGCGCACCTCGACGCCGCCTGCATCGCTCGGAGCCGAGTAGCTGAGATTCTGCGCCGGCGCCGCGGTTCCGCCGAGGCCCTTCGCCTGCACGACGGGCTGGGCCACCAGGCCCGGTCCGCCGAGGTTCGGCGTGACCTCGACCTCGAGGTTGAACAGGTAGCCGACGGTCTCCTCGCGGATCTGTCCCATCATGTTCTGGAACAGGGCGAATCCCTCGCGCTGGTACTCGACGAGCGGGTCGCGCTGCGCCATGGCGCGCAGGCCGATGCCGTCCTTGAGGTAGTCCATCTCGTAGAGGTGGTCGCGCCAGCGGCGGTCGATCACCGAGAGCACGACGCGGCGCTCGAGCTCGCGCATGGCGGGCGCACCGAGTGCCGGCCTCGCGCTTCTCGTAGGCGATCCGTGGCGTCGGAGAGGATCTCGCGGCGGATGAAGTCGCGGTCGACGCGGCCCTTGGATCCGGCCTCGGCGAGCACCTCGTCGATGGTGATCGTGATCGGGTAGAGGGTCTTGAGCTCGGCCCATAGGGCGTCGAAGTCCCAGTCCTCGCTGTTGCCACCCGCCGGTGTGCGAGTCGAGCACATCGTCGACGACGCTCTCGAGGAAGCCCTGCGTGCGCTCGTGCAGGTCGCCGCCCTCGAGGATGCGGCGGCGGTCGGCGTAGATGGCCTCGCGCTGACGGTTGAGCACGTCGTCGTACTTGAGGACGTTCTTGCGGATCTCGGCGTTGCGCGCCTCGACCTGCGACTGGGCGGATCGGATGGCCCGGCTGACCACCTTGGACTCGATGGCGAGGTCGTCGGGCACTCCCCCGCGCCCCATCAGCGCCTCGGCGGCGCCCGCGTTGAACAGGCGCATGAGGTCGTCGGTGAGCGACAGGTAGAACCGGCTCTCGCCCGGGTCGCCCTGACGTCCGGAGCGGCCGCGCAGCTGATTGTCGATGCGGCGGGACTCGTGACGCTCGGTGCCGAGCACGTAGAGTCCGCCGGCGTCGACGACCCGCTCGGCCTCGCGACCGACCTCGGCCTTGACCCGCGCGAACACGTCGTCCCACGCGGCCTCGTACTCATCGGGCGTGTCGATCGGCGAGAGGCCCTGGTTGTGCATCTCGGCGACGGCGAGGAACTCCGCGTTGCCGCCGAGCATGACGTCCGTCCCACGGCCGGCCATGTTGGTGGCGACGGTGACCGATCCGAGACGGCCGGCCTGCGCGACGATCGCGGCTTCACGGGCGTGGTTCTTCGCGTTGAGGACCTCGTGCCGCACGCCCTTCTTGGCGAGCAGTCGGGAGAGGTACTCGCTCTTCTCGACGCTGGTCGTTCCGACCAGGACCGGCTGGCCTGACTTGTGGCGATCGGCGATGTCCTCGACGACCTGCGCGAACTTGGCCTGCTCGTTCTTGTAGACGAGGTCGGGCTGGTCCTGGCGCACCATCGGCCGGTTGGTCGGGATGGGGACGACGCCGATCTTGTACGTCGACATGAACTCGGCGGCCTCGGTCTCGGCCGTGCCGGTCATGCCGGACAGCTTGGAGTAGAGCCGGAAGTAGTTCTGCAGGGTGATCGTGGCGAAGGTCTGGTTCTCGGCCTTGACCTCGACCCCCTCCTTGGCCTCGATCGCCTGGTGGATGCCCTCGTTGTAGCGGCGCCCGGTCAGGATGCGGCCGGTGTGCTCGTCGACGATCAGCACCTCGCCGTTCATCACGACGTAGTCCTTGTCCTTCTTGAACAGGGCGGAGGCCTTGATCGAGTTGTTGAGGAACGAGATGAGCGGGGTGTTCGCCGACTCGTAGAGGTTGTCGATGCCGAGGTGGTCTTCGACCTTCTCGATGCCGGGCTCGAGCACGCCGACGGTGCGCTTCTTCTCGTCGACCTCGTAGTCCTCGCCGGGCTGGAGGCGCTTGGCGATGTTCGCGAACTCGGTGAACCAGCGGTTTGCCTCGCCGGATGCCTGGCCGGAGATGATCAGCGGCGTGCGGGCCTCGTCGATGAGGATCGAGTCGACCTCGTCGACGACCGCGAAGTAGTGGCCGCGCTGCACCAGATCGGCGGGCTGCCAGGCCATGTTGTCGCGGAGGTAGTCGAAGCCGAACTCGTTGTTCGTGCCGTAGGTGATGTCGGCGGCGTACTGCTCGCGCCGCTCCGCCGGGGTCTGCCCGGAGAGGATGACGCCGGTCGTCATGCCGAGGGCGCGGAATACGCGGCCCATCAGCTCGGACTGGTAGCTCGCGAGGTAGTCGTTGACCGTGATGACGTGCACACCGCGCGAGGTGATCGCGTTGAGGTAGGCGGGCAGGGTGGCGACGAGGGTCTTGCCCTCGCCGGTCTTCATCTCGGCGATGTTGCCGAGGTGCAGCGCGGCGCCGCCCATGACCTGGACGTCGAAGTGGCGCAGGCCGAGCGTGCGGGTCGACGCCTCCCGCACCGCGGCGAATGCCTCGGGCAGCAGCTCGTCGAGCGACTCGCCGTTGCCGTAGCGCTCGCGGAGCACGACTGTCTCGTGTCGGAGCTCCTCATCGGTGAGATGCCTGAAGTCCTCTTCGAGCTGGTTGACCTGCTTCGCGTAGTTCTCGAGCCTGCGCAGGATCCGGCCTTCGCCGACGCGGAGGACCTTTTCGAGTACGGATGCCACGTGTCTCCTTGGTGATGTGCCTCGGGCTTTGACGCCAGGCAGAGGCCACCCCCGGCCCCTGCAGAACGGCTCAGCGTACCAGCGTTACCTCCCTGTGATCACGGCGCAGAGCCGCGTCAGCGGCGACAGCCGGGATGGTGAGCGGCTCGCGCACGCTTGCGCGAGCCAGACGAACCATGCGGGAGGCGGATGCGTGGAAGGCCTCTCAGCCGTAGACGGTGGTCGAGTAGGCGCGCCAGCGCCGTATCGAGGCCCTCGCAGGCAGATCTCTGAACGACCCCATTCTGTGATCGCGTCCTGAGGTCGGCTTGCGTGGGCCTCGATACGCGCCGTGGACGGCGCTACTCGACCACCGTCTGTGGCTGGATGGCTATTCGGCGCTCATCGTTTCGCGGCGCCAGCGGCGGGCCTCAGCGGCGCAGGGCGCGGGCCGCGGTGGCCACTTCCTGGAGCTCGTCGGCAGCGGCGTCGAGGTGGATGACGCCGTAGTCCCAGCCCTTGCGCCGGTAGACGACGCTGGGGCGCTCGCTCTCGGAGTCGATGAAGAGGTAGAAGTCGTGCCCGACGAGCTCCATGTAGTAGAGGGCGTCGTCGACGGTCATCGGCGTGGAGGCGAACACCTTGTGTCGGATCACGACGGGCGAGTAGTCGTAGTCGTCGTCCGAGGCACCGTCGTCGGTGTGCAGCGCCGCGTACTGCTCGGCGTTCAGCGACGAGAGGTCGAGGGCGGCTGTGAGCACCGGCGGCTCGTCGACGGTGCGCCCGATCGTGGTCTGCCGTGCGGATTCGCTGATCGATCCCGTCTCCGCGTCGACCCGGCGCAGGACCTCGGCGTCCGCTGGTTCGACGTCGACGAGTCGGAAGTCGCGGTGGTCAACCGACCGCATCGTCGTGGGCCGGTGCTGACCGCGGTGGACCTTGCGCCGATCCTTCGCCCGGCGCAGCCGCTCCATGAGCTTGTCGAAGGCGAAGTCGAACGCCGCGTACTTGTCATTCGCGCCCGCTTCGGCGCGCACCACCGGTCCGGGACCGATCAGGGTCAGCTCGACGCGGTCGTCGCCCGCCGTCCCGTTGGTCTCGTGATGCCGGCAGAGCCGGATCTCCAACGCCAGGGCCCGTTCGGCGAGCTGCTCCACTTTGGCAGCCTTGTCCTCGACATGGTCTCGGAACCGATCGGTGATCCCGGCCCCACGTCCGGTGATGGTTATGTCCATGCTGACCTCCCGCGATCGAAGCGCTCGCCCGAACGTCCCCCGACACGTGATTTGGGTCCGCTTTCTGTGCGAGCGAGCTGATCTTCGTCGAGGACGGGCGATCTGGAACGCCTTTCCCCGAACCTAGTCCGGACCCCGGCCACTGTCACTGGGCAGGACCTGGAGATCCCTCCGCAGAGCCCTATTGGGGCGGCCGGCGGGGGCGCGGTGCAGCGGTGTCGAGGCGATCGTGGCCGCACCGAGCACACGTCCGCCCGCAGCTCGGATCGCTCGGGAGGCCTCGGTGATGCTGGCGCCTGTCGTCAGCACATCGTCGACCAGGACGAAGGCTCGCCCTGAGAGGTCGACGCGGGCAGCCATGCTTCCGACGAGATTGTGGCGGCGCTCCTCCGCGGAGAGGGATGCCTGATCGCGAACCGATCTGACAACGCGGAGGGTGGGTGAGGACGGCAGACGGGCCGCGTGCAGCGCGAGCTCCACCGGTCGGTAGCCGCGCTGTCGGATGGCGGCCCGTGAGCTCGGCATCGGGGTCAGTTCGATCGGCCCCCGGTGGTCGGCCGCGAGGGAGAGCGCTCCGCTCACAGCCCAGCGCAGCGCGCCGCCGAGAGCGTGCGCGGCATCCGTTCGGCCGGAGTCCTTGAACGCGACGACGATCGCGGCCACGACCCCCTCGTAGGCTGCGGCGCTGACCACGTCGATCGATCCGACCGGTCGGTGCAGCAGCGGCTGGACGAGCGCCGCGGCGCAGACCGCGCACACCGCGCGGTCGGGGGCTCCGCAGCCGCTGCACTCGACGGGCAGGACGAGAGCGACGGCGTCGAGGAGCGCGCCGCGGGCGATGCGCCATGCGGCGGCGGTATCGAGCGGGCGCATGGGGACAGCATGCGCCGCACGCCAACGACGGAAGGCGCAGTCGGTCGGATCTGTGCAGAACCCGTCTCGGAGAGGCCCTGGGGACGAGCGCCCGTCGTCCTAGCGCTGGGTCGCCAGCAGCTGCACGCCGCTCACCGTCACCTGCCAGTTCGTTCCGCGCAGCACCTCGACGTCGCCCGACTGGGTGAGCACCCTCAGGCCGTTCTGACCGTTGCCGCCGACCACCGAGACGGCGTCGGTGAGCCGCGGAAGGGCGGCGCTCGGGCCGCCGATGTCTTGGAGGATCACGCGATAGTCCGCCTCCCCCACGCGCACCAGGGTGGCCACCGACGACTCGTCGACCCAGGTGGTCGTGATCCCGAAGCCCGCCGGCAGGACGAGCTCGTAGGCGTCGTCGGAGAGGGTGAATGGCGAGCCCTGCCCGTCGCGGATGATGCCGTAGACCCGCAGCACCGACAGCTCCCCCGATGTCGAGGAGCACCAGCAGCCGGGCACTGTCCCGCGATACCGCCATCGACCGGATCGCCGTCGCGTCGACCCACGGCACCTCGATCGGTGTGGCGACACCCTCCAGCGTGATGGCCCGCAGGTTGGTGGGGTCGGTCGATGGGACGCTCCAGATGATGCCGCCGCCGTCGAGACTCGGCGCGATCAGGTCGGCGCGATCGTCCACGAGCAGGGCCGCACCGGCCGCGCCGACCGCCTGCACTCCGCTCGGGGGTCAGCACCGCGGCGACGTCGAAGCCGGTCGGCATGGTGACCGCGCTCGGCTGCAGTCCAGCGATCGCCTCCCCGATCGGACCGAGCGAGGTCGTCGTCGAGCCGCTCGACCAGCCCGAAGGTCCCGTTGCTCAGCACGAGGGGACGCGAGTTGACGAGCGGCTGCAGGGTGGGCCCGTCCTCACCGAACTCGGGGATCGGGACGTTGCGCCCATCCACGTTGATCCGGACGGAGGCGATCGAGCCGCCCTCCAGGGAGCTGGCTGAGCTGCAGCTGCATCCGCTGCTGGGTGATCGAGTCGGCGGTCGCGACGACGTCGTTGAGCTCGACGTCCGCGATGCCGCCGGTGGTCGGCACGGATTGCCGGGTGAGTCGGGTGCCGGTGGGGAAGGCGGAGAACACGGATCTCATCAGCGGCGCGGCCGGTCCGGCCAGCAGCGCCTCGACGATGCGCGTCGGCGATCGGCAGTGGAGGGGAACCAGCGCAGATCGGGCACCAGATAGCGGTAGGACACGATCGTAGAAGTAGAGCGCGCGCTGGGAGAAGAGGGTCTCGAACTGCTGGCGGAGGAGCACGTACCCCGTCGGGCGCCTCGCTCGATCCGCCACTGGCCGCCCTCCTGGATCAGGGTGAAGGGGAGGTCGACCGGGTCGCCGACGCCGAGCCCGGTGTAGCGCCCGGTGGAGTCGACCGAGGCCACCGCGGGACCACGAGGTGCACCTCTCCTTCGCTCTCGAGCACGGTGGTGGCCTGCTTCTGCACGAGCACGGAGGCGTGCGGATCCCAGCTCATGCGCGAACGCGGCGCTCAGGTACTGGCGGGCGACCTTGTAGTTGTCCTGCGGGCCGGTGCCGGCCGCGATGAAGCCGCTCGACGATCTCAGTCGCGGCCGCGCCGTCGGTCGGATCCGCTCGGACTGAAGACGGTGGACGGCGGTCATCGGCGTCGGTCCGATTGCCCGCCTGCACGAGCCGGTCAGCGGGATGGTGGCGCAGCCCGACAGCGCGATCGCTCCGGCGAGCACGCGCCCACCAGGGCGACCAGACGGGCGCGTCCTCGGGGACGGCGAGCCGGAGCGGGTCGAGGTCGATCGGCGGTCGCTCATCGCGCGTCCTCCGGACGAGTGCGGCGCATCTTCGGGCGGGAGCGGCCAGCGGGGAGGACTCGATGGGCGCGCGCGGCGAGCGTGGAAGGGTGAGTCGGAAGCAGGAGCCACGTCCTTCTGCAGACCAGACGTTGAGCCAGCCCGCGTGCAGGGTGGCGTCCTCGAGGGAGATGGCGAGCCCGAGGCCGGTGCCGCCGGTGGTCCGCTGTCGGGAAGGGTCGGCGCGCCAGAAGCGGTCGAACACCCGGTCCGCGTCGGCACGGGTCATGCCGATGCCGTGGTCGCGGACGGCGATCGCGACGGCGGTGGCGTTGCTGTCGATGGTCACGGTGATCGGCTTGCCCTCGCCGTGCTCGATCGCGTTGCCGAGCAGGTTGCGCACGATCCGACGGATCCGGCGCGCATCCATCTCCGCCTCGAAGTGCCCACCCGGCGCCACCAGCTGGACGCACCGATCCCTTGCGGTCGGCGAGGGTCTCGACGGTGGCGATCGCCTCCTCGGCGAGGTGCACGAGGTTGACCGGCGCCAGCTCGATGTCGGCGGCGCGGGCGTCGTAGCGGCTGATCTCCAGCAGGTCGGACAGCAGCGACTCGAACCGCTCGACCTGGGTGTGCAGCAGCTCGGCGGTGCGGGCGCTGGTCGGATCGAAGTCGCCGCGGTTGTCGTAGAGCACGTCGCCGGCGAGCCGGATGGTGGTCAACGGGGTCCGGAGCTCATGCGACACGTCGGAGACGAAGCGCTGCTGCACCTGGGAGAGCCCGGCCAGCTGCACGATCTGGCGCTGCAGGCTGTCGGCCATCCCGTTGAACGACCTCGCGAGGGTCGCGATCACGTCCTCGCCGCGCTCGGGGATGCGCTCTTCGAGCTGCCCGGCCGCCAGCTTGCGGCTGGTCTCCGCCGCGACGCGGATCGGGCGCGATGACGGACTGGACGACGATCCAGGTGACACCCGCGATGAGCAGGATGAGCGCGAGCCCGCCGATGAGCAGCGTGTTCTGCACGAACGAGAGGGACTGCTGGACGTCGGCGAGGTCGTAGAGCAGATAGAGCTGGTAGGTCGCCCTGAGTCGGGACGTTGACGGTCGAGCCGACGATCAGTCCGGGATGCGGAGCCCCGGCGGCGGGGATGCTGACCGACTGGTAGTACTGATCGTCCTGCCCCGTCGACATCTCGTTCTGCAGCTCGTCGCTGAGCAGGATGGCCGTGCCCCGCGTGGACACATTGGGAACGGCGAAGTTGACCTGCGTGCCCGGCGCGCGCTGCAGCGCGATGCCGGCGTTGGAGGTGGCGATCGACTCGACCTGGGTCAGCACCTGCAGCTGGAGCACCGACAGGGCGCTGCCGTCCGCCGCCGTAGTGGAGTCGAACAGGCTCTGCGCGGCGTCGACGGCGCGATCCGACTCCGCTCGCACCTGGTCGACGCGCGCCTGGAAGAGCCCGTTGCCGATCGTGTACGACATGTAGGTGCCCGTCGCGAGCAGGGCGATCGCGGACAGCGCCACCGTGATCGCGACGATCCGCACTTCGAGGGAGCGCCGGAACGCGGACGCGATCGCCGACCCGACGGTTCGGGGCAGTCGGGTGAGGGCCGAGAGTCGGATGCCGAGCGGTATCCGGGACAGCCCGGCGGAGCTCGGCGGGAGAGTCATGACGCGGGGTGGGTCAGGCCGGGGCGCCGGCGCGGTAGCCGACTCCGCGGACCGTCATGACGATGCGCGGGTTCTCGGGGTCTTCCTCGACCTTGGCCCGCAGGCGCTGCACGTGCACGTTGACCAGGCGGGTGTCCGCCTTGTAGTGGTAGCCCCAGACCTGCTCGAGCAGCATCTCGCGGGTGAAGACCTGCGACGGCTTGCTCGCCAGCGCGAGCAGCAGGTCGAATTCGAGCGGGGTGAGGCTGATCCGCTCGCCGCCGCGGCGCACCTCGTGACCGGCGGAGTCGACGACGAGATCGCCGACCTTGAGCGTGCCGCTGTCGCCGGAGTACGGCCGCAGCCGGGCTCGGATGCGCGCCACGAGCTCCTTGGGGTTGAACGGCTTGACGATGTAGTCGTCGGCGCACCGGACTCGAGACCGCGCACGACGTCGGAGGTCTCGGACTTCGCGGTCAGCATGATGATCGGGCGTGCCGGATTCGGCGCGGATCTGCTCGCAGACATGCGATGCCGTCGATGCCGGGCAGCATGAGGTCGAGCAGGACGAGGTCGGGCCGGGCGTCGCGGAATACTCCGAGCGCGTGCGATCCGTCGGCGCAGAAGCTCGGCTCGATGCCCTCGGTGCGCAGGACGATTCCGATCATCTCGGCGAGCGCCGTGTCGTCATCGACGACGAGTACACGGGCGGGGGGTGCGGCGGGATCGGTCATGCTGTGCCGATTGTAGTCCGCGAGCACCGGCCGGCACGGATGGCGAGGCCACGATGTCCGAGCGAAGTCGGCGGAGCCGATGGACGGCCCGCAGCGTCGTCCCTGATCAGCGCACGAGTCCGCCCAGGCCGTCGGTCGACCCAGGACGGAGCCTGCGCCGGTCCCGCGTTCGGCCGGGCGCATATGCCACGATTGAGCCATGACCGACGCGGCGAACGGAAACGGCTGGCGGGCGCCCGGCGGATCGCCGGAGTGCAGCGCCGCGAGCGGGCGAGAGGCCGGTGGCACGATTCCCCCAGCCGACCCAGCCGACTCACCCGCCGACCCGTCCGGCGCCGCCGCTCCCGGGCTAGCCGCGCTCCGGGCAGTGCGCCCCGCCGACCGGCTATGCGACGCCCGGGCTCGCCGGCTACGGGGCACCCCGCCGCCTCCGGCTCTCGGACGTACGCACCTGCGCGCCCCTCCCACGCACGCCGGTGGGCTGGACTCCTCCACCCAAGCCCGGCATCGTGCCGCTGCGTCCGCTCGGCTTCGGAACCCTGCTCGGCGCCCGTTCCGCTATCTCCGCGACGCCGCGGGGTGCTCGGCTTCGCGCTGCTGCTGCAGGTCGGCCTGCTCTGGTCGTCGGGCTGATCGGAGTCGCCGTGTTCTTCGGCGGCTTCAATCGGATCACGGACTACACGGATCCCGACCAGAACCCGCTGATCGCCGGATCCATCGCCGCGAGCACATCGCCGCGATCGGCTACTTCGCTGCTCAACCTCGTCGTCTCCGCGTTCATCCAGGGCATCGTCGTCGTCGACATGTCCCTCGCCGTGCTCGGCAAGAAGCAGACCCTGCAAGCGAGCTCTGGCAGCGCGTGAAGCCGTCGTTCGGGCGCTCATGCGGTGGACGCTGCTGCTGGCCCTCGCAGTGATCATCGCGGTGCTCGTGCTGAGCGGCATCGTGCTGATCGGGGTGGCCGTCGGCGGCGTCGGCCTGGCGATCAGCATCGGAGTGACGATCCTGCTCGGCCTCGGGGCCGATCGTGCTCGGCGCCTGGCTCTTCATCAAGTTCTCCATCACGCCCAGCATCATCGTGCTCGAGCGCTCCAAGGCGCTGCCCGCCGCTCGCCGATCGTGGACGCTGACGACCGGATACTTCTGGCGCACGCTGGGTGCCAGGTGCTCATGGCGGTCATCATCCAGATCGCGGCGTCCTAGCTGATCAGCATCCGCTCGGACTGCTCCAGTACGTCGGCCTGATCATCGATCCGACCATGAGCAGCGGCGCGGCCATCGCCGTCCTGATCGGCGTCTACGTGCTGTCCACGGTCGTCAGCCTGCTGATCGGCACCGTCGGCGCGCTCGTGCAGGCCGCCCTCGTCGCGCTGATCTACATCGACCTGCGGATGCGCAAGGAGGGCCTCGACCTCGTGCTGCAGCGACACGTCGAGCAGACCGGGCCGAACACCGAGGGCGGCAGCGGCAGCGGCCCTTCCGCCCCCTCGACGGATGGCGCCACAGCTGACCCCTACGCCCCGCTCACGCGGGAGTTCGCCTGATCGCACCGGTCGCCGTTCCGCTCGAACCGGATGGCGACCAGGGCAGGCAGTGGCTCACCGACGAGCTGAGCAAGCAGGTCTATCAGGCGGCCAAGCCGACCCCGTTCGACCTGGCCGCCCAGGCGATCTCGGACTGGTTCAACTCGCTGCTCGACAGCGCCGGCCAGGCGCAGGGCGCCGTCGGACTGGTTCTCGTGGTGATCCTGATCACCGGCATCATCGTGGCCGCGTTCTTCATCTTCGGACGGCCCCGACTCAGCCGTCGGAGCGGGGTGGCCGCCGAGCTGTTCGGCGAGGACGACACTCGCGGGTCGGCGGAGCTGCGGCGCTCTGCCGAGCAGGCTGCCGCGGCGGGCGATTTCACTCTCGCCCTCGCGGAGCTCTATCGAGCGATCGCGCGCGGCCTGGCCGAGCGCACCGTCGTGGAGGTCTCCCCCGGCACCACTGCTCGCGGATTCGCGCGACGGGCCGGCATCGCGTTCCCGACGGAGGCGGCCCGGCTGACGTCATCCGCCGAGGACTTCGACGATGTCCGGTATCTCGGCCGGAACCGGAACCCGCGAGCAGTACGAGCGGCTGATGGAGCTCGACCGCACGCTGCGGACCGCCCGTCCGGCCGCACCTCGAGGCCGCGAGGTGAGCCTGTTCGACAGCGGTCCGGCCACCGCGACGGCGCCGCCGGTGTCGGTGACGTCCGGCTCGTCCGAGAACGCGGTCTCGGCATCACCGCGGCAGGCATTCCGCCGAGCCTCGTTCTGGATCGTCTTCGGCGCCATCGCGATCGTGGTGGGCATCGTCAGCACGATCGCGGCGGGCGGGGTCACGCCGACCGACCGATTCGGCGCGGACAACGCCGGCCCGACGGGCGGCCGTGCGCTCGCCGAAGTGCTGAAGCAGCAGGGTGTCGACCGTGACGGCGGCCAGCTCGGCCGAGCGAGGTCGCCGAGCTCGCGAGCCGACCCGTCCGACACCACACTGCTGATCTACGACAGCAGACGCCTTCCTCACCGCGCAGTCCGCGGCCGAGCTGCAGGGCGTCGCGGATCGGATCGTGCTCGTCGAGCCGACCGCGGATCTGCTCGACCTCTTCGCGCCGGATGTCGCGACGGCCGGGTCGCCGGACGTCGGGAACGGCACGACCTCGCTGGACGCGGCCTGCTCGGTGCCCGCGGCGCAGCGCGCGGACAGCGTCACGGTGGGCACGATGAGCGTGCAGCCCCTGAACGACTCCGGCTCTGGACCCCACGGCCCTGGCGTCGCTCCGGCACCGAGTTCTGCTTCCCTGACGATTCCGGACGCTATCTGCTGGCCCAGCGGACCGACGGCTCCACGACGGTCACGGTGCTGCCCGACTCCGAGCCGTTCACGCAACGACCAGATCACCCGTTCAGGCAACGCGGCCCTGGCTCTCAATCTGCTCGGCGAGACGGAGACCTCATCTGGTACCTGCCCGGGCTCGGGGATCTGACCGGCGGCGCGGACGTCCCGAGCGTGGCCGACCTGACTCCAGAGTGGGTGACCCCGGTCCTGCTGCTGCTGATCGTGGTGTTCGTCGCCGCTGCGGTCTGGCGAGGGCGGCGCCTCGGGCCCCTGGTCATCGAGAATCTGCCCGTCGTCGTCCGTTCGCGCGAGACGATGGAGGGTCGAGCGCGGCTCTACCAGCGGTCGTCATCGCGCGGGTCGAGCGCTCGACAATCTGCGCATCGGCACGATCGGCCGGATGGCCACCATGCTCAACCTCTCGCGCACGTCGTAGCGTCGATGAGGTCGTCGATGCGACCGCCGCACTGCTCGGCGAGCCCGCGTCGAGCCTGCGCGCCCTGCTGCGCGACCTCGAGCCGGCGACCGACGCCGACCTCGTCCGGATGAGCGACAGCTGCTCCGCCTCGAACGCGCCGTCCGCCGCGCCACCAACCCCCTGGCCCGTCGTGACCGCCCCCGCATCCCCGACCGACCCTCACGGATCAGGAAATCGTCCGCACCCTGCGCGGATCAGGACAATCTCCTAGATTCCTGCGACGGATCAGGACTTTCTTCGGCGCGTCGCGGAGGATTTCCTGATCCGCGAGGTCTCCCTCCGTCGGACGAACGAAAGAATGAACTAGATGAGCGTCGAACTCCGTCAGCAGCTCGAGCGCGTCCGCACCGAGGTCGGCAAGGCGGTGGTGGGCCAGGACGGCGCCGTGACCGGCATGATCATCGCGCTGCTCGCCCGCGGGCATGTGCTGCTCGAGGGCGTGCCCGGGGTCGCGAAGACGCTGCTCGTGCGCACACTCAGCCACACGCTCGCAGCTCGACACCAAGCGCGTCCAGTTCACCCCCGACCTGATGCCGGGCGATGTGACCGGGTCGATCGTGTACGAGCCGTCGTCCGCGGGATTCGTCTTCCGTGAGGGTCCGGTCTTCACGAACATCCTGCTCGCGGACGAGATCAACCGCACGCCGCCGAAGACGCAGTCCGCGCTGCTCGAGGCGATGGAGGAGCGGCAGGTCTCGGTCGACGGCCGCACCCTGCCGCTGCCCGACCCCGTTCATGGTCGCGGCCACGATGAATCCGATCGAGTACGAGGGCACCTACACGCTGCCCGAGGCGCAGCTCGACCGGTTCCTGCTCAAGCTCGTGCTCGACCTGCCGCCGCGCGACACCGAGTTCGAGGTGCTGCGCCGTCACGCCCGCGGCTTCGATCCGCGCGACCTGGACGGCGGCCGGTGTCACCGCCGTGCTCGGCCCCGCCGAGCTGGCCGCGGCGCAGAGGCGCGTCTCGGCCGTCGGCGCATCGGACGATGTGCTCGGCTACGCCGTCGACCTCGCCCGCGCGACCCGCCGCTCGCCGTCGGTCAAGCTCGGCGTCTCGCCGCGCGGCACGACCGCGCTGCTCGCGGCGTCGAAGGCGTGGGCCTGGCTGCGCGGCTTCGACAGCGTGACGCCGGACCACATCCAGGAGATGGCGCTGCCCGGTGCTCCGTCACCGGCTCGCTCTCCGTCCCGAGGCCGAGCTCGAGGGCGTGTCCGTCGATGCGATCCTGCGCTCGATCCTCGCCCAGGTCCGCGTCCCGATCTGATCCGATGCCCGTCATCTCCCTGCACATCGGACAACATCGGCTGCCTGCGCGATCAGGAGATCGCACTCCTCCCGCGGACGAGGACGATGCCCGGATTCCGCGCGGATCAGGACGATTCCCGCAGTTTTCGCCGCTTCTCCTGATCCGCGACGCTCGGCTCGCTGATGGCGGTCACCGGCAGGTTCGTGCTCTTCGTGCTCATCGGCATCGTGCCCGTGCTCGCGTTCGGGGTGCTGTTCGACGCGGGCGGGCCGCAGCGCTCGTCGCTGGCTCCTGGTCAGCATCCTGCTCGGCGTCCTCGACCTGATCGTTCGCCGCATCGCCTCGCACGCTGCGGCATCGAGCGCGACCTTCCCGCCGCGGATCCGGCTCGGCGAGAGCGGCGGATGCCCGGCTGCTCATCACGAACAACGGATCGCGCACCCTCCGCGGGCTCGTCCGCGACGCCTGGCAGCCGTCGGCCGGCGCGAACCGCACGCCGCGTCCCGATGGCGATCCCGCCGGGCGAGCGGCGCGATCGGCCGACTTCACCCTCACCCCGTTCCGCCGCGGCGAGCGCCGCACCGCGCAGGTGACCGTCCGCTCGATCGGCCCGCTCGGGCTGTGGGCCCGCCAGGCGACCCTCCGCGCGCCGGGCGCCATCCGCGTGCTGCCGCCGTTCAACTCCCGCCGCCACCTGCCGTCCCGGCTCACCCGGCTCCGCGAGCTCGACGGCCGCACAGCTGTGATGGTGCGCGGCCAGGGCACCGAGTTCGACTCGATCCGCGAGTACGTGCGCGGCGACGACGTGCGCTCGATCGACTGGCGCGCGACCGCTCGGCGCGGCAGCGGCCGGGTGGATCGGCGCAGCAGGTGATGGTGCGCACCTGGCGGCCGGAGCGCGATCGTCGCGTGGTCGTCGTGATCGACTCCGGCCGCACCTCGGCGGCGCGGGTCGCAGGACGAGCCTCGGCTCGACACCGCGTTCGAGGCGTCGCTGCTGCTCGCCGCGCTCGCCACCCGCGCCGGGGACCGCGTCGACATGTTCTCCTACGACCGCCGCGTGCGCGCTCGCGTGCAGGGCGCGGCCGGCGCGGAGCTGCTGTCCCGGATGGTCGACGCGATGGCGCCCGCTCGATCCCGACCTGATCGAGACCGACTGGACGGCCGTGCCATCTCAGGTGCGCGCGATCACCTCGCAGCGCTCGCTGGTCGTGATCCTCACGTCCATCGAGTCGGCGGGCAGCCTCGCGGGCGCTCCTGTCGATGCTGCCGCAGCTCACCCGTCGGCACGTCGTCGTGATCGCCTCGGTCGTCGATCCCGAGATCCTCGCGAGCACGGTCGAGCGCGGGGATCGCGAGGAGGTCTATCGCGCTGCCGCCGCAGAGCGACGCTGCTGGACGGCGAGCGCGTCGCCGCAGCCATCCGACAGCTCGGGCGCCGAGGTGGTCACCGGCGCCCCCGCAGACCTGCCGCCCGCGCTCGCGGACCGCTACCTCGCCCTGAAGGCCGCCGGCCGCCTGTAGTGGCGGACGGATCGCAGATCCCGCTCGGCCACCTTTCCGTCCGACGGCCACCTTCGCATCCCGCTCGGCCACCCGTCCGGGACGCTCGAGGACCTACCGACTATCGGCCGCGAGGATGCCCGCTATGTCGAGGATCGCGCCCAGCCCGAGCGAGATGACGGTGGCGAGTGGACTCCCCCGACGGCGAACGCGGTGATCGACAGCGCGAGCACCCATCCCTCGGCTTTCGGCTCGTCCACCGTCTCGATGTCCTTCAGCACCTCGAGGTCACCGAGCTCCGACGAGTCGCCCACGAAATCAGCGCCGACGGGGTCGGCCTGCTCCTGGGAGTGCACGTTCATCTGCGGATCGACCATCAGCCGGCCGTCAACTGTCGGGCGCCGGATTCGAACTCGTCGATGTCGCCGGTCTGTCCCGCCCGATAGGCACGGCCGCCGATGACGATCATGTAGAAGAGGAAGGCCCCGAGCGCGAGGGCGCCGATCGCGATCTTGACCTGCCACGGCCACGGTGCCGGGGTGACGAAGCCCTCGATGATGCCCGAGACGAAGAGCACGATCGACCAGTCCGATCGCGACCGAGAACAGTGCGCGCGCATCCTCGGCGAGCGCGCGCCCGCGGGTGCGTCCTCCCGGCGCGATCCACGCCCAGAAGATGCGCAGTCCTGCCGCCGCCGCGACGAAGACCGCCGTCAGCTCGAGCAGGCCGTGCGGGAGGATGTACTGGAAGAAGATGTCGCCCTTGTCGTAGGCGAACATGACGCCGCCGGCGGTGCCGACGTTCTGCGCGTTCGAGAGCACCACATAGGGCACCCAGACCCCGGTGATCCCGAAGGCGACGCACTGCGCAGCGATCCAGGCGTTGTTCGTCCAGACCTGGCCGGCGAACGAAGCCGCCGGGATTCTCGCTGTAGTAGCCGGTGAAGTCGTTGTTCACGAACGCCTGCAGATCGGTGTTCTGGCCCAGCGCGGCGAGCACCCGCGGATCGCTGGCGATCCAGAATCCCCAGAGGAAGGCGACGATCACGGTGACTGCGGCGACCGCGGCCGTGACCCAGCGGATGCGGTAGAGCGCGGCCGGCAGCTGGCCGGCGAAGAACAGCGGGCAGGGTCCGAAGGAGGTTGCCGCCCACTCCCGTGAAGCGCAGCCGTGCGCGGGACAGGGTGACGGACAGGCGATCGCCGATCGAGCGTCGATCCGGCCGTGGTCTTGATGGCGGAGAGATGGGTCGCGCCGGCCTGATACCGCTCGATGAGCTCGTCGGCCTCTGCGCCGTGCAGGTCGCGCCGCCGTGCGAGAGCGGCCAGGCGATCCCACTCCTCGCGATGCGCAGCGGTGTACGCGTCGAGGTCCACGCTTACGATGATAGGCATGCCCGATCGCCTGGACGGCCCCTCGATCGCCGATGACGAGGTGATAGTCGGCGAGGCGGTCGCGCTCGACGTGCGTCCGGCGAGCGTGATCCTGCGGGCCGCGGGGCCCTCATCGACATCGTCGCCGCCGCTCTCGTGCTGCTCGCGTTCTTCACGCGGCATCGGCTTCGTCGTGCAGTTCAACTTCGACAACGCGCTGCTGGCGGCGCTCGCGATCATCATCATCGTGACCGTGCTGATCATCGTGCCGACTGTCGTCGAGCTGGTCACGGGCGGGTTGTCGCTCGGCAAGCTGGCCGTCGGCGTGCGGATCGTGCGCGACGACGGCGGGTGCGATCGGCTTCCGGCATGCGTTCGTGCGCGCGCTGACCGGGGTTCTGGAGTTCTGGTTCACTGCGGGCGGCTTGGCGCTGCTCGTCTCGCTGCTCAATCCCCGGGCCAAGCGGCTCGGCGATCTGCTGGCCGGGACCTACGCGCAGCATGAGCGGGTGCCCAAGACGATCGAGCCGATCTGGGGAGTGCCGGAATCGCTGCGGGAGTGGTCGCTGCTCGCCGATGTCGGTCGTCTGCCGGATCGGCTGTCTCGGCGGATCGCCGCTTTCCTCGGTCAGGCGAGGTCGGATGACGCCCTACTCGCGCGGCCGGATCGCGGCCGACCTGGCGGCCGAGGCACCCCGTGGGTGTCCCCGTTGCCGGCGGAGCTCGAGCCCGAGCTCTTCCTCGCTGCGGTCGCGGCCCTCCGCCGCGAACGCGAGGCGACCGGATACTCCTTGGAGCGGGAGCGGCTGGCCCGCCTGGATCCGGTCCTGACCGGCAACCCCCACAGCTTCCCCAACCGCTGACCTTTCCTACGTTCCGGCCGAATGTGCTCGAAATTTCGTGCACACTCGCCGCTTTCGTAGGTACGCGTACATTTGCGCTGGAACGCCATGTGCACGAATCCGGCGGATACCTACGTAATTGCGTGCACATGGGGCCGGAACGTAGGAATGGTTAGCGGGGCTAATGAGCTAGGCTAATGTTCCATGGCGACGATCGATCCTGATGACAACGAGCTGCGGATGCTCATCCAGAAGGTCGCGCGCCGGATCCGAGCGAACCGCGGAGACAGCCGACGTCACGGACACCCAGCTCGCGACGCTGATGCGGATCACTCGTGAAGGCCCCACGACCCCCGGGCAGCCTCGCGGATCTCGAGAAGGTCAGCCCTCCTTCGATGAACCGCACCCTCAATTCGCTCGAGGAGCGCGGGCACGTCCTGCGCACGCCCTCCCCCGACGACGCCCGCAAGGTGCTCGTCGACCTGACACCGGCCGCCCGCGACCTCATCGCCGAGACGCGGCGTCTGCGTGCCGAGTGGTTCAGCGCTCACCTCGACGTGCTCACCGAGGACGGAGCGAGCGCAGCTGCGCGGCGTTCGCGACATCCTGCGCAAGCTGGCGGATTCGTGAGTCCGCGACCAGCGGAGGCGAGCGAATGAGGGCGATGTTCGCGTCGCTCAGCTGGGCCAACTATCGGCTCTGGTTCGCAGGGGCGCTGCTGTCCAACATCGGCGCCTGGATGCAGCGCACGGCGCAGGACTGGATCGTCCTGACCGAGCTGACCGACCACGACGCGATCGCCGTCGGCGTCACCATGGCGCTGCAGTTCGGTCCGCTGCTGCTTCATCGCCCCGTTCGCCGGCGTGCTCGTCGACCGGATCGACCGGGCGGAGGCTGCTCGTCATCACTCAGACGGCTCAGGCCGTGCTCGCCGTCGGACTCGGTGCCCTCGTCCTGTCCGGCCTCGCCCAGCTCTGGATGGTCTTCGTCTTCGCATTCCTGCTTGGCGTGGTCGACCGCATTCGACAATCCCGCCCGCCAGACCTTCGTCGGCGAACTCGTGCCGCCAGGTCGCTGCCCAACGCGATCGCGCTGAACTCGGCGTCGTTCAACTGCCGCCCGCTTGATCGGCCCGGCCATCGCCGGCGTGTCCGTCGCCGTGTTCGGCGCGGGCTGGGTCTTCGTGATCAACGGCGCCACGTTCGCCTTCGTGCTGCTCGCGCTGCTGGCGACTCCGCACCGACGAGCTGAGAATCGTGGCGAAGGCCCCGCGTGCTCGCGGTCAGATCCGCGAAGGGCATCCGCTACATCCGCCGGCCGCCCCGACCTCGTCGTGGTGCTGGTGATGACCTTCCTCGTCGGCACGTTCGGGTTCAACTTCCCGATCTTCACCAGCACGATGGCGAGCATCGAGTTCGGCACCGGCGCCGACGGCTTCGGCTTCCTGCTCTCAGCACTCGCCGTCGGCTCGGTCGCCGGCGCGCTGCTCAGCGCACGCCGCGAGCACCCCCAGTCGTCGTGGTGGTCGCCGCAGCAGGAGGCTTCGCAGTCACCATCCTGATCGCGGCCCTTGTCCCGAGCTACGCCACCTTCGCCATCGCGCTGGTGTTCGTCGGCCTGTTCTCGCTGACCTTCTCGACGAGCGCCAACGCGTTCGTGCAGACCTCGACCGCGCCGATCATGCGCGGCCGGGTCATGTCGATCTACATGGCGATCTTCGCGGGGACCACCTTCGTGGGCGCACCCATAGTCGGCGGCATCGCGGACACGCTGGGACCCCGGTGGGCGCTCGGCACTGCGGCCCTGTCTGGATTCGCGGCCCTCGGCATCGGGATCGTCTGGTACATGATCCGGCGTCGACATGCGGATGACGCTGTCGGAAGGGCTGCGGGTGAGTCCATCGAGTCGAAGGTCAGTTGCGCCCGCCGTCACGACGGTCGCAGAGGCCCCGGTCGCGCAGGACGAGCAGGTCGTCGTCCCCTGAATCGGACAGCGTCGAACGCCTGGCGATCTATGCGATCGCCATCCGATCCCGAGGGGCGCGTCCGAGGGGCGAGTGCCGTGACGGAATCGTCCCGCTGTTCGGATCGCTCGGAGCCGCAGTTCCGAACCGACGACCTGGCCACCTCGCGAAAGATGTTCAGTAGCGGTAGTGGTCGGGCTTGTACGGACCTGCCGGGTCGATCCCGAGGTAATCGGCTTGCGCCGGGCTCAGCTCGGTGAGCTGCACGCCGAGAGCGGCGAGATGGAGACGCGCCACCTTCTCGTCGAGGATCTTGGGCAGCACGTGCACGCCGACCGGGTAGCTCTCGGGTGAGCCGAAGAGCTCGATCTGCGCGAGCACCTGGTTGGAGAACGAGTTGCTCATGACGAACGACGGGTGGCCGGTGGCGTTGCCGAGGTTCATCAGTCGTCCCTCGGACAGCACGAGCACGCTGCGTCCGGTGGGTAGGCGCCACTCGTGCACCTGGGGCTTGATCTCGACCCGCTCTGCCTGGCCGCTGGCCGCGAGGCCTTCGAGCCCGGCCATGTCGATCTCGTTGTCGAAGTGGCCGACATTGGCGATGATCGCCAGATGCTTGAGCCCGAGGATGGAGTCGAGGGTGACCACCCCTGCATTGCCGGTCGCGGTGATCAGGATGTCGATGTCGGCGATGACAGTCTCGAGCCGCTGGACCTGGAAGCCGTCCATCGCGGCCTGGAGGGCGTTGATCGGGTCGATCTCGCTGACGATTACCCGGGCACCCTGGCCGCGAAGCGCCTCGGCCGCCCCCTTGCCGACGTCGCCGTAGCCGCAGACGAAGGCGACCTTGCCGCCCATCAGCACGTCGGTCGCGCGATTCAGGCCGTCCGGCAGCGAATGACGGATGCCGTAGACGTTGTCGAACTTGCTCTTGGTGACCGAGTCGTTGACATTCATCGCGGGGAAGAGCAGCTTGCCGTCGCGGGCCAGCTCGTACAGGCGATGGACACCTGTGGTGGTCTCCTCGGTGACGCCAAGCAGATCGGCGGCGATCCGCGGTCCAGCGATCGGAGCTGCGGTCGAGCGACCGCCGGAGCACGTCGAGCACGATGATGAACTCGGCGGACTCCGAGTCCGCGGCCTCGGGCACGCGACCGGCCTTCTCGAATTCGACGCCTCTGTGCACGAGCAGGGTGGCGTCGCCGCCGTCATCGAGGATCATGTTCGGCCCCGACCAGGTCTCGCCGGCATCGGTCGCCTCGTCGCTCCAGTCGAAGATCTCCTCGGTGCACTCCCAGTACTCGGCGAGGGTCTCGCCCTTCCAGGCGAAGACGGGCACGCCGGCGGGCTGCGTCGACGGTGCCGGTGGGGCCGACGACGACCGCAGCGGCGGCCTCGTCCTGGGTGGAGAAGATGTTGCAGCTCGCCCAGCGCACCTGCGCGCCGAGGGCCACGAGGGTCTCGATGAGCACCGCGGTCTGCACGGTCATGTGCAGCGAGCCGGCGATGCGAGCGCCCGCGAGAGGCTTGCTCTCGCCGAATTCGTCGCGAAGCGCCATCAGATCCGGGCATCTCGTTCTCGGCGAGGCGGATCTGGTGACGGCCCGCCTCGGCCAGGGCGAGGTCGGCAACCCGATAGCTGAAGCTGACGGAGGTGGGCGACTCGGTCGACATGATGCTCATGCGCTCCATTCTCGCAGACCCGTCTGACACGGGCGCCGTGCGGAGCATCCGCGCCCGACCGGACCATGAGAGCGCCCGACAGCCGCTTCCCACACTGTGTCGGAGGGTCCGTCTAGCTTCGAGATGAGCAGGACAATCGAACGCATGTACTAATAGACTGATCGAACGAGCTGAGGGGCGCACATCATGATCACCACCGTCAACTGGAACTGGCTTTTCGAGACCACCACCGATGGCGAGGGGGCGCTGGCCGTCGCACTCGGTATAGGGGTCCTCGAGATGCCCGCCGTAGAAGCGGCTGTCGCCACTCGCCGCACGCGGCAGCTGCAGGCCGCCTGAGCCGGTGACGGCCGAGCGGATTCGTCGGCCAGATCACGGCGAGAGAGTCGACTCGAGGGTCGCGACGCAAGAGTCGACCGCGAGGATCACGACGCAAGGTCGACCGGCGCTTCAGACCGCCTGGTCGCGGAGGTCGACGTAGCGGATGATCTGCCAGCCCTGCGGGGCCGAGAGGCGCTCCGCGTGACGGGCGCACAGGTCGTAGCTGTGCGGTTCGGCGGTCTGACTGAGCGGACCGAGAACGGCCATCGAGTCCGCATAGACGTAGGTGAGGGTGGCCACGGCATCGCCAGGGCACCCCACGCGCGAACACGGACGATTGCTCATCGTGACCAGGATACGCGCCGAGCCCGCCCGAGTACGCTAACCACATGGCCCGGTCTCGCTCCGTCTCGTCGCGGGTTCGCGCGCCGCGGGCGCGCGGCCGGGATCGCCACGGCCGCGGCCTGCGCTCGCCGGTGACGGGTCCGCACCTGCCGATGCTGCGCGGGCGGATCGATCTCTTCGAGTCGACCGTCGCCGACACCGCCGAATACCTGCGCGGACTGTGGCCCGAGCTCTCATCGGCCACCTTCGAGATCGCCGGGCTCCCCCGCGCCGTCTCGGGTCCCGGCATCGATCGCTGGCTGGTGATCCCCGAGGAGGGCAGGATCATCCTGTTCCGTCTCCCGATCGAGCGCCTGTCCAAGCTGCACATCAACGACGAGGCGCACATGCGGATGATGATCGAGGGCTGCGTGCTCCGCGCCGTCGGCGAGCTGCTGGGCCGCGATCCCTGGGACCTCGCGCCCGATCGCTTCCGCCACCACTGATCGGCGAGTCGACTCTCTGTCGTCGCGCGCGATGGCCCGCCCTTCTCGCGGGCGAAGCCGACCTCTCGCGGGGGATACAACACCCGCGCGATGTCCGTTGCGCCCCGGAGATCCCGCGGACGGCCTATCCGCCAACAGGTTCCTCGCGCGGTGCGTCATCCACAGATCACGGGCAGAGGCACTTCGGCGGGCCGAGCGATCGCCATCCTGGGCGGATGCGACCACTCCCGAGCAGTGCAACCGGCCTGTTGCACAGCTCCGATCTTGCCCGGTTGGGTTTCGGCTCGAAGTCATTGCAGCGTGAGCTCGCAGCGGGCCGTCTGGTGCGGATCCGAAGAGACTCGTACTGCACAGCAGAGCAATGGACCACCACAGACGACCGCGGGCGGCACGTCCTGCGGATGCACGCGGTCAGCGCTGCGACCGACAGGGACCTCGTGTTCTGCGATGTCTCCGCGGCCGTCGTTCTCGGCCTTCCCTGGTTGGGCCCGGTCGGCGACGAGGTTCATGTATGCATGCCGATCGCGTCTGGCGGCAGATCGGAGAACGGCGTCCGTCGTCATCCGCGCGACCTGACCGGAGTGGTGGTGCAGGAGGTGGATGGCTTTCTCGTCACTGGAGTGGCGCACACTGCGGTCGAGCTGGCCGCTCGACTGCCCTTCGCCCAAGGGCTCGCCACGATCGACGCCGCCTTGGCCCAGCGCAACCACCGCCGGACGAGCCCAGGCGAGTTGCGATCGGCGGTTTCGCGGCTCGGCCCGCGAGCCAACGCGCGCGGCGTCGCCGCCATCGTGCAGCTCGGCTCCGCGCAGTCCGACTCCTACGGAGAGTCGTACTGCCGTGCCGTCATGCATGAGCTCGGCTACCCGCCCCCTGCACTGCAGGTGCCGTTCTTCGATGACCGAGGGCAGATCGGCATCGTCGACTACTGGTGGCCCGAGGCGAGGATCATCGGTGAGTTCGATGGTGCGGTGAAGTATCAACGCGCCGACATGCTCGACGGGATGACGCCAGCAGAGGTCGCGTGGCGCGAGAAGCAGCGCGAGGATCGCCTCCGCCGCCGATGCGACGGGTTCTTCCGGGCGATCTGGGCCGAGGCCGTCGACCCGCCTCGCCTGGACGCGGTGCTGCGCGCGTCCGGGCTACGACCGGAGCCGCGGGTGAAACGGACATCTCGCGGGTCACCTACTCCCCGCGCGATGTCCATATGACCCGCGCTAAGCCAACGCTGGGGCCCAACGCTGAGCCCCGCGCTGAGCCCCGAGCGATCTCAGTGGTAGACGGTGAGCGGAGTGGCCAGCGGATTGGCCTGGCGCACCGGATACGACGCGAGCGCCCCATCGCCCTGGAAGCTCACCGCTCCCCGAACCGAGGCCACCTTGGACAGCGTGTAGGAGGTGACGCCTACATCGATGCTGACCGCTCCCCCGGCCGGCACGGCAATCTCCTGAGCGGTGCCATCGGCGGCCGTCAGCGTCACCGTCGTGTCGGAGTCGCCGGAGTTGACCAGGGAGAGGCGAGGCGCTGGCCCGCCGGCCACCGCGAAGGTGGTGTCCTCTTCGAGCTCGGCTGCGCTGGCGAACCAGGCGAGGTCGATCCGCTCGCCATCGACGATGGTCACGTCGGCACCGGACCCCGATACGAGCTCACCTCCCTGAGAGACTGTGGCCTCTTCCTCGTCGCCCTCGTCGTCCGATTCGTCGGACGCGCTCGCGTCCGGCGGAGAGACGACGGATGCGCGAACCGCCGTGACGATCGGCACATCGGACGTCGCGGTCACCGTGTAGGTGCCGTCGGTCAGGCCGGGAAGCGGGATGTCCGTGACGGTTCCGGAGCGTGCGGTCACCTCGAGCGAGGTGCCGAGCGCGTCCGCCGTGTCACCGGTGACGCCGACCGTGACGGTGCCGTTCTCCCCGCCGGGCACCATGACGCGGAGGGTCGTCTCGACGTCCTGGGATCCGCCGACCTGCGCGCGCTGATCACGCGCGGCCGAGGTGGCGACCCGCACGCCGGGGATGACCTGGGTGAGTGAGGGTGCGGCCGACGGACCGACGAGGTCGACGCCTCCCGGCTCGAGTCCGCGGACGATCGACTGCTCGAGCGTGGCCGAGATCAGGCCGCCGGCGCTGTCGATGCGCATCGCCAGCTGCGCGTCGCCCGGCGCGTAGCCCGACAGCGGCAGCACCCTCTGGGTATGCGGGGCGATGAGCAGCTGGGTCAGCCCGCCTGCTTCGACGGGACCCTCGATGCCGTAGAGGTAGATGTCGACGGTCGCGGGCACGGGGCTCGGGTTGGCGAGCAGGAGCAGGCTGGTGCGACCGGTGTCCGTCGCGCCCGCCACGATCCAGCTGGTGGCAGTGCCCTCGTTGCAGGAGATGGCCGCAAGCCCGAATGCGTCGCTCTCGAAGGCCGCCTGGGCCTGCGCCCCAGAGAGCAGATCGGAGGCGACGGTCGCGGTCGCCGAGCTCAGCAGGCCGGAGGTCTGGCCCGTCTGGAGAGGACACGACGTCGACGTCCTGCAGGGGGCTGGGCGTGACGGTCGCGGCGCCCGAGGAGGAGACGCGTTCGCCGCACCGAATGCGTTGAGGGTTGTGGCGCCCTGACCGTTCGCGTCCCCCAGGCGCAGCAGCGGCCCGGGCAGACTCGCTCCTGGCCGACCGAGACGGGCGTGATCTCCACGCCTTCCGCGCTCGTGTCGAGGGTGGGCAGCGGCAGCACAGAGGCGCCGGCGATGAGGACGAAGGCGGCACCGAGCGTGACCACGCCGCTCGTGACCCGGCCCGTGATGACGAGGGCTCTATTCGCCACGACGCCCCTTTGCGAGGTTGATGGGGGTGAACTGGAACTCCCCCGTGTCGACGGGATCGTAGGCGTTGATGATCGGCGGCGTCCGGCGGACGGGTTCGGGAGCCGATGTCGGCACCGGTGCGGTGATCGGGCGGATGGGCGCGTCCCAGCCCGTGGGGCGAACCGTTTGCGCGGTCCCCGCAGCTGCGCGAGCTCCGCGCAGACCGGAGCCGCGGCGGGCTTCGCGTTCTGGACGCATCCGGTCGGCCAGATCGCTCGTCGGCAGTGCGAGCAGAAGGGTCAGCAGGAGCACGAGCGCCTGAGCGCTGAGGATGAACACGCCTGTCGAGGTCGCCAGATTGTCCGGGCCGTTCGGCGCCGACGTGGGCAGGCCAGCGTCGAGACCGGTGAATCGCCAGAGCGATCCCTCGGTGGTGCGGGTGATCGGGGTGAGCAGGGCGTTGCCGTCGAGCGCGGCCGCCGCCCTGTCGTGCATGGCGGTGGCACCCGGCGCGGCGGGAGAGAGGAGGACGAAGCCGATCCGCAGCTCGCCGAAGGCCGCGGAGAAGTCGTATCCGCTCGTGGACGAGAGATTTCCGGCGAGTTCGACCAGGAGGGCGTTGCTGCCGAATCGCTCGGGCCCCGTCGTGCTCGCCAGCGTCGACTGCTGATCGAGGGTCTCGCCGTTGCCGCGTTCGAGCCCCACCTGGACTCCGCTGCTCGTCTGCGCGGCAATGGTCAATGTGCCGATCGTGGGGTCGCCCACGGCCTGAGCATCCACGAGGGCGGGAAGCCCGCGGCCACCGGAACCGACCAGCGCGGTGCCGAACGCCGATGCGCCGAGCATCGGGACGGCGGCCACGACGACTCCGAGCACGGCGATCGTGCCGAGCAGTCCGCGGAGCGCCCGGGCCGCGACGGCCTCGTTGGCACCGAGGGTCAGGACGGCCGCGGCGAGCATGCCCATCCAGTAGAGGCTCAGTCCGGGGCCGGGCCACAGGGTGACGGCGTCGGCTCCGATGCTCGCGACCGCGATGCGGCTGGCGGCGACGGCGGTCACGAAGCCGAGGCCCGCCATGCCGAGCGAGGCGATCGCCTTGGGCGTGCCCCGGAGGAAGGGAGCGGCGATGCCGACCACGAGGAGCGGCAGCAGCAGGGCGCCGATGACGAGCCCGGGAGCGATCGCGCCGAGGCCGAGCGCATCCAGCACGCCCTGCCAGCCCGTGTCGGATCCGCCGGGCACGCCGATGACGAGGTGCAGGGTCGTCGACACCTGGGGCGGAAGGAATCCGCTGCTCAACGGCGCCGGAGCCAGGGTGATGCCCGGATCGGCGAGCGCGCCGAGGGGATTGCCGCGAACGATCTGCTGCGCGGCGAGCGGCAGGAACAGCACTGCCACGGGAAGGGGAAGGGGAAGCAGCCGGTGCCAGCCGCGGCCGTGCTTGCCCGCGCCCGCGAAGATGACCACGGACACGAGCCAGATCGCGGTCAGCGCGGGCAGCAGCGATGGCGCGGAGGCCGCGACCCCTGCCGCCAGCAGTGCTGTCGTCGCCGACGCCGACCAGGAGCGTCGCGCAGAGAGCGCCGCGAAGACGAGCCAGGGCAGCAGCAGGTGGACGAGGACGGCACCGATCCGTCCCTGATCGAGGGAGATGAGGAACGGCGGCGCGAGGGTCCAGAGGACGGCTGCGACCACGCGCAGCGTCGGCTTGGGCGTCAGTCGAGCGGCAGCGAGCCAGGCGCCGGCGGTCGCGATCGGGAACGCCGCGAGGAAGAGCAGGACGATGCTGAGCGACGGGGACCAGAAGGTGAGGGTGCCGAGCAGCGCGAGGACCCAGCTGAAGGGGTCCGCGACGCCGACGAAGCCCGCATCGACGGAGCGCCAGCCGTAGCCGACCTGGCCCCAGACCTCGCCGATGCTGCCGAGCGGGAGGAGTCCTCCGCCGTTCAGTGAGGAGGCGCCGATCAGTGGGATATGCAGAGCGAGGCCGACGAGGGCGGCGATGACCACGGCCCACGCGCCACCGCCCGTGAAGAATCGCAGCTCGTGGCGGCCCGCGCGTTTGATGATGGCGGCGTCGTCGCGCGCGAGCCCGCGCCGTCGACGCACCTCCGCCCACGGCAGCCGGAGGGAATCGATGGCGGTCCAGCTCACGGTACGAGCGCGGGCGAGGCGACCGCGAGCACGGATGACCGACGGGATGGCGAGCGCTGCGCCGATTGCCGCGACGAACTCGCCGATGACGCTGCCGGGACGCTTGCGCAGCAGCTGCCCGATCGCGCGCACCAGGGCGAGCGGCAGCAGGCTCAGCCAGTGCAGGGGCGTGGCGACCGCCGGCGAGTAGACGAGTCGGCGGTGGAGCTGTGCCGAGCGGGCGACGCGCGCACGCTTGCCGCGCGATGCGCGGGGCCCGAGCATCTTCGATCCGGGGGCGCGCCGGCCGGCCGAGAGCACCTTGGCGGCGGGAACGAGGGTGACGCGGTGCCCGGCGAGACGCGCGCGCACGCAGAAGTCCAAGCCGTCGTCCGTGGCGGGCAGTCCTGGATCGAAGCCGCCGAGCTGCTCCCACACCTGGTGGCGCACGAGCATCCCACTCGAGGAGACGCCCATGACATCGCTCAGCCGGTCGTATTGCGACTGGTCCAACTCCGGCTCGGCGACCTCGACCGAGGTCCCGAGCGGGGTCATCGTCTCGCCGAAGGAGTAGATGTAGCCCGGATCGGCCCACTGCATGAGCTTGGGTCCGGCCACGACGACAGACGGAGACACCTCCACGGCGTGCACCAGCATCTCGAGGGCGTTGTCTGCGGGCGCGTTATCGGCATTGAGCAGCCACAGCCACTCGTGGTCCCCGGTGGGTGTCGCGATGGTGCGGGTGGCGTGCCAGGCGGCTCCGCCGAAGCTCAGCTTCGAGGGCGCCGCGATGTGCTGAGTGGGCCCCGAGCCCGAGGGCGACCCGGTGACGCGCGAGGTGACGCCGGTGTCGACCACGATCGTCTCGTGGGCCGTGAAGGTCTGGCGTGCGACGGCCTCGAGGGTGCGCTCGAGATACTCGCCCCCGTCATGGGCGACCACGATGATCGTTACTTTCGGCCGCACCATGCCACGGTAGGCGCCGCCCGCAAGCGCCCCGAGCCGACACCCCGGTCAGCCTCGAACTGCCGCTTCTGTCGCCGCCTGTCAGGCGCGGGGATCCGTAGTCCTCTTGCTTCGTCTCGCGGCGCAAGCGTCGCCGCGGCTCAGCATCCCCGCTGTCGGCGCTGGCGCGCCTTGGGCGGTGAAATCCACGAAGGACTCCCTCGAACCCGAATCGAGGGAGTCCTTCGCTGTGGCGAACCCGCGAGGCGGGAGCCAGCTGTGTACCGGAGTGTGACCGCCGGAAGTGTGTGGACCTTAGACGGCGCGCTTGCGGAGCTTGCGGCGCTCGCGCTCGCTGAGGCCGCCCCAGATGCCGAAGCGCTCGTCGTTCTGCAGCGCGTACTCGAGGCACTGCTGCTTGACCTCGCAGCTCGTGCAGATCTTCTTCGCCTCGCGAGTCGATCCGCCCTTCTCCGGGAAGAATGCCTCAGGATCGGTCTGCGCGCAGAGCGAGTCGGCCTGCCAGGCCAGCTGGTCGCTGTCTTCGACGTGGGTCTTGCGGACTCCGGGAACGCCTAGGCGAACCGGGTCGACGAACCAGTCCTGTGGGACTCCGGTCCGCTGCTCGGAAATCGTCATGTGTGAAAGTCTCCCCATCGGCAAGTGACCTGGGTGGTCGAATGCGTCTGGGGTAATTACAGCGGTGTCATTAGTCGCACGTCAAGCCGCAGAGGGTAGCTCTGGCTCCAGATGGACGCGGATCAGCCGCGCCGCTAACACCGGCGAAACACATCTGCAACTCAGCCCCCGTTCGGGAGCCATGGAATTCGTTGCGACACGCGCGGGATCCGCACATTAAATGTGCGTTTCGGTCAGGAATTCGTCGAAAGCTCCTGCCCCCCGTATTGGGGGCCATACCCCCCACCTCGGTGTCACCCGCCTTTCGGCGTGTCTGAACATCGATTGAACCGATACACGGGGCATGGAGACGGATAGATGTCTCGAAAAGTGAGGAGAAAATGCGATGAAAATCGTCTGTGCCGTCGATGCGAGACGGCGTGTCGGGGGTCTGCGAATGGATTGTGGTGCATTGCCGGCGAGGACTCTGTCGACAGTGTCACGAGCCGCCGACATTGCAACGGGTCGTAGTTGAGGACGAATCCAAGAGCCGCGGCTTCGAGCGACCGCAGGACGGCGTGCGCCTCCTTCGTGGGCTGTCGGTCTGCGCACTCGAGTGACAACCTTGATAGCGCGACGGGGGTGTCGCTCCGGCTGTGACCTTTGGGGGATCGAGCAATGACCGATGCGGGCATTCCGCGCACGACGCCTACGACTGTCGGACAGCTGACGCCCGAGGACACCGCGCGGGCCGTTGCCGCACAGGAGGATCGACTCGCTGGACTCCGCGTGATCCGCACCCTCTTCCGGATCATGCTTCCCGTCTACTTCGTGATGATCCAGATGACCCGGGACGAAGGGTGGGTGAGCAACGGATCGATCGGACCGGAGTTCGGCGCGATACTCCTGCTGGTCGCACCCGCCATCGTGGTGACGCTGGCGGCCTGGCTCGTCTTGCGCGTGCGCCAGGACGCCGGTTCGGATCTGCGTCGCAGGCTGCACTCGGCCGCAGCTCTGGACATGAGCGTCGCGATCATGTTCGCGCTTCTCGCGTTCGCTGCCGCGACCACCGTCGTCGCGGCGCTGCTCGGGCTCACGAGCGCGAATGGACTCATCGACTCGTACCACGCCTATGCGATCGGCCTCGTCGCCCTGATCGCCGCTGGCGCTCTGCTCTTCCTCAAGGCCAAGCGCGCGCTATAGCTGTACTGCTAGCGATCCTTCGAGGCGTTGCGGCGGGCGTCCCAGGCGCTCTGCACCATCTCGTCGAGGGTGTGACGCATCTTCCAGTCGAGATCGCGTGCGGCAAGCTCACCGCTGGCGACGATGCGCGCGGGGTCGCCGGGGCGCCGCGGGGCGATCTCGGGGTCGAAGGCGATGCCCGTCACGTCTGCCATGGCGGTCATGATCTGCGCCACCGAGACGCCGTCGCCGCTGCCGAGGTTGTAGACCCGCTCCACCGGCTCACCGGCCTCCAGCCGCTGGGCGGCCGTCACATGCGCGAGGGCGAGGTCGGCGACGTGGATGTAGTCGCGCACGCAGGTGCCGTCCGGAGTCGGATAGTCGTCGCCATTTATCCGCGGAGTCCTGCCGGCGAGCAGTGCCTCGAAGACCAGAGGGAACAGATTGTGCGGGCTCGCGTCGTAGAGATCGGGGTAGCCCGAGCCCGACGACGTTGAAGTAGCGCAGTGAGGTGTGGTTCAGGGTCGTCGCCTTGGCCTGGTCGCGAAGCAGCCACTCGCCGATCAGCTTCGACTCGCCATAGGGAGACTCGGGAAGGGTCGGGGTCTGCTCGGTCACCAGATCGGTGTCCGGTGTGCCGAACACCGCGGCGCTCGAGGAGAACACCATGCTCGTGACGTCATGGTCCTGCATGACGGCGAGCAGCTTGGCCATGGCGGTGACGTTCTGGTCGTAGGTATGCAGCGGCTTCTGCACCGAGACACCGGCGTACTTGAAGCCGGCGAGGTGCACGACTCCGCTGATGTCGTGCTCTTCGAAGGCCCGCATGAGCAGTGGCCCGTCGAGCAGAGTGCCGTGCACGAGCGTCACCTCGGGCGGGATGAAGTCGAGGAAGCCGCTCGACAGATCGTCGAACACCACCGGCTGGATTCCCGCCTCGATGAACGCGCGCACTACGTGGGATCCGATGTATCCGGCGCCGCCGGTGACCAGCCAAGACATGCGGTCAGCCTATCGACGGCTTTGGATCCCGCGCGGGAGCTGGGCTGGGTCCGTCACTCGCGAACGGCGCCGGAGTAATCGGCGTAGTCGCTGTGCGGCTCGTCGTCGCGCTGCCGGTAGCCGTCGCGACCCGCGGACACGACCGTGGCCGTGATGCCGGCGAGCGTGAGGAGAAGGAGGATGGTTCCGAGAATCAACATGGCAGAAACGCTACGCATTGCGATTTCGCGCCAACACTGGCAGGCTTGCCGGCCACCAGCACATTTCGGCCACATCGGAGAACGCCTTGCTCAAGAAGATCGCCGTCGTCGCCCTGCCGGGCATGCCTCCCTTCGAGTTCGGCGTGGTCTGCGAGGTCTTCGGCATCGATCGCACCGAGATGGGCGGCCCGGCCTTCGACTTCCACGTGGTGACCGCCGATCCGGGACCCGTGCCGATGAGCCACGGCCTGCAACTGGTCGTGCCGACAGGCCTCGACGAGGCAGCCGACGCCGATCTGATCGCCATTCCCGCGTACTACGGGACCGGCTTCGATCCCCGCATCCTCGACCTCATCCGTGATGCGGCCGCCCGCGGCGCGTGGGTGCTGAGTGTCTGCAGCGGCGCCTTCTACCTGGCCGAGGCGGGTGTGCTCGACGGACGCCGGGCGACGACGCATTGGATGCACGCGGAGAAGCTGGCCTCTCGCTACCCGCTGGTCGATGTCGATCCCGACGTGCTCTTCGTCGAGGAGGGCAACATCGTGACGGGGGCGGGCACTGCGGCCGGCATCGATGCGGCGCTGCACATCGTCCGCAAGGACCTGGGTGCGGGGGCGGCGAATGTCATCGCCCGCCGCATGGTGGTGCCGCCTCAGCGCGACGGCGGACAATCGCAGTACATCGCTCAGCCGATGCCGGAGTGCCAGTCCGACTCGTTCGCCGAGGTCATCGACTGGATGCTCGAGAACCTGCACGAGGAGCTGACCATCGAGCAGCTCTCCCGCAAGGCGATCATGTCGACCCGCACGTTCGCCCGTCGCTTCCGCGCGGAGACCGGCACGACGCCGGCGGCCTGGTTGAACCGGCAGCGGATCATCCGCGCGCAGCAGCTGCTCGAGGCGTCGGACTCCAGCCTGGAGCAGATCGCCCAGCAGACCGGATTCGGGTCATCAGCGGTGATGCGCCACCATTTCGTGAAGGTGCTCAAGGTGAATCCGCTCACGTACCGGCGCACGTTCGGCAGCCGACCGGTCGTCGAGATCGGGCAGGTCGAGCCGGTGAAGGAAGAGCGGATCGCACAGCCCGCCTGATTCCACCCGGACCGGTTGCCCCCACTTCGGGGTCCATCGCCACCCCGGCCCGTGTCACTCCGGGGCAGCGCGCATTCCCTTCGTTAGGAATGTGTCGTGCTCCTCCTCGCGATCCTCCTCGGCTGGTGCCTGCTGTCTGTGGTGCTGGGATTGGGCATCGGCTACGCGATCTCGAAGGGCGAGCACTACCGGCCTCGTCTGCGCCGGGCGCACTTCGACCACGCCGCCTGATCGGACGCTGCAGCAATCCGGTTGCCCTCAGCCTCCTGGCAGCCGTTTGCTACCGGTTCGTGGTCGCCACGAACGCGGTGCCCGATCCGGTGAACGTCAGCATCTGCTCGTCCGGTGTGATGAACGCGGAATCGCCCTGCTCGAGCACGGTCGAGCCTGCGGCTCCGACGATCGCGACGGTGCCCTCCACGACCAGCACGATGCCGGGCCCGTCGAGCGGGAAGGTCGCCACCTCGGTGCCGCTCAGCTGATAGCCGTGCTTCTCTGCAGCGGCGCCGATGGTGATCCGGGCGAGGGCGAAGTCTGCAACGTCGGGCCGGAATACCTCGACTCCCGCTCCCCCGTCCTCCGGCGGCCAGATCGGCGCGGGAAGCGGAGTGAACGCGACGACATCGAGCAGCTCGTCGGTGTCGACGTGCTTGGAGGTCAGGCCTCCGCGGAGCACATTGTCGGATGCTGCCATGATCTCCACGGCGAGCCCCGCCAGGTACGCGTGCACGTTTCCGGACGGCAGGTAGGCGGCCTGCCCCTGCGGAAGGGAGATGCGGTTGAGCAGCAGAGCGACGCCGATGCCCGGGTCGCCCGGGTGGCGCTCCGCGAGGTCGGCGATGGTCGCGTACTCGCGGGTGAAGCTGGAGACCCGGGGTGCGGATGAGGCATGGAGCGAGATGGCCGCGATCGCCCGCTTCGAGCTGTCCGACCCGTCGAGGAGCCAGCTCATCGTTCTCCGGAGTGCAACCTCGGGGTCGGGATCATCGAGATGATCGCGCAGGTCGCCGAGGGCCGCCGTCTCAGACTGCGATCCGACAGCCGACGCGATCGCCACGAGCTCCTCCACCATGAGGCGGGTGTGGCTCAGCTCGCGGAATCCGGCGAGCGCCTCGAAGCTGTCGCTGAGCGCGAGCGTCAGCTCGGGCTTGTGCAGTCGGTCCTTGTAGTTGCGGGACGGGTCGTCGAGGGCGATGCCTGCGGCGTCCTCGCGGTCGTAGCCGGCCTCGGCCTGCGCGATGGACGGGTGCGCCTGGATCGAGAGGGGCTCGTTCGCCGCGAGCAGCTTGAGCAGGAACGGCAGGGTGTCGCTGCTGCGGCCGCCGCCGAGCGCGCGGGCCGGATCCGCGGCGATCCATGCATCGAGGGTCTCGATGCCGTCGCTCTGGGCGGTGTCGACGATCCGGCTCGGCCAGCTGGGGTGGGCGCCGAGCCAGAGCTCGGCCTCCGGCTGGCCGGACGGCTCGCGGCCGAGCAGCCGCGCGATGGCTGTGGTGGACCCCCACGCGTAGTCCCGCGGGGTATTGGTGATGCCCAGGAACATGAGTGACCCTCCAGGTGCCTCACTTCAACCTCGTCGCCCCCACCCGGACAGCCCTGCCGTGACCAGTTCGGGATCTCTGGGCTCACTGTCGAGTCCGAGATTCATCGAGTCGATCTCGCGCCGGTCCTGACCACAGCCGGAATCAGTGGCCGGTGCGAACTGCGTGCCCTTCGGTGTCATCCTCGTCGACGACGCGACCTGAGCGGAGGCCGTGACCCTCGGTGTCGTCGCCCTCATCGACGAGACCTCGTCCACGGACGACGTGGCCCTCGGTGTCGTCGCCCTCGAGGCTGCGACGGAAGGCGTGACCCTCCGTGTCGTCGCCCTCCACGATGTGGCTGGCGCGAGCTCCGTGACCCTCAGTGTCCGCATCTTCCTCCTCGATGGAACGGCGGAACGAGTGACCTTCGGTGTCCTCCTGGTCGATCTTCATGGAAGGGATGTGGCCCTGCACGTCCTCCTCCAGAACCTTTCGGAACGGCATGTGTCCTTGGACGTCGTCGGCTGCGTCGAAGCTGTTGGTGTTCTCCGTCATTGATTCATTCCTCTGTTCGGGTTATTCGGGGTGTCGCGTGGTGCGATAGATGAAGTGTGCGCGCGCATCGCGGTGGGAAGTGTCGGCTGGCGAACACTCGAAGTGTCGACTGCCTGACGGCGGCGGGATTGCTGCTCGGCTCGTCGACATGCTCCGACTCATATGCGTCGGAGTGTGAGGGCTGCTACTTCGTCGAAGTCGGTCGCGACATAGGTGCAGAAGCCCGACGGCTGACCGTTGAAGGTGTAGTGCCAGGTCAGCGTCCCGGTGAAGGAGACGTCGTCAGCCGAAGAGCCGGGATTGCGGGTGACCGCGGCTTCCACCGTGTAGTCGTACGCGTCTGTCACTTCTTCGCCGGTGTCGGGGTTCGTGCATAGGGTCTTGTAGACCTGCGGGTTCATCGCGGTGAAGCCGGTGTCGTCGAGGGTGGCGGTGTAGGTGCTGCCTCCAAGCGTGTTGATCGTGAAGGCGCACGCCGCAGCGCAGGTGGTCTCACCGAAAGTCCATATGGTGGCGCTGTCGCGGCCTCCATTGGTGAGGTAGCCCGAAACGGTCGTATAGGTGTATTCCATCCTCCAATCGCCTGCGAGAGTCACCGCCTCGGCTGGTACCTCCTGGGTGATCTTGTCCGCCGCGATGTTGCCCGTGATCCATTCATCCGCCTGCACGACATCGACTGGAGCGACCGTTACCGCGGGGTCACCGCCATCAGGGTTCGGCACCACGAGACGCTGATACGGGTTGATCTCCAGGACCGTGCCGTCCTCGGTCGTGAACTCGACGACGCCCTCGATGACGGTGATCGTGCAGACCTTCGCGGGCGTGCAGTCGACCTCGAAGGCGGTTCCCTTCACCGACGCAACCCCCACGGGGGTCGATACCTCGTACTGGGCTTTCTCCGCGACAAGCTTCTCCACCCGATGCCAGCTCTGTCCCACATCGAGCGTCAGAGCCGTGCGTTGGGCCTCCGCCGCGTCGAGTACGTCGACGGTCAGCTTCGTGTCCGGCCCGAGACGGGTCAGAGACCCATCCGGATAATCGAGCTGAGCCCGCCCCGCACTATCCGTCTGGACGGTGTCGCCGAGGTGGGCCTCATCCTTCTCCTTCACCTCCGTCGGATCCCCGGTTTTCGACGCGAGCGTCACCTTCGTGGCCGACGCACTCACCTGCGCTGTCGGACCGGTCGGACCGGTCGGAGCCGAGGTGCAAGCAGTCACCAGGAGCGCGACAGCGATCGCGCATAACCCGGAGCGGAGAAGGCGATTCTTCACGTGCGATTCCTAGCCGAGGGGCGTGGCACATCGGCAGTGATGGCCATCGGACGCCTGATTCGGAGCCTAGCGAGGCGACCCCGTTTCTGCGTTCCCCATTTCTCGAATCTGTCGGCTGCCTTTGCTAGGCATGCCCTGGTCGCCGGATGACAACGGCTTTCAGATGTGGTCGATACACCGCTGACAGGCCAGGATGAGCGGATGCAGATCAGGCGCATTCACCACATCGCGGTCATCGGCACCGACTATGAGCGGTCGAAATCCTTCTACATCGACATTCTCGGCTTCACGCTGAAGTCGGAGGTCTTCCGTGCAGAGCGCGACTCGTGGATGGGCGACCTCGCGCTCAACGGTGAGTACATCCTCGAGCTGTTCTCGTTCCCGAACCCTCCCGCCCGGCCGAGCGGTCCGGAGGCCGTCGGATTGCGTCACCTGGCCTTCGAGGTCGACGATGTGGAGGGCTCCATCGCCGAGCTCGCCTCGAAGGGCGTGCGCTGCGAGGAGGTGCGGATCGATCCGCATACCGGCCACAAGATGGCCTTCTTCTTCGACCCGGACGGGCTGCCGCTCGAGGTATACGAGGCCTGAGCACTGGGTCGATGTTCGATGGCTGAGCTCGGGAGGGCGGGCCCGGGTGCGCTTCGACAAGCTCAGCCACCGGTGACGGGCTATCAGATCTTGACGCGAACGCCGTGGCCCTCGGTGTCGTCGTCGTCGACGAGGTGGGCTTTGAGCGCGTGACCCTCGGTGTCGTCGTCGTCGTCGATGAGGTGGGCTTTGAGCGCGTGACCCTCGACGTCATCCTGCTCGACGACGTTTCCGCGGAAACCGTGGCCGGCGACGTCATCCTGCTCCGCGATGCGGCCGCTGCGGATGCCGTGGCCGGCGACGTCGTCAGTGGTGTCTTCGGAGGCGTCTTCGGGGGTGGTGTTGGTGTTCTCGTTCATTGCTTCGTTCCTTTCGATGGGGTGTCGCTGGGTGCGATAGATGAAGTGTGCGGGCGGGCCAGACGCAGTACTGTCGTCCGGCGAACACATGGAGTGTTCAGTTGCCGACCGGACGCGATGGGCATGTCAGGCCTCCGCGCCGACGAGGTCGGGATGGGTGCGGCGCAACCGGGCCATGGAGGGGCCGAGCAGGAGCAGCGGCTGCCGCTGCGGTTCGATGGCGGCCGCGAACTCGTCGGCGCTGAGCCGCCACACGGTCGACGGCGTGGCGGCGACGACCGTCGCGGTGCGCGGGATGTCCGTGAGCACGCCGATCTCGCCCACGACGTCGGGGGCCACCACATCCGGGATGCCCCCGGTCGGCCCCGAACTCGAATCGACCGACAGGCTTCCCGATGCCAGAACCCATAGGGCATCCGCGGGATCGCCTTCGCGAATCAGCAGCTCGCCGGGTGCAAGCTGCTGCACCTCCATCGCTGCGGCCAGTCGTTGCTTGATCGCGTTCGAGGACTGCGCGAAGAGGCGGATCCGATCGAGCACCAGCACCCGTTCGGTGATCAGGGCTGTCTGTGTCGCCGAGGCCCGATCAGTGCGCACGAGAAGCGGCGACAGCGCGATGGCCATCGCGCTGCAGCCCAGTCCGAGCGCGACGAGCGAGACCTCCAGCGGAACGGCTGACAGCAGCGCTGCCGCGCCGACGCTGCCGAGCACGCTGGCGAGCAGGACGATCGTGTCCTGCAGCGACAGCACGCGACTGAGCCGCCCCGCCGAGACCTCGCGCTGGATCGCCGTCAGCGCCACCACGTCCACCAGGACCATGCCGACGCCCGAGACGACCTGAAGTCCGATGCCGACCGCGGCGGATTCGGTGAAGGCGGTGAGCGCGTAGGGGATGGACTGCACAAGAACTCCCCCGACGATGATCGGGGCCAGTCTCTTCGCGCGGCTGAGGCGATCGGCCAGGAGGGCGCCCAGGATGCCGCCGACAGCAGCCCCGGCGAGCAGGTAGCCGTAGCCCTGCGTTCCCATGCCGATGTGCTGGCTGATGGGGATGTAGATGACCGTGTACGCGCCGGCAAGGGTGGTGTCGAGCGCGGCGAAGAAGAGCAGGATGGCGGCGGTCGGCGTCGAGCGCAGCGCCGCTACCCCGTCGAGGATCTGCCGCACGACGCTCTCCCCCGGCGCCGCATCGCCCCGGCTGCGAACGCGGAGCGCCAAGGCCAACCCGGCAGCCACGAAATAGCTGGCGGCGTTGATCGAGACGCCGATGGCGGGTTGGCCGGTCAGGAGGAGCAGGCCACCGATGGCGGGCCCAACGACGATGACGATGTTGTCGAGCCCCGCGAACACGGAGTTCGCGGTCGGCAGGCTGCGTTCGTCGACGACCTCGGGAGTGAGCGCGCCAGCCGCCGGTCCGTACGGACTGCGCACGATCGACGCGACGATCGTCAGCAGGAGCAGCAGGATGACGGGACCGTCGGCCACCACGACGCCGACTTGGGCGACGCTCACGATGCCCGACAGCAGCGCCGACGCGAGCATGATGGTCCGCCGGTCGAACCGGTCTGCGAGCACCCCGGCGAGAGGGGCGATGATGAGGCCCGGGATCCAGCTCGCGGCGGCCATGGCCGCGAGCCAGCCGAGTGATCCGGTGACCGTGTAGACGTACACGTCGAGCACGACACCGGCGATCCAGCTTCCGACCGAATTGATGAACGACGACGCGATCAGCAACCGGAAGTCCCGGAACCCGAAGGCGGCGGCGTAACGGTTCACCGCAGTGGCCACACCGCACCTCGGCTCGGGGTCTTGGCTGGGAAATCGACGCTGATCAGGGAAGCTATGGCTCTCCCGCCCGATGATCCCACATGAGAAACCTTCTGGTAAAGGTGGAGATCTCGCGCATCACGGGTGACGGACGCCGTGACCCAGCATGACCCTGGACGGTTGTCAGCCGCCCCGCGCAGCGCCAGACTGACGCGATGACCGATCCCACTCCTGAACTGGTCGCGCTCGTCGCTCGGATCGGCAATGCCCTGGGTGCCGCGACCCGACCCTCCGCGCTGGTCGACGAGCTCCAGCGCGCCACGGCTGGCATCCGTTCCTTGTTCGACGCGGCCGCGAGCTCGTGCGCATTGGTCGAATCCGACGGCAACGCGATTCGCTTCATCGCTGCGAATGGGATCGGAGCGGCCGCCGTCACAGGACGGGAGATGCCGATCGAGCGCGGAATCGCAGGCTGGGTCGCCATGACCGGGCAGTCGATCGCCATCGCCGATGTGAGCGTGGATCCCCGCTTCGCCCGCGATGTCGCCGAGGAGACCAGCTACGTCCCGACTGCGATCCTCGCCGCCCCCCTGCTCGGCGACGACGGCGAGGTGCTCGGCGTGATCGAGGTGCTCGACCCGCGCGCCACGAACGAGAACACCGGCCGCGATCTCGATGTGCTCGGGCTGCTGGGCTCGCAGATGGCAGCCACCGTGCGGCTGTCGAGTACGTTCGACCGGCTCGGCTCGGTCCTCATCTCCTCCCTAGCGGGAGCCTCAGATGATGCGCAGTTCGCGGAGGCGCTCGACGCGCTCGCTGCATCCGGCGACGGCGATGCCGACTTCGCCGCACTCGCCCAGGCCTTCCAGCGGATCTCCACCACCGGCCCGGCCGGCCAGCGTTTCGCGCTCTCCGTGCTGACGGCCGCACTCGACTACTCCCGAAGCCGCGCGTGACCCTTCCGGAATGGTCGTCCGCGTTCAGCGAGGCCGTGCTGCAGTCGACCACCCCGCTGCCGCTCCCCGCGCCGACCCGGGAGTGGGCGTGGGGCTCCGCGACCGGTGCGGGAGTCAAGATTGCGGTGATCGACAGCGGTGTGAACGCCGAACACCCACGGGTGGCCGGGCTCGCCGGCAGTGTCGCCCTGGAATCGGACGACAACGCGCCCGACGGCTACCGGATCGTCGACGGCCCGCACGAGGATCTGTACGGGCATGGCACCGCCTGCGCCGGCATCATCCGATCCCTCGCCCCAGACGCGGAGATCTACAGCGTGCGCGTGCTCGGTCGGAACCTCACCACCCGCGGCGCGCTGTTCGCGGCCGCGATCCGCTGGTGCATCGACAACGGAATGCAGGTCGCGAACCTCAGTCTCAGCAGCCGCAGCGAGCAGTGGTTCGGACCGCTGCACGCACTCGCCGACGAGGCGTACTTCCACAACCTGATGCTGGTCTGCGCCGCGAACAACGTGCCGGGTCCTACCTATCCGTCTCAGTACGCGTCGGTATTCTCCGTCGCGGCGCGTGAGGGACAGGATCCATTCTCCATCGCCTACAACCCGCGTCCACCCGTGGAGTTCGGGGCCCCGGGCATCGATGTCGACGTCGCGTGGACCGAAGGCAGCATCACCGCGACCGGCAACAGCTTCGCCGCCCCGGTGATCGCCGGCCTCGTCACCCTGCTTCTCTCCAAGCATCCCGACCTCACCTCGTTCCAGGTGAAGTCGGTGCTGCACGCGCTGTCATCCAACGCGCACCAACAGGCCCCCTAGCGCTTTCCCCCAATGGGGAGTTGTCTGTCCATCAGACGGACTGCCCCGGCCCGCCTGCTGCCGCATGTGTCTACGTCTGCGAGCCGACACTGCGAGAGTGCGGACCGCAACCGAGTTGCCGACCGTCGGGTTGGACGATCGACACATCGCAGACGCGATCACGAGAAAGGAAATCACATGGATGACTCACAGAGGCCCGCGGAGGAGCCGACCAGCGACGTCGAAGGGCACGCCCGCATGCGCGTCACCACGGACGACGTCGAAGGACACGCCCGGATGCGCGTCACCGACCAGGACGACGACGTCGAAGGACACGCTCGGATGCGCGTCACCGACCAGGACGACGACGTCGAAGGACACCTGTCCTTTCTGCCCGAGAACTACGTCGGCGACCACAACGAGCGCCTGATCCCCGGGAAGGGTGGGGCGGCGAAGGCGAACGTAACGGACGATGTGTCCGGCCACGACATGAGGCCTGGTCGCACCACGGAGTGACAGGCCGGATTGACAGGCCGGATGACCGGCCGGATTGACCGGCTGCAGTGACCCGCCGCGGTCGGGCGAATAGATCGATCAGCGCCTCACTCGCGGGTCAGGGTGATGTCCGCCGCCTCCTCGAAGGGCTCCTCGCCGTAGGTGCAGTATCCCGAGGGCTTGCCGTTGTATGTGTAATGCCAGACGAGGGTCCCTGCGATGACGTCTCCGTCTGCACTGTCAGCGGCGATGTCGATGCTGTAGTCGTACGCGTCGTCGACCTGCTGACCGGTATCGGTATTGAGGCAGGTGGTCTTCAGCGGCCCCGTCGCGCCGCTGAATCCTGCATCCGTGAGCTTCACGATGAATCCCGTACCCCAGCCTGTGTCGACCGGGAAGCTGCACACGGGACTGCAGGTGGCTTCTCCGAAGGTCCAGGTGCCCTGTCCCGATGCCTCGTGCTCGGCCAGGAATCCGGATACCGACGTGTAGGTGTAGGTCAGTGCCCACTCGCCGGCGAGGGATTCGGCCTCGACGGGGATCTCCTCGGTGATCTCGTCGGCGTCGATGTTGCCGCTGATCCAGTCATCCGCCTGCACCACCGCGACGGGAGCGACCGTCACCACCGGATCTCCGCCGTCCGGATTGGGCACCACCAAGCGCTGGTACGGATCGACCTCGAACACCGACCCATCCGTCGCGGTGAACTCCACGACTCCCTCGATCACTGTGATCGTGCACGCCGGCTCCGCCGTGCAGTCCACCTCGAACGCGGTGCCCTTCACCGCCGCCACCCCCACCGGGGTGCTCACCTCGTACTGCGCCTTCTCGGCGACCAGCTTCTGCACCCGGTGCCAGCTCTGCCCCACGTCCAGCGACAACGCCGTTCGCTGCGCCTCCGCCGAGTCGAGCACATCCACCGTCAGCGTGGTGTCGGGGCCCAGTCGGGTAAGCGACCCATCCGGATAGTCCAGCTGAGCCCGCCCCGCGGAGTCCGTCGCGACGACATCTCCCATGTGCGCGGAATCGGTCTTCTCCACCTCGGTCGGATCGCCCGATGCGGACGCCAGCGTCACTGTCGTCGCCGATGCCGTCACCTCGGCAGTCGGGTCCGATGTGCACCCCGCCAGCAGTCGAAAGCACGGCCAGCATCGCCGCCCCCGACAGCAGACCACGATTCTTCACGATGCGACTCCGAGCCGAGAAGGTGTCCGGAGCACTCATGCGCACGCTGCTCCGGGGCCCCGATCCTAGTCCTGACAAGGCCCCAGCACGTCCCAGAGACTGCACCCTGGCGGCCCGTGACCGAGGTGTGTTGTCTGGACGACACAGTCGCGGGCCTTCCGGAGTCATAGTGGGTCACAGAACCAGAGACAGACTCTGGCGTCATCGAGAGGAAACCCGCATGGACACATCGGAGAACGCGCCACAGGACGCCGACGGACGACGTCGAGGGTCACGCCGTCGTGGGCAAGCCAGTAGTCGAGGAGGAGGATGTCGAAGGTCACTTCTCCTTCCAGCCGAACCATCACCTCGATGAGAACGACGCCCGCAGCGAAGGCACTCCGTTCAGCCCGAGCCGCACCGACCTCAAGTAGCGCGCCCCGACTTTCGCGGGTGAAGGCGCCATTTCGCGGGGGATACGACACCCGCGGGATGGCCACTTCACCCGCGGCAGCCGCTCAGGCAACGGTGAGTGGCCAGGGCTAGCGTCGGGCGCAGTGCACCCCCGACTGCAACGGAGCCGCGATGTCCCTCGCCACCGCCACCACCCCCTTCACGACGCTGCCCAGCGACTTCTTCGGCTACGAGAATTCGCTGACCGACCGCGAGAAGCAGGCCGTGCTCGAGATCCGCGACTACCTCGAGCGCGAGGTCAGGCCGATCGTCGACGACTACTGGGCACGTGCCGAGTTCCCGACCCAGGTCATCCAGCCGCTCGCGGACCTCAAGATCTTCGCCAACCCCTGGGCAGAGACGCAGGAGTTCGAGAACTCCGCCGTCTTCCGCGGCTGGGTCGCGCTGGAGATCGCTCGCATCGACGCGTCCATCGCCACCTTCGTCGGCGTGCAGAACGGTCTGGCGATGGGGTCGATCAGCGTCGCGGGTGATCAGGCGCAGCGCGACGAGTGGCTGCCGAAGATGGCGCGCGCTGAGGTGATCGGAGCATTCGGGCTCACGGAGCCGCTCTCCGGATCCGACTCCGCCCAGGGCCTGCGCACCACGGCGACCCGCGACGGCGACGAGTGGGTCCTCAACGGAAGCAAGCGCTGGATCGGCAACGCAACGTTCAGCGACATCACGATCATCTGGGCGAAGGACACCGCCGACGGCCAGGTGAAAGGGTTCATCGTCGACACGACGAGCCCGGGCTACTCGGCGACCAAGATCGAGAACAAGCAGAGCCTGCGGATCGTGCAGAACGCCGACATCACGCTGACCGATGTCCGGGTGCCCGAGGGCATGCGCCTGCAGAACAGCAGCAGCTTTCGCGACACCGCCAAGGTTCTGCGCCTCACCCGCGCGGAAGTAGCCTGGGCCGCGGTCGGCAACGCCATGGGCGCATACGAGGCCGCGCTCACCTACACCGGCGAGCGGGTGCAGTTCGGCAAGACGATCTCCTCGCACCAGCTCGTGCAGGATCTGCTGGTCCGCAGCCTCGGCAACATCACCTCATCCCTCGGCCTGGTCACGAAGGTGTCGCAGATGCTCGACGCCGGAACTCAGAAGGACGAGCACGCCGCGCTCGCCAAGACGGTCGCCACGGTGCGGATGCGCGAGTCGGTCGGCTGGTGCCGCGAGGCGCTCGGCGGCAACGGCATCGTCCTCGAGCACGGCGTCGCCCGGCACATGGCCGACGCGGAGGCGATCTACTCCTACGAGGGCACCCGCGAGATGAACACCCTGATCGTCGGCCGCGCGATCACCGGCAAGGCCGCCTTCGTCTGATCCGACCCGCATCGAGATGCCACTTTCTCGTCCCTTCCGGTGCCGGATAGGGACAGAAAGTGGCATCTCGATGTGCTGGACGGGAGGGAGGATGCGAGCGCGCCCCCAAGAGTGCCTCATGGGGGCGCGTAGCGCATGGCCGGACAGTCGGACCGCATCCGTGGATCTCCGCTTTGTTCGCGGGGTATAGGCTCCTCAGCACCGGCACCCCAGATAACCCGGTCGCGCCCCCGAATGCTTGCATTGCGGGGGCACCCTTCTCTTCGGATCGTCACGCCCCACAGTGGACGACACGCGGCAGGATGGACCGGGCCGCGTCAGGCGACCGACGTATGGTCTGCGCATGGTCTCCGTCCTCAAGAAGACGCTCTTCTGGCTCGCTGCGACCGCTCTGCTGGCCGGGATCATCGCGTTCACGCTGGCAACCATCACCTCCGGCTATCCGGGCGCTGCGGCCGCCACGGATATCGAATACGGACTCAGCCGCCTCCTGCTCCCCGGCGCGTTCATCGGCTTCATCGGATGGTTGATGATCTCCGCCCTGATGGAGGCGGACCTGCACGCTCAGGAGCGCCGCGCTTCCTTCTCCGTCGAGGCGTAGCCCGAAGGCAGCCCTCGCCCTCATGACGCAGCCCGAGGGCGACCTCAGGAGGGTCGCTTCTCGCACCCCGTTCCGTCGCCGTCCTTGTCGAATCTCTGCTGGAATCCCGGGTCGCCGCGCGTGATGGGGGCGGCATTGGCCCGCCAGACGGCCGCGCAGTTCGCGTAGCTCGGGGCGGCGGCAGGGGTGCGGGGCGGGAGCAGGATCCGCGCGAGGAGGAACCGGGGCGGGGGACGACTCGGCGATCGGCTCCTCGGTGACGGGAGGAGCTTCCGACTCTGCGACCGGTTCGGCTGAGGGTGCGGGCGTCTCGATCACCGGCGTCGGACTGACGTCGGCGGCGGGTGTCGACTCGGGAGACGCGATATCGGCCGGCGCCACGCGGTGATGCGATCGGCTGGCGCGCATCCGACTCGGCGGCGGGCGGTCCGGCCCAGGTGACCTCGCGGAATGGCGGGCGCCGCGAACCCGAGCATCCCGGTGTCGACGACCAGCACGGGATGCACCGCCCTGTTCACGACCGTTCCGCCGACGACGAGCACGAGGCTCGCCGCCACAAGGAGAGCGCCGGTCTGACGCGACCACAGGCCCAGCCACGACGGCCGCCCGGTCACGGCCACATAGGCGCCGGTGAGCAGGGGAAGCAATCCGACGGCGGCCGCGAAGAGCCCCCACCCGGCGAGAATCGCCGGCAGCGAGAGGATCAGCCACCCGATCGGGATCACGATCATCCACGCGGACAGCGGTCGTCGGGGCTGGGGCGCTCTCCGCGTACTGGATCGGGACGCCGGCCGTGTCGGACTCAGCGCGAGCGCGGAGGAGGTCCGACGGGGCGAGCTGGTGCGCGGCGGTGCGGAAGATGGGGATCGGCGCGGCGTGCGGGCGCCGGATCCACCAAGCCCACAACGGGCGACGGGCACAGGCACAGGCACAGGCACGGGCTCGGGCGCGGGCTCGGGCGCGGGCGCGGGCTCGGGACTCGGACGGTCCGGGCGCGGGTCTGGCGTTCGTCGACGCTGCGGCGAGCGCGAGGTCCTCTTCGTTGTCGTTCGATTTTCGGGCCCTGCCGGCGCAGCCTCGGGTGATCCGGTGCGATGGAGCCCTCGTCGCGATCATCAGGACGAGCCACGCCGACGCCTCGCGATCTCACCGCTGCGACCGCGACGGCAAGGCTCAGACTGCCCGCAGCCGGATCGCGGCTTTCAGGCCTGACTGTGAGTTCGGCCTCCAGCTCCCAGAGTCCTCGTCGGTGGCCGGTCCTGCCGTCGAGGTTCGGCATGCGCCGCATCGTCGAGCTCGACGAGCGGCCCGTCGCCGGCGAACTCGGTCCACTCGTCGCCGTCCCACCAGCGCAGCCGCGCGGGATCGCTCGGATCCTCGTACCAGCCCTCCGGCGCCGCCTCGTCCACGTTCCCCCCAGAACATCCAGGCGCTCACGATAGGCGGGCAGGACCGCCCCGACCCTCCGAGCCGCGCAGGATTCCCCAGGACTGGGGCCGTGCCTCGAACAGCGCCGAATTGCCGTAAATGGCTCTCACACGGCGCGTTTGGGAGCCAGACCTGGCAATTCGGCGCTGTCAGTGGGTGGGGTCAGGTCCGCGGCAGCGACGCGGACGACTGAGAGGGGGCGCTCGATGCCCTTCACCTGCGCGGTCTCGGGAGTGCCGCCCAGCCAGTCGGTCGAGCCGGCCGCATCCTCCGAGGCGACGACCTGGCCGCCGCGGGCGAGGCCGCAGAGCCGGGATCCGACGTTGATCGGGTCGCCGATGACCGAATACTGGCGCCGATCGGCGGGGCCGACGTGGCTTGCCACGACCGATCCGGCGTGCAGTCCCATCCCGAACTGGATCTGCGGCAGACCCGCCTCCTTCAACCGGAACGCGAGAACCGGCAGGTCGCGCAGCAGGTCGAAGGATGCCTCACGTGCGTCCCTCCGCGGATCCTCGAGGATCCGCGGAGCTCCGAAGACGGAGAAGACCTCGTCGCCGACGAACTGCATCACCGTGCCGTGAGTGGGCGAAGACGCGCTCGCAGACGTAGTCGTAGAAGATGTCGAGCACGCGCTGCACGTCGCTCGGATCCAGGCTCGCGGCCATCGGGGTGAAGGATCGCAGGTCGGCGAAGAGGATGCCGACGGTCGAGCCGCTCCCCCGATCCGGTGCTCTCCCCGCGCCCCTCGCGGAGCAGCTCGAGGGCGACATCGCGCGGCACATAGCGGGAGAACAGCCGCTCGGCGGTCTGGCGGTCGCGCTGTTCGGCGATCGCCTTGATGCCCAGGCTGGCCACGCCCGCGGCGAGGATGCCGATCGGAATCCGGACGAAGTCGGGTTGCCAGCCGAGGATCTGGAAGAGGGCAAGCCCCACGGCTGTCACGAGCACGATCGCACCCAGCGTGACGAGCACCGCCCAACGAAGCCGCAGTCGACGGGCGGCGAATGCGACGGGCAGCCCGAACAGCAGCACGGCGAGCCCGGTGATCCACGGCGAATACGGCACGACCCACGCGTGCTGCAGGATCGTGCTCACCGCCTGCGCCTGCACCACGACACCCGGGGTCGTCACACCCGGCTGCAGAGGGGTGATGTGCCGGTCGCCCACTCCCCCCGCGGTGACGCCGAGGACGACGACGCCGTCCTTCAGCTGATCGGCGGCGCCGCCGTTCAGCACATCCGAGGCGGAGACGATCGAGGTGTCCGCCGTCCAATGGATGCGCAGGGTCGCGTCGGCCTCGACGGGGATCGTCTCTGCGCCGATCTGCACCGCCGACGGCCTGACCACGACGGGGTCGATCGCACCGTCGAGCGCATCGACCGCACGGACGGACAGCGAGGGCACGAACTCACCGTCCGCGGTCTCGACGAACGCGGGCAGAGACCGCAGGATGCCGTCACTGTCGGCGAGGACGACCGCGTGGCCGACGCCCGCGGCGTTCTCCCTGACGGTGGCGGGCACCGCTGTGCCTCCGCTGACCTGCAGCCAGCGATTCCGGAACGTCGAGGCGGCACTGAAGTCCTGCGCCACCACGAATGGCCCGGCGCTGAGCGCATCGGCGACCGCGGAGTCGGATGCCGAGGTCACCACATCGACGGCCACCACCTGAGGCCCGGCGGACGCGATCGCCCGCAGCAGGCTGGCTTGCAGTCCGTCGTCCCACGGCCACTCGCCGAGTTCGGCGACGGACGCGTCATCGATCGCCACGACGACCACCCGTGGGTCGGCGGTCCCATCTGTCCACAGCAGATCCGAGGCGTGCCGGACGACCGCCTCGCCGACACCGCCGAGTGCGGCGAGACCCGCCAGAAGGGCGACGACGACCGCGACGATCAGCGGCGGCCATCCGGCGCCGAGCCGGGTCACGCGCGCACGTCCCGAGGAGGGACGGTTCGGACGCGTCAGGTCGGAGCGACGGCTCATGTCCGCCACCGTAGGGGCAAGGCGCGGCGCATCGTTAGTCCCACGTGACCGCGATTCGCCGACGGGGTCCGCGAGGCCGACGCGGGTCCGCCACAATGAGCAGGTCCGAGAACGGAGAATCGATGCTGTGGTTGGAAGCTCTGTCAGCTGAGGACCGAGCGCGCATCGAGCCCTCGTTCCTCAAACGCTCGTACAAGCGCGGCGAGACCGTGCTCCTCCAGGGCGAGCCGAGCGCCAACGTCTACGTGATAGACGACGGCCACGCGGCGGTGAAGGTCTCCACTGCTCACGGCGAATCGATCACGGTGACTGTTCTCGGCCCGCGGTCGAGCTTCGGCGAGATCGCGGCCGTCACGGGAGACGAGGTTCGCTCCGCGACCATCGTCGCGCTGGACACGCTCAGTGTGCGGGTGCTGCCGCACCGGGTGTTCGACGACCTGCGCAGGCGCACTCCCGCAGTCGATACGGCCATCGCCCAGTCGTTGGCGGGCCGTCTGCAGAACCTCAGCGATCGGATGGCGGAGGCGACGTTCGAGACGGTGCAGCGACGATGCGGGCTCCGGCTGCTCGAGCTGGCCGAGGCCTTCGCACCCGGCGCCGCGTCGGCCTCGCTGCCCCTCACCCAGGACGACCTCGCCGGCATCATCGGCGCCACACGTCCCACCGTCAATCAGGCGATCGGGGCGCTCGTCGCCGAGCATCTCGTCGTCGTCGAGTCGCGGACGCATCGACATCGCCGATGTCGCGGCACTGAAGCGCCACATCCGCTGACCCTGGCGTTCAGGCGAGCAGAGAGCTCACGATCCGCCACTGCGCAGCGGCGGAGATCGGTCGGCGCCGCAGGTCACCATTCCATCCGACACGGCACATCCGGCTCACGAGAAGGCCGATCGGCACTGATCCCAGTGCCCAGGCCGCGACCGCTGCCATCACGATGATCATCATTTGGTCTATGACTAGCACCCTGCAGTTAACGGAGCGAGAACGCGGTATGTCGCTTCCCTCTCGATGGGGTAGATCCGGCTCAGGTTTATGAGCAAAACGTGTCGGTCCGGTGTTCCACCGATACCTCGGGGTACGGTCCTCCGGTCGGGGGACGTTTCGTGTGCCTCCAGAACCAGCACAGGAGTGACATGCCCGGCCTCGGCCTCCAGATTCCGCGCCCCTTCCGGAGCGCGTGGAAGCATGACGAGACGTTCAAGCTGAACATGTTTCCGCGGCCGTCCGATGCCCCCCAGGTGCACGCGAGCGGGCCGGACCCCGACCGCATCCTCGTCGTCGGCACCGGCGCCGTGATCGGCTGGGGCGTCAGCAGCCACGACCTCGCCTTCTCCGGCCAGCTCGCTCGCCAGCTCTCCGAGATCACCAGCCGCGGCGTCGACGTCGACATCGTCACCGAATACGGTCTCACCGCGAGCGCGACGCTCCGCGCGATCACCGGCATGCGCCTCTGGCGCTATGACGCGATCATCGTCTCCGTCGGCACTGCCGAAGCGCTGCGCCTCGACTCGGTCGCTCGGTGGCGGACGACGATGAGCGCTCTGCTGTCGGATATCGCCGAGCAGGCCTCGGCCACGACTCAGATCCTCGTCTTCGGCATCCCGCCCGTCGGCAGCATGGGGCCGTTCGGTGACAAGTTCGGACGGCAGAGCGACCGGCTCGCGAGGAAGTTCGACGCCATCACCGAGGAGATCTGCGCGCAGGACCCGCGGACCTCGTTCCGACCGCTGCCCGAGAAGGGCTCGCCCGTTCAGCTGCGTGAGACCGCGCCGCGGGATCTGTATCGGATGCTCTCGGGCAGCGTCGCCGCCCAGCTCGCCCCGACGCTGGAGCGCAGCAGCGCCGAGACCGTTCAGATCTCGGAATGGGGAGCGCACTATCGCCGCGGCAGGCCGCAGAACGAGCAGCAGCGCCAGGCCGCGCTGGCCGCCATGCGCATTCTCGAGCTCAAGCCGAACGAGCGCCTGGACCGGATCACCCGGCTCGCCCAGCAGATGTTCAACACCGAGGTCGCAGCGATCACCCTCATCGACGGCGACCGCCAGGTCTTCCGATCGGTCGTGGGCTTCGAGAACGTCGAAATCCCGCGGGAGTACTCCTTCTGCAACGAGACGATCACGCGCGAGGCGCCCACCGTGTTCCGCGACCTGAGCGCGGTGGAGGCGTACCGCGCCAATCCCCTCGTGCACGGCGGCCCTGCGGTGCGCTTCTATGCGGGCTACCCGATCGAGTCGCCGGATGGCTATCGGATCGGCGCCGTCTGCGTCCTCGACTCGAAGCCGCGACCGGACGGCGACCTCGATCTCGTGGGGCTGCGGGACCTGGCGATGGCCGTGCAGAAGGAGATGTTCGGCACCGCGATCACCAGCTGATTCGGCTGATGCCGACGCGATTCGTCGCGCTGCCGGGCTTCGACACGGCCCTGGCGGGCCGGCTCAGCCACCGGAGAAGCCGTCCAACCGGTGGCTGAGCCGGGCGCGCAGCGCCCGCGTCGAAGCCCACCCACGACAAACCCGGTGGCTGAGCGGCGCGCAGCGCCGCGTCGAAGCCCACCCACGAAAGCAAACACGATGGCTGAGCCGGGCGCACAGCGCCCGCGTCGAAGCCCACCCACGAAAAAGCCAAACACACCGGATGGCTGAGCCGGGCGCACAGCGCCCGCGTCGAAGCCCACCCACGAAAAACCAAACCACCGGTGGCTGAGCCGGGCGCACAGCGCCCGCGTCGAAGCCCACCCAACGAAAAAGCCAAACCACCGGTGGCTGAGCCGGGCGCACAGCGCCCGCGTCGAAGCCCACCCACACCGGTTCAGCGGGTGAAGGGGCGGCCCCGCTAGCATTCGGCGCATGAGCGAGCTCGAGATCCTCGAACCCACCGACGGCATCACCGTCATCCAACCGGTCGGGTTCTCCCCCAGCCCCCGCGTCAGCCTGCAGGCGCTGCGGGTGAACGGCGGCACTGTGCTGTTCGACGTCGCCGAGCCGCTCGCCGGCGCGCGCGTCGAGATCGCGGATCGGTCGGCCGCGATCGGCTGGCTTCAGTCCTTCTACCCAGAAGCGGTCGCGGCTCTCGCGTCGGAGCAGTCGACGGCCTCCGGCGAGACCGGATCCCTCTACTCCCCCATCACCCGCCTGGTGACCGCGATCTGGTTGCACCGGTCGTGGCCCGACGAGGCGGAGGGCATCCGCGACATCGACCTGTGGATGCTCGACTCCGAAGCCGCCGAGCTGGCGTGGATCGCGGGCGCAGCCTTTCCGGACGGCGGGCTCGCCGCATCACTCGTCCTCCCGCATGCCGCTGAGATCGCCGCCGCGCGAGACGCCGCGACCGATGCGGCCGACGCACACACCGATCCGCTCGTCGCAGAGTTCGCCGCTCATGTCAGCTCCGCCGCCGAACAGGCAGGGGTGTTCCTCGCGATGGACGCCATCACGCTGTCCGACGAGCCGAACGCGCAGCTGCTCCGCGCCGCGTACCCGGCCCCTGAGGACGAGTACGACGCGTTCCGGGTCGCTCACCTCGTCGAGGGGATCGTGCGGGCTCGCCTGCAGAACGCCTATGCCACAGCCGGCGTCTGGACGCCCCAGGGCGACGCGACAGTCCCCTTCGCCGGAGAGATCGTGGCAGCTCGGCGGAAGACGGCCGCGCTGCTCTGACGCGTTCTACGCGGCGTAGACCGTCTGCTGCGGGCGCACCGCGGCTGGCTCTGCGGCGAGGATGATGATCAGCCAGATTCCGCCGATGAACGGCACGTAGCTGATGAAGATCCAGGGCCACGGATAGCCGGCATCCCGAAGCCGCCGCACGGTGACGGCCAGAGCCGGGACGAGCAGGCCGAGGGTCGCGACGGAGTAGATCCCGGTGAACAGGAAGGGCCAGACGCTGCCGAGGCTGAGCAGCACGGCGAGCAGGATGAGGTCGAGGATGAACGCGACGACGGCCGCCAGGATCGTGGCCAGGTAGAAGTACCAGAACTCCGACCGGCTGGCCACACCCGTGAAGACCGCGTAGTTGCGGAAGACCTTCGCGATGGACTCCATGAAGCCCACGGGCGGCGCAGGCGGATAGACCGGACCGCTCGGTGCGTACGCGAACTGGGTCGCTCCGGCGTATGCAGGCGCCGAGGCCGGGTAGTGCGGGTAGGCCGGTGCTGGCGGATTCTGGACGTGATCGGTCCAGCTCTCGCCGTTCCACCACCGCAGCTGGTCGCCGCCCGCGGGATCTGGGTACCAGCCCGCGGTGGGCGATCCGGTTCTGCTGTGGTCAGTGATGATCGATCCTTCGGTGGGACTACGGCTGGGACTGCGGCTGGACTACTGGTGGGTGGAGCGGATGCCCACGATGACGATCATGGTGATCAGCACGGTGGTGACGACGGTGCTGGTGACCGCGGCGAGCGCGATGTTGGCGCGGGTGCCGCGCGGAGTCGCCTCGAGGATCCAGCGCTTGAAGGCGAGCAGCCCGCGGACCACGACGACGACGAGGATCGGCAGAGCGATCGGGATCCAGTTGAGGCCGATCTGGCTGATCACCGAGGCGAGCGAGAGTCCGGCGACGACGACGGCGATGACGGCGAGCGCGACCTCCGACCGGAGACTCCATGGAGCGTGATCGGCGGGGCGGCGGTTCTCGCGGGACGGGTTGAAGTTGAGGGCGGTCGCCGCGCTGATGGCGTCCCACTCGGCGAGCTCGTCGTACTCGAACGGCAGGGCCGCGCGGCTGACAGTCTGATCGATCGGCAGCACGTCGAAGGCGCCGAGGTCGATGGGCGCAGTGTCGAACGGCACACGTGCCGCCGGAGCCGCCAGGCTCTTCTTGACGTCCTCGAATGCGTCGGTGAGCTCGTCGTGCGTGAGCTGATCCTGCATGGTCATCTCCACCCCCATGGATTTGATGTGCGGACGCGAGCCCCCCGGCTCGTTGTTCCGCACTCATCACGCTACGGGTCGGCGACGATCGAGTCTTTCCCCTGTTCAGGTGCTAATTGATCAAATCCTGCCCCCAGGTCAAGGGGGAAAACGCACGAATCCGGCTTGAACCGGTGGTCGCGCCCCGCGCCGGCATCGACCCCGTTGTGGTCGAGTAGGCGCGCCCCGCGCCCGTATCGAGGCCCTCGACCAGCGAGGAGGAGTTTCGTTGGTCGAGTAGGGCGCCCCGCGCCCGTATCGAGGCCGTTTGATGCGAGGGCCTCGATACGCGCGTGGACGGCCTACTCGACCAGCGGGTCGAGTTTCGAGGGCCTCGATACGGCGCTGGCGCGCCTACTCGACCAGCGAGGTGACGTTCCGGTGGTCGAGAGGGCGCCCCGCGCCCGTATCGAGGCCCTCGACCGACCGAGGTGACGTTTCGGTGGTCGAGTAGGGCGCCCCGCGCCCGTATCGAGGCCCTCGACCAGCGGGGCAGGGGTTACGCGGCCTCGGAGAGGTGCGGGGCCTCGATGAGGACCGAGACGCGAGGGGCGGCCGCCCGCTCTTTCCACCGCAGCGCGCTGACCAGCAGCCAGAAGAGGAACGAGATGGCGCCGATGCCGATGATGGCCCCACCCCAGATCAGCGAGGGCAGTGCGTTCGCCGCAGCATCCGGGTACAGCGGAGTCGGGGTGGCCTTCGAAGCGGCGATCCCGAACGTGATGAGGCCGATGGCGATGAGCACGACGGCGACCGACAGCAGCGCCGCCTGGAACGGATTGTCTCCGCCCGCGGTGCGTCGCTCTGACTCCATGAGGGGAGATTATCGGGCCGTCGCAGCCCGCGCGCAGAACACGCGGGCACCGCCCAGAAAAGTCTCACCCTGAGCTTCAGGGCGAAGCGGAGACGGCCGCAATTCAGCCTGTCGGCTACTCGTGCGAGCAGAGCTCCATGGGGCAGACGACCCACGCATCGAAGGCGTCGAGCGCCACCTTGACGTGGTCGGGAGCGATCTCCGCAACGACCGTTCCCGCTCCGTACCCCTCGACGATGACGCGATCCGACATGGCAGCCCCCTTGACCACGAGTTGGTGGATGCGAAGCTACGCCCGACCTCCGACGCGCCCCGGGAGCGACACGGAAACGATGTGGCGCTGCCGCGGGCGCGCTGTCACGCATGTCGAACCGCTTTCGCGCAATTCGCCTCATGCTCACTGCGATTGCTCTGGTCGAGTTATTGAGCAGAAATTCTCCGCATCACCGACGCGAATGGGTTCCATCAATCACCTCCGTCCCCCGAAAAACCAGCGATCCCGCAGCCCGAGATGCCCGATTCACGCGGAAACAGCGGATGTTGCGACCTCGGATGACCCCAATCCGCCTAATCGATTTGTTCTAACTACATCGGAGGCCTACATGCACGGATATGGGGTGCATGCCGCGCCCCCGTCAGCTGGCCTTCCGAGCCCCCCGCGCGGTGGTACGTTTCTGCCCAGCAACTCGAAACTCCTTATAAAGGACCCGATGCCCGCTCCAGTCCATCGCATCGCCGTGCTCGATGACCACGAGATCGTGAGTGCCGGTCTGGCCTCGCTGCTGTCGAAGGTGGACGGGGCAGAGCTGTCGATCACGGCACGGACCGTCGACGAGCTGCGTCCGCATATCGCGGAGATCGACCTGGTGCTGCTCGATCTCCGCCTCGCGGATGGCTCGCGTCCCGGTGACAACGTCCGTTGGGTGCGCGACAACGGAGCCCGGGTGCTCGTGTTCTCGCGCGGGAGACGATCCCGATCTGATCCGGTCAGCGGCACGAGCCGGCGCCCTGGGGATGGTCATGAAGTCGGCGCCGAACGCTGCCATCGTCGAGGCGATCCAGCTCGCCATCGAGGGCAGCACGGTGCCCATCCACCGAGTGGGCGGCCGCGATCGATGGCGACCTGCAGCTCGCCGACGCGGGTCTCTCCGTGCGCGAGAAGCAGGTGCTCGCCCACTACGCGGCCGGCGAGAAGGCCTTCAGCGTCGCGATGAAGACCGGCCTCTCGATCGACACGGTGAACAACTACATCAGCCGGATCCGCCGCAAGTACGAGCAGGTCGGGCGCGACTCCCCCAGCCGGATCGACCTCTACCGTCGCGCGCGTGAGGACGGGCTCATCGGCGGCGAGATGTGACCGTCGACGTTGCGCCGATCGACGACGACGTCGTCCGGCAGCCGATCCGGGATGGGCTCACCGCCGGGGAATCCGTCGCGCTCTGGGTGCGGCGATGGGGGCGGCGAGCATCGTCTTCGGGGCCTTGGCCCTGCCGACCGCCATCCCGCAGATCGCCATGCTGCAGCTCTGGTGGTCGACGCTGTTCCTCACGTCGATCCTGCTGCTGCCGGTGGTCGTCGCCATCGGGGCCCTCGTCAACAGCCTGCGGCTGATGCGGGCCGCCGCATGGGCCCTGACGATCGCTCTGCCCGTCGCGACGGTCACCTGGATCCCGGCGATGATGGATCCGCCGACGATCCCGAACGACGGCTCGCCGTGGCTGTTGGCGATCACCGCCGTGCCGACGAGCGCGGCATGCTTCGTGCTCTCGCGGAGGTGGGCGTGGACCTACGTCTTCGGCACGTCGCTGATGACCGGCGCGCTGCGGGCGGCGACGTCGCAGGGCGACGAGCATCTCGTGATCGCTCTCTGCGACACCCTGTACATGATCCTGCTCTGCTCGATCTTCGCCGCGGCAGTGCTCGCCGTGCTGCGGGCGGCGACCACCATCGATGCCTCCATCGCACGCGCCACCCGAGAGGCGACGACGATCGCCGAGGCGCGGGCGCTCTCCCGAGAGAATGTGCGGTTCGACGCGCTCGTGCACGACGAGATCCTCTCCACCCTCGTCGGCGTGCTCCGCCAGCCGACCACCTCGGACGAGCTGGTCGCCCAGGCGCGACGCGCGCTCGTGCGGGTGGGGCAGCTCGACAACGGCAGCGAGCCGGTCAGCCATCCCGGCGAGCACCTCGTGGAGCGGCTGAGCCGGACCGTCTCCGACATCTCGGCGAGGCCGGTGTTCACCTCGACCGTCGACCCCGCATCGTCGGTGCCGCGCGCTGTCTGCGCCGCCCTGTCGGATGCAACCGCGGAGGCGGTCCGCAACGCCCTGCGTCACACCGCCCCGGATGCCAGCGATCTCGGTCGATGCACGAATCGATCAGGATCGGGCGACGGTGACCATCGTCGACGAAGGCGATGGATTCGTCGACGACGACATCGACGATTCACGCCTCGGGCTGAGGCTCAGCATCACGGCACGCATGCGCGATGTGCCGGGAGGATCGGCAGAGATCAACTCTCGGCTTGGAGTCGGCACGACCGTATCGCTGCACTGGCGCCGAGATGGCTGAACTCACGGCGGCGTCGACCCGCGCACCCGGCGCACCGGCGCACCGGGCGTCGCGGCGGCCGCGCCCATCGCCGTGACGCCGGGCACGCTCCTCGGCATCGGCACGCGCAGCGCTCGTCTGCTGCTCTACCTGTACCTCATCACCCATGCGGCTCTGCTCGGCCTGAGCTTCCAGGGCTACCGGGAGCCGCTTCTCGCGATCGCCGCCTTCCTGGTCATCTCGGCCACGGCACCCTTCCTGTTCGTCGGCAGCGCGAAGCCGTTCCCCACCCGGCTCGCACTGCTCGTGGCTGCGGGTCCCGTGCTCGCGACGGCCGTCATCAGCTGGGAGATGCCCGCCGACGTCTGGCCGGGATACGCGTCGTGGCACCTCGGGGCATCGACGATCATGCTGTTCTTCCTCGCCATGCGCGGACGGAGTCGTGATCGCGTGGATCTCCTATCTGGCGATGTCGGCGATCACGATCTTCTGGGCGCTCGATGTGGGCCAAGGGCTCGGGACCGGGCTCGCGCTGACGGATCGCAACGCGGGGGTGCTGCTCATCGGCTCGCTGTTCGGTGCCGCGATCGGACGCTTGGCGCTGCGGATCAGGAAGCTGGCCGAGATCGAGACGCGGCGGGCGGCGGCGATCAGCGCGGAGGAGATCTCGGTCGCCCAGCGCGGCGTGCGCCTCGACCGGTTGGAGCAGATGGCGCTTCCGTTCCTGCGCCGGGTGGCGGAGGGGGTCGGGCCGGAGAGTCTGCGGGCCGAGGCGGTCGTGCTCGAGGGTCAGCTGCGCGATCAGGTGCGCGCCGGAGTGCTCGCCTCTGCGCTTGCGGACGCCGTCAGCCAGGCGCGGGCGCGTGGCGTGGAGGTCACGCTGCTCGATGACCTCCGCGATGCTCCGCCGGACGAGGTCATGGATCAGCTGGTGCGGTTCGTCGATGATCGCCTGCGAGGCATGACGGACGGCAAGCTCGTCGTGCGGCTCCTGCCGCCCGGGTCGGGACGTCTCCGCGACCGTGCTCGTCTCCCTCCCGGGCGAGCTCAGCGACCGCCACGACTTCCCGCCCACCCCACAAACCCCATCCGGTGGCTGAGCCGGGCGCTCCGCGCCCGCGTCGAAGCCCGCCCACCCCGCAAGACCGCCCCGCCCACCACACACTCCGGTGGCTGAGCCGGGCGCTCCGCGCCCGCGTCGAAGCCCACCGCACGCCGCAGCGCCCGCGTCGAAGCCCACCCACGCGTCGAGCCCGCGTGGCTGAGCCGGGCGCTCAGCGCCCGCGTCGAAGCCCGCCTGCAACCCTCCTCAGAGCTTCACCAGTCCGCAGTCGGGGCAGACCCAGCCGACGGTCGTGATCTCCATCTGCACGAAGTCGGACGGGCACAGCAACGCTCGCGGGAGTGGATCCCGGCGGCGCCCCCTTGGCCGCCAGTACCGCCCCGTCCAGACGGCACCGCTCTCGCGGGCGTCGGGATCGTCGGGCTCCGGCTCACCGTCGGCGAGCTCTTCTGCAGTGGGCGCCCATTCGTCGTCGTCGATGGGACGGGGACTCATATCGCCGAGCTTCGCGTAGAACTCCAGTTCGTGCGGCTTCAAAGGGCCGAAGGACGACTCCCCCTCTTCGGCGGAGGTGAGCAAGGAGAGGTTGTCAACCAGATGAAACGGCCGACCCACAGAGTGGATGCCGTCGGGCGGTCGCCGCGAGTCCGATTCGTCGATCGGTGGTTGCATCGTCTGCCTCCCGAGTCCTGGTGTCTCACCAGTCTGACGGTTAGAGGCCACCCGAGGGCAAGTTATCCACAGGCTCCGTTATCCACAGGCTCCGCTGCGGAGGGATCAGCCGTGGTGGGACCGGCGTGAATCTTCGATGGCGATGGAGGTGTGCGTGGCACGGCCGATGAGGACACCGAGCGGCATGGATACGCAGCCCCATAGGGCCACGCCAGCGGCGATAAGGATCGTCTCCATTGAGAATCCACTCGGGTCAGAGGCGATCGTCTGAGAGAAATGACCGCCATCGGTGGTCCCAGTCTGACCCCATTTGGGGGGTACGCGCAAATTGGAGGCGCCCAGCTGCGCCGCGCCAGATCTGACCGGCGTCCGTCCTGAGGCAGCCGATCAGAGGATATTCAGGGGCGAAGGACGCGGCTGCCGCTGCTGAGATCGGCCCGGATCAGCGCGTCACGGTGCACGACCGCGGATCGCACCGCCCTGGCGATGAGCGCGCCGAGCAGCGATCCGAGACTGTTGGACAGGATGTCGAGCACGCTGGCGAAGCGACCCGGCAGGAGGAAGTGCTGCGCGCTCTCGATGGCGAACGAGCTCCAGGAACCGACTATCGCGGCGGCCCACCACAGGTGGCGGGGAAGCAGCCACGCCACGATCAGGGTGAGCGGGATGAACATCGCGATGTTCGCCGTGAACTCGATCAGCCCGTAGTCGATGAATCTCGGCACCCCGTGATTGTGGGCAGCGGAGATGAGCCGTCGCAGCAGCCCGCTGATCGGCCGGTCCGGAGCCACGGGTGTCAGGGTTGCGGCAATGACGAGGAGACCGTAGACCACCAGCGCGATCGCGGCGATCCGAATGCGGAACCAGGACGCCACGGCCGTCCCCTTTCGGTTGTCATCAGCTGGGCGCCGTCACCGAGGAGGACACAACGATACCCGCGCCTCGCCTTACCACTGAGCTCCCCCGCCGCGTCGGTCGCCCGGCGATCGCGAGTGAGTCGGAGAAGCGTCTACGCGGCGACTTCCTCGATGTTCGTCCGACGCGACGGGCAGGTCGAGCGCCCGGCGCGCGGCTGACGCTCGGCGAAGCTGCACGAAGCCCACGATCGCAGCTGCGGAGAACAGGATCGCCAGAGGAACGAAGACGAGGACGCCGACGATACCCAGCTGGGCTGCTCCTCCGACGCCGATGATCGCGCAGATGAGGCCGAAGCCGGCGTAGGTCAGGCTGAATTGAGACATGGGGATCCTCTTGGGGTGAAGAGAGGACGCGACGTCGGGTGAACGCTGCGCTGTTCGGGGAGCGCCGACGCTGCCCAGGATCGATCGGGCGAACGCGTCGACAGATTGCAGTGGCGGTGAACGCTAGATGAGGGGCGCGAGGTTTCCGCTGAGGATCAGATAGACGACGGAGGCGCAGAGGAGCGCGAGGAGGCCAAGGGAGAAGATCAGCCAGCGGGGAGCGCCGCCGATCTCGTAGGCCCACCAACTGGGTTGGCGGCGCGGAGGACGGGGGTCTCGGGACATGACTCCAGAGTAAAATCCCTGGTCAGCTGAAACCACACCCACATCGCGGGTCAAATCGGTGGAGCCACGCCGCGAGACTCCGCGGCTTTGATTTCTTCTAGCGCTGCGAGGCAAGCGCCCGGGCCGGGACCCGAACCGCGAGGGGTCCGCGCCCACGGAGGAAGTCCGCGTCGGCCTGCTTGACGTCAGCCATCCGAATTCCGCGGCCGATCATCACCCCGAGGAACACGCTTACTGCCACCCATGCAACGGCGATGATGGCGATGATTCCCCAGAAGTCCATAGGGCGATCGTGACAGTTCGGGTTCCTCGCTACGACCCCCACTGAGAGCGTCGGCATTAATGAGGACACGGCGATCCTGTGCCGCATCTGCCGCCGACGGAAACGGCCTGGCCGCCTTAGAAGAGGGAAAGCAGCGCGATGACACCGGCCACCGCAACGGCGGCGGATCCTGCGTAGATGACGAAGTCGATCGGCCGACGCTTCAGCCGTCCATCGAATCGCCTGCCCTTGACCTCTGCGCCACTCACAAGCCCAATGTATGACTCGGCAGGATCGGGAGCCAATACGCAACGCCCATGCGTCGCGGACTCAGTCCCCGCAGCTCTC
>CAWHND010000003.1:0-103973 GCA_963830655.1 uncultured Actinomycetota bacterium
GGGCTACACCCCTGTGAGACCTCTGCGCTCAAGGAGCGGGGCGATGTCGGCGTCGCGGCCGCGGAACTCGCGGTAGGCCTCGAGCGGGTCGCGGGATCCACCGATGCCGAGGATGAGTCGGCGGAAGCGGTCGCCGTTCTCCGAGTCAGCCCGCCGTTCTCCTCGAACCACTGCACAGTGTCCGCGTCGAGCACCTCGCTCCAGATGTAGGAGTAATAGCCGGCGTCATAGCCGCCCGCGAAGACGTGGGAAAGTAGGTGCTGGAATAGCGGGCAGGCACGGCTGGCACGGCGAGCCCGACACGCTCCAGCGCTGCTCGCTCGAATTCGGCGACATCGGTGACAGCCTCCGCCTCAATGGATGACAGTCCATGCCAGGCCTGGTCGAGCAGGGCCGCAGCGAGGTATTCGCTGGTCTTGAAGCCCTCGTTGAACGCACGTGACGCGATGAGCCGGTCCGCCATCTGCTGTGGCATGGGCTCGCCGGTGTCGACGTGCTTGGCGTAGTTCGAGAGCACCTCGGGCCAGAGCATCCACATCTCGTTGACCTGACTCGGAAATTCCACGAAGTCGCGGAAGACGCTGGTTCCAGCGAATCGTGGGTAGGTCACCGTCGCGAACAGGCCGTGCAGGGCGTGCCCGAACTCGTGGAAGAGCGTGGTGACCTCGTCGAGGGTGAGCAGGGTCGGCGTGCCCGAGGCGGGCCGAGGCACGTTGAGGTTGTTGGTGACCACGCGCGGCGTGCCGAGCAGCCGCGACTGCGAGCTGAACGAGTTCATCCACGCGCCGCCGTGCTTGGAGTCGCGCGTGTAGAGGTCGAGGAGGTAGAGCCCGATCGGAGTCCCGTCGTCTTCCGTGACCTCGAAGACCCGTGCTTCGGAGTTGTATGCCGCGAGGTCGAAGCGCTCCTCGAAACGGATGCCATAGAGGCTGGAGGCGGCGAAGAACACTCCATCCCGAAGCACCCGCTCGGCCTCGAAGTAGGGGCGCATGGCCGACGGTGTCCACGTCGAATCGGGCGGCGCGCGCCTGCTCGGCAGTGAATGCCCAGTCCCAGCTGGCGAGCTCGAAGGGGGCGCCGGACGCGTCGATCTGCTCCTGCAGCGCGACAGCCTCGAGGCGTGCATTGGCCGCCGCAGGCTTCGCCAGGCGACCGAGCAGCATATCGACCGCCTCGGGGGTCCTCGCGGTCTGTGCTGCGGTGACGGCGGCAGCGTGCGATCGGAACCCGAGCAGCTCGGCGCGCTTCGCGCGGAGGCGCGCGATTTCGACCACCACGGGCCGGTTGTCCGCGGCGTTGTTCCGGGCGGCCCGAGACTGCGACGCGACCATGATGCGCTCGCGCAGGGCCCGGCTCGTGAGTGATGCCAGGTAGGGGTGACCGGTGGGCAGGACCAGAGTGATCAGGTAGCCGGCCAGCTCGCGGGCCTCTGCATTCGCAGCGGCCGTGGCGATCGCGTCAGCGCCGAGGCCGTCGAGCTCGCCGATGTCGGTGAGGTGAACGGCCAGGGCGTTGGTGTCTTCCAACAGGTTGGTGTCGAAGCGAGTGGTCAACGTCGAGAGCCGCTGGTTGAGCTCCCGGAGGGTGACCTTGTCCTCGTCGCTGAGCCCCGCGCCGGTGAGTGTGTAGCTCGTCAGGTAGCGATCGACCAGGTAGCGCGCTTCGGCGTCGAGCCGCTCATCGCCGCTGGCGACTCGCTCCGATACGGATCGGATCCGCGCGTAGAGGTCGGAGTCGAGGCGGATGCGGTCGCCATGCGCCGAGAGGCGGGGTGCGATCCGCTCCTCGAGCTCGGCGATGAACGGGGTCTTGTCGGACGAGCTCAGCGCGAAGAACACCGCGGAGACGCGCTTCAAGACGCGACCGCCTCGCTCGAGTGCCTCGACCGTGTTGGCGAAGCTTGGCGGCTCGGGGTTGCCGATGATCGCTCGCACCTCGGCGATCTGCTCGGCCATGCCCCGTTCGAACGCGGGCTCGTAGTGATCGTCGCGGATCTCGGCGAATGGGGGCAGCTGGAACGGCAGCGCGCTAGGGGAGAAGAACGGGTTCTCGGTCACGATTTGAGCCTATTGCGAAGAAATGCCGTTTCGGGCTTGCCGAGTCGCGGCTCGAAGGGCTACCGTCAATTCCAACGTCGAAACCGAAAGGAGATAGTCATGGCATTCGAGCCCAAGACCATTTCTGTCGGCGTTTCCGTCGCGTAGACGATCCGAGCCCCGCGCTCCTGGATCGTCTCCGGTGGAAGCGCTGATGTAGCCGGATCTGTCCCATCGTGCTCCTGCACGTGCGACCGATTCCCTCATTGCCCCGTGCAGTGGCCCTCGCGTGTGAGGCGTCTGTCGGCATGGGAGTCCACCTCATTCCGCCAATTCATGGCGGCCATTCTGCTGCATTCTTTTCGCGCCTATCCAGGGCGCTAATAGTCGCGCCACGAACAATTCAACTTTTAGGAACTTCTCTCATGACCGCAATAATCGAGATCCGAACGGGTCCCGACAATCGAATGTCCATCGACACGGGATCAGCCCCTGTGTCCGTACTCGATCGAGTCGCGCTGCGACTCGGCCTCCGTCTGATCCTCTGGGGTCGCCGCGAGCGCCGGCAGATCGATCCAGCCGAATTGCATCGCCTGGCTGAGGTGCGGCGCGCGGCTCTGCAGGAACGAGACCGCATCATCGCGAGCTCGTACCTGTACCGGCTATGAGCGGTGGTCGAAGGGCGCCGTCAGTCGTCCCAGCCGTCGGCCTCGGCCTGGTCGTCGGTCACCAGGACCGCCGCGGCGCCGGTCACGGGGTTCACGGTCACCGTGTACTCCGTGCCCGTCGACGTCGTGAACTCCAGCGCCGCATGCGGCCGGCCTTCCAGCCAGGTGAGCGTCCAGGTCGAGTCGCGGGGGTCGGCGTCGCCCTCGCCACCCTCCTCGAGCACGAGCGTCTCGACATCGTGGATCGTCGCGACGACATCTTCGGGCAGTCGTGACGGGGGAGTGGCCCCGTAGGCCCACCGCGTTCCGAGCTGGATCATGGAGTCGACGGTATCGCGATCGAGTAGCCGCCTGCCCGGAGCCCGGCTGAATCAGCCGAGCGAGATGTCGTAGGTGACCCAGTCGGTCTTGTCCGACACCTTGTCGTAGAGCGCACGTGCCGTCGCGTTGTTCTTGTCGGTCATCCAGCGCACGACACCGAAGCCGCCGTCGCGACCCTCGCTCTTGATGTGGTCGATCAACGCACGAGCCACGCCCTTGCCGCGCTGATCGGATGCCACGAAGAGGTCCTCGAGGTAGAGGCCCTTGTCGTTCTCGAGAAGCCGCCGGAACTCGCGAACGTGCGCGAGTCCCACCAGCTTGCCGGCGTCATCCACCGCGACGAGCCCCCAATGCGCGGCCTCTGTCCCGTGCAGCCACGCCCAGGCTCGCATCGCGCGCGCATCGGGCAGGGGCGTCTCGTAGAAGTCGGCATACCCCGCGTACAGCTCGTACCAGGCGAAGAAGTCGCCCTGCTCCAATGGTCGGACGGAGACCATGCGTGTTTCCCCCTAGAGAACTTCGCTCGGTTCGAGAACGATCCCCGTCACCGCCAGATCGGTGCCGCGTTCGAACGAGAGATCGCCGATCTTACCGACTGCCTTGAGGTCTCCTTCGGCAAGCTGCAGGAGCGCCATCTGATCCTCCGGGCCCGAGATGGTCGCGGAGGTCACGAGAGTCTTCTGCGACGCCTTAGCCTCGGTCTTTGCGCGGCGGATGCCGATCAGGGCGGCGCTCGCGAGCTTCAGCAGAGCGGTGTCGGCGGTCTCGGGCAGAGTTCCGGGCACGGGCCAGGCCGCCTGGTGCACGGACCCCTCGGAGTACCACGACCACGGCTCCTCCGTCGCGAAGGGCAGGTACGGTGCGAACAGTCGCAGCAGGGTGTCGAGCGCTTCGCGCAGCGCGGCGACGGCCGAGGCCTGGCCGCCATCCTCCATCTCGTCGCCGCCGTAGGCGCGCTCCTTGACCAGCTCGAGGTAGTCGTCGCAGAAGGTCCAGAAGAACTCTTCCGCCGTCTCGAGGGCGCGAGCGTGGTCGTACTCTTCGAGGGCGGTGGTCGCGGTGGCGATCACGCCGTCGAGGGTGGCGAGCATGCTCCAGTCGAGCGGGTGCGTCACGGCATCGCGACCGAGGGTGCCGTCGGACGCGAAGCTGAGGATGAACTTCGACGCGTTGAGGATCTTGATCGCCAGGCGGCGGCCGATCCGGATCTGCGTCGGGTTCTGCGGGTCGAACGCCGCGTCGGTGCCGAGGCGACTGGACGCCGCCCAGTAGCGGACGGCGTCCGAGCCGTGCTGCTCGAGCATGTCGGCCGGCGTGACCACGTTGCCCTTCGACTTCGACATCTTCTTGCGGTCGGGGTCGACGATGAAGCCGCGAGATCGCGGCGTGCGACCAGGGCTTCTGACCCTCCTCGAGCAGCGCGCGCAGGGTCGTGGAGAACAGCCAGGTGCGGATGATGTCCTGCCCCTGGGGGCGCAGGTCGTAGGGGAAGACGAGGCTCCACAGCTCCTCGTCGCGCTCCCAGCCGCCCGCGAGCTGCGGGGTGAGGGACGACGTGGCCCAGGTGTCCATGACATCGAGCTCGCCGACGAAGCCGTTCGCGGTGCCGCGCTGATCGTCGGTGTATCCCGGCGGCACGTCGGTCGACGGGATCGATCGGCAGCGCGTCCTCGCCGGGCACGAGGGGCTTTTCGAAGACCGGGTTGGCATCGGCGTCGAGCGGGTACCAGACGGGGATCGGCACTCCGAAGAAGCGCTGGCGGGAGATCAGCCAGTCGCCCGCGAGACCGCGCACCCAGTTCTCGTAGCGCACGCGCATGAAGTCGGGCAGGAAACGCATGTCCTTGCCTGCGGCGATCAGCCGGTCCCGCAGCTCCTCGTCGCGGCCGCCGTTGGTGATGTACCACTGGCGGGTCGAGACGATCTCGAGCGGACGGTCGCCCTTCTCGAAGAACTTCACCGGGTGGGTGATGGGCTTCGGCTCCTCGAGCAGCTCGCCGGTTCCGCGGAGCAGCTCGACGATGGCCTGCTTCGCGGAGAACACCGTCTTGCCGGCCAGCTGAGCGTAGGCGTCGACGCCAGCGTCCGTCGTGATCGCATCGGGTGCCTCGGTGCGGAACCGGCCGTCGAAGCCGATCACCGCGCGGTTGGGCAGGTCGAGCTCGCGCCACCAGACGACGTCGGTCACGTCGCCGAAGGTGCAGACCATCGCGATGCCGGTGCCCTTGTCCGCCTGCGCGAGGTGGTGGGGGAGCACGGGCACCTCGACGCCGAAGACCGGCGTCGTCACCGTGGTCCCGAACAGCGGCTTGTAGCGCTCGTCGTCGGGGTGCGCGACGAGCGCCACGCAGCTCGGCAGCAGCTCGGGACGGCTGGTCTCGATCTCGATGTTCGCGCCGTCGGGGGTGTGGAAGGCGATCCGGTTGTAGGTGCCGGGCTGCACGCGGTCCTCGAGCTCCGCCTGCGCCACCGCGGTGCGGAAGGTGATGTCCCAGAGGGTGGGGGCGTCGGCCTGGTAGGCCTCGCCGCGAGCCAGATTGCGCAGGAAGGCCTTCTGTGAGGCGGCGCGGGCGTCGTCGCCGATCGTGCGGTAGGTCTGAGTCCAGTCGACGCTCAGACCGAGCGCCCGCCAGACGGCCTCGAACTGCTTCTCGTCTTCGACCGTCAGCTCTTCGCAGAGCTCGATGAAGTTGCGTCGCGATATCGGCACCTGGTCAGCGGCTTTGCTGCTCTTGTTGTCTCCGCCCTCGTACGGCGGCGCGAAGTCGGGGGTGTAGGGGAGGGTGGGGTCGCAGCGGACGCCGTAGTAGTTCTGAACGCGGCGTTCGGTCGGCAGGCCGTTGTCATCCCAGCCCATCGGATAGAAGACGGTCTTGCCGCGCATGCGCTGGAAGCGGGCGATGACGTCGGTATGCGTGTAGCTGTAGACGTGCCCGATGTGCAGCGATCCGGAAGCGGTCGGCGGCGGGGTGTCGATGGAGAAGATGCTGGACCGGGTCGCGCCTTCGCGCTCGAACCGGTAGACGCCGGATTCCTCCCAGCGCTGGCCCCACTTGGTCTCGAGGCCCTCGAGGGCCGGCTTGTCCGGGATGGCTGACGAGGATGCGGCGTTATCCAAGGACATGGCGGGACTCCGGTTCGTTATGTGCGGCACCGCGTGAGGGTGCCTGAATGTGACCGCAGGATGCGATGCCCCGAGGATACCGGACGGCGTCTGGGCGGGGACGGCCTCGATACGGGCCTGGCGGCCCTACTCGACCAACGAGTTGACGTTCGTTCGTTGGTCGAGTAGGCGCGCGGCAGCTGGGGCCCGACAGCGTCGACGCTTGCGCTGGCGGACGTATCGGAGGCCCCTCGATCGCGGGAAAGCTAGGCGGCCAGTCGCAGATCCGCGCTTCGCCAGCACCCGAGCGGCGAGGATCGCCGAGATCAGGGTGGCCGCCGACAGGATGCCCAACACGATGCCGGGGTGCCACCAGGCGTTGCCCGTCGCCTGGCCGAGTCCAGCGGTGATCGCGGGGACGAATCCGGCGACGAGCGCGCCGATGCTGTAGGCGAAGGACAGCGCCGAGTAGCGGAAGTCGTCGTCGAACAGGTCGCTCATCAGGCCGCCGAGTGCCGCCCAGCTGAGCGTCGGCAGGATCCCGCCGATGATCATCGTGGCGACGAGGATCTCGAAGCTCGAGAACTGCAGCAGGAAGTACATCGGGAACGCGATCAGCAGCGTCCCGGCGGCACCGATCGCCACGACCCGCGCAGAGCCGATCTTGGTGGCGAGCCATCCGAAGGTGGGGATGGTGACGAGCTGGAGGAGCCCGCCGATGGTGGTGGCGATGAGCAGGTCCTGGTAGGTGAAGCCGAGCACGGCGACCCCATAGCCGACCGTGTAGGTGTTCATCAGCGAATAGGACCCGATGCCGAGCAACGAGACGCCGATGGCGATGAGCAGCACGAGCGGCTGCCGACGGAACATCGCGACGAACGGGATGCGGTCCCGGCGATCGGTCGCCACGAGGTTCTTGAAGACGGGGGTCTCGTCGATCGACCAGCGCAGGTAGAGCGAGACGGCCAGCAGCGGCAGAGCGACGAGGAAGGGGATCCGCCAGCCCCACGCGGCCAGGTCTTCGGGCGTCATCACGAAGGTGAGCACCAGGAAGGCGACGGCCGACAGGATCGATCCGACGGGTGATCCGAGCTGGGGGAACGAGGCGTAGAAGGGTCGTCGCTTGGCGTCCGAGTGCTCCGTGGCGAGGAGGATCGCGCCGCCCCACTCGCCGCCGAGCGAGATGCCCTGGGCGAGACGGAGGATGACGAGCGCGACGGCGCCGAACCAGCCGGCAGCCGCGTAGGTGGGGAGTATGCCGATCAGGCCTGTCGCGACGCCCATCACCGCGATGGTGACGAGGAGAGTCGTTCGCCGGCCGAGCCGGTCGCCGAGGTGGCCGAAGACGATCGCGCCGAGCGGGCGCACGATGTAGCTGATGCCGATGGTGAGGAACGCGGTGAGCGTCGCGCCGAACGTGCCGAGCGGCGCGAAGAACAGCGGCCCGACGAAGAACGCTGCGAAGTAGGCGTAGACGTAGAAGTCGAACGACTCGAGTGCTGTGCCGACGAACGACGCCCAGACCACCCGTCGGGTCGTACGGGGCGGTGCGGCGAGGATGGGGGCAGGAGCTGTGGTGGTCATGGCCTCGAGAATTCGACGATCGGCGACGCATCGGTTTTCTGCATCGAGTACAGAAAGCTAGCGGACCGTCGAGCTATTCCCGATTCCGCCGTCGGGCGGGATTCACGCCCTGCCGGATGTCAGCGGTGGGTCGGCGCCGTGGTCTAGGTTCTCCTGCATGGATCCGGCGACCCAGGCTCGACATCGGCTTTCGGGCCGCCGAGAAGCAGCTGCCCCGGTGATCTACCTGCTTCGACTGCTCGGACTCGCACTCGCCGTCGTCGTCGCCAGTGTCGGGTCCATCGCGGGGATCGCCGTCTGGTCGCTGACCACTCAGGTGACCGACAACGCGATCGACATCGGCAACGGCGGAGCAGCGCCGATCCCTTCCATAGGTGCCCTCGCCGGGTCGTTCAACATGCTGATGGTCGGCGCCGACAACGCACCGGACCAAACCGGATTCGGCGAGGCCCGCGACTCCACCCGCAACGACGTCAACATCCTGATCCACGTGTCGGCCGACCATCAGAACGTCACAGTCGTGAGCCTTCCGCGGGATCTCGTCATCTCGCAGCCTGAGTGCAGTGACCCGACGAGCGGCGAGGTCTACGACGCGGTCGACGACGAACCGCTCAACGGTGCGTACCAACGCGGTGGGCTCGGCTGCGTGGTCGCCACGGTCAGCGCGGTCACGGGCCTCGAGATCCCGTACGCCGCCCTCTTCACCTTCGCGGGAACGGTCGCGATGGCGGATGCCGTCGGAGGCGTGCCGATCTGCCTGACGGACGCCATCCAGGACACCGATTCCGGACTCGACCTGCCGGCCGGCACCTCGGTCGTCTCCGGTGCCACCGCTCTCGCCTATCTCCGCGATCGCCACGGCATCGCGGGGGAGAGCGACCTGTCCCGCATCTCATCGCAGCAGGCGTACATGTCGTCCCTGTTCCGCGTGATGACGAGCGCCGGGACGCTGTCCGACCCGACCAAGCTCTATGGATTGGCGGAGGCCGCCGCGACGAGCATCAGCCTGTCCGAGTCGCTCGCGAGCGTGGATCGGATGGTGGCGATGGCGCTGGCGATCAAGGACGTCAGCCTCCAGAACATGGTCTTCGTGCAGTATCCGGTGGTCGATGATCCCGACGACGCCGCCAAGGTCATCCCGGACGACGTGCTCGCCCCGGTGCTCGCGGGGAAGCTGGCCAGCGACACCCCCATCGTGCTCTCTGCGGATTCGCTGGGGCAGAGCGTGACACTCGATCCGTCCGCGCCGGCCCCGGCTGTCCCAGCCGATCCGACGGTGCCCGATCCGTCGTGCCCGATCCGACGGCAACCGATGCCGCGGGTGAGCCGGTCGCGACCGCACCGCCGGTGGATGAAGGCCTCTCGGGGATGAACGCCAGCCAGACCACCTGCTCGATCGCCGCTGACTGATCAGCGCTGCTGACTGATCACGCCGCGGACGGTCGCGCGGATCAGGAGAATGTTCGCGACACGCCGTGAAAACCCCTGATCCGCGCGGATATCCGTCGAACGTCCTGATCGGCGAGGAGATGGACGATTCGCCTGATCCGCGGCGCGGGTGGGGAGGAGGTCAGCTGGGAAGGCGGGACTGGAGGTCCCAGCGCAGGGTGTGCAGGTGATCCTGCAGCGCCTGCGGCACCCGGCCGTCGAAGCGCGCGAACAGCGCCTCGGTCTGCTGCGTCTCCGCGAGCCAGGCACTGGGGTCGACGTCGAAAAGCTGGTCCCAGGTCTCGTCGGTCATCGGCAGGCCGTCGAGGTTGAACTCCTCGCGGGTCGGCAGCTTGCCGGCGGGGGTGGGCACGGACGATGCGGTTCCCTCGATCCGGCGGACGATCCACTCGACCACCCGGCTGTTCTCGCCGAAGCCGGGCCAGAGGAACGAGCCGTCGGCGTCCTTGCGGAACCAGTTCACCTGGAAGATCTTGGGTGCGGTGCGCGCCGAGGGTGCTGCCCATCTTCAGCCAGTGGTCGAAGTAGTCGGCCATGTTGTAGCCGCAGAACGGCAGCATGGCGAACGGATCGTGGCGCAGCTGGCCCACGGGGCCCTCGGCGGCGGCCGTCTGCTCAGATGAGATGGTGGCGCCCATGTAGACGCCGTGCGCCCAGTCGACCGACTCGGCGACCAGCGGGATGTTGGTCGAGCGGCGGCCGCCGAAGATGATCGCGTCGATCAGGACGCCGTCGGGGTCGTCCCACTCGTCGGCGATCGTCGGGCACTGATCGGCGGGAACGGTGAAGCGGGAGTTGGGGTGCGCGGCCTTGGCGTCGAGAGACGAGGTCCAGTCGGCGCCCTGCCAGTCGATCAGCTTCTGGGGTGACTGCGGGGTGAGGCCCTCCCACCAGACGTCGCCGTCCTCGCGCAGTGCGACGTTGGTGAAGATGGTGTTGCCCCAGATCGTGGCGACGGCGGTCGGGTTGGTGGCTGTGCCGGTGCCGGGTGCCACGCCGAAGAAGCCGCGCTCGGGGTTGATCGCGCGCAGGCGGCCGTCCGCGGTCGGGCCGCAGCCACGCGATGTCGTCGCCGATCGTCTCGACCCGCCAGCCCGGGATGGTCGGGTGCAGCATCGCGAAGTTCGTCTTGCCGCAGGCGGAGGGGAACGCGGCAGCCAGGTTGTAGCTGCGTCCCTCGGGGGAGGTGACCTTGACGAGCAGCATGTGCTCGGCGAGCCAGCCCTCGTCGCGCGCCAGCACGGAGGCGATCCGAAGGGCGAAGCACTTCTTGCCGAGCAGGGAGTTGCCGCCGTAGCCCGATCCGAACGACCAGATCTCGCGCGTCTCGGGGAAGTGGGCGATGTACTTCGTGTCGTTGCACGGCCACGGCGTGCTCGGCAGGCGCGTCCCGTCGGCGGTGATCAGGGGCGAGCCGACGCTGTGGACCGCGGGGACCCAGTCGGTGTCGGGTCCGATCTGCTCGAGCGCCTCCGTGCCCATGCGGGTCATGATCTGCATCGAGATGACGGCGTAGGGGGAGTCGGTCAGCTGCACGCCCAGCTTGGAGAGCGGGCTGCCGATCGGGCCCATCGAGAACGGGACGACGTACATCGTGCGTCCGCGCATGGTGCCGTCGAACAGACCGGTCAGCTCCGCGCGCATCTCGGCCGGTGCGCGCCAGTTGTTCGTCGGACCGGCCTGCTCTTCGGTCTCGGAGCAGATGAAGGTGCGCTCTTCGACTCGGGCGACGTCGCGCGGGTCGCTGCGGGCCAGGAAGCTGTTGGGACGCCACTCGGGGTTGAGCTTGATCAGAGAGCCCTCGGCGACGAGCTCCTTGGTGAGCATGTCCCACTCCGATGCGGTGCCCGTGCACCAGACGACGCGCTCCGGCTGCAGGAGAGCGGTCATCTCATCGACCCATGCCGCGAGCTTGGCATTGCGGGTGCGGGCGGACGATGCGAAGCCGGTTGCGGGGGAGTCGATGACCGTCATGGTTCTGACCTCTCTGTTCGGCGCGTCTGTCGTCGACGCTGCCCGGGCTACGCGAAAGCGGCGCCGGGGGGAAACTTGTGGGGTGTCTCAATCATCCCGCTGACACAACGACCGTTGCCGGGCTACACTTCCGAAAGAAGTGCGGAATTTATCAGGGAGATAAGCATGGATGTGCTCACGGTCGGCCGACGAATCCGGCACTTCCGCAAGCAGCGCGGATACACGCTCGATGTGCTGGGCGAACGGGTCGGACTCGCGGGCAGCCAGCTCTCCCTGTTCGAGAACGGCCGACGCGAGCCGCGGCTCTCCCAGCTGCAGTCGATCGCCACCGCGCTGGACGTCGAGCTGACCGGGCTGCTCACCGACGAGGCCCCAGACGCGCGCGCGGCGCTCGAGATCGAGCTCGAGCGCGCCCAGTCGACGAGCCTCTACCGCTCGCTGCAGCTGCCGTCGGTGCCGACCAGCCGCACGCCTGCCGCAGGACACCCTCGAGGCCCTCGTCGGCCTGCACCGCGAGCTGACCCGCCGTGCGACCGAGGCCATCGCGACACCGGAGGAGGCGCGCAGGGCCAACACCGAGCTCCGACGCGAGATGCGCGGACGGGACAACTACCGCCCCGACCTCGAGGCGGAGGCCCTCAAGCTGCTCGCCGTCGTCGGCCACGAGCGGGGAGCGCTGACCCATCACAACGTCGGACGGCTCGCTCGGCACCTCGGCTTCGAGATCATCCACGTCGGCGACCTGCCGCACTCCACCCGCTCGGTGACCGACCTCGAGAACGGCCGCATCTACCTGCCGCCCGCCTCGATTCCGGGCGGTCATGGACTGCGGGCGCTGGCCCTGCAGGCGATGGCGCACCGGGTGCTCGGCCACCGCGAGCCGCCGAGCTATGCCGAGTTCCTGCAGCAGCGGCTCGACATCAACTACTTCGCGGCGGCCTGCCTGATGCCCGAGACCTCGAGCGTGGAGTTCCTCTCGTCCGCCAAGTCCCGCCGCGACCTCGCGATCGAGGACTTCCGCGACGCGTTCGGCGTCACCCACGAAGCCGCGGCCCTGCGCTTCACGAACCTGGCGACGAAGCACCTCGGCCTGCAGGTGCACTTCCTGCGGGTCGGCGACGACGGCGGCATCTACAAGGCGTACGAGAACGACGGACTCCCTCTGCCGACCGATGTCAGCGGATCGGTCGAGGGGCAGCTCGTCCCGCGCGGTCTGGGCGGCACGCACCGCGTTCGCACGGACCAATCGGACGACGGAGTTCTACCAGATCACCGATACGCCGAGCGGCACGTTCTGGTGCTCCGCCCAGACCGGCACGACGCTCTCAGAGGAGTTCTCGATCACGGTCGGGGTTCGCTTCGCGGACTCGAAGTGGTTCCGGGGTCGAGAGACGCGGGTGCGCTCCCAATCGGCCGAGCCCGACGCGTCGGGCCAGCCGGAGGCCGGCGAGCTCTCCGCGCGATGGAGGGGCAAGGCCTGGCCGATCGGCCAAGCTGCACGCGCACATCCTGTCGCCGCTGCCCACAGGAACCTTTCCGGGCGTCGACGACCTGGAGATGTACCGCTTCCTCCAGGCCCACTCCGACTCGGACTCCTGATGCATTCCTACGTTCCGCACGGGGTCAGCGTGGCGCGCAGCGAAACGCTCTCCGTGTCATAGGCCGAGAGTGCGGCCCGGAGGGTCGCGCGAGCGGCCGTATGGGGATGGCGTGCGGAACGCGACCAATGGACGAGGATCGAGTCCATGGCTGAGTCGACGCCAGGGCGTCCTCGCCGGTCGTCCCGCGCGACCCTGCTCGACGCGGCCGCCGAGCTGTTCCTCGAGCAGGGCTACGAGAAGACCTCGATCGACCAGATCGCCCAGCGCGCCGGGGTGGCGCGGGCGACCTTCTTCAACTACTTCTCGGCCAAGGGCGACCTGCTCTGGGCCGAGCTCGATCCGCTGCTCCAGCGGTTCGGCTCCTCCGAGGGCGCTTTCTCGGATAGGGGAGCGGCATCGACAGCGCTCGTCGACCTGGCCGGGCAGGTCGATTCGGCGCCCGTCGTCATGCTGGAGCGCGTGCTGATGGGCACGGCGAACGACCTCGCCGTCGCGGGTCTGCCTCGGATGCTCGCCCTGACCACCGCCGTCCGGGATCGGCTGAATCAGGGCGGGTATCCCGCTGATAGAAGCATCGGCGCTCGCCGCGGCGCTGGTGGCCGCGTCCGTCGCCGGCGGGGTCGCCTGGCTGGACGCAGGCGATGGCCGCGGAACCCTGGCCGAGCACGTGGAGCGCGCGCTGGCGGTCCTCACGGTGGCCGAGTAGGCGGCCTGGGCCGATGGCAGTCGCGGCGGACGGCCTCGATACGGCCCTGCCTTCGGCGGGAGCCTACTCGACCGAGCGAGGATGGCCGATGGCTCGGCAGGCGGCTTCGCGGTTATCATGGGCGCACAGGCATTGATCCGGCATCACCGGGGAGTCTCCGGAAGAACGGCCGAGCGGTTCGCGAGAGCGGCGGAGCCCAGTAGAACCGGACGGGTCGGCCCGTCATCGCCGACATCGAGTGGGCGTTCGACCGCGAAAACGCGGAGCGGGCGCCAAACGGGGTGGTACCGCGTCGCAAGGCGTCCTCGTGAAGTGAACATCACGACACGAGAGATCCCTCATGTACCCCAAGGATGCGCCCCGCGCCACCGGTCGGAACGAGACCGGCTCCGCCTCAGGCAACGCCTTCCAGAAGGCGGCGCCCGGAGTTCCGCCGAGCCCGAAGCTCCCGCAGATCGAAGAGGGGATCCTCGCCTTCTGGAAGCAGGACGGCACCTTCCAGGCCTCCATCGACGCAGCGCGAGGGCGCGCCCGAGTGGGTCTTCTACGACGGCCCGCCCTTCGCCAACGGCCTGCCGCACTACGGCCACCTGCTGACCGGCTACGCCAAGGACGTCTTCCCGCGCTTCCAGACCATGCGCGGCAAGCAGGTGCACCGCCGCTTCGGCTGGGACACCCACGGCCTGCCCGCCGAGCTCGAGGCGATGCGGCAGCTCGGCATCACCACCAAGGCCGAGATCGAAGCGATGGGCATCGGCGCCTTCAACGCCGCAGCCCGCGCATCCGTGCTGCAGCTACACGGGGGAGTGGCAGGACTACGTCACCCGATCCAGGCGCGCTGGGTCGACTTCGAGAACGACTACAAGACGCTCGACACGTCCTTCATGGAGAGCGTGCTCTGGGCGTTCAAGCAGCTCTACGACAAGGGCCTCGCCTACGAGGGCTTCCGCGTGCTGCCGTACTGCTGGAACGACGAGACGCCGCTGCAGCAACCACGAGCTGCGGATGGACGACGACGTCTACAAGATGCGCCAGGACCAGTCCGTCACGGTGACCTTCCCGCTCGTCGGCGTCAAGGCGGAGGCGCTCGGGCTGACCGCCGTGCGCGCGCTCGCGTGGACGACGACGCCGTGGACCCTGCCGACCAACCTGGCGCTCGCCGTCGGGCCCGACATCGCCTACGCGGTCGTGCCCGGCGGCCCCAACGGCACGCCCGACTCGGAGGCGCCGGACGGCCTCGCGAACGAGATCGGCGAGGGGATCCACGCTGGACGGGAGGTGCTGGGCGCCGAGTACGTGCTCGCCGCCGACCTGCGTCGGCTACGTACTACAAGGAGCTCGGCTACGACAGCGCAGCCGAGGCCACGGCGGCGGTCAGCCGCACGCTCCTCGGGCGCGAGCTGGAGGGCGTGCACTACGACCGGCTCTGGGACTACTACGCCGACACCGAGGTCTGGGGCACCGAGAACGCCTGGCAGATCCTCGTCGCCGACTACGTCGCCACCGGCGAGGGCACCGGCATCGTCCACCAGGCGCCCGCCTACGGCGAGGACGACCAGCTCGTCTGCACCGCGGCCGGCATCCCGACCATCATCTCGGTCGACGACGGCGCCAGGTTCCTGCCGAACATCTCCGAGGTCGCCGGCCTGCAGGTGTTCGACGCGAACAAGCCGCTGACCCGGCTGCTCAAGGAGAAGGGCCGCCTGTTCCGCCAGGCGAGCTACGAGCACTCCTACCCGCACTGCTGGCGCTGCCGGCGACCGCTGATCTACAAGGCGGTGTCCAGCTGGTTCGTGCGCGTCACCGACTTCCGCGACGACATGGAGCGGCTCAACCAGGAGATCACCTGGGTGCCCGAGAACGTCAAGGACGGCCAGTTCGGCAAGTGGCTCTCCGGCGCGCGCGACTGGTCGATCTCGCGCAACCGGTTCTGGGGCAGCCCCATCCCGATCTGGCGCAGCGACGACCCCGAGCACCCGCGCGTCGACGTCTACGGCTCGTTCGAGGAGATCGAGCGCGACTTCGGTCGCCTGCCGCTGAACGACGCGGGCGAGCCCGATCTGCATCGCCCCTTCATCGACGAGCTGACCCGGCCGAACCCCGACGACCCGACCGGACGAAGTCGACCATGCGCCGGATCGAGGACGTCTTCGACGTCTGGTTCGACTCGGGTTCGATGCCGTTCGCCCAGGTGCACTACCCCTTCGAGAACGCGGATTGGTTCGACGAGCACAGCCCCGCCGACTTCATCGTCGAGTACATCGGCCAGACGCGCGGCTGGTTCTACACGCTGCACGTCCTCTCGACGGCGCTGTTCGGGCGCCCGGCCTTCACGCAACGTGGTCAGCCACGGCATCGTCCTCGGCAACGACGGCCAGAAGATGTCCAAGTCGCTGCGCAACTACCCCGACGTCAACGAGGTGTTCGACCGCGACGGCTCCGATGCGATGCGCTGGTTCCTGATGTCGAGCCCGGTCCTGCGCGGCGGCAACCTCGTCGTGACGGAGGAGGGCATCCGCGAGGGCGTGCGTCAGCTGCTGCTTCCGCTGTGGAGCACCTATTACTTCTTCACCCTGTACGCGAATGCGAGCGGCCCGGATCATGAGGGCTACGAGGCGGCTCGTGGCGTCACCTCGGACGACGTGCTCGACCGCTACATCCTCGCCAAGACGCGCGATCTCGTGATCGCGGTCACCGAGGACTTCGAGGCGCTCGACGCGAGCGCCGCGGCCCTCGAGCTGCGCGACTTCGCCGACGTGCTGACGAACTGGTACGTCCGCCGGAGCCGCGACCGGTTCTGGAGGGGCGAGACCGGCCGCCTTCGACACGCTGTTCACGGTGCTCGAGACGATCACGCGCCTGGCCGCGCCGCTGCTGCCCGCTCGTCACGGAGAGCATCTGGCAGGGCCTCACCGGCGGGCGCAGCGTGCACCTCACCGACTGGCCCGACGCGGACGAGTTCCCGGCGGACGACGCGCTCGTCGCCACGATGGACGCCGTGCGCGCCACCGCATCCACTGCCCTCGCGCTGCGCAAGCAGTCGGGACTCCGGGTGCGCCTTCCGCTCGCCGGCCTGACCGTGGTCACCGCGGACGCCGCGGCACTGGAACCGTTCACGGGGATCCTGCAGGACGAGCTCAACCTCAAGGGCATCACGCTCGTCGACCTCGCGACCACCAGCGCGGCGGAGTACGGCATCGAGTCGCGCCTCAGCATCAACGCTCGAGTGCTCGGCCCGCGCGTCGGGAAGGACGTGCAGCGTGTCATCCAGGGTGCCAAGGCCGGGAACTGGTCCGAGACCGACGGTGTCGTGACCGTCGACGGAATCGCCCTCGAGGCGGGGGAGTACGACCTGGCCCTCGAGATCTCCGGAGGTCAGGAGGGCACAGCCGTCGCACTCCTCCCACGTGGAGGCTTCCTGCTGCTCGACACCGTCGTGACCGACGAGCTCGAGGCCGAAGGGCATGCCCGAGACCTGATCCGCGACATCCAGCAGGCCCGTCGCAGCGCCGGCCTCGACGTCTCGGACCGGATCGAGCTGCACCTGGTCGGCGACTCCGACCTGCTCGCCGTCGTCGCCGCGCACCGTGAGCTCATCTCCTCCGAGGTCCTGGCCGTCGCGCTCGACGCCGCCGAGTCCGAGGGGGACGACGGGGTCCACCTCGCGAAATGGCCCGACAGCCACGTAGTGGTCAGCGCTTCCCGTTCATGGGGCGCATCGAACGGTGGGCGGCTTGAACTGCGGAAGACTGGACCGGTGACCGTCGATGCCTGATCAGGAAGATGCCGTGCCGAACGATTCCTTCTCCGCCGACGACCGGGACGACCGAGATCGCGACGACCGAGACCGGGACGACCTGCCCGGTGACGGGCTCGACGACGGGCTCGACGGGGCGGACGATCCGTTCGACGGCGGATCCGACGACGACTTCCGCGTCGACAACCTCCGAGTCGACGATTCGGATCGCGACGACCTGAAGCCCGTCGGTGAGGACGCCGACGAGTACCGCGAGCTGGCCGACGAGGTCTACGAGGAGCTCCTGCAGCGGCTCGGCGAGGGATCTCCCCAGCCGCGCCTCGAACCCGTCCGTCGGGTGGTCGAGCTGCTCGGCGACCCGCACCGCGCCTATCCGATCGTGCACATCACCGGCACGAACGGCAAGACGAGCACGAGCCGGATGATCGAGAGCCTGCTGCGCGCCCACGAGCTCAGCACGGGGCTGCTCACCAGCCCGCACCTCGCCCGCTTCTCCGAACGGATCCTCATCAACGGCGAGCCGATCAGCGACGAGCGCCTCGTCGCGAACTGGCGCGACATCGAGCCGTACATCGCCATGATCGACGCCGGCCTCGAAGAGGCGGACGAGCCGGCCATCACCTACTTCGAGGCGATCGTCATCCTCGCCTTCGCCAGCTTCGCCGACGCACCCGTCGACGTCGCCGTGATCGAGGTCGGGATGGGCGGCGAGTGGGATGCCACCAACGTCGCCGACGGCCAGGTCGCCGTGTTCGCGCCGATCGCGCTCGACCACGAGAAGCGGCTCGGCAGCACCGTGGCCGAGATCGCCCGCACCAAGTCGGGGATCATCAAGCCGCTCGCCTCTGTCGTCTCGGCCGCACAGGATCCGTCGGCGCTCGCCGAGCTGGAGCGTGCGGTCGTGCTCAGCGAGGCGCATCTCGCGGTCGAGGGCATCGACTTCGGGGTCGACTCCACGGTTGCAGTCGGCGGCCAGCTGCTCACCATCCGCGGCCGCGCCGGCACCTACTCCGACGTGTTCCTTCCCCTGTACGGCGCGCACCAGGCGCACAACGCGGCGCTGGCCGTGGCGGCCGTCGAGTCGTTCCTCGGCGACGCCGGTTCTGCGCTCGCCCCCGAACTCGTCGTCGAGGGTCTCGGCGCAGCGACATCTCCCGGGCGCCTGCAGCTGATCGGAGTCGAGCCCAGCGTTCTCGTCGACGCGGCGCACAATCCGCACGGCGCCATCTCGCTCGCTGACGCGCTGCAGGCCTACTTCACCTTCGATCGCATCACCGCGGTGGTGGGCATCCTCGAAGACAAGGACGCCGACGGGATGATCCGCGCCATGGCGCCGATCGTCGACCGGTTCATCGTCACCACAGCTCCCTCCGATCGCACGACCGACGCCGAGACGCTCGCCGACCTCGTGATCGACATCGTCGGCGAGGAGCGGGTGTCGGTCGAGCCGTACGTCCGCGACGCCCTGCTTGCCGCGCGCGAATCGGCCAGGGAGAGCGCGAACGGCGCCGTGGTCGTGTTCGGCTCGATCACCCTCGTCGGCCAGGCGATGGAGCTCGCGGCGGCGGAAACCTGGAAGTGACCACCGCTCCCGACCCGTCTGCCGAGCCCGAAGGCCGTCCCGGGCGGGTCCGCAGACGCCGATCGACCACCGAGAGTCTCGGCTCGATCGTGATCTCGTTCGAAGTCGTGATCGTCTTCCTCGCCGCCCTCGTCGTCTTCGGGCTCGGCCGACTGCCCGCGGCGCTCGCCTTCGGCGGTGGGGGAGCGCTGCTTCTGCTCATGATCGTCACCGTGCCGCTGCTGCGCTATTCCGTGGGTGTCTGGCTCGGTTGGTTGTCTCAGGCGGTGTTCTTCGCTGCTGGATTCCTGGTGGGCGAGATCTTCTTCGTCGCGGCGATCTTCATCGGCATCTGGGCATACTGCATGGTGATGGGCGGTCGGCTGGATCGTGCCCGCCGCGCTGCAGAGGACGCCGACCCTGATCCGACATCCTTCTGATCCATCCACCTGTCTCGCCCCCCCCCGACCTGACACACCACAACGCAAGGAGAAACGCGTGAGCGTCGAAGAAACCCTGGTCCTCGTGAAGCCCGACGGCGTCGCCCGCAACCTGACGGGCGAGATCCTCGCCCGCATCGAGGCCAAGGGCTACTCGCTGGTGGATATCAAGCTCGTCGAGGCGAGCCGTGAGCTGCTCGCGGCGCACTACGCCGAGCACGAGGGCAAGCCCTTCTACGAGCCCCTCGTCGAGTTCATGGAATCCGGGCCGATCGTGGCCATCCGGATTGCCGGCAACCGCGTGATCGAGGGTTTCCGGTCGCTTGCGGGAACCACCGACCCGACCACCGCCGCGCCAGGGACCATCCGAGGCGATCTCGGACGGGACTGGGGACTCAAGGTGCAGCAGAACCTCGTGCACGGCAGCGACTCGGTCGAGTCCGCCGAGCGCGAGCTGGCCCTCTGGTTTTGAGGGGCCCGGAACGCGTCAGCGTTCCAGCCCCTCATGCTGAGCGGCCGCGCACGCTTGCAGCGCGTATCGAAGCGCAGCTGAGTCTTCCGTTGGTCGAGTAGGGCGCCCGCGCCCGTATCGAGGCCCTTGCGGTCGAGGGCCTCGATACGGCCCTGGCGGGCCTACTCGACCAACGAATGTGGTCGAGGGCCTCGATACGGCCCTGGCGGGCCTACTCGACCAACGAATCTGGTCGAGGGCCTTGATACGGCCCTGGCGGGCCTACTCGACCAACGAATGTGGTCGAGGGCCTTGATACGGCCCTGGCGGGCCTACTCGACCAACGGATCTGGTCGAGGGCCTCGATACGGCCCTGGCGGGCCTACTCGACCAACGGATCTGGTCGAGGGCCTCGATACGGCCCCTTGGCGGGCCTGCTCGGCCTAACGAATGAGCCGGTCAGAACAGCACGGTCAGGAGCAGCGGGAAGTTGCTGAGGATGATCGCGACGATCACCAGGTAGTCGATGAGCACGAGCAGCCAGGTCCACCTGAGTGCGGATCGGAAGAAGCTGCGCCGCACCCTCCGGCAGACCGAAGTTGCGTGCCAGGTTGTTGACCGTCCCGTACCAGAAGAGCGGAATCGTGAACAGCCAGACGAGCATGCAGTACGGGCACAGCGTGCCGATCACGAACACCGTCTGGATCACCAGCCAGTGGATGAACACGATCGCGAACAGCAGCCCCGCGTTGTAGAGCACCCAGAACCAGCGCGCGAACCGGGCGCCGGCGAGCAGTCCGACACCGACCGCGACGGGAGCGGCGAATGCGGCGAGCCCGATCATGGGGTTCGGGAATCCGAATACCGATCCCTGCCAGCTCTGGATGACCGGACCGCACGAGACGAACGGATTGATGTCGCAGTTGAGCGGCACACCCGGGTTCTCGATGAGCGCGAAACGCTCGATGATCAGGGTGAACGATCCGTACAGGCCGACCAGGCCGGTGATGATGAAGAGGATCGCGATCCAGATCGGCTGCCGTGCACCCGCCTTCGCCGAGGCCGCAGCGGTGTCGGCGTTCGGGCGCTCAGCGGTCCGGGCGGTCATGCGAGGAATTCTCGCACGCACATCCTGACCGCGGCGGACCCCGCGCGCGGTCCACTCGAGCTGATCACTGGGGTCGATCGCTGGGGTCGATCACGGAAGTGGAGCTGTGCATCCTTCGCGCGGTGGGGGCGTGCGGCGGGGTGTCATGCGATAATGAGCCAGTGCTCGCGCCGCGCGCGGGCAGAAGACTTCTCCGGAGTCGCAGGTGCGACCCGGTCATCGCGGAGCCAGCCTCCGCACAGCGCCGCAAGGCGTGAGCGAATCGCTCGATCCAGGATTCGGTGGACAGGTTCCACCGCGAAGTGACAGGTGTGGCGGCGCGGACCCGCATCTGCAAGGAGTCACCAGCGATGGTGGATGAGAAGAGCACCGAAGAGTCCCCGAAGCGCAGGAGGACATTCCTCCGCCGAGGTGCGAGCGAGGGCCCTGACAGCACGCACCTGCCCGAGACGATCGGTGCGATCCGCGTGCCTGCGGCCGACAGCGCCGTCGACGACGGTCCTGCCGCCGGCGGCTCCATCGACGGCAGCTCCGCGGTTCAGGCCGCCGAGGTGGCCTCATCGTCGGAGGAGATCATCGAGGTGGGTGGCATCGAGGTCGACCTGATCGTCGTCGACGTCGTGGAACCCGCAGTGGAGCCGGGCGACGTGCCTGCATTCGTGGATGCCGCCGACGACGCCCCCTCGGCAGACGCGCCTGCCGGGGCTGTCGAAACCGATCCGGCGCTCGTGGATGCCGAAGCGCTCGACCTCACAGAGTCCGACGACGGCGCTCCGAGTGCCCTCGAGTCCGACGCGGCAGTCGCCTCCGAATCCGAGCAGGTCGCCGCGTCAGCCGAGCCCGCCTTCGTCGCTCCGCTCAGTCCCCTTCAGCTCCTCTTCAAGGCGCCGCCCGTCTTCGCCCAGATCGATGTCGACGAGGCGCCCCCGATCGATCCCGTCGATGACGGGTCCGGGCAGCAGCAGTCCGCATCGAGCCGTCGGCGCTCCCGCCGTCGCTCCGGCGGATCGCCGGACGCACCCGACGAGGTGTCGGTCCGCGAGACCACCCGTCCGGTCCAGCGCCCAGGGTCGTCGAGGAGATCACCGAGCCGCAGCGTGTCCGGGCTCCACCCGCCTCGAGGCGAAGAAGCAGCGCCGCCGCGACGGTCGCGACGCCGGCCGCCGCCGCACGGTCATCACCGAGGCCGAGTTCCTCGCCCGCCGCGAGTCGGTCGACCGCACGATGGTCGTCCGCAGCTCCGCCGACCGCATCGAGATCGGCGTGCTCGAGGACGGCGTGCTCGCCGAGCACTACGTCGCGAAGTCGCAGAACGTCTCGCTGATCGGCAACGTCTACCTCGGCCGCGTGCAGAACGTGCTGCCCAGCATGGAGGCCGCCTTCGTCGACATCGGCCGCGGCCGCAACGCCGTGCTCTACTCCGGCGAGGTCGACTGGGAGGCCGCTGCCGCCGAGGGCGAGAAGAACCAGCCCCGCCGCATCGAGCTCGCGCTGAAGCCCGGCGACCGCGTGCTCGTGCAGGTCACCAAGGACCCGGTCGGCCACAAGGGCGCCCGCCTCACCAGCCAGATCTCGCTGCCCGGCCGCTACCTCGTCTACGTGCCCGAACGGCTCGATGAGCGGCATCTCGCGCAAGCTGCCCGACACCGAGCGCGCCCGCCTGAAGAGGATCCTCAAGGAGGTGCTGCCCGAAGGCGTCGGCGTCATCGTGCGCACCGCCGCCGAGGGCGCGACCGAGGAGCAGCTGACCGTCGACGTCCAGCGGCTCACCGCGCAGTGGGAGTCGATCAGCGGCCAGCTCGAGAAGGCGCAGGCGCCCGCGCTGCTGCACAGCGAGCCCGACCTGCTCGTCAAGATCGTCCGCGACGTCTTCAACGAGGACTTCGCCCGACTGGTCATCGCCGGCGAAGAGGCGCAGGCGACCATCGGCGGCTACCTCGGCGCCGTCGCGCCCGACCTGCTCGAGCGCGTCGAGAAGTACGAGGGCAGCAGGCGACGTGTTCGCCGCCTTCCGCGTGCAGGAGCAGATCGAGAAGGCGCTCGACCGCAAGGTCTGGCTGCCGTCCGGCGGCTCGCTCGTCATCGACCGCACCGAGGCCATGACGGTCGTCGACGTCAACACCGGCAAGTTCGTCGGCTCCGGCGGCAACCTCGAGGAGACCGTCACCAAGAACAACCTCGAGGCGGCGGAGGAGATCGTCCGCCAGCTGCGACTGCGCGACATCGGCGGCATCATCGTCATCGACTTCATCGACATGGTGCTCGAGAACAACCGCGACCTCGTGCTGCGGCGCCTCGTCGAGTGCCTGAGCCGCGACCGCACCAAGCACCAGGTGGCCGAGGTCACCTCGCTCGGCCTCGTGCAGATGACCCGCAAGAAGCTCGGCCTCGGCCTCGCCGAGTCGTTCGTCGAGAACACCGGCAAGAACGCCGAGCAGCCGCGCCCGCAGTCGCAGCAGCAGGGCGACTCCCGCCGACGCAACGGGAATGGCAGCGGCAAGCAGCCGGCGACCCCGCCGCGCGCTGCCGCTGGCAGCACGCACTCGATCACCGACGACGCGCGCAACGCGCTCGCCAAGATCGCCGCGAGCACGCTGCACAAGGACGCCGATCGACGGCGACCACGCAGCCGAGCACGGCGACCAGCCCCATGTCGAGGCGTGCGCCTCAGAGGGTCGTCTTCGAGCCGGTCCCGAGGCGGCCACTCCGAATCCATCTCCGAGGCGATCATCGCGCTGCCCGAGGCCTCGATCCCGAGATCGTGCTGCCCGAGCTCACCATGCCAGAGGTTGCCCCTCCCGCACCTCGCGCCAAGGCGGCGGACGCGAACTCGCTCCTGGAGGCGTGCTCGACGCCCTGCCCGAGCCGAAGAAGCCGGGTCAGGGCCGCTCACGCAGCCGCCGCGTCTCGACCGCCATCCTGACGCCGGACTCCAAGCAGTAGGCGATAGGCGAGGGCCTCGATACGGCGCTGGCGCGCCTACTCGACCACGAGTACGAACTGCCCAGTTCCGCCGGCTGAAGCGCGTTCTCAAAGTGGCAGAACTGGGCAGTTCGTCGTCCGCGGCTTACGGCGTCAGTGGCGGTCGCGGGCCTTGACCCGCAGTCCGCTGCTCCGGAGCGGGTGACCAGCTCCCGGCCCGTCACCTGAGTCGCGCCTGCGGCGACCAGGTCGGCGACCCGGCGCTCGGGCACGTCGTAGTGGTCGAGGTCGAAGCTGCGGCGCGGGAGTCGTTGGCCGCGGCGAAGGCGTGCAGCTCATCCAGCGACGCGTCGCTGACGAGGTGCGCCCACAGCGTGCCGTGCGCCGGCCACATCGCCGTGTCGATCAGCACCGTCATCGCCGTCATCCTAGGAACCTGGCAGCGGTCGCCGGTCGCGGTCGTCTCGAGCGTGTGCACGAAACCGGCGCATGTGCGCGAAATTTCGGGCACATTGGCGCCGGAACGTAGGAATCGGGGAGGACGCGCCGGAGACGGAGCGTGCGGTTGGCGCGAGCGGCGATCTTCGACTATTCTTGACCGTTGGTGTGCGTGGCTCAGGCCCGCACCGAATCTTCTCCGTCAGGAGTCGATCGCCCCCGCGTCGGTGAAGCTCCGGTTTCGTGCGGCGCGGGCAGGATCGCCGAGGCGGAATCCAACAGATTGGCTGAAAACGTGGTTTACGCAGTTGTGCGCGCCGGAGGGCGGCAGGAGAAGGTCGAGGTCGGCACGATCGTGACCCTCGACCGCATCAAGGCAGACGAGGACGGCAACATCGAGCTGGTCCCCGTGCTGCTCGTCGACGGCGACACCATCACGAGCGGCGCCGACGCGCTCGTCGAAGGTCACCGTCACCGCCGAGGTCCTGGGCGACCTGCGCGGCCCGAAGATCGTCATCCAGAAGTTCAAGAACAAGACCGGGTACAAGAAGCGCCAGGGCCACCGCCAGGAGCTCACCCGCGTCAAGATCACCGGCATCAAGTAGCCGCGGCGCGAAGGGGAACCAGCAATGGCACACAAAAAGGGCGCAAGCTCCACCCGCAACGGTCGCGACTCCAACGCGCAGCGCCTCGGCGTGAAGCGCTTCGGCGGCCAGGTCGTCGGCGCGGGCGAGATCATCGTCCGCCAGCGCGGCACCCACTTCCACCCCGGCGTCAACGTCGGCCGCGGCGGCGACGACACCCTGTTCGCCCTCGCGGCCGGTGCGGTCGAGTTCGGCGCCGAAGGGCGGCCGCAAGGTCGTCAACATCGTCGTCCCCGCGGCAGCGTGCGGAGTAGCACCTCTCACACGCAGGACGAACAACTTCGGGATGGGCGGGCCTCGACGGCTCGCCTATTCCTGGTTAAGGACCAGCAGCACCGCGCAGTGCAACGCACGTGCGGCACGACCGTGAACTGTCCATTCTGCCGAGTGACATGCAAGTCGGCAGAACCGGACAGCTCGAGGACGACAAGCAGAGGAGTACGACCATGGCGACATTCGTCGACCGGGTGACGCTCCACCTCAAGGCGGGACACGGCGGCAACGGCTGCGTGTCCGTCCGCCGCGAGAAGTTCAAGCCGCTCGCCGGCCCCGACGGCGGCAACGGCGGCGACGGCGGCGACATCGTGCTCGTGGCCGACCCGCAGGTCACCACCCTGCTCGGCTACCACCGCTGGCCCCACAGGGCCTCGGACAACGGCGGCCCCGGCATGGGCGACCACCGCGCCGGTGCCTCGGGCGAGACCGCTCGAGCTCCCGGTGCCCGTCGGCACCGTCGTCAAGGACGCCGACGGCAACGAGCTCGCCGACCTCACCGTCGCCGGCGAGCGCATCGTCGTCGGCGCCGGCGGCCAGGGCGGGCTCGGCAACGCCGCCCTCGCCACGCACCAAGCGCAAGGCGCCCGGATTCGCCCTGCTCGGCACCCCCGGCTGGGAAGGCGACATCCGGCTCGAGCTGAAGACGATGGCCGACGTCGCGCTCGTCGGGTACCCCTCCGCCGGCAAGTCGAGCCTCGTCGCGGCCCTGTCTGCCGCGCGCCCGAAGATCGCCGACTACCCCTTCACCACGCTGCAGCCGAACCTCGGCGTCGTCCAGGCGGGCACCTTCCGCTACACGATCGCGGATGTCCCCGGCCTCATCGAGGGCGCGAGCGAGGGCCAGGGGCTCGGCCTCGAGTTCCTGCGTCACGTCGAGCGCTGCACCGCGCTCGCTGCACGTCCTCGACTGCGCCACCCTCGAGCCGGGCCGCGACCCGCTCTCCGACCTCGACGTCATCCTCGGCGAGCTCGCCGCGTACCCGGTGCCGGACGGGCAGATCGCCGCTGCTGGAGCGTCCGCAGCTCGTCGCGCTGAACAAGCTCGACGTGCCCGAGGCGCGGGAGCTCGCCGAGTTCGTCCGGCCCGACCTCGAGGCCCGCGGCTACCGCGTGTTCGAGATCTCCACCGTCAGCCACGAAGGCCTGCGCGAGCTGTCGTTCGCCCTGGCCGGCGCTCGTCGAGGCCGAGCGCCTGAGGCCGACGCCGCGCCCCGGCGCCGCGCATCGTCATCCGTCCGAAGGCGGTCGACGAGGCCGAGTTCACCGTCCGCTCCGAAGGCGGATCCGACGGCAACTTCTTCCGCATCCTCGGAGCGAAGCCCGAGCGCTGGGTCGCCCAGACGGACTTCAAGAACGACGAGGCGATCGGCTACCTCGCCGACCGGCTCGCGAAGATCGGCATCGAGGAGAAGCTCTTCGCGGCCGGCGCGGTTCCCGGCTCGACCGTCGTGATCGGCCCCGGCGACGGCGTCGTCTTCGACTGGGAGCCGACGCTGACCTCCGCTGCCGAGCTCATCACCGGCCCGCGCGGCACCGATCTGCGGCTCGATCAGTCCAACCGCCCGACGCGCGACGCGCGCCGGAGCGCTACTTCGAGCGGATGGACGCCAAGGCGGCGGCCCGCGACGAGATGGAGGCCGAGCGCGAGGCGGGCCTGTGGCGCGAGGAGAACCGGAACGCGGACGGCACGCGATCGAAGGCGACTCTCGCGAGGCGACTCTCGGAGCGACGAGCTCGGAGCGACGACGGAGCAGACGAGCTCGGAGCAGACGGACTCGGAGCGGGAAGAGCGAAGGCATGACGACCGCATCACGCGCTGAGATCGGCGACGGCTCGCCGAGTCGTCGTGAAGGTCGGCTCCTCGTCGATCAGCGGGGACAACGCGGGCCAGATCGATCCGCTGGTGACGCCCTCGCCGAGACGTACGGCCGCGGCGCCGAGGTCATCCTCGTGTCCTCCGGCGCCATCGCGACGGGCATGCCCTACCTGCGTCTCGACTCCCGGCCGACCGACCTCGCCACCCAGCAGGCCGCCGCCGCCGTCGGGCAGAACCTGCTGATCTACCGCTACCAGGAGAGCCTCGCCCGCTATCAGATCGTCGCCGGACAGGTGCTGCTCACCGCGGGCGACCTCGAGAACCCCACTCCCGCGCAAGAACGCCGAGCGCGCCATGGAGAAGCTGCTCGAGCTGCGCATCCTGCCGATCGTGAACGAGAACGACACCGTCGCCACCCACGAGATCCGCTTCGGCGACAACGATCGGCTCGCCTCGCTCGTGGCCACGCTGGTCGGCGCCGACCTGCTCGTGCTGCTGAGCGACGTCGACGCGCTCTACACGCGGCCGCCCGCAGGAGCCGGGCGCGGTCCGGATCGACGACGTGCCCTATGGCGATCCGCTCGACGGCGTGGTCGTCGGATCGGTCGGCACGGGCATCGGCACCGGGGGAGCGACCACCAAGGTCGCTGCCGCCCGGCACGCCGCCGACGCCGGGACCGGGGTGCTGCTCACCTCGACGTCGCAGGTGGACAAGGCGCTCCGCGGTGAGCACGTCGGCACCTGGTTCAGCGCCCAGGCTCACGGTCGCCGCCGCCCAGGGCTGACGCCGGCACCGGTCGCGGGCGTCGACCTGACTCGTGTGGCGGGTTCTAGCGCCGTCTACCCGCCAATTCGGTCAGGTCGAGCCGCGGCACCCGCCATTCGCGCGCATGCGGCCGTATCGCCAATCTAGAATCCTTCTCATGTCCGATCACTGCCGTCGCGCCACCCGCTCTGCGGCATTGTTCCGCTGGCAGACCGGTTCGCCGCCGCCAAGAGCGTCGGCAGTCGCTGGCGACCGCCACGCCGCGGCAAAGAACCGCGCCCTCGAGGCCATCGCCACGGCGCTGGTCGCCGAGTCGACCGGATCGTCGCCGCGAACGCGCGAGGATCTGGAGAACGCGGACGCCAACGGCCTGTCGGCTGGGCTGCGCGACCGGCTCGCAGCTCGACGAGAAGCGCCTCGGCGCGCTGGCCGACGCGGTGCTCGAGGTCGTCGGCCTCGTGCGACCCGGTGGGGGAGTCGGTGCGCGGTCGGCACGCTTCCGAACGGATTGAAGCTCAGCCAGGTGCGGGTGCCGTTCGGCGTCGTCGGCGCGATCTACGAGGCGCGTCCGAACGTGACGGTCGACATCGCCGCGCTCGCCCTGAAGAGCGGCAACGCCGTCGTGCTCCGCGGCGGATCGGCCGCGGAGAACACGAACCTCGTGCTCGTCGACGTCCTGCGCGCCGCGATCGCGTCGGCCGGCCTTCCGGCCGACAGCGTGCAGACGGTGGACGAGTTCGGCCGCGAGGGCGCCCGCGAGCTGATGCGCGCCCGCGGATTCGTCGACGTGCTCATCCCGCGCGGCAGCGCCGAGCTGATCGATGCCGTCGTCACGGAATCGACCGTCCCGGTCATCGAGACCGGTGCCGGCGTCGTGCACATCTTCCTCGATGAGAGCGCCGACGAGCAGCTCGCCGTCGACATCGTGCACAACGCCAAGGTGCAGCGGGTCAGCGTCTGCAACACGCTCGAGACCCTGCTCGTGCATCGGGCCGCCGCACCGCGCGTGCTCGGTCCCGTGCTCGATCGTCTGCGCTCGGCGGGAGTGACCATCGCACGGGGATGCGCGACGTCCGGGCGCTCGTACCCCGATTCGGTCGCAGCGACCGATCAGGACTGGGCGGCCGAGTACTACTCGCTCGATCTGGCCGTCGCCATCGTCGACGACCTCGATGGTGCGCTGGAGCACATCGCCGCTGGTCCACCCACCACACCGAGTCGATCATCACCAACGACTTCGCCAACGCCGAGCGCTTCCTCGCGGAGGTCGACTCCGCAGTGGTGATGGTCAACGCATCCACCCGGTTCACCGATGGCGGAGAGTTCGGCTTCGGCGCCGAGGTCGGCATCTCCACGCAGAAGCTGCACGCCCGTGGTCCGATGGGGTTGCAGGAGCTCACCAGCACCAAATGGCTCGTGCGCGGAACCGGCCAGTTCCGCTCCTGAGTCCGGTCGGGTGGGCTTCGACGCGGGCGCTTTGCGCCCGGCTCAGCCACCGAGGTGGTCGGGTGGGCTTCGACGCGGGCGCTTTGCGCCCGGCTCAGCCACCGAGGTGATCGGGGGGCTTCGACGCGGGCGCTTCGCGCCCGGCTCAGCCACCGGGTGTTGCCTTTTCCGGTGGCTGAGTAGGTCCCCGCCGGAGGCAGGGCCGTATCGAAGCCCGGTGGGGAAGGGGCGTGGTCGGGTGGGCTTCGACGCGGGCGCTTCGCGCCCGGCTCAGCCACCGGGTGTTGCCTTTTCCGGTGGCTGAGTAGGTCCCCGTCGAAGGCACGAAGCCCGGTCGACGGGGACGACATGGGTGCGCCGGACCCGCAGGCTGACCGCCGCCGGAGTGTGCGCATTCCTCAACAGGCGTGCTCAGTAGACTGGGCCCGCTGACCTGATCGGAGAAACGAATGTCGCTTGCCGCTGTGGTGCTCGCAGAGGGAGCCGCTCGCATCGAGCTGCCGTTCCCGCCAGTCGTATTCGGGATCATCGCGATCTCGCTGTTCGCGGTCCTCGGATTCGTCTTCTTCAGCTACCGGCACGTGGCCAATCGTCACAATGACAAGAACGTCCGCTCCTCCGGCGGCAGCCACGGCGGCTCGTCCGGAGCCTGAGCTTCGTGGATATCGATCCCGGCCATCGTCGTCCGCGAATCGGAGTGATGGGTGGAACCTTCGACCCCATCCACCACGGCCACCTCGTGGCCGCCAGCGAGGTAGCGCAGTCCTTCGACCTCGATGAGGTCATCTTCGTGCCCACCGGCATGCCTCCGCATAAGCGGGTCGTGACCGAGGCCGAGCATCGGTATCTGATGACGGTCATCGCGACCGCCGCAAACCCCCGCTTCACCGTCTCGCGGGTGGACATCGACCGGCACGAGACGACGTACACGATAGACACCCTTCGCGACCTCAAAAAGGCCAGGCCAGACGCGGATTTCGTTTTCATCACGGGAGCGGATGCGGTCGCGCAGATCTTCACCTGGAAGAACGTGCAGGAACTCTGGGACCTCGCGCACTTCGTCGCGGTCAGTCGTCCAGGTCACGTCGTGTCGCTCAGTGATCTTCCAGAGGGCGACGTAAGCTGGCTTGAAGTTCCGGCGCTGGCGATATCGTCCACCGACTGCCGTAGTCGTGTGGAGAGGGGTTTTCCCGTCTGGTATCTCGTTCCCGACGGCGTCGTGCAGTACATCTCCAAGCACCACCTGTATCGGAGTACTTCATGACTTTGTGGAATGAACAGCGGGAGCGCCAGGGAACGGCGTATCCCCAGTCAGCTCCTCCTGCCAGCCGTCGAGAGGCGCGCGATGCCGAGCGCCAAGCCGCTGTCGATCAGCGCGAGACGGACGGCGCACCTCGGGCAGCACCCGTCGGAGATCTACGACGTCAACGCCTCCGGCAACATCTGGGACACGATCTCGCGCAAGGCCGCATCGCAGCTGAGCGATGTCGCGTCTGACGCCGAGCGCCGCACCGGCCGATCGGCCTCGGACACGGACTATCCTTCGGAGCCCCTCTGCTACCTGACCCAGGGGCGCCCCAGCGTGCCGTCGTACTCGGTGGAGAACACCCGCCGACCGCGAGGCTCGTCGATGCTGGTCGACGGTCCGCAAGGTCTTTCCGATCAGGTGAATCGTCCTGCCCAGCAACCGGTCGCGCCGCAGCGAAACCCTGCGGCCGAGATCACTGGGGACCCGTACAGCCGCAGCGTCGCACGCTCCGAGCCCTGCCGCTCCGGCACCGGTCGAATCGTCTCGGCCGATCGAGCACACGATGTCGCGGCGCGAGCTCCGCCGATCCGCGAGACCGGACAGGTGGGACCGTTCTCGGCCAGCGCAGCTGAGCCCGCAGGTCTCACAGCCGCCGGCACCGCCCTGGCAGAGTCGAGCCGCCGCGTGGCTCGGCCGGCCAGCAGGTACCGCTGCGTCCGGCGCCTGCCGCGTTCTCCGCCGTCTCCGGCGCCCCAGCGACGCCCAACCCGTAATTCGCGGGCGGAAGCTACGCGCCGTTCGAAGAGACCGCGACTGTCGAGATGTCGGCGATCGAGAAGCGCGCGCTGTCCGCCGACCTCCCCGCTCCCACACTGCCCAAGCCGCCGTTCGCACGTCCCACGGTGCAGTTCCCCGGGCAGGCCCAGCGCCAGGCCGAATCGCAGCAGCACGATTTCGATGAGATCGCTCCTCGCACCGTGCCCGTCAACGTCATGCGGTCGACGCCGCCCGTCCAGGCGCCGGCGCCGGTGCGTCCGCAGGCAGTCGCCCCCGCACCTGTGCAGCCGTTCTCCGAACCGCAGGCCTATCAGGCGCCGGAGTCGGATTGGTACAGCGATCAGCAGTACGGCGATCAGCAGTACGGCGAGCAGCAGTACGGCGCCACGACTGCGCGCCTCGGGCAAGTCCGAAGCTGCCCTGCAGGGCTTCGAAGCCATGATCCAGCAGGCCGGCGGTCCCCGTGAGGCGCCTCAGCCGCCGATGCCGCAGCGCCAGCCGCAGCCCGTTCGCTCCGAGCGTCCCTTCACGCCGCCAGCCGGTCATTGGTCGACCCAGGTCGACGATCACGACGACCACCTGCCCTTCGACGGTCTGCTCTCGCGTGACGTGGGCAGCACCGGCTCGTCCGCGAACGCGCTGATCATGTCGAACGACCCCCAGCCCGACCTCTTCAATGCGCTGAACAGCACTGGCGAGATCATGGCGACCGGGCAGCTCGATCTTCCGCGCAGCCTGTCTTCGACCGGTGCATCCGGCATGTACGACTCCGCCGAGATCGACCGGATCTTCGAGGATCAGGATCACCAGACCTCCGACGTCGTGCCAGTCCGCGCCGCACGGGCCGTCGCCACCCATACCTCCACCCGCAGCGTGGTCAGCCCGCGCAAGCGTCGCGGGGGTATGCTTCCGACCGTGCTCGCCATCACGGCGGCAGTCATGGCGGTCGGCGTGATCGCCCTGCTCTTCGGCAGCTACGTTTTGAGGCTCTTCTGATCTCTCCTTCCGGCGCATCGGACCATGCGGTCCACCTGATCCAGCTCGCGGCCGCCGCGGCCGATGCGAAGAATGGAATCGATCTCGTCGCTCTCGACGTGACCGGACCGCTCCCGCTCACCGACGCATTTCTGCTGATCACAGGGCGCAACGAGCGCAATGTGCTCGCGATCGTCGATGAGATCGAGGACAAGCTCGCCGAGGCGGGCACGAAGGCGCTCCGACGTGAGGGTCGATCGGAAGGCCGGTGGGTTCTCCTCGACTTCGGCGACATCGTCGTCCACGTATTCCACGAGGACGACCGCATGTACTACTCGCTCGAGCGACTCTGGCGCGACTGCCCGGTCATCCCGATCACCCTGCCGGTCCGCCAGGGGGAGTAGACCCGACGCAAGCCGTCGGGCGAACGATGTAGTAATGTTGACGAGGCCTCCACGGGGGCCGATGGGCCCGTGGCGCAGCTGGTAGCGCACCTGCATGGCATGCAGGGGGTCAGGGGTTCGAATCCCCTCGGGTCCACCACACCAGAAGCGCCGTCCGTTCGGGCGGCGCTTCTGCGTTCATGTCACATACGCCCCTCGCGCTGCACGCGCCGCTGCGGACAGAACGAGCCAGGGCCGCGGCGCGTTCTTTCTGTGCGGGCGCGCGCTGTCCACATCGACGCGCTCTTCGCTTAGCCTGCAGGCGTGAGCATCCAGCAGCGCCCCCCGGCCAGGCGGTCGCTTGTCGCGACAGAGCGCTGGCTGGCGACGAATCCTCGCCTCGAGGACGTCGCCGCGAGCTTCCCTGCCGAGTGGGAGCAGGCGATGGACGAGGTGAAGCAGGCGGCCGCGGGAGGCGCCGACGGCGGAGCGGAGCTGGCCCGCCGACTCGGCGCCCAGCGGGGTCGACCCGCCGATCGAATGCAGAGTGAGCGGGCCCGAGTGTCGGACAGAGTCCGCTCGCACATGATGCTTCGGCTTCTTCAGGCGGTCGCCGTCCGATCCGAATCCGGCATCGCGGAGGGGCGCGTACGATTCGGGCTGCTCAACGGCTGGCTGCTGCAGCGGGTCTTCTTCGAGAAGGGCCTGCGTCGGAAGCCTGTATCGATGGCTGCCTATCGGATCGCCTGGCCGCTCGCGTGGGAGCGTCGTCGCCTGATGGCATTGGTTCGCCCCAACGGCATCTACTGCTTCTACTCGAGTGCGTTCGTGCGTCGCATCGCGGGGATGGCGCGCGCCGGAAGCCGTGCGAGCCCTGGCGCGGTGCTCGAGATCGCGGCGGGGGACGGCACGCTGACGCGCTTCCTCCGGGACGCCGGCACGTCGGCCCGCGCCACCGATGACCACAGCTGGGCATCGACCATCGACTATGCGGACGACGTCGAACGATCGGACGCTCGCACCGCCTTGCGCGTCCATGCTCCGACGACGGTGGTCTGCTCGTGGCCGCCTCCCGCGAACCCGTTCGAGCGGGTGGTCTTCGAGACGGCGAGCGTGCAGACCTACATCGTCGTGGTGGGTGCGCACGAATCGGAGGCCGGGGCCTGGGATGCCTACCGCGCCCAGGACGCCTTCGACTGGGGTGTCGACGAGGAGCTCAGCGCGCTGGTCCTGCCCCGTGGCAGAAGTCGAGTGCTGGTCTTCCGTCGACGGGTCGCCAGCTCTCGCTGACGGCGGCCGTCACGGGGGGCGGATTCGAAGCGGTTCGGAGGCTCCTGCGCGTCTCCGAGTCAATCCGACTCAATCCGACGAGTCGGTGAAGAGGCGCGACAGCAGGGCGAGCCCCGCGTCCTGCTTGACGGACGAGTCGAGCAGCCACTGGATCTGCAGACCGTCCGACGCTGCGATGATCAGCGCGGCCGCCGCCTCGGGGTCGAGGTCGGCGCGCATCTCACCGGATGACTGCAGCTCGCGGACTTCGGCTGCGATGCTCGTGCGCAGACGGGCGAAGCGGTCGGTCGCGAATGCGGTCGCCTCAGGGTGGCCGTCCTCCAGCGCGGTTGCGACGAGGGTCGAGTACAGCTGCACCAGCCCGGGGACCGACCTGTTCCGTTCCGCGGATCGCGCCATCCCCTCGACGGGAGAGGGCCGGTGGTCGGGTTTCTCGGCCGGATTCTTCCTGCGCTCCGCCTCGCGATACACCTCGACGAGCAGCGCCTCGCGAGAGCTGAAGTAGTGCGTCAGGGCAGCGTGTGAGACGCCGATCGCTTGTGCGATGGCCCGCAGCGATGTGCCTGCGGCGCCGCGCTCGGCGAAGACCTCGATTGCGCGATCGAGGATCTCCTGGCGTCGCGCGACGCCTTTCGGATAGGTGCCACGAGCACCCTCGCCCTCGGTCGGGCTCCCGTCAGTGGACATGCGAGCATTCTATCCGAACAAAGCTCCATCTGGAGGTTTATCGTGGTAGCGTTCCGATCGGCCGCCTTCCCATGGCCCCGTCAACGGTGATTCGCTCGAGGAGATTCCATGTCACCCACCACTTCCGTTCAACTCTTCACCGTCAGGGCGGCCCTCGAAGCCGACATGGACGGCACACTCGCGAAGGTGGCTGAAGCGGGCTTCACCTCCGTCGAGCCGTACGACTTCGTGCGTCGCGCCGATGAGCTCGCCGCGGCCTTCGCCACCCGCGGCCTCGCCTCGCCGACCGGCCACGCATTCCTCGCCTCCGACATCCTTCGTGAACCCCGACGGCTCCGGCAGCACGGTCCCTGTGCCGACGCCCAAGGAGGTGTTCGCGGCCGCCAAGACCCTGGGAATGTCCCTCGTCATCGACCCGTACACCGCGCCCGATCGATGGACCTCGGTCGAACAGATCGAGGAGACAGCGAAGGCGCTCAATGCCGCCGCGGTCATCGCGAAGGATCATGGTCTGCGCGTCGGCTACCACAACCACGCCCATGAGCTCGAAGCGAGCTTCGACGGGGTCACCGGGCTCGAGGTGCTCGCGAGCATGCTCAGCGCCGACGTGGCGCTCGAGGTCGACCTGTATTGGGCCGCTCGAGCCGGAGTCGATGTCCCGGCCCTGCTCACCCGCCTCGGCGAGCGCGTCAAGGCCGTGCACGTGAAGGACGGCACACTCGCCCCCGATCTCGTCGACGCCAGTACCCGCCGGCCGACCAGGTCCCCGCCGGCGATGGCAGCGTCCCGCTCGCCGCGGCGATCGCGGCCGGCACCGGCATCGAGTACGCCGTGGTCGAGTTCGATCACTACGACGGTGACATCTACCAGGCGATCGCGAAGAGCTTCACGTTCCTGTCGGCCCTGAGCGAGCAGGCGGACGCCCGATGAGCACGGCTTCCGGTTCGTTCGGCGTCGGCATCATCGGCGCGGGCAACATCAGCGACCAGTATCTCCAGAACCTCACCACCTTCCCCGACCTCGAGGTGCTCGCGATCGGGGACCTCGACGAAGCGCGGGCGGCGAGCCAGGCCGAGAAGTACGGCGTCCCGACCTCTGGCGGCGTCGACGCGGTCCTCGGCCATCCGGAGATCGACATCGTCGTGAATCTGACGATCCCCGCCGTGCATGTCGAGGTGTCGCTGTCGATCCTGGCGGCGGGCAAGCACGTGTGGAGCGAGAAGCCGATCGGCGTCGACCGCGAGAGCTCGAAGAGGCTGCTCGAGACGGCCGCTGCCGCGGGGCTCCGCGTCGGCATCGCCCCGGACACCGTCCTCGGCCCGGGCGTGCAGACCGCCAAGCGCGCCATCGAGGCGGGCGTCATCGGTCGCCCGCTCTTCGCTCAGACCGCCTTCCAGTGGCAGGGACCGGAGATCTTCCACCCGAACCCGGCCTTCCTCTACGCCGTCGGCGGCGGACCGCTGCTGGACATGGGCCCGTACTACGTCTCCACGCTCGTGCACGTCTTCGGACCCGTGGCCTCAGTCGTCGCCCTCGGTCAGACGCCGCACGCCACCCGGACGGTGCAGGTCGGCGAGCTCGCGGGCACTGAGTTCCCGGTGGAGATCCCGTCGACCGTATCCGTGCTCATGCAGTTCGAGAGCGGCGGGCAGGCATCGAGCCTCTACAGCACCGACTCGGCGCTTCGTCGCGCGGGCTTCTTCGAGGTCAGCGGAACGGAAGGCACTCTGACCATCCCCGATCCCAACACCTTCGGCGGCAGCATCTCGGTGATCCGACCCTACGGTGCGGTCGCGGAGATGGTCACCGGCGCGGGGGAGATGGCCGTTCAGCAGGGGATCGAGATCGAGCAGGAGGGCGTGCTGGTGGGTCGAGGCCTCGGTCTGCTCGACATGGCGCGCGCCATCCGAGACGGTCGTCCGCACATCGCGAGCGGTGAGCTCGGCTACCACGTGCTCGACACCCTGCTAGCCATCGAGGAGTCAGCAGCGTCTGGCCGAATCGTCACCGTCGAGAGCACCGTGCCTGAGCTTGGCGCGATCCCAGCCGACTTCGACCCGTTGGCGCGCACCTTCTGAGCAGCACCCACGAGATGCGGAAACGCCCGGATGCACCTACGCAGGTGCATCCGGGCGCTGTCGTTGTGAGGGAGGAGAGATCAGGAGTCGAGCTCGGCGTCCAGAGTGATCTCGACTCCGGTGAGAGCCTTGCTGACCGGGCAGCCCTCCTTGGCGGACTGGGCCGCTTCGAGGAACTGAGCCGCGTCGACCCCGGTGACCTCGCCGCGCACGGTGAGGTGGATGCCGGTGAGCCGGAATCCGCCTGCCGGGTCGGGGCCGAGCGAGACGTCAGCCTTCACCTCGAGGGCATCGACGGTGCCGCCAGCGGCGCCGAGCACGGCGGAGAACTGCATCGCGAAGCAGGCCGAATGGGCCGCGGCCAGGAGCTCCTCCGGGCTGGTGAAGCCGTTGGCGTCGTCGGAGGCGCGCTTCGGGAACGACACGTCGTAGGTGCCGAGCTTCGAGCTCGTGAGCTCGACCTGGCCCTCTCCGGTCTCGAGGCTGCCGTTCCAGGCGGTGCGGGCGGTGCGTGTGGGCATGTCGACTCTCTTCGTTGGGATCTGAGCGGGGCATCCGTCAGAGCTGGCGGGATGGGGAACTGCGGGAAAGCTGGGGGCTCAGACGGTGACGGAGTCTCCGGGGGTGATGGTCTGCAGCGAGACGCCTCCGATACCGCCGAGCATCTGCGCGTTCATCCCACGGCCTGCGTCGGACGCCATCAGCTCGTGGATCTCGATGCACTGGCGCGGCTTCACGGCCTGGACGAAGTCGACCGCCTCGCCGAGCTTCCACCAGGGGCCGCTGGTCGGCACCAGCAGGGTGTCCACAGGAACACCGGGCACGTCGTAGGAGTCACCCGGGTGGTAGACGGTGCCGTCGATGAGGACGGCCACGTTGTCATTCCCCGGGATGTCCCCCCAGATCGGCGCGTGCTTCGCGCCGTAGACGGTGACCTCGAAGCCGGCGATCTGCACGGTGTCGCCTTCGGCGAGAACGGTCCCGCGTCCGAGCCGGGAGACCGTCTCCGCCGAGGCGAAGATCGGGACGTCGACGCCCTCGATGGCGGCGTCATCGATGTGATCGGCGTGGTCGTGCGTGAAGATCACGGCGTCCGCCGCCTTCACGAGGGCAGGGGAGTCGGGGGTGAAGGCACCCGGATCGATGACGAGGTTCTTGCCGTCCTTCTCCAGGACCACCGCGGCATGCGCGTACTTCGTGAGCTTCATGCTCCGACCCTAGGACTGCGATCCTGTGCCCTTCCTCAGTCTCAGGTGCCCGACGAGCGTCGAATTGCCAGGAGTGGCTCCAATGAGCGACTCCAGAGAGCCATATTCGGCAATTCGACTGCTGTGTCGGACGGCAGGATGGAGGGATGGATGAACGATCCCCGCTCCTGCTCGGTACGGCACAGCTCGCGCTCGACGAGGAGCATCTGCTCGCTGAAGGACCCTTCTGGGACGCGCCTCGCCAGCAGCTGCTCTGGGTCGACATCCTCCGCGGGCTCGTGCTTCAGGGGCGCGTGCGGGAGGACGGGACGGTCGCCGTCGACGACCGGCACCAATTCCCTCATATGGTGGGCGCCGTGGCGACCGCAGAGAGCGGTGCGTGGATCATCGCCGGGCAGGAGACGCTTCTGTACCGGCGTCCCGACGGCGAGCTCATCGACGGTCCGCGGGTGATCCCTGACGGCTCGAACCGCCGACTCAACGACGGCAAGCCCGACCCCGCCGGACGCTACTTCATCGGCACCCTCGACCTCGACGAGGAATCGGAGACCGAAGAGCTGCTCGTCCTCGGCTCTGACGGCCGCTTGGCCGTCATCGACTCCGATCTCACGCTCTCCAACGGGCTCGGCTGGAGCACCGACGGCACCAGGTTCTTCAGCACCGACACCCTTCGGAAGACCATCCACGTCCGCGACTATGACCCGAAAAGCGGGGCGATGGGCGAGAGGACGACCTTCCTCGTCACGACCGACGGACACCCCGACGGAATGACGATCGACAGCGACGACCACCTCTGGGTCGCGATGTGGGGGATCGGGCGGGTCAATCGCTACTCGCCGTCCGGCGAGCTGGTGGCGGCGATCGACGTGCCAGCGCTGCAGCCGTCGAGCGTCACCTTTGCCGGACCCGACCTCGCGACGCTCGTCATCACGACCGCGAGCAAGGGCCTGTCCGGCGAGCAGAAGGCAGAGCGGCCGCTCTCCGGGCGGCTGTTCAGCTTCCGTCCCGGAGTGACCGGACAGCCGCCGGCCCTGTGGGCGGGCCTGCCCGCGGTGCCGAACGCCACCGAGGCGCACGCCTGAGAGCTCGCTAGCGGCTGACCGCGCGCCGCCTTCTCCGGCTCGACGACGTACATGCGGCTGGGCAGCGGGGACGATGGATTCTCGCACCGCGATATGGTCGGAGTGCGCCTCATGAGTCGAAGGAGAATCATGGCCGAACGTCCCGTCGTCGCCCTCGTCGCGACGCTGGACACGAAGGGCGCGGAATGCCTGTGGGTCGCCGGCAGACTGCGCGAGTCCGGCGTCGACGTCGTCATGATCGACGCGGGGATCATGTCTCCCGAGCACTTCGAGGGGTCGATCCCGGTGACCCAGGATGAGGTCGCCCAGGCGGCGGGCACCAGCATCGATGCGCTCCGAGCAGAGCATGATCGCGGCGCCGCAGTCACCGCGATGGGGGAGGGCGTGGCCAGCATCCTCTCGACGCGCTATGCGGCGGGCGAGATCGACGGCGTGCTCGGGTTGGGTGGTTCGGGCAATTCCTCGATCGTCGCGCGGGCGGTGCGGGATCTTCCGCTCGGGGTGCCGAAGCTGATCGTGTCCACGATGATGTCGGGCGACGTGTCGCCATACGTCGGCGCCAGCGATGTGACGATGATGTACAGCGTCGTCGACATCGCGGGGATCAACTCGCTGTCGCGGATGGTGCTGGGCAACGCCGCGGCGGCGATCGCGGGGATGGCGGGGGCGCACCGAGCCCGCGCCGAGACCGCCAGCGCTCCTCATGGGGCAGAGCACGACCGCCCACTCATCGCCGCGTCGATGTTCGGGGTGACGACGCCGTCGGTGGACGCCGCCCGGGCACGCCTCGAGCAGCTCGGCTACGAGGTGCTGGTCTTCCACGCCACAGGCTCAGGCGGGCGCGCCCTCGAGGCGCTCGCCCGGGGCCGAGTCGTCGCCGGGGTGCTGGATCTCACCACCACAGAGCTGGCTGACGAGCTGGTCGGCGGTGTGCTCAGCGCCGGCCCCGACCGACTGAGCGCCGCCGGCGCGGCCGGGGTACCGCAGGTGGTCAGCCTCGGAGCCCTCGACATGGTCAACTTCGGGCCAAGAGATACGGTGCCGGCCCGGTTCGAGGGCCGCCTGTTCTTCGTCCACAACGCCACGGTGACCCTGATGCGCACCACGAGGGACGAGAGTGCGGAGCTCGGACGACGGGTCGCAGCCAAGCTGGTGGCCGCGTCAGGACCCACCGTGCTGATGGTGCCGCGGGGCGGGGTATCGGCACTCGACGCCCACGGTCAGCCGTTCGGCGATGTCGACGCAGATCAGGCGCTCTTCGACGCGGTCAGCGACGGGGGTCGCCGACAGCGCCGTCACGCTGATCGACAGCCCGCTCCATATCAACGACGCGGAGTTCGCCGTGCGAGCCGCAGATGAGCTGCACGCGCTCATCCAGAGAGGGACGATGACATGCAACGCAGCGAGGCACTTGCCCGGCTCAGGTCACAGGTGGCTGCCGGGCGACCCATCATCGGAGCCGGAGCTGGGACCGGGATATCGGCGAAGTCGGCGGAAGCCGGCGGGGTCGATCTGATCATCATCTACAACTCCGGCCGGTACCGCATGGCCGGCCGCGGCTCGCTCAGCGGACTGCTCGCCTACGGGGATGCGAACCAGGTGGTCGTGGAGATGAGCCGCGAGGTGCTGCCGATCGTGCGAGACACCCCCGTGCTGGCGGGCGTCAACGGCACCGATCCGTTCCGGCTGATGGACAAGTTCCTCGACCAGCTGAAGGAGATGGGCTTCACCGGTGTGCAGAACTTCCCGACGGTCGGCCTGTTCGACGGTGTCTTCCGGCAGAACCTCGAGGAGACGGGGATGGGCTACGACCTCGAGGTGGAGATGATCCGGCTGGCCGCCGAGCGGGATCTGCTCACCACCCCCTATGTATTCGATCCAGAATCGGCCGTGGCCATGACCGAGGCAGGTGCCGACCTGCTGGTGGCCCACATGGGCCTCACGACCGCGGGCACCATCGGCGCGCAGACGGCGCTGAGTCTCGAGGAGAGCGCCAATCGGGTGCAGGAGATACGCGACGCGGCGGTGAAGGTGAATCCCGACATCATCGTGATCTGCCACGGGGGCCCCATCGCCGAGCCGGCCGACGCCGCCTACGTGCTGCAGCACACGACGGGCGTGGCCGGATTCTTCGGCGCGAGCTCGGCAGAGCGACTGCCGACGGAGCGGGCGATCAAGGCGCAGATCGAGGAATTCAAGAACATCGACATCCATTCTGCAGGCGACGAGAAGGAGAACTGAGATGAGCGACATCCCATCCGCCCAGACAGGTCGCCGCCCCGACGAGCTGCCCACCCGGGTCTTCGATTGGGGGAGCGTCAAGTGGCTGATCACCCCGCACCTCGACGGGCCGATCGGACTCACGACCGGGGAGGTCATCGTCTATCCGGGCAAGGGCCACGAGCCGCATTCGCACCCCGGTGAAGAGGAGGTCATCTATGTCATCTCCGGGGAGGGCGTGCAGACGGTCGGTGACGGCCCCGCCTTCCCGATCCGCGAAGGCGACGCCCTCTACGTTCCGAAGGACACCGTGCACTCCACCTTCAACACGACCTGGCGGCCGCTGCGACTCCTCGTCGTCTACACGCCCGGCGGCGCCGAGATCGGGATGGACGCACTTCCGGGTGCGCGGGTCCTCGAGCCGGGCACGCCGCCCAGCTGGACGCAGGATCGCGGCTGAGAGCGCCGATCAGCCGTTGATGCTCGACCGGTAGCCGGTGCTCGCCGGGAACCTGGGCGTCAGGGTCGAGGCGACGGAGCCATTGGGCTCGACCGTGACGCTGCGGGTGGCATCCACCGGATCATCGCCGAGACGGAGCCGCTCGCTGGTCGTCCAGACCACTCGGAGACCGTCGACGAGGAACTGCTCCTCCGTCACGCACGCCATCGCGAAGGCGACGACACCGTCGAGCACGAACAGGCAGACCCGATCCGAGAGGTCGCGGGCGAGGTAGGCACGGTTCGTGGGCTCGGGCGCCGCGATCGCCGGGTTGAGGCTGAGTCGTCGCAGAGAGTGGATCGCGATGTCGGCGTAGGTCAGTTCGGTGATCGCGGTCTCGCTCGGCAGGTCGCTCGGCTGTTGAGCCCGGTCGAAGACGGCGACGCCTGCCGATTCCGACGGTTCCGCGAGGGCGGCGTCGACCACCGGACGGAGGAGCAGACCGGACGCTCCGATGGCGAGCGCGCCGACGAGCAGGAGTGCGACGAGCAGCGTTCGCCGTATCGCGATCCGACGGTGGGGGCGCTCATCCGCGGGGACGCTTCGGCCACCGGAGGCGCTCCCCGCCGATTTCTCTCGCCGCGTCCTTTCATCGCCCTCCGTGTCGCGACGCGAGGGCGAGTCCGAGATCGAGTCTTCGACGTCGGCGAGCTCGAGCGCGCGGGCCACCTCGATGCGTTCAGCGGCCATCGAGGCCTCGAGGGCGTGCAGGCTCTCGGCGGAAGGGTTCGATCCGCCCGGCTCCGAGGTCTTCGCCGAGTACACCGCCCGCTGCAGATCGCGGCGGAGGGCGGCGGGCGCGACAACGCCACGAGGAGACGGCTCAAGGGGATGCGTCACCCACCAGAGCGCATCCATGGCATCGTGATCCCCGCGGTAGGCGGCCGCGAATCTGGCCCGGAAGGCGGGGTCGCCGAGGGCGCGCTCGTACGGGTCGTCGGGCTCGGTCACGGCCCCAGTCAACCCGGTTTCATGGGCGAGCGGCCCGCTTCGCCGACGAGCTCTCAGGATCGTCCGGCCTAGTCTTCGGCTATGCGGATCACGACCCTCAACCTTCGGGGCTTCTTCGACTGGGAGTCGCGGGTCGATCGGATCGTCGGGTATCTCGATTCCACGGATCCTGATCTCGTGCTGTTCCAGGAGGTCGTCTACCTTCCGGATCTCTCGCCGCGGATCCAGCCCGACCTCCTCAGCGAGCGAGTCAGTCGTCGATTCCCCTACCGACACGCCTCGGTGACCCGCCTCCAGTCCAGCCCCGATGGGAAGCCCTACCGCGAGGGACTCGCCACCGATTCTCGGCATCCGGTCGTGTCCAGCGAGGCGCTCGTGCTCCAGCACGAGCAGGCCGATCCGCACAATCGCCTCACCCAGCTGCTCGACGTCGATGTCGACGGCGTGATCTGGAAGCTCGCCAACGTGCACCTGTCGATCCGCGACGACTACGCGATCCACCATCTTGAAGAGGTGCTGGCGATCCTGGACTCACGCGGCGAGAAGCGGATCATCGGCGGAGACTTCAACATCAACCACCTCGAACGGCACCGTGCGCTGTGGAAGGAGGGATACGTGCTGACCTCCGAGCTCGAGCAGTACGTCTCCTACGGCAAGTCCGGTCAGGCGAACGACTACTTCCTGGTGCCGAAGGAGTACTCGGTCACGGATATCGCTCTCTCGGACGACGGACTGTCGGATCACCGCGCGCTGACGATCGAGGTCGAGCCGGTCGGCTGAGCTGAGCCCGCTGGTCGAGTAGGCGCGTCAGCTGGGCCCACGGCGCATGCGTGCGCCGGGGACGTATCGAGGCCGTTCGGATGATGAGGATGGCCTCGATACGGGCGCGGGCGCCCTCTCGACCACCGAGCCGGAGATCCGCTGGTCGAGGCCGTGCCCTGCTCCGTCACGAGGTGGGTCGGGACGAGCAGTGACCAGCGGGACGCGATGGATCGGTGCGTCCAGCTCACTCAGCCGGCGACCGGATCCGCCGTGCACCGAGGCGATGATCTCCGCCGCGATCGAGATCGCCGTCTCCTGCGGGGTGCGCGCTCCCAGATCGAGGCCGATGGGCGATGACAGCCGCGCCAACTCGACCTCGGTGAGCCCGACGTCGCGCAGCCGCGCCATCCGATCGTCGTGGGTGCGCCGGCTGCCCATCGCGCCGACGAATGCCGCTTCGGTGCGCAGCGCGAGGGCGAGCAGGGGGATGTCGAACTTCGGATCGTGGGTCAGCACGCAGATGACCGTGCGGTCGTCGACCTCGATGCGCTCCAGGTAGCGGTGCGGCCACTCGACGACCACCTCGTCGACGTCGGGGAACCGCGCGCGGGTCGCGAATATCGGCCGGGCATCGCAGACGGTGACGCGGTAGCCGATGAGGCTCCCGACCCGGGCGACGGCGGCAGCGAAGTCGATGGCGCCGAAGACGATCATCCGCGGGCGGCGGAGCGAACGACTGCACGAGCACCCGCAGGTCGTCGTGCCGGCGCTCGCCGTCCGCCCCGAGCGTCAGGATCCCGGTGCTGCCGTGCTCGAGCATGCCTCGTCCGTCGTCGATCACCGCGGCGTCGAGGCGGGCGCTGCCCAGCGAGCCCCAGTGCTGCTGCTCGCCGAGGATCAGCTGCGCCCCGATGCCCGGACCGTCGATCACGGTGGCGATCGCGATAGGAGTGCCGGCTGCGATCGCATCCTCCATCCGGGCGACGTCGGCGAAGTGCTCTGGATCTATCCGACGGACGAACAGCTGGATCGTGCCGCCGCAGGTCAGCCCGACGGCGAACGCGTCGTCGTCTCCGACGCCGTAGCTGACGAGCTGCGGATCGCCCGAGGCGAGCACCGCCTGCGCGACCTCGTAGACCGCGCCTTCGACGCAGCCGCCTGACACGCTGCCGACGGCCTCGCCGCTCGGCGATACCGCCATGGCCGCGCCCACCGGTCGCGGCGCGGAGCTCCAGGTCTGCACCACCGTCGCCGAGCGCGAAGGGCTCCGTCAGCGCGCGAACCAGGGGGCGATCTCGGCGAGGATCTCGCGCATGGTTCCTCCGATCGTGGGTGTCGCAGATCGGCTGACGCGGCGCTGATCCGGTCTTTCCGCCGTCTCAGTATGAGCGTGTCCGCATTACAGCCGGATGACGGAGGTCACGGCCGACACGGGGACGGCGCACCCGCGCCCTCGACTTCGCGACAGTCCCTCGGGAGCCTCGGCTACCCTCGAGGCATGTCCATCAGCCTGGGGATCCCTCGCATCCTCACCGCGCCCGGCGCCCCGACGACGGGCGGACTGGTCGACACTTCGGCCGCCAGGCCACCGACATGCGCCTCTCGCTGACCGACAAGTGCAATCTGCGCTGCACGTACTGCATGCCTGCCGAGGGCATGGACTGGCTCTCGCGCAATGATCTGATGACCGCTGACGAGATCGTCCGTCTCGTCGACATCGGCGTCGATGTCCTGCAGGTGCGCGAGCTCCGGCTCACCGGCGGTGAGCCGCTCGTCCGCAAGGACCTCGAGGAGATCCTGCGACGGGTCCGGGCGAGCCAGCCCGAGCTGCCCATCTCGCTCACCACGAACGCCGTCGGCCTCGACCGGCGCGCGGCCTCGCTCAAGGCCGCTGGACTCGACCCGACTCAACGTCTCGCTCGACTCCCTGCATTCCGAGACGTTCGCCGCGCTCACCCGTCGGCCGTTCCTCGAGCGCGTGCTCCGCGGCATCGACGCCGCGGCCGACGCCGGCCTCGGCCCGATCAAGATCAATGCGGTCCTGCTCCGCGGCAGTCAACGACCACGAGGCGGCCGATCTGGTCGACTGGGCGATCGGCAAGGGCTACGAGCTGCGTTTCATCGAGCAGATGCCGCTCGATCGAGGATCACATCTGGACGCGCGACAACATGGTCACCGCCGATGCCGATCCGAGCTCGGGTGGAGGAGCGCTTCGTGCTCACCCCCGATCCGCGCGACCGGGACGGCGCGCCGGCCGACCGCTGGGAGGTCCGCCGCCCGGCACGCTCGCGGCCGAGCCTGCGGACGGGGTCATCGGCATCATCGCCTCGGTCACCGAGCCGTTCTGCGCCGATTGCCGGCGCACCCGGATCACCGCCGATGGCAAGGTGCGCTCGTGCCTGTTCTCCCACGATGAGGTTCCGCTGCTGCACCTCATGCGCTCCGGTGCGACCGATGCCGAGATCGCTCAGCGCTGGCGCGATGCGATGTGGATGAAGCCCAAGGCGCACGGCATGGATCACGCCGGCCTCGGAGCCGCCGACTACGTCCAGCCGGAGCGCAGCATGAGCGCGATCGGGGGATAGCGATGCTGATCAGGTACTTCGCTGCGGCGAGCGCGGCCACTGGGATCGAGGAGGAGACCCTCGAACTCGATCGGGAACTGACTCTCGGCGAGCTCGAGCGCATGCTCGGCGAGCGTCATCCAGGCGACGCGGGGTCGGCGAACGGCTCGGCGGCAGGAGTCGCAGCAGGCGCGGGAAGCTCCAGCCGACGGATCGGCGGGCGGCGTGCGCTATCCGAGGTGCTGACCCGCTGCAGCTTCCTGCGCAACGGCGCAGCCACCACCGACCGCTCCGTCGTGCTCGCGCCGTCCGATTCGATCGACGTCCTGCCGCCCTTCGCCGGAGGCTGATCCATGTCCACCCCGACCGCCGTGACCGAACCAGCACCTGCACGCGCCGACGAGACAGTCCCCATCCTGACGGCGGCGGACGTCGTGCGGCTGCGTTCCGACTTTCCGATCCTCCAGCGCACCGTGAACGGCAGCCCGCTCGTCTACCTCGACTCCGGCGCCGACCTCGCAGAAGCCGCTCGCCGTGCTCGATGCCGAGCGCGCATTCGCGCTGCACGAGACCGCCGCCGTGCACCGCGGCGCGCACACCATGGCGGGCGAGGCGACCGAGATCTTCGAGGCGGCTCGAGCGCAGGTCGCCTCCTTCGTCGGGGTCGATGCCGACGAGCTGGTCTGGACCTCCAACGCCACCGAGGGTCTCAACCTCATCGCCTACGGGATCTCCAACGCCTCCTTGGGCCGCGGCGGGGAGTCGTCGGCGCGCTTCCGGATCGGCGCCGGCGACGAGATCGTCGTCACCGAGATGGAGCATCACTCGAACCTCGTCCCCTGGCAGGAGCTCGCGTTCCGGACCGGAGCCACCCTGCGCGTGATCGGCTTGCAGGACGACGGCCAGCTGAGACTGGATCAGGCGGCGGAGATCATCGGGACTCGCACCCGTCTCGTCGCCGTCACGCACGTCTCCAACGTGCTCGGCCTCATCAACCCCATCCCCGAGCTGGTCACGATGGCACGTCGGGTGGGCGCGCTGGTCGTCCTCGACGCCTGCCAGTCCGCGCCGCACATGACCCTCGACCTCCGCGTCCTCGATGTCGACTTCGCGGTCTTCTCCGGTCACAAGATGCTGGGGCCGACGGGCATCGGCGCGCTGTACGGACGCCGTGAGCTGCTCAACGCGTTGCCTCCCTTCCTCACCGGCGGATCGATGATCACCACGGTCCAGCTCGATCAGAGCGAGTTCCTGCCGGCTCCCGCGCGCTTCGAAGCGGGCACCCAGCGCGTGTCGCAGGCAGTCGCGCTCGCCGAGGCCACACGGTACCTGTCCGCGGTGGGCATGGATCGCATCGCAGCGTGGGAGTTCGCGCTCGGACAGAGGCTGCTGGAGGGAGTCTCCGCGCTCCCGGGCATCCGCGTGCTCGGTCCGGGGATGGGCGAGGAGCGCGTCGGGCTTGCGAGCTTCGTCGTCGAAGGGGTGCATGCGCACGACGTGGGTCAGTTCCTCGACGACCGAGGCATCGAGGTGCGCGTCGGCCATCACTGCGCCCAGCCTCTGCACCGCCGGTTCGGCATCACCGCGACGACTCGAGCGAGCGCCTACCTCTACACGACCGAGGACGAGGTCGACGCCGCCATCGCGGCCATCGGCGACGTTCGCGCATTCTTCGGGCTGCGCGATGGGCATGACCTCATGACCGGATCCACAGCGCTGCAGGGCCTCTATCAGCAGGTGATCCTCGATCACGCGAAGGAGAAGCACGGCTTCGGCCTTCGCGAGGGGGCCGCCGCGTCGTCGCACCAGCTCAATCCGACCTGTGGCGACGAGGTCACCCTTCGAGTCCATCTCGGCGATGCCGATACCGTCGCGTCCATCAGCTGGGAGGGGCAGGGCTGCTCCATCTCCACGGCATCCGCGTCGATCCTCAGCGATCTGGTCGCCGATCTCCGTCGGTCGGACCTGCGTCTGCGGATCGCCGCCTTCCGTGAGCTGATGCAGTCCAAAGGCGCGATCGACGGGCGACGAGGAGCTCCTGGAAGACGCGGTGGCGCTGTCCGGTGTCTCCCGCTACGTGACGCGGATCAAGTGCGCGATGCTGCCGTGGGTCGCGCTCGAGCACGCGCTGCTCGAGGCGGACGGCGCCTTCGACGCGGAGGCCGGCGCCGAGAGGTGAGCGTCGTCGGGCTGGTGCTCGCCGCCGGGGCAGGCAGCCGCTATGGCGGCCCGAAGGTGCTGGCGCGAGACGGCGATGCAGCGCCGTGGGTCGCGCTAGCGGTCAGGGCACTCCGGGACGGCGGATGCTCGTCCGTGCTGGTCGCGGTGGGGGCCGAAGGCGAGGCGGCGCGGGAGCTGCTCGGCCGACATCGTCGGCGTGGATCGGATCGTCGACGCAGCGGGGTGGCGAGACGGCATCTCTGCGACGATCATCGCGGGGCTGGCTGCGTTGCCGGACGATCCCGACGTCGAGGCGGTGGTCATCGTCCCCGTCGACGTGCCGTCGCTCTCCGCGGCCATGGTCTGCCGCGTCGTCGATGAGGCGAGAAGCCGGAATATGCGGGAATCCGCTGTGGATACCCGCACATCCGGCTTCTCAGCACCTCTCTGGTGCAGGCGGTGTTCGACGGCAGGCCGGGGCATCCCGTGCTGATCGGCCGCGAGCACTGGGGTCCGCTCGTGGGGTTCGCATCTGGGGATAGCGGAGCGCGGCCGTATCTCGTCGCTCACGGTAGTGTGGGAGGTCGAGTGCGCCGATCTGGGTTCGGGCGAGGACACCGACGCCCGCTGACCGCGACCAGCACCCTTCACCTCGTCGAACTGCCGGAAATAGCTCATGCGGCGCTTTTGAGAGCCGGAGTCGGCAATTCGACGGGTCAGGAGAGGCCGAGCTCCGGGAACTCGGCGCGGATGCGATCGCGGATGTCGGCGAAGCCTGGGCGGTCCCCGAAGAAGCGCAGCTTCTCAGCGAGCGTGCTGTCACCGTCGGGCTCGTCTTCGAGGACGTAGGCTCATGAAGCTCTCCGCCAGATCCTCCACCACGTTGGTCGCCGCGTAGTCGCTGACGAAGTCCGCCTCGTGCGCCTGGTAGAACTCTTCGGCGACGCCAGCATCCTCGTTGTCCGACGCTGGCGCGTTCGCGTAGTCCGCCCAGAACTCCTGCTGGAAGGCCCACAGGGTCGCATCGTCGTGAGCGCAGCCCTCACTGGTCTCCACGGTCGGGCAGGTGCCGTCGATCGGCTCCGTCTCATCGGTCGAGAGGGTCAGCACGTGGGCGTACTCGTGCACGAGGGTCGCCACGAGATCGGCCCGGTCGTCGCTGGTGGCCAGATTCGCCGCAAGCACCCAGTGCTCGGGGTCGTCGTCCTGGTACACGTAGGCGAGGGTGTCGCTGTCGGCGGAGTCGCCGACGCGGAACTCCGAGAACGTGGCCGTCGCGAACTCGGGGGTGACTATGCGCTCGAAGGTCTCCCACACATCGGCGGTCAGCCCGGTCGGCGCGGGATCGAGGGTGCCGTCGGCCTCGACGTCGTAGATCTCGACGGCGCCCCAGTCGTCGTCATCCTCGGTGCGGGGCCCGTCATCCTCGGTGCCGGATGTCGTCGTCCTCGCTGCGCGATGCGTCATCGTCCGACGTCGTCTGTCGGACATCGTCGACGACCGACTGCGATCGCTCCGCATCCGGCCAGCGCCACGCAGAGCAGAGGGACGACGAGGAGGGCGGCGATGAGCCGGTGGGGACGCTGCACCATGTCACCCTAGGGCGACCACCCCGTCGCGTTTCGGCGATCGCCCGGCATGGCCTCAGCCGAGCGAGGCGACCCACTCCGTGCTGCCGTCAGTGAAGCCCTGCTCCTTCCAGATCGGGACGCGGGCCTTGATCTCGTCCACCAGCGATGCGCAGGCGGCGAACGCCTCCGCGCGATGCGCAGAGGCCACGGCGCAGGCGAGCGCGATGTCGCCGACGGTGAGATCTCCGATCCGGTGCAGCACGGCGATCCGTGTTCCGGGATGGGCAGTCGCCACCTCCGCGGCGACCTGCTTCGCGATCGCGTCGGCGGTGGGGTGCGAGGTGTAGTGCAGCCAGGAGACGCCCTTGCCCTCGTCGTGATCGCGGACCACCCCGGCGAAGGTCACGACGGCGCCGGCATGGGCGCTCTCGACAGCGGCGGCGCAGGTCTCGACCGCGATCGCCCCGTCGGTGACTCCAGCGAGGATGACCTGACCAAGAGCTGATTCCCCGAAGTGCGCGGAAGTGGACTCAGCGGTCATGGTCGACTCCGTGCAGCTGGTCGACGATGTGGTCCAGCAGGTCGTCGAGCACGCCGAGGCCATCGCGAACGCCACCGGTCGACCCGGGAAGGTTGACCACGAATGTCCACCCGGCGATGCCCGCATGTCCGCGGGACAGCGCGGCTAGGGGAGTGGACGAGGCGCCGCGTCGCCGGAGCTCCTCCATGACGCCTGGCAGCTCGCGGTCCAGGAGCGGCAGCGTGACCTCGGGAGTGCGATCGGTCGGACTGATGCCGGTGCCCCCGGTGGTCACCACGACGTCGACCGACGGGATGGCGGCCTCGAGTGCGCCGCGCACGGGATCGCCATCCGCGACGACGTTCACCCGATCGACGATCCATCCGCGCTCCGTGAACCACGCCGCGAGGAGCGGACCCGTCCGGTCCTCGTAGACACCGCTCGCTGCGCGGGTCGAGGCGACGATGATCGCCACGGACCGGTCGCAGTGGTCGGGTCGCGTGGATCGGGCCGCCGGGGATCCAGCCGGGGCGTCTCAGCATCCGATCCGCTCATTCTGCGACCCAGTCGCCCGACTTGCCGCCGCTCTTCGCCACGACGTGGATGCCCTCGATGCTCGCGTGCTTGTCGACGGCCTTGATCATGTCGTAGAGGGTGAGGGCGGCCACCGAGGCCGCCGTCAGCGCTTCCATCTCGACGCCTGTCACACCGGTCGTTTTCACCGTCGCGGTCACCAGCACCCGATCGCCCTGGGGGACGAGGTCGATGGTGGCGCCGGAGAGCGGCAGCGGGTGGCAGAGGGGGATGAGTGCCGAGGTCTGCTTGGCGGCCATGATGCCCGCGACGCGGGCGACGGCGAGCGCCTCGCCCTTGGGCAGCTCGCCGGCCACCAGGAGGTCGATCACGTCGGGGCGTGTGACGAGCGTGGCCACAGCGGTGGCGCGACGGGTGGTCGCCTGCTTGTCGGTCACGTCGACCATCAGCACGGCTCCCTCTGCATCGACGTGCGTCAGCGACGGGCGCTGCTCGCCATCCGGCTCAGTCATCGATCCTCCACGCCTCCACCCGATCACCCGCGTCTGCGTGCTCCATCCCGATGGGGAGGTGAACGAGCAGCGACGAGTTCGCATACGAGTGAAGCAGGTGCGAGCTGGCGCCGCCGACCAGCTCGATGGCTCCGACGTCATCGAGGCGGCCACGCCGGACCTGATGCTTCCCGGCAGGCGAGTCGGCGGCGGCCGCGAGGGGCGCGTGGACGATCGCGCGCTCGGGTCGTGAAGCCCCGGCCAGCCGTCGCAGGATCGGACGCAGGAACAGCTCGAACGAGACGAGAGCGCTGACCGGATTGCCGGGGAAGGAGACGACCGGAAGCGGCTGATCCCGACCCGCGACCTCGATGGCACCGAGCCCTTGGGGGCCGCCCGGCTGCATGGCTACGCTGCCGAACTGCACCCCCAGCGGTGCGAGGGCGTCGCGGACGACCTCGCGGGCGCCGGCACTGACGCCGCCTACGGTGATCAGCAGATCGACCTCCGCGGCGTGCTCCGTCGAGGATCTCTCGCAGCCGATCGGCGTCGTCGGATCGGCACGGCCGCACCATCGCGGCCGATCCTGCATCGAGGAGCGCTGCGGCAAGCAGTGCACCGTTCGAGTCGTAGATCTGACCCGGCTGCGAGCCGACTTCCCGGCTCGCGGATCTCGTGGCCCGTGGGCACCACCAGTACGCGGATGCGCCTGACCACCGTGATCTCCCGAAGCCCGGTGCCGGCGATCACGCCGTATTGCGCGGCGGCCAGCAGCGTGCCCGCGGCGAGGAGCACGTCGCCAGCCCGCACGTCGCTGCCCGCGCGGCGAACGAACGCGTCAGGGACGGCGGCCGCGGTGAAGGCGACTTCGTCGACATGGAGCGTCCGCAGTGGAGAACCGCGGTGGCTGCGCCTGCTCGATCGGCACGACCGCGTCGGCACCGATGGGGATCGGTGCGCCGGTCATCACCGCCACGACCTGCCCCGGGAGCAAGAGGGGGTGCGGCATCGCCCGCATTGATCTGCGTCGCGAGGGGCAGCCGCACGGGCGCATGCGGCGCAGCGCCCGGCCAGATCGACGGCCCGCACCGCGTAGCCATCCATCTGCGAGTTGTCGAACGGCGGCAGATCGCTCGGCGAGCGGAGTTCGTCGACCAGCACCCGCCCCCTGTAGTGCTCCGGTGCGGCCGACATGGCCTCGGGAGAGACCGGAAGCGCCTCGGCGGTGCGAGTCCTGCGCGAGCGGCGCGAGCAGCGCCTCGACCGCGGCTCGGTGCTCCTCGACGCTGCGGACGGCGCTCAATACCGCGGCTTGTCCGGCTCGATGTCGCGCACCCAGGCGTGCACTCCGCCGGTCAGATGGCTGATGCTCTCCCAGCCGACGCCCTCGAGGTAGTCGCGGGCCTGCCCGGAGCGGCCGTCGTGGTGGCAGTACAGGATCACGTTGGAATCCGGCGGCAGCACGGTCTTCGCCTCGTCGGAGAGCAGGTCGCCCATCGGCACGAACTCGGAGCCATCGATGGCGACGATCTCGCGCTCCCACGGCTCGCGGATGTCGACGAGCACGAAATCCGCCTCGCCCGTGGCGCGCTTCTCGAGAAGGTCGTGCAGCTCCTGCGGAGAGATCTCGGGGTTCATGGCGGCGGAGGGCCTTTCTCGTGGAGCGGCGGTGTCCGCGCGTCTGCGGTCGGCCGGATGCATGTAGTGGGCGACGATGGCGTCCAAGGCGATGCCATCCTCGTCGACCAGGTCGACCGAGATCACCCGCGCGGGATCGTGGCTGAAGGGCACCGTGCGCCAGGTGCCGAGGGTGCCGTCGTGCACGAGGAGTCGGCCGAGCAGCGGCTCGCCGAAGCCGACGATCAGCTTGACCGCCTCGGTGGCCAGCACGCCGCCGATCGCGACGCAGACCGAGCCGAGCACGCCCGCGCTCTCGCACGTCTCGTCGTCGACCGACGTGCGGTAGTCGGGATAGAGGTCCGCGAGCAGGAACGGCGATCCCGCTGGCGGCTCCGACCAGAACACCGTCGCCTGGCCGTCGAGGCGCAGGGCGGAGCCCCAGATGTATGGCTTGCCGAGCAGGCCGGCGGCATCGTGGGCGATTGCCCGGGTGGGGAAGTTGTCGGTGCCGTCGATCACGATGTCGTAGTCGTCGATCAGGGCGAGGGCGTTCTCATCGGTGATGCGCTCGGCGATCGGCACCAGGGCGACGTGCGGGTTCTGGGCACGCAGCACCGCTGCGGCCGTATCGGCTTTCCGCGCGCCGAGGTCGGCAGGCGTGTAGAGGGTCTGGCGGTGCAGATTGGACTCCGCGATGGTGTCGGAGTCCAGAACTCCCACCGTGCCTACCCCCGCGGCGACGAGCGCGGCGAGCACCGGGGTGCCGAGACCGCCCGCCCCGAGCACCAGAACCCGGGCCGCCTTGAGCCGGCGCTGGCCGACGAGGCCGATCTCGGGTAGAGCGAGCTGACGCGCGTACCGCATGAGCTCGGCAGGGCCGAGGTCGTCGACGGGATCGATGAGGGGCGCGAGCGCCATCACGTTCCTCCTGTCCGTCGAGCGCTTAAGCCTACGGCGCGCCGAGACACCCCGGTCGCCGGGACGGCCTCACATCCTGCCCCTGATAGCGGACAGGTTCGTGGTGTGGGATGGGGTCATGACAGATCCGGCCGGCAGTGCGAGCGAGCGGGAGCTGCGCGAACCCGCGCGCGACCGCTGGGTCTCGGTCGGCGGGCGACGGGTGCGCTATTGCCGTGGGCGGCGACGGCCCGCCGATGCTGCTGCTGCACGGGATAGCCCGCAGTCTCGAGGACTGGGTGGAAGCTCGCGTCGAACTGGAACCGCGCTACACGGTCTACTCGCTCGACCTTCCCGGCTTCGGCGGCTCCGACCGACTTAGCGGACCCACCGATCTCGCCGCGTTCGGCCGATCCGTGCTCGAGTTCCTCGACGTCCTCGGGGTCACCGAGCCGGTGCGCATCGTCGGCAACTCGCTCGGTGGCGCCGTCGCCCTCCAGACGGTCGGCCTCGCACCGGAGCGATTCTCGGCCCTGATCCTCGTCGACAGTGCGGGCTTCGGCAGTGAGCTGGCCGCCGAGCTGCGTGCGCTGGCGTTGCCGGGCATCAACCGTCTGCTCCTGCGACCGAGTCGTCGGGCCGCCGAGCTGCAGGTGCGCGGCATCTTCCACGATCCCTCACTTGTCACGCCGTCGCGGGTGGACCTCGCCTATGCACTCGCCTCGCGTGCTGGATCGGCGGAGGTGCTGCTCGAGATCGGCAGGTCGCTCGGCGGCCTCCGCGGAGTCAGACCCGAATGGCGCAGGCAGCTCCTCGACCAGCTGCGTGAGCTCGACGTCCCCGTCCTGCTCATCTGGGGCGAGAACGACCGGGTTCTGCCCGCCCGTCATCTCGACGCGGCACGCCAGGTCTTCCCCGCGGCGCGAACCCACCTCTTCCCCGCGACCGGACACATGCCGCAGATCGAGAGGCCCGCCGAATTCGGCGAGGTCGTGATCGGCTTCCTCGACGAGGTCGTCGCGCCCTGAACCGTCCACGCCGGCCTCGGGCGACGGGGCCGGCTCCAGCGGCCGTCGCTCAGAGCGAGAAGTTGAAGGTGATGCCGCCGACGACAGCGGCGCCCAGGAGGAGCGCGAGGCCGACTGTGGCGAGCGGAAAGTGCGCGAGCACGTTGCTGAATCCGGTGGTGGGCACCAGCTCGGGCTCGGCGGTGTGCGGAGCCGGCGCGGCGGCGAGCTGATCGCGGTAGGTCTCCAGTGACGCGATCCACGCCGTGGTGTCGGTGATCGCACGCTGAACCTTGACGGGCGCGTCCTCGACGTCGGTGATCGGCTTCGCGGCGATCCTGAAGCGATCTGCCGTGATCGGCGCGTTCGGCAGCGCCGATCCTCCAGGGTTGACGATCTCGCGGCGCAGCTTGGCGATGACGTAGAGCACGGCTTCGGCGCCGATGAGGATGACGCCGGTGACGGCGACGAGCCAGACGATTCCACTGACCATGACGGGTGCTCCTCGCTTTTCGGGTGCCGTGGAGGACACGGCGATCGCAGTCTGGCACAGCGCGCCCCCGTGCGCCTCAACGGGGTCGCGGTCTGCAGTCGAAACGAGGAATGTGCCGTGCCGCGAACGGAGCCATGGATAGCCTGAGCCATGGCCGAGCATCGACCCAGCAGCACTCGAGAGTTCTTCGCCGGAGTCGGGTTCCTCTTCCGTGGCTTCTCGCTCTGGCGGACCTCGCCCGGCACGATGGCGATCGGACTGATTCCCGCTGCCATCGTCGGTGCGCTCGTGCTCGCCGCGTTCCTGACGCTGGCGGTCACTGCCGACACCCTCGCGCCGACCCTCACCCCGTTCGCCGACGACTGGGCGGAGCCGTGGAGGTCGCTCCTGCGGGTAGGGGTCTCCGCCGCGTTGCTCCTCGCACTGGTGCTGCTGACCGTCGCGACCTTCACTGCGCTGACCCTGGCGGTGGGAGATCCGTTCTTCGAGCGCATCTGGCTGGCGGTCGAGCATCGGGAGGGCGGCTTCGCCCGCGCGGATGACGGCGGCTTCTGGCGTTCGCTCGGTCGAGGAATCCTCTCAGGGCTCCGCCTGCTGGTGCCGTCGGTGCTGGTCGGCGTCCTGGTCTTCGCGCTCGGGCTCATCCCCGCCGCAGGTGGGGTGCTCGCGGCCGTGGTCGGTGCGGTGCTGGGCGGCGGCCTGCTCGCCCGGGAGCTGCTCGCACGGCCTTTCGAAGGCCGCGGACTCGACGCTCGGCAGCAGGCCGCGCTTCGGCGCTCGCGCCGGGCGCGAGTCACGGGCTTCGGCACCGCGACCTACGTCGTCTTCCTGCTGCCGCTCGGCGCGGTGATCGCCATGCCGGCCGCCGTCGCCGGCTCGACGCTGCTCGCCCGCGACCTGCTCGATCCCTCCGCCGTCAGCTAGAGGCTGCGCTCGGCGAAGAGTCGCATCGCGTCGCGGACGAATTCGGCGCCGGTGGCGCCTCCGTAGTTCGCGGCGAACCGCTCGTCGACCGGGTACATGTCCGCGAGGCCGATGTAGTACCCCCGGGTCGGTCGACCCTCCGCCGTGGTCGGGGCGCCGGGTATGCCGCTGAGCCAGTCGTACTGGCGGCGGGCCAGGGTCTGGGCCTCGACCGAATCAGGAGCGCTGCCCCCAGCGGCCGCCGCGCGCCAATCGGCGATCAGCGCCGCCGCCTCCTCCGCGAACGCGTTCCGCTCGGCCGGGGACTGCCCCCGCCACCAGGCGTCGCTCGACGCGTATGCGTCGGCGCCCCAGCGCCGGACGACCTCGTCCTCGTGCTTCGTGTGATCGAATCCATCGAACATCTTCTCGGGCATGAGCTCGTTATCTCCCTCTCCGTCGGTGTCCACGCCGTCGATGGCGCGGATGGTGTGCTCCACGGACGCGATCTGCCGCGCCAGCCTCTCCTGCTCTCGCCGAAGCAGCTCGAGATGAGTGCGTAGCGCCGGGACCGTGGCGGGCTGGTCCTCGAGCACGGTGCGGATGGCGCCGAGCCCGAGTCCGAGCTCGCGCAGCAGCAGGATGCGCTGAAGGCGCGTCACGGACGCTTCGTCGTAGTGGCGATACCCGTTGGCGCCCGTCCGGCTCGGCTCGAGCAGTCCTTCCGCCTGGTAGTGGCGGAGCGTCCTGCTCGTCGTGCCGGCCAAGCGAGCGAGCTGCTGGATCGTCCATTCGCGCGAGGGCTTCGGTTCTGATCCATCCCGTTGCGTCGTCAGCATTCCTCCACGCTAGGAGTTGACGCTGCGTCACGGTCAAGCGGCTTCTGGAGCGCGCTCCTATGGAGCCCGTCGCGTCAGTTCGCCGAATGGCAGGGTGCTAGCGTGCAATTCAGGATGCAGAGTGCACGAGACGACCGACCCGCATCCGGAGCGGCCCATCCCGCGCTGTTCGTCGTCGCCATGCTGCTGGTCGCACTGAACCTGCGTTCGCCCTTCATCTCGGTCGCCCCGATCGCCTCCGAGCTCCGCGCCGATCTGCAGATCAGCGCGGCAGAGGTCGGCCTGCTCACCAGTCTGCCGGTGCTCTGCTTCGGTCTTGCGGCACCGCTCGCACTGCTGGTGGTCCGGCGAGTGGGCGCCGAGGCCGCCGTGCTCGTCTGCCTGAGCGGCATCATCGCCGGCTCGGTCCTCCGCTCGGTCGGGCCCTTCTGGCTGATCCTCGCCTCCACCGTGGTGATCGGACTCTCGATCACCATCGGAAACATCGTCATTCCGGTTCTGATCAGGCGTGATGTGCCCTCCGGACGCGTGGGCACGGTGACGGGCGCCTACACGGCGGTGCTCAACATCGGCGCGATGATCGTGTCGGTGGGCACCGCGCCGATCTCCGAGCTGTTCGGCTGGCGGGTGGCGCTGGCGATCTGGACGATCCTCACGGCGCTCGCCCTCGTCGGCTGGCTGGTCTTCCTCTCGCGGTCGAGAGACCGAGTCCACGTGACAGAGGCCATCCCTGCGATCGCTCCCGTCGCCGCGTATCGCAATCCACTCGCCTGGCTGATTGCGCTCGCCTTCGCCGGGCAGGCCGTCTCGTACTACTCGATCACCGCCTGGCTGCCCACTCTGCTCGCGGACGAGCGAGGCTTCAGCGCCTCCACGGCGGGCGTGTCCTCGTCGGTCTTCCAGGTCTGCGCGGTCATCGGCGCGCTGGGCACGCCCTTCCTCGCCAAGCGACTGCCCGGGTGGCGGACCATCGCCATCCTCGGCGTGCTCTGGGTGTCCCTTCCGGTCGGACTGCTCATCGCCCCCGAGCAGTTCCTCATCTTCAGCATCCTCGGCGGGATAGCCCAGGGCGGCGGCTTCACGTCGGTCTTCACGGTCATCGTGCAGATCAGCCGCACGGATCGGGAGAGCAGCGCACTGTCGGCGTTCGTGCAGGGCGTCGGCTACGTCTTCGCCGCCCTCGGCCCTCCCGTCGTCGGCCTCGTGCATGACGCGACGGACGGCTGGACGGTGCCCGTCCTGATCGTGGTCGGCACCACCCTCGCGTTCGGGGTCTTCGGCGTGAGCGCCGCTCTGCGGGCATCGGCACAGACGCGGCACGCCTCCGGCACGCCTCCGGCTGACGCCTCCGGCTGACGCCTCCGGGTTACGCGACGGCGGTGACCGCCGCGGTGCTCGCATCCCAATGGCGGGCGGCGATCGCCTCGCCTGCCAGAACCGCGCGGGTGTCGAGCGTCTCGAGCGCCGCGACCAGCTGATCCATAGGGATGCCACGGGACAGGGTGACGTGCGGCGTCCACGCTCCGGGCAGCGTCTTGGGGGCGATCCCGGTCGCATCCGAATGCTGAACGTGTACGGCACGGTGCAGTTCGAGCAGCTCGACGCTCGGAATGACGAGGCGGGCGAGGATCACGCCCTTCCTGCCCGCACCGAACAGGATCGGCGCCCCGAGGCGGAGCCCGACGGGCAGTGTCACACCCTCCAGCTTCGCCGGCGCGACTCCCGCGTCCGCCCAGAGCAGGGTGAGGTGCGGCCGATTCGATGTCCCCGTGTGCCGGGACTGATTGGGGATGCCCGCATCCTCGAGTCGCCACCACTCGCCGAGCACCGCGTGCTCGAGCTCCTCGTCGAGCAGCAGCTCGATGCTGGTCATGCGTTTCCCATCTTCGCGACTCCGCCTCTGCTGATCTCCATCTCAGGCGATCGGTCCGAGCCACGCGTTGGCGACCGTGCTGTGGGCCGACTCATCGTCGGAGGGATGGAACATGCCGGCGAGCACGTCGCGATAGAGCCGGGAGAGCTCCGCTCCTGCGGTGTAGGAGGAGCCTCCGGAGACCCGGATCGCCTGGTCGACGACGAATCTGGCCGTCTCGGTGGCCCGCACCTTGGCGCCGACCAGCTTGGGGAACCAGAGGGCGCCATGATCGACCCCGTCGTCGACGTCGCGGGCGAGGGACTCGATCTGCGGAGCGAGGGAGTCCTGCGCGATCGCGGCCTCGGCGACCTTCCATCGGATGTCGGGATCCGACGCGTAGGGCCGTCCGTCGTTCTTCATCGAGGTGCGGCGCTTGGCTGCGGCGACTCCGAGCTCGAGGGCGCGAGCGCCGAGCCCGGTGTAGACGGCGGCGAGCAGCAGCTCGAAGTTGGCGAAGATCCCGAACACGAGCGGATCGGGTGTCGGTCCGGGCGGGAGTCGGCGGAAGATCCGATCGGCCGGCGCGACGACGCCCTCGAGGACCGTGGTGTTGCTCTGGGTGGCTCGCATGCCGAGGGTGTCCCAGTCGGAGAGGATGCGGTAGCCGGGGGCATCGCGCTCGATGAACGCGTGCACGAGCTTGGGCGCATCCTCTGACACGGTGTCGAGGCCGAACACGCTGAGCCGCGTCCAGGCCGGCGACAGCGAGGTGAAGATCTTGGTGCCGGTGAAGGCGTAGCCGCCGTCGGCCTGCGGAGTCGCCTCGGTGCGCGAGCCGAACAGCACCAGGTCGTTGCCCGCCTCGCTGATGGCGAAGCCGAACACCTCGCCCGAGCCCGCCTCGGCGAGCACGGTGTCGAGGAAGTCGAGTCCGCGTTCGTGCATGGACTTCGCGACGCCCGTCCAGACCAGGTGCATGTTGACCCCGAGCGCTGTGGCCGGTGCCGCGGCGGCAAGGCGCTGCTGCTCTCGGACCACCTCGCGCAGGCTGAGTCCGGCGCCACCGAACGCCTCGGGCACGAGGGCGGTGAGGTAGCCGGCCTCCGTGAGCTCCGCGAGATCCTCGGTGAAGAACGCGTTGTCGCGGTCGTACCCGGCGGCCCGCGAGTGGATGCGCGCCAGCAGGTCGTCGGACAGCAGCGAGCGATCGGTCATCCGTCCACGCTAGCGCGGGGCACCGACACCCAGGAGGGAGCCTGTCAGGAGGGAGCCTGTTGGCCGGGAGCCGGTCGGGAGGGAGCTGCTCAGGCGGGGCTGCTGAGCGCCGACCCTGCGAAAGACAGCCCGATCACGAGAGCCACAGCGCTCAGCAGGATCAGCACGAACAGGATCCGGCCGAAGCTGCGCCTGACCACCAGGGTCACACCCACCACAGAGATGACCCCGACGGCGATCAGCGCCGCGGCGGTGCCGCTGGTGGGGGCGCCCGCGGCCACCAGGACGGCGGCCGCGACGAGCGCCACGAAGGCGAGCAGGCCGGTCGGACGCGCGCCGATCCGATGCGGCAGCCCTCGGACCCCGGTTCGCTCGTCATCCTCGAGGTCGGGGAGGACGTTGGCGAAGTGCGCCGCCACGCCCAAGAGGGCGCCGGCGCCGATCGCCCATCCGCTCGCGAACCGGCTCGGATCGGTGGCGGCCGCGACGAGGACGGGCAGGAGTCCGAAGCTGACCGCGTAGGGCAGCGCGGAGAGGATGGAGCGCTTCAGGCCCGCGTTGTAGGCGATCGCGGACAGCAGGAAGACCGCATGCCAGCCGCCGGCCGCGATGCCGAGCGCGAATGCGCCGGCCAGTGATGCGGCGGCGGCGACGACGCTTGCGCGGGCTACGACGCGACGATCGATCCTGCCCGACGCGATGGGCTTGTCCGTGCGTCCACTGGCGCTGTCGCGCTCGGCGTCGATGGCGTCGTTGGACCAGCCGACGGCTAGCTGATCCGCAGCCATCACGATGGTGAGCACGACGATCCGCCGGGGATCGAGGCCGATAGCGGCGGCGAGCACAGCAGTGACGAGGGTGACGGCAGCACCGGGAACGGGATGCGAGGACAGCAGCAGTGCGCCGAGGGGCAGCCGCTTCGTCACACCAGCCAGCGTAGGGCCGGTTCTGTGGGGGCGGCCGTGCAGACCGGATCATCAGGTTGCGAGAACGGGTTTCGACACGCCCGAGCCGGTCGCCCGACACGCCTGACGTCCCGCCGATTCGACCGTCGCCCCCAGATCACGCGCCTAGGGTGTCCCGGTGCTGCGACGACGGGGAGGGCGAAGGATCATCGGCGCCGTCCTCGCGGGCGCGACGCTGCTGCCGCTCCTCGCCGGGTGCAAGGTGCCGATCCCATCCGATCCTGCGGTCGCTGCACCGACGGCGACTGCAATGGCGACCCCGCCGTCCGCTGAGGAGCTGCTCGGCCAGGAGGTCGACGAGCGCCTCGCCGCGATGTCCTTGCGGCAGGAGCTCGCGAGCCTGTTGATGCTGCACTACCCCGGCACCGACCCCGCAGCGCTCTCGGACTTCATGCGCCGTACGGCCGCAGGGGGATTCATCGTGATGGGCGACAACGCACCGGCCGGATCCGACATCGCGGCCACCACGTCGTCGCTCGATGTGGACCCGTCCCTTCCGCCCATAGTGGCCGTCGACCAAGAGGGCGGCGAGGTCAGTCGACTGGATGCCGATTCGGGGCTGGCAGCGGAACAGCTGCGCGCGCTGCCCGCCGACGCCTCGCGAGCGGCGTTCGCGGCGCGAGCCGACATCGTGCGCACGGCCGGCATCGATCTGAACTTCGGCATCGTCGCGGACGTCACCGACGATCCCGATTCGTTCATCTACGACCGGGTTCTCGGCACGACGCCCGCAGCATCCGCCGATCGGGTGGGGGAGGCCGTGCTCGGCGAGCAAGGAGTCGTCTCGAGCACGCTCAAGCACTTTCCGGGCCACGGTCTGACCGACGCCGACTCGCACCGGACCGTTCCGTCGAGCGCGATCGGCTTGGACGATTGGCGGTCGACCGCAGCGATCCCGTTCCAGCGCGGCATCGAAGACGGCGCCGAGGTCGTGATGTTCGGCCACCTCGCGCTGACGTCGATCGATCCGGCGCCTGCCTCCCTGTCGTCCCGGTGGCACGAGATCCTCCGGGACGAGCTCGGCTTCGACGGTGTGACGATCACCGACGACATGCTCATGCTGCAGCAGACCGAGCTGCCCGAATATCAGGATCCGGTGCAGAACGCGGTGCGGGCTCTGCAGGCCGGCAACACGATGCTCCTCTACGTGCTCGCCGCTGATCCGGCGGTGTCCGGGGTGGACGTCGATGCACTGCTCGATGGGCTCGAGGCCGCTGTCGAGGACGGGCGGATCAGCCGGGCCAGGTGGACGCGGATGCGCGACTGCTGCTGGCCATGCGGATAGGCATCCGCGACCAGACCCCTAGGGCTGCTCGGCTCACGACCTGACCCGAAGCCGGGGTTCGACCGCGGCATCCGCCATCTGGGTCGGTTCGCGGACGGAGGTCGACGGAGGTCGACGGAGGTCGACGGAGGTCAGGCGAGCAGGCGGAGGACGGCGTCCGGGCGCTCCACCTGGGGGAAGTGCCCGCAGTCCTGCAGCACCGTCGCCGCGAGCTGCGGGACGATCTCCTCGAGCTCGGGGAGGTCATCGGGTGCGACGAACACGTCACGGTCTCCGACGGCCACCGTGACAGGACAGCTGATCGTCGCCCACTGCCCGATCCGATATCCCCGCAGCGCGTCGGCTGCCAGGGTGAACGAGCGCGGCCGGAGGTCGGCGGCGGTCGCGTCCATCACCCAGCGCGGTGCGCGCAGTGGGTGCCGGAACAGCGGGATCGTCAGGACCCGGATCGCGCCGAACCGCTGCAGGCCGCGGGCCGCAGCGCGTGCGGCTCTGTCGATCGGGGTCAGCGTGCGAAGGCCGACCCGCAGCAGGACGAGCGCTCGAAGGCCTCCCGCCAACGACCGGACCGGGTGCTCGACGGCGGCTATCACGCCGGATGAGCTCGGAGACAGTGCGAGCACCGATGCGGCGATCGAATCGGTCCTGGCCGCGAGATGGAGCGCCAGCAGCCCGCCCATCGAATGGCCGACCAGCCGAGCTGACGGATATCCGAGCGAGCGGACCGCGTTCTGCACCGCATCGGCGATGTCGTCGACGCTCGTCCCACGGCGCAGCACGGCGGTGCTCGATCCCCATCCCGGAGCATCCAGCGCCAGGACGGCGCCGAGGTCGATCTGCGCGACATCGGCCGCGCGCAGCAGCGCTGTCCATGTCGACCACGAGCCGGCCGCGCCGTGCAGCAGCACCAGCAGAGGACGCTCGTCGTTCGGATCGGATGGCGGGCGGTGCCACAGCACGGTCTCGCCGGCCGGGGAGTCGACGACCGAGCGAGTCAGCCCGAACTCGGCGGGATCGAGACGCTCACTCACCGACGATCTGCTCCCGCACCCGCCGCAGGTCCTCCATCAGCGCTCCGATCAGGATCCAGTGCTCCGGATGCGGGGCGAGGATGACCAGGGGGGCGGTCAGCGCGGGCAGGTCTCCGGTCACCGCGGGAGGTTCGACGCCATCGCGAGCCACCTGCTTCTCCGAACGCACGAGCAGGCGCAGATCATGGGCGGCGCGACGGAGCTCCTCGGCGATTCCCGCCACGACCGGCTCGCTGAGCAGCGACGGATCCCAGTGGTCGCGCAGCGCTCGCGTCATGCCGATGACCTGGTTGACGATGGGATCGAGTCGAGCGAAGAGGGCGATGTCCTGCTCGAGCTGATCTCGGAAGCGGGACCGGCGGGGATTGAGGGTGAGGCTGTCCCGCCCTTGGGCGACCGCATCGCTGGCGGCTGCGCGGAGCTGGCGCAGGCCTCGAGCATCGGTCAGCAGCGTGGCCAGCGACCCGGCCGGCGTGGGCGAGGTCAGTTCGCCCGCAAGCCGGTCGAGGATGTCCGCCGACTGCCGTCCGACCCGGCTGACGGCGAGGCGCGCCGGTCCGATGGCGAGCGGCGGCACGATCGCGGCATTGACGATCAGACCGATTGCCGCGCCGATCAGGGTCTCGACGATGCGCTCAGCGGCATAGGCGGGCGTGGCGGCGCCGATCGACAGCACGAGCATGGCGCTGATCGGGATCTGCACCGACGACGCGGGGGTCAGCCGGAGAGCCCATGCGATGAAGACGGATGCGACGACGGCGGCGAGGACGACCCAGGACTGGTCGGCGAACACGATTCCGATCGCGAGGGCCACCAGCACTCCGACGATGACGCCGACGCTCCGCTCGAGCGCCTTGCCGAAGGACTGGTTCACACTCGGCTGCACGACCAGCAGAGCAGCGACAGTGGCGAACACCGGCAGGACCCCGGGCAGGAGCAGGCTGGCGATGAACCAGGCGACGATCGCCGCAGCCGCCGTCTTCGCGACCTGGAGCAGCGGAACACGGGTCGCGGTGGTGAACCGGTTCGCCCATCGCATGTCGCCAGCGTAGGACGGACGGCGACGGGAGCACTCGTCGGCTCGCGGACGAGCGCTCCCGAAACGGGGATTGATCAGGAGATCGAACGAGCTGGTGGTTCGGAGGGTTTCTTCCGATCGCGGCGGGTTCAGTGCCGGTCGGTCCATCTCGTGAGCTCGGTGGTCGTCTACGCGGTGCCTGCGAAGCGGGCGTGCTCGCGGAGCGCGCGCTCGAATCCCACCTCCTCCTCGGCCGTCAAGGTGTCGAAGGGAACGACCGCCGCCCCCGATGCCGATTTCGGATCAGTGCGCCACGTGCCCCGGATGCGTCCTCCGTGCTGGAGGGTGCGGAGGAACATCCCGTTCTTGCCGGGCACCACGAGCTCGAAGTGCTCGTCGGACAGGTTCGGCTGTCGGTCTCGGTAGCCGAGGATCAGCTCGTCGAAGGCGCCGAGCGCGGTCATCGATCGTGCGCCCTCGGCGATCATCTCCGGCATCAGGGCGGGGGAGTCCGCGAGCACGACGACGGTTCGGCCGTCGTACTCGAACTCTTCGAGTTGGTCTCGGATCAATGCCATGGCCGCCATGGCGTCGGATTTCAGCAGCATCGCCCACCAGGCGAGATCGGCCGCATCGACAGGGCCGTGCCCGCGCACATAGCCGAGGGCCAGTCGATGCAGCGCTTCCTCGCGAGAGAGGCGCGGTGTCGGCGGAAGCCAGCTTTCGGCAAGCACGATGCCGTGCTGCTTGCCGATCCGTGGACCGAGGCAGATGACGAACGTCTGCGCGAGATAGCCGATCAGGTGCGCGCCGCGTTGGCCGGATCCATCGATTCCTCGGTCGGCGAGCTCGGCGAGGAAGGCATCGCGGGCGAGGATCCTGCCGTCCGCGAGGATCTCGCGAGTGAGCTCGGCAGACCGCTCGAGCGTCTGCAGGGGCAGTCCGAGGCTCTCCTGACGGGTCTTCGCCGATCTCAGCGGGCGGGCTGAGGCGAGCTCGAGCATCCAGCCCAGATCGGCCGCTGCAGTGATGTGCAGCGTTCCCCGAAGGGGCCAGGAGCGGACGATCTCGCGGCGCTCGAGCGCCCCCTCGATGTCGCGGTCCTGGACGGCGCGATCCTGGACCGCGCCGTGGATTCGCGAGCCGATCACCCATTTCGACGCCGTGTAGTCCTGTGCCTGGACCGCGAGCATCCACGACGCGGTGTCGCTGATGGTGCGCGCTGGCCCCGCGGAGAGGAGCTGATTGACTGCGCGCATTCGGGCGACGTCGACCGCGCTGAGCTCGAGGGGCATGATCTGAGTATCGCGAAGCGCCCCGACATCGCCGGAGTTTCTCAGTAGAGGAACGGGTGCTCGGAGTCGTCGACCGCAGGGGCAGGCTCTTCGAAGGACGGCTGCGGGGCGGCGAGCATCGCCCGTGCCTCCGGCGATCCGGCTCGCTCGCCGAGGCGCAGCAGCAGAGCGCGCAGGGTGGCCACCTCTCTCACCGACAGTCGGGCGAAGTAGTCGGCCTCCAGCTCTCGGGACGCGCGCTGCAGGGATTCGACGGTCTCACGCCCCTCGTCCGTGAGCGAGATCGACTGTCTACGCCGGTCGCCGGGGACCTCGGTGCGCTCCAGGAGCCGCTGGGCCTCGAGGTGATCGAGCAGCGGGGGAGCGTTGCGCGGATCGATCCCGATCGCGGCGCTCAGCTGCTTCGAGCTCGTTCCGTCGACGTGCAGCAGCGCCTGGAGCACCCCGAAATGATGCGGGGTCAGCTCGTGATCGCCGAGCATCTTCGCCCACCGCTTCCGCACCTCTGAGCCGCACTGGGCGAGCAGGAAGCTGGTGCCCTGCTCGGATGGCGGCAGGGCTCCTTTGGGCACACGCCACGCTAACCCGGGCCGAGCGGCGCCGCATCTCGCGGAACAGCTCGCGCGCGTCGTGGGATTCGAAGTGCAGGCCCCCGGGTCCTGGGTGAGCCGATCCTGAACGGGCGCGCACGGGACGCTGGCTACAGTCGAACCATGAGCGACGTAGGAACCCTGATCATCCTCGGCGCGAGCGGCGATCTCACCGAACGGCTGCTGCTTCCTGGGCTCGGCAGTCTGATCGCCTCGGACAATCCGAAGTCGTCGTCGCTGGCGACCGATGTGCGGATCATCGGGTCCGGGCGATCGGCCACGACGGATGAGGCCTGGCGCCAGACGGTGACCTCGAGACTCAAGGCCGGCGGAGCGTCGGACAGCGCGGCGAAGGCGCTCGCGAAGAGGGCCTCGTACATCCAGGCCGATCCGACCCTCAGTGCGGACCTCGACCGGATCCTGGCCGAAGCCGAGGGAGTCCCGGTCATCTACTTCGCCCTGCCGCCTGCCATCGTCAGTGAAGTGATCACCGCGATGGGGGATGTCGAGCTGCCGAAGGGCACGATCCTCGCGGTCGAGAAGCCGTTCGGGTCGGACTTCCGCAGTGCATCTGCGCTCAACCGCAAGCTCGACAAGACTCGTGCCGGAGCGTCAGATCCATCGGATCGATCACTTCCTCGGCCTCCCCACCGTGCTGGGCATTCTCGGCCTCCGCTTCGCCAATCGACTGTTCGAGCCGATCTGGAACGCGCAGAACATCGAACGGGTCGAGATCACCTTCGACGAGCAGCTCGGGCTCGAGGGCCGCGCCGGCTACTACGACACCGCGGGCGCGCTGATCGACATGCTGCAGTCGCACCTGATGCAGGTGCTGTCGGTTGTGGCGATGGAGCCGCCGATCTCGATGGATGAGACGGAGTTCCGGGCAGCCACCTCCCAGGCGATCCGGGCCGTCTCGCTCTGGGGCGGCAATCCGGTGCTGTCCGGAACGGATCGGCTCGAGCCGTCGTGCCCGATATACAGCAGGCACGATCGAGGGGAGGACGTTCCCGGACTACGCGTCGGAGGAGGGCGTCGATCCGACTCGCAAGACCGAGACCCTCGCCGAGATCGCGCTCGAGGTGCGCGACGGCCCGGTGGGCGGGGGTTCCCTTCATCCTCCGCTCGGGCAAGGCCATCGGCGATCCGCGCCGCGAGATCGTCCTGACCTTCCGACCGACCCCGTTCCTGCCGAGGGGACTGAGCGGAGCGCGACTGCCGGAGCGGATCGTGCTCGGCATCCACCCTCAGACGCTGGCACTCGATGTCGCCGTCAATGGGCAGAGCGAGCCGTTCCACCTCGAGCACGCCGCCTTCGACGTCGAGCTGGCCGAGCGCGACCTCACCGCGTACGGAGAGGTCCTCGCCGGTGTGCTCGGCAGTGATCCGACCCTGTCGGTGCTGGGCGATGTCGCCGAGCAGTGCTGGCGGATCGTCGCCCCGGTGCTCAAGGCGTGGCGAGCGGATGAGATCCCGCTCGATGAATACCGCGCCGGTTCGCGCGGCCCGGCCGCCTGGAGCTAGCCTCGGGCCCTCGTATGTCCGTTGGTCGAGCAGGCCGTTCACGGCCGTATCGAGGCCGTCCGCATGTCGTTGGTCGAGTAGGCGCGCCAGCGCCGTATCGAGGCCGTTCGCATTTCGTTGGTCGAGTAGGCCGTTCACGGCCGTATCGAGGCCGTCGCGCCGGTAGCCCGGATGGTCGAGGAGGGCCTCGATACGGGCGCGGGGCGCCCTACTCGACCAGCGATTGAAGCGGACCTCGTTGGTCGAGTAGGCCGTTCGGGTCCGTGGAGGAGGGCCTCGATACGGGCGCGGGGCGCCCTACTCGACCAGCGGTTGAAGCGGACTTCGTTGGTCGAGTAGGCCGTTCACGGCCGTATCGAGGCCCTGTCTTCCTCGTCACTCGCTCGGATTCAGTCGTCGCGAGCTGGTCCTGCGCATCTCATGGGGACCTTGACCGCGTCCGTCGGGATTCGCCGATTCGGGGCTCACCACCGAGGGCGGTCGTCCTTTGCGGTTGAGTCGGTTGAGGTCGTTCAGCCGCCCTTCGATGAGAGCGAGCTTCTTGGCACGCGACCAGCGCTGTATCCGCTTCTCGAACTCGAAGGCCTCGCCGATATTGTCGGATTCGAATGCAGCGACGAGTCGGATGGGGAGTCGAGTCCGCGTATACGCCGCGCCGATACCCGTTTCGTGGTCAAAGATGCGCTGATCCAGATCGCGGGCGCTCCCGACGTAGAGGCTCCTGTCGGCGCATTCAAGGATGTAGGTCCATGCCATGCCGAGATGGTCCACCACGCAGGGATTGTTCTAGGACCGACCGAGACGATCTGTGGATAACTCAGTCGGCTCGTCGAGTGTGAGGGGATGCCCGCGAGGGCCTCGATGCGGCGCTGGCGCGCCTACTCGACCAGCGAGGTCGGGTGCGAGGGCCTCGATGCGGCGCTGGCGCGCCTGCTCGACCAGCGAGGTCGGGTGGGAGGGCCCCGATGCGGCGCTGGCGCGCCTACTCGGCCAGCGAGGCAGCCGTGATTCGGCCTCGCAGTCAGGATGACGGATCGCTCCGTCAGGTGAGGGGGATCTCCGTGAGCTTCGCGGCCATGCCTGCTCCATCGGGCGAGTAGATCCAGGGAACATCGGTCTTCGAGGACCAGTCGTCCGCCTTCGAGCGCCCACCGGCGAGCACCGCCTCGCCGGGGGAGAGCTGGCGGATGGCGACGGCCGCGACATTCTCCGGGTGCGAGGTCGCGAACTGCCCGTAGATCTCCTCGTCGTGCTGGCCGTCGTCGCCGACCAACAGCCAGCGGATATACGGGAAATCCGACGCGAGCTGTTCGAGGCTCATCTCTTTGTGCGCCCGGCCGCTGCGGAAGACCCGGTCGTGGGTCGGACCCCAGTCGGTCAGCAGGAGGGGACCGCGCGGATAGAGGTTGCGGCTGAGGAAGCGAGTGAGAGTGGGCGCCACATTCCAAGCGCCGGTGGACAGGTAGATGATCGGCGCCCCAGGTCGCTGAGTGGCGAGGCGATCGTAGAGCACCGCCATTCCGGGAGTGGGCGTTCGCGCATGCTCATCGAGCACGAAGGTGTTCCACGCTGCGAGGAAGGGGCGCGGGAGGGCCGTGACCATGACGGTGTCATCGATATCGGAGACGATCCCGAATCCAGAATCGGGATCGACGATGTAGACGGGCGCCTCGACGGCGGGCGCATCGTCGCTCGTCGGATCATCCGTGCGGATCGTGACCATCTGCCAGCCGATGGGCAGATCGGCGTCGAGTCGGACGTCGATCACCCCGCCACGGTCGGCCGTGACGCGGTGCTCTGTGTCTCCGATGGTCACTACGACGATGACATCGTTGACGGCCACACTCGTGAAGCTGCGCCAGCCGCGGACGCTGGCCCGTCCGGGTCGCCCGCCCTCACGGGTGAGCATGACTCGACCGAGCACGCGGACCCACCCGGGTGCCCCATAGCCCGCATACGGGATGACGGTCGGGAGCAGGCCGCGCTTGCGAGCCCGCCGCTCGCGGAACTCCTGGATCCTGTCCTCGATGCGAGCCGCGCGGTGGAGGATCAGGGCGCCGGGGTGTGCATCTTCCTGACGCTGCTTGCGGACCGAAGGCACGTCACCAGCCTAGGCGATCTGCCGTCGCCCGATCCGGGGAGCGGTCGTCAACGTGCGGTCACGACGGCGCGTCACGTGACCACCTGGCGTCACGATGACTCGACCTGCGCGATCAGCTCGGGTGAGTTGTTGCGCACGTTGCCCACCTCGCGTCCGACCTCGCGCAAGGAGAACTCCTCGGTCGCGAACAGTCCTTCGGCGGCGATGGCAGCCACCAGCTCGGCGTCCCCCTCCTCCGTGGGATCGAGCCACGGTTCGAGGGTGTCGGCGGTGAGCACCACCGGCATCCGATCGTGGATGCCCGCCAGCCCGCCTGCGGAATCCTGGGTGAGGATGGTCGCCGAGAGCACCCACTTGGCGGGATCGTCGTCGGCGGCGTCGGGGTTCTTCCACCACTCGTACAGACCGGCGAAGGCGAACATCGCGTCGTCGGGCGGGGCGATGTAGAAGGGCGTCTTGCTGCCGTCTTCGTTCTTGCGCCACTCGTAGTAGCCGGAGGCGGGGATGGCGGCCCGGCGCTTCTTGACGGAGTTGCGGAACGCGGACTTCTCGGCGGCATCCTCGGATCGGGCATTGAACATCCGCGAGCCCACCGACAGCTCCTTCGCCCACGGGGGCACGAGACCCCAGCGGGCCGCCTCGAGCCGCCGCAGGGGCGCTGGCTCATCGGTCTCGGACGCTTTCTTGGGCAGGGAATCGAGGACGATGTTGACCCGATCGGTCGGAGCGATGTTCCAGGATTCGGCTGCAAGGTTCTCGCCGACCTTCTCGACATCGAAGAACGACACCATGTCGCCCACCGTCTTCGTGACCACGTATCGCCCGCACATGTGCACCATCTTGGCGCACCCCTCCGACACGCCGCCCCGCCCCAGTCATGGAAGAAGTCCCCGCCCCCGCTCGGGGGCGCGATAGTATTCCCCATCGTAGGAACCGAAAGGGGAGTCCGATGAGTGTGGGTGACCTGCTGGAGCAGTCGGCCGAGACCTCCGTGCGCAACGAGCCCGTGCAGGCGCGCAGCGCCCTGCGCCTGTCCTCTCTGCTCGACGCCGCCGCACATGTCGTAGACGAACAGGGCTACGACCGGCTGACGACCGCCATGGTCGCCGATCGAGCGGGCGCGTCGATCGGAACCGTGTACCGGTATTTCCCTGATCGGATTGCGGTTCTCGAGGGTCTCGGCGCCCGATCGGTGCGCCGCCTCATCACCGAGGTCGAGTCCCAGCTCTCCGACTCCGCGGATGTCGCCGAGAGCGTCGACATCCTTCTGGCCGCCTACGTCGACATGTACCGGACCGAGCCCGGGTTCCGAGTGCTCCGCTACAGCGACTCCGCCGACGGCCGTCCCGGTGATCACCCGACCTCGAGCGCGCTCGTCCGCAGTCTCGCCGACCTCGCCGCCCGCCGGGGGCACGACCTGGCCGCGGCGGATCGGATGTTCCGGCTGGAGGCCATCGTCACGCAGTGCACCTCGCTCATCCACCGGGCCTTCGCCGCCGACCGCAGGGGAGACGAGCGCTTCATCACCGAGGCGGCAGCAGTGGCGGCGGAGTCGATGTCCGCGCTCAAGGGGACTCCTTCCGCCTGATCCGACCGCGCCCGCGCGCACCGGGTGTTGCCCCCGGGAATGTCAGAGGTGCCCCCTAGCGTTACCAAGAGCTACGAACTGCTTTGCCTTTTGCTCCGAACCGTGTTTGTCTCAACCGTGTTCGAGTCGGTTGGCTCCGACGCCCCCGCTTCGACCAGCTGCCGCCCCCGAGGAACGAGTCCTGATGTCCATCGAGTTCCGTGGCGTGTCCAAACGGTTCCCCGACGGCACTCTGGCGGTCGAAGACTTCTCACTGGTCATCCCATCACGAAGCATCACCGTCTTCGTGGGCTCGTCGGGCTGCGGCAAGACCACGCTCCTGCGCATGATCAACCGGATGGTCGAGCCGACCGCGGGCAGGATCCTCATCGACGATGCCGACATCTCCGAGGGATCGCCGGTGGCGCTGCGTCGTCGCATCGGCTACGTCATGCAGAACTCCGGCCTGCTGCCGCACCGCAAGGTCATCGACAATGTCGCCACCGTGCCGCTGCTGAACGGCGTGCCCAAGAAGCAGGCGCAGAGCGCTGCGCTGACGCTGCTCGACACCGTCGGGCTCGATCGATCACTGGCCGACCGCTATCCGAGCCAGCTCTCCGGCGGTCAGCAGCAGCGCGTCGGCGTCGCTCGCGGTCTCGCAGCCAACCCGAACATCCTCCTGATGGACGAGCCCTTCGGCGCCGTCGACCCGATCGTGCGTGCCGAGCTGCAGACCGAGACGCTGCGACTGCAGCGCGAGCTTGACAAGACCATCGTCTTCGTCACCCATGACATCGACGAGGCCTTCCTGCTCGGCGATCAGGTCGTCATCCTGCAGAAGGGCGGCAGGATCGCCCAGCAGGGCTCGCCGTCCGAGATCCTCGCAGCGCCCGCCGACGACTTCGTTGCCGAGTTCGTGGGCGCCGACCGCGGTCGCCGGGTGCTCAGCATCCAGCGCGTGGATGGCGTCGACGTCGTCGTCGACGGAGACGGTCGGCCCGCGGGGCGGCTCGGCGGATCCGCCGGTGGCACACGCACCAGCGATGCAGCACGCATCGACGCGACACAGGCCGGGGCCCGCACAGCCTCGGGTGCTCCGGCGCAGGGTGAGCGAGCGTCGTGAACTGGCTGTCGAACAATCTCGACCTGGTTCTCGAACTCACCATCCAGCACCTTCGGCTGGCTGTCATCCCGATCGTGCTCGGCTTCGTCATCTCTGTGCCTCTCGGCTACATCGCCTACCGGTACCGACTGACTCGCGGCATCCTGCTCACCATCGCCGGGCTGCTCTACACGATCCCGTCGCTGGCACTGCTGATCGTCCTGCCCGCAATCACGGGCATCTCCGTGTTCAGCGACCTGAACCTCATCATCGCCCTGACCATCTACGCCGTCGCCATCATGGCCCGCTCCGTGGCAGACGCTCTCGCCTCCGTCGACCCCGGCGTCCGTCAGGCCGCCACCGCAATGGGCTACTCGAGCTGGCGCCGGTTCTGGACGGTGGAGTTCCCGCTCGCCGGTCCCGTGATGCTGGCCGGTCTCCGAGTCGTCGCGGTGAGCACGATCGCCCTGGTCACCGTTGGAATCCTCGTCGGCGTCGAGAGCCTCGGCTACCTGTTCACCAACGGCTTCCAGCGGCGCATCCTGCTCGAAGTGCTGACCGGAGTGGTCATGACGATGGTCCTCGCGCTGGTGGTGGACTTCCTGCTCGCCAGGGTCGGCCGGCTCGTGATGCCGTGGAGCCGTCCCCAGCGCGCCTCGCAGCGGCAGGCCGCCGCCGCCGCCTCCGCGGAGGCCGTCCTGTGAATCTCTTCCTCGACGCGATCCTCTGGCTCTTCAGCCCCGATCGGCTGGCGGGCGCGAACGCGATCCCCGTCCGTCTGGGCGAGCACCTGTTCTTCACCTTCATCGCCTTCCTCATCGCATCGGCTGTCGCCGTGCCGGTCGGATTCCTCATCGGCCACACGGGCAAGGGCCGCGAGATCGCGGTCGCCATCTCCGGCGCCGCTCGGGCGCTGCCCTCGTTCGGGCTCATCCTGCTGCTGGTGATGATCATCGGAGTCCTGCAGATCGCCCCCGCCGTCACCATCGCGCTGGTGCTGCTGGCGATCCCGTCGATCCTCGCCGGCGCCTACTCGGGCCTCGAAGCGGTGGATCGGCGAACCATCGACGCCGCGCGCGCCGTGGGGATGACCGAGTGGCAGATCCTGACGAAGGTGGAGATCCCGCTCGGCCTGCCCCTGCTCATCTCCGGCATGCGCAGCGGCATGCTGCAGATCGTCGCAACAGCCACCCTCGCCGCGTACGTCGGCCTGGGCGGACTCGGCTACGACATCCTCCAGGGCATCGCCATCCGTCGCTACGACCAGACCCTGGGCGGCGCTCTCGTCGTCGTCATCCTGGCTCTGCTGCTCGACACCATCTTCGGCATCCTCGAGCACCTCGTCGTCCCGCGAGGGGTGCGCCTGGGCAGAACGGCCGGCTCCAACGACGGCGAGAACCGGACCGGGCGCGGCGCGCGAGGGCGTGCGGGCGCCCAGAGGCCCGAACAGGCGGCGACCGCGAGCGCATCGCTCGTGGGCAGCGGCCCCAGCTGACTTCCCGGACAACCGGGGACACCAAGAGAAGAGAAGAGAAATGTTCACAGCAAGGAACAAGGGCCGGCTCGCCATCGGCGCAGTCGTGGTCGGGGCGGCATTGGCCCTGGCAGGGTGCGCCTCCGGAGACCCGCTCAGCAGCGGATCGTCGAGCGGCACAGATGCGTCGAGCGGCCCGGATGCATCGAGTGACACGATCGTCGTCGGCTCGCAGGCGTACTACTCCAACGAGATCATCGCCGAGATCTACGCTCAGGCACTCGAGAATGCGGGCTACACCGTCGAGCGCAACTTCCAGATCGGCCAGCGCGACGCGTACCTCCCCGCCCTCGAAAGCGGCGAGGTCGACGTGTTCCCCGAGTACACCGGCAACCTGCTGCAGTACTACGACGCCGAGACCACCGCCACGACGTCCGACGACGTCTACGCCGCGCTCGCAGAACGCGCTGCCCGACGGTCTGACGGTCCTCGATCAGTCGCCCGCCACCGACCAGGACTCGTACAACGTCACGTCGGCCTTCGCGGACAAGTACAAGCCTGACCTCGATCGGCGACCTGGCCAAGACGTCGACGTGCCCCTCACCCTCGGTGGCAACGCCGAGCTCGAGACGCGCCCGTACGGCCCCGCAGGGCCTGCTCAGCACCTACGGCGTGACCGTCGGCTTCAACGCCACCGGCGACACCACGGTCGACGCGCTCGTCGCGGGCACCATCCAGGTCGCCAACGTCTACAGCGCCGATCCGTCGATCTCCGCGAATGACTTCGTCACGCTGGAGGACCCCGAGGGCCTGTTCCTGGCCTCCAACGTCGTGCCGCTCGTCAACGCGGACATCGCCGATGAGATCGCCGCCGTGCTCAACCCGATCGACGCGGCACTGACCGCCAAGGGCCTCGCGGCTCTCAACGTGAAGTCGACGGTCGATCAGGAGTCGTCCGACCAGATCGCGACCGACTGGCTCACCGAGAACGGCTTCCTCAAGTAGCAGGCACGTGACCCTGAACTGCCCGGTTCTGCCGCCTCCGACTCGTCGGGAGCAGCGGGACCGGGCAGTTCGTCGTTGCAGTCACCGGCCATCCCAGTCAGGGGACGTCGTCCTCCATGTGCCGTCGTTCGGCGCGGTGCAGGAGCCAGCGGATCGCTGCGACGATCAGCAGACCAGCGACGATGATGCCGACGAAGACGATCGCACCGTATTGGAGCTGGCTGGCCAGCTCGCGGTAGCTGACTGCGGCAACCGATCCGATGGTGACGTAGGCGACGGCCCAGACGATGCAGGCCGGAACGGTCCACCTCATGAAGCGGCTGTAGCGCATCGAGCTCATGCCGACGGTGAGCGGGATGAGCGAGTGGAAGACCGGCAGGAACCGACTGATGAAGACGGCGAGCCCTCCGCGCTTGGTGAGATAGCGCTGCGCGCGCTCCCAGTGGCCGCCGCCGAGCCGGCGCCCCAGCCGACTGTCGCGCAGGCGCGGTCCGACCAGGCGGCCGAGGGCGAAACCCACGCTCTCGCCCGACAGCGATCCCACGATCACCGCCAGCACCAGAAGCCAGAACTCGATCATCCCGTTCACGGCGGTGCTCGCCACGATGACGGTGGTGTCGCCGGGCACGATGACCCCGAGCAGGATCGAGGTCTCGCAGAACATGGCGAAGCCGGCGAGAAGTGTGCGGACGATCGGATCGACGCTCTGCACCGTCTGCAGGAGCCAGTCGAGGATCTCGTTCACGACGCCCAATCTAGAACGTGCGGCCGCACGCCGTCCGGCATGCGAAAGACGCACGGGGCAGGTGAAAGATCGCGTGCCTGGGCATCTTTCGCGTGCCGCGGTGCTGGCATGCTCGGGTGTTCGCGTGCCTGGGGTGCTCAGGGCAGGGGGCGACGCAGCGCGTCCAGCCGACGGCGCCACGTGGCGAGCCGCCCGGGGCGCTCGGCGAGGCCAGGACCGTCGATCCACGCAGTGACGATGCGGATGCCGTGGAGAGCGCTCATCGACCACACCTCGAGGCCATCGAGCTCGGCCGCGGTGGTGTGCTCCTCGACCACATCGGTCCGCAGCGCGGTCGCCAGCGTCTGCAGAGTCCGAGCGGTGACGCTGTCGACCCGTTCGAGGTCACCTGCCGGCAGACACAGCACGTCGCCGCGCCACCACGCCAGCGAGCTGTATGCGCCCTCGACGACATAGCCCTCGGGGGAGACGATGATCGCCTCCTCGGCGCCACGTGGCTGAGCCTCCGTGCGGATCCGCAGCATGGATTCGAGATCTGGCCCCTTGCGCGTGGGCTGCGTGCGGGGATCCGGTCCGCGATGGGTCGCCACCACCACGGAGGAGGTCCGTTCGGGAGCGGGCCGGACGCGAAGCTGGAACTCGACGCGGTCTCCGTCCTGGCGGAGGTCGACACGAGGGAACAGGTCGCCCTGGCGGGGGAGTGCCGCGATCGACGCGTCCCAGAATCGCGATGCCTCAGCCGAGTGCCGGGGGCCGACCGCGTCGAGGAAGCGCTCGCGGTGCAGCCCGATCGCGAGCACGCGACCGTCCAGGACCAGCCACGAATCGGCGGAGAGCACCTTCGGCTCGCCCGCCCCACAGCTCTCGATCGGCAGCAGCCGCCCGTCAGACCAGCGCAGCGGAGCGCCGCCCACTTCCATGCCGCTCATCGGCGGGCTTCCGCGCGGCGCGACGATCCGGCGGCGGCGTGCGAGCTCATGCCTTCAGCGTATGGCTGTCGGCGCTGGCCATCGCCGGGCGGCTCCGACTCCTGCCGCCTCGGCGGGTGGGTCCCGTCGTCGTCCGACCGCCGTAGCCCCCAGCGCGAGAGCAGGGTCTGCGGCATACCGGCTACCCTTGAGGGTTGTCGCCCAGCGCGACGCTGAGACACGAAGAGAGTCACGTGACCCCCACCTCCGTCCCAACAGCTGCGGCGAACGATACCGAAGCGCCGAATTTCGTCCGCATGCAGGAGAAGTGGCTCAAGGTCTGGGACGACCTCAAGCCGTTCTCCACCGCAGGCAAGGATGACAAGCGTCCTCGCAAGTACGTCCTCGACATGTTCCCGTACCCATCCGGCGACCTGCACATGGGCCATGCCGAGGCGTACGCGCTCGGCGATGTCATCGCCCGGTACTGGCGCCTGCAGGGCTTCAACGTCCTGCACCCGATCGGCTGGGACTCCTTCGGCCTGCCCGCCGAGAACGCCGCGATCAAGCGCGGCGTCGACCCGCGCGAGTGGACCTACGACAACATCGCCCAGCAGCGCGAGTCGATGCGCCGCTACGCCGCGTCGCTTCGACTGGGACCGCGTGCTGCACACCAGCGACCCCGAGTACTACAAGTGGAACCAGTGGCTGTTCCTCCAGCTGTACAAGAAGGGCCTGGCCTACCGCAAGGACAGCTGGGTCAACTGGGATCCGGTGGACCAGACCGTGCTCGCGAACGAGCAGGTCCTGCCGGACGGCACCTCGCGAGCGCTCCGGCGCCCTGGTCGTCAAGAAGAAGCTGACCCAGTGGTACTTCCGGATCACCGGCTACGCGGACCGGCTGCTCGACGACCTCAACCAGCTCGAGGGCTCGTGGCCCTCGAAGGTCATCAGCATGCAGCGCAACTGGATCGGCCGCTCGACGGGCGCCGACGTCGACTTCGCCGTCGAGGGCCGCGACGAGAAGATCACCGTCTACACGACCCGTCCCGACACCCTCTTCGGCGCGACCTTCATGGTCGTCGCGCCCGACTCCGACCTCGCCGCCGAGCTGGTGGCCGGTGCCGACGATGCGGAGGTGCAGGCAGCCTTCGCGGCGTACCTGACCCGCGTGCAGCAGTCGACCGAGATCGAGCGGCTCACCGTCGACCGCGAGAAGACCGGCGTCTTCCTCGGCCGCTACGCGATCAACCCGGTCAACGGCGAGCGCCTGCCCATCTGGGCGGCCGACTACGTGCTGAGCGACTACGGTCAGGGCGCGATCATGGCGGTGCCCGCGCACGACCAGCGCGACCTCGACTTCGCGCGCGCGTTCGACCTGCCGGTGCGGGTCGTCGATCGACACGAACCAGCCGGTCACCGGCGCAATCCGGATCATCCCCGAGGACGGCACGCTGCCCGAGCTCGACGACATGAACCCCGCGGTCACCGGCAACGCGCTGACGGGCGAGGGTCGGCTGATCAACTCCGGCTGCGTTCGACGGGCTGAGCAAGGTCAACGCGATCAGCAAGATCGTCGCCGGAGCTCGAGCGAGCAGGGCATCGGCCGCGCGGCAAAGAACTACCGCCTGCGCGACTGGCTGATCTCGCGCCAGCGCTACTGGGGCACCCCCATCCCGATCCTCTACGACGAGGACGGCAACGAGATCCCGGTCCCCGAGGATCAGCTGCCGATCGTGCTGCCGCCGACCGAGGGCCTCGACCTCAAGCCCAAGGGCACCTCGCCCCTCGGCGGAGCGACGGACTGGGTGAACGCGACCAGCCCGATCGACGGATCGCCGGCGCGGCGCGACACCGACACGATGGACACGTTCGTCGACAGCTCGTGGTACTTCCTGCGCTTCCTCAACCCGCACGACGACACTCGGGCCTTCGATCCGCGAGAGGTCGACAAGTGGGCCCCCGTCGACCAGTACGTCGGCGGCGTGACGCACGCGATCCTGCACCTGCTCTACGCGCGGTTCATCACCAAGGTGCTGTTCGACCTCGGCTTCGTGGGCTTCACCGAGCCCTTCAGCGCTCTGCTGAACCAGGGCATGGTGCAGATGGACGGCTCCGCGATGTCGAAGTCGAAGGGCAACCTGGTCCGCCTGTCCGACCAGCTCGATGTGTTCGGCGTCGATGCGATCCGCCTGACCATGGCGTTCGCCGGTCCTCCAGAGGACGACATCGACTGGAAGGACGTCTCGCCCGCGGGATCGCTCAAGTTCCTCGGCCGCGCGCTGCGTGTGGCCCAGGACGTGACGAGCCCGCCCGAAGTGCTGTGGAAGAACGGTGACCTCGCACTGCGGCGGCAGACCCACCGGTTCCTCGCGGATGCGCCGGGCCTCATCGAGGCGTTCAAGTTCAACGTCGTGGTGGCACGCATGATGGAGCTGGTCAACGCGATCCGCAAGACCATCGACTCGGGCAGCGGACCTGCCGACGCGGCTGTGCGCGAAGCCGCCGAGGTCGTCGCGGTGGCGCTCGGTCTCTTCGCGCCGTACACGGCTGAGGAGATGTGGGAGACGCTCGGCTACCCGCCGTCCGTCGCCCTGCAGAGCTGGCGCAGGCCCGATCCGACGCTGCTGGTGGAGGAGTCGGTGACCGCTGTCATCCAGGTGGATGGCAAGGTTCGCGCACGGCTCGAGGTGTCGCCCAAGATCGATGCCGACGAGCTCGAGGGGATGGCGCGGGACCTCGACGCCGTCAAGCGCTCGGTCGGCGACGCCAATCGTGGGCGTCATCGTCCGCGCCCCTCGCCTGGTGAACATCGCCACCAAGCCGTAGGCAATCGCCCAGGTGACCCAGATGGCTGGCTTGATCTCGTCAAGCCAGCCATCTTCGTCACCTCGGCGACTCGATGAGACGGGCAGTCAGCCAGACGCGTCACCTGGAGGACAGCCCATCGTGGATGGCGGAGCTCACGCGGGCGACCAGCTCCTGTCGTCGTGCGAGGAGCCGTCTGTCGACTCTCAGCACGCGCCAGCGCGCGGCCATGATGGAGTCGAGCCGGTCGACGTCGATGGAGAACTGGCGATCATCCGTGCGGTGATGCTCGCCGTCGTACTCGACCGCTACCCGCGCGGAGCGATAGACGAGATCGCCATGGAATCGTCCTGCAGACGTGACGATCTCTCCGTTGACTTCCGGCTCAGGCAGGCCGGCGCGCTGGAGCGCGAGCCGCAGGACGGTTTCCGGTGCGGAATCCGTACCCGGGCGGAGCAGTGGGAGCACCCGTCGCAGCTGTGCCACGCCGCGTCCTGAACCAGCCCCTTCCACGGAATCGCTGAGCTCGGCGAGCGTCGCTCGAGGGGCTCGGCGACACAGCAGGCCATCGCCCATGATCACGAGATTCTCGATGGAGAGGAACCCACCGAGGCAGAGCCATGTCGCGATCGGCGAGCTCGCCCGCATCCGATCGCTTTCCGTTCGCCACAGCTCAGGCGGGCTCTCGACCTTGTGCCCGATGACGCCCGACCCTCGCGGCGCTCGCCGCGGGGCCACCGATGTGACGTGCAGCTCCTGCTCGGCGAAACCTGGCGGCATCCGGAGACCCAACAGCGCTGCAGCGGTCGTGTGACTGAAGAACTGTCCGGTGAGCAGCCGTGGAGCGTAGGCCAGGGCGCGCCCCTCCACTGTCAATAGCCCATGATCGGCCGGCGCTCGGACACCGTGGAAGGGCGCGGTGAGATCCTTCGCCCTCAGGCGAGCTCGTCCCACACCGTGAGCGGTGGCGTCGGAGGTCCTGAAGGGACCCAGAGTGAGAGGGTCAGGGAGGGGAGCCGGCGAGAACACGACGCAGAGTCTGCCTCGCCGACAGCGTCAGAACGCGTTGTCCACAGGACGGAGATTGCTCCACAGACCTCGGACGCACGCCGCGCATATCGGCGAGGTGACCCGGATGGCTGGTTCGAGCAGCCCGACCGTGACCCAGGTGACCCTGATGGCTGGCTAGATCCGATCTAGACAGCCAGTCTGGGTCACCTCAAGGGCTGCGGCCTGCCGGTGCGGGTCAGCCGACGGTGAGGTTCGGATCGACCATCGACGCGAACACGACGAGATTGTTGCTGTAGTGGTGGATCCCGAAGTCGTATGGGCCGTTGCAGGTGATCAGCCGCAGCTGCGGGGTGGGCGTCGCGCCGTAGACGGCCTCGGTGGGGAAGGCGGCCTTGGCGACGTCCTGGATGTCATCGACGACGAAGCTGACCTGACTTCCGTCCGACAGCGTGGTCTGGATGAGATCACCGGCGTGCAGATCCTGGAGGTGGGCGAATATGCCGGCCGTCTCCGTGTCATCCACATGGCCGGCGATCACGGACGGACCGAGGTCTCCGGGCACGACGCTTCCGCTGTACCAGCCAGCCTCGAGCAGACCCGCGGGCGGGATGAGAACACCGTCCGCGTCGCGCTGGAGGTCGACGAGTTCGACGTCGACCCCGATGGCGGAGATGCTCAGACGTGCAGGGACCACTCCCGGGGCTGCCAGTGGCGGCTGCGATCGCCACCGGGTCCTGGTCGGCCGGCGCGAGGCCTGATGCAGCAGCCGAGGGGTCGACGCCGGTGGAGATGGGTCCGGTGTCGACCGCGAGCCGCGCGTACGACTCCGCGCGGGCGCCGATCTGGCCTGAAGCGAGGGACTCGGCGGCCACCAGCGCGACCGCGGTCACCAGGATGCCCGCGATGACGATCCGACCCTGAGCCAGCATTCCGTGCGCCAGCTGCACCATCGCGCGCGCTGTCGAACGCTCCGAGCGGTGTCTGCCCGGAGCGGCGGCGCGCGACATGGTGGTCATCGGTTAGACCCTGGCGCACTCAGCTCCGGATCGGCTGACCGCGGCCGGATCGCCTCCTGTCCCTACTCACCCCGTGCGACGTCGGCCGCCGCGCGGCGACGTGAGCGGACCATCACGACCGCGATCCCTGCGAGGAGAATCGCACCGCTGAGGATGCCACCGCCCATTGCGAGATTCTGCTGCTGCTCGGCGACGGCCAGAGCTCCGCCTCCGGTGGAGACGCCGCCGACCGGAGTCTCGGTGAGGGCGACGCTGTCGAGCACGGGGATGACCGTGAGGCCACCTGCTGCAGTGTCGAGCACGAACAGGGTCTGGGTCGATCCGGCCGTGAGGTCGGCCGATGCGGTGTCGGCGAGGCTGCCCGCGGTCAGGTCGAACGTCGTCGATCCGGACGGCACATCGGTGTAGCTGCTGACGGCACCGAACGCGGCGTTCGAGGCGAGCGCCAGCCCAGCTGTGGTGGTGACAGAGAGACTGCTGTTGTTGACCGAGGCTTGAACCGTGCGCACGCGGGCCCGAGAGCCGGTCGGCGCCGTGAGGTCGTCCGAGACGACCTTGGTCGACAGATTGGCGTTGCGACCGAGAGCCGCGACCGTTTCGGCCTTTCCTGCCGTCACATCGATAGAGGCGCTGACGAGCGGCGTGGTGGCGCCTCCGGCCGACGGCACCATCGCGATCGCATAGGTGCCTGCCGGGAGCGACATGTACTTGGACACCCCGCCGTATCCCACGTTGCTCAGCTTGTAGAGGACAGTGCCGCCCGACAGGCTGCTCAGGGTCACGTCGACCTCGAGGGTGTCGGGGGAGAGGTGGGCGACCCGGACGTAGCCGTTCTCGACCGCGGACGCGGGGGCGACCGGAATGAGGGCGAGACCGACGGCGGCGGCGATGGCGCCGAGTGCAGCGAGAGGACGGGTCATGCGTCGATTCATGGTGGGCTCCAGGGACTCAGCTGTCGGGGCTAGCCGGCATTCGATGCTGCGGATGATGCTGCGGGGGGATGCTGCGGGGGTGCTGCGGGGGATGGTGCACGGGTGTTAGGGGAACGGCCGGGTGCTGCTCATGTTCTGTGCGGTGATGCGGGTGCTGCTCTACGGCGTTGTGGTGGGGGACGGGGTGGAGGCTCCGTCGGCGGGGCTGAAGGTCGCGAGCACGCCGCTCTCGTCCACTGAGACGGCCTGTACAGCGAAGCTACCGGTCAGACCCGACAGATAGGCCGTGAGTGAGCTCATCGAAGCGCCGCCGGTGGCCAAGGTGGCCGCGTCCATCTCGGTGACGAGCAGCTGGCGACGCACGGACGGGTCCTCGTCGCCCACGACCGGGAAGTCGGCGACCGTGAGGGTGTGCTCGCTGAGGATCTGTCCGAGCACGATGCTGATCCGCGCGTCGACCGAGCCGTCGGCGAGCAGGCGGCGTGCGACCTCGGATACCGACATTCGGGGGTTGCGCAGCAGCTGGATGCCCATCGCTGTGCGCTCCGCGACGGCTTCGGCGCTGGTATCGGGCACCGGACCCGTCTCGGTCTGAGTCGGGGACGGGGTGGTGCTCGTGGCGGGCGGAATGGGCGCGATGCTGGGATCGCTCTCGGCGAAGGCCCGGGTGCGCACCTCGATGCTCGACAGGGTCACCGCCACGACGATGGCCAGCGCGAGGGCGGCGGTGCCGACGATCCCGGCGAGGCGGGGAAGAGCGGCATGCCGACCGATCGACTCGACGGCGAGGTCGGCGGCCGATCCGATCAGCACCGCGAAGGTGGGGGAGAGGAGCACCGTGTAGCGCACTGCCGCATCGCCGTCGGGCCACACGCTGAACGCGATCAGCGCCGCCGCCGTGAACGACAGCAGTCTGAGGCGGCCGTTGGTGAACCCGAGCACGACCGCGACGAGCGCGACGGCCGTCCCGATCGGATCGCGGACGAGCCATTCCTGCAGCGTGACCGTGCCGAAGGTCGGCGCGGCCCAGAACGGGGCAGTCAGAGAGGGACCATGCCGACGATGAGGGTGCCGATGACCAGGGCGGCGACGAAGACCACCGCGGCCGCGATCACGGGCCGACGTCCACGTCGACGACGCCAGCCCTTGGCCGCGTGGAAGGCGAGGAAGGGGGCCGCGACCAGGGTGAGCGGGGAGAGCACCGCTGCTGCTGCGGCCAGCAGCGCGGCGGCGGGGAGCGCCACGATCAGCTGTCGACGGGCGGCGATGAAGGCGACGGAGCCGAGCAGCCCGATGATGGCGAGGTGCTCGGTCACGCCGGCCGCGTCGCTGTCGATCGCGGCCGGTGCGATGGTCACGAGGGCCGCGGCGACGACTGCGCCGAGTGAGCTCAGCCCGAGGCGCCGGGAGACCACGAATGTCAGGGCGATGGTGATGAGGGTCGCGACCAGCACGACCGGCTGCGGGAGCGGGCCGGTCGTCGCGGGCGCATAGCTGAACTGGATGAGGGTGACGATGTAGAGCACGACCAGCATGACGATCGGCAGGCCGTAGTGCAGGAAGAAGGCGAGTGAGGTCGGCAGCCGGACGCTGCGGCTGTTGCGGTGACGGGACGCCGCGCGTCGACGACCGCGGTGCGCGTCCTCGTCGTGCGCGTCGTCATTGTGCGCGGCAGCTGCCGAGGTGTGCCCGCTCGGGTCCTCAAGATCCGCGGCCATGGCGACGTGCTGCGCCGACGGCTCGGGTTCGGGCCCCTGCGAGACGGGGATCGCAGCGGCGGGCGTCAGCTCCGTGGCGACGGATGCCGGCGCGGCCACCACGACGGCCGGTGCGGCCAGCTTCAGCGGGAGAACGGATGGGGCGATCTCGATCGATGCCGCGGGCATATCGGGTGCTGGGTTCGACGCCGTCCCGGGTGCGAGGTCGGCTGATGGCGACCGACCCTCGACCTGATCGGAGGCGCTCGCTGCGACGCCGTGATCGGCGACATCGGGCACGACGTCATCGGGCACGACGTCATCGGGCACGACGTCATCGGGCACGACGTCATCGGGCACGACGTCATCGGGCGGCTCGACAGTCGGCGTCGGCGTCGCTGAGATCGTGGCCGGAAATTGGTCGGTCGAGGACTCCGATTCGCGGAGGGCCTCGTTCGGCGAGGCTGCTGCGACAGGAGGCGTCGGGGGACGCACGATCGTGACGGCGCCGGTGAGAGGGGGCCGCTCTCGGCGGCGCCGTCCTCCGGGAGGCTTGGCACCGAGGGGTTCGGTGAAGGGAGGGGCGGGTTGCGCCTCGGGGTCGCGATGAGCTGCAGCTCGGAGCGCAGCCCCGGCGGTCGGGCCAGCGGCCCCATCGGTCGGAGCCTCGGCCGTATGATGCGACTCCGCGGGAGTCGACTGTGCCGCCGGCTCGGGCGCGGGCGGGTCGGACTCGAGCGCCGGGTCGGATGCGATATCGAGATCCGATTGTTGGGACATCGCTCCTCCATCCCCAGTCGCGTCGCGTCGTCCCACTGATGCAGACGATGGGGGACATCGAGTTCGCGGCAGCGTGTCGATCCCGCCACCGTCCGCTTTCCAGGGTACCGGGCGCGCGAGGCACCGGCCATCCCGCTGCCGGTCTCAGAGGTTCGCTCCCAGCCAGGCGCTCACAGGCTCCGGGGAGGATGAGTTATCCACGGATGCGCGATCGACGCGTGTGGGGCAGCGGGGGTCTCCTAGCCTTCCCCCATGCCAGGACTCGGCGATCTGGTGCCTCCACCCGAGCCGGTGCAGGCACGCTGGCGGATCCGGCTCGGCGCCGCCATCGTGATCCTGCTGATCGCGCTCGGCATCGCGGTCGTCGTCGGCGCCATCGGCGCGGCCGGATCCCGTATCGAGGTGCCTGCCTCCGAGCCGGTCCTGACCTCGACCGGGGAGCCCGACGCCCCTGCCATGCTCATCGTTCAGGTCGGCGGGGCCGTGCGCGAGCCGGGGGTGTACAGCCTGAGATCGGGCGCTCGGCTCCTGGATGCGATCGCCGCCGCAGGAGGCCTCGCCGACGATGCGGCCGCGGACTCGATCAACCTCGCCCGACAGATCGCCGACGGCGAGCAGATCACCGTTCCTCGGATCGGTGAGGCTCCACCAGCCGTCGCTCCGGAAGCCGCGACCGGCGGTGGCTCCACTGCCTCTGGCCCGATAGATCTGAACAGCGCGACGGTCGAGCAGCTCGACACGCTGCCTCGGATCGGTCCGTCGATAGCGCAGCGGATCGTGGACTGGCGCACCGAGAACGGCCGGTTCAGCTCGGTCGACGACCTCGCCGAGATCAGCGGGATCGGCGATAAGACGATCGAGTCGCTGCGCGGACTGGTGCTGCCCGAATGATCGATCTCCGTCTGCTCCCCGCCGCGCTTCTCTGCTGGCTCGCATGTGGCGTGCTCGTCGGTCTTCCCGACGCGGCGCCGCTCGCTGCCCTGACCCTGATCTGCGCGGCCTGTGCAACCGCAATCATCGAATTGCGGCGAGCACGGGCATCGATCCCGATCGGCCGTGGCTCGTCGGGGCCGGTTCGGCTGTCCACCGTCCTCAGGAGCTCAGCGGTGGCATTGGCCGTCGCAGGTGCGGCACTCGTCTCGCTCGCCGTCAACGATGGCCCGCGCTCACCAGCCGCGCTGGAGGGTCGGACGACGAGTGGCACCGCAACGGTGGAGATCACGGGGGCGGCTGTCGAAGACCTGGGCGCGGGCAGCGCCGGTGGCCTCGCGGCTCGGACGCGCGTGCGCGGCCTGCTCACCTCGATGGAGGTCGACGATCGTGTCATCTCCGCGCGCGCGCCGATCCTGCTCTTCGCGGACGGCGGAACGGTGACGGGACAGCCGATCGGCAGCACGATCCGCGCCTCCCTCTCGCTGCGGCCTGTCGACGCCGGTTCCGACGCCGCCTTTCTGGGATTCGCCCGCGGTGAGGTCGATGTCGTGGGGCATCCACCTCCGGTGGTCGGGTGGGCCGGCGAGCTGCGCGCCGGATTCTCAGAGGCCGCCTCCCGGCTGCCCGGCGATGGCGGATCGCTGCTTCCCGGTCTGGCGATCGGCGATGTCAGCTCGTTGGATCCTGCTGTGGACGACGCGATGACGGTCAGCTCGCTGAGTCACCTCACCGCCGTCTCGGGCGCGAACTGCGCCGTCGTCGTGGCGGCGATCATGCTGCTCGGCGCCCGGATCGGGGTGCGGCGCGGCCTTCGGATCGCCGCATCTGGTATCGCGCTGGTCGGCTTCGTGGTGCTCGTCACCCCACAGCCCAGCGTGCTCCGGGCGGCGGTCATGGCGCTCGTCGTGCTCGTCGCGTTGGCGACGGGACGGGCGCGGGCGGGGCTGCCGACCCTCTGCGTCGCCGTGATCGCTCTGTTGATCGCCGACCCGTGGCTCTCACGCAGCTTCGGCTTCGCCCTGTCGGCTCTGGCGACGGCGGGGCTGCTGCTGCTCGCCCGACCCATCGCGGTCGCCTTCGGTCGCTGGCTGCCTGCACCGCTCGCCCTGTCGGTGGCCGTTCCGCTCGCAGCCCAGCTCGCCTGCCAGCCGGTGATCGTGCTGCTCGATCCCACGCTTCCCCTGCTATCCGTTCCCGCGAATCTCCTGGCCGAGCCCGCTGCGCCGATCGCCACCCTGATCGGGCTCGTCGCCTGTCTGCTGCTGCCGGTCGCGCCGCCGATCGGCGAACTGCTCCTTCGGATCGCCTGGCTGCCATCGGCCTGGATCGCAGCGATCGCCCGCTACTTCGCGGCGCATCCCGAGGGGCGGCTGCCGTGGCTGACCGACCTCCCGGGCCTGATCGCGATGACAGTGCTCGTGGTCGTCCTCGCCCGCGCCTTCCTTCGGCACCGCTGGCGGCTGACCGCCGGCGTCCTGGCACTTGCGATCCTCGTCTCGGCGGGAGTGGGCATCGGCACGAAGCTCGGCGGATCCGGCGCTCGGCCCGCCGAATGGGAGGTCGCGTCATGCGACATCGGTCAGGGCGACGCGTCCGTGGTGCGCAGTGAGACGCATTTCGCGCTCATCGACACGGGGAACGATCCGGCGGCGCTCCTCGGCTGCCTCGACGACCTGGGTGCGGCTTCCATCGACCTGCTCGTGCTCACCCACTTCGACCTGGATCACGTCGGTGCCGCCACCGCCCTCATCGGTCGGGTGGACCTCGTGCTGCACGGTCCGACCGACGGTCCGACCGCCGTGCACCTGCTCGACCAGCTGGCGGCGGGCGGGGCTCGGGTGCAGCAGGTGTCGCGGGGTGCTCGGGGAACACTGGGCATCGTCGGATGGCGGGCGCTCTGGCCGCCCGCAGGTGAGATCGAGCCGGGCAACGACGCGAGCGTGGTGCTCCGCACCGACGGCACCCTGCGCTCGATCTTCCTCGGAGACCTCGGCGAGGCCGGCCAGCGGGCGGTGCTGCGCGTCGGCGATCTCTCCGCGGGAGCGGCCGGGGGCATCCCGATGCCCGCGGTGGACGTGGTGAAGGTGGCGCACCACGGCTCGTCGGACCAATATCCGCGCCTGTACGACGCCCTGCGCGCCCGTGTCGCTCTGATCTCCTGCGGCATCGACAACGACTACGGGCATCCGACCGGCGAGCTGTTGGGCATCCTCCGCGATGATCGCGCAGTCATCCTGCGCACCGATCTCGAAGGCGAGCTGCTGGTCTCAGCGAACGGGGACGGAATGCGGACCTGGGCGGAGCGCACCCCCGACAGCGACCCGACGACCACTGTCGGTGCCGCGAATTAGAGTGGACGAGTGGCAGCGCGAGTGAGCAGGCCGGCGGCCCGGCCGACCGCCAAGTCGTCGTCGGCCCTGTCCTGGAACGAGATCCGCCCAGCACCGGTCGTGCTCGTCTCCGGAACCGAGAACTTCCTCGCCGACCGTGCCATCCGGCGACTGCGCGACATCCTCTCCACCGAAGATCCGAGTCTCGAGGTGACCGACCTCGACGCGGCCGACTACGTGCGGGGCGAGCTCATCTCGATGGCCAGCCCGTCTCTGTTCGGCGAGCCGCGGATGGTCCGAGTGTCCAACGTCGAGCGCTGCAACGACGACTTCATGGCCGAGGCGATCGCGTACCTCGGCTCGCCGGCCCCGGACGCGTACATCGTCCTCCGTCATGGAGGGGGAGTGCGCGGCAAGCGGCTGCTCGACGCCGTGCGTGCCGGAACGGGCGGGGCCATCGAGATCGCCTGCGCAGAGCTCAAGAAGGACTCGGACAAGTACGACTTCGCCGTGGCCGAGTTCCGCACCGCCGGCCGACGGATCACCCCGGGGGCGATGCGCGCGGTGCTCGCGGCCTTCTCCGACGATGTCGCCGAGCTGGCGACCGCCTGCGCTCAGCTGATCGCCGATTCGAGCGAGGAGATCACCGAGTCCATCGTCGACAAGTACTACGGCGGGCAGGGTAGAGACCAACGCCTTCAAGGTCGCCGATGCGGCGATCGCCGGCCGCAACGGCGAGGCGCTGGCACTGCTGCGGCATGCGCTGGCCAGCGGCTCCGACCCGGTGCCGCTCGTGGCCGCCTTCGCCGCCAAGCTGCGCACCATGGCCAAGGTGATGGGCGCGCGAGGCGCCTCGGCGCAGCTCGCATCCCAATTGGGCATCGCTCCGTGGCAGGTCGATCGGGCCCGTCGCGACCTCGAAGGCTGGTCCGAAGACGGCCTGGCCGCCTGCATCGAGCTGCTCGCCGACACCGACGAGCGCATCAAGGGCGCCGGCCGCGACCCGGTCTATGCGGTCGAGCGCATGGTGCTGGGCATCGCCAGCCGCGGCGCCTCCCTCTGACCCCTTCGGTGGTCGAGTAGGCGACTACTCCGGATGGTCGAGCGGGCGACTCTCTCCGGTTGGTCGAGCGGGCGACTCTCTCCGGATGGTCGAGCACGCGACTCTCTCCGGATGGTCGAGCAGGCGACTCTCTCCGGTGGTCGAGCAGGCGACTCTCTTCGGTGGTCGAGCACGCGACTCTCCCGGTGGTCGAGTAGCGACTCTCTCCGGTGGTCGAGTAGGCGACGAAGGAGCCGTATCGAGGCCCTCGATCGGCCCACAGGGAATCGAGAGCACACTCAGCGCCGGTCGTTCAGCAGTCGCAGACGAAGGCGCTCGACGGTGCAGTGAGCGGGTCGGGGCTGCGGCGGGCGGGTCCGTCGTCGGTCACGATCTCGAGGCCCTCGCGCACCCAATACTCGAATCCGCCGATCATCTCCTTGACCTGATAGCCGAGGAGGGCGAATGCGAGCGCCGCCTTCGTGCCGCCGTTGCAGGCGGGTCCCCAGCAGTAGACGACCACGGGGCGATCGATCGGGACCTCGTCCAGCGCCTCGGTGCCGATCCGTCCCGTCGGCAGATGGATTGCACCCGGAACACGACCGCCGTTCCAGGCCGCGTCGCCGCGGGAGTCGACGAGCGTGAAGCCGTCCGGGTCGGCGGCCCGGGCGGCGAATACATCGGACGGGTCGGTCTCGAAGGCGAGCTTGCGCCTGAAGAATGCGGCAGCGCTTTCGTTCACCGGTGTCGCGGCCGATGCGGAGCCCGAGATGGCCGGAGTGATCGTCATGGATCCAATATGCGCGGCGCGAGATCGGATCGCCGCGAGATTCCCGTCGAAGGTGCGCGAGTCTCTGCCACCGTCGTCATGGATCAGGCGACCTGCGCGAATCAGGATGTCTGCGTGGATCAGGACGAATCCGTCCTGATCCGCGACGAATCCGCGAGATCGTCCTGATCCGCGAGGACGGCGGTGGAGGTTTCCTGATCCGCGAGGGCTGCGGTGGAAAGCTGCGGGAACACAAAAGGCCCCGCCGAAGCGAGGCCTTTCGGAGACTGCTGGGCAGTCGAGGTCAGATCGAGGCGACCGACTTGGCGAGCGCCGACTTGCGGTTGGCTGCCTGGTTCTTGTGGATGACACCCTTGGAGGCGGCCTTGTCGAGGCGCTTCGAGGCGGTGCCCAGGGCGCTGACGGCCTTGTCCTTGTCACCGGCGGCGACGGCGGTGCGGGTGGCACGGATGGCGGTCTTGAGCTGGCTCTTGACGGCCTTGTTGCGCTCGTGGGCCTTCTCGTTGGTGCCGATGCGCTTGATCTGCGACTTGATGTTTGCCATGAGGGAGCCTTCCTGGGGCGTGAGTGCGTCGAAAATGCTGGTGAGTCGTGGGTGTCGGCGTCAGGAGAGCCGATCGCGATCGCCTGGAAACCAGGGAGCGTACGCACTCCGCGCACGACCATTACCGGACGCGCAAGCCAACGAAAGACGATACCAGGTGCAGGCGCTGGTCGCCAGCCGAGGGCGATCCCGGCAGCACGCGGTCAGTTCGCGGTCTCAGCGGCTCTGAGCAGGATCCTCGAGAATTCGTCGGGCCGCGTGACGCTGACCAGGTGCGATGCCCCGGGAACAACCAGGAGCTGCGACCACGAGGCGGGCACCCGCGGCCGAGCACGGGCCGCCGCAAGGTAGCGGCGCTCCTGCAGTCGGAAGTGGTCGAGCTCTCCATTGACGAGCAGGAGCGGCACGCGGATGCGCTCGATCGCCTCGATGGGGCGGACGACGCCGATCTCGCGCAGGCCGTCGGCCATCACGTCGAGCGCGATCCCGCCGCTCTCGACGTCGGTCCGCCCCGGCTCCGGAACGAAGGTGCGGAGCATCAGGTGGTTGAGTCCTGCTCCGCGATCCGGGAGTCGGCCGATCCCGGCCGCGATCCGGCGGTAGCCCTCGAGCGCAGCGCCTTTCGGAGTGGTTCCGCAGGCGGCCGCGATGATGCCGTCGATCCGCCCGGCGCCCTCGGTCGCAGCCCAGTGCAGGGAGAGGTACCCGCCGAGGGACAGGCCGCAGAGGATCACAGGACCGGACATCGAGTCGACCGCATCGCCGATCGCCGCCATTGCCGCGGTCACCGAGAAGCGCTCCGGCCATCCGAGAGCCGTGCCCGGGCAGATCGATCGCGCGGGCGGGGATCTCGGCCCGATCGAGGGCATCGAGCTGCGCGCGCCACATGCTCGCAGACGTGCGCAAGCCATGCACGAGGACGAGAGAGGCGGGCATCGCACCGATGCTAGGGAGGGAAGCTGAATCCGCGGATGCGCGACGCCCGACGCGGATACCGCGCCGCTGCTTATCCCACGCTGCTCAGGTCGCCGCTGCTCATCCGACGCTGGCCGCTCGCCGCCGCCTTCCTGCGGCATCGGACCGCGCGCCGCCGCCAGCCGAGGGCTAGCGTGGTGACGATGCCTCAGCTCGCCTCCTACACCGCCTCCGTTCCGCCCTCGGGCATCCGCCGCATCCACGAGATCGCCCTCAGGCTGCCCGACGTCATCGGGCTGGCGGTGGGCGAGCCCGACGTCGATGTCGCCCCGCACGTGCTCGAGGCCGGCAGTGCCGCCTGGCTCGCCGATGACACCGGCTACACGGCGAACGCCGGCATCATCGAGCTGCGGGAGGCGGTGCGGGAGAAGCTCGCGACGCGCAATGGGATCGAGGTCGATCTCGCCCAGGTCTGGATCACGAACGGGGCCACTCAGGCGCTCACGCTCGCGATGAGCCTCATCCTCGCTCCTGGCGACGAGGTGCTGATCCCGGATCCGGGCTACACGACCTTCGCCATGAACGCGCGCATCCTGCACGCAGAGCCGGTGCCGTACCCCCTGCTGCCCGAGGCCGGCTTCCTGCCCGATCTCAAGGTGCTGGAGCGCCTGGTCACCGACCGGACGCGTCTGCTCATCATCAATTCCCCCTCCAACCCGTTGGGCTCGGTCTTCCCGGCGGATGTGCTCCAGGCGCTGCTCGACTTCGCGGCGCGGCATGACCTCTGGGTGCTCAGCGACGAGGTCTACGAGGCCTTCACCTACGGCATCGCGCACACGAGCATCGCGTCGCTCGACACGGAGAATCGGGTCTTCTCCGCCTTCTCCACGTCGAAGACCTACGCGCTGACGGGCGGCCGGGTCGGCTATCTGGTGACTCCGCCCGGCTTCGCAGCCATCCTCGGCACCTACCAGGAGTCGACGATCAGCTGCATCAACACCCCTGCGCAGCGGGCAGCGGTCGCCGCGATCACCGGAGACCAGGAGCACGTCGAGCGAGCGGCCACGCACTACCGGGAGAACCTCACTGCAGCGTGCGCGCTGCTCGACGGGCGCGGGATCCGCTACCTCGAGCCGACCGGCGCCTTCTACCTCTGGATCGACGTCTCGCACGCGAGCGACGGCGACGTGGCCGCATGGGCGGAGGGCTTCCTGCTCGAGGAGCGCGTCTCGGTGGCTCCCGGGTCGGCGTTCGGGCGCAGCGGTGAGGGCTGGATCCGCGTCTGCGTCGCCGCTTCCCGGGAGAACCTGATCGAGGGTCTCAGCAGGCTGCCCACGCCCTGACTCCGCCCGTCGCCGGGCCGCTCACGAGCCTGGTGTGTGCAGCTCCACCTCGTAGTCCATGACCGTCTCGGTCGTATCCGCCGATGCGAGCCGGATACGACGGACCTGCGCGCTGTGCATGGGTGGAAGGGCGTCGAGCGGAAACCAGGCGACCTCGCTCGATTCGTCATCCCCGACGCGTGCATCGCCGCTCACATAGCGGCAGCGGAAGGTGAGGGTCGTGTATCTCGTCCGGTCGCCGTTCTCGTAGACGATCTCATCGGTCACGGCCAGGGCGGCAAGTCGTTCGACCTCTGCCACGACCATCGTCTCCTCGAGAACCTCGCGAACGGCGGCGACGGCGGCATGCTCACCCGGCTCGACGATTCCGGAGATCGTCGTCCAGTTGCCGTTGTCGGCACGCCGCACGAGGAGCACCCGGTCCACCCGTCCTGAGCCCGTCGAAGGGCCGTCGAGCACGACGGCGCTGGACCCCACCAGCCAGAGCGGCGCCGTGCCCACCTTCTCGCGCAGGGACCGGACGAATTCTGGCGTAGGCATGATCAGGAGCGTAGAGCCCACCTGATCCGAGCGGGCCCGAGCGCCGAGGCGGGGCTGGCCTCCGCCATCGTCACCGCCGCCGTCACGCCGGGCGCGTGGCCGCAGGGCGACCGAAAGCGTGTGGGACACTGGAGCCGCCATGTCACCCCGTGCTCTCCAGGCGCTCGCGCCCGCCGCGACCGAACCCTCGAGCATCCGCAACTTCTGCATCATCGCCCACATCGACCACGGCAAGTCGACCCTGGCCGACCGGATGCTCGGCATCACGGGCGTCGTCTCGGATCGCGACATGCGCGCCCAGTACCTCGACCGGATGGACATCGAGCGCGAGCGCGGCATCACCATCAAGAGCCAGGCCGTGCGGATGCCCTGGTCGTTCGGCGGCGAGACCTTCGCCCTCAACATGATCGACACCCCCGGACACGTCGACTTCACCTACGAGGTATCGCGTTCGCTCGCCGCCTGCGAGGGGGCGATCCTGCTCGTCGACGCCGCACAGGGCATCGAGGCCCAGACCCTCGCCAACCTCTACCTGGCGCTCGAGAACGACCTCGAGATCATCCCGGTGCTCAACAAGATCGACCTTCCGGCGGCCGACCCCGACAAGTACGCGCGCGAGCTCGCCCAGCTCATCGGCGGCGATCCCGACGACGTCCTGCGGGTCTCCGGCAAGACCGGCATGGGCGTCGAGGACCTCCTGGACCGCGTGGTCCAGCGGATCCCGTCGCCCACGGGGGACGCGGACGCGTCGCCTCGCGCGATGATCTTCGACTCGGTCTACGACTCCTACCGGGGCGTCGTCACCTACGTCCGGATGATCGACGGCAACCTCAAGCCGCGCGAGCGCATCCAGATGATGTCGACCAAGGCGACCCACGAGATCCTCGAGATCGGTGTCAGCGCACCCGAGCCGACGCCCTCGAAGGGACTCGGCGTCGGCGAGGTCGGCTATCTGATCACCGGTGTGAAGGACGTCCGACAGTCCAAGGTCGGCGACACCGTCACCACCGCCGCGAAGCCGGCGACCCAGGCGCTGGCCGGCTACACCGATCCGCTGCCCATGGTGTTCTCGGGCGTGTACCCGATCGACGCGAGTGATTACCCCGGCCTCCGCGAGGCACTCGACAAGCTCAAGCTCTCCGACGCCTCCCTGCAGTACGAGCCCGAGACGTCCGTGGCGCTCGGCTTCGGCTTCCGCTGCGGCTTCCTCGGCCTGCTGCACCTCGAGATCATCACCGAGCGCCTGCAGCGCGAGTTCGACCTCGACCTCATCACGACCGCGCCGAGCGTGCCCTACGAGGTGACGACGGAGGACCGCAAGACGGTCACCGTCACCAATCCGAGCGAGTATCCGACGGGCCGGATCGACTCCGTCCTCGAGCCGATCGTGAACGCCTCGATCCTCGCGCCCAAGGACTACGTCGGCGCGATCATGGAGCTCTGCCAGACCCGCCGCGGAACGATGAAGAGCATGGACTACCTCGGCGAGGACCGCGTCGAGCTCAAGTACACGATGCCGCTCGGCGAGATCGTCTTCGACTTCTTCGACCAGCTGAAGAGCCGCACCCAGGGCTACGCGAGCCTCGACTACGAGCCCTCGGGCCAGCAGGAGGCGGACCTCGTGAAGGTCGACATCCTGCTCCAGGGCGAGGCGGTGGATGCGTTCAGCGCCATCGTGCACCGCGACAAGGCCTTCGCCTACGGCACCATGATGGCCGGCCGCCTGCGCGAGCTGATCCCGCGCCAGCAGTTCGAGGTTCCCATCCAGGCCGCCATCGGCGCTCGGATCATCGCTCGTGAGAACATCCGCGCGATGCGCAAGGACGTGCTCGCCAAGTGCTACGGCGGCGACATCACCCGCAAGCGCAAGCTGCTCGAGAAGCAGAAGGAGGGCAAGAAGCGGATGAAGATGGTCGGCCGCGTCGAGGTCCCCCAGGAGGCGTTCATCGCCGCGCTGTCAGGTGACGTGGAGAAGAAGGACAAGAAGTAGCGCTCTGAACCGGTCTCTCCCTGGCCTCTCGAGCCTGGCGCGGAGAAAGTGGACATCCCGCGGGGGAAACGACACCCGCGGACCGGCGGCTTCACCCGCGACGACGCCAGCGCGAGGCGCGAAGGCGATGCGACCTAATTCGCGACACCCGTCGGAAGACCCATCCGATGCTGCGACCCACCCCCAATATGGGTAAACGTCAAGTTGAAGGTTTGGGGGAGTCATGACGATTGTCGGACCGCGCAGGACCACACAGAACGACAGCGACCGCGTGCTCAACTATGCGGCGATCGGTGCAACGCGAAGCGACGATGTCGTCGCCTTCCCGCCGTACGGGTACCGACCGTTCGAGGCCACGCAGCGACTTGGCAGCGGTGACGCTCGCTTCGAAGCGGCGGCTCGGCTCCTGATGAGTTGGGGAATCCATCGGATCAGCGGGATCGCCGTCAACGACGTGCAGCTGGAGAGTCCCCAGAGGGCCTATGCCGAGGTGGCCTACGACCTGGACGGCACGCCACTCGCGCCGCGCACTCCCATCGATGCTGCGGGAATGGGTGCGGATGGCGTCCCGCAGGTCATCGCAGGGATGACCGCAACCGTCGAGTATGGCTGGGGTCCCTTCCGCACCCCGGCCCCGGTGAAGGTCGTCTACGTCGTCGATGAGCCCGATCGCAAGGGATTCGCCTGCGGCACCCGCCACGGCCACCCCGCCTCGGGCGAAGAGCTCTTCCTGCTCACCCGCGACGAGGACGGGTCGGTGCACCTGACCGTGCGCTCCGTGATGCGTGCGAGCGATGCCAAGCACATGCTCCCGATGACCCTGATGCGCGTCGGCGAGCGCCACTACACGAAGCGCATCCTCAGCGCCCTGCACCCCACCCGGGCCGCTTCCTTCGCCGCCTGGATTTCCTACGTTCCGGCCGAATGTGCTCGAAATTCCGTGCACATCCGCCGTTTCGTAGGGATAGCCGCCTCGCCGCGGAAGCTGCGCGTGGTCAGCTGGCCAGCGTGCGCAGCATCGAGCGCAGCTCCGGGAGCCCGCTGATGAGATCGTCGAGGACGACGACGGCGCCCGTCGTTCGCAGCTCCGCGGCGGAGAAGATGCCTGTCGCGACCGCGATGAACGGGATGCCCGCCGACGCGGCGGCGAGATCGTCGCTCGGGGTGTCGCCGATGATCACGCTCGGCTGATCGAGCAGCGCGGCTCGCGCGGCTGCGGTGATCTCGCTGCGCTGACGGGAGCGATCACCGAAGAACGAGTGCTCCCAATCGAACGCGTCGACGTCGATTCCCGCGCCGCTCAGCTTGGCTCGAGCACGTGTCGGCGAGTTGCCGGTGAGCAGCGCATTCGTCCAGCCCTCGTCCGCGACGGCGGCCAGTGCCGCATCCACGCCGGGCGTCGGCGTCCTGCGATGGCTGCCCGTGCTCGCGACGACGGACAGCTCATCGAGCTTGGCGCCCACCGCGCCATGCAGATCCGGATCGAGCTCGTACTGGGCCAGCCGCTCCGCGATGATCTGGCCGTCGGTCTTGCCGTGCTCACCCGGACGGGTGCCGCCAGGCGCGTAGCCGCTGACGTACTCGATCGCCTCGTCGTAGAGGCTGCCGGCCTTGGCCCCGTTCATCAGCAGAGTGCCATCGACATCCCACAGCACGAATCTGTTCACCGTCCCCACGATCCCACATCGCCGCGCGCGACCCCGTCGGCACGTCGTGGCATGGGACGGTCGGCAGGTCGGGCGCGGTCCGTGTGCACGAAACCGGCGGATACCTACGGAATTCCGTGCACATGCGGCCGGAACGTACACAGGGGCGGGGAGGGGATGGGACGGGGGAGAATGGACGGATGGCCTCCGCCCTTCCGCTCGGCGATCCCGCGCCCGCCGACGGAAGGCTGCCGGATCAGGTGATCGAGGGTGCCGCCGCGCGCGACCTCGGCATCTACCTGCACGTGCCGTTCTGCCGCGTCCGCTGCGGCTACTGCGACTTCAACACCTATACGGGCGACGAACTGCGTGGCGAGCGTCGCTCCGACTACGCCGCGCAGGCTGCCGCGGAGGTCGCGTTCGCCGCGGACGTGCTGCGCGACTCTGGGCTGCCCGACCGGCCGGCGGCAACGGTGTTCTTCGGCGGTGGAACGCCCGACGATGCTGCCGGCCTCCGACCTCATCGGAATGCTCGGCTCCGTGCGCGACCGCTTCGGTCTCAGCGCCGGCGCAGAGGTCACCACCGAGGCGAACCCCGACTCCGTCGACGATCGCTATCTCGCGGAGCTCGCCGAGGCGGGCTTCACTCGGGTCTCATTCGGGATGCAGTCAGCGGTGCCGCATGTGCTCGCCACCCTCGATCGCACCCACGATCCCGACCGCATCCCGTTGGTCGTCGAGTGGGCTCGCCAGGCAGGACTGGCCGTGAGTCTCGACCTCATCTACGGCACCCCGGGGGAGAGCATCGAGGACTGGCGTCGATCGCTCGAGACGGCGATGGCGCAGCGGCCCGACCACCTCTCGGCCTACGCGCTGATCGTCGAAGAGGGCACCGCGCTCGCCCGACGCATCCGCTCGCGGCGAACTGCCCGCGCCCGACGACGACCTGCAGGCGGACATGTACGAGCTCGCGGATGAGCTCCTCGGCAGCGCGGAGTACGGATGGTACGAGGTCAGCAACTGGGCGCGTGCCGAGGATCCCGTCGCGACCGCCGAAGTCGGCATGCTGCCGTCGTCCTCGCCGCGGACCCCCGACGCGAGGTTCGTCTCTCGGCACAATCTCGCCTACTGGCGAGGCGCGGACTGGTGGGGTATCGGCCCCGGGGCGCACAGCCATATCGGCGGCGTGCGCTGGTGGAACGCCAAGCATCCGGCGGCGTACGCCGAGAGGATCCGGGAGGGAGTCTCGCCGGCGGTGGGCCGGGAGACCCTCGACGCGCCGACCCGCGAGCTCGAACGCGTCCTGCTCGAGAGCCGCACCCGCACCGGGATTCTGATCTCATCGATGACGCCTGACGCACGGCGGGCGGTCGCCGGACTCATCGCCGACGAGCTCATCGACCCGGCCGCCGCCTTCGCCGGACGGGTGACGCTCACCCGGCGCGGCCGACTGCTGGCCGACGATGTGGCCCGCCGCCTCACCTGAGCTCCGCGTTCGATCCGGCACATGGATAACGATCCGGCACATGGATAACGACCCGGTACATGAAAAACGCACCGGCACGTGAAGTTGCACGTGCCGGTGCGTTTTTCGTGTGCCCGGGCCGATCGCTCGACGAGGGCGGGCGATCAGGCCTTGATGAACTGGATGGCAAGCGGGAAGCGGTAGTGCTCGCCGCGGTTGGCGGCCATGGCCGCGATGATGCCGAACACGACCGCGAGGATGTAGACCGCGATCAGGGTGATGGTGCCGATGAGCACGAAGATGAGGATGTAGGAGACGATGAGCGCGCCGGTCACGGTGAGCTGCCAATTGAGCTCCTGACGGGAATGCTCTTTGACGAACTCCCCGCGGTCTTTGAGGACCAGATATCCGATCAGCGCGCTGAGCCAGCTGAAGAAGATGCCGGCGACGTGCAGGAGCGTCGAGTAGAGCCGCTGATCCTGGGGCGACATCAGGGTTGGGGCGCCGGAGTACGGTCCGGGCGGAGGCGGAGTGGCGGACATGTCATTCCTTGTCTGATCAGGGCGATCGGTGGCGGTGGCCGCACCGGCGGTGCAGCAGGCGCCGTGCTGTGGGCTCATTAAAGCAGTGCGGGTCGGGGACCGAAGTCCCCGACCCGCTGGATTCCGCCGCGAGTGCGGAACCGCAGCTACTTGATGAAGCGGAACGAGACCGGGTAGCGGTAGGCCTGGCCTCCGTTGACCTTCACGCCGCCGATGATCGACAGGACGATGTTGGCCAGCCAGAGCAGTCCGGGCAGCCAGCCGATGACGCTGATCAGGCCGTACGCATTGGTGAACAGCAGGGCGGCGCCGAGGATCGCCACGATGATGTTGAGCGCGATCCAGGCGATGAAGAAGGTGATCTGCCAGTTGAGCGCCTCCTTCGACTCCTGCCGCACGAAGGGCCCGCGGTCCTTGAGGATGAGGAAGATCAGCAGCGCAGGCAGCGGGCCGATGACGCCGCCGAAGTGGGAAAGGGACGCCCACAGCTTGTCGTCGGAGGCGGAGAGCGGCTGGGCGGGAGCAGCCTGGGCACCGGGGGCATACGGCTGCCCGGGAGGCGGTGCGTAGGGCTGGCCGGGCTGGCTCGCGGCTGGCTCCTGCGGGGGGAGAAGGGGGTCGGTCATGGTGGGCCTTTCGAGAGGGAGACTGCGCGGATGCGGATAGCACGTCTCGATCGTCGCGAGCGACAGCGCGAGCACACTCACAAGGTACTCCCAGGGCCAATCGCCTGCAATGAGGTATGGCGCGCGTCCTTCACGGGGCGTAACGGCCGATCCACGATAGGATTGGCACTCGCTGCAACGGAGTGCCAGTCGCGGGAGCCTGACGGATCGGGAGCTCGGGCTGGCCCAATCGGATGAGGTCGAATGGTTTCCGATCGAGGTCTCGAGGTGCTGCGCGTCATCGTGCAGGACTACGTGGCGTCGCGGGAGCCGGTCGGATCGAAATCCATCGTCGACCGCTACGGCTTCGGCGTCTCGGCCGCGACCATCCGCAATGACATGGCGCTCCTCGAAGAGGAGGAGCTGATCGCGGCCCCGCACACCTCCTCCGGTCGGGTGCCCACCGACAAGGGATACCGCGTCTTCGTCGACCGCCTGACCGAGCTGCGCCCCCTGAGCGCACCGCAGAAGCACGCCATCGAGGTCTTCATGGGCTCGTCGGTCGACCTCGACGATGTGCTCTCTCGCAGCGTGCGCCTGCTCTCGCAGCTCACGCAGCAGGTCGCGCTCATCCAGTATCCGACCCTGTCGCGCACCACCGTCCGGCACATCGAGATCGTCCAGCTCGCCCCGGCCCGTCTGCTGACGGTGCTGATCACGGACGGCGGCCGAGTCGAGCAGCGGGTGATCGACACCCCATCCGATCTCGACCCCGACTTCCTCGACGAGCTGCGCGGTCGGATCAACGCCTCCCTCGGCGGCCTCGCGCTGGTGGACGCAGCGGAGAAGCTGCGCGATGTGCTCGCCAGCTTCCCGCCCAACAGGGCATCCCTGGTCGAGCCGGTGACGCGCTCGCTGACCGAGCAGGTGCTCGCGAACCGCCAGGACCGCTTCCTGATGGCGGGCACGGGCAACCTCGCCCGCACCGAGCGGGACTTCCCGGGCAGCATCCATCCTGTTCTCGACGCCATCGAGGAGCAGGTGACGCTGCTCAAGCTGTTCAGCGAGATGGCGCACGATCAGAACGGATTGCAGAACGGCGTGGCCGTCAGCATCGGACGGGAGAACACCGCGTTCGGCCTCGGGGAGGCATCTGTGCTGTCGACGGGGTACAGTTCCTCCTCTGGCGAACTCGCCCGCCTCGGCGTGCTCGGTCCCACCAGAATGGATTACTCGAACAACATGGCGGCCGTGCGCGCCGTCGCCCGTTACCTCTCCCGCCTGCTCGGTGAGGCGTGACGGATCTGGCAGGCGATCGCCTGGCCATCGAACTGCCGTGCCTGCGACGGACCGGGCGTCCGGAGCCGCGTCATCGAGCTGCGTCATCGAAAGGCCTGAATCAGTGAGAAAGACAGCGGTGAGCTGTGGCTGACCATTACGAAGTGCTCGGCGTCTCCCGTGACGCCACCACCGACGAGATCAAGAAGTCCTACCGTCGGCTGGCGCGTGAGCTGCACCCCGACGTGAATTCCGGTGCCGACGCCGCCGAGCGTTTCAAGGACGTGACTCACGCCTACGACGTGTTGAGCGACCCCCGTCAGCGCCAGGACTACGACAACGGCGGCCGCGGCAGCGGTGCTGGCGGCTTCGACGGTGGCTTCGCGCGGGTTCGGCGACATCTTCGAGACCTTCTTCGGTGGCGGCGGTCAGCGCGGAGGCGGACCTCGATCCCGGCAGGAGCGCGGCCAGGACGCCCTGCTGCGCGTGGAGGTGGACCTCGAGGACGTCATCTTCGGCACCCACCGTGACATCGAGGTCGACACCGCGATCATGTGCGAGACCTGCAAGGGCACCTGCTGCCAGCCCGGCACCAGCCCCGTCACCTGTGACATCTGCCGGGGGACCGGCCAGATCCAGCGCACCGTCCGCTCCCTGCTCGGCAACGTCATGACCACGAGCCCCTGCGGCACCTGCCGTGGCTTCGGCACCGTCATCCCCAACCCCTGCGTGACCTGCCAGGGTCAGGGCCGGGTGCGCGCCCGTCGGAGCATCCCCGTCGACATCCCCGCCGGCGTCGAGACCGGCCTGCGCCTGCAGCTCCCCGGACAGGGCGAGGTCGGACCGGCCGGCAGGCCCCAACGGCGACCTCTACCTCGAGGTCAAGGTCCGCCACCACGAGACCTACAGCCGCAGCGGCGACGACCTGCTCGCGACCCTCGAGGTCCAGATGTCCGACGCGATCCTCGGGACCACGACCCATCTCAGCGCACTCGACGGCGACGTGGAGGTCGAGATCCGACCAGGAACGCAGAGCGCCGACATCCTCACCATCAAGGGCCGCGGCGTCACGCGGCTGCGCGGCCAGGGCCGCGGCGACCTGCGGATCGGGGTCCAGGTGGTCACCCCCACCAAGCTCGACCGGCACGAGCGCGAGCTCATCGAGCAGTTCGCCGGCCGGTACCGCAAGCAGGCAGCCCTCGCTCTCGCACTTCCAGCAGGGTCTGTTCGGCAAGCTGCGCGACCGCTTCATGAACGTCTGATCCATCGGATGGTGCACTTCTACCTGACCGACGTGCTGACCGACGTCGCTGTCGGAGACACAGCGCGAGTATTCGGTCTGGAGGCCCGACATGCCTCGACGGTGGCCCGTGTGCAGATCGGGGAGGTCATCGCGCTGGGCGACGGCAAGGGCATCGTCGTGCAGGGGGAGGTCATCTCCACGACCGCCGCCACGCTGGCGATCGCCGTGACCGATGTCACGGTGACGGAGCGGCGCGATCCGAGCCTCACGCTCGTGCAGGCCCTGGCGAAGGGCGACCGTGACGAGATGGCGGTCCAGGCGGCGACCGAGCTCGGTGTCGATCGGATCGTCCCGTGGCAGGCGGACCGCAGCATCTCGCGCTGGTCGGGCCCGAAGGCGGAGCGCGGGCTCGAGCGCTGGCAGATCATCAGCCGTGAGGCCGTCAAGCAGTCCAAGCGGCCGTGGCTGCCCGTCGTCTCGCCGCTCGCCGATCTGCGCGACCTCGAGACACTCGTCACCGAGGTGCGCACGGTCATCCTCGAGCCCACTGCCACGGAGGGTCTCGGCAAGTTCGTCAACACGCTCAAGGCGCCCGTCCGCGGTGAGGGCGGCAAGTTCCGCGCGAAGCCGGTGCCGGATCTCGCGATCATCGTCGGCCCCGAGGGCGGGGTGGCCCCGCGCGAGCTGGCGGCGCTCGTCGCCGCGGGTGCCACTCCGGTCAAGCTCGGCGATGAGGTCCTGCGCACATCCACCGCGGGCCCGGCAGCCATCGCCGTCCTCTCCCTCCTCCTCAAGCGCTGGTCCTGAATTCCTACGTTCCGGCCGAATGTGCACGATATTTCGTAGGTATTCGCGGGGATCGTAGGTACTCGCCGCGGGGCTGCTCGTGACCCATCGAGGCGGGCGGGTCTCAGGAGTACCTACGAAAGCGGCGGATACCTACGGAATTACGTAGGTATTGGGCCGGAACGTATGAATTCCTCTGTCGGCGGACGGCCGGGCGGCTTGTCGGGCGCTCGCCGTAGAATTGCGGGCTATGAGCAGCCCGTCGATCTTCACCCGCATCCTCGCGGGCGACATCCCCGGTGACATCCTGCACGAGACCGATCGGGTGTTCGTCCTGCGCGACATCGCCCCCCAGGCTCCCGTGCACCTGCTCGTCATCCCCAAGACCGAGCAGTACGCGAATGTCGTCGAGCTCGCCGCGGGCGACCCCGGCCTGCTCGCCGAGATGGTCGACGTCGCGAACTCGATGGCGGCCGCAGCCGCGGCATCCGGGCAGGGCGACGGAGACTTCCGGCTGATCTTCAACACGGGCGCCGGATCCGGTCAGACCGTGTTCCACGTCCACGCGCACGTGTTGGCCGGCGGCCTGTCGGAAGGATCCCTTGGCGACGGCTGACGACGCACGAGCGGCCGATCCGAATCTCGCACGCGGCACCGAGTCGGGCGTCGTCGACGGTGCAGGCGAACCGGCGGCACCGTCCACAGCGTGGAGGTCGACGGCATCGCCATGGTCCGCCTCCTCGGACCCTCAGGATCGGTTCCTCAAGCAGATCGAGACCCAGACACCCCGACGTTTCCGTGCTGGTGCGCGGCAACAGACTCACCCTCAGCGGCCCCGACGGATCCGTCCGCGCCGCACGACGCCTCATCGAGGAGCTGCTCCAGATGGTCCGTGACGGACGCGAATTCAGCCCCATCGAGGTCGGACACCTCGGCCCGCATCCTCGAGGGCGACATCACCTCGAGCCCCTCCGACCTGCTCGGCCAGGCGATCCTGACCGCCAAGGGCAGGCGATCCGGCCCAAGACCATCGGACAGCGCTCCTACGTCGACGCGATCGACCACAACACGATCACCTTCGGCATCGGACCTGCCGGAACCGGCAAGACGTACCTCGCCATGGCGAAGGCTGTGCAGGCCCTGCAGCGCAAGGAGGTCAGCCGGATCATCCTCACCCGTCCGGCCGTGGAGGCCGGGGAGCGCCTCGGCTACCTTCCCGGCAGCCTGAA
>CAWHND010000004.1:0-18024 GCA_963830655.1 uncultured Actinomycetota bacterium
CGAACGAAGCAACAAAACGTATTGCTACGCGGTAGAGGGGCAGTGTGTACGTTCCGGCGGAATACCTACGGAGTTACGTCGGTATTGCGCCGGAACGTCAGGAACTACTGGCCGGTGTAGGGGTCGACGCGGAGTACCTCGACCGCGATCTCGCGGCCGTTCGGAGCGAGTAGGAGGTCGTGGCGCCGACAGCGAGGCCGAGGATGGACTGGCCGAGCGGGCTCTGCTCGCTGTACACGTCGAGGTCGCTGTCCCCGGCGATCTCGCGATCGCCGATGAGGAACTGGCTCTCGTCGCCGGCGATGGTCGCAGTGATGACGGTGCCGAGCTGCACGGTGTCGGACGACGGTCGGCGCATGCCCGACCTCGGCCGTGCGCAGCAGCTGGGTGAGCTGGCGGATGCGGGCCTCGATCTTGCCCTGCTCCTCCTTGGCGGCGTGGTAGCCGCCGTTCTCCTTGAGGTCGCCCTCTTCGCGCGCGGCCTCGATCTTCTTGGCGATGTCTCCGCGGCCCTCGACGCTGAGGCTGCTCGAGCTCGGCGGAGAGACGGTCGAAGGCTTCCTGCGTGAGCCAGGTGACCTGGGCTTCCTGCGGCATGACTGCTCCTGGAGATGATCGGGATGGCGGGACGGGATGGGGCGACCGGAACGGGAAGGAGCCGCTGTGAGGCTGCCTGTTCGATGCGTTCGGGCGAGCCGGACGGGCGAGGCCCGGATGGCGAATGTATGAGCCTACGCGAGCCAGCATCGGTAGATCAAGCCGGTGTTCGGCCTGATCACGGTGCGAACGGTCTCCACGAAACCGCGGGTGCGCTCGGACGACGCAGGGATCTCGACGATCTTCCAGCCGATGATCTCGAAGCTGTCGTCGAGGGCCTGCACTGCGCAGGTTGCCGCGGTGCCGGGGTCCATGGTGATCTCGAATCGCACGGTGGCGGTGCTGTCGGTGAGCACGTAGCCGGTGTCGCGGACGCCGATGTCCGCCGTCGTGCCGTCCAGTCCGCCCCACACCACCCACGCCGTGAACAGGGCCGCGAACACGATCGCGGCGCCGAGCGTCAGCAGTCGCGAGCGCTTCCGTCGGGCGGTGGATCGGCCGTAGCGCGCGTCGAGCTCCGCGTCCGGCGACGATCCCGTCGTCGGAGCGCTCGGCGATGCCGTCCCTGCCACGAAGCTCCCGTCGTGCGCCAACTACTCTGAATGCAACGCTACAAGCTCATCCCGGACACTCGCCCGGGAGCTCACCGGCCCTCGGAATGGCACTGCTCTCATCGAAGCGCCGCGCCGAGTCGGTCGACCAGGAGGATTCCGGTGCTCGATCTCGCAACAGCAGCGCTCGCGATCGGCGTTCGCGTGGACGTGGCGCTGCGCACGGCGGCGACGCCCGACCCCCTCGCCGGCGCCCGAGTTCGACGAGACCATCGTCACTCCCGGGCCCGTCGGATTCCTCGTGGTCTTCGCGATCGCGCTGCTGACCGTGCTGCTGATCCTCGACATGGTGCGTCGCGTGCGGCGGGTGCGGCTGCGCGACGGTCTGGCCGCCGAGGCGCGCCTCGCGGACGAGCGTCGTGGCGGTCAGGACGGCCGCGGACCCGAGGACTCGAAGACTCCCTGACCAGCCCCAGTGGTCAGCGACCGTAGGCGGGATTGAGCGCGATGATCAGGGTCGCCGTCCAGTGGCAGCCGAAGGCCAGCGCCGTGCAGGCGTGGAAGATCTCGTGGAAGCCGAACCTTCCCGGGAACGGGTTCGGCCGCTTGAAGCCGTAGCAGAGCGCGCCCACGGTGTAGAGCAGGCCGCCGATGAAGATGAGCGCCATCATGACGGCGTTCGCCGCGAACAGCTCGCCCGTGTACATCACGGCGACGAAACCCAGTCCGAGGTACAGCGCCACGTAGAGCCAGCGCGGCGCGCCGATCCACAGCACGCGGAAGAGGATCCCGAGGAACGCGACGACCCACACGAGCGTCAGCAGCAGGCTGCCCTTGGCCGGCGGGAGCGCCAAGAGGGCGAGGGGTGTGTACGTCCCCGCGATCAGCAGGAAGATGTTGGAGTGGTCGATCCGCTTGAGGAGCCGCTTCGCCTTCGGCTTCCAGTCGAAGCGGTGGTACAGGGCGGAGTTGCCGAACAGCAGAAGCGACGTGGCGGCGAAGATCGCGCTCGCCGTCTTCGCGACTGCTCCATCGGCGAGCGTGATCAGCACGATCCCGGCCACGATGGCGAGCGGGAACATCCCCGCATGGATCCAGCCTCGCCAGGTGGGCCGCTGCTCGCGACCGGGTGGTCGAGCTCATCCTCGAGCAGCGGGATCTGAGGCAGGTCGGCTCCATCGCCCACGGGCTCGAGGAGCGAGCCGGTTCGGGTATCACGGGCGCCTTCGCCGGTCGGCTCATCCGCATCCTGCGCCGGCTGCGAAGAGTCGCGTGCGCGTCCGGGCAGGCGGTTGGACTCGGGCGGCGGCTGTTCACCCGGACACTGTACGCGGCGCCGTCGCGGACACGCTGGAACGTGCTCAGCGCCGGCAGCCGGGCGCTCATCCTCCGCCCGTCGCCGTCGTGGTGGGCGCGGGGGTTGGCGGGTGCGACTAACGTGATGGCGTGCTCGCACGCCAAGCGCATTCGCCGCGCAATCCGATCTACGCGCTCTACCAGCGCGAGATCCGCAAGCAGCTGAGCCCGGAGACCGTCCCGCGGCACATCGCCATGATCCTCGACGGCAACCGTCGCTGGGCCAAGCAGCTCGGTCTCGAGACCGCGGCGCACGGCCACCGCGCGGGCGCCGACAAGATCGGCGAGTTCCTCGTCTGGTGCGACGATCTCGACGTCGAGGTAGCAACTCTCTACCTGCTCTCCACGGACAACCTCACCGGCCGTGATCCGGCCGAGCTCGATGCCCTGTTCGAGATCATCGGCGATCTGGCAGCGGACCTGTCCAAGTTCCGCGACTGGCGGGTCAAGCACGTCGGCTCCAACGCGGGCCTGCCCGATGAGCTCGTGGCCAAGCTGGCCGCCGCCGAGCAGCGCCACGGCCGACCACGGCGGGCTGCACGTCAACCTCGCCGTCGGCTACGGAGGGCGCAAGGAGATCGCCGACGCCATGCGCAGCATCGTCGCGTCGCACCATCTGCAGGGGGGCACCATCGAGGACCTCGCCGCGCGTGCTCGACGCCCGAGCTGATCAGCGAGCACCTCTACACGGGCGGTCAGCCCGATCCTGATCTCGTCATCCGGACCTCTGGCGAGCAGCGGATGTCGGACTTCATGCTCTGGCAGAGCGCGCACAGCGAGCTCTACTTCGTGGAGGCGCTCGGCCCCGACCTGCGCGAGGTCGACTTCCTCCGTGCCGTCCGCGACTACGGCAAGCGCCACCGCCGCTACGGCGGCTGACCGGCAGCACCGATCCGGCAGCACCGATCCGGCAGCCCCGACTCCGGCGCCGCCGAGAGCGGCCGCCCGGACCGGCGTGACGGGCCCCCGTAGGCTGTCGGGTGCCATGACGACGACCATCGACGACTTCGCCGCAGGATTCCTAGAGGAACCCGGCTTCCTCGACTACGCCTCGTTCGGACCGCTCTCGGCATCGGTCGCCGCGGAGGCCGACGCCTTGAACGAACTCGTCCGGCGCGCCAGGTTCGGTGCCGTCGACCAGCTTGCGGACGAGGACGAGCGTGCCCGGGCGGCATTCGCGGGGCTCACGGGATTCCGTGTCGACCAGGTCGTCCTGCAGCCCGACACCAGCACGGGACTCATGCACGCCATGTTCGGCCTCACCGGGGGAGTGCTGCTCTCGCCCGCCGACTATCCGGCGCTGACATTCGCGGCGGTCCGCGCCGAACAGACCCTGGGCGTCGTGGCGCCGGTCTGGCTCGACACCGACCACGGCCGGGTCACCCCGGGCCGGATCCGCGAGCAGCTCACCTCCGCCACCGTGGCGGTTGCGGTCAGCCTCGTCGATCCGCGCACCGGATACCTCGCCGACATCGACGGCATCCGTCAGGTGATCGGCGACCGGCTGCTCATCGTCGACGCCATCCAAGGCTTCGGTGTGGTCGACGCGCCATGGGGCGTGGCAGACATCATCGTCGGCGGCGGCCACAAGTGGCTGCGGGCAGGGTGGAGCACGGGCTACCTCGCGATGAGCGATCGCGCAGTCGATCAGCTCACCCCGGTCTTCTCCGGCTACCGAGGCACGTCGCGGACCGACCTCACGCCGTGGGACGAGGTGCTGGACCCCGTGCAGGGCGCGGCCGCCTATCGCGTCACGAGCAGCGACCCCCTCGCAGCAGGCCGGCTCGCAACCGCGCTCGAGGAGGTGGCATCGGTCGGCATCTCGGCGATCAATGAGGCTGTCTCCGATCGGGTCAGCCGGGTGATCGACCTGGCCGACGAGTTCGCGATCCCGATCGTCTCATCGCGGGCGCCCAACGAGCGTGCCGGCATCGTCATCATCGAACCGCCCGCCGAGCACCTCACCGTGATGACCGCGTCGCTGTTCAACCACGGCGTCGCCGCCACTGTGCGTCAGGGCAGGGTGCGCCTCGCCCCCCATGCCGCGACCGGCCAGGAGACACTGGACATGCTGCGCGGCGCGTTCATCAGCTACGGCTCCGCGATCCGGATGCGCTGATCCTCGCCAGGGGTCACGGGGGCCTTCGTGTTCGGCAATGCAGACGAATCCCAGGTCAGCGGGCACTTAGGCGCCGCGCCCAATCGTTAATCTTCTCGTAACGTATCGAGACGCGTCGGAGTACCAGACATGGGCCGACGTGACGTAACGTTCCCTCATCGAGTAAGTGACTCGATCGAAACGGCCACATAAGTACGTTTCGTTGACGTCTCCACCGTGGCCGTCTCGAATACACGGAGTGCGATCAGATCGCACCCGGGGTGGGAGAGACTGTGGCTTCTGAGGCCCGTTCGACGTCCGGCACCGATCGCAGCACCGAGCGCAGCACCGAGCGCAGCGGGCACGTCTCCGGACGCAGCTCGACCGGTGAGCGCACGTACGTGCTCGACACATCCGTCCTGCTGTCCGATCCCAAGGCGATCCTCCGGTTCGCCGAGCACGCCGTCGTGCTGCCGGTGATCGTCATCACGGAGCTGGAGGCCAAGCGGAACGACCCCGAGATCGGCTACTTCGCCCGCCAGGCACTGCGCAACCTCGACGATCTGCGCGTCCACCATGAGCGGCTCGACTTCCCGATCCCCACCGGCGACGAGGGGGGCACCATCCGGGTCGAACTGAACCACTCGAACATGTCCGCTCTGCCGTCCGGCCTGCAGCTGGGCGACAACGACTCACGCATCCTCGCGGTCGCGATGAACCTCAAGAACGACGGCCTCGATGTGGTCATCGTCTCGAAGGATCTGCCGATGCGCGTCAAGGCCTCCTCCATCGGCATCCCCGCTGAGGAGTACCGCGCCGAGCTCGCCGTCGACTCGGGCTACACCGGCATCGCCGAGATCGCCCTCTCCGGCAACCAGGTGGCCGACCTCTACGAGCACGAGCGGCTCACCACGGACGCCGTGAACGGCCTGCCCATCAACACAGGGCTCGTCATCTCGTCGGAACGCGGATCGGCGCTCGGCCGAGTGACGTCGAAGAACGAGCTGCGGATCGTCCGTGGCGATCGCGAGCTGTTCGGGCTGCACGGTCGATCCGCCGAGCAGCGGCTCGCCATCGACATGCTCCTCGATCCCGAGATCGGCATCGTCTCCCTCGGCGGCCGGGCGGGGACCGGGAAGTCGGCGCTGGCGCTCTGCGCCGGACTCGAATCCGTGCTGGAGAAGCAGCAGCACCGCAAGATCATGGTCTTCCGCCCGCTCTACGCGGTCGGCGGTCAGGAGCTCGGCTTCCTGCCGGGCGACGCCCAAGAGAAGATGAACCCCTGGGGCCAGGCCGTCTTCGACACCCTCGGCGCACTCGTGTCCCCGAACGTGCTGGAAGAGGTCGTCGAGCGCGGCATCCTCGAGGTCCTGCCGCTCACCCATATCCGAGGCCGCTCGCTGCACGACGCGTTCGTGATCGTGGATGAGGCCCAGTCGCTCGAGCGCAATGTGCTGCTCACCGTGCTCAGCCGGATCGGCCAGAACTCGCGGGTGGTGCTCACCCATGACGTGGCGCAGCGCGACAACCTGCGGGTCGGTCGGCATGACGGCGTCGCATCGGTCATCGAGACGCTCAAGGGTCACGGCCTGTTCGGGCACATCACGCTGACCCGATCGGAGCGCTCCGCCATCGCCGCTCTGGTGACCGAGATGCTGGAGTCCAACGAGCTCGCCTAGTCGCCGCCACCCCTCGTCGTCGAACTGCCCGATTCTGCCGCCTACGCGCTCGGCGAGCAGCGGAACCGGGCAGTTCGGCGTCCGGATCTGTGGATAACTCCTGCGTCCGACGTCGTCGCCTGGCTACCGTGCGTGCATGGTCCCGAATCTGGTCCCGAATCTGGTCTCCGAGTCCTCGCTCCTTCGCGCATCGTCTGGCGACGCAGCTGGCTCCTTAGCTGGCTCCGTGGCGGACACCGCCGCTCGGGCTCGTCGGCGCTGGGTCGTTCCCGCGTTCGAGGTTGCATCCGGCATGGCACTGGCCCTGGTGGGTCTCATCGCGGTGGGCTGGTCTCCAGCGCTGGTCGGCGTGCTCTACCTCGCGGCCGTGACACCGGCCCTGGTCCGGATCGACCTCGCGGTGCACCGGCTGCCGAACCTCCTCGTGCTGCCCGGGTATGCCGCCGCCGGCCTCACTGTCGTCCTGAGTGGGATCGTCGATGGCAGGCTCGCCGCTGCAGCGCTGATCACCGGCGCCGCGTGGTTCGGCTTCCTGCTGCTGCTCAATCTCGTCGGCGGCATGGGGATGGGCGACGTCAAGCTCGGGGGAGTGCTCGGCCTCGTCCTCGGAGCCATCTCTGTCGACGCAGCTGTGTTGGGCCCGATGCTGGCATTCGTCAGCGGAGGGATCGCCGCTCTCGTCCTGCTGATCATCCGTCGACGCCGCGGCACTCGGATGCCGTTCGGGCCGTTCCTGCTGCTGGGGTTCTGGGCTGCCCTCCTCGTCACCTCCCCGCTGTAGACGTTGGGCGGTCTCCACGGAGGAGCCCCCTATCGGCCGAAGTCGGCCTCAGGCGCGCGCTGCGTCGCTACGCGAAGTCCTGCAGCGGGGAGCGCCCGTCTGTCTCGGTGAGAGGAGCTCAGCCCGGGCGGGTCATGGAGAGCACGTCGAGCGCCGTGTCGAGCTGCTCGACGGTCAGCTCGCCGCGATCGACGTAACCGAGGTCGAGGACCGCCTCTCGGATCGTCTGCTTGTGCGCGGCGGCGTGCTTGACGATCTTGGCCGCTGCCTCGTAGCCGATGATGCGGTTCAGCGGGGTCACGATCGACGGCGACGACTCGGCGAGGGCGAGCGCGTGCTCGACGTTCGGCTCGAGCCCATCGACGGTCTTGTCGGCCAGCAGCCGCGTGGCGCTCGCCAGCAGGCGGATCGACTCGAGCAGTGCGGTGCCCATCACGGGGATCGCCACGTTGAGCTCGAAGAAGCCGGATGCACCCGACCAGGCGATCGTGGCGTCGTTGCCGATGACGCGAGCGCTCACCATGAGAACGGCCTCGGGAATGACCGGATTGACCTTTCCGGGCATGATCGACGAGCCGGGCTGGAGGTCGGGGATGTGCAGCTCGCCGAGGCCCGCGTTGGGCCCCGAGCCCATCCAGCGGATGTCGTTGCAGATCTTGGTGAGACTCACGGCGAGCACGCGCAGCGCACCGGAGGCTTCCACCAGACCATCGCGGGCGCCCTGCGCCTCGAAGTGGTCGAGGGCCTCGGTGATCGGCAGGCCGGTGTCCTCAGCGAGGACCTCGATCACCTTCTGTGGGAAGCCGAGCGGGGTGTTGATGCCGGTGCCCGTTGCGGTGCCGCCGAGCGGCACCTCGGCCACACGCGGGATGGTGGCCTGGACGCGGTCGATGGCGAGCCGGATCTGCCGTGCGTAGCCGCCGAACTCCTGGCCGAAGGTGACCGGAGTGGCATCCATCAGATGGGTGCGGCCCGATTTGACGACGGACTTCCAGGCCTCGGCCTTGGTCTCGAGCGACTCGGCGAGATGCTCGAGCGAGGGGACGAGCTGAGTGAGGAGCGCCTCGGTGACCGCGATGTGCACCGAGGTGGGGAACACGTCGTTGGAGGACTGCGAGGCGTTGACGTGATCGTTGGGGTGCACCGGGGAGCCGAGTGCCGTGCTCGCGAGAGTGGCGAGCACCTCGTTCATGTTCATGTTCGAGGAGGTGCCGCTGCCCGTCTGGTAGACGTCGACCGGGAACTCGCCGAAGTGGCCACCAGCGATGACCTGGTCGGCGGCCTCGACGATCGCCCGGGAGATGTCGGCGTCGAGGCGCCCGAGCTGAGTGTTCACGATCGCGGCAGCGCGCTTGATCCGGGCGAGCGCCACGATCTGTGCGTCTTCGAGGCCGGCACCCGAGATCGGGAAGTTCTCCACCGCCCGCTGGGTCTGAGCGGCGTAGAGCGCGTTCAGGGGAACCCGCACCTCGCCCATCGTGTCGTGCTCGATGCGGTACTCGATGTCCACCACTGCGTGGTCCTCCTGATCGGTGAGGGTGAGAATCTTGCGGAACTGGTCGTGCGAAGGTGTCGCGTCAGCGTCTCAGTCGACGATGCCGACGACGAGGTCGCGCTGCGCCTGCCCCTCGAGGAGCCGGTAGTTGGCGCCGACGATGGCAAGGCTACCGTCGGCGATGGCGCCCGAGATGAGCTCGGACTGCTCGAGCAGCGCCTTGACGGTGTCGCGGAGATGAAGCCTGCCCACCTCGTGCGCATCGATCAGCCGCATGTCGATGGTGCCGTCGTCGCTCACAGGAGCGGATGCCCGCACCGCCGGGACGATCTGGCTGACGAGCCTTTCGATGTGCACGGGCAGCGCCGGAGCATCAGGACCCTGTGAGTCGATCGCCGCGCGGACCGCGCCGCATTCGTCATGGCCGAGCACGATGATGAGCGGAACCTTCAGCACCGCGACGGCGTATTCGAGCGAGCCGATCACCGAATCGGAGATGACCTGTCCGGCATTGCGGACGACGAAGAGGTCGCCGAGCCCCTTGTCGAAGATGATCTCGGCCGCGAGACGCGAGTCGCTGCAGCCGAACAGCGCCGCCAGCGGCTGCTGGATGTGGGCGAGCTCGGCGCGTCGCTCGATGTCCTGGCGGGGATGCTGCGGTGCGCCCGCGACGAAGCGCTCGTTGCCGCGCACCATCTCGCTCCATACGGAAGTGGGAGTCCTCTGAGCGGTCACGGTGCTCCGATCTGCTGGGCAAGGGCGGTGGCGAAGGTCGGTGAATTCCGCGTCGTCGGCAGTGCCGTAGATCGCGTAGAACTGTCCGTCGACGTCGGTTGCGAGGGCGTATTCGAGGTTGCCGGCGTCGGAGTCGTCTCGATCGTCGTAGACATCCCACTGTTGGCCGCCGATGGTCGTCTGCCCGGTGACTCGGTGATCGTCGAGGAGGTCCGCGAGCCAGGTGCTGTTGCCGTCGACGCCCTGGCTGTAGGCGAGGAAGTCGCGCTCGGGCGTGATGAAGCCGACGTACCAGGAGGTGACGCCGCCGGTCGTGCTGGTGCGCAGCTCGGCGGCGTTCGCCTTCCAGCCTGCAGGGAGGACGGGAACTGCGAGCGGAGCGTCGACCGCGTCCTGGGCGTCGACAGCCAGGGCGGCGTAGTCGACGTCGGGATCGGCGGGCGAATCGCTGCGGGGCACGAGGAGGACGAGCACGACGGCGATCGCGAGGGTGGCCAGCAGGGACAGCCAGAGGTTGGTGGAGGTCTGCTTCGAGCGGTGCTTGCGGCTGTCCTCAGCCTTTCGGGCCGCGGTCTCCTCCGCCGTCTCGGGGCGACCGAGCTCGGCGACGATCGCGGGCTGCTTCTGCTTGGGGCTCACGCGGCAACCATCGGCTGGCGCTCGTGATGGGCTGGCCCGTGTCTCGGCGTGGGGCTGCTCATTCGCCGGCGGGCGCCTTGGCGGCGCGGGCGGCGTCGAGGCGGCTGCGCGCACCGACGAGCACCTCTTCGCAGCGCTGCGCGAGAGCCTCGCCGCGCTCCCAGAGCTGGAGCGAGTGCTCGAGCGTCTCGGCGCCCTGTTCCAGCTGTCCGACGACGCGGATGAGCTCGTCGCGCGCCTGCTCGTAGCTGAGTTCGCTGATCGACGGAGCGGTCGCAGGGGCTGTCTGAACTCACGGATGGCATTCTATTCCGCCCCTCCGACGGCGCTGCCGTGCGCCCGATCCGTACTGCGGGGGCCCGTGCTGACCGCACCGATCGAGCCGTCAGCCAGCCGCAGTGCCAGCACCTCGCCCTCTGGGGCATCGTCGACGGTGCGCACGAGCCTGCCATCGGTGCGCTGCGCTATCGAGTACCCCCGGGCGAGCGTGCTCTGCGGCGACAGCGCGCGCACTCGGGTGGCCAGCTGCATGGTCTGGGTCTCGCCGCGCTCGACCAGGCGCATCGTGACCTCCTCGCCGCGCGCCACCCACCGGGTGAGCTCATCGGCGCGCTGATCCACGAGCCACGATGGGCGGGACAGTGCAGGGCGGGAGCGCAGGGCGCTGATCCGGTCGACCTCGATCGACACCTTGTGCGTGACCCGACTGCGGATTCGGGATCGCGCCTGGTCCACCCGGGCGAGCTCCTCGGAGACGTCGGGCACGACCCGCTTCGCGGCGTCGGTGGGCGTCGAGGCGCGCAGATCGGCGACCTCGTCGAGCAGGGGGCGGTCCGCCTCGTGGCCGATCGCGCTGACGAGGGGGGTCGTGCTCGCCGCGGCGGCGCGCACCAGCTGCTCGTCGCTGAACGGGAGCAGGTTCTGGAAGTCGCCGCCGCCCCGCGCCACGATGATCACGTCGACCTCGGGATCGGCGTCGAGGGTGCGGATGGCGCGGGTCACCTCGCTCGCCGCCCGGTCGCCCTGGACCATGGCGTGGATCGTGCGGAACTCGACGGAGGGCCAGCGCAGCTGCGCGTTGCGCATCACGTCCTTCTCGGCATCGGAGTCGCGGCCGGTGATCAGGCCGATCATCCGCGGCAGGAAGGGCAGCGGTCGCTTGCGCGACGCGGCGAAGAGCCCCTCGGCGGCGAGGGCGGCCCGCAGGCGCTCGAGGCGCTCGAGCAGATCGCCGAGCCCGACGTGCCGCATCTCGAACACCTGCATGGTGAGCGTGCCGCCCTTGACCCAGAAGTCGGGCTTGATGAGCGCGATCACCCGATCGCCCTGCTTGAGATCGGAGGGGATCCTGGCCTTGACGGAGGACCAGATCTGGAAGCTGACCGTGGCCGGCTGTTCGAGGTCCTTGAGCTTGCCGTAGACGTTGCCGCCCGAGACGCCCCACTGGGTGATCTCGCCTTCGACCCAGACCGTGCCGAGTCGATCGATCCAGCCCTTGAGCTTGCTGGACGAGCAGCCGGACCGGCCACGGCGTCTCGAGGGTGGCGGGGGAGTCGGTCATGCGGTGCCTCTCCGATCGGCGGGTGCTGAGCGCGGGTGCTGAGGCGGGTGCTGAGGCGTGCGACGCTCGGCTGGGCGCTGCGTCGAGGCGGTCCATCGCCGGGACGGCCTCCCGACGGACTCGGAACCGGCCCGAAGTAGGATCAGGGGGTGACAGACACCACCATCGGCCTCGGCATGCCCCGGATTCCGGGCACGCAGAGCGGTGTGCAGAGCAGGCTAGAGGATACCCCCGTCATCGGACGCAAGCGGGTCCTGCTTGCCGCGCCGCGGGGCTACTGCGCCGGCGTCGACCGCGCGGTCATCGCCGTCGAGAAGGCCCTCGATCACTACGGATCGCCCGTCTACGTGCGCAAGCAGATCGTGCACAACATCCACGTCGTCACCGAGCTGGAGAAGCGCGGCGCGATCTTCGTCGACGAGGTCGACGAGGTGCCGACCGGATCGCACGATCGTCTTCAGCGCGCACGGCGTCGCGCCCGCCGTCGTGCAGGGCGCCGCCGATCGCGGGCTGCACGCCATCGACGCGACCTGCCCGCTGGTCACCAAGGTGCACCGCGAGGCGGTGCGCTTCGCTCGCGACGACTTCGAGATCCTGCTCATCGGCCACGAGGGGCACGAAGAGGTCGAGGGCACCGCGGGTGAGGCGCCCGAGCACATCACCCTCGTCACCTCGCCCGGACGCCGTCGCGACCATCGAGGTCAAGGACCCCGACAAGGTCGTCTGGCTGTCGCAGACCACGCTGTCCGTCGACGAGACCATGGAGACGGTCCGCCGCCTGCGCGAGCGCTTCCCGAACCTGCAGGATCCGCCGAGCGACGACATCTGCTACGCCACCCAGAACCGCCAGGTCGCGATCAAGAAGGTGGCCCGCGACTCGGATCTCGTCATCGTGGTGGGCTCCGCCAACTCGTCCAACTCCGTCCGCCTCGTCGAGGTCGCGCTCGAGCACGGCGCCAAGGCCGCGTATCGCGTCGACTATGCGAGCGAGACTCAAGCAGGAGTGGTTCGACGGCGTGCGCACGGTCGGCGTCACGAGCGGCGCGTCGGTGCCCGAGGAGCTGGTCGACGAGGTGCTCAGCCTGCTGGCCGGCGCCGGCTACGGCGATGTCGAAGAGGTGAAGACGGCGGAGGAGGATCTCATCTTCTCCCTGCCCAAGGAGCTGCGCCGCGACCTCAACGGCAACGCCGACGCCCGCGGGGTCGGCGGGCGGATCCGCACCACCGCATCGGGGCGGGCCGCCGAGGCGGCTGCCGCGAGTGCGGCGGCGGGCGAGCAGCAGTGAGCGATCGCCCCACGTCGGGTCCCGCGCCTCGCTACGGGGAGTACGGGCCGCGGGTTGATCCGCCGGCCCCGGCGTCCGATCACGCGCCGAAGCGGTCGAAGCGCCTGATGGTGGTTCCGCCTCGCCCGAACCCGGTCCGCCGCGGGCCGGACAGCGTCGGCCGCGTCGATGGGATGTCGATCCTCACCGTCTCGCTGCTCGCCATCGGCCTGTATGTGACGCTCAGCTCCATCCCGCAGATGCTCGACCTCGGCAGCACGCTCGACCAGGTCTACAGGCGGCGGGCTACGGACGCTTCACCAACGACGCGGTCGCCTCCGTCGTCGGCATCGTCATCAACGTCGTGCACGTCGTGCTGCTGATCCTCGCGTTCGCGATCGCTCTGCCGCGCCTCCGGGGCGGACGCTCGCCTTCTGGGCGCCGCTCGGCGCAGGGGTGATCGCCGGGATCATCGGCTCGGTCCTGATCGGAGTGGTGATGGTGAGCGATCCCGCCCTGCTGGCTACATCGATCAGCAGATGGCGACCTGGCGCCCACCGCGACCGCGACCCCGTAGCGAGGGCCTCGATACGGCGCTGGCGCGCCTACTCGACTAGCGGACGACGCATTCCGCCGTCGAGCAGGGCGCTCGCTGGGCTCGCGTACGTGCGCTCAGGGACCGTATCGAGGCCGTTCGCTAGCTCGTGGACCTGCCGTACGAGCCGAGCTCCTGGGTCGCGGCGACGACGCGCGCGGCCATCGCCGACTCGGCGATCTTGCCCCAGGCTGCGCGGGTCGTAGACCTTCTTGTTGCCGACCTCGCCGTCGACCTTGAGGAACGCCGTCGTAGTTCTTGAGCACGGTGTCGGCGATCGAGCGGCGTGTAGGCGTACTGCGTGTCGGTGTCGATGTTCATCTTGATGACGCCGTTGCCGACCGCCTCGGTGATCTCCTCCTGGGTGGAGCCCGATCCGCCGTGGAACACGAGGTCGAGCGGCTTCGGGCCGTGACCGTACTTCTCGGCGAGACCCGCCTGGATGGCGCCGAGCAGCTCGGGCTTGAGCTTGACGTTGCCGGGCTTGTAGACGCCGTGCACGTTGCCGAAGGTCAGCGCGGCCATGTAGCGGCCGTTCTCGCCGAGCCCCAGCGCCTCGACGTCGCGATCGCGTCGTCGAGCGTCGTGTAGAGGTGCTCGTTGATCTCGTGGCTGACGCCGTCCTCCTCGCCGCCGACGACGCCGATCTCGACCTCGAGGATCGCGTTGATCGCCTTCGTGCGGGCGATGATCTCCTTCGCGATGTCGAGGTTCTCGGTCAGCGGCACGGCCGAGCCGTCCCACATGTGCGACTGGAAGATCGGGTTGCGGCCGGCGCGCACCTCATCCTCGGAGGCGGCGATGAGCGGGAGGACGAAGTTCTCCAGCGCATCCTTCGGGCAGTGGTCGGTGTGCAGCGCGACAGTGACCGGGTAGTTCTTGGCGACCTCGGTCGCGAACGCGGCGAATGCGAGCGCGCCGGAGGCGCGGTTCTTGACCGTGTGGCCGGCGAAGTAGTCGGCGCCGCCGGTGGTCACCTGGATGATGCCGTCGGAGCCGGCCTCGGTGAGGCCCTGCAGGACGGAGTTGATCGTCGAGGACGACGAGACGTTGACGGCGGGGTAGGCGAAGCCCTCGGTCTTCGCGCGGTCGAGCATCTCGGCGTACTGCTCCGGGGTGGCGACGGGCATGGGCTCTCCTCAGGTCGTGGCGTGCCGCGCGGGGCGCGTCTTGCGGCTCCGAGTCTAGTGACGCCGAATTCGAGCCGCAGGAGGGGTGAAGAGCGACGAAGAGACCATGCGGATCCGGCGCGAACGCAGGGCCTATGCCCATTCCCGCCGCTCGATAGGCTTCAAGCACCCGGAAGAACGCACCGCCGGGTCGACAACTGGGCGTCGCCGCCCGAAAGGGACTCACCCATGGTCAGCACCGACACGGAAACGGCAACCCTCTTCCTCCACCCTGATCGCAACCTGGCCATGGAGCTGGTGCGCGCAACCGAGGCGGCCGCGATCCGGGCGGTGCCATTCATCGGCCGAGGGGACAAGAACGCCGCCGACAAGGCCGCGGTCGACGCGATGCGCGCCTTTCTCGGCACGGTCAACTTCGCCGGGGTCGTCGTGATCGGCGAGGGCGAGAAGGACAAGGCGCCGATGCTCTACAACGGCGAGCAGGTCGGAAACGGCCGGGGACCCGCCTGCGACATCGCCGTCGATCCGATCGACGGCACGTCGCTGACCGCGGCGGGCCGCCAGAACGCCCTGTCGATGATCGCCGTCGCCGACCGCGGCTCGATGCTCGATGCGTCCTCGGTCTTCTACATGGACAAGATCGTGACCGGGCCGGAGGGGATCGGCATCGTCGACATCCGCAAGCCGATCGGCGAGAACATCCGGGCGCTCGCGAAGGCCAAGGGCAAGAAGGTGGAGGAGATGGTCGTCGCCGTGCTCGACCGCCCGCGGCACGCGCAGCTGATCGACGACATCCGGGCAGCGGGTGCCGGCACTCGGCTCCTGCTCGATGGCGACGTCGCCGGCGGCATCAACGCGGCCCGCTACGAGACCCGGATCGACATCTGCGTCGGCACCGGCGGCAGCCCCGAGGGCGTCGCGACCGCGTGCGCGATCAAGGCGCTCGGCGGCCTCATCCAGGGTCGGCTGCTCCCGCAGACGGATGAGGAGCGGCAGAAGGGCCTGGATGCGGGCCTCCAGTTCGACTACGTCTACGGCGCCGACGAGCTCGTGCGCAGCGAGAACACCTTCTTCGTCGCGACGGGCGTCACCGACGGCGGGCTGGTCGATGGCGTGCGCCGCAAGGGCCCGATCATCCGCACCGAGTCCATCGTGCTTCGTGCGCGCTCGGGCACCATCCGTCGCGTCGATCGCGGACCACCTGGCCGAGAAGTGGCTCGGCGAGGACGTCGCCCTCCCGCTCTGAACCATTGCGCGGGGCTCGCTGGTCGACCATCACCGCGAGGGCCCGTCTCGTCGAGGGCCTCGATACGGGCGCGGGGCGCCCTGCTCGACCAGCGGGTGGTGCGGGATTCGTTGGTTGAGTACGACCCTCGGGGAGCCCGTTCGTCGAGGGCCTCGATACGGGCGCGGGGCGCCCTACTCGACCAGCGGGTGGTGCGGGCTCGCTGGTCGAGCATGCACCCGTATCGAGGCCGTTCGTCGAGGGCCTCGATACGGGCGCGGGGCGCCCTACTCGACCAGCGGGTGGTGCGGTGCTTCGCTGGTCGAGTAGGCCCGCCAGGGCCGTATCGAGGGCCGTCCGTGTCGAGGGCCTCGATACGGGCGCGGGGCGCCCTACTCGACCAGCGGGTGGCAGCGTGCGTTGGGCGAGTCGGCCCGCCGGGCGTTCGAGGCCGTCCTGTCGGAAGGCCGCGCGGAAGGCGCCCATTCCGGACGCAGTGGCGGGTTGCGGAGTGAGTGCTCACTCATTACGGTGGCGGGATGGTCGAGGACGTCGAGACGAGAGCCCGTGCTCGCCCCCTTGCGCCCGACGATCGTCGTGACGCGATCCTGGATGCTGTTCTGCCGCTGGTCCGTGAATGCGGCCACGGGGTCTCGACCCGGCAGATAGCAGAGGCGGCAGGTGTCGCCGAGGGCACTCTCTTCCGTGCGTTCGGGGACAAGGAGTCGTTGATCAATGCTGCGATCGATCGACTGTTCGATCCGCTCCCGCTGCTGACGGCTCTGCGCAGCATTTCCGTCGACCTGCCGCTCGAGGAGAAGGTCGCGGGCGTCATCGTCGCGCTGAGCGACAGGTTCACTCAGATCAGATCCGTCATGGCAGAGCTCGGCCTCCGCACCCGGCCGACGGTGACCGAGGCAGCCCGCAGCTCAATGGGTCGATGTCGTCCGTGAGCTCTTCGCGAGCGATGAGCATCGCATGGCCGTTCCTCTCGAGAGCCTGGCGCATTTCATCCGGCTCGTCGCGTTCTCGTCCGCGCTGCCTCTGTTGAATCTCGGCCACGAATTCTCTCCCGGAGAGCTCGCCGAACTCATCGTCTTCGGAGCAACCCGCGAGGGTGAGCCCCACGTCCGGACCACTCCTCACCCCCTGCAGAACAACGAGGTCTGAACATGCTCATGCGCATCCTGCGCCGCTACGTAGGTCCGCACTGGCCGCTGCTGGTCGGCGTCGTCGTGTTCCAGATCGGCCAGTCCATCGCCTCCCTCTACCTGCCGAGCCTGAACGCCGACATCATCGACAACGGCGTCGCGGTGGGTGACACGGGCTACATCCTGCGCATCGGCGCGATCATGCTCGGAATCACCCTCGTGCAGGTCGTCTGCGCAGTGGCAGCCGTCTACTTCGGCTCGAAGATCGCCATGCGGGTCGGCCGGGACATGCGGGCGAGCATCGTGTCCCACGTCGGCGACTTCTCCGAGCGTGAGGTCTCACGGTTCGGCGCCGCGTCGTTGATCACCCGGTCGACGAACGACGTTCAGCAGGTGCAGATGCTGGTGCTGATGACCTGCACCCTGCTCGTGTCGGCGCCGATCCTCAGCATCGGCGGGGTGATCATGGCCCTGCGCGAGGACGTCCAGCTGTCCTGGATCCTCGTGGTTGCGATCCCGGTGCTGCTGGTCGCGGTAGGCCTGATCATCTCCCGCATGGTTCCCCAGTTCCAGAAGATGCAGACGCGCATCGACACCGTCAACCGGGTGCTGCGCGAGCAGCTCACGGGCATCCGGGTCGTGCGCGCCTTCGTGCGCGAGGACGAGGAGGTCGCCCGCTTCGCCGACGCCAACGCCGCAGTCACCGAGACCGCGGTCTTCGCGGGACGGCTGTTCGCCCTGATGTTCCCGACCGTGCTGCTGATCCTCAACGTCTCGAGCGTGGCCGTGCTCTGGTTCGGCGCCTACCGGATCCAGGACGGCGGCATGGAGGTCGGCGCGCTGACCGCATTCCTCAGCTATCTCATCCAGATCCTGATGGCGGTCATGATGGCGACCTTCATCGGCGTGCTCGCCCCCCGCGCCTCTGTGTCTGCGGCACGGATCGGCGAGGTCCTCGACACGGATACCTCGGTCGTTCCGCCGGCGAATCCGGTCACTGAGTTCCGGTCGACCGGCGAGGTCGAGCTGCGCAGAGCGACCTTCAGCTACCCGGGCGCAGAGGAGCCCGTCCTGCACGAGGTCAGCTTCTCTGCGCACCGCGGGCAGACCACGGCCATCGTCGGCAGCACGGGCGCCGGCAAGACCACGCTCGTCAATCTGATCCC
>CAWHND010000005.1:0-58391 GCA_963830655.1 uncultured Actinomycetota bacterium
CAGCGTGTGCGGGCTGAGGTCCCACGATGGCGATCGGTAGCCGACCACGTCGGCGCCCAGGTCGCGCAGCACCTGGAGTGCCTGGATAGAGCTCGCTCGCCTCCTCCTCACGGGTGAGAGTGCTCGGCGATCGGTGGGTGTAGCCGTGGTGAGCCACTTCGTGCCCAGCGTCGATGATCCGTCGAACCACGTCTGGATGCCGCTCCGCGTCCCGCCCCGGGATGTAGAAGGTCGCTGCGACCTCGTGTCGTGCCAACATCTCGAGAATCAGCGGCATTGCCACCTTCGGCCCGAACGTGCCCTGCGACAGCACCCCCGGCCGGCTGGCGTTGGCGGGGTCCTCGGCGATCCACAGCTCCTCCGCATCGAAGTCGAAGCTCATCGTGACGGCATGCGAGTGACCGTCCGGCCAATGGGTCATGTCTCTCCTAGGGATCGACCACAGGGTATCGACGCTTTTCTGGGTCGACATCCGGCATTCGACGTAGGACGCAGCTGCGGCGGCGCGCCTGGAAAAAGGCGGTTGATGGCGGTCCGTCAGATGACGCATGCCCTCAGACCGGGAGGCGGCTTTACTGGGGCCAACGACCGGCGGGCACTGCTGCTCGTTCTGCAGGCGACGGAAGGAGCACGCATCGTGAGCAGCGTCGAGTGGACTCTGAGCATCGACGCGGGTGGCACGTTCACCGATGCGATCGCCAGATCATCGGATGGCAGGACGGCAGTGGCGAAAGTGCCCTCCACCCCCGCCGATCCGGCCAGGGGTCTTGCGGATGCTGTCGCCGCTATCGTCCGCGGAGGTGTGCCCGTCGACGCCATCGGGCTGCTCTGCCATGGCACCACTGTCGCCACGAAACGCAGTGCTGACCGGGTCTCTCGCCCGGATCGCCTTGGTCACGACGGAGGGGTTCCGTGATGTCATGGGCTACCGCCAGTCGAGCCGACCGGACATCTACAGCCTGACTCCCCTCGCCACCGGCAGAGCTGGTCGAACGCAGCGCTCGGATCGAGGTTCGCGAGCGGGTCACCAGCGACGGCCAGGTGCTGACCCCAATGACCGAGGAGGCGGTTCTCGAGGTCGTGGACAAGCTGCGTCCAGCTCCGTCCCGAGGCGATCGCCGTGAGCCTCCTATTCAGCTATCTCAATGACGAAGTACGAGCGTCGAATCGGCGACGCCGTCCGGCTGCTCTGCCCGATACTCCCGTCACGCTGTCGAGCGAGATCGCGCGGGAGTTCCGCGAATACCCCCGCACCGCCACGACGGTGATCAATGCAGCGCTCTCGGCCCGTGGTCGGCGGCTATCTCAAGAGCGGTGCCGACGCGATCAAGGAGGAGGGGGTGTTGGCCCCGTTCCTGGTCATGCAGTCCAACGGCGGCTGCGTACCCGCCGCGCGGGCCGACCAGCTCGCGCACCGACTAGTGCTCTCCGGACCCGCCTGGCGGTGTCGCCGGGTCTGCTCGGCACCGCGCTCGAGGCATGGCGTCGAGGACGTGATCAGCCTCGACATGGGCGGCACCTCCACCGATGTGTGCCTCGTCCGAGACGGTCGGATCCCTTATGTGACCACGCAGAAGGTGCACGACCACACCCTGCTCGCCCCTGCGGTCGACATCCACACGATCGGCGCCGGTGGCGGGAGCATCGCCTGGGTCGATGGCACCGGTCGGCTCCGGGTCGGACCGCAGTCGGCCAAAGCCGTGCCCGGGCCTGCTAGCTACGGTCGAGGAGGCGTCGAGCCGACCCTCACCGACGCCCATGTCGTGCTGGGCACTCTCGGCGGAGGGGACCTGGCGGGTGGGCTCGTGCTCGATCGGCAGGCGGCAGAGGATGCCTGCGACCGAGTGGGCGGTGCTCTCGGCATGACCACCGTCGAGACCGCCGAGGCCATCATCGCGATCTCTGTGGCGCAGATGGTCCAGGCGGTGCGCAAGGTCAGTGTGGAGCGCGGGCTCGACCCCGCATGTTCTCGCTGGTGCCCTTCGGCGGCGCCGGTCCGCTGCACGGGGGGCTGCTTCTGCGGCACCTCGGCGTGCGGAACGTCATAGTTCCGCAGCAGCCCGGGCTGTTCTCCGCCGCCGGACTGCTGATTGCCGGGGTCAGGGTCGATGACTCCCAGACGGTGCTCGCCCCGTTCGCTCCGAATCGGATCCCGCACCTCGCCGAGTGGTACGCGGAAGGCTGCCTCAGCGCCACCGCACAGTTGATCGCCGACGGGGTGGCTCCCGAGACAGTGCGGGTCTCGGCATTCCTGGACGCCCGCTATCAGGGTCAGGGGTTCGAGCTCACCCTGCCCCTGCCCGGATGGCGGCAGGAGGATCTCGCACGCGTCCCCGAGCTGTTCCATGCGGCGCATGAGGAGCTGTACGGGCACGGCAACCGGGGCGAGCCCGTCGAGTTGGTCACCCTCCGCGTGCAGGCCGTTGGCGCGTTCCCGCAGAGCGCCGCGGCGGCACAGGACTCCCCGGAGCAGGTGGCTCAGCACCCGGAGCCGATCGCACGACCCACGATCCGCATTCCGGGCTCGGACCCCGCTCGCGTCGCGATCTACGAACGGTCGCGGCTGCGGCCGGGCCAAAGCCTCCACGGCCCCGCGATCGTGCAGCAGATGGACTCGACGACAGTGATCCTCGCCGGTCAGCACGTGCTGGTGCACGGCGGCGGGGATTTGATCATCACGGAAGGACGTCCATGACCGCCACTTCGGGATCGCCCAGGATCGACCCCGTCACCTTCGAGGTCATCGCCGCCTCGCTGCTATCGACAGCCGCGGAGATGGGAGGATGCTACAAGCGATCCAGCTACAGCCCGATGATCCGCGACATGGAGGACTTCTCCTGCGCTCTGTTCACCTCCGACGGCGACCTCGTCGCTCAGGCGGACTACATTCCCGCTCAGCTGGGCGCCATGTCACTGGTGGTCAAGTCGGTGATCGCGCGGTGGGGTGAGCGCGTCGGAGACGGAGATGCCTACATCTCCAACCATCCGTACATGGGCGCGATGCACCTGTCCGACATCAACATCGTCATGCCCGTGTTCGCGGACGGGGAGTTCACGGGCTGGAGCGGCACCGCCGCCCACCACATCGACGTCGGCGGGGTCAACCCGGGTAGCGAGGGCCCCGAACTGGAGGATCTGCACGGGGAGGGCCTGGTGTTGCCGCCCATCCGCATTTCGATCGCGGGGGTCGAGAACGAGGATCTCGTGGATCTCATCACCCAGAACATCCGCGACCCGCTGAGCACAGTGAGCGACCTGCGGGCGCAGCGGGCCGCCTGCGCTCTCGGCAGAGACCGCCTCCGTGAGCTGGTAGGCCGGCACGGCGCGCCCACGATCCAGGAGGTGATGGCGCGGCTGCTGGACCTCGCCGAGCAGGGTGTCTCGACGGCCCTGCTCGCCCTTCCCGACGGTCGCGGCGAGGCCTTCGGCTTTCTTGATGACGACGGGAAGGACGGCCCGACCTACGCATCAGCGTCGTCGTCCAGAAGAGCGGCGACCGCCTCTCCATCGACCTGTCCGGGTCGGACCCGCAGACCGCTGGCGCGATGAACGTGCCATGGGCCAGCTCGCGGGCCGGAATCGTTTATGCGGTCCGCGCCGTGGTTGCACCTGACCTCGCCGCGAACGACGGTCTGCTGCGCGCCGTCGACATCATCGCTCCTCAGGGCTCCGTCCTGAACCCGTTTCCGCCCGCGGCCGTCTCCATCCGCCACAACACCTGCCAGCGTTTCGCGGACACGCTGATCCGGGCGATGAGCGTTCTCTGGCCGGAGAAGGCCGTGGGCAGCAGCACCGTGAGCTTCTTCTGCATCAACATCGGCAGCGCAAATTCTGTGACGGGTCGATGGCGGTCGCTGTGCGGCGTCGTCGGCCGCTCCCGGGGCGACACCGGCATGCCGACGGCATCGACGGAGTCGACACCTATATGTCCAACGTCGGCGTCATGCCGACCGAGGTTGTGGAGACCAACTATCGGGTGAGGGTGCTGCGCACCGAATTCGTCTCCGGGTCGCAGGGGCTGGGCCGCCACAACGGTGGTTTGGGGCTCCGCCGCGAGTATCGGATCCTCGACCACGCTCAGCGGGCCACCTTCTATGCCGAGCAGACACACGAGGAATTCGCGCCGCGGGGCGCGGCCGGCGGAGCAGGACGGCAGGTCGACCACGATAACCGTCGTCGAACCGGATGGACGCGAGTACCGGGTGGACCGGAAGATGTCGACCACCCTGCCCACGGGGACGATCGTGCGAGTGGAGACCGCGGGCGGCGGAGGCTACGGTCCCGCCGACGAGCGCGCCTTATCGTTGCGCTCCTGGGATGAGAAGAACGGCCGACTCTGACCCGGTTGCGATTGCGTAGGACACGTGATTCAGGGTCGTTGCGAGGCAGCCGGCAGCATCCCTAGCCGGTGGTGCGGAGGGCGGCGATGATGCTGCGGAGGTCGGCCTTGCGCACCTTGCCCGAGGCCGTGCGCGGGAGCTCGTCGACGACCAGCGACGTTTCGCGGCAGCTTGTAGCGGGCGAGCTTGCCGTCGAGGTGCGCGCGGACCGACTCGGTCGTCGACGGACGTCCGGCGCCGCGCGACGGTCAGCACCGCCCAGCGGCACCTCGCCCCACTGGTCGTCCGGGCACGCCGATCACGGCGACGCCGGTGACGCCGTCGATGTCGCTGATCAGGTTCTCGACCTCGGCCGGATAGATGTTCTCGCCGCCGGAGATGATCATGTCCTTGAGCCGGTCGGAGATGTAGAGGTAGCCGTCGGCGTCGAGGTAGCCGAGGTCGCCCGACCGGAACCAGCCGTCGGGCGAGAACGCCGCTGCGGTGGCGTCCGGCAGGCCGTGGTAGCCCGCGAAGACGTTCGGACCGCTGATCTCGATCTCGCCGACCGTGCCCGCTGGGGCTTCGGCTGCCGGTCTCGTCGGCGACCCGGACGTCGGTGAAGAAGTGCGCGCAGGCCGACGCTGCCCTGCTTGGCCCGCGTCATCGTCGGCGGGAGCGAGGTGGCGCCCGGCGAGGTCTCGGTCATCCCGTAGCCCTGCGAGAACGACAGGCCGCGCGCCTCGTATGCGTTCGAGGATGCGGGTGGGAACCGCCGATCCGCCGCAGGTGAGCTTCGCCAGCGTCGAGACGTCGGTGCTCGCCCAGTCGGGGTGATCGGCCATGAGCTGGTAGGTCGTCGGCACGCCGCTGAGCATCGTGACGCCGTGCTGCTGGATCAGCCGCGAGCGCGCGCCGGCGTCGAACCCGCTGCTCGAGCACGAGGGTGCGCGCCCTTGAGGAGGGCCGGCAGCAGGCCCATGCCGAGCGAGGCGACGTGGAACAGCGGCGAGATCATCAGGGCGACGTCGGTCGAGACGACGTCGTAGTCGACGAGGGTGTTGAGCGCGACCCAGGTGAGGTTCTGGTGCGTCAGGACGGCGCCCTTCGCCCGACCCGTGGTGCCCGAGGTGTAGATGATCGCGGCGGGATCGCTCGAGCGACGGCCCGAAACCGTCGGAGCGGGCGTGGCGTCGGCGAGGAGCTCCTGCAGACCCGGCCGGGCATCCTGACCTGCCCCGGTGACGATGGCCGTCAGCGCCGTCGATGCGGCGAGCGCGGCGCCACCCGCGCGACGAAGTCGGGCTCGTGGATGAGCAGCCGGGCGCCCGAGTCCGAGATCACATGCGCGATCTCGGGCGGCGCGAGCCGAGTGTTGATCGGGACGAAGACGGCGCCGACCTGCGTCGCAGCCGAACAGCGCCTGCGACGAACTCGGGGCTGTTCTCCCCCATGAACGCGACCCGGTCGCCCCGGGCGGATGCCGCGACGACCAGAGCACGCCCGCCACCCGATCGGCGCCGTCGGCGAGCTCGCCGTAGCGTCATCGATCGACCCTCGCCGAAGATCAGCGCGGCCTTCTCGGGCGTCTTCGCGGCGGCGCGTGGCCATCCAGCCGCCGAGTCCGTCGTCGTACATGGGTCCTCCTCGTCGAGGTGTCGCGGGGCGTCCGGCCAGCGCGAGTGCGGGCGCGAGCTGTCAGGCGTAGAAGCGGTACAGGCCGCGCGCGACGACAGCGGGCTTGCTGCCGCCCTCGATCTCGATGGTCTGGTCGACGGCGAACTGGTAGCCGCCCGTCACCTCGGTCACCTCGGCGATCACGGCGGTCATCCGCACGCGGGATCCGACCTTCACCGGCGAGACGAAGCGCACCTTGTCGAGGCCGTAGTTGACCTTGGTGGTGACGCCGGTCGACGTCGAACAGCTCGCGTCCAGAACGTCACGGCCAGCGACAGGGTGAGGAATCCGTGCGCGATCGGCGCGCCGAAGGGGCCGTCCTTCGCGCGCTCGGGGTCGACGTGGATCCACTGGTGGTCGTCGGTCGCGTCGGCGAAGAGGTTGATCCGGTCCTGGGTGACCTCGAGCCAGTCGGTGTAGCCGAGGTCGGTGCCGGCGAGGCCCGCGAGCGTCGGCGTAGGCGATCGTGGTGGTCATGGTGTGTCCTTTCGATGGGGTGTGTGCGGCTCAGGCGGAGAGCCCGAGCAGGCGGGCGGCGTTGTCCCGCATGATGCCGGGCATCACCTCGGGCTTGAAGCGCGGTCTTCGTCGGCGTCGTCGATCCAGCGGTCGGGGGTCAGCATCGGGAAGTCCGAGCCGAACAGCACCCGGCTCTTGAGGTAGCGAGTTCGCCGCAGCGCACGAGCTCGGCCGGGAAGTACTTCGGGCTCCAGCCCGACAGGTCGATCCAGGTGTTGTGACTTGTGGGTCGCGACCGAGAGCGCCTCGTCCTGCCACGGCACGGACGGGTGGGCCATGATGATCTGCAGGTCGGGGAAGTCCGCGGCGACCGGGTCGAGCAGCATCGGGTTGGATAGCGCCGAGCCGGAGCCCGCGGCCGCCGGGCAGCCCGGCGCCGATGCCGGTCTGACCGGTGTGGAACAGCGCGACCACCCCGAGCTCCTGCAGCGCGGCGTAGAGCGGGTAGTGGGTCTCGTCGCTCGGGTCGAAGCCCTGCACGGTCGGATGGAACTTGAAGCCGCGGACACCGCTGTCCTCGACGAGCCGGCGCGCGCGCCTCGATCGCCGCGGCGCCCTGCAGCGGGTCGACCGAGCCGAACGGGATGAGCACGTCGTTGTTGCGTGCGGCGCCCTCGGCGATGTCGGCGCTCGAGATCGCGGGGTGGCCGAGCCGGGTGGTCGGCGTCGACGGTGAAGACGACGGCCGCCATCCGCCGCTCGCGGTAGTAGCGCGGCGATCGCTGTCGAGGTCGGGCCGCGGTCCGCTGGCGCTGAAGTACTTCGGCGGCGCCGCCTCGAGATCGCCGGCGGCAGCGACGAGTGCCCGTGGTCGTCGATCTCGATGTGCACGTGCACGTCGATCGCGGTCGAGCGCATCCGACGTCGATCGCGGGCTCGTAGCGGGTCATCGGCGGCGCGGCTCAGGCCGTGGGCGCGGGGCGCTGAAGGTCTTCGGGCAGCGGCGGGAAACTTCTCGCCGACGGTCTGCAGCTGCGCGCCGAACTCGGCCGGGAACGACTCCTCGAGCGACGTCGTAGCGTCCAGCCGCCGTCGCTGGTAGGCGGTGACCACCGCCTCGGGGTGCGACCAGAGCTGGAGGCGGTCGCCGCCGACCCCGATCGCCTGGCCGGTGACCTCTGCCGCGGCGTCGGAGGCGAGGTAGGCGACGAGGCCGGCGACGTCGTCGGAGGTGCCGAAGCCGAGGTCGTGGCGGAAGAAGGCGGGCATGGCCTCGCCCGCAGCGTCTGCCTCGACTGCCGCGGCGAAGTACGGCACGGTGGCGGTCATCGCCGTGGCGGCGACGGGGATGACCGCGTTCGCGGTGATGCCGGCGCGCTTGAGCTCGAGCGCCCAGGTGCGCACCATGCCGACGATGCCGGCCTTGGCGGCCGCGTAGTTGGTCTGGCCGAAGTTGCCGCGCTGCCCGGTGGGCGAGCCGATGCAGATGATGCGCCCGCCGCTCGTTCTGCTCGCGCATCTGGAGCGCGGCCTCGCGGACGCGCGGTGAAGGTGCCGCGCAGGTGCACGTTGATCACGGTGTCGAAGTCGTCGTCGCTCATCTTCCAGAGCACGGTGTCGCGCAGGACGCCGGCGTTGGTGACGAGGATGTCGAGGCGGCCGTAGTTCTCGACGGCCGCCGCGACGAGCGCGCTTCGCCGTCTCGGTCGGGCCGACCGGCGCGACGACGGCGACGGCACTGCCGCCCTCCGCCTCGATCGACGCCACGGCGCTCGGCGGCGGTCTGCGCGTCGACGTCGTTGATGACGACGGATGCGCCCTGCCGGGCGAGTTCCGCGGCGTAGGCGAGCCCGAGGCCGCGGCCCGAACCCGTGACGATCGCGACTTTGCCGTCCAGCGCCATGAGCACTCCTTCGTGTGTGGTTCTCGCCCATTCGAATGGGGCGGTGGATCGAGTAGCCGAGAGGCGGTGGGAGTCTCGCCGACCGCCGCGATTCATTCCTACGCACAATCGTTGAGGATGTCAATGATTTGATTCGGCAAGTCATCTAGGATCGTCCCGTGAACCGCACCCGGGACGACGCAGAGGATTCGGGCGCGTCCGTGTCGGATCGCATGCGCGCATCCGCACTGAAGGACGACGTCAGCTTCCTCCTCGCCCGAGCCAATGCGCTGTCGCTGTCGGCCGGTCACGCCGCGCTCGCCCCGTTCAACCTCCGGGTGCGCTCCTATTCGATCCTCGCTCTGGTGGTCGACGACATCCGTCCCTCGCAGCGCGATATCGCCGAGCATCTGCGGCTGGACCCCAGCCAGGTCGTATCGCTGATCGACGACCTGCAGGCCCGGGGTCTCGTGAAGCGCGACCCCGATCCCCTGGACCGCCGCACCAATGTCGTCGTGATGACCGATGAGGGGCGCGAGCTGTTCCGGTCGGCGCATGACGCGGTCCGTGCCGCCGAACGGGACCTGCACGCCCACCTCTCCCCCGATCAGCGCGAGCGCCTCAGCGAGCTCCTGCTGCTGGTGGCATTCCCGGACTGAGCTCTGCTCGCTCGCGGATCGGCACGGCTCGGATTGTGGTCGAAGCCGATGTCGGAGGGTGGGTGTTCGATGTAGTCATGAGCGACGCACCGATCGATCCGGAGGAGTCCCCCGCGGACGACTCGGGTGAGTCCGGTGCGTCGGCTCGTAGCCGATCCGCCGAGAACGTAATCCCCACGCGCTCGTCGTGGCTGCCCTCGGCCGACCCGCTTGATCAGAAGCTCGAGATGGTGGTCTGGGCGTCGCACAGCCGGCACTCGGCCGTGGCATTCGAGCTGCAGCAGCTAGACGAGTTCCGCAAGGCCTGGCAGGAGCGCTACGGACTGATCGACGGCGACGAGAGCGACCCCAAGTGGCGCTCACTCGTCTGGCAGCTCTCCGCCGAATTCAATCTGCCCAAGGGCACCGTCGAGAACAAGCTCGGAATGGCCAAGGTGCTCCTCGCCTTCTTCCCGGCGACGTTCACCAAGATGCGGTCGGGCGTCGTCACCGAACGGCACGCCAAGGTGCTCGTCGACTACCTCGGCGGTCTGCCCGACCAGATGCGCATCGACCTCGAGGCGCAGCTGCTCCCCCACGCTGAGAAGCTCACCGTCCGCAAGTTCGAGAAGAAGGTGCGCAACTCGGTCGAGATCCGTGAGCCCGAGAAGATGGAGGAGCGCCACGAAGAGGCGATGAAGGAACGGGACTGCTGGGTCGATGACCAGCGAGACGGCATGGCCATCCTCTCCGTGATGATGTCTGCCGTCGACGCCTACGCGGCGCTCGACGTCACCAACGCACAGGCGCAGGCCCTCAAGGCGAAGGGCGCCGATGACGAGACACGCGGCATCGGCGAGATCCGCTCCGACGTGGTGCGCGACATGTTCCTCGATCGCGATGCGCAGCTGTCGGTCACCGAAGACGGTGACGAGGTCCGCGACGTCACGCGTTCCGTGCGGGGCATCGTCCCCACTGTCGCGATCACCGTTCCCGTCCTCACGGCGATCGAGCTGGCCAAGGGCGGTGAGACCACCGGAAAGCGCCTCACCCCGGCAGTTCTCGAGGGCTACGGGCCGATTGCCCCGTCGATGGCGGTCAAGATCGCCGGCGCAGCGTCCGGATTCACCCGGATCCTCACCGACCCGCACTTCGGAACGCCGATCTCGATCGGCACAGCCCGATATCGGCCACCCGCCGAGATGCGGGCCGCCGTCATCTGGGCCGACGGCACGTGCCGAGGTGTCGGATGCAATCGTCGCGCCAAAGACTGCGACCTCGATCACACGACTCCAGCCAGTGAAGGCGGTCCGACCGAACTGGCGAACTTGACCGCGCTCTGTCCGCCCGATCACGAGACCAAGCACCACGGCGGCTGGACGATGATCCAGGCGCCCGATTACAGCCGCAAGATCTACTGGGTCTCACCACTCGGCCGGATCTACGACACCGAGCCCGAGTATCTGCTCCCGCTCGAAGATCCAGCGACCACCATCACCTGCATGGACCCGGCCTGGGTGCACGACGACCACGACACCGACACCGTCGCCGACCCCGACTTCATCCCGTTCTAGGCCGTCGAGCTCGTCTGGTGAGACCGCTTACGCCTCGAGCTCGCTCGACTGGAACCACGGCGGGTAGACCGCGAGCTTGGGAGCCGCTCCCCTGACCTCGCGGATCATGTCCTTGACCTTCGATTTGACGGGCTCGTTCGGCAGGCCGATCAGCACCACGTCGCTCAGCGGATACGAGCCGGGAGCGAACACCTCGGGCTGCAGCAGATCGGGGTCGTCGCTCATCGTGCGACGGGTCAAGGCCGATCCCGCGCTCACGCCGACACCGATTCGGGCGAGCACGTGGGTGACATCACGGTCGCTGAAGACGATCTCGGGGCCGATCGCTCCGATGGTCCCGACCAGCACGACGAATTCCGTCAGCGCGGCCTTGCGGGCGGCGGGTGACCAGCGAGCCTGAGCGGCTCCCGTGCGGATCTCCTCCCACCATGCGGCGTCCGGGGAGAGCGCGAACGGCACGAAGTTGCCGAGCGGCTCGCCGGGGACGATCTCCATCGTGCCGCGGATCTCGCGATCCTCGGGGCGGAGCAGGTCGAGGTCGGGCTTGGCACCCGCCTTGATCGCGCCGTCGTGCAGGATCGACTCGAGATTGCTGAGGTGGGTGACGTGATAGACCCGGCGGTTCTGGAAGGTGACCGGGTCGACAGGAGTCGTCGCGCGGCCCGTGCCCGCGGCGCGAGGTTTGACCGTCGAGCGACGAACGGGCGCCTTGACAGCGCCGACGAGCAGCGACTCAGGTACGACCCGCGGAAAGCAGATGTCGCAGAAGCCGTCTTCGAAACCGTGGATGCACTCCGCCAACTGCGATCTTCCCCTTTGCGGTGCCTATTGCACCCCTTCCACGTTACGGGAGTTGCGAGCACCTGGCGCACCCGAGTGCGGATTCGTTGACAGGTTGTCACCTTACGCAGCTGGTCGGAGCCTCCCGATGTGGTCGCCTCGCACGGAGGCGGCGGGCCAGGCAACCCCCTATTCCTCGCAGGCGTCACCCCTACGCTCCGTCAGGTGATCATTCTCTTCGGCACTCGCGCGAGCATCGTCAACCTGCTCGTAGTGACGTTCGTCTGCAACTTCTGCGGACAGAACGTGCAGCAGCAGGTCTACAAGCGGGTCAATCGGTTCACGGTCTTCTTCATCCCGCTGTTCTCCCTTTCGACCAAGCACTTCGTCACATGCTCGAACTGCGGCGGGACGACGGAACTCACTCCTGAGCAGGCGAACAACGCCCTCAGTCGAGCTGGCCAGCAGGGTGCGATCTGAGATTCACCGCGTCTCAGAGTCGGTGCTCTTCCGCGACGGAGTTCGCCCCGTCGACCACGATCAGCTGTCCGCTGATGTACGAGGCGCCCGGGGAGCACAGCCAGGCGATCGCCGATCCGACCTCCGCAGGACGTGCCGCTGCGTCCCATGGGCACGAGCGTGCCCTCAATGGCCTCCGACTCGAGTTGGGATGCTGTGGCGATCCAGCCGGGCGCCACCGCATTGGCCGTGATTCCCGCGCGATGCCTCGTCGACCGCCAACGCGCGGGTCAGTCCGAGCATCCCCGCCTTCGCGGCCGAATAGGCGACGTCGCCGCGCAGGGCCTGCACGGCACCGGACGTGCTCGCGACGTTGACGATGCGGCCCCAACCGCGTTCCCGCATCGCTGGCACGCAGAGTCGCGAGACGAGGTAGGCGGTGGTCAGATTCAACGCCAGTCCGCGCTGCCAGACATCGGGGCTCATGGTGATGTCGCCGGAGGCCATGCCGCCGTCGTCGCCGACCATCACCATCCCCGCGTTGTTGACAAGGATTTCCGGGCTGAGCGACCGCGCTGCCAGTTCGGCCGCGAAGCCATCGACGAGGGACGCCTCGTCGAGACGCGCGACGAGGCCTGTCGCGGAGATGCCGAGGTCATCCAGCTCGGCGACGCGCTGCTGGATGCGGTCGGTCGTCGAGGTGATGATCACCCGGGCACCGAGCTCGCCGAGCGCCCGAGCGGAGGCGAAGCCGATTCCGTCCGCGCTTCCGGCCCCTGTGACGAGGGCGAGGCGCCCGGTGAGATCGAGCGCTGAGGGAAGATCCATGCCGTCACCGTACCGGGCGCGCCCCCGGCCGGGGTCTACGCTCGTGCTCGGCCGGCAATTCTCCTGGTCACTGGCACGTCGTCGAACGAGAACGGTCGAAAATGGCAAAGCAGAAGCACAAGAAGCGCGTGGACAAGGCAGCCTACGAGGCCGAACTCGAGCGGTTGCAGATCGAGCTGGTGGCCATGCAGCACTGGGTCAGGAGAACGACGTGCGGCTGCTCGTCATCTTCGAGGGCCGCGATGCAGCTGGCAAGGGCGGCGCCATCAAGCGCGTCATGCAGTACCTCAACCCCCGTGCTGCGCGCGTCGTCGCGCTCGCCGGTGCCCAACGAGCGGGAGAAGGGTCAGTGGTACTTCCAGCGCTACATCGAGCGGCTGCCCACCACCGGCGAGATCGTGCTGATGGACCGCTCCTGGTACAACCGCGCCGGCGTCGAGAAGGTGCTCGGCTACTGCACCGACGAGCAGTACGAGCGGTTCCTCAAGCAGACGCCGATCTTCGAGCGGATGCTCGTCGAAGACGGCATCATCCTCATCAAGTACTGGTTCTCGGTGTCGGACAAGGAGCAGGAGAAGCGGTTCCGCTCGCGGCTCAACGACCCGATGCGGCGGTGGAAGCTCTCCGAGACCGACCTGCGTCTCGATCACCAAGTGGGAGGACTACTCCCGCGCCAAGGACGCGATGTTCGAGGCGACCGACATCCCCGAAGCGCCCTGGTGGACGGTCGAGAGCGACGACAAGCGCGCCGCGCGAATCAACAGCATCAGCCACATCCTCTCGCAGGTGCCGTACGAGCACCTCGCGCCGGAGCCTGTGGAGATCCCGGAGCGCCCCAAGCCCAGCGAAGACGGCCGGCCGCCGCGCGAGGATCAGAACTTCGTCGAGGATCTGGCGGGCACGCTGAAGCACTGATCCAGCTCGCATGGAAGACTGCGGAGCGGACCGGCACGAGCGAGGGAGCAACGGGAATGGCATCACCGAATGAGGCGGCCGCTCGGGCGCTCTCCGGCCACCGCTTCGACGACGCGTTCCCCTTCCTCGCGCAGGACGTGCAGTGGGACGTCGTCGGGATGGGCCTGGTCGACGGCCGGGATGAGGCGATCGCGGCGTGCGCGACGCTGCAGACCGAGCTGGTGGGCACCGAGGTCGAGTTCGACAGCTTCCGGGCAATCGCGGATGGTGACACGGTCGTGATCGACAGTGTTGCCACCTACACCGACCAGGCCGGCGACGTCTCGAAGGTCTCGTCCTGCGACATCTACGACTTCAGGGACGGACTCATCGTCTCGATCCGCAGCTACAACGTCGAGCTCGAGGCGACGATCGACGCATAGCCGCCTCTCGCTGGTCGAGCAGGCGGCCGCGGCACCCGTGCGCCCCACCCGCTGGTCGAGTAGGCCGCCCGCGGCCGTATCGAGGCCCTCGGTATTGGCTGCATGGCCTCGATACGGCGCTGGCGCGCCTACTCGACCAACGAATCAACGGCGCTCGCTGGTCGAGTAGGGCGCCCCGCGCCCGTATCGAGGCCCTCGCACGGCTCTTCGATGGTCGAGTAGGGCGCCGCGCCCGTATCGAGGCCCCCCGATCAGCTATTCGGTGGTCGAGTAGGGCGCCCCGCGCCCGTATCGAGGCCCTCGGTATTGGCGCATGGCCTCGATACGGCGCTGACGCGCCTACTCGACCAACGAATGAACGGGGCTTCGCTGGTCGAGTAGGGCGCCCCGCGCTCCGAGTCCAGGCCCCCCGCATCAGCCTCTACTCGCTGGTCGAGTAGGGCGCCCCGCGCCCGTATCGAGGCCCTCCGCATCGTCGTGCATAGACGCTCTCACCTACTGGGCGGTGTAGCCGCCGTCGACCAGGTGGTAGCTGCCGGTGATGAAGCTCGCCGCGTCGCTCACCAGGAAGGCGGTGAGGTGCGCGACTTCGTCCGGGGTCCCCAGCCGTCCGAGGGCATGCTTTCCCTCAAGGAAGGTGAGGGCGTCGGCGTCGAGGTTCGCTTCCACCAGCGGGGTGCGGATGAACCCGGGGCCGACCGCGTTGACCCGGACTCCCTGACCCGCATACTCGAGCGCCGCGTTCTGGGTGAGGCCGAGCACGCCGTGCTTGGCGGTGACATAGGCGCTGGAGCCCGCGAATCCGACGCTGCCGAGGATCGACGCCATATTCACGATCGCTCCCCCACCGGCGGCGATCATTGCCGGAACCTGCGCCTGCACGCCGTACATGACCGAGTTGAGGTTGATCTCGATGACCTTCCGCCACGCGTCCAGGTCGTAGTCCGCCACGGGAGCCGACGGGCCGCCGATCCCGGCGTTGTTGACCGCGATCTTCATCGGCGCGAGCTCGCCCGCCTTCGCGACCGCCTCGAGATTGTAGGCGGGGTCCGATACGTCGCCTGCTACGCCGATCGCCTTTCCTCCTGCGTCGGTGATCTCGGCCACGACCGTGTCGATGGCGTCGGAGTTGAGGTCGGCGACCACGACGGACGCTCCGTTCCCGGCGAGCAGCAGGGCGATTGCCCGGCCGATGCCGGATCCGCCTCCCGTCACGACGGCGGAACGATCGGAGACGTCATAGCTGGGCATTGCGATTCCTTTCGAGCGGCGCGGGGCTCTTGTCGTCACGCGCAGTGGTGGACGGCTCGATCGGCGGAGGAGCTGGTCGGCCGTCTTCCTCAGGCCTACACCGCGAAACTGACCAGGCCCTCCCTGTCGCGGGCAGAACTGCGGCTAGGCGGACCTTGAGCGGGTGCGCTGGCGGATGGCGCTCACCGCGAGCAGGATCGCTCGCCAGCCGAGCAGGAACAACGCCAGGGTGATCGTGGTCACCACGATGAATCCGATCGCGACGCCGTCTCCGGTCGCCGCGCGCAGGAGCAGTCCGAGCACGACGGTGGTCGCCCAGATGATCAGCCCCGACCAGCGGATGCGTGTGGCGGGATGCCCGGACCGGATCAGCCAGCCGACCTGCAGCGCCGCGAAGAAGGGCAGGAACGTGACCACCGTGCCGGCGATGCCCTCGTCGTGGCTCGCGCGGCCGATCAGGATGAACGTCAGGACGAGGACGGTGTCGGCCAGCCAGCTGAGCACGGCTGAGTGGTGGATAGGCATCCGACCACGCTAGCGGGACCGCACCCGGCGTCCTCGCCCCGTGGGTCGGGCTGGCGCTCTTTGCCGCGTCGAGGGCCGCGTGGGAGGGCCTCGATACGGCGCTGGCGCGCCTACTCGACCAACGAATCGACGGAGCACGCCTCTCATGCTGATCGAGTAGGCCGCCCGCGGCCGTATCGCTGGATGCGCTCGGTGGTCGAGTAGGCCGCCCGCGGCCGTATCGAGGCCCCGCGGTCGGGCTTAGGGGAGGTAGGCCATCCACCAGATGCCGAGGCTGCCGAATGAAGGGCGCAGCACGAACAGGGCGATCACGGAGATCGCGGACAGGGCGATGAACAGCCAGCGCCTGCCCTTGTGGTTCGCGATGCCGAGGCCGAGCAGCACCGGAACGGCGATGCCGAGCGCTGCGACGAGCAGCGACAGCAGCACGAAGACCAGCGCGTTGGGGTCGGTGAACGAGCTTGTGACCTGGGCGAGGCTCGGCAGGATCGAGATCAGCACGCTCAGTCCGCCGAGGATGGCGACGGCGTAGCCGATGATCACCACGACTGTCGGAGCCTTGCTCGAAGTGCGGGCGACGGCCATCAGATCATTTCCAGGTCGGGTGCCATGCCTCGACGGTACGCAATGCGTCCGACAGCGACTCGAGGGCGCGCGGCGAACCCTTCAGTACGCTGAGAATGACGGCTCCCCAGGCCGCAACACAAGGCAGATCCATCGCGCATCAGCACCGACCATCGGAGTGACATGGCACACCGCATCGTCCGACTGAAGTCCGGCCGTCAGCTCGGGCTGACCGGAATCGGCAACGCAGAAGCGACGCGATTGGCCCTCTTCCTCCATCCGACGCCCGGAGCGGGCGGATTCGATCCCGATCCGGTCGCCAGCAACGCGCACGATGTGCACATCGTCACGATTGACCGACCCGGCTACGGCAGCTCCGCTCCCCTGCCCGACAGCGATGGTCGCGATGGTGACCCGACGATCGATGGCTTCGTGAGGGACGTCGCGGAGTGGCTGCAGACATCAGAACTCACAGCCCGCGCAACATCGGGCATCTCGTATGGATCGGTCGGCGTCATCGGCTGGGGCTCCGGAGGGCGGTATGCCCTGGCCTTGGCCGAACAGCACCCAGGGCTGGTGGACCGCCTGGTGATCGTGGGCTCTCCCGCACCGGCGGGCGACCCCGGCGAGCAGCCGGGCATCGTCGACACCGTCGCCGTCTCCGACGACGCCTCACTGACTGGACGTCGTCCACCAGCTCGAGGGCGCCGACCTGACCTCGCCACGCTCGTTGGGCATCGCACCCGACGATCGGATCCTCGAGGCGCCGGGCCTGGCATTGCGCCTCAGTCGGATGCTCGATGATGCAGCCTTGCAGGGCGCGATCGGCGTGGCCGGCGACCTCGTCGCCAAGCGGGACTCCGCGATGGACTTCACGACTCGGTCGACATCACCGCGCCGACCCTGCTCGTCTACGGCGGTGACGACCCGATCGCCGGGGCGCGCACGCCGCGTGGTTCGCTGAACGCATTCCGAACGCGGAGGTGGACCTGATCGCGGATGCGGGCACCCTCGTGGTTGCGTCCCGCTGGAGCCACATCTTGGACTTCCTCTCACCCGATGGCGATGCGGGCGCTGGGCAGGACAGCGAGAAGAGCGGCACCGACGTGAGCAATCCGCGCGGCATCGCCGACACCGACTGAGCGGACGCCGACTCGACGTCAGCGATTGCGACGTCAGCGATTTCGACGCTATACGGGCGACTCCAGCGGGGCGGATGGCTCTGATGCGTCCGATGCGATTATGCGGAATCGCTGTTGAGCGCCCTGTTTGCTCAGACCGTAAAGCGCTCCGATCGCTTTCCACGTGATCCCGGACGCACGCGCTTCGCGAACCGCTGCATCTTCGAGCGCTTCGAGCTGCTCGCGGGATCGGCGCACCGCGTCGACCCGATGGAGAGGATCGGAGATCTGCTGCAGCGACTCGATCGCGCGATCCACACGGGTGCGGGGAGAGGAGTGCGGCACATCTCAAGGCTACCGAACATCGCGACACGGTCAACATATGGTTGCCGCTCGCGTCAATCTTTGCTTGACTCCGAGGTCAATGGCCGATTGACCGCCGCGCTGTTTCGCATCAGGCAAGGCGTACGTGGAGTTCGAGGAGTTCGGAAGGGAGGCGTCATGGCAAAGGGCAAGAAGGACAAGAAGGAAAGGACAAGGACAAGAAGAAGAGCAAGAAGAAGTAGCCCTTCTCGGGTCGCCCGCCTCACCGCCAATGAGCACCATGCCGAGCGCGTGGGGCGGGCACCCGGAATACTCTCGATGGCCACCCACCTCGGGCAGGCGAAAAGCGCATGGGGCCCGGGAAAGATCCCCTGCCCGAGCGTTTTTTGCCGGCCTGGCTGTGGCACGGCGCTTCAGGAGAACGCGGCGAGGCCCGTCGAGCGCGCGACCCAGCACCAGCGCGTGGATCTCGTCCGTGCCCTCGTAGGTGCGCACCGCTTCGAGGTTCGCCATGTGGCGCATCACGGGGAACTCGCTCGTGACGCCGTCGCCGCCCAGGATGGATCGAGCGGCGCCGGCGATCGTGATCGCCTCGCGCACGTTGTTGAGCTTGCCGACACTGATCTGGTTGACGTCGAGCGTCCCGGCGTCCTTCTGCTGTCCGAGATGCAGCGGCGAGCAGAACGCCCTTCTCGTACTCGAGGAGCATGTCGGCGAGCTTCGCCTGTGTCAGCTGATACCCGCCGATCGGCGTCCCGAACACGGTGCGGTCGAGGGCGCGCCCGAGGGCGACCTCGAGGCAGGTGCGCGCAGCGCCCATGGCGCCCCAGACGATCCCATACCGGGCCTCGTTGAGGCAGGAGAACGGACCGCGGAGTCCGCGCGCTTCGGGAAGGCGGTTCGAGTCGGGCACCCGCACGCCGTCGAGCACGATGTCGCACTGGATGGATGCCCGCATGGCGAGCTTGCCGGTGATGGGTGTCGCCGTGAAGCCAGAGGTGCTGGTGGGCACCAGGAATCCCCGGACGCCGTCCTCCGTCTGCGCCCAGACGACCGCGACCCCCGCGATGCTCGCGAGTCCGATCCACCGCTTGCTGCCGGTGATCACCCAGTCGTCGCCGTCGCGGACCGCGCGGGTCTTCATGGCGGCCGGGTCGCTGCCGCCGTCGGGCTCGGTGAGCGCGAAGCAGCCGATCACCTCGCCGGTCGCCATCCGCGGCAGCCATTCGCTCTTCTGCTCCTCGGATCCGAACTTCGCGATCGCACTCATCGCCAGCGAGCCCTGGACCGAGACGAAGGTGCGCCATCCGCTGTCAGCCGCCTCGAGCTCGAGGCAGACGGCGCCGTAGCTCGTCGCGCTGGCGCCCGCGCAGCCGTATCCGGAGATGTGCATGCCGAGCAGCCCCTCGGCAGCGATCGCCGGGATGAGCTCCTCGCGGAAATGCCGATTCTCGAAGTCGTCCTCGATCACCGGGGCGATGACGTCTTGGGCGATCCTCCTGGCGCGCTGCTGCCACTCACGCTCGGTCGGATCGAGGAGCGACTCGACGGCGAAGACGCTGTCGAGCGCGGCGCGGCCGGCGGCGAGGAGGGTGTCGGTCGTCATGAGCTGCCTTCGTTCGGTGCGGAGCGGTGATCGGCGAGAGCCGGTGGGGGAAGTCGGTAGGTGGCAGGAGTCTCGCTCAGTCGGATGGGATTCGCCACCTGATGCGATCCTGCGACGTCGACGATCGGCTCGAGCCCCAACCGCGTGGCCAGTTCGAATGCCTCGCCGACGGAGTTGATGGGGGCGGCCGGAACGTCGTGGCGGGTCAGGATCGCGAACCAGTCGTCGGCATTCCGGGTCGATAGGCGGGCGATCAGCAGCGCGTTCAGCTCGGCGCGATGCGAGACGCGGTCACGGTTCGTGAGGAAACGCTGATCAGCAGCCAGTTCAGGTGCTTCGAGCGCCGCGGCGAAAGCACGGAACTGCCTGTCGGAGCCGACCGCCACGGCGAGCTGTCGGTCGGCCGTCGGATACACCTCGTACGGCGCGATGCTCGGATGCTCGTTGCCCATGCTGCGCGGGACCATTCCCGCGCCGACGAAGGCGCCCGCCTGATTCACCAGTCCTGACAGCAGACTCGAGAGCAGATTCACCTCGACGTGCTGTCCCTCCCCCGTGCTCTGGCGCGCGATGATGGCGGCAAGGATGCCGGTGATCGCGTGGAGTCCGGTGACGACATCGACGATGGCCACCCCGGTCTTGGTGGGCTCATCGGAGCTCTGGCCGGTGATGCTCATCAGGCCGCCGGCGGCCTGGACGAGAAGATCGAAACCGGGAAGCGTCGCGCCCTCCCCCGCCCCGAAGCCAGTGATCGAGCAGTAGACGATCCCCGGGTTCCGAGCGCGAACCGCGTCATAGCCGAAGCCGAGGCGGTCGAGCGTGCCGGTGCGGAAGTTCTCCACCACGACGTCGGCCTCATCGAGCAGCTCCCAGATGCGCGCGCAATCGGCGGCATCTGTCAGATCCGCCGTCATCCCCTCCTTGTTGCGGTTCACCGAGGCGAAATAGGTCGAGGTCCCGGTGCCGTCGACAGGCGGAGCCCACTCGCGGGTCTCATCGCCGAGTCCGGGACGCTCGATCTTGATGACCCGCGCCCCGAGATCGCCGAGCAGCATGGTGGCGTAGGGGCCCGCGAGCACGCGGGAGAAGTCGACGACAGTGAGACCGTCGAGCGCGGACCTGCTCACGACCCTCCTCGGAGGCAGCGCGCGTTACCGATGCGAGTTCTGGCCGACGACATCGTTCGAGTATGCCGTGATCAACCGGGAGACACCGGAAGACAGCGGAAGACAGCGGAAGACAGCGGAAGACGCGGCACTCAGTGACGGTGGCCCCTCCTATCCTGAGCAGGAGAACCCTGAGCAGGAACACCCTGAGCACGAGGAGGCCCCATGGTCGCAATCTCTGTTGCCGGCGAGGCGACCCGATGGGTGCGCGCCGAGCGGGGCGTCGCACGGGTGAGCGTTCAACACGAGCACGAGGATCGCGCCACCGCGGTCCAGGCGACGGCGGCCGTGCACGCGGAGCTCGCGGGCGAAGCCGAGGCGCATGTCCGATCGGGCGCCGCCACTCGTTGGCAGACCGAGCAGGTCTGGGTGTCGACCATCCAGCGCTACCTCAAGGACTCCGACACGAGCATCCCCATCCAGGTCGCCCGGGTGTCGCTCATCGTCCGCTTCTCGGACTGGGACGCGCTCTCCGACTGGGTGTCCGATGTCGCGGGTCGCGACGGCGTGAGCGTCGACGGCGTCGACTGGGTGCTCACCGAGGCCAAAGAGCGAGCCGTCCGCTCCGCTGTCCGCGTAGATGCGGTCCACGACGCCCGCACCCGCGCATCCGCCTATGCCGGGGCGATCGGACACGAGCGGATAAGCCTCGAGGCCCTGTACGAGCCCGGCCTGCGCCCGAGCGGGGGGTCCGACTCCGGCGGCGGGTTTGCCGGTCCCCGGATGATGAAGGCATCGTTCGCCGACAGCAGCGCGATGATCGAGCTCACCCCGCCGGAGCTCGAGGTCACCGCATCGATCAGCGCCGACTTCGTCACCACATGACCTCCCGACTGCGACGGGAGCAGAGATGAAGCTCCCCCGAGGCGCCCAGCTCGCGCTCGCTGTCGTGCTGGTGGCGGTGGCCGCGTGGTTCGTGATCTCGAATGCTGATCTCGAGATCACCCCGACGCCGGGACGTGCTCCCATCACGATCCCGCGGAGTCCAGCGGCCGCGTCGGGAGGATCGGGTGCTGGATGGATCGAGGCGCTGGACGGATCAGGCGCGGATGGCTACGGCTCGGCCACGGGGGTGATCGACCGGGTGGTCGACGGCGATACCGTCATCGTCGACATCCAGGGCGAAGCAGATGAGGTGCGAGTGCGGATGCTCAACGTCAACGCGCCGGAATCGGTCAAGCCCGACAGCCCTGTCGAGTGCCTCGGGCCGGAGGCCTCTGCGTTCACGAAGTCGCTGCTGTTCGAGGGCGACGAGGTGACGCTCGAATTCGATGCCGGGCGCTACGACCAGTACGGGCGCACGCTCGCCTCGGTGATCACTGCTGACGGCGAGAACGTCGGCGTCGCGCTCGCTCGTGCCGGCCTCGCTCGAGCGGTGAGCTACGACGGCAACGAGAGATTCCGGCCCGCCATCGACGCTGCGATCGCCGAGGCGCGAGCGGATCGGGTGGGACTCTTCGACCCCGCCAACGGCTGCTGAGCCCGGCTGCACGGACCAGGCCCACGCGGGCACGTCAAAGGTTCTTTGGGCACGCGATATTTCCCGTGCCCGCGCGCCTTTCGCATGCCCGGTGTTGCGGCTACTCCCGAAGCCAGTCGACTGCCTCGTCGCGCTCGGCGACCTTGAAGACGCGCACCTCCATGGGCGCCATCTTCGCGCCAGCGGCGATCATCATCCGCAGGAGCGACTTGTCGGTCAGCACGGCGGAACGGCCGAGCTTGCGCAGCAGCTCCTCGCCGCTCAGCTCGTCGATCAGCGACTTCGACGGCATTCCGCCGTCCTTGCCGATCTCGACCAGAAGCTTCGCGGCCCCGTGGGCGCCGACGGTGCTCGCGAGCTCGGCGCGCAGACCGTCGATCTCGGTCGGTGTCAGCCCGCCGTTGTACACGACGCTCACGATGTCGCTGTCGGGCAGCGTGGTCCAGCTCAGCATGCGGTCTCCCCATCTCGGATCCGATTCTGTCCGGTTCTGGACCGCGGAACCTGAGCGCCCGCCACTGCGGTCCGCCTCCCACCTCAGCGGCTGATGGCCTCGTAGATGCTGCCGCTGTGCGAGCCGGTCACACGGGCGTGCAGGGCGTGCGCCTGCGATTCGGACAGGTTCGCCACCACATCACAGGCCACCCGCTTCAGCTCGGCATGGCTGCCCGACCCCGAGGCGAGGATCGCGGACGCCCATGGCGGCAGCAGCGTCGGATTGCTGGCGGCGACATCGCAGAAGTAGTGGAACAGCACCGTCACGATCCGGCGCTGACCCTCCTGCTGTGCGGCGAGCGACGGCGACTCGATGACATAGGTCCAGGTCAGGCTCTTCAGCAGGTTGAGCTGGTCCTGATACCCGGAATCCAGCACCACCACCCCGTCCTCGATGCCGATCCCGCTGACGAACTGATTCGTCTTCAACGTGGAGTAGCGCGTCAGCAGCGACGGGCTCGGCATCTCCGTCGGGAACTCCTTGAACAGGACCGTGCGCGCGATCTGCTCGCAGGAGTCCCACTCCGCTTCGGTGTACTCCTTGTCCTGCTCCCGCCAGCGTTCGAGGGTGCGCTCGAGGAATCCGTCCTGCGACGGCGCATCGCGAGCGAGCCGGTCGAGCGGCACGAATCCGGCTCGGTAGAAGTCCTCGAGGTCGTGGATGGCGTAGGCGACGTCGTCGGCCCAGTCCATGATCGCGGCCTCGGGTGTCTGCTGGTCGACACGGTCCGCTGCGAGGCCCTCGCGCGACCAGTCGAACACCGCCCTGTCGTCGTCGTAGCTGCCGTACTTGCGGTGCCGCTTGCCCTCGGCCGCCCGCAGCCACGGGTACTTCGTCAGGCCCTGCAGGCTGACCCGGGTGAGGTTCAGGCCGCTGTGGTCGCCGGAGTGCGTCGCGAGCCGGGTGATCACGCGGAACGACTGCGCATTGCCCTCGAAGCCGTCCGGGACGGGCACCGGGCCGGCACGCATCAGCTCGTCGAGCTTCTCCTCCGCGATGTGGCCGAATGGCGGATGTCCGATGTCGTGCGCCAGCGCTGCAGCCTCGACCGCGTCCGGATCGACGTCGTGACCCTCACCCTGGAGGCGCTCGGCGATCCGCCGTCCGATCTGGGCCACTTTCAGCGTGTGGGTCAGCCGGTTGTGGAACAGCTCCGTCTCGTGGCTGCCGACGACCTGGGTGACGGCGGCGAGACGGCGGAACTCGGCGGTGTAGAGGATCCTGTCGCGATCCCGCTGGGTCGGGGTTCGGACGTCGGGTGGATTCTTCGGCAGGTCGCCGAAGATCCGCTCGAGGCGTGCGCTCACGCGGAGGCGCTGGCCGATCCGGCGGCCGATCCGGCCGCGCGGTTCTGCAGTGGGACGTCGTGCAGGGTGAGGTTCCCGCGGGAATCGGTGGTGATGACTCCGTGGCTCATCAGGGTCCAGAGCGCCTCGCGGACCAGGGAGTCGGGTTCCTGCTGCGACGCCGTGTCGACGATCGTCGCGAGCACGCCGACGCTCTGCGAGCCGAACGCCTCGATGAGCGCTCGTTCGGCGGGCTCGAGCCGCTCGCCGTCGATGGTCGGAAGCGTGTGCGGGGCCGTCGTCGCCATCGTGTCCCCCAGGACTCGTGCTCGGGTGGGTCCCGAACGGAGCATCAGTGTCCCATTCCCGACCGAAGACGCGCCAGCTGTTCCCGCCATCTCGGGCGGGATCCAGTCAGGCCTGCAGCTTGGCGACGACTGCATCGATCCGACGCAGGCGGGTCTCCCGTGCCTTGGCGCCCTCTACGGAGGTGACGTGCGCCTTCTGATGGCTCGGCGCGAGCTTGGCGAACGCCTCCGTGAGTCCCTGGCCTGCGAGTGCGGATGCGAGGTCGTCGGGAACCGCCGTCAGCCGCGGCTCGGTGTCGAGGCTCAGCGTGACCTCGATCGGGTCGTTGCCCTGGATGCCGCTCTCCGCGCGCTTGTCGGAGGAGAACGCGATGAGGAAGCGTTCACCCATCCGGGCCACCGTGCTGCGGTAGGCGTAGCCGTTCACCGTGACGCTGACGGCTGGGCGCTTGCCCCCGCCGAGCTGATCGAGCACCTCTTCGGGCACCGGCACTCCCGTGTTCCGGCCGGTGAGGTGCATCGTGGTGCTGTAGGACACGGTGCTGTGGGACACAAGGTTCTCCGCCATGCGTCGAATTCTGGCATGCGGGATGGGATCGAGCCGGCCTTGGGGCCCCTGGAACAAAGGATGTCGTGATCTGCTAGACAATTCGACCTTGCCTCCTCCCAGGTTCACGGCGCCTAATAGAAGGGCGCATCCCAGCAGGCGCATCCGACTCCGTTGCGGTCTCACCCAACCGCTGCCCAGTCGCCTCCGAAGAGATTCGGAGGAACACGAGGACACCCGACCCGTGGAGACACCCGATGATCAAGAAGTGGCACCCGATGCTCGCCGCACACGAGCAGCCGACCGGTCACTGGACCATGCTCGACAGCCGCGACCACGCCTACGGGACCATCGTGGTCTCAGGCAACGGCTACCTGGCGACGGACGCCACCGGAGAATCGGTCGGCCGCTTCCGCACCCTCAAGGAGGCGACGGAGCGAGTGCACCGCAAGTGGATCGCGAGCTTCGGAGTCGGCGGCTCCCGAGCAGCGGGCTCCCGCGGCGGTTCGGCCATCCAGCCCGAGCTCTATGACGCCGATCCCGACGCCGACACCTGGGATTCCACCGCTCCGCAGACCTCGCTCGCCACCCGGTTCGGCACCGCAGTCGCCGGCTGAGCTGCGCTGAGTACCTAGGCGGCGGTGGCGGTCACCAGGATCGGCATGTGATCCGAGACGGCCTGCGGCAGCGTCTCGATGCTGTCGATGGTGAACCCCGTCGATGTCGCCAGATCGAAGTGCCCGCGGAAGAACTTGTAGCGCGTGTAGGTGCGGCTGTCGCTGAGCGTCAGCTCGTAGCCGCTCTCGCGCATGTCGCTGCCCAGCCGCTTCTGGAACAGCGGGTAGTTGTAGTCGCCCACCATCAGGTGCGGCAGTCCGGGGCCGAGCTCCGCGAGCTGCTTGTGCGCGGCGTTGATCTGGTGCCGCCGGAGCGAGTTGAGCGCGGTCAGCGGCGCTGCATGGAACGACGCGACGATGATCTCCCTGTCCGTCTCCGTGTCGTGCAGCCGGGCGGCGACGAGGCGCTCGTGAGCGGGAGCCGCGATCCGGTCGTGCAGGCCCTTCTTCAGCGCGAAGGTCTGGGTCTTGACCGAGGTGAAGCGATTCCGGCGGTAGTAGATCGCGAGGCCGAGCCGGTTCGCCTTGGTCGACTCGGCGAGATGCAGGTGACTGAGCTCGACGGGCAGATGCTCGGTGTCCGCCTCCTGGAGGCAGAGGAAGTCGGGATCGAACTTGTCCGCCAGCCCAACGAGCTCGCCGACGGCGGCGTTCTTCCGGAGGTTGTAGCTGATGACCTTCGTCACGGTGTCCCCCACAATCTCAGAAAAGCCCAGTCCCCAGCCTAGGCACTCGCGGCTCCTGCTGACGAAAGCCCACAGCCGACTCTTGCGAGGCAGCGGATGCAGGATGCGCATCGTGCAGCTCACAGCGGCCGTCCGGCTCCCGCGTGTGGGTCATGCGTCCTCACGGGCGGAAGGCATAGCCTGCAGAACGTGTTCCTCGATGCTCCCCGCGGCCTGCGCGATCCCTCCGCCTTCGAACTCCGCCGCCGGATGCTCGCTCTCGCGCGAGTGCGCGATCTCGTCACGTGGACCGAGATGATCGCCGAGACCCGCGGCGTGCGGATGCCCTACCCCGATCCCGCCGACGGCGGCGTGGATGCGAAGGTCCTCATCCTGCTCGAGACCCCGACGCAGCACATGCCCGAATCCGGCGAGGCCGAGGGCTTCATCTCCGTCGACAACGACACCGCGGCGGCCGAAGAGATGTGGCGCGCCCGCGAGCTCGTCGGACTGCAGCAGGGCATGGCCATGCACTGGAACATCGTGCCCTGGTACCCGGCCGCTGAAGGGGCCGGCCCGAAGCGGGCTGAGACGCGCGACGGCACCGCGCTGCTGCTCGAGCTGCTCGTGCTGCTCCCCCGTCTCGAGACGGTGATCAACTGCGGCCTCGAGACCCAGAAGGCCTGGCACGAGTTCGTCGGCCCGAAGGTGACCGACCTCGAGGTCATCGACACCTGGCACCCCGCTACGGTCGCGATGGCTCAGGAGGGGAAGCGCGAGGATCTGCAGGCGGCATTCCGCCGCGCCGCACGCATCACCTTCTGAGCACTCAGGCCAGGATCACCAGCACCAGCGCGATCGCCGCAGGGATGAACTGGATGGCGGCCGCGCGGCGATAGGCGGGCCCCGTCGTCGCGAGCACGATGCCCGCGATGGACATGCAGGCCGTGGCGAAGACGATGGTCGCGCGGCCGACGATGAAGCAGTCTCCGCCCAGGCCGATCAGCACCACGCCGATGAGCAGGCCGATCGCCAGCGCGAGGTTGTAGAAGCCCTGGTTGTACGCCATCGGACGAACCGCCTCCGCCTGCTCCTGACTGCGGATGCCGAATCGTCGATAGACCGTCGGACGGGTCCAGAGCACGCTCTCCAACGCGAAGAACAGAACGTGCAGCAGCGCGGCGATGCTCGCGACGATCTGTGCGGCGATGAGCATGTCGAAACTCCTCCACGTCGACGTCAGAGTCGGATCCCAGCGGATCCGCGCTCAACCTATCGGTCCGTGGCTCATTCACGGGTTCGCGCTGCGACCCGATAGCTCGACCGGTGAGGCACGTTACCGATCCGTGACCTCCGGGATGCATATCGCCTGATCGATGCCGGGTTTGGCGGGGGCCGGCGCCGTCCCGAATTGGGGTCACCGCCATGCCACTCAGGGGCGTATGGTCCTCCTACGATTACCGTAATCGATAGCTGGGGGGCTAATGACTGTGACAAAATCTGCCGGGCCGGACTACTTCGCATGGCGGGACGAGGCGACTCCTGCCGACCGTGAGAAGCGTCCGAACGCGCTCGAGCGAGCCGAGGAGAGACTGCGCGAGCTGCTCTCCTCGAGCAAGTAGTACAGGCGACATCTAGGAACCATCGGCAACACCACCGCGTCACTGCGACGTCAGATCAACACGCACCACAACTGCACCACAACAGGGCGGGTCATCCTCGGATGGCCCGCCCTTCTGCGTGCTCCATCCACTGCCCCGGGTACCGGAGCGGGGCCTGAAGGCTCATCGCCTTGCCGGTTTCCCGCCTGTCTCGGCCACACCGCAGGCGCCGCGGCGTAGTGTCCGGGGATGCGGAATCGCGGTGAGGACCTCCGATTCACGGGGATGATCGGTGGCTTCGGCACCCAGTCGGGACTGCGCGTCGTCTTCGGCTCGTGGCGCGACTCGCCGTTCGGCCGATTCACCGACGTGATGATCCAGAACTCGCACGGGGATCGCACCCTGATCGCGCCGTCGCAGGAGATCGCGGACTTCGTGTCCGGCACCTACACGTTCGACGAGGTGCTCGTCGAACGGGTGACGATCGCCCGCTCGCACGCCTGGCTGTGGGTGATCGCCTCGACCATCGAGATCGGCGCCCGGATCGGCGGCACCACCCCGCTCGGCCGTGCACTGCGTCTCGTGCCGCGCCCCATCGCCACCTCACCGACCTGGCTGACCGCCATCGACCCCCTGGCCCGGGTGCTCTCCCCCGGCTCTCGCACCGCGGGATCCGCCGGCTCCGACCGCACCGAGTTCTACGGCGTGACCACCGCGCGGTCGATCGACGAGGTGAGCGGCGAGCATCGCCGGATCGACTTCGGCGGCATCGCCCGGATGCGTCCGCGGGTGGACTTCGGATTCGGGTCGCCGCCGGCCCGACCGTCCCTGGTCGCGGTCACGACCACCATCCGGATGCCTCCGGCCGAGGCGCCTGCCTTCACTCCGGCCTCCAGCTGACCCTGCGTCTCTGCAGGCTGCGGCGACGACTCGACCGCTACCGGTTGAGTCAGGCGACGGCGAGGAGGGCCGATCCGGCCAGCGCCAGCACCACGCCCGTGAGCTGCAGGGGGCTGAGGCGCTCGCGCAGCACGATCATCGCGAGCAGCACGGTTCCGAGCGGATACAGCGAATTGAGGACGCCCATCACCGCCAGGTCGCCGATGTGCAGTCCGATCACCAGCAGGATGTTGCCGACCGCCAGCGTCACGCCCGTCACGACGCTGAGCAGCAGACCCCGGCGACGATCCTCGGAGGACACCGCCAGCGGAGCGGCCGCTTCGTGCCGCAGCGAGCGGCGGATGCGCAGGGCCAGCAGCGCGAGTCCGAGCACGAGGACGGCCACGAGGAAGTCCACCAGAAGCGGCGCGAGCCCCGACTCCTCCGAGGTCCGATCGATGGCGATGATGTAGCCCGCGTAGCCGAAGCCGGCGATGACTCCGAGCAGCACGGCACGCGGGCGGATCCGGGCCCGCTCGCCGCCGCCGTGCATCGACAGCAGGACCGCCGCAGCTACCACAGCGACGAGGGCGACATAGCCGGCCGGTGGGAATCGCTCGCCGAACGCGATGCCTGCGACAGCGGGCACCACCGCATAGATCGTGGCCACTCCCGGCGAGATGACGCTCATCGGCCCGATGGCGAGGCTCGCGTAGAAGGCCCAGGTGCCGATCGAGCCCAGCAGGCCGGCGATCGATCCGAGGACGACCGTCTCCGGCGACCAGGTCGGCGCACTGACGAGCACGGCCACCAGCACCAGGAGGCCGGCCACGATCGAGCTGAGGAACGCCACGAGCAGCGAGGACAGCCTCCGCGAGGCGAGGCCGGCGAAGAAGTCGGAGGCTCCGTAGATGATGGCACTGCCGAGTCCGAAGAGCGCGATCACTCTCCATGTGTAGCGGAGTTCGAGCGGGCACGCGGCTGCTCCCGCCGCCGGGGCCTTCATGCGCCATGCCATCGACTCAAGGGGTCGGACATTAGCCCTGGTCGTACCCCCAATTGGGACGCATGCCGCTGCTCTCCTGCGTTGTAGCCTCAAGTCGGTCCATCCAACCGACAGCTGTGCGGCCCGCGAGCGCTCCATCGCTCGCGGGCCTCTGGCGGACCGTGGTGGCCCGCAGGAGTGTGCGGGCTCCGGCCTACTTCCTCACTGCCAGCCGTTCCATCGCCACGACGATCGCCGACGCTCGGCCGGCCGGAGTCTTCGCCGTGAGGGCGGGGAATGCGGCGAGGTACTGCGCCGTCTTGCCGAGCGCGGAATACGCGGCCGCAGCATCGGGATTCGCATCGAGTGCCGCCTGGAAGTCGGCCGGAACGACGAAGTCCCGCTGCGACACGTACGCCATCTCCCAGCGACCATCAACCTGCGCCCGTTCCACCTCGCGGAGTCCGCCAGCTCGCATCCGTCCTTCTTCGGCGAGCTTGGCAACGAGCTCGACGTTGACCTGCGACCAGGTGCTGCGGGCTCGCCGACGGCAGTAGCGCTGGAGGAAGAACTGCTCATCCCAGCTTTTCCGCTGGCCGTCGATCCAGCCGAAGCAGAGCACGCCCTCGAGGGCCTCGCGCACCGTGATCGAGGGGATTCCCGACCCCTTCTTGGCGATCTTCACCCAGATCTCGGTCTCTGACTCCGCGTGTTCCTCGAGCCAGGCCTCCCAGCTCGCAACGTCGGGGAACTGCCTCGGCTCGCTCGCGGGATCCGCCATCCTCCGAGGCTAGATCGTGAGGAGGCCCACCGCTGTCCTCGGCGAACCACGAGGCGGTGAGCGAGGAGAAGGTGAGCTCAGAGGCGGTTCAGTCCCGTGATCCGCACGACGGCGACGCCCTGCTCGTCCGACTCGGCGAGGTCGACCTCCGCGGTGATGCCCCAGTCGTGATCGCCCGCCGGGTCGTCGAGGATCTGCCGCGACATTCCACACCGACGGTCGGCTCCTCCTCGATGATGAGCATGGCCGCGCCGCGCGCCGCGGCTCCGGTGCGGATCACGTCGTGGTCGTCGTAGTAGCCGTCGAGCAGCGCGCCCCACGCGTCGGCGTCGAGTCGAGCCTCGGGTTCGAGCTCGGCGAGCTGGTCGTGCGGTCGAGCGCGGCGAGCTGAACGCGGCGGAAGAGCTCGTTGCGGACGAGGACCAGGAAGGCGCGGCGGTTCGTGAGCACGCTCGGGGGCGCGGGAGGCACGACCGGGCGCGTCGGGATCGGCGACCGGGTTGACGATCGCCAGCTCGCCCACTCGTCGACGAGGCTCGAATCGACCTGGCGGACCAGTTCGCCCAGCCACTCGATGAGGTCGAGAGCTCCTCGCCCTTCACGTCGTCCGGCACGGTCTGGCGGAGCGTGCGGTAGGCGTCGCTGAGGTAGCGCAGCACGAGGCCCTCGCTGCGGGCGAGCTGAGTAGAAGTTCGACGAACTCCGCGAACGACATCGCCCGCTCGAACATGTCGCGGACGACCGATTTCGGGCGAAGCTCGAAGTCGCGGATCCACGGCTGGCTCGATGCGAAGACCTCGAACGACTGCTCGAGCAGCTCGCCGAGCGGCTTCGGATAGGTGATCTGCTCGAGCAGCTCCATCCGCTGGTCGTACTCGATCCCCTCGCGCTTCATCGCCGCGACGGCCTCGCCGCGGGCCTTGAACTCCTGCTGCGAGAGCACCGGGCGAGGGTCGTCGAGGGTCGCCTCGATGACGCTGATCACGTCGAGCGCCCAGCTCGGCGACTCCGGATCGAGCAGATCGAAGGCGGCGAGCGCGAACGGCGACAGCGGCTGGTTGAGCGCGAAGTTGGCGGCAGGTCGACCGTGAGCCGGATGCGGCCGTCCACGACCTCGACGACCTCGGCGGCGACCAGGGTCCGGTAGATGCCGAGCGCTCGACGGGCGAGCTCGAACTGACGGGCGCGGGGCTCGTGGTTGTCGAAGACGAGCGAGCGGACGTTCTCGAACACGTCTCCGCCGCGGCCGATGACGTTGATCAGCATCGCCGCCGTCAGCCGCATGCTGCGGCTCAGCGGCTCGGGCTCGGCGGCGACGAGCCGCTCGAAGCTCGGCTCACCCCAGATCACGAAGCCCTCCGGCGCCTTCTTGCGGATGACCTTGCGGACCTTCTTCGGGTCGTCGCCCGCCTTGGCGATCGGCTTGGCGTTCTCGATCTCGTGCTCGGGCGCCTCGGCGACGACCGTTCCCGCGGTGTCGAAGCCGGCCCGGCCCGCGCGCCCAGCGATCTGATGGAACTCGCGTGCGGTCAGCTGGCGCATCTTCGTGCCGTCGTACTTGGTGAGCGCCGTGAGCAGCACCGTGCGGATCGGCACGTTGATGCCGACGCCGAGCGTGTCGGTGCCGCAGATGACCCGCAGCAGGCCGCGCTGCGCGAGCTGCTCGACCAGGCGCCGGTACTTGGGCAGCATGCCGGCGTGGTGCACGCCGATCCCGCCGCGCACGAGGCGGCTGAGCGTCTTGCCGAATGCGGTGGTGAAGCGGAAGGCGCCGATCTCCTCGGCGATCCGGTCGCGGGCGTCCCGGTCGACGATCGCGCAGGCTGCTGAGCGCCTGCGCGCGCTCCATGGCGGCGGCCTGCGAGAAGTGCACGATGTAGACCGGCGCCTGGCTTGGTGTTGAGCAGCTCGTCGACCGTCTCGTGGGTGGGCTCGCGCACGTAGGAGAAGTGCAGCGGCACGGGCCGCTCGACGCTCGGTGACCCGCGCCGTCGCCCGTCCGGTGCGGCGGCGTGAGGTCGTCGGCGAGATCGCGTGACGTCGCCGAGGGTCGCCGACATCAGGATGAACTGCGCGCCGGGCAGCGAGCAGCAGCGGCACCTGCCAGGCCCATCCGCGGTCCGGGTCGGCGTAGAAGTGGAACTCGTCCATCACGACCTGGTCGACGTCGGCGTCCGCGACCGCGGCGCAGGGCGAGGTTGGCCAGGATCTCGGCCGTGCAGCAGATGATCGGAGCGTCCGGGTTGACCGACGAGTCGCCCGTGACCATGCCGACGTTCTCGGCCCCGAAGATGTCGACCAGTGCGAAGAACTTCTCGCTGACCAGGGCTTTGATCGGCGCAGTGTAGTAGCTGCGCCGACCTTGCGCGACGGCGGTGGCGTGCGCGGCGATCGCGACGAGCGACTTGCCGCTGCCCGTCGGGCGTCGACGAGGATCAGAGTTCGACCCGGAGACGATCTCGAGGACCGCTTCGTCCTGGGCGGGGTACAGCTCGAGACCGCGATCGGCCGCCCAGTCCACGAAGGCGACGTACGCGGCGTCCGGATCGTCCGTGCTGGGCATCCGATCGAGCAGCGTCATGATCTCTCGAGTCTGACGCATGCGAGCACGACGCGGATCCCGGGACGGAGCCAGCTCGGCGCCGTCATCCGATATCCGCCCAGATGAACCCCCCAATCAGGGCATTTCTCGGAATGAACGCGTATACGTGCTAAACCTCACGTACCGGGCAGTTGTAGGGCGGGGGTCCTACTGGCGAGATATCGCGCAGCTGATCCGCCAATTGTTCGGGGGGTCCTCGTGACCATCGATTCTTCTTTTCGCGTGCGCTTCTGCGTCAGCTCCATCGCACTCCTCACCGCCGTCGCGGTCGCGCTCGCCGGAGGTTCGGCCGCACAGGCCGCCGAGACACCGGTATACCTCTACACCGCAGACAGCTACGCAGTGCTGGCGGGTTCAGCCGTGACCAACACCGGGCCCACCGTCATCACCGGAGGCGACCTCGGGCTGTCGCCCGGCACGGCCATCACCGGCTTCCCGCCGGGCATCATCGTCGGCGGCACCACGAACGCGACGAACGCCGCAGCGGTGCTCGCACAGGACGATCTCACGACCGCCTACAACGATGCCGCGGCACGCTCACCTCTCGAGAGCAATATCACCGAGCTCGGCAACCGCGAGCTGACCGCAGGCACCTACCGCGACAACGGCGGCAGCATGGGACTCACCGGAACCGTGACCCTGAACGGCGACGCCGCCTCGGTGTTCGTCTTCCAGGCGTTCGCACTCACCACCGCCTCGACCAGCCGGGTGGTCCTCGGAGGAACCGTGAACGCGTGCAACGTGTTCTGGCAGGTCGCCTCGGATGTGACGCTCGGCACCGGGTCGCACATGGTCGGCACAGTGATGGCGATGAACTCCATCACTGCCACGACCGGCGTCGACGTGCAGGGACGACTGCTCGCGCGCACCGGAGCGGTCACCCTCGACAGCAACACCATCACCGCGGCGCGGGGCTGCGACCAGACTTCCACCGCTGCGACCATCGCGCGGCTGAATGCCGAAGCGGCGGCCGCGGCGCAGGCTGCAGCCGATGCGGCGACGGCAGCCGCTGCTCAGCGGGCAGCCGATGAGGTAGCTCGAGCCGCGGCGGCAGCACCCGCCGTCACGACCGCCGACGATCAGACGGCGGCTCCGGAACTCGCCAGCACCGGATTCGACGCGACCGGCCTCGTCATCGGCACGCTGTCAGCCCTGGCCTTCGGAACCTTCCTCGTGCTGCTCGGCCGTCGCCAGGCCCGCCGCCGCTGACCCGATCGAGATGCCACCTTCCGTCCCTATCCGCGACTTTTAGGGACGGAAAGTGGCATTTCGATGTGGGGGGCGGGGGCGGGTGTGGGGCGGGTGAGGGTGAGGGTTGTGGGGGTCAGAGCGGCGAGGGCGACCAAGGCGGCGGCGACCGGGATCGGGCCGGACGGTGCCACTATCGACTGGCCGATCAGCGCCTGCCAGAGGACCAGGGCGATCGCCGCGGTGTAGGTCGCGGTGGCGATCGCGACCAGGCGGACGCGCACACGCGGGTCGGCCAGCCGCGGGATCCGCGTCGCGAGCAGCTCGAGCAGGATCGCGCCGATCGGGAGCACCTGCAGGGCGTGCATGCCGACGAAGTGCGGGATGCGCAGGTCGCCCGCGACAGTGCTCCAGCCGAGGATCGGCAGGCCCGGGCCGCCGTCGCCGATGCCGACAGTGTGGGCCCCGGCGATGCCGCGGAAATCGTTCAGCTGATCGGCGGTCGGTCCGGTCATCAGGAAGGCCAGCCCCATCCCGACCAAGGCGATGACCACGCCGGCACGGATGGCCAGGGTGCGGGCGGGATCGCCCAGCGGATTGCGGACGAGCAGGACCGCGACGAGGAGCGTCATCGCCCACACGATGACGATCGAGAAGGCCATGACCGACCAGGCCGTCGTGTGCAGCGGGGTGGAGACGTTGAAGTGGCTGGTCTCGCCGACCGCCGCGAAGCCGGCGATGATCACCAATTCGATGGTGAGGGCGATCATCGCGATGGTGCCGGCCATCCAGGCGATCCGGCGGAATCGGGTCAGCTGACCGACGAGCCAGGCGAGGGTGATCGCGTAGATGGCCGTCGAGAGGGCGAACTTGAGGGGCTTCGCCCAGACGTCGAGGCCGGTCACCTCGCGATCGTCCAGGCCGAGGCCTATGACGCTGACCACCGCGAGCGCCACCATCAGGATGGCCAGCGCGACCAGCGGCCGGTGCCAGCGGATCTCGGGCAGCCTCAGCGCGGCGCGGAGACTCGCGGGGGTTGGCCGAACGGCCGAGCCGGCAGGCGGGACAGCGGGCGGAACTGCGGGTGGGACAGCGGGCGGAACAGTGAGCGACATGGTGCACCTCCTGGTCCGACGGTAGGTCGGAGGCCGCCGTCGCGCCAGGGATCGACCTCGATCTCAGACGGTGGATCTTGCTCGTCCACCGGCCGGTGGATGAGGCCTCGACAACGGTTCTTCAGAGCGATCGTTCGTCGCTCTTCAGCCAGCGAGAGGGCGCTCGCCGCTCAGATCAGCAGAGGGCGCTTCGAGAGTCCCGTCAGCTGCTCGGTGGCGAAGTCGTCGTCGTCGCGGCGATTGGCGAGGCGCTCCTGAGCGCGCACCTCGACCTCGATGGCGTCGAGCCGCGAGACGAACTCGGCCCGATCGATGACGCGGGTGCGCCACTTGCGAGTCAGTCGCGAGAGGTCCGCGCTGCGCACGATCTGCCAATCGACGCGCCCATGGCTCATCATCGTGGACGCGTTGGTGAGCATGTGCACCGTCGACCGGTGCTTGCGAGGGGCGGTCATGCAGGCGATGTCGAGGTGGGTCTGCAGGTCGACGTCCGAGGGCGGATCGGTCATCGAGCGCACCCGGATCGCGGTGCGCCCGGAGTCGTGCTCCCCATGCGACCAGGCCTCCAGTGCCTCAGCTCGTCGACCGAGGGCGACCATCACACCCGCCAGGGCCTCGTCGAAGCGTGCGTTGTGTCGACGGCGCGACTCCGCCCCGAGCACGGCCGACAGACCGATCAGCCCGGCGAGGACCACGAGGAGCGTTCCGATCAGCGGGAACCAGTCGGAGAAGGAGGAGAGCTGCGCAGTGAGCCAGACCATCGAGAAGGTTTAACCCGTAGTCGAAGGATGTGCGCGGTGCCACGCCGTGTCGCGGGCCGTGCAGAGAACTCCGGTGCTAGGGAGTCGGCGAGCGCAGCCGCGCGTTATGGGCTGGCATCCGAGCAGTCGGATGGGCGGTCGGCTGGGCGGTGGGCTGGGCGGTCGCCGCGCCGTCGGCGGACGTGGGTACGCTCGGAGGGCGTCAAGGGGAGGGGCACTCGATGGGAGGGGCATCCGTCACGGACACGATCTACGAGGTGCTCGACGCCCAGGCCGCGCGGGGTGCGTCTGCAGGTCGAGCTCCAGCGACGATTCACCGCCTCGCTGGCCGCCAGTGGGATCCCCTTCATCCGCTCCCTGGTCGTGCACAACGAGTCCGGGGCAGAGCTGCTCGGCGTGCGGCTGACCGCCGAGCTGGCGGTCGCGGGACGCCCCGCTGATCCACTGGGAGCACGAGCTGGCGGGTCCCCTTGCCACGAACGGAGCGACGCGGCTCGACGATCCCCGACTGTTCGACGTCTTCCTGCCCACTCTGACCTCGGCAGTCGAGGCGACGCCCTGCGACCCTCGGCCTCGAATCGGTGGTGGAGGGCGCCGAGCTCGCGGGGCTCGGCGCACCACGCCAGGGTCCCAGCATCCTGGCTGCACTCGACATCCGCGCGGTGAACGAGTTCCTCAACTACCCGGGCCTGCACGGCGCGCTCGCCACCTTCGTGCAGCCGAACGCCCACCGGTCACCCGATCCTCCGCGCCGCGTCCGACGCCTGCTGAAGAGCACGAAGCAGCTCGTCGATCGACGGCTACCAGTCGGGTGCCGAGCGGGCCCCCAGATCGCCGGTGCCCTCTACGAGGCCCTCCGCGCAGCCCGGATCAGCTACATCAACCCGCCCGCGTCGTTCGAGAGCACGGGGCAGAAGGTGCGCACCACGGATCAGGTGCTCACCGAGCGGTTCGGAACCTGCGTCGACCTGGCGGTCACTTACGCGGCCTGCCTCGAGGCGGCGGGTCTGATGCCGCTCGTCTTCCTCACCTCCACGCACTCCTTCGCCGGCTTCTACGCGACCGAGCTGTACGGCGAGACGGCGATGCTCGAATCCAAGAACACCATCGCCAACCTGGTCGAGATCGGCCAGGCGCAGGCCGTCGAGCTGACCGGCATCGGGCCGGGAGCCGCCAGCCGGGACTTCCGCAGCGCTCTGCGAGCGGGGTCGGATCAGGTGCGCACCGGATTCGACGAGCTCCGCAGCATGCTCGACATCACCCGCGCTCGACTCGACGGAATCCGTCCGATGGCGGCGTTCGGACTCGACGCCCCCGATGGGCCCGATGCGGACAGCCGTTCCGAGGCAGAGCTGCAGGCCGCCATCGACGCCGAGCGCCCCTTCGTCTCCCACTCCACCCTGCGCGAGCTCAGTGGCGCCGACGAGGAGATCGTCCGCGGGGTCCTCGACCGCCGTGACGACTCCCCCGCTCGCTTCCGCGCCTGGAAGCGCGATCTGCTCGACCTCAGCCTGCGCAACCCGCTGCTCAACATGCCGAAGTCCTCGAAGGTGATGGATCTCGTCGTGCCGCCCGGAATGCTCCCCGCGCTCGACGACGTCGTGCACTCCGGCAAGACGGTTCGCCTCCTCGGCGGCCTCGACTCGACGCGACCTGCAGAAGCTCGCCGGATACCGGGCGGCCACGGAGATCGCGCCGGATGTGATGCGCACGCTGTTCGGCACCACCCGCTCCGTGTTCTCGCTCAAGGACGACGCCAAGCACCGCGCTCAGCTGCGCACCATGAAGCGCGAGGCCGACACCCTCGAGCAGGAGACGGGCTCCAACTACCTCTACCTGGCGCTCGGCTCGCTGGTGCACGAGAAGCCCGGCGGCGGCGAGGCGCGGGCACCGCTCTTCCTGCTGCCGGTGCGCATCACCGGCGGCCTCGCGCTCGCGCCGTACGCCTTCAAGCTCGACGGCGAGGACGTCGCCCAGCCCAACCTGTGCCTCATCGAATGGCTGACCAGCACGCAGGGTCTGGAGCTGCCCGAGCTCGCGAACCCCGCCATCGACGACACCGGCATCGCGATCGGCGCGGTGCTCGCCGGCATCCGCAAGCGCCTGCTCGACTCCGGGATGCCGTTCCGGATCGAGGAGACCGCGAGCCTGGCTGATCCTGCGCTTCTCGACCTTCCAGATCTGGAAGGACCTCGACGAGAACTGGCGCACCCTCGGCGCCAATCCCGTCGTCGCGCACCTCGTGGAGCGCCCCGGTGAGACCTTCATCGACCCGGTGGGCGACGCGCTCCCTCCGCTCGACGAGCAGAACCTCCGCCTGCCGATCGCGGCCGACGGCACCCAGATGGCCGCCGTGGTCCGCGCGGCCCAAGGCCAGTCGTTCGTGCTCGAAGGCCCGCCCGGCACCGGCAAGTCGCAGACGATCACCAATCTGATCGCGCACGCCCTCGGCGAGGGCAAGAAGGTGCTGTTCGTCGCCGAAAAGCAGGCGGCGCTCGAGGTGGTCAAGCGTCGACTCGACGCGATCGGGCTCGGCGGCTTCTGCCTCGAGCTGCACGGCGCCAAGCAGTCGATGAAGTCGATCCGCGATCAGCTCAAGGCGTCGCTCGCTCTCACGAGCACCTCGGATGACGCGCTCTGGGCGATGACGGACTCCCGACTGCGCACCACCGTCGCCGCACTCGATCGCTATCCCCCGCTGCTGCACGGCAGCAACGCCGCAGGTCACTCGCTCTGGTCCGCCTATGACGCGAAGTCACTCCTCGGTGAGGGCCCCACGGCGCTCGTCCCCGCGGGCTGGGTCGCAACGAACGGCCTGCTCGATGCGACCACCATCACCCGAGACTTCGCCGATGCGGCGTCTCGGATCGGCCTCACCCCCGGGCACGCGTGGCTGCTCGTCGGAGCGGTCGACGCGGCCGCGCTCGACCTCGATGCGATGCGATCCGCGCTCTCCGAGCTGGAGGCCGCGCACCGCCGACTGTCGGAGCTGTCCCCCGAGTGGACGGCTGGCCTCGCGCAGACGCCACCTGGCGCAGCGCTGCACGACGTGCTCACGCTGCTCACCGCGCGCGCGGCAGGTGGCGTGCCGGATCGCGGAGAGCTGGCCGCCATCGACCGGCCCAGCTGGCGGGAGGCGGTGGCCGATGTGCGACGCCGCATCTCCGAGTTCCGCAACGCCCACGCAGCGACCATCGCATCTGCGGCCCCCGGTCTCGTCGAGGCGGCCGACCTCGACGAGCTGCACGCGCGTTCGATCGAGCTCGACGAGAAGGTGCTGTTCCGCGAGATGCGCCGCCGCGGCACGCTCGAGCGGGTCGGCTCATTGCTCTCCGGAGGGGCCACGATCGGCGGGCCCCAGCTGACCGATCTGCTGGCCCGCGCTCGTACGCTTCGGGACGCCGCCCTGCCTCTTGCCACAGAGGCCCGGTCCATTGCCGGCCTGCACCTGCCCGCCGACTGGCAGCCCTACGGCGATGCCGCGCTCGCCCCATTCGATGCGGCGGCCGACGTCTCCCGCGCCGCCGTCGCCATCGGCGGATCGGCTCCCGCGGCCTGGAGCGCACTGCCCGGCACGAGCACGGACGATGACGCCGTGCTGCGCGACGTGTCGCAGGCATGGGACCGCTGGATCGCGTCCCTCCACGGCCGCGACCTCACCGTCCGGCAATGGACGGCGTCCGGATCGCGCGACTGGCTCACGGCCTGGGCCTCCGATTCAACGCTCTGGCGACGAGACCTCGATGCTACGGCGCTGCTCCAGCCCGAGCGGATGACCGAGCTGCGCCGCCTGCTCGCCGACCTCGAGACCGCCGACCTGCCGGCCTTCGCGGGTCAGCTCGGTGCGGTCGAGATCGCCCCTGACGAGGCATCCGAAGCTCTCCTGCGCGGGGTCGCCGCCGCGTCTGTGATCGAGCGGACCTCCAGCACCGGTCTCGATCGCTTCGATCCGATCGCCCAGGATCGGGTCACGGCGGGCTACCTCGATGCCGCCGTGCTCAGTCGCGAGCTCCTCAAGAGGGTGGGTCCCGCCACCCTGCTGGCCCAGCGTCCCTTCCGCGCGGATGGACTGCGCGGGGAGGTCGCCGAGCTGGCTCGCCAGATCGAGCGCAAGCGCGGCGGACTCACCTTCCGCGAGATCACCAGCCGCTATCCCGACGCGCTGCAGGCCATATCGCCGTGCTTCCTGATGAGCCCCGGATCCGTCGCGCACTACCTCGACCCGGCCACCCTCGGCTTCGATCTCGTCGTCTTCGACGAGGCGTCCCAGATCCGGGTATCGCAGGCCATCGGCGCCATGGGTCGTGGGCGATCGGTCGTGGTCGTGGGCGACTCGCGGCAGATGCCGCCGACGCGCGTCATGCAGGTCGAGGCCGCCCCCGGCACCGACAGCCTCGAGGAGGTCGTGATCGAGGACCTCGAGAGCATCCTCACCGAGTCGGTCGAATCGGGACTGCCGCAGCTCTGGCTGGGCTGGCACTACCGCAGCAGGGACGAGAGCCTCATCGCGTTCTCGAACTCGCACTACTACGACGATCGCCTGGTGAGCCTGCCCTCTCCCGGCGCCGACCCGCAGGCCGGGGTCAGCTGGCGACGGGTCGAGGGCAGGTTCGACCGCGGACGGACGCGCACCAACGAGGTCGAGGCGCGAGCCATCGTCGACGAGATCGGCGCCCGCCTGCGCGATCCCGCGACCGCCAGAGAGTCGATCGGCGTCGTCACCTTCAACATCCAGCAGCGCGACCTCATCCTCAATCTCCTCGAGGACAGCCAGGATCTGGTGATCCAGAAGGCGCTCACCGCCGAGCCGGGGCTCGCCCTGTTCGTCAAGAACCTCGAGAACGTGCAGGGCGACGAGCGGGACACGATCCTCTTCTCGCTCGCCTTCTCGGTGGATCCCTCGACCAAGCTGCTGCCGCTCAACTTCGGGCCGCTCAACCTCGACGGCGGCGAGCGGCGGCTCAACGTCGCCATCACCCGAGCCCGCAAGCAGATCGTCCTGGTGAGCTCGTTCGATCCGGCCGACATCGACCTGCGTCGGTCGAACGCCCGCGGCATCGCCGATCTCCGGGCCTATCTCGAGTTCGCGGCGGGGCGCAGCACGATTGCGACCGCGCACCCGCAGTCGACCCCGCCCACGCAGTCGACCCCGCAGTCGACCCGCAGGGCCGCTTCGTCGAGGAGATCGCCGCCGCGCTGCGCTCCCGCGGCTTCGAGACGCACGTCGGGCTCGGGCTGTCCGCATTCACCGTCGACGTCGCAGCCCGGCGTCCGGGCGAGGAGTTCTGGCGTCTCGCGGTGATGGTGGATGGGCCGGCCTGGAGCTCCCGTCCGACCGTGGCGGATCGGGAGGGCTCCCCTCTGCTGCTGCGCGATGTGATGGGCTGGCGCGAGGTGCGGCGGGTCTGGCTGCCGGGGTGGATCCGCGATCCGGAAGGCGGACTCGAAGCCCTGGTGACGGCACTCTCGACGGCGGACCCCGAAGCGCCGCCGAAGAGGATGCCCAGCGCGTTCGCGCACCCCACTGCCACATCGGACGGGGCATCGGCGCCGGCGCCGATCGTGCGCACGCGCAACTCGGTTCCCATGCGCTCCACGAGCGAGGCCACCTCTGCGCCTCCCGCGACGCTGCGCACGGTCGGGGTGAACGCTCGACCCGCTATCGCACTGAGCGCCTTCACCCCCGCCCCGGACACGGCGATCGCCTCGTCATCCGTGCTCGAGAACATGCGGATGGCCGCGCCGGCGGCGATCCGGATCGCCGCCGAGATCCTCGACATCGAGGGTCCGATTCCCCTCCACCGGCTGGTCGGCATCGTGGCGAAGCGATTCGGAGTCGCCCGACTCACCGAAGGGCGCCGCGACGATCTCACCAAGGTGCTCGGTGCGGGATTCCGGATCGTCGACGACTTCGCCTGGCCGCAGGGTGTCGATCCCAAGACCTGGCGGGGAGCCCGCACGGTGGCCTCGTCAGACGATCGAGCCCTGACCGAGGTCAGCCTCGAAGAGGTCATCAACGCGATGGAGCTCGTGCTCCGCGAGTCGTTCAGCATGACCCGAGACGACCTGATCCGGGAAGCCGCCGATGTGCTCGGCTATTCGCGGATCAGCGAGCAGGCGCGCACGCGGATGACGAAGGCGATGACCCGCGGCGCCCTGGCCGATCGCTTCCGCGACGACGGCGAGCGGGTGCGGCTCGAATAGAGCTCGAACCCGTGCCGAGGTTTCAGGCCGAGAGGGAGCTGATCTCGTCCTCGGTCAGCACGAGGTCGGCGGCGAGCACCGAGTCCTGGATGCTGCGCGGCTTCGAGGCGCCGGGGATCGGCACGACGACCGGCGCGAGGGCCAGCTCCCAGGCGAGGGCGATCTGCTGCGGGCTCACGCCGTGCGCATCGGCGACCTTCTGGAATGCGTCGTTGGTCGATCCGAGGTCACCGGCCTTGCCGATCCCACCGAGCGGGCTCCATGGCAGGAAGGCGATGCCGATCTCGTTCGCGTACTCGAGCTCGACCTGGCTGCTGCGGAATGACGGTGAGAACCGGTTCTGGACCGAGACCAGGTCACCGTCCAGCACCTGCTGGGCTTCGCGGATCTGATCGACCGAGGCGTTGGAGATGCCCGCCATCCGGATGACTCCCTCGTCGAGCAGATCGCGGAGCGCACCGACCGAGTCCGCGTAGGGCACGCCAGGGTCGGGGCGGTGGAACTGGTAGAGCCCGATCGCGTCGCCGCCCAGCCGAGCAAGAGAGGCCTTGGCCGCCTCCTTGAGGTAGGCGGGATGCCCGTTCTGGGTCCAGCGGCCGTCGCCGGGCCGGAGGTGTCCGCCCTTGGTTGCGACGAGCACGCCGGTCGTGTCACCGGACCAGCTCGCGATCGCCTTGGCGAACAGCGTCTCGTTGTGCCCGACCTCGTCCGCGTGCCAGTGGTAGGCATCCGCGGTGTCGAAGAAGGTGACGCCGGCGTCGAGCGCGGCGTGGATGGTCTCGATGGACTGCGACTCGCTGGGCCGCCCTTCGATGGACATCGGCATGCCGCCGAGTCCGATGGCGCTGACGACCTGGCCGCCGATCACTCGCTTGTTCATCTGATCTGCCTCACATCTGCTATTCGGATTGATCGACCGGGCCCGGCCGTCAGCTGAGACGCGTCTGGTCCTCTGACTCATCAGAGTTCGCGTCGATCTCCTTGCTCCTTCGGGCGAGCTCCTCCTCGGCGGTGCCGCTGAGGTGACCCATCGCTGCGTCGGCGGCGATCTGCTCCTCGAGGCCGCGACGCTTCTCATCGTCAGTGCCCGTCGCGCCCTCCCCCGAGGAGTGGACGTGGGGGTCTCCAGGGCCACCCGTGGTGTTGGCTGTGCCGGTGGTGTCGTCGGCCGATGTTCCCTGCGATTCGCTCATGGGCTCATCGTGGCACCGCTGCTTGGGAGCGGGGTGTCCGCGCCGCCCTCCGCGCTGTGAGACCGCGTTCAGCGGGCGACAGGGGCGACAGCCGCGTCGGTACGGGTCCAGCCGGCCGCCGGGGCGACATGCCGCACGATCGTCTCGAGCAGATGGGCGTTGTAGTCGACACCGAGCTGGTTGGGCACGGTGATGAGAACGGTGTCCGCCGCCTGCACGGCGGCGTCGCTCGCGAGGTCGCGCGCGATCCTGTCCGGATCCCCGACGTAGGTCTTGCCGAATCGGGCGAGTCCGCCGTCGAGGTGACCGACCTGGTCCTCGCTGCCCTGCTCCTCCATGCCGCCGAAGTACATCCGGTCGGTGTCGTTCACGATGGGCAGGATGCTGCGACTGACCGACACGCGGGGCGTGCGAGGCCAGCCGGCCTCATTCCAGGCCGCGCGGTAGAGCTCGATCTGCTCGGCCTGCAGTTCGTCGAAGGGAACCCCCGTGTCCTCGGTGAGCAGCGTCGAGCTCATCAGGTTCATGCCCTGCTGAGCGGTCCAGATCGCCGTCTGCCGGGTGCCGGAGCCCCACCAGATGCGATCGGACAGGCCCTCGGACTGCGGCGTGATCGCGAGGGCCGTGGACCGGCCGGTCATCTGCGGGTTCGACTGGGCGATGCCCGCGCCGGCGATCGCCGCACGGAACACCTCGGTCTTCTCGCGGGCGTCATCGGCGTCCGTGCGCCCCTCGGCGGGAACGTAGCCGAAGGCCTCGCTGCCGCGGATGGCGGTCTCGGGCGAGCCGCGGCTGAGGCCGAGCTGCAGCCGCCGGCCGCTGATCAGGTCGGTGATCGCGGCCTCCTCGGCCATGTAGAGCGGGTTCTCGTAGCGCATGTCGATGACGCCGGTGCCGAGCTCGATCCGCGACGTCCGGGCTGCCATGGCGGCCAGCAGCGGGAACGGCGAGGCGAGCTGCCGGGCGAAATGGTGGACGCGGACATACGCGCCGTCGACGCCGATCTCCTCCGCAGCGACCGCGAGCTCGATGGTCTGCAGCAGTGCATCCGCTGCCGTGTGCACCAGCGATCCGCGCACGGGCTGCCAGTGGCCGAAGGAGAGGAATCCGATGCGCTTCACTCTGGCTTCAGCAGTCCGCAGCGGTCCGGTATTCCCGGGCCCTCAGCCGTTGGGTGCCGGATCGCGACGCACTACTTCGAGGCGGCGTCCAGGGCGTCAAGCTCGTCGGCGCTCAGCTCGAGCGTGGCGGAGGCGAGCAGGTCGGGCAGCTGTTCGGCGGTGCGGGCGCTGGCGATGGGCGCGACCACGGTGGGCTGCTGGCGCAGCCAGGCGAGGGCGGTGCTCGTGACACTCGCACCGTGCGCGGCGGAGATCTCATCGAGCGCAGCGAGCACCGCGGTGCCGCGTGCGTCGAGGTACTTCGCGGCAGATCCTGCCCGGACGCTGTCGACCGAGACCCCATCGCGGTACTTGCCGGTGAGGAAGCCGCTGGCCAGGGCGAAGTACGGCACCACGCCGAGGCCGTATCGCTCGGCACGCTCGCGCAGGTCCGCCTCGAAGCCGCGCTCGACCAGGTTGTACTGCGGCTGCAGGGCGACCGCCCTGTGGAGGCCGTTCGCCTCGGTCACCGCGAACCACTCGTCGATCCGCTCGGGGCTGTAGTTCGAGATCGCGATGTAGCGGACCTTGCCGGCGTCGACGAGACCGGAGAGCGCGCCGACCGTGTCGGCGAGCGGCACCGTCTCGTCGTCGAAGTGGGCGTAGTAGAGGTCGATGTGGTCGGTCTGCAGGCGCTCGAGCGAGGCGTCCGCGGCCGCACGGATGTTGTCGGGCGCGAGGCCCTTGTAGTCGGGGTGCTGGCTGACCTTGGTGGCGATGACGACGTCGTCGCGGTTGCCGCGGGAGGAGGTCCAGCGGCCGATGATTCGCTCGCTGTCGCCGCCCGTGTTGCCGGGAGCCCACGCCGAGTAGCCGTCGGCGGTGTCGATGAAGTTTCCGCCACCGGCGACGAAGCCGTCGAGGATGTCGAACGAGCTCTGCTCGTCGGCGGTCCAGCCGAAGACATTGCCGCCGAGGGAGAGCGGGAAGACAGCGAGGTCGGAATCGCCGATCGTGCCGGTGCGAGCCGTGGTGCTGCTCATGTGGAGTTCTCCTTCTGTGTGGGCGTCGCGATGAGACGATGTCGCGCGGTCCGCCGAGGCTGCCGCCCTTGGGGACAACAGGGTGCTCGGCTCTGCATTCCCCTCGATGTCGAAGGCATCCCGCACCCTCGAGCTCACGAGCCGCTCGCGACCCGCGGCGCTGTCGGAGGTTCCCCGTATGGTCGATGCACGGCGGCAGAGTCTCTCGAAGGCTCCGACGTCGAGAACGAGGGGGCACAGCCGATGTATCTGAGCAGGGCGCGCGAAGCCATCTACACCGGCATCGACACCGGGATCGACACCGTCATCTACAGCGCCACCGATCTCACGAACGCCGCGAAGTGCGAGTGGGCGCTGCTGCGTGCGCTCGACGCGAAGCTCGGCCGGGTGCCCGCGGTCGAGGAGCCGGACGACTCGATGCTCACGCGTGCCGGCCGGCTGGGCGACGCCCACGAGGCGCGCGAGCTGGCTCGCCTCCGTGAGCTGCACGGGTCGCATGCGCCCGGCTTCTCCGGCGGTGTCGCCGAGATCGTCCGGCCCGACCTGCGAGACGCCGCCCAGCTCGCGGCCGCCGTCGCCGCCACCCAGGACGCGCTTCGCGACGGGGCCGACGTCGTGTTCCAGGCGACCTTCTTCGACGGCCGCTTCGTCGGCTTCGCCGACTTCCTCATCCGCTCTGATGCCGCGATCGAGGACCGATCAGACGCACCCACCGAGTTCGTCTACGAGGTGTGGGACACCAAGCTGGCTCGGCGCGCGAAGGTGACCGCGCTGATGCAGCTCGCCGCCTATGCCGTGCAGCTCGAGCGGCTCGAGATCCGCGTCTCACCCGTCGTGCATCTCCTCTTGGGCAACGGCGTCGTCACCGACCATCGGCTCACCGACGTGCTCCCCGCCTTCGAGCACCGCCGAGCCCGCCTGCAGGAGATGCTCGACGATCGTCTCGCCGCCAGCGCCGCCGTCGAGTGGGGAGACTCCCGGTACGTGGCCTGCGGCCGCTGCGCGACCTGCCAGCTCGAGATCGATGCCCGTCGCGATGTGCTGCTGGTTGCCGGCGCCCGCTCATCGCCAGCGCGCTCGACTCGCCGATGTGCAGGTGACGACCATCGACGAGCTGGCGGCCAGCACCGGAGCGGTGCACGGCATCGGCTCCGGTCCGCTCGCGGCGCTCCGGGCGCAGGCGGCGCTCCAGATCCGCGGCGAATCCGCGCCGGATGGCACGGTGCTCTACGAGGTCTACAACCCGCTTCCCCTGCGCGCCCTGCCGGCTCCCGATGCGGGCGACATCTTCTTCGACTTCGAGGGCGACCCGCTGTGGTCCGACGACGGCCGGGCGCGACTGGGGCCTCGAGTACCTGTTCGGCGTCGTCGACCACGACGGACGGCGAGGAGAACTTCCGCCCGTTCTGGGCGCACGACCGCGAGCGAGGAGAAGGCCGGCGCTGCTCGGCTTCCTCGACTACGTCACCGAGCGGCGCCGCCGCGCACCCCGAGCATGCACATCTACCACTACGCCAGCTACGAGCGCACCCACCTCCAGCAGCTCTGACGCCCGCCACGGCGTGGGCGAGGCGCCAGCTCGACGACCTGCTCGCCGCGAGACGTGCTCGTCGACCTGTACCCGGTCGTCAAGCGCAGCATCCGCATCTCCGAGGCGCTCATACAGCCTCAAGAAGCTCGAGCCGCTCTACATGGGCGACCGGCTGCGCGAGAGCGAGGTCAAGGACGCGCGGAGCCTCGATCGAGCAGTACGTCGAATACACGCGCGCCCGTGAGCGCGGGCGACCTCGTCGAGGCAGAGCGACTGCTGGCGGCCATCGCCGACTACAACGAGTACGACTGCGTGTGCACGCTCGGCCTGCGCGACTGGCTGCTGGCTCGCGCCGACGAGAACCATGTCGCGATCGACACCGAATCCCGCGTCCTCGCCGAGCTGGCCATCGCCGCCGCCGCACCCGCGCTGCTCGCAGAGACCCCGCTGCACGCCGCCCTGCTCGAGTCCGTCCCGGTCGACGCGCTGCAGCGCACCCCCGACCAGCAGGCGATGGCCCTGGCGGCGGCCGCGATCGAATATCACCGCCGCGAGGAGAAGGCGTTCTGGTGGGAGCACTTCGCCCGCCAGCTCGACGAGCCGTCAGGACTGGGCGGAGCAGCGGGGCGTCCTGATCGTCGACCCGGATACATCGGGCGTGACCGGGGAGTGGTTCAAGGAGCCTGGCCGTCAGGAGCGCCGCCGGCTCCGGCTTCGAGGTGCGCTCGCGGCCGGCAGCAGGCTCGAAGCCCGGCGACCGCCCGTTCCTGATGTACGACCGGCCCGCGCCGCGCTGGGCGGACGAGCTGCCGGTCGGGCCGCCGACCCGACCACTCGTCCACGTCCGTACGTCTCCGTCGAACCGGTCGACGGCGAGTTCGAGGTCGTGATCGACGAGCTCAAGAAGGGCGCAGAGACCTGGCACCAGCTGCCCATGGCCATCACCCCTGCCTCGCCGCCGCCCCCTCGTGCCCAGGCCGCTGCCATCCTCGAGTGGGGCGAGCAGGTGCGCGCCGCGCGCCCGGGCCATGCCGCGAACGCCGCCTTCGACATCCTCCGTCGCACTCCCCCGCGTCTCAGACCGCGATTCGGCGCACTCGCCGAGACCGGCCCGTTCACGCCGCCGGCCGATGCCATCGTCGCCAGCGCGCTGAGCCTCGACAGCTCCTACCTGGCAGTGCAGGGGCCCCCGGGATCCGGCAAGACCTATGTCGCCGCCCAGGTGATCGCCCGCCTGGTCGTCGAGCACGGCTGGCGCGTCGGGGTGGTCGCGCAGTCTCACTCCGTCGTCGAGAACGTCCTCGCCGCGACGCTCGCCACCGGCATCGACCCGGCACTCGTCGGCAAGAAGCCATCCAAGGATTCCCTGTCCACAGCCTCAGATGACCCAACCTGGACGACGCTGGGCTCAGATGGACACGCGGCGTTCCTTGCGGCGCACTCCGGCAGCGGCTGCGTGATCGGCGGCACAGCATGGGACTTCGCGAACACGAAGCGGGTGCGGCGTCGCGAGCTCGATCTGCTCGTCATCGACGAGGCGGGGCAGTTCTCGCTCGCCAACACCATCGCGGTGGGCGTCAGCGCGCGCAACCTCCTGCTGCTCGGAGACCCTCAGCAGCTGCCGCAGGTCAGTCAGGGCCTGCACCCCGAGCCGATCGACGCTTCGGCGCTCGGCTGGCTCGCCGACGGACACGACGTGCTGCCACGCGGAGTTCGGCTACTTCCTTGCGGAGTCGTGGCGGATGCACCCCGAGCTGTGTCGGTCCGTCTCCGAGCTGTCGTACGAAGGGGCGCTGAGCTCGAAGCTGCCCGAGACCATCGATCGGCGGCTCGACGGCATCCGCCCCGGACTGCACTCCGTGCCCGTCGAGTCCACCGGAAATGCCACCGAATCTCCCGAAGAGGCCGACCGCTGCGTCGCGCTCGCTCGTTCGCTCCTCGGGCGGGCATGGACGGATCCGTCACAGGATCGGTTCGATTCGCCGCTGACGGCGTCGGACATCATCGTCGTGGCGCCCTACAACGCCCAGGTCGCGAAGATCCGCTGAGCGCTCGACGCAGGCAGGGCTCCAGATGACCACGGTCGGCACGGTGGACAAGTTCCAGGGACGGGAGGCGGCAGTGGCGATCGTGTCGCTCACGGCATCTTCCGCCGATGACGTGCCTCGCGGGATCGATTTCCTGCTGATGAGGAACCGACTCAACGTCGGGATCTCCCGGGCGAAGTGGGCCGCATACCTCGTGCACTCCCCCGCGCTGCGTGAATACCTCCCGCACACCGCCGAGGGGCTGTCCGAGCTCAGCGGATTCCTGCGCCTCACCGCTGAGCCCGTGGATGACGAAGACGCTGCGCCGCTCACGAGCTCGTTGGCAGGAGCTGCTCAGTAGAGGAAGATGCCCAGCCAGTCCGGATTGTGGGCGTGGACCAGCACCAGGTAGACCACGAGGTCGAACAGCAGATGCACGCTCACCACGTAGCTGAGCGACTTCGTCTTGGTGAAGATCCAGGCCTGGAGCATCGCGAACGGGATGGTGATGAGCGGCCCCCAGCCGCGGTATCCGAGCTCCCACAGCACCGAGACGAAGATCACCGACTGCAGCAGATTGGCCTGCCACATCGGCAGATGACGCCGCAGCAGGGTGAAGATCGTCGCGACGAAGAACAGCTCGTCCCAGATGCCGACGACGATCACTCCGACGAGCAGCTTGCCCAGCACCTCCGGTGAGTCGGCCGCCGGCCAGTTCTGCCACGCCCCTGAATTCATGAAGTAGAACGGCAGGATCAGCCAGGCGAGGAACAGGGCGACGACGAGGTAGGTGCGCTCGATCCTCGACCAGGGGCGTCCTGTGCGCACCGGGAACCGAATCGTCTCGTTCCGATAGAGCTTGCGGTCGATGAGGAACGGCACGAGCACCGCGAGAGCGAGCACCGCTGCGGTGGAGATCATGTTCGACCAGCTGAGATCCGCCTTCAGGGTGATGAGCGCTGCGATCGTCAGGCTGATGCCGACGAGCAGCAGATCCTTGAAGAACTCGCGGCCGACGGGCCAGGCAGCGGCGACACTGGCCGCCAGCAGCAGGTGACCCTGAACGGGCAGGTGGACGGCGAACATCAGGACAGCGGAGATCGCGACCCCGGTCGCGGGTGCGACGGCCCATCGATTGACGGTGGAGACTCCGGCCGTGAGGGTCGGCGCGTCACTCGTCATGCCCCATGTCTACCGGCTCGCGGGCGCGCCCGAGTTCGCGCCGCACGGATAGTGTGAGCACTGGCAGACGGATCGGATCGGGGACGCGTGGACGGCAGGCAGCGCGCGGTCCTCCTCGTCGCCATCCTCGCCTCGTTCGTCAGCTTCCTCGACGGCTCCATCGTCAACGTCGCACTCCCGGCGATCACCGATGAGCTCGGCGGCGGCGTGGTCACTCAGCAGTGGACTCTCGACGCCTACCTGCTCACCCTCGGATCTCTCATCCTGCTCGCAGGAGCCATCTCCGACTCGTTCGGTCGGGTGCGGGTGCTGTTCGTCGGCCTGATCGGCTTCGGGGCGGCCTCTCTCGCCTGTGCGTTCGCGCCGACGGCGGGATTTCTCATCGGCGCTCGCGGCGTGCAGGGCTTCGCCGCCGCGCTGCTGGTGCCCAGCTCGCTCGCGCTGATCACCTCCACCTTCTCCGGGGTCGCACAGGCGAAGGCGATCGGCCGCTGGACCGCCTGGACGGGGGTCTCGTTCATCGCCGGGCCCACCCTCGGCGGGGTGCTCGTGGACACCATCGGCTGGCGTTGGATCTTCGCCATCAACGTCGTGCCCATCCTGGTCACGCTCTTCTTCCTGCGCCGGCTGCACGACCCTGCACGGACATCTGCACCGAACCGGATCGACGTCGTCGGCGCGGTGCTCGTGGCCCTCGGCCTCGGCGGGCCGGTGTTCGCCCTCATCGAGCAGGGCCGACTCGGCTGGGACAGCCCGGCGGTGTTCCTGCCGCTCATCGGCGGCCTGCTCTGCTTCGCCGGCTACCTCGTCTGGGAGCGGAGGGCAGCCCATCCCATGCTGCCGCTCGAGCTGTTCTCGGTGCGCAACTTCGCCTTCGGCAACATCGCCACCGCCTTCATCTATTCGGCGCTCTCCCTGGGGCCTCTGGTGGTCACGCTCTTCGTGCAGCAGGTGATCGGCCTGAGCGCCATCCAGGCAGGCCTCATCTCGCTCCCCGTCGCGCTCATCTCGCTCTTCGTCGCCGGGCCCGTCGGCACACTCGCCGGCAGGTTCGGGTCCCGCATCTTCATGACCGTCGGCCCGCTGATCGCAACGACGGGATTCCTCGTGATGCTCACGGTCCGTGAGCCGTTCGACCTCTGGCTCCAGCTGCTGCCGGGGATGCTGCTGTTCGGTCTCGGATTGTCGATCACCGTCTCGCCCCTGACGGCCGCCGTGCTCGGATCGATCGAGCCCGCTCATTCGGGGATAGCCTCTGCCGTGAACAACGCTGTCTCGCGGGTCGCCGGCCTGATCGCGGTCGCCTTCGTGGGCACCATCGTCGGCGGGCAGCTCGGCTATGACGGGTTCCATCGGGTCATGCTGGTGGCCAGCCGCCCTGATGGCGCTGGGCGCGGTGGCGTCCTTCATCGGCATCCGTCGGGCCGAGCCGACCGCGCTGCCCACCGTGGAGCCCCTCCCAGGCACCGCGTCGGGCGGCGCGCGCACCAGCACGGGCACCGCATCCGCCTGAGTCAGACCGGCTCCTCGAGAGGTTCGAATGACCACCACCGCACCCACCCTGATCGACATCGAGCTGCCCTCGACGATTCCCGGCGCCAGCCCGGAGCTGCGAGGCGTGCTCGGCATCCCCGCCGGAGAGGGCCCCTGGCCCGGCGTGGTCATGGTGCACGAGGCATTCGGGCTCGACGATGTCATGCGACGGCAGGTGGTGCGGATGACCGCTGCCGGCTTCCTCACGCTCATGCCCGACCTGTACACGGCCGGGTCCACCCGGAAGTGCCTGACAGCGACGTTCCGCGCGATCTCTGCCGGACGGGGCCGCGCGTTCGACGATGTCGAGACCGCTCGCCGGTTCCTCGCGGCGCGTGACGACTTCAGCGGCCGGATGGGGCTGATCGGCTTCTGCATGGGGGGCGGATTCGCCCTCGTCGCCGCCTCGGGCCACGGCTTCGACGCCGCGTCCGTCAACTACGGCATCCTCCCCAAGGACGTCGAGGGCACGCTCGCGGGCGCGTGCCCCGTCGTCGCCAGCTACGGACGCAAGGACCTCACGCAGCGCGGGATCGCGACGACGCTCGAGCGCACCCTCACCAGGCTCGACATCGCGCACGACGTCAAGGAGTACCCCGAAGCCGGCCACGCATTCCTCAATGAGGCCCTGGTCGGTCCTGCGGCACTTCGCCCGATCATGAAGGCCATCATCGGCGTGGGCCCCGAGCCCGGCGCGGCGCGGGACGCGTGGGAGCGGATCGACGGCTTCTTCCACACCCACCTCGACCCGCAGGATTGACGGGACGAGCCGACCGAGGAGCAGCGAGTGGATCGCGCCCGCGCCCGGGCACGTGTCCGCGGGGCGACGGCCGGTCCGTGCGCAGCTCGACTCTCAGCCGGGTGGCGCAGGATCGCCTCATGCGTCCGACACCCCTCACGCCCGCCGCCGGTCAGGAATCCGTCTGGGACTATCCTCGTCCACCCCGCGTCGAGCCGAGCCATGAGCGGATCGTGCTGCGGATGGGCGACGAGATCATCGCCGACACGACCGATTCGGTCCGCGTCCTCGAGACGAGCCATCCGCCGGTCTACTACCTGCCCCGATCGGCCTTCGCTGCGGGAGTGCTTCAGCCTGCCGCCGGCTCGTCGTACTGCGAGTTCAAGGGTGCCGCCGGCTATCTGTCGCTGGTCGGCGGCGGCCGACGGGCGGATCGCGCGGCCTGGTTCTACCCCACCCCGAGCCCCGGCTTCGAGGAGCTCGTCGGCCGGGTCGCCGTCTATCCCGCCGCGGTCGACTCGTGCGAGGTGGCCGGCGAGCAGGTCACGCCGCAGGCGGGTGGCTTCTATGGCGGATGGATCACCTCTCGGGTCGTCGGACCGTTCAAGGGTGAGCCGGGCACCATGGGCTGGTAGGGGCGACGCCTGAGGAGCGCAGTCCTGTCAGCGCCGAGTCATCGTGGTGACGGCTGAGGCGAGGCGCTCCAACGGGCCGCGTCCGGCGAACCGTCGCCACAGGGTTGCGAACACGGTCGCACCGGCCATCAGTCCGATGAGCAGGGCGAGTCTCTCCCCGTCTTCGCCAGCACCGGCCCAGACCCGCCGGAATACCGCCAGGATCGCCGACCTGCACGGTGTAGATGGTGAGCGGCATCGCGCCTACGGCCCCGATCGGCCTGCCGACCGCACGAGCGACCGGACCGACGCGGGGTGCGCTCGTCATCAGCGTGAGCCCGCCGATCACCAGGACAGCGAGCCCGCCCGAGCCGAGCATCTCCCAGACGGTGTCGGAGTGGGCGTGTGCGTCAGTTCCGAGCAGCGCGGCTCCCCGTAGCCGATCGTCGATGCGGCGGCGCCTCCGCCGATCAGGACCAGCTGGGTGCTGCGACGGGTGAGGTCGCTGCGCGCGGCGATCAGCCCGATGAGCAGGTAGACGATCCAGAGCACCCCCGGGTAGTAGCCGGTGTAGAACCAGTCGAACGGCAGGAAGAGCAGCTGATCGCCACCCACCGCCTCGGCTGTGCTGCTCGGGAGCGCCGGGCAGCACCGTCGCCGCCAGGGCCGCGAGTGCGAAGGCGACCGCTGCGAGGCCGGATCGACGAAGGAAGAGCAGCGGCACCAGGACGACGTAGAAGGCACCGTAGGAGTCGAGGATGACCGCGATCCCGCTGTCGAGGGTTCGCAGCAGCAGGCCGAGTGCGATCAAAGAGCGAGCGCACGGCACCGCACGAGGCGGCACGGAGGCCCGCACGGCCGCTCGACTGACGCTCGCCGCTCGATCGGCGCAGGTCCCCCGCTGATCAGTCCGAGCGAGACGCCGGCGAGGGTGGCGAAGAGCACCGAGGACCGTCCGTCCGCGATCGTCTCCGGCCAGTCCGAGGGGACGAGGTGAGCGATGAACATGCCCATCACCGCGAGTGCCGCGCGCGAGGTCGACCCCGACGATCCGACTTCCGCCGACTGCCGCTCTGCTGACCGAGCGGGCGCATTCCCGCATCCGTCATCCGCACTCCTCGCTGGCGTCGCCGGACCAGGTTCCGAAGCGCCACTGTAACGGGAGAGACGGACGGGGCGGCTGGGCGCATACCCGCACATTCCGCATCGCACCAGACGAGCGCGTCAGAGGAGGTAGTCGTCGAGCGCGAGCCAGCGCACCCCGGTCGAATGGGCGAGCAGCAGCGCTCGGAGCTCCACTCCCGCCAGCGCGGCGCCCGCATGCAGCGTCCTCGCCCACAGGCGATCGTCGTCGGTGACCGCGCGCTGCCCGCGACGCTCGATCACCAGCACCATCGCGTGGGCGTCGAGCGCGTCGTAGCAGCCGCAGAACATGGGAACCATCCGCTCGGCATCGTCAGGCTCCGGCCGGTCGGGGAGGCCGTCGACGGGCATGATGTCGCGCAGAGGACGCTGGAACTCGTCGAGGAAGATCATCCAGAAGCGGTGCGAGTTGGCGTGGCCGACGAGGCTCGCGATGAAGTCCTGGAGCTCGGAATCGGTGGTCAGGGCGACGCCGGATGGGCGAGGAGTGCGTGTCATGCCTCCAGGGTGCGGAACCAGACGACCCCATATCGGCTCGCGCAGGCATCTGTGCAGAACAGCGGGCTCCGTCGGCCTGGGGACGAACAGGCGTCGCCGTCAGCGGCGGCCCGATCTGTCCGGGGTTCTGCGGATCAGGCGCAGGTCTGGGCGACGGCCACGAGCGCCGCTCGGTCGGCGTCGTCGATGCCCATCGCGTAGGCCGTCAGGACGTCGGCGAACCGGTCGGCGTAGGCGCACCGATACGCGGTGGCAGGGGCAGCCAGTCGGCGGGGCCGGAGTCGGACTTCGACGCGTTGGTCGGCCCGTCCACCGCCAGCAGATTGAGCGGGTCGTTGGCGAAGGCGAGGCGCTGATCGGCGGTCCAGCCGGCGGCGCCGTGCTGCCACGCCCAGGACAGCGGCACGATGTGGTCGATCTGGACGGCCTCGGAGGTGCCGTTGCCGCGCACGAAGGCGATCGTCGTCGCCGTGTACGGGTCCTTGAGCTCGCCCGTGACGACGACGCAGTCGTGGGTGCCCGCCTTGAACATGACCGCGGTGAGATCGCGGGCGAGGATGTCGTTGCGCGCGTCGCAGCCGTTGCGGTCGGGATCCTTCCAGCCGTCGCCGAACTGCGCTCGGCTCGTAGCCGGTCACCGCGACCGTCGCGGCCACGGGAAGGGCCGCGATCTGGGCGAGGAGCGGGGTGCCGAGTGGGGGTCCGCCGGCCGAAGGGTCCGGGCGGTCGAAGATGCGGTCCCATCGGCGGGAGCTTCAGCAGTGCCCTGGGTGCTGTCGGCTATGGGACGTGCTATCTGAAGTGCTGGCGGCCGCTCCGGGCAGCGCGGGAGCTCCGTTCAGCATCCAGACAATGGCGGCGATGACGGCCAGCACGACGAAGGCTGCGCTGAGGGCCGGTGTGCCGGCCATCGGCGATCGGCGTCGAGAGCGACTCACTGTGGTCACGGCGTCAAGCTAAGGTCCGATCCGAGGATTCGGTCGGAGGCGCGGCGCGGCGTGCCGAATCCGGCGCCCGCGTCCGGGTGACGGCGCCGAGGCCGGAGTCGGACCGCTACCAGGAGGCGGGGCTGCTCCCCCACGGAACCGGAGCGCGCAGCCATTCGGTCGCCGATCCCGTGTAGCCCGGGGCCGGAGGGCATAGCGGATCACGCCGGCGTCTGTCTCGCTCTCGACGGTCGTGGGCTCGAACGGCGGGTCCTCCGTGTCGCCCCCGGCGTCCGTCGAATCGTCGGTGGTATCCGGCCGTGCGTCATCGACCCGAGGCAGGTCGAGGAGCTCCATGGCGACTCGCGCCAGCGATACCTCGACGGCCCACACGTCCCCGTTCCGACGTCGCGTACGCAGGGCGGTCATCACGCCGGCCGCGAGCAGGTAGCCGGCGGAATGGTCGAGCGCCTGCGCTGGCAGCGCTCCGGGGGTCTCGCCATCGGCCGAGCTGAGCCACGAGATGCCGGATGCTGCCTGGACGAGGCTGTCGAATCCGCGCCGGCCGTGCCATGGCCCGTCCGCGCCCCAGGCCGACAGGGTGGCAGGGATGATTCCGCGGTCGGCGAGCGACTCCGGGTCGAGGCCGAAGCGAGCGAGGGCTCCGGGACGATAGCCGGTGACCACGACGTCGGCCGTGCCAGGAGCTCGTCGAGCGTCTGCCGATCGCCCGTCAGATCCAGCAGCGCCGATTCCTTGTCCGCTCCGGTATCGAGGTGCTGCATCGGGATCTCAGGCAGGTGGGGACTGTCGATCCGCAGCACGCTCGCGCCGAACAGGGCCAGGGTCCGCGTCGCGACGGGTCCGGCGATGACCCGGGTGAAGTCGAGGACTCGCACTCCGGCGAGCGGGCGCTCCGAGTCGAGGATGCGGGCCGGCTCCGCGTCCGCTGCGGCCAGGCGCTGCAGCCGGATGAGCGGAGCGGCTGCCGCGGCTCGGCCCTGCTCGCTGTCCCGCCATTCCTCCTCGGTGCCCACCGCGACGGCGACTCCGCCCTCGGCGGTGATGGCGTCGGCCGCCTGGCGCGCCGACATGGTGGAGAGGACGGATCGCAGGTCGTCGGCGGACTCGTCGGTCAGCTGCAACGCAGCGACCAGGCGGTCGCGGTGATGCGGGTAGTTGGCGTGGGTGCGCAGCCAGCCGTCGGACGTCGGCCAGAAGCCCGAAAGCGCCGCCCATACCGGCGGGTGATCGCCGTCGATGGTCAGCCAGCGCTCGCTCGTGACAGCGGTCGCCACCCGAGCGGGATCCAGCCGGACCTCGATGGGTGGGCCGCCGGCATCTTCTGCCAGCAGCCCGGCGGCCAGGGAGGCGGCCGCGACGGCGTCGTGCACAAGGGTGCCGACGGCGAGCGGCGAGTCGAGGAAGCGCGTCACCTCGGAAGCCGTCGAGGAGACGCGGCCGAGATCGTCCTCGTCCCCGCCCAGCGCGGCCCACGCAGTGCGCAGCACGGGCGCATCCGGGATCTCTTCGGACGCGGGAACGTCGCGGGAAGGGGTCATTGCGGGACGGTCATCGCTCACGGCCTCATTGTGCTCCCGGAACTCGTGGCGGATCAGTCCAACATTCTGAAGGTATCGACGGTCGCATTGTCCGCTGCGTAGGAGCAGTCGGCGCGGGTGAATACGGCCGGCGAGCGCATCGGGCAGCCACAGCCGGGCGTCGTCCCACATCCGATCGAGCGGAATCCTATGGACGGGGAACCACTGCGGCTCCAGCTCGCGGCTGCTGCGCGGATCGCCGTGCCAGTCCCGACTGAGGAATGCGGTCGAGCTCTGACTCCACGATGGGCGGTGCGGGAAGGTGTAGGCGAGCTCGGCGATCCGGGCGACCGCGGACAACCACTCCGACCTCTTCGAGCGTCTCGCGGATGGCGGCCTGCTCGGCGGACTCGCCCGGCTCGAGCTTGCCCCCTGGACCCACGAGTCGACCCGTTCCGATCCCGGTCAGCTTGTTCCCCAAGAGCACCTCAGGGCCGTCCGCTCCATCGCGGAGCAGATAGGTGACGGCGACCGCGAACATGAACCGGAGGCTACCGTCTCTGCACCGCGCGCTCCGTTCCTTTTCACCGGTTCCTGAACGTCCCCGGAGCGCTCGAGCTCTACCGGCTCATCCGTCGCATAGGGTCGAATCGTCGGGAGGGGAACCATGCGTCGACCGAATTGAACTCACTGCGCGCCGAAGCGCGCGACGAGCTGCAGGCCGAGATCGAGCACCGCTGCCGCAACGGCGAGGACCCGTGGCAGTTCATCCCCGACCTTCCGAGCGTGGACGAGCGGGTCATCCGCATCCTGCGCTCCGACACCATCGAGCTGCTCGGTCTCGGCGAGGAGCGGGCGCACGCGTACCACCCGTCGAGCCCTCAGAAGAAGGCCGAAGAGTTCGAGTTCGCGGTGCTGCGTCGGATCGCGCTCGACCATCCCGAACTCACCCGCACGGTCTGGAGCATGCTCGGCCGTTTCGATCCCAACGCGGCGTGACTCCCCGCACGACCGGCTCGACGACGAGCCACGTGAAAGCAGCACACTCGGAGCCCACGGATCGAATCTGCGGACCGTTCGGCTGATATCGCCCGGGTTGCACGTGACCCATTCGGATGGGAGCACCTTCGCCCCGGACTCGATACCGCCATTGCCGAGCTGGTGGCCGGCAACGACGTCGTCGCGGTGATGCCAACCGGCTATGGGAAGTCGGCTGTCTACAAGATCGCGGGCGCTCTGCTCGACGGGCCGACGGTGGTGGTCTCGCCGCTGATCGCGCTGCAAGCGGATCAGGTG
>CAWHND010000006.1:0-201880 GCA_963830655.1 uncultured Actinomycetota bacterium
CAACGCATCGGCCGGCAGCCATCATGCCGGCAGATCCCAGGGCCTCGAGGGAGGTCAGGGTGCGCGAATAGTCAGACATGCAGGCAATGGTCCTTGACGAAGGCGGACACTGTCAAGTCCCCCACTTCGCAGCAGGTCGACGAGAGGAGCGGAAGGGAGTCGGACGCCTCAGTCGACGACGCCGTAGAGGCGGTCGCCCGCGTCGCCCAGGCCCGGCACGATGTAGCCGAGCTCGTTGAGCTTCTCGTCGAGTGCGCCCAGCACGATGGTCACCTCTCGGCCGACCGTCGCCTCCTCGATGAACGCCAGACCCTCGGGGGCGGCCAGCAGGCAGACGGCGGTGACATCCTTCGCCCCCCGGGCGAACAGGAACTCGATCGCGGCGAGCAGCGATCCGCCGGTCGCCAGCATCGGATCGAGCACGAAGCACTGGCGATTGGACAGATCGTCGGGCAGCCGCTCGGCGTAGGTGGTCGGCTCCAGCGTGGTCTCGTCGCGGACCATGCCGAGGAATCCGACCTCGGCCGATGGGATGAGCTTCGGTCATTCCCTCGAGCATCCCGAGCCCGGCGCGCAGGATGGGCACGATGAGCGGCTTCGGGTTCGCGATCGCGAGCCCGCGGGCCGTGGCCACCGGCGTCTCGACCGTCACCTCCTCGACGCGCACGCCCCGAGTCGCCTCATAGGCGAGCAGCGTCACGAGCTCTTCGGCCAGCGCGCGGAACGTCGGCGACGGCGTCGAGCGGTCGCGGAGGACCGTGAGCTTGTGGGTGATGAGCGGGTGGTCGGCTACGTGCACGCGCATAGGCTCAGGCTAGAGGGTCCGGAAGGGTGAGATGGGCGAGGCGATCGGGGGCACCCCTGCGGCACTGCGGGATGCGATGCAGCGTGCCATCGCGCTGGCGATCCTCGCCCGAGACCGCGATGACGTGCCGGTCGGCGCGCTCGTGCTCGACGAGTCGGGTGCGGTGCTGGCCGAGGGACTGAACACCCGGGAGGCCGAGTCCGATCCGACGGGTCATGCCGAGATCGTCGCCATCCGACGCGCGGCTGCAGCCCGTGGATCGTGGAACCTCGACGGCTGCACGCTCGTCGTCACCCTCGAGCCGTGCGTGATGTGCGCGGGCGCTCTGCTGCAGGCGCGGATCTCGCAGCTGGTCTACGGCGCGTGGGACGACAAGGCGGGGGCGGTCGGCTCCGTGTACGACGTGGTCCGCGATCGCCGCCTGCCGCACCGGGTGGAGGTCACCGCCGGCGTCCTGGCAGAGCAGAGCGCCGCCCTCCTGGAGGATTTCTTCCGCCGAAGGCGCTGATCCGGTCGGTCAGCGGGGCAGCGCCTCGACGGATTCGAGCCAGCGCTCCATCATCCGGGCGCCGCGGGCCGCCTGCGAATCGGCATGGCGAGCACCGTCGGCCCGGAACTCACGCGGGTCGATGCCCTGGGCGGCCAGCTCGCCGACCCCGTCGACGATCCACTGACGGAGCATGCCCCCGTCCACCTCCGGGTGGAACTGGACGGCCAGGCCGTGGTCGCCGTAGCGGAAGGCCTGATTGGCGTAGGTGCGGCCGGTCGCGACCGGCACGGCTCCCTCCGGCAGATCGAAGGTGTCGCCGTGCCACTGCAATACGGGCTTGTCGAATACCGCGAGCACGGGGTCGTCGCCCGCGTCGATGTCGACGAAGCCGATCTCCAGGACCGGGCCCGGATAGACCTTCGCCCCCAGAGAGGCGGCCATCAGCTGGGCGCCGAGACACACTCCGAGCACGGGCGCGCCCTCGTCCAGCCGGGCCCGGATGGCGGTCAGCTCGGTGCCGAGGAAGGGGAAGAGCTCCTGTTGGTAGGCGCCGATCGAGCCCCCGAGCACGATCAGGACATCGGCGTCGGCGACGATCCGAGGGTCGATGACCTCCGTCGCGACCTCGACGTGCCGGATGCTGTAGCCCCGCTCCGCGAGCGGTGCCTCGAGAGAGCCCAGATGGACGGAGGGGGAGTGCCGGAAGACGACCGCCGTCTTCGATCCTGCCGCGCTCCCGCTCAATCGAGGGCCCGGATGACGATGTTCTCGGTCGGGGTGGCGGCATCGGCGGCGATGTCCGGCTCGACATAGACGCTGCGGATCTTGGGATCGGCGGCGACGACGAGCGCCTCGATCTCGCCGATCAGCACCACGATCTCGGGCAGCCGCAGCCGGGGTGAGAGTCCGACCCTGGTGACGATCGACACTCCGCCGTCCGACCGACCGAAGGCGATCAGCGCGGAGACGCTCCTCACCTGCTCGCACTGCGTGATTGCCGCTTCGATGACGTGCAGATCCGGCGAATGACCTGACATGCGCCGCCTCCATCCCGTTCAGCTGCGTGCCCGCGAACGGGCTCGATCCAGCGTCAATCCTAGGATGGGCGGATGAGTGCGAGCCCGACAGACGGCCGATCGGTCGACCTCCCCGCTATCGCGATCCTCGGCGCGGGATCGATGGGCGGTGCGATCGCCCGGGGGGTGAGCGCGGGCGGCGGCGAGCTGCGGCTGACCACTCGCAGCGCAGCCCGTTCGGCCGATTGGCGCGGCGTCGCGGGCGTCACGGCGCTCGCGCTCGCCGACGACCCGAGTGCCAACCGGACCGCCGTCGCGGGTGCGGGGATAGTCCTGCTCGGAGTGAAGCCCGTGGGCATCGGAGATCTCGCCGAGGAGATCGCCGGCTCGCTCGAGCCCGGAGCGATCGTGGTCAGCGTGGCGGCGGGGGTCTCGACGGCCGCCATCGAGCGTCGGCTGCCGGCCGGGACTGCCGTCGTGCGGGCCATGCCCAACACGCCCGCTGCGATCGGCCTCGGTGTCACAGGACTCAGCGCCGGCGTGTCGGTCTCGCGCGGAGCAGCTGGGCCTCGTCCGGACGCGTCTTCGAGCAGGTCGGCACCGTGGTGGTCGTTCCCGAGTCGCAGATCGACGCCCTGTCCACCATCTCGGGCTCGGGACCCGCCTACGTCTTCTACCTGATCGAGCAGCTCGAAGCGGCGGCCGTGGCTCGCGGTCTCGATCCCGACGATGCGGCCGCCCTCACCCGCGGGACCTTCGCCGGGGCGATCGCGCTCCTCGCCCAGTCGGACGTGCAGCCCTCCGAGCTGCGACGCCGGGTGACCAGCCCGAACGGCACGACCGAGCGCGCCATCGCCGTCTTCGACGAGCGCGGTCTTCCCGAGGCCTTCGATGCGGCCACCGCCGCGGCCCTCGCCCGCGCGCAGGAGCTCGGCGCCCAGCTGTCCTGACGGCTCGCAGCCCGACATACCGTTCAGGCGATCTGCGTTCGCACGTCGCAGGCGTTTCACTGCGCGGGCGTTCGCCTGACGTGCAGGAGCCGCGCAACGTGGGCGGGTCAGGCCAGCCCGGCGAAGCGCTCGATGTCGGCGTTGGTGCCTGAGGCGATGATCAGGTCGTGATCGGAGACGACGGTCTGGCCGGTGGCGTAGGTGAACGGCTTGCCCGGCGACTTCACCCCGACGACGGTGATGTGATACTTCCGCCGCACCTCCGACTTGTCCAGCGGGATGCCGCGGATCGGCTTGGGCGGATGCATCTTGACCAGGGCGAAGTCGTCGTCGAACTGGATGTAGTCGAGCATCCGGCCGGTCACCAGATGGGCGGTGCGCTCGCCCGCCTCGGCCTCGGGATAGATCACGTGGTTGGCGCCGATCCGCTCGAGGATCTTGCCATGCGATTTGGAGATCGCCTTCGCCCAGATCTGCGGGATCTCGAGGTCGACGAGGTTGGCGGTGATCAGCACGCTGGCCTCGATGGACGAGCCGACGGCGACCACCGCGATCTTGAACTCCTGAGCTCCCAGCTGGCGCAGCGCGTCGATGCTGCGCGCGTCGGCCTGCACCGCGTGGGTGATCCGCTCGGACCACTTCTGCACGAGCACGAGGCTCTCGTCGACTGCGAGCACCTCTCGGTCCAGCCGATCCAGCTGTCCGGCTGTGGCGGCACCGAAGCGGCCCAGCCCGATCACGAGGACTGGTGCGTTGTGGGGGATCCGCTCAGCCAACGATCGGCCTCTCTTCGGCGCGGGTGAACAGCTGCCGTCGCTGACTCGCCGCCAGCGCGGCGGCGAGTGTGACTGTACCAATCCGGCCCATGAACATGGTGGCGGTGAGCACGTACTTGCCGGGGTCTTCGAGCGATGCCGTGAAGCCCGTGCTCAGTCCGGCGGTGCCGAATGCGGAGATCGTGTCGAACAGGATGCGGTCGAGACGTGTCTCCGGTGAGCTGCAGCAGGATGATCGACGAGAGCGCGACAGTGGTGGCGCCCCACAGCACGACGCTGACCGCGAGGCGGAGGACGTCGCCGGGGATCTTCCGCTCGAATGCCTCCATCGATGCGTTTCCGCGAGCCTCGGCGAAGGCCGCGATGAAGAGGATCGCGATCGTCGTGACCTTGATCCCACCGGCCGTCGACGCCGATCCGCCGCCGATGAACATCAGCATGTCGGTCACCAGCAGGCTCGCACCGCTCAGGTCGCCGGTGTCGAACGTCGAGAAGCCGCCGGAGCGGGTCATCACTGACATGAACAGCGCCTGGAATACGAGATGGAACGGCCCGCGACCGCCGATCGTCGACGCATTGTCGGCCTCGAGGACAGAGAAGGCGATGGCGCCGAGCACGAGCAGGATGCCCGTGGTGATGAGCGTGAGCTTCACGTGCAGCGAGAATCGCGCGCGCCGCTTCGATCCCCGCCTGCGCCTCAGGTTCCGGATGAGCGCGTAGATGACCGGGAAGCCGATGGCGCCCAGCACGACGCCGAGCATCATGAAGCTCAGGAACCAGACGTCGGTCGAGATACGGGGTGAGGCCCGACTCCGCGAACACGAAGCCGGTGTTGGTGAAGGCCATGGCCGAGAAGTAGAACGACTCGTAGACCGCCTCGAAAACGGTCGGCCTTCGAGCAGGATGCGGGGGAGGAGGAGGAGCGCGATTCCGACCTCGATGACAGCGTGCTCGCGGCGACCGTCGCGAGCAGGCCTCCGACCTCGCCGAGCCGCGACGCGGGAGAGTCGGATGCGCCCCCCTTGCTGAGAGCCATCGGATTGACGTCTCCGGCCGCGAGCAGGCGCTGTCGCAAGCCGAGGCGGCGCGAGACGACCAGGCCCATCAGCGATGCGAGGGTCAGCACGCCGACCGCCCCCAGCTGGGTGGCGATGACGATGATCACGTGGCCGAGTCCGGACCAGTGAGTGGCCATATCCACCGTGGCCAGTCCGGTGACGCAGATCGCTGACGTCGCGGTGAAGAGCGCGTCTGCGAAATTCGTCGGCTGGCCGTCCGCGGCCAGGGCGGGGAGCGAGAGCAGGATCGTGAACACCACGATGAGTCCCACGAAGATCGCCACGGCGAAGCGGGCGGGAGTCGCCGAGGCGAAGTAGCTGAGGGCGTCGCGCAGGCGCACGCCGACGGGCAGCTGCGCGAATCGCGTCCTCGCGCCTCTGGATCACGCCCACTTCACGCCCACTTCACGAAACGGGATCCTCCACGGAGAGCCATGCTAGGCCGTGCGCGACCGCTGGCCGAGTGCCAGCCGTTCACGACCCGCGCGGGGATGGGATCGGCGAGCGGGCCGGAAGCGGGGGCTCCGATCCCGATTCGGTCGTTCGGCGTGCGGCGACCCTCCGACACGCCGAAGCCCCATACGCTGGGGCCATGGCGGACATCTTCGACGTCGTGGCCGATCCCACGAGGCGCGACCTGCTGCAGCTGCTGCTCGAGCGACACACAGCTGCGACCGATGAGCCCGCGGGAGGCGACCTCAGCGTCGGCCAGCTCGTGGCCGGGACCGGCCTCAGCCAGCCGACGGTCTCGAAGCACCTGAAGGTGCTCCGCGATGCAGGCCTGGTGACCGTCAGGGAGAAGGGCCAGCACCGCTACTACAAGCTCGAGTTCCTTCCGCTCGAGGCGCTCGAGGACTGGCTCGTGCCCTTCATCCGCGCCGAGATCGACGGTGAGGACGGGGCAGCCGGTGCGGCGGTCGCGGCTGACGAGATCTCGGCCCCTACGGCGGCGTCCTCCTCGGTGGCTGCTCAGTCCGCGTCGACCCTCGGCGTGCCCCTGCTCGCGCGGCCGCTCGCGCTCCCCGCCCGCCAGCGTGCGGTCGCGAGGTCGATCGGCGGGGCCGTCGCGTCGAGTGTGCACGGCGTCCGCGGGCTGCAGAGGCGACTGCGCCGCGGCTGATCGGCACATGCGACGACTCCGTCGTCAAGTCGACTCCGTCCATGAGTCGTCTCTGCCCATGCGGGGCTCGGGCTGCTCGACTTCCTGAGCTTTCGCCGGTGAGTCGCCGATAGACGCACCCGGTCGGCTTTGCGCTCGTCGCCGCGCCACCTACAGTCGTCCTTCGGGGCGATCACCCGAAGCGATCGCCCGGGGTGGAAGGGACGCACATGACGCTGTCCGAATCGCAGTTCCTCACCGTCGCAGAGGTGGCCGACGCGATGGGGGTGCCGCGCATGCGGGTGTACCGCCTCGTGCATTCGGGGCAGCTGCCCGCCACCCGCTTCGGGCACTCCTTCCGCGTGCCCGCCGACGCCGTGGCCGCCCTGCTCGCCAGCATGCTCGAAGAGACCGTCGGCGCGTCCTGACCATCCGCCGGGGCCCTCTCGGGCGATCTTCGGCGGGTGCCGAGCGCACGCGGGTCCGATCCGGAACGACGCCCGGAGAGCGTGCCGCTAGAATATGGTGTCGCGTTTTCCGCGCGAAGGTTTTCCGAGGTTCGACTGGGCCCGGTTCTCCGCCCTATCAGTGAGGTCGACCTATGGGTTCTGTCATCAAGAAGCGCCGCAAGCGCATGGCCAAGAAGAAGCACCGCAAGCTGCTGCGCAAGACGCGTCACCAGCGTCGCAACAAGAAGTAGCCTCCGCTCCTTCGACCAGCAGGAGCATCGGCGGGAGTTCACGACCGCGGCTGCTGCCATCTCGCTCGAACGCCGGATCGCCTACGGGCGGCCCGGCGTTCTGCGTGCCTCGCGGCCCTCGCGGCGCACCCGCCGACGAGCCTCGCGGATGCTCGCCACCGTGAGATCCATGATCGACCAGCCGCTCGCGACGGCGTGCCGGCGCAGTGTCCTGTCGGGATTGACGGCGATCCGATTGCCGCACAGCGTCAGCAGTGGGATGTCGTTGGCCGAGTCGCTGTAGGCCCAGCACTCGCCGAGGGGCGCTCCGATGTGGGACGCGGTGAGCGCCACGGCATCCGCCTTGCCTGAGCCGTGCATGAGCGGCCCGGAGAGCTGGCCCGTGTACACGTCGTCCTCGGTCTCGAGCGGCGTTCCCATGGCGCCGGTCAGCCCGAGACGCTCTGCGATGACCTTGGCGAGGAAGTCCGGGGTCGAGGTGACCAGCCAGACCTGGTGGCCCTTGTGATGTGGTCGTGGGCGAGGCCGAGGGTCTCGGGCCAGATCGGCTCGGGCGAGGTGCCTCTCGTAGATCTCCTCCGCGAGACCGCGGAGATCCGCTCTGGTCTGCCCTTTGATCACCTCGAGGGCCTGCACGCGCACCTGCTCGAGGTGGTGGCGGTTCTCGCCGACCAGCATGAAGCTCGCCGCCTTGACCGCGAATCGGGCCAGCATGGGCAGCGTCACGATGCCGCGGCGCCGCGCACCCTTGCCGAGATGGAACAGGCTGGCACCGCGCAGGAGCGTGTTGTCGACGTCGAAGAATGCCGCGATCGGGGTGGACAACGGCCCCAGGGGCGGACCCATCGGCAGCGGAATCGTCATGGCCCTTCCACCATAGGCTGGGGAGGTGCAGAAGCGACTGACCCTCATCGGCAAACCTGGATGCCACCTCTGCGACGAGGCTCGCGCGGTCGTCGGTCGAGTCGTGGCAGGCTGCCGTCCGACTCGGTGCTGGTCGAGGAGCGGGACATCCTGCAGGACGCGGCGCTGTTCGACCGCTACGCCGAGGAGATCCCGGTCGTCCTCATCGACGGCGAGGAGCACGGCCACTGGCGCTTCGACGACTGACCGCCTCGCGGCAGCCCTGTCCTGACGGCCGGGGGTCCTACGGGAGCAGGCGGTTCGGGCCGCGGAACAGGTAGGTCGTCTCGCGGATGCTCGGCAGGTGCAGCATCAGCATGAGCACGCGGGCGAGGCCCATGCCGAATCCGCCGTGCGGCGGGACGCCGTAGCGGAAGAAGTCGAGGTAGAAGTCGAGCTCCTCGGGGTCGAGGCCCTTGTCCTTCGCCTGCTCGACGAGCACGTCGATGCGGTGCTCGCGCTGCGCGCCGGTGGAGATCTCGGTGCCGTTGTAGATGAGGTCGTAGCTGTTCGTCAGGCCCGGGTCGTCCTCGTGGCGCATGTGGTAGAACGGCCGGATGCTCGAGGCGTAGTCGGTCAGGAAGACGAAGTCGTGGCCGTAGGTCCTCCTTCACGTACGCGGAGATCTGGCGCTCGCCCTCGGGGTCCATGTCGGCGTCGGCGCGCGGCACGACGTAGCCGCGCTCGGCGACGATCTGCTTCGCCTCGGCGAGCGGGATGCGCGGGAACGGCGTCGACGGCACGGTCGAGCTCGACGCCGAAGAGCGCCTCGATCTCGTCGCCGTGCTTCGTCCTTGACCGCCGCGAAGCCGGCGACGAGCAGCTCCTCGTGCATCGCCATGACGTCCTCGTGGGTGTCGATCCAGCTGATCTCGGCGTCGACGCTCGTGAACTCGGTCGCGTGCCGCGAGGTGAACGACGGGTCGGCGCGGAACGCGGGGCCGATCTCGAAGATCTTGCCGAAGCCGGCCGGCTGCGCCATCTGCTTGAAGAACTGCGGGCTCTGCGCCAGGTAGGCCGTTGCCCTCGAAGTACGTCGACCTCGAACAGCTCGGCCCGCGACTCGCACGCGCTCGCCATCAGCTTCGGGGTGTGGATCTCGATGAAGCCGTGCTCGACCCAGTAGGTGCGCAGCGCGTGCTCGAAGGTGGTCTGGATGCGGAAGATCAGCGCCTGCTCGGGGCGGCGCAGGTCGAGGAAGCGCCAGTCGAGGCGCTTGTCGATGCTGCAGTCGTCGGCGATCGGGTTCTCGGGCAGGCGCCTTGCCGATCGACGTCGAGGGTCGTCGATCTTGACCTCGATGCCGCCGAGCTTGACGCGCTCGTCGTGCTTGAGCTCGCCGCTGACGGGGACGAAGCTGCCGAGCGTCAGGCGACGAGATCGCCTCCGCGATGTCGTCGCTCTGCCGGTCTCCGCGTCGGGCGCGGGGCGGGGTCGGACGAGCTGGAGCGAGCCGGACTCGTCGCGGAGGATGACGAACTGCACCTTCTTCTGATCGCGGACGGTCTCGACCCAGCCGGCGACGGTCACGGGGCCGTCCTCGCGGGCGGCCAGATCCTTGATGAGGGTGCGCTCGGTCACGGAACGATCAGCCTACTTCGCGGGAACCGGCGGCTGAGCCGGACGCCGAAGGCGTGCGCGTCGAAGCCCTGCTGACGTCGGCAGGGCTTCGACGCCTCGCGTGCTCAGCCACCGGTTCGGGCGCTCAGCATCCAGCGGGGACCGCGCTCCGTAGACTTGTCGGCGTGCCCGCCAGCAGCGCTCCACCTCGTGCGCCACGGCGAGGTGTTCAACCCCGGCGGCGTGCTCTACGGCCGGCTCGACGGCTTCGGGCTCTCGGAGCGCGGCCACCGGATGGCGGCCGCAGCGGCCGAATCGCTCGCCGGACGACCCATCACCCGGCTGATCGCCTCCCCGCTGCAGCGCACCCAGGAGTCCGCCGCGCCGTGGGCGGAGCGCTTCGAGCTGCCGATCGACCGCGAGCCCCGGGTGATCGAGCCGTGGAACCTCTTCGAGGGCAAGGTCGTGCGCTTCGGTCCGACGATCGTGCGCGATCGCATCCGCGTGGCCGCTGCTGCGCAATCCCCTGCAGCCGAGCTGGGGCGAGCCGTACAGCCAGATCTCCGCCCGCATGCTCGCCGCGATCGCCGACGCCTACGACTCGGTCGACGGCGGCGAGGTCGTGATCGTCTCGCCACCAGCTGCCGATCTGGACCGTGCACCGTCAGGTCACCGGCCAGCCGCTCTACCACGACCCCCGCAAGCGCCGCTGCGCCCTGTCGAGCATCACCACCCTCGAGCGACGCGGTGAGCGGTTCGTCGAGACGGCCTACGCCGATCCGGCCGCGGCGCTCGGGATCGGCGCCATCGACACGGGAGCCGTGTGAGCCGCGCACTGCCGTCGGCGGCTCGGCGACAGGCCGTCGCAGCCGACGTGCCGGCCTCCCTGCCGGCCGTCGACGGCTTATCGCTGCTGTGACGCTCGTGGCCGCGACGGCACTGCTGCTCGCCGGCTGCGCCTCTGATCGGCTCGCCGACTCGCAGCGGGACGGCAGCGACAAGGGCTACATCTCCGGCGACGGCGCCGTCGAGACCTTCCTGACGTCCGAACGGCGGCGATCCGGTCACCTTTCGCGGCACGACCGACGCAGGGCACCGACTTCGACTCGACGGACGCGCTCGGCCGAGTCGTCGTCGTCAACTTCTGGTACGCCTGCATGCCCGCCGTGCCGGGTCGAGGCGACCGATCTCGAGAGCCTGTCGCAGGCAGTTCAGCGCCGACGGCGTGCAGTTCATCGGCGTCAACGTGCGCGACGAGGCCGGGCACGGCGCAGGCGTTCGCCGAGAACGTTCGGCGTGACCTATCCGTCGATCCTCGACAGCGCGACCGCGGATGTGCAGCTGGCCTTCAGCGCCTCGATCCAGCCCAACGCGGTGCCGACGACGCTCGTGCTCGACGCCGAGGGCCGAGTCGCCGCACGCATCCTCGGCCAGGTGACGGAGCCCACGACGCTGGAGACGATCATCCGCGAGACCGTCGCGGAGACCTCATGAGTCTCGTGCTGCTCGCATCGCCGAAGCGCGCCGCAGCGTGAACACCGGCCAGCTGATCGGCGGGCCGCTCATCCTCGCCCTGCCGATCGCGCTCCTCGCCGGGCTCGTCTCCTTCGCGTCGCCCTGCGTGCTGCCGCTCGTGCCCGGCTACCTCGCCTACCTCGGCGGCTTCACCGACGGCAGATCCACCGTCAAGCGCGGCGAGAAGGGGCGCGGGCGGCTGGTGCTCGGGGTGCTGCTCTTCGTGCTCGGCTTCGCCGCCGTCTTCGTGCTGTTCGGCATCGCCTTCGGCGCTGCCGGCTTCTGGCTCATCCAGTGGCGCGACCTCATCACCCGGATCGCCGGCGTCGTCGTCATCGCGCTCGGACTCGCGTTCATCGGCCAGATCGGCTTCCTGCAGCGGACCGTCCGACTGGCCATCAGCCCCACCGTCGGGCTGATCGGGGCGCCCGTCCTCGGCGCCGTCTTCGCGGTCGGCTGGACGCCGTGCATCGGCCCCACCCTGACCGCGATCTACAGCATCGTGCTGCAGGGCGGATCGCCGTGGCAGGGCGCCGTCCTCGGCCTCGCCTACGCGCTCGGCCTCGGCGTGCCCTTCCTGCTGATCGCGCTCGGCTTCGGCTGGGCGGCGGGTTCCGTCGCATTCCTCAAGCGGCATATTCGCGCCATCAACCTCATCGGCGGCGCTCTGCTCATCGTCATCGGCATCCTGATGGTCTCCGGGCTCTGGAACCGCTGGATGCTCGAGCTCGGGGCGGTGATCGGCCGTCTATGTCCCCGCGCTCTGATCGCTCCGGCTCCCCGGCGGACGATGACGACGCGCAGCTGAAGCGGGACGCCGCCGCCGAGCTGCACCGTCCGTCCGACCATGTCGACTCAGCCGTCGACGACTCTGGAGCCGACGCGGGCGGCAACGGCGGGACGGACGGCATCACAGCCCCGAAGCTCGGCCCGATCGGCTGGCTGCGCTTCGCCTGGCGGCAGCTGACGAGCATGCGCACCGCGCTGTTCCTGCTGCTCTTCCTCGCGATCGCCGCCGTGCCGGGATCGCTCGTTCCCCAGCGCAGCTCCGACCCGAACGGCGTGAGCCAGTACCTCGTCGACCACCCCGATCTCTTTCCGCTCATCGACGCGGTGCAGGGCTTCGACGTGTACACGTCGGTCTGGTTCACCGCGATCTACCTGCTGCTGTTCATCTCGCTGATCGGCTGCGTGCTCCCGCGGACGAAGCACCACTGGCTGGCGATGCGGGCCAAGCCTCCCCGGACACCCGCGCGCCTGGAGCGGATGCAGGGCCTGCGACGGACGACGCTCGCCGGCGACGATGTCGAGCAGGCGCTCGCCGCGGGCGAGCGGGTGCTGAGATCGCAAGCGCTACCGGGTCGTCCGCTACGGCGACTCGCTCTCCGCCGAGCGCGGCTATCTGCGCGAGACGGGCAACCTGGTCTTCCACGGCTCCCTCGTCGGCATCCTCGTCGCCGTCGCGATCGGCGGGAGCTTCGGCTACAACGGCCAGCGGGTGGTGGTGACGGGGGAGTCCTTCGTGAACTACATCGGCGGCTACGACTCGTTCACGCGCGGGCGGCTCGTCACCGACGACACCCTCTCGCCCTATCGGATTCGGCTCGACGACTCTGCAGGTCACCTACGAGCAGGACAACGCGAACGCGATCGGCGCACCGCTCGACTACACCGCGTCGGTGACCGTGCAGGAGCCGAACTCGACGCAGACCTCGAAGCGACCAGATCAAGGTCAACGAGCCGCTCCGCGTGAACGGCACCGAACGTGTACCTGCTCGGCAACGGCTACGCCCCGCAACATCACCGATGCGCGATCCCGACTGGCGACCGTCGTCTTCTCCGGGGCCGTGCCGTTCCTGCCGCAGGACGCGAAGCTCTTCTCGACTCGGCATCATCAAGGTGCCGGACGGGCTCAGCGAGCAGGTCGGCATCATCGGATTGTTCTATCCGACCAAGACCACGCCTCGACTCCGGCGCGCTGGCGTCGTCGTTCCCCGATCTGGACGACCCGCTGCTCAGCTCTGTCCGTCTATACGGGCGACCTGGGCCTGGATCAGGGAATCCCGAAGTCGGTCTACACGCTCGACACCACCGATCTCACCCTGCGGGCTGGCCGCAATGCCCCGGAGCCCGCGCCTCGAGCTGACGCCGGGCGCGACAGTGGATCTGCCGAACGGCCTCGGCACCGTCACCCTCGACAGCGTCGAGCCGCTTCGCCTCGCTCGAGATCCACGACGATCCGACGCAGAGCCTGGGTGCTCGCGTTCGCCATCCTCGTGCTCGCGGGGCTCGCGGCCTCGCTCTTCGTGCCGCGGCGCCGGCTCTGGCTGAAGGTGCGTCGGGGATCGGACGGCGAGCTGTCCGTGGAGTACGCGGGCCTCGCCCGCGGCGACGATCCGCGGCTCGACGAGGCGGTGCAGGAGTTCGCCGCCCGGCACAGCGAACTGCTCGGCGGCGCGGCGCAGACCGGGGACGCCGGCGCCGGCGCGGGGAAGCGAGACCACCGAGGGTGACCGCGCGTCCGCCCATCGCCGCGTGCCCGGCAGCGCGGAGCTTCCCCGGCGTTCCCCCTGGAACGACGCCGTAGGCTGTCGGCGTGACGCAGATGCTTGACCAGTACTCGACGCTGTTCCTGTACTCCGCGATGGGCGTCTACGCGATCGCCTTCATCGCCTTCACGCTCGACCTCTCCCGACGCTCGGCTGGTGTGACCGCGCGCGCGGCCACCATGCAGAGCGGTGCAGAGCGCATCGCGGCTGCACGCGGCACGCGGCTGGCCCGATCGGCGGCCGTCGGCTCCGCCGGGACGACGACCCTCGAGCGCACCGACTCATCCGGCCCCTCCGCTCTCGACTGCCCATCCGATTCCACCTCCGTAGGTGCCGCGGCTCCGCTGCGCCCCGGCAGGGAGGGCGTGAGCCTCCGCGTCGGCGTCGCGCTCAGCATCCTCGGCTTCGTCCTGCACCTGACGGCTGACGTGCTCCGCGGCGTCGCCGCCGCCCGGGTGCCGTGGGCCAACATGTACGAGTTCTCGATGACCGGGACGCTCATCATCATGGGCATCTTCCTCATCGCGGTCATCCGCAAGGACCTCCGGTTCCTCGGAGCGGTCATCACCGGGCTGGTGCTGATCCTGCTCGGCATCTCCACGGTCGGCTTCCGGGTCGATGTCGTCCCGCTGCCGCCCGGCGCTGCAGTCGTACTGGCTCGTCATCCACGTGATGGTCGCGATCCTGGCCACCGGATTCTTCACGCTGAGCTTCGCGTCTGTCGGTCGTCCAGCTGCTCCAGGCCCGCCGGGAAGGCCTCGGATCGTCGGCCCGCGCTCTCAGGCTGCGCCTGCTGGCCTCGGTGCCCGTCCTCCGAGAGCCTCGAGCGCAGCGCCTACCGCGTCGCGATCGTCGGCTTCATCCTCTGGACCTTCACCCTCATGGCCGGCGCGATCTGGGCCGAGCACGCCTGGGGCCGCTACTGGGGATGGGACACCAAGGAGGTGTGGACCTTCGTCATCTGGGTCATCTACGCCGCCTACATCCACGCCCGCGCGACCCGCGGCTGGCGCGGATCGCACTCCGCATGGCTCGCGATCATCGGCTACTCCGCCGTGCTGTTCAACTTCGGCGTCGTCAACGTCTTCTTCAAGGGCCTGCACGCCTACTCGGGCCTCTAACTCCCGCGCAAACCTGTCGAATTGCCAACGATGGCTCGTAAATGAGCGATTTGAGCGCCAGAGTCGGCAATTCGACGTACGGATCAGTGCTGCAGGAGGGTGTGGCAGCGGGTGATGCGCTCGCGCCACCATGACGTGCGCTCCGCGTCGGCGGCGAAGGTGTCGAGCAGTGCAGAGCTGGGTGCGACTCGGCGGACCTGGATGGCGCCGTTCTCGGGGAGCAGCGGATCGTGGGTCAGATCAGCGGCCAGCAGGGCGGCGGTGCCCAGGCCGCAGTCGTAATCGAGCTCGGGCAGCGCCGCGGCCAGGTGCAGGCCCATCGAGAGGCCGATGGACGACTCGAGGGCACTCGAGACCACAGCGGGACGCCCACTCGCTGCGGCTATCGCGAGCGCCGAGCGGATGCCGCCGAGCGGCGCTGCCTTCACGATGACGATCCGACCCGGCAGCGCTCGGCGCGGCGACCAGCGGATCCACGGCCTTCCGGAGCCCCTCGTCGACCGCGATCGGCACGTCGAGGTAGCCGATCCGATCCTCGAGCTCCTGGAGCTCGACCAGCTCAGCGCACGGCTGCTCGGCATACTCGAGGTCGTGGACGGCCAGCTCGCGGATGGCGTGCTCGGCCTCATCGACGTTCCAGGCGCCGTTCGCGTCGATCCGGATCCGCCCCTCCGCCCCGAGGATCCGACGCACCTCGGCGACTCGCGCGACATCGTCGGCGAGCGTCGTGCCCGGTTCGGCGACCTTGACCTTCACGGTGCGACAGCCGGAGAAGCGGTCGAGGATCTCGGGCACCCGCAACGCCGAGACCGCGGGCACGGTCGCGTTGACCAGGATCTTCTCGCGCACCCCGGGTGGCGTGGCCGTCCAGCCGAAGTCGTATGCGGCGGCCAGCCACCGAGCTGCCTCGATGTCGTCGTACTCGACGAACGGCGAGAACTCGGTCCAGCCCATCGGCCCCTCGAACACGGCGGTCTCCCGGATGGTCAGGCCGCGGAATCGCGTCGCGAGCGGCAGCGACACCACCCGCAGGCCGCTCAGCACATCGGGGAGGGAGGCATCCATGCGTCCAGATTTGCACGGATCCGGAGATCGCCCCCGTTGTTCCTTCATCGGGCCTCCCGAAGCCCCCGTTCGGATGCAGGTCTCCGGATCGGTGACAGTTCTCCGAATCCATGCGAATGTCGGAGCATGGAGATGCCGGACTACGAAGACCTGGCCGAAGCGAAGCGCCTCGAGCTGCTGCTGATCGAGCCGGAGGTGCGGGCCGATCCTTCTCGGCTGACCACCCTGCTGCACGCCGACTTCGTCGAGTTCGGAGCGTCGGGCAGACGCTGGGACCGCGCAGGGATCATCGCCGCGCTGAGCGATGAGGCGGGGGACGATGACAGCGAAGTCGCCCCTCCCATTGAGATCGGGGAGCTCGAAGCCCAGGCCATCGCACCTGCGGCGATCCTCGTCACCTACATCGCCATGCACAGCGGGCGGCGCACCCGCCGCAGCTCGATCTGGACCTGGTCGGGTGGCGGCTGGTCCGTCCTCTTCCACCAGGGCACTCCGATCCCGGAGTCGTTTCCCGAAGAACCGGCGGACGACGGCCACGGGGAGCCCGCAACGGTCACGCCGTAGGCTCGGCACATGCCCGTCTCCGCGCTCTTCAACGAGAGCACCTGGCTCAGTGTCCCCGGATTCGACGACCTCACCGACGTCACCTACCACCAGGACACGACCGGCCGCATCGCCCGCGTCGCGTTCGATCGCCCCGAGGTGCGCAACGCCTTCCGACCGCGCACGGTGGACGAGCTCTACCGCGCGCTCGACGACGCCCGGCAGAACCCCCGGATCGGCGTCGTGCTGCTGACCGGCAACGGGCCGAGCCCGAAGGACGGCGGCTGGGCGTTCAGCAGCGGCGGCGATCAGCGCATCCGCGGTCGAGACGGCTACCAGGTATGAGAGGGACCGGACCGGCGCCTGGCCCGGCGGCCACCGGACGGCTGCACATCCTCGAGGTCCAGCGGCTGATCCGCTTCATGCCCAAGGTGGTCATCGCGGTCGTGCCCGGCTGGGCTGCCGGCGGCGGGCACTCCCTGCACGTGGTCTGCGATCTCACCATCGCGAGCGCCGAGCACGCGCGCTTCAAGCAGACCGACGCCGACGTCGGATCGTTCGATGCGGGATACGGCAGCGCCTACTTCGCACGTCAGGTCGGCCAGAAGTTCGCTCGCGAGGTGTTCTTCCTCGCCCGGGAGTACGACGCTCAGCGCGCCCTCGACACGGGAGCGATCAACGCCTCGGTGCCGCACGAGCGACTCGAGGAGGTTGCGGTCGAGTGGGCCAACGAGATCCTCGGGAAGAGCCCGACCGCCATCCGGATGCTCAAGTTCGCCTTCAACGCGGTCGACGACGGCATGGTCGGCCAGCAGGTCTTCGCGGGGGAGGCCACCCGTCTCGCCTACGGCACGGACGAAGCCGTCGAGGGCCGCGACGCATTCCTCGAGAAGCGCGACCCCGACTGGTCGCCCTTCCCCTGGCACTACTGAGTCGGATGCGCGCTCTCCGGCCCCTCGAGGCGGATCCGGCCGAGGTCGCGATCGCCCTCCGCGCCGCGCTCAGCGGCGACGGCCCCGCGATCCTTCCGATTGCGCTCGGTTCAGCGCTGCCCAGCGACGCCCCAGCCGAGGTGGCCAAGCCCATCGCCGCGGTGATCGAGACCTCGGGCTCGTCGGGGGAGCCGAAGCGGGTGGCGCTCAGCACCGACGCCCTGCTGGCGAGCGTCGCCGCGACCGACGCGGCGCTCGGCGGTCCCGGCCGGTGGCTGCTCTCTCTGCCGGTGCACTACATCGCCGGGCTTCAGGTGCTCACCCGCGGGATCGTCGCCGGAACCGACCCGATCGTGCTGCCGCCCGGACACTTCGACGCGTCGGCCTTCCTCGCAGCCATCGACGGATTCGGCGATGAGCGTCGGTACACCTCGCTCGTGCCGGCGCAGCTGAGCGTGCTCGTCGACGCCGCTGAGTCCGATCCGGATGCGGCCGACCGGCTGCGTTCGCTCCACGCCATCCTGGTCGGGGGCCAGCGACTCGACGCCGCACTCCGGGACCGCGCCGAACGCCTGCGACTTCGCGTGATCCGCACCTACGGCTCCTCGGAGACCAGCGGCGGCTGTGTGTACGACGGAGTGCCGCTCGGCACGGTCAGGGTGCGGATCGAGGGTGCATCCGGCGAGATCCTGCTGGCCGGTCCGATGCTGGCGGACGGCTATCTGGCCGATCCCGAGCGCACGGAGCGCTCCTTCCTGGTCGAAGACGGACGGCGTTGGTACCGCACGGGAGACGTCGGGCGCTACGACGAGTCGGTGCAGGGAGGGCTGCTGAGCGTCGAGGGACGGAGCGACGACGTGATCATCTCCGGCGGAGAGAAGGTCTCGCTCGGACTCGTGGAGGCGGAGGTGCGAGCGATCCCCGGTTGCGCGAGCGCGCTCGTGCTCGGCGCGCCCAGCGAACGCTGGGGCGAGGTGCCGATCGTCGTCCTGCCCGCAGGTGCTCCGGATGCGGAGCTCGGCGAGCTCCGACAGAGGCTGACAGCGGCCCTCGGCCGCGCGGCCGCACCGGATCGGATCGTCCGGGTCGACGTCATCCCCATGCTCACGAGCGGCAAGCCGGATCGTCGCGCCGTGCGAGAGCTCGCCGGGCTCGGACTGACGTCGGGTAGGGCGATCTGCTGTCTGGACCGTGCCGGGCCTGCCTGCGCCGCTGTCGACGAGCGGGGGCCCTAGTATTCTGCGGTGCCCAAGCCGAAGAAGCGACAGGCGAGCCGCAAGTCCGGCCCGTCTCACCACCATCACGCGCCCCTGCCCGGCGGACGCAACCTCCGCCCCGGCCAGCACAAGCCTCACCAGCCGCGCGCCCGCGCGGGCGCGCGACTGGATAGCCGCCGCTCGGCCACGCACTCTTCCGCTGTCGATCGCCCCGGTCATCGCGGGAACCGCGGCCGCCTATGTCGCCGGAGGCTATGTCTGGCACGAGTACCGGATCGCGCTCTGCTTCGCGGTCGCGATCCTGCTGCAGATCGCCGTCAACTACGCGAACGACTACTCCGACGGCATCCGCGGCACCGACCGGTTCCGCGTCGGCCCCGCCCGGCTGACCGCGTCCGGCGGCGCGAAGCCCCGCACCGTGCTGACCGTTGCGCTGGCCTTCTTCGGCCTCGCCGCGCTCGCCGGTCTCGCGCTGGTGATCATCTCGCAGCTCTGGTGGCTGCTCGCCGTCGGCGCCGCCAGCATCGCCGCTGCCTGGTTCTACACGGGGGGCAAGCGGCCCTACGGCTACGCCGGCCTCGGCGAGCTGTTCGTCTTCGTCTTCTTCGGCCTGGTCGCGACGGTCGGATCGACCTATGTGCAGACCGAGGTGATCACGCAGGAATCGGTGATCGCCGGGGTGGCCATCGGCCTGCTGGCCTGTGCGGTGCTCACGGTCAACAACCTCCGGGACATCGAGCAGGACAGGATCGCCGGCAAGAAGACGCTCAGCGTACGGATCGGCGCGAGGGCATCGAAGGTGCTCTACGGCGTCTTCGTGCTGCTGCCGTTCGTCGCCGTCGGGCTCTTCGCGCTGCTCTTCCCTGCTGCACTGCTCAGTCTCTTCGCGCTGCTCATCGCGCTTCCCGCCGTGCTGATCGTGGCGACCGCCACGACCGCGCGCGAGCTCATCCTGGCGCTCAGCCTCACCAGCATCCTGGCGCTCGTGCTGGCGCTCGGTTTCCTCGCCGCGTTCGTCCTCTAGCGGCGGGGCGCTGCCGAGGTGACCCGAACGGCGGGTTGCCGCAGGTCGACCTGACCCGAATGGTGGGTTCAGGCGTTCACGACCCGCCATCCGAGTCAAGTGAACCCAGCGGAACGGGGTCGCTACGGCCGGTCGGTCTCTGAGCGACTGATCGCGGCGTCTTCGATCGCGGCGTCCTCGATCGCAGCATCCTCGATCTCGCCGTCGTCGGGCTCACTGCGCGGGGCCGCTTCGCCGCGACGCATCCGATCCAGGGACTCGGCGATCTCGGTGCGCGGGCGGCTCAAGAAGATGAACGACAGGCAGAACGAGATGATCGCGGCGACGATGGCCGAGATCCAGAACGGGATGCCGGGCAGCAGGAGCGCGAGGATCGCGAGCACCGCCGCGAACATGCCGACCCGGATGAGACTGAAGCCGATCCAGGCCCTGCTCGCTCGACGCTCTTGTGCCACCCTGCCAGTGTACGAGCAGTCTTCGAACGGGCGGCCGACGCTCAGTGTTGAGCGTCTATCGTTGCTGCATGCCGCGTTTCTGGCTGATCTTCATCGTGGTGGCGGTCGCGTTCATCGTCTACTCGCTCGTGGACTGCGCGATGGCCGATCGAGCGCGGATCCGCGGCCCGCGCAAGCCCGTCTGGCTCCTGATCATCCTGCTGCTTCCCGTCATCGGCGGCGTGCTCTGGTTCCTGATCGGCCGAGGCAATCGGGCCACTGCATCGGGTCGGCCCCGCACGATCGCTCCCGATGACGACCCCGCGTTCCTGCGCACGATCGCGCTCAACGCGGAGGAGGAGGCCCGCCTCCAGCGACTCGAGCAGGAGCTCGCGGATCTCGACGGCGACGCGGAGGGCGAAGGCGGCGACGCCCCCGGCCGCCGCGATGCCTGACCGCACCGACGCCGTCTCGGATGCCTTGCCCATCAGCACGGAGCCGTCCGGGCGTGAGTCGCCGGAGACGATAAGCGCGAGCCACGCCGCAGCGGTGCTCCTCCGGGGGCTGGTCGAGCGCGGCATGCGCCATCTCGTGCTGTCTCCTGGATCCAGGTCGCAGTCCCTCGCGCTCGAGGCCGCTCGGCTCGATCGGCTCGGCGCGCTCTCGGTGCACGTGCGGATCGACGAGCGCTCGGCCGGCTTCCTCGCACTCGGCCTCGCCCTCGAGTCGGGCGTCCCCGTGGCGATCGTCACCACCTCTGGCACCGCCGTCGCGAATCTGCATCCGGCCATGCTCGAGGCGTGGCATTCCGGAGTGCCGCTGATCGCGATCACCGCGGACCGTCCGGCCGAGATTCGCGGGACGGGCGCGAACCAGACGACCACCCAGCCCGGGATCTTCGGGCCGGCCGCCGTGTTCGGGGCGGACGTCAGTGCCGGCGCGAGCATCGCTCGACTGCGCCGAACCCTCGGCGAGGCCTGGGAGATCGCCACGCGCGGCGGCCCCGTGCACCTCAATGTCTCGTTCCGCGAGCCGCTCTCCGGCCCCGTTCCGGACGTCGGATCGGCCGGCACCCCTGCGGTGGCGGTCGGCGACACCTCGGACGACCGGTCTGCCGCGCGGGCCTCGCACCGTCATCATCGCCGGGACGGGTGCGGGCCCGGCGGCAGAGGAGTTCGCCTCGACAGCGGGGTGGCCACTGCTGGCGGAGGTGACGAGCGGATCGCGGTTCGGGCGGTCCGCGATCCCTGCCTACCGGGCTGCGCTGTCCGAGCTCGGCAGCCGGGTGGAACGGGCGATCGTGTTCGGCCGACCGAACCTCAGCCGCGAGGTGCCCGCCCTGCTGCAGCGGGACGGCGTCGAGGTGATCATCGTCGAGTCACGGGGTGCAGAGCAGTTCCGTCCCGGCGGCCGCGGAACAGTCGTGCCCCGCGTCGAGGTGGATGCCGCTGATCCGGTCACGGAGCAGGAGCGCGCCTGGTTCGGAGAATGGCATCGGGTCGGCCGTTCGCGGACCGAAGAATCCGCTGACCTCGCCTACACCGGCGGATCCGGATCGGATCGCGCTGCCGTCCGTGGCGCACTCGCTCGAGAGGAGCTGGCCGCTGTCCGCGCCCCGAACACCCGTCGATCGCTGGTCGAGGCGGTCTGGCGGGCGAGCTGGCCGCACGATCGGCTGTTCCTGGCCGCATCCCGGCTCGTGCGCGAGGCCGATCTCGTCGTGCCCGGCAAGAAGATCTCGGTCCGCGCGAACCGCGGGCTCGCGGGAATCGACGGCAGCATCTCCAGCGCGATCGGCATCGGGATCGCATCGCAGCTGGCTGCCGTCCCGGGGACTGCGTCGGCGGGAACCACCCGTGCGCTCCTCGGCGACCTCGCCTTCCTGCACGACGTGGGCGGCCTGCTGCAGGCACCGGGGGAGCGAACCCCTCGGGTGCAGCTGATCGTCGGCAACGATCGCGGCGGCACGATCTTCGACGGCCTCGAGGTTGCCGGGACCGCGGATCGAACGGATTTCGAGCGCGTCATGATCACCCCGCACGCCGTAGACATCTCGGGCCTTGCCGCCGCGTACGGCTGGCACTACACGCTCGCGACGGACCGCGGCACTCTCGATAGAGCGCTCATCGCGCCGCACGCCGGGCTGAGCATCGTCGAGGTCCCGCTGGAACGCTGACGGCCCGATCTGCGGGTCGTCGGCTGTCCGCGCGCGCCGTGCCGGACCCGCGCCCGCTGGCCCCCGGCCCTTCAGCGATGCCCCCCGGACTGGGGGCAGGGCTAAAACGTCCCCTGATCAGGTGACGCGTGTCGTTCCGAATCGCTCGTGAACCACGCACATATCGTCTCTTCACATACGAAAGGGGCAACACCATGCAGGCGAACGACATACTCGGCTTCTCGATCCTCGTTGTCTCGGGCAGTGCCCTCGTGGTCGGACTGGTCCGCCAGTTCGCTCCCACCTTCCCCCGCCGCAGGCGCGGCGGCGAGGCAGCACTCGACAACTGAACCGCTTCGGCAGCGTTCGATCCGGCCCGCTGAGGCAGCCGACCCGACCGATCCGCTGACGACACCGCTCGGCCACCCCTGGCACTCATGGCTCGCGTTCTGCGCGAGTCGTCGGTGCCAGGCGGTGGCCGTTCCATTTCCTACGTTCCGGCCCAATGTGCACGTAATTTCGTCGCAATCCGCGGGGATCGTAGGTAGTGATATCGCCGGCGTTCGCAGCCCTGGCGGCGCGTCCGATCACCACCGTGAGACGGGGCCGTACAGATCACCTACGAAGGCCGCACATGTGCACGAAATATCGTGCACATTCGGCCGGAACGTAGGAACTCAGGCGAAGGCGTCGACGATCGGACGGAATTTCAGTCGGGTCTCGGCGAGTTCGCGCTGGGGCTCCGAGCCCGCGACGATTCCACAGCCCGCGTAGGCCGTCACCCGCCCATCCGCGACGACATCCGCAGCGCAGCGCGATCGCCCATTCGCCGTCGCCGCGCGCGTCGACCCAGCCGACCGGACCGGCATAGAGGCCTCGATCGAACGGCTCGAGCTCATCGATCAGATCGAGCGCGGCCGCGGTCGGTGTGCCCGCGACGGCCGCAGTCGGATGCAGCGCTCCCAACAGGTCGAGGGAGGACGAGCCGTCGGCGAGGATCGCCGTCGAGGTCGCTTGCCAGATGCCAGATGTTCGGCAGACGCAGGGTGAACGGATCGCTCACCGTCAGCGCAGAGGTGTGCCGACCGAGCGACTCGAGGATGCTGCGCACTGCGAAGCCATGCTCCTGCCGGTTCTTCTCCGAGTCGGCCAGCTCCTCGGCCGCGCGCCGGTCAGCGCCGGGCTCGGTGCGACGACCGGTGCTGCCCGCGAGCACCCGCGCACTCACGGCCTTGTGATCGACCCTCACCAGGGTCTCGGGGCTCGAGCCGATCAGACCGTCGAGGGCGAACGTCCAGGTGTCCGGATAGCTGGTGGCCAGCCGGCGAAGGGGGTGGCGCAGGTCGGCATCCGCCGGTATCGGCGCGAAGATGTCGCGCGCGAGCACCACCTTGCCGACATCCCCGGCCTCGATCCGTCCGACGGCCGCCCGCACGGCATGCGCGTAGCCGGCGGCATCGAGGGTGCCGCGGATGAACTCGAGCGGATAGGCGGGGCCGTCACCGCGCAGACGCGGTGTCTCGACGGCATCCGATCCGTGTTCGTGACGCAGCGCGATCCGCGTCAGCCACGCGACGTCCATCGCGGTAGCCGACGATGGTGCGCGGGACGAGCAGCGTGCTCGCGGCGGCTGATCCGGCGGCGAAGGCGAAGGATCCGAAGGCGACCAGACCGGTGCCGGGGACCCCCACGCGGTCATCGATCTCCGCCTGTCCGACGACGGCGCGCCAGGCGGCCGCCGCATCTGAGAAGCGGTCGGGACCCTCGAAAGTGAGGCGCAGCGCCTCGCCCAGCCCGATCATGCCTTCGCCGCGGCGCAGCCAGATGAGGGGGTTCTGCGGGTCGGCCAGAGCGAGCAACGACTCGAGCTCATGAGCCTCAACGGGAAGGGCTGTTGTCGTGACCGCCAGCGTCGACGTTGCGGCCGGAATCACGCCATCAGCCTACGCCCCCGCTCTGGGCCCCCGCTCGACGCCCCCATCCCGATGCCGAGACGCTGACGGTCAACCGTCAGGCAGTGTCTGTGAAGCTAGAATCATGCGCGTGAGCAGGGCCGACCTCAGCAAGAAGCCCGCCGACGTCGCCGCGATGTTCGACGCGGTGTCTACTCGATACGACCGCACGAACGCGGTCCTCTCGGTCGGCAACGACGCCCTGTGGCGCGCCGCGACGACCCGTGCCGTGGGCGCCCCGGATAGGTGAGCACATCCTCGATCTCGCCGCCGGCACCGGAACCTCCAGCGAATCCCTTGCCCGCTCCGGTGCGCACGTCACCGCCGCGGACTTCTCCCAAGGCATGCTCGAGGTCGGCCGCCGCCGGCACATCGACAATCCGCGTATCCGCTTCGTCTTCGCGGACGCCATGGCGCTGCCCTTTCCCGACGCCAGCTTCGACGCCGTCACGATCTCGTTCGGCCTGCGCAACGTCGAAGACCCCAAGATCGCGCTCGCGGAGCTGTTCCGCGTGACCCGACCGGGCGGCCGCATCGTGATCTGCGAGTTCTCCACCCCACCCGCGCCGCTGATCAGGCTCGGGTACCGGATCTATCTCGAGAATGTGCTGCCGCTGGTGTCCTCGTTCACGAGCTCCAACGCCCCCGCCTATGACTACCTGAACGAGTCGATCCAGGGCTGGCCCGACCAGGCGACTCTGTCGTCCTGGCTCCGAGACGCAGGATTCGCCCAGGTGGCGCACCGCAATCTCACCTTGGGCACCGTCGCACTGCATCGGGGCGTCCGGCCCGCCGACACCGGCTCGGACCACTCCGGCTCGGACCACTCCGGCTCGGATCACTCCGGCTCGGACCACTCCGTTTCAGGCGGCGCCGCCTCGACCGGATCCGGAGCATGAGCCCCGCGCCCGTCGCGCGGAGGAGCAAGGCCCTCTCGTCGCAGTTCGGCCTCACCGAGCGGATCTTCGCCTCCTCGGCAGATCGGCGCACCGTCGCCGCGGTCGAGCACGGGCTCGAGCAGGTCGAGGCGGGCCTGCTCCGCGAGATCTCGTTCAGCGACGGCGTCGCAGACACGACCTCGCGCTATCTGCTGATCGGCGGGCGGCAAGCGGGTGCGACCGCTGCTCACCCTGCTCACGGCTCAGCTCGGCGACGGCATCAACGAGAAGGTGCTGACGGCGGCCGAGGCCGTCGAGATCACCCACCTTGCCTCGCTCTACCACGACGACGTCATGGACGAGGCGGAGCGCCGCCGCGGCGTCCCGACCGCGCAGGCGGTCTGGGGCAACTCGGTCGCCATCCTCACGGGCGACCTGCTCTTCGCCCGCGCCAGCAAGCTGATCGCCTCGCTCGGCGAGCGCGCCATCCGCCTGCAGGCCGACACCTTCGAGCGACTCGTGCTCGGCCAGCTGCACGAGACCGTCGGCCCCCAGCCCGAGGACGACCCGGTCGAGCACTACATCGACGTGCTGCGCGACAAGACGGGTTCGCTGATCGCCGCAGCCGCCGAGTTCGGCGCCATCTTCGGCAATGCTCCGGCCGGCACCGACACGGCCGTCGTCGAGTTCGGCCTCTCCATCGGCGTCGCCTTCCAGCTGGTCGACGACGTCATCGATCTCTCCCCGCACATCGAGGAGACCGGCAAGCAGGCCGGCACCGACCTGCGCGCCGGTGTGCCCACGCTGCCGCTGCTCTACCTGCGCCAGCACGCGCTCACCGATCCGTCCGCGGCGCGGCTGCTCGACCGGATCGACCGCAACCTCGGCGTCGACGACTCTCCGGAGCTGTCCCTCGCGATCGAAGAGCTGCGCGAGCACGAGGTCACCGCCATCACCATCTCCGAAGCGCACCGGCATGCTGAGAACGCCGTCGCAGCTCTTGCTCCGCTGCCCGACGGCAGCGTGAAGAGAGCGCTGACCCGATTCGCCGATGTGATGGTCGAACGCTCCAGCTGAACGTCGGCACATCGCCGGCACCCGTCCTTACGTCCGACGCGTCCTCTCCGGACATCGTCACCCCTTCGAAATGAGCGCATCCATGACCAAGCTCCGGCTGGCCATCGTCGGCGCGGGACCCGCAGGCATCTACGCCGCGGATCTCGCCATCAAGGCGGAGAAGGCCTTCGACATCTCCATCGACCTGTTCGAGCGCCTGCCCGCGCCCTACGGACTCGTCCGGTACGGGGTCGCTCCCGATCACCCGCGGATCAAGGGCATCATCTCCGCCCTGCGCGACGTGCTCGACCGCGGCGACATCCGCCTCTTCGGCAACGTCGACTACGGCACCGACATCACCCTCGACGACCTCAAGAAGCACTACAACGCCGTCATCTTCTCGACGGGATCGATCCTCGACGCCCCGCTCGTCATCCCCGGGATCGACCTCGAGGGCTCCTACGGAGCGGCGGAATTCGTCAGCTGGTTCGACGGGCACCCCGACGTGCCTCGCACCTGGCCTCTGGAGGCGGAGGGGATCGCAGTCATCGGCAACGGCAACGTCGCGCTCGACGTGGCGCGGATGCTGGTGAAGCACCGGAGGACCTGCATGCCGACCGAGATCCCTGCGAATGTCGAAGACGGCCTGAGGTCGTCGCCGGTGACGGATGTGCACGTCTTCGGACGTCGCGGCCCGATGCAGGTGAAGTTCACCCCGCTCGAGCTGCGCGAGCTCGGCGAGCTGCGCGATGTCGACATGATCCTGCACGACGAGGACTTCGAATACGACGAGGCGTCGAAGGCGGCCATCGCGACGAACAAGCAGGTCATGGTCATCGACAAGGTGCTGAACCAGTGGCGCCAGCGCGAGACCGGCACGGCCAGTCGGCGCCTCCACCTGCACTTCTACGCGAAGCCGCACGAGGTGCTCGGCCAGGACGGCAAGGTGGTCGGCTTCCGTTGGGAGCGCACCGAGCCCGACGGCGAAGGAGGCGTGCGCGGCACCGGCGAGTTCCGTGAGGTGCCGATCCAGGCGCTCTATCGGGCCGTCGGCTACTACGGCTCACCGCTCGAGGGCCTGCCCTTCGATTCGGCGCGCGGCGTGGTGCCGAACCGTGAGGGTCAGGTGCTCGACGGCGACGAGATCCTGCCCGGGGTCTTCACCACCGGCTGGATCAAGCGCGGGCCGGTCGGCTTGATCGGCCACACCAAGAGCGACGCCATGGAGACGGTCGGCCACGTGCTGCGCAGCCAGGCCGACTGGTGGACGCCCGAGCATCCCGATGAGGCATCCGTGCCCGCTCTGCTCGAGAGCCGCGGCGTGCCGTTCACGACCGTCGATGGCTGGCATGCGCTCGACGCGCACGAGCTCGCCCGGGGAGAGGCGGTCGGCCGCACCAGGATCAAGGTGGTCCCGCGCGAGGAGATGACCGCGATCTCCCGCGCCTAGCCCGATCGAGATGCCACTTCCCGTCCCTATCCGGTCGTCATAGGGACGGAAAGTGGCATCTCGCTGCAGGCTGGCTCAGCGGAAGTTGAGGAACTGGATGTCGATGTCGAGGTCGGCGCGCTTGAGGAGCGCGATGGTCTCCTGCAGGTCGTCGCGGCTCTTGCGACTGGACGCGCAGCTCGTCGCCCTGGATCTGACTCTTGACGGACTTGGGCCCCTCGTCGCGGATGATCTTGCCGATCTTCTTCGCCTGGTCCTGCTCGATGCCGTTCTTCAGAGTCGCCTCGAGACGGTACTCCTTGCCGCTGGCGTAGGGCTCACCCGCGTCGAGGCTCTTCAGGGAGATGCCGCGCTTGATCAGCTTGGACTCGAAGACGTCGAGGACGGCCTTCACCCGCTCCTCGGAGTTGGCCTTGATCAGGATCTTCTCGCCGCTCCACTCGATGGAGGCGCCGACGTTCTTGAAGTCGTAGCGCTGCTCGACCTCTTTGTGCGCCTGGTTGAGGGCGTTGTCCGCCTCCATCTTGTCGACCTTGCTGACGATGTCGAACGAGGAATCTGCCATTCCCCGAGTCTAAGAGCGCAACCAAACCGTGATTCACGCGATTTCGCCGCGCCCGCGTTGCTCCCGTATCCTTGACCCGCGCCTCCGGTCCGATCGAACGATCTGGCCGGAGCAGCCAGGCGAGTTACCCAAGCGGCCAAAGGGATCTGACTGTAAATCAGCCGGCGTAGCCTTCGGGGGTTCGAATCCCTCACTCGCCACAACGACGGAAGACCGCCCCCCGGGGCGGTCTTCCGTCGTTTCGGCGGGTGGCGGACGAGACGACGGTCGCCGGGGTGGGCGACGAGACGAGGGGCGTCAGGGTCGACTCCCTCGCTTCTCTCACGGAGGAGAAGTACCCTCGGCGGCGTGAGTCTCGAAACTGCACGTCGGAGTGCACCGACAATCGCTCTCGACCACCGCTTCTCCCGCGAGCTGCCGGAGATGGCCCTCCCGTGGCAGGCCGATCTGGCCCCCGGTCCGCAGCTGCTAGTGCTCAATGAGCGGCTCGCCGCCGATTTGGGTCTGGATGCCGCATTCCTGCGCAGCACCGACGGGGTGAGGATGCTCGTCGGCAACCTCGTTCCGGTTGACGCGGTGCCGGTGGCGCAGGCCTACGCGGGCCACCAGTTCGGCGCCTATTCTCCTCGTCTCGGCGACGGTCGCGCCCTTCTCCTGGGGGAGCTCGTCGACCCCCGAGGCGACGTGCATGACCTGCACCTCAAGGGGTCAGGACGGACGCCGTTCGCCCGGGGCGGCGACGGGTTGGCCGCTGTAGGCCCGATGCTTCGGGAGTACGTCGTCAGTGAGGCGATGCATGCCCTGGGCATCCCCAGCACTCGCTCACTTGCCGTTGTGGCGACGGGACGCTCGGTGCAACGCGAGAGGCCGCTTCCTGGGGCCGTACTGGCCCGGGTCGCCAGCAGCCACCTGCGTGTCGGGAGCTTCCAGTACGCCCGTGCGACCGGGGACATCGAGTTGGTCCGCCGACTCGCCGATCATGCCATCAGCCGCCACCACCCGGCGGCGGCCGAGTCAGACAATCCCTACCTTGCGCTGTTCCGATCAGTGCTCACGGCCCAGGCCCACCTGGTTGCCCAATGGATGCTGGTCGGATTCGTGCACGGCGTGATGAACACCGACAACATGACCATCTCCGGCGAGACCATCGACTACGGACCGTGCGCATTCATGGAGGCATTCGACCCACGCACTGTCTACAGCTCGATCGACGAGGGCGGACGGTACGCCTACGGCAACCAGCCCGCCGTCGCGGAATGGAACCTGGCTCGGCTCGCCGAAGCGCTGCTTCCGCTCATCGACGACGACCAGGATCGGGCGGTGGCCTCTGCCGTCGAGACTCTCGAGGCCTTTCCGCTCCATTTCCACGCCGCGTGGTCGTCGGGGATGCGCGCGAAGCTCGGCCTGCCGGATGGCGTTGACGCCTCGGTGGCCGAGTCGCTGGTCGCCGAGCTGTTGGCGTCGATGCAGGCAAGCCGTGTGGACTACACATCCCTCTTCCGGGCCCTCGGAGGCGCGGCCCGTGGCGACGCCGGAGATATGGGCGCGCTGTTCGTCGACCCGGCGGCGTTCGAGACCTGGAGGCAGCGGTGGCTCGCCCTGAATCCGGACGCCGGCCGAATGGATCGGGTCAATCCGATCTACATTCCGCGCAATCACCTCGTCGAGGAGGCCCTTCTCGCTGGGACCGATGGGGACCTCGCGCCCCTTGAGCGGCTCCTCGAGGCAGTGGCCTCACCCTTCGACCAGCGTGCTGGCCTTGACAGCTACGCGGCTCCAGCGCCGCTCGACTTCGGCTCCTACCGGACTTTCTGCGGCACCTGACGGCTCTTCGGAGCCCGCTCTCCCTTCTCCGTGGGCGTCACCGCGCCGACATCAGCTGCGCCGACAGGGTCTCGGCCAGCCATTTCTCGAACCGCGCGGGACTCCATCCCGAGCTCACGACCAGCTCCCCATAGACGCCCGACGCGGCGTGGGCGCGGTAGATGGACTGCGCGTCGGCGAGGTCGATGGTGAGCTGCGGCTCGACCGACTTCACCAGCTGGTCCATCACGCGGTTGCGGCCGCGCAGCTTCGAGCGCAGCAGGTCTCTGGTCTCAGCGTCCTCGTCGAGAGCTGAGTCGAGGATGAGCACGACATCGAAGTCCGTGGAGTAGAGCCGCGTCAGCCAACGGGCGGCGCCACGGAGGCGCTCAGCAGGATCCGGTTCTGCGAGGATGGTCCGTGCCAGCGGACGGGCCTCGGCGCGTTCCAGCCATCGTTCGCAGATGACGTTGAGGATCTCCCGCTTCGCTCCGAACGCGGTATAGACGGTCCGGTTGGCGACACCGGCCTCCCGGGCGATCGCATCCATGCTCGTCGCGCCGTACCCTCGCGGACGCGAACAGGCGTTGAGCCGCGTCGGCGATGCGCACCCTGGTCGCCTCGGCCTGCTCCTGTCGGTACGACTGCTTGACGGGTGCATCCATGCGAGCAAGACTAATCACTGCACTCGTTGCAGTAACACTGCAGCGACTGCATGACTACTGCAGAAAGGGAGATCGATGGATGAGACGAGAACTGCGTCGCGAGCGCTCGCGGTGATGGAGCGGATGCTCAACGAGGGATTCGCCAAGGGAGAGGTGGCTGTCGTGGACGAGCTCTGCGCGCCGAACATGGTCGAGCATCAGTTCGGCCTGCGCGGCACCGGCGCCGAGGCGATCGCCAAGCTGAAGGCCGCGATGCAGGACGTGCATCGCGGCATGCCCGACATGCAGTTCTCGGTAGAGGACTGGATCGAGCAGGGCGACACGATCTGGATCCGCGCCGAGGGGGTCGGCACCAACACCGGGCCTTTCGTCGGGCCTCCCTCAGGGAAGCCCGTGCGGATCACGGTGTTCGACGTCGCACGGATAGTGGATGGCCGGATCGTGGAGCACTGGGGCGTACCTGACCGGTTCGCGCTGTTGATGCAGACCGGCCGACTGGACGATCTGCTCCCCCCGCGGTCGCCATCCGCCGAGCCCCACAGATGACGCGACTCTAGGAGACCGCCACGGTCGATGGTCGAGCCTCGGCGTCCTCGCGCGCAACGGCGAGGGGCAGATCGGTGCCGCCCGCCCGCACGGCGACGATTCCGCCGATGAGCACGGCGCCGCCGATCAGCTGCAGGGCGGTCAGCGCCTCGCCGAGCAGCACCCACGCCAGCACCGACGCGAATACGACCTCCAGCAGCCCGAGAAAGGACGCGATCCGGGATCCGACGAGCTGCGCGCCCGTGATGCCGGAGAAGTAGGCGAAGGCTGTCGGGATGATGGCGATCAGCGCAACCGGCAGCCACCAGGGCAGCTGACCGCCGAACATCGCGATGTCGCCGAAGCTCATCGTCACGGGGAACAGGCGGAGTGCGGCGACCCCGAGCAGGGCTGCGCCCCCCAGGAGCAGGCCGAGGCAGGCGAGGGCGATCGGCGGCAGGCCTTGGGAGTCGCGAGCCGCGACGACGAAGTAGATGGCGCAGCCGACCGTCGCGCCGAACGCGTAGATGGTGCCGAGGAAGTCGGGAGGCACGAGGGCGCCGGGGCCGATGACGAGCACCAGTCCGCCGACGGCGAGGCCGACGCCGACGAGGACGGCCGGCGCGGGGCGGCGGCGGCTGAGCACCCAGGCGACGGCGACGAGCAGCACAGGCGCGAGGTACTCGATCAGCAGGGCGGTCGCGACGGGGATGGACTGGAGGGACGCGAAGTAGAGGTACTGCGTGCCCGCGACGCCGACGAGACCCATGCCGACGATGCGCCAGCGCGCGGTCCAGACGGTCGCCCAGCGGCCGCGCAGTGCGATCAGGGTGGGTGGCAGCAGGATCAGTCCACCCAGCAGTGCGCGGATGATGACGATGGCGGCAGGGGACCAGCCGCCCTCCAGCATCGGCTTGACCAGGATGCCCGACGTGCTGAATGCCAGATGCGCTCGAGATGGCCAGGGTCATTCCGACTGCGGTCGTCTTGTGCATCCGCGCCTCCGATCGGCCGTCGTCATGGTCTAATCGACCGGTGATCACTTACGGTAGATGTCGCCGCAGTAAGGAGTCAAATTGCATTTAGCCACTGACACCGTGGATGCGCTCGAGTTCCTGGTCGAGCTGGCGAATACGACTCCCGATGCGTCGCGCACGGGTGCCGATGAGCTGGCCACACCCGGCGAACTCGTCGACCTCGTCGCGCGGCACCTCTACTCGGGGCGGATCGATGGCGATGACGCGGAGCTCATCGAGGTGCGCCGATTCCGTGCAGCGGCTGCGCGAGGTCTGGTCCCTCGAGCGGGACGACATGGTCGAGGCGATCAACCTCATGCTGCGTGAGGCGCAGGCCGTGCCGTACCTGGCCCGGCACGATGGACTCGACTGGCATCTGCATGCCACCTCGCCGGATGCTCCCCTTGCCGAGCGGATGAGCGTCGAGGCGGCCCTCGCCCTGTCGGATGTCGTGCGGATGGATGCGGTCGACCGCCTCCGGGTCTGCGAGGCGCCGGACTGTGAGGGTCTGCTGGCCGACCTGTCTCGCAATGGCTCGAAGCGCTTCTGCACCATCCGCTGCGCCAACCGGGTCAACATGATCGCGTTCCGGGCGCGCAAGCAGGAGCGCCGGCTAGCCAGCGCGTGCGATTGACTGGTGCGTCATGACCGTCCGTGCTCGACCCGACGAGCTGCTCGCCATCGCCATCGAGGTCGCTCGCGAGGCGGGCGCGCTGGCGCTGTCTCGGCAGGAGGGGATCGTGGTCGCGGCGACCAAGTCGTCGCCGATCGACGTCGTCACGGAGGCGGATCGCGACACCGAAGCGCTCATCCGCGCGACGGCTGTCGGACTCTGCGCCCCGACGACGGCTTCCTCGGCGAGGAGTCGGGCGGCGACAGCGGGAGCGAGCGGCATCACGTGGGTCGTCGATCCCATCGACGGCACGGTCAACTATCTCTACGGCATCCCCGCATGGTCGGTCAGCATCGCGGTCGGTGCAGAGCCCGACCGCCGAGCGGCGGCCGATCCGCAGACCTGGACCGCCCTCGCCGGCGTCGTGTTCAATCCGGTGAGCGGTGAGCTCTTCTCCGCGCGTCGGGTGGAGGCGCGTGGCTCGGCGATCGCCGGCTGGCCGTCACCACCGGCATCCCCCTCGACCGCGCGCTCATCGCGACCGGCCTCTCCTACAGCCTCGAGGCCCGCGACGAGCAGCTCGCGACGCTGGACCGGATCGCCCGGCAGGTGCGCGACATCCGCCGGATCGGCTCCGCGGCGCTCGACCTGTGCAGCGTCGCGAGCGGTCGGTACGACGCCTACTACGAGCGCTACCTCAACGCGTGGGACCTCGCGGCGGGGGCGCTGATCGCGGCCGAAGCGGGTGCCGACGTGCTCGGAGCGCAGGGCGCTCGGGCCGACGAGCGACTGACCTTCGCGGCCGGTCCGGGCTCGCCGAGGCCCTCCTTCCGCTCGTGGATGTGCTCCTGAGCTGCCCTGAACGACTGACTCTGAACACCGGAGGTCGTCGCGAAGATGCGCTCAGCGCCCCCGGTCCGCGCCCCCGATTCACGGATCGGGTCGACAGATCGATGAACGGCACGTAGCGTGTAACCCAGGTAATCGCTCGCAATTCGCTCTGTGGGCTCAATTCGCTCCCTCCCGACGGGCCCGTTTTCACCGAGGTCCACCCGCGTCTTGCATCGTTCTCGTTCGACTCTTCCACGCCCGCCACGCACCAGGCGGCCGTACAGGCGACCTCTCGACGCGAGTTGAGGGAGCGGCGGGAGTCGCTCGAATCCGGAGTATCGCGTCGCCGGGACCAGTCGCGCATCCGCTGGTCGCGGCTCGTCCTCGACCGGTCGTGCGGACGCTCCGCGGATCCTCACTGGCCCCGGATCCACGTGGCGCCAGACCGTCGGCGACAGCCGCGCGCCGCTCGTCGCACCATCTCCTCGCTCGTCTTCACCGCCGTGACGATGTTCGCCGTCGCGCTCATGGCACTCGTCACATCGGTGCCCGCGAACGCGCTGTTGAGCTCCGCCGACCTCAGCTCGAACGTCTCGCGCACGATCGCGCAGACCGCCGACCAGGAGCTCGCGGCCTCGGTCGCCAGTCCGAGGTCGTCAGCCGCGACGGCTACGGCAGTGACGCCGCCCCTCCCTGCGGTCGTCTGGCCGGTGGCCAAGCGGACGGTCAGCGACGGCTTCGGCTATCGCGAGTCGCCGTGCTCGGGCTGCTCGACGATGCACCAGGGCACCGACTTCACCGGCGGCTATGGCGACCGATATCGTCGCGATCGCCGATGGCACCGTCACGACGGTCATCGAGCGCGAGCGGCGGCCTCGGTGTGCACGTGATCATCGAGCACGAGATCGACGGCGCGATGTTCACCAGCATCTCCGGGCACATGCAGTTCGGCTCGGTCGGGGTCGTCGAGGGCCAGTAGGTCAAGGCGGGCGACTTCATCGGGCTGCTCGGCAACACGGGCAGACTCCACGGGTCCTCATCTGCACTTCGAGCTGCCGGGTGAACGGGGCGCCGCGGTCGACGCATACAGCTGGCTCACCGCCAACGTCAGCTGATCCACGATCCTGCGGGTGTGCCGTCGCCGTTCAGGCAGAGTCGCTCGGTTCAGGCCACAGCGGTCCTTCGTCGCGTACGAACTGGCCCGCGCGGCCTGACCCGTGGTCGATCGCCCGATCCGCGGAGAGGCGGATCGGGGTGGCTGGCGCGGGCTCCGACCCGGCCGTCAGCTGCACCTGCCCCAGAGCGGGGGCGGATCTCAGTGAGCACTTGACAATCGGCGTCCGTGTGTCGGCGCGCCGGAGTCAACTCTCAGCCTTAGGGTGACCCTCGAAAAGGCCACATGTGACCGAACGATTCGCACCGGCTATCCGGCGAGAGCTCATCGTTGCAGAGCAGCAGCGCGAGCGCGCCCTCGTGGCGGACACCCCCACCACTCCAGTCGCCATCCTCAGCGAGGCGGCGATCGCCGCGGACCTCGAGCGGCGCAAGAGCGCCAGCCTGCCCGACCGCATCCGCACAGCCGTGGCGACCCGCCCCACCATGCCTGTGCCGATCGTCCGCGCCACTGAGCGTGCCGGGTCCGCCATCGCGGCCCGCCGAGCGGACTCGGCTCGGATCGCCCGCAACAGGGAGCGGGTGAGGGCGGCCAAGCGGTCGGGTCTCGCCGTGCTGACGGTCGCATTCGTGATGGCGGTCACCATCGTGACGACCATCCCCGCGCAGTCTCTGATCGATCCCGCGCAGCTCGCGGCCGGCAAGGGGCCGCTCATCCTGCATGCAGTCCCTTCCTCCGCAGGAGCTGCAGGTCCTCACCGGTGGAGCCGACACCGCCATCAGCCGCGACACCTACTCGGTGGAGTCGATCCGCAAGAAGCTCGCGGTCGATCGCTGCAGGGCGCAGCGCCGCGTTCACCAACGATCCGAACGGCACCATCCAGTGGCCGTTCGTCTACGGCGTGCCGATGTCGGATCAGTTCGGGCCGCGCGTGCTCTGCGACACCTGCGGCGTGACCATGCACAACGGCGCCGACTTCCTGCCAGGACGGGGTGCGCCCGTTCAGGCGATCGCCGACGGCACGGTGCGCTACGTCGAAGAGTCGGACGACGGACTCGGTGTGCATGTGATCATCGACCATCAGATCGACGGGGAGCTGGTCCATCGGTCTACTGCCACATGGAGTTCGGCTCGGTCCCGCTGCAGGTCGGCGATCAGGTCAGGGTGGGCGAGCTCGTCGGAACGGTCGGCGACACGGGCTTCGCGTTCGGCCCGCATCTGCACTTCGAGATCCGCCTCGGCGGCACCGAGCAACGTCGACCCCGTGGCCTGGCTCCGCTCCCACGCCAACTGAGCGTGTCCGTTCCGGCGCCCATGTGCCCGGAATTTCGCGCACCTGATGCGCCTTTCGTGCACATGAGCCGGCGATAGGCAGCGCGCCGCGGGTGTCAGCCGCTCGGCGATGACCGAGCTCGTGTCCGCGTTCATGTGCACGAAACCGGCAGATCGTGCACGAAATTTCGTGCACATTCGGCCGGAACGTATGAACTACTGGTCGGGGGTGACGAGGATCCAGACCGTGGTGTCGATCGGCAGGGCGGCCTCGTGCAGGGCCTCGCTCGAGAGCAGCACGTCGCCGACCGGCAGCTCGACGGCCACCTCGCCGAGGTTCGTGATCACTGTGACGCCGTTGTTGACGAACGCCACGACGTCGTCGCCGTAGTCGGTCAGCCACTCGATCGTGCCGGTGCCCAGCTCACGGCGAGACCGTTCGGCGAGCGTCGCCCGGTAGAGCTCGTAGCGTGGACCCGGGTACGCCCTGCTGGGCGTCGCGGGCCAGGTCCCGCCAGAGGTCCGGCTGCGGAAGCCAGCTCTCGCCCGTCGCATTGAAGCCATACGCGGGGGCGTCCGCTTCCCACGGGATGGGCACCCGGCAGCCGTCACGGCCGATCCGGGCTCCCGCTCGTGCGGAAGAAGACGGGGTCCTGGCGCATCGGAATCGGGGATGTCGAACACCTCGGGCAGGCCGAGCTCCTCGCCCTGGTAGATGTAGGCGCTGCCGGGAAGCGCGAGCATGAGCGGCGGTCGGCCGCCCGGGCGCGACGCAACCCGACCGCGTAGTCGGGGGTCTCAGGCCGGTCGGATGCGACGGCCCTCCATCCGACGGCTCGAGCAGCGGCGGTCCAGAATCGGATCGTGCTCGGCGCCGGGACGGCAGAGCCAGGCGCGTCGCGTGCCGGATGACGTCGTGATTGGACAGGACCCAGGTCGACGGCGCCCCGACCTCGCCGAATGCGTCGAGCGATGCATCGATGACCCCGCGCAGGGACGCGCCCGTCCACGGCGTCTCGAGATAGCCGAAGTTGAACGCCTGATGCATCTCGTCGTCGCGCACCCAGCGGGCGACGCGGGACAGCGGCTCCACCCAGGCTTCGGCGACCAGCACCCGGTCGCCCTCGTACTCGGCGAGCACCTGCGTGCCATTCCCGGTAGATCTCGTGCACGCCGTCCTGCGCCCAGTAGGGCGGCGTGGGCGGATCCTGCTCGGCGTGCCCCGTGAGCTCGTCCTCGATGCTGCCGCTCCAGGCTCATCGTCGTGGCGGCACCTTCGGCGGGGGTCCAGTCGGGCAGGCCAGCCTCCTTGACCAGCCCGTGCGCGACGTCGACGCGGAAGCCGTCCGCTCCGCGGTCCAGCCAGAAGCGGAGGATGTCGATGAACTGCTCGTGGACCCATCGATTGGTCCAGTCGAAGTCGGGCTGCGTGGTGTCGAAGAGATGCAGGTACCACTGGCCGGGAGTGCCGTCGGCCTCGGTGACCCGCGTCCAGGCGGGCCCGCCGAACACGGACTCCCAGTTGTTGGGGGCCTCATCGCCGTTCGGTCCCTTGCCGTCGCGGAACAGATAGCGGGCCCGTTCGGGGCTGCCCGGGGCCGCGGCCAGCGCCTCCTGGAACCAGACGTGATCCGATGAGCTGTGGTTCGGCACCAGGTCGACGATGACCTTGAGGCCGAGCGAATGGGCGTGGGCGAGCAGCTCGTCGAAGTCGGCGAGGGTGCCGAAGCGCGGATCGACATCGCGGTAGTCGGCGACGTCGTAGCCGGCGTCGTGCTGGGGGGAGGTGTAGAACGGCGACAGCCATATCGCGTCGACGCCCAGCTCGCGCAGTGCGGGGAGGCGGATGTCGATGCCGGGCAGATCGCCGATGCCGTCGCCGTCTGCCATCCGCGAACGATCGCGGGTAGATCTGGTAGATCACCGCTGAGCGCCACCATTCGTCGGCAGGACGCGTCGCGGTGGGGAAGTCTTCGGCGTCGATCTCGGGGGTGTCGAGGTCCGTGGACTCGCGGTCGAGCGGAGGAGGGGTGAGGGTCACCCGACAACCCTATAGAGAGGCTGCGGACGGGCCCAGGAGAGGGGTCAGTCACACTACGAGGGGGACGTCGCTCGGATGCTAGTCTCTTGTGGTGCCAAAAGGGCATGCGCTCCGGCGCAGCCCGAATGTGCGCCCCCTTAGCTCATTGGTAGAGCACTTCCTTGGTAAGGAAGAGGTAGTGGGTCCGATTCCCACAGGGGGCTCTGCGCTCCCGTCAGCAGCACGCTGCCCGGCGCGGTCGCATGCGGCGGGGTAGCTCAGGTGGTTAGAGCACACGGCTCATAATCGTGGTGTCGCGGGTTCAAGTCCCGCTCCCGCTACCAACGCGGAAAAGGGTCCCGAAGGGGCCCCTTTTCCGTTGGCAGCGGGAGCGTGCGCGCAGAACCTCGCAGGCGGTGGGCCCATGGCGCACGCTTGCGCCAGGGATCAAGTCCCGCTCCCGCTACAGGCCTGGCATTCCGGGAATCCTGACTCGGCTCGGGCCCTATTCGGGCCCGGACCGGCGCTTGTGCGTCTTCGGGGTGCCGATGATGATCTGGCCCTTGACCAGTACGGCGTTCTGGACGACGGCGAGCCTGCGTGCGGCCCAGATCGATGTCGCGGGGTCGGAGTGCCGTCGCTTCTGCGCGGCGGGGCCGGAAGAACGCTCGGGGTACTAGACCTTTTGGATCAGTCCGTAGACCGCCCCACCGGGGCCCGTGAAGTGGCAGAAGCGCACGCCATGTCCTTCTGACGTCGGAGCGAGAGCACGCATCCCGCGCTGAGCGAGCGCATCCGCCGCACTTTCGAGGTCGTCGACCTCGAAGCCGATGACAGTCTCTCCCGAGTCGAAGAGGTAATCGGGGACCGGGTGGGCGGGGCCGCAGAACTCGACGACATCGCCACGAGCCGTCTGTAAGGTCACCTGCGCGTCTGAACTCACGAGCACGTCCATGCCCATCGCTGAAGCCATGTCTCGGGCCTGCTGCAGATCCGCCGGTGACGCACGTCGTGCCATCCAGGTGATCGATCCAACTGTCATCGGACCTCCTCGTCGGAGAAAACTGTAATCCCTTTACAAAAGGTATGGCAAGGGCTTAGCGTGCGATCACCACTCGATGAGGAGCACCCATGGAAGCAACGCCGTCAGCCAGCCCGATCGTCGTGCTCGGAGGTGGACCGGCCGGCATGGCGTGTGCACTCTCGCTGCATACCGCTGGCCAACCGGTCACAATTCTCGAGCGGTACGCGGAAGCCCGACCGGCCGGAAACATCCTCAATCTCTGGCCGCCGCCGCTGAAGGCGCTTCGTGAGATGGGTGTGGATATGACTGGTCTCGGCGCCCCGAATCACTCGACGTTCCAGAATCGCAAGGGAAAGGTTCGCGCCGATATCCGCATTGCGCAACACGTCATCGACGAGTTCGGTGGCGGGTTCATCGGCCTGCTGCGTCCCGACCTGTACAGACGGATGCTGGCAGCGCTCCCCACTGGCATGCTGCAGACGGGCAGGGAAGTGACGACCATCGAGGATCGCGGTGACGACGTTCTGCTGACGTTGAAGGGCGGCGAACAGATCACTACCCCAGTTCTCATCGGGGCTGACGGCATAGATTCGATCGTGCGCGGCCACCTGTGGGGCGACTCCCCGAAGCGCGAACATCGGCTGCACATCATCGGTGGCTACACATTCGATCCCGTGCCTGAAGCGCAGTGGGGCGAGCTGCCCCTCATCCACACCTCCACCGTGCAGGGTACCTACTCCTCCATCCGGAGTGAGCAAGGAGAGGGGTACCAGTGGTGGGTGCTGGAGGCATGGGATCCGGCGAAGCCGGCGCCCACTGACCTGCTCGCCCACGCCCGCATGCTTGCCGCCGACTTCCCCGGCGCGCTCCCCGCGCTGGTCGCCGCGACCACAGCGGATCACGTGCAGCGCTGGCCCATCCGGGATCGCAAGCCACTGAAGCAATGGTCTAAGGGGCGGATCACGCTCGCCGGCGATGCCGCCCATGCCACCTCGCCGTACGCGGCGTACGGTGCAGGCATGTCGATCAGCGACGGCTACTTCCTCGGACAGCGCCTCGCCGATGTCGACCTCAACGACACTTCTACGGTGCGCGCAGCCCTGCTTGCCTACGAGACGCCGCGGATACCCCACACGACGATGCAGGTGCAGCAGGCCTACGCGCTCGGTCAGATCTTCCATCACGCCCCTGCCCCACTGCGACCGGTCCGAGACTTCGTGCTCGACCACACCCCCTTCCTTCAGAAGCAGGTAGGAGAGCGAAGCCCCGGGGAGATCATCGCCCAGCTCGACGAGATGGGGTCCGGCATCCGAACGCGAGCGTGAGCACGTCGGCGGGCAGGATGGTGTCATGACCGACTCGCCCGCCGTCCGCGAACCCAAGCAAGCCCGCAGTCGAGAATCGTGGGAACGCGTACTGGAAGTCGGCCGCGCGCTGATCGAGGAAGGTGGACTCGGCGCCCTGACGATCACGGAAGTCTGCCGCAGAAGCGGAATCTCACCGCCGTCGCTCTACGCGCGCGTTGACGGTTTGGATGGGCTGTTCGCAGCGGTCTACGACCGGGGAATGTCCGAGATCCTGGAAACCGAAGAACAGGCCTTCGCCGGCCTGCCGAGCATCGGCGCCAGCTTGGCGGAGCAGGCAACAGCTGCCGCGGGCGCAATCGCGCAGGTCTTCGACGTCCACGAGCGGTTCCTGCGACCAGTGATCAGCCGAGCCGAGTCCGACAGGCGCCTGCTCCAGCGAGGAGCGGCTGAGTCGCGGCGGCTACTCGGTCGCGTGAGCGCAGCGATCGGCGTGGATCCCGCGACTGGTGGCGAGATTGCACAGACGCTGTACGCCGAATGTGTCCTGCGGACTATCTACGGCGCCGACTTCTTCAGCGGCCGCGCGGAGACGGGGCTGGAGTTTCGGGCCCGCATCGCCCGCACCGCGATTGCGCGGGCAGAAAATGCTCGGACGTCGCGCTGACCGCACCCGACTGAAAGTCCACGCTCATAGGACGGACAGGCGGGAAACCTGCGGCCGATTCTGGACAGAACATCGTCATCCACGGAGGACCACTCAACCTTGATCCACTCAATCAACACTCAAGAGGTGGAGGCACCGCGCAGCCTCATCATCACCGGAGCAGGCGGCTTCGTCGGCAGCCGACTGGTGGCAGCCCTCCTCGCCGACTCGCGGTTCGCCGAGACACGGCTGACGGCGCTCGATGTGGCCTTCGAAGTCACCCCTACGGACCCTCGAGTGCGCGCCATCAAGGGGGACCTGACCGACCCAGGGGTCCTCGCAGATGTCCTCTCGGATTGCCCTGACACGGTCGTGCACCTGGCAGGCATCCTCGGAGGCGCAGCGGAGGCGAACTACGATCTCGCGCGAAGCGTCAACATCGATGCGACCATGCGCCTGCTGGAGGCGCTGCGGGTGCTCGACACAGTCCCGCGAGTCGTCTTCGCCAGCTCTATCGCGGTCTTCGGGCCCCCACTGCCCAACCTCGTCGACGACGACGTCAAGCCGCTGCCCACGATGACCTACGGCGCCCAGAAGCTGATGATCGAGACCTTGATTGAGCAGTTCAGCGCGCGAGGATGGATAGACGGGCTGGCTATCCGCCTACCTGGAGTGGTTGCGCGGCGGGACGCTGACGCCCGCCAGCGAGCCGCTTTCCTCAACACCGTGTTCTTTGCGGCGGAGGCCGGCGACCCGTTCACGATGCCGGTGGAGAGGACGGCACCACCTGGCTGATATCAGTGCCCGCCGTCGTGGATGACTTCATCCACGCGATCCTGCTTGACCCTGCAGCAATCGGGCGCCGTCGGGCATTCACCCTGCCGGCACAGAGGATAGTGACCGGCGACCTTGTCAGGGCTCTCGCGGAGGTGTATCCGCGAAGCGCCGGGAAGATCCGTTTCAAGCGCGACGACGAGCTCCACGCCCAGTTCGCCGCTCAGCCCCGTCTGGAAACGCGCATTGCCGACGGCCTCGGCTTCCGCCACGACGGGGACCTCGCCACTTTGATCAGCCGCGCCGTCGGAGACCCTACGGCGTGATCGACCGTGTCGTCCTTATCGCTGGACCTGACACGACCTCGACTGCGAAGTCATGCGCCGAAATGGAGTGCTCCTACGGTACGCAAGCTGTCGATGGATGTGACTTCGATCTCGTTGGCCCATGGGTCGCTGAAGCGCAGGGCGCGGCCATCACGCCTGACGGGTACGGCGTGGATGCTCAGCCGGTCGGCCAGCATCTCCAGGTCGACCGCGGAAGGAAGCAAGATGCGCACCAGACCCAGTCCCAGGGTCAGCTGGCGGGGCCCTGCACCTCGGCTGTTCCATACGTTCATGGCCATGTGGTGGTGGTACCCACCCGCGCTGACGAAGAGTGCCGTCCCCAGGTCGCCCACAATCTCGAAGCCGAGCTTGTCCGCGTAGAAGTGTCGGGCGGTCGGAACATCGCCGACCGACAGGTGCACATGTCCGATTTTCGCCGCACTCCGCTCGCTGCTCTCGAGCGCTGATTCGCTGAGATTGTCCTGCAGGAAGGCGTTGGGGTCGAGAGGATCTCCGCCGATGTCGGGGATGCCGTTGATGTAGTTCCATTCGGAGCGAGGGCGTCATCCCAGTAGAGCTCGACGCCGTTGCCCTCGGCGTCGTTGAAGTAGAAGGCGTTGCTCACGCGGTGGTCGGCTGATCCGGTGAACGACCCAGTCGCATGACGTGCGGTCGAAAGAACGGCGGCAGCAAGGTCGGCCTTCGTGTCGAAGAGCACGGCCGTGTGGTACAGGCCGGCTTGGCGGGGTGACGCGTGCTTGAGGGCGGGGGGAGTGCTCCAGTGCCACGACGGGAACGCCGAGGCGACCCAGCACGACCTTGGCACCGTCTCCAGCATTGCCCGGTGTCTCAGACAGTACGGTCAGCCGCACGGCGTCCCGGTAGTAGCTGGTCATCATGTCGAGGTTGCTGGTTCGTAGGGTTATCGCACCCATCTCCGTGTCGGGGGAGAGGAGTTCGTCTGTTGGCCTCGTGCTGAGCCTCCGGGGCGTCTGTGCTGCTGCGATGCCAGTGGACTGTGTGTCGGTCATGTGCGGAGCTCCTGGGAAATGGGCGGCGGAGGTTGTGAGGGGTCGCAGCTCGTGGGGACACTGGTCGGCCAGGTCGTATCCGCAGGTGGTCGATCAGGTCGACTGACGGGTTGATTGCAGGTGCAACTATAGTGGGGATAGTTGAAGGTGCAACCATGTCGATAGAATCTTCTGATGGTCACCCACGTGCCTCGGATGGAGCGGACTCGAATCGGATGCGTGGCTCGGTCTGGTCGAGCTGCTGCAGCTGCTCCCCTCTGCTCTGGATTCCCAGCTGGAGCGCGACTCGGGTATGACCCACTTCGAATACCTCGTGCTCTCGCTGCTTCGATCGGCACCCGATCACACGGTGCGAATGAAGGAGATCGCCGTGACGACTGCCGAATCGCTTCCACGGATCTCCAAGGTGATCTCCCGCCTTGAGGCTCGGGGATTGCGAAGCGCGTTCCAGCGCAGGACGACAAGCGGGCCAGTGACGTCGTCCTCACCGATCTCGGACGCAGAGAGGTGATCCGCGCCACGTCGCGCCACATCGACTTCGTGCGCCGCACGGTCATCGGGCGGCTCGACCGACATCAGTTGGCCGAGCTCTCGACGATCAGTCGAGCCATCAGCCACAGACTGCACACTGATCGGTCCTGACGCAGAGGCGACCGCGTGAGTGGGTGAGGGTTGCGAACAGCCGCTTGGGCTTGACCGCTCCGCGACGCTCGATGCGGAACCCCGCTGCAGAGGGCATGGTCAGGCACGCGATCTATCGTGGAATCCCTGGGCGAGATCCCCCAGGAGCCGAGGAGACGACATGGACGACGCGAACCCGACAGCAAAGCTCGCCGAGCTGATCGAGGATTTCCCCATTGCGATGCTGACGACGCTCGACGAGGCGGGCAGACCCGTCGCGCAGCCCTTCGCCATGCAGCAGCAGCATCACGGCTTCGACGGAGAGCTCTGGTTCCTGACGAGCACCGAGTCATCGACGGTCGCGCGGGTCGCCAGCAACCCGGCCCTCAACGTGGCCCTGAGCTCGAACAGCTCGTGGGTGTCAGCCACGGGGACGGGCGAGCTGAGCGCGGATCGGGACAAGATCAGCACGCTGTGGGACAAGAGCTCGGAGGCCTGGTTCCCCGACGGGCCGGACGACGAGCGACTCCGCGCTCTGATCGTGCACGTCGAGAGTGCCGAGTACTGGGACACGCCCGGTGGGAACGTGGCGACCGTGCTCAGTTACGTGAAATCGAAGATCTCGGGCAGCCCGATGGATATCGACAACGAGAAGCTCACGCTCTGATCCGCTCTCGAACGGACGGGTGACGCCTCAGCGTCAGAGCAGCGCACGGGCCTCGTCGAGGAATGCTCGATACTCGTCGAGGCTGCCGGTGGCCGTGATGGCGCGGAGGACCACCTCGTCCACGCCCTGCCTGTACTCCTCCAGTCGCTCTGAAGCCCCGGTGGCGACTGCGTTCAGCAGCGTCGCCTCGACGTCGATGCCCAGGCGGGCGAAGTTGGCGGCATACGACGGGTACCGGGCGTAGCGGGCCGCCTCCTCGTGCAGGCGCGGCTCGGCAGCCCGGTCGACCGCGGCCCGCACGTACAGGGCGACGTGGGAGGCGGCGTCGACGGCGTGAGCCTCCGCCGCCTGCTCGCGTGCCAGGTCGGGAGTGAGCCAGCTGAGAAGGACGCCATCCGATGCCTGCGCTGCCGTATGGCGCATCTTCGGGCCGAGGGCGCCCACCACCACGCGGGCATCGACGCTCGCTCGCAGCTGAGGGGCGGCGCTGCGCACGAGCTCGAGCGCACCCTTCCCGGCCTCGCCCGAGCCGATGCCGATCACCAGGCGGTGCTGCGGCAGACGGCGTTCGACGATCTGCGTGGCGATGTCGCCGGGCGAGCGGCGATCGACCGGGAGAACGCCCGTTGCGAGGGTCAGGCGCTCGGTGGTCCGAGCGGCAGCCTCGACGACCGCGAGAGCATCCGCGGCCGGGGTGTCGTTCACCCACAGGGCGTGGAAGCCTGCCTCCTCGATCAGCGGTGCAAGCCGCCCCGCCAGTTCCGGCCCGATCGATGCGGCAACACCCACTGAGACAACGGCTCGATCTGACATACCTCGATCGTGCCGCACCTCGGCGCCGTGCAGAACCTGCATGGCCTCACGCCGTGGCGTCGTCGGGGATGTGGGCTCGGTAGGCCGACAGCACGTCGTCGAGGTAACGGGTGATGGTGGCCTGCTGCTCCGGGTCGAAGCTCGTCGATGACACGGTCGACATCGCGGATCATCGGCATGAGGAGCCCATCGCCTGCGCCGTCGAGCGCTGGGATGCGGTGACCACGACCCTGCGTCGATCGTCGGCGTGATGGGTGCGGACGACGTGGCCGACGGCTTCGAGGCGATCGACCGAGGCCGTGACCGCCGGGGGAGTGATGTTGAGCCGGCGCGCGAGCTCGCTGGGCGCCAGCGGGCCGGACTGGATCAGGTGCTCCATCGCCGCCAGGTCGGTCGGATTCACCGCGAGCTCGCGGCCGAGGTGGGCTTCGAATCCCGCGCTGACATCGAGGATCTCGCGGATCATCCGCGTGGCCGGATGCACCCGCGGTTGGTCCTTCGGCGGAGTCTCGCTTGGCATGGGCGCCAGTTTAGCGCTAGCTTCAAGAGTCGAATAGTTCATCTCGTGAAGTAATGGATCTGACATGCGCACCCTCCGCTCGTTCATCACCGGTCGCCGGACATCCTGGATCGTGCTGGTGGGCGCGCTTCTCGTGACCGGTGCGCTCTTCGCGCTGGGCTCGGGAGCCGAAGGCGATTCCTCGCCGGGCGTCGGCCTGCCCGACACCGCGGAATCGGCCCGGGTCGCCGCGGCCCAGGAGCTGCTGCCCGACTCCGACGGGACGACCGCCCTCTTCGTCTTCAGCCGGACGGAGGATGACGCGCTGGTCGCGCTGACCGCTGACGACATCGCGGCGGTCCGGAAGGCCGCTGATCGCCTGGCCGCCTCCTCGAGCGCCGGTGCTCTGCCGCCCCCCGCCGTCTCTGAGGACGGCACCGTCGCGCTCGTCGTGGTGCCACTCGCCGAGCTGAGCGATGTCGCCGAGCAGGCGGATCGCGCCGATGAGCTCCGCAGCACGGCGAACACCGACCTGCCCGACGGACTCTCGGCCCTGCTCACCGGCCCCGAAGGCTTCGCCGTCGACGTGGCGGCAGTATTCGAGGGCGCCGACTTCACCCTGCTCCTGACGACGGTGATCGTGGTCGCGGTCCTCCTGCTCATCACCTACCGGAGCCCCTGGCTCTGGCTCGTGCCCCTCGATCGTCGTCGGCACGGCGGATGGGCTCGCGAGCATCGTGGCGACCCGGGTCGCGGCCGCCGCGGGGATCACCCTCGACGCATCGGTCACCGGCATCCTGTCCGTGCTCGTCTTCGGCGCGGGCACCAACTACGCGCTGCTGCTCATCGCCCGGTACCGGGACGAGCTGCGGCTGGAGGAGGATCGCCGCAGCGCCATGTCACGGGCGCTGCGCGGTGCAGGTCCCGCGATCATCGCGAGCGGAAGCACCGTGGTGCTCAGCCTGCTCACCCTGCTGTTCGCCCAGCTGACGGGCAATCGCGCTCTCGGCATCGCCTGTGCGACCGGGATCGTGATCGCGATGGCGTTCGCCCTCGTCGTGCTGCCCGCCGCGCTCGTGCTGTTCGGTCGCGGCCTGTTCTGGCCGTACGTCCCGAGGTTCGGCACCGAGGGGAGCACCGAGAAGGGGTCTGGCACAGGCTCGGCATCCTGGTCTCCCGACGACCGATCGCCGTGGCGTTGATCGGCGTCGCACTGATAGGAGGCCTCGCCGTCGCCGGGGTGCCGCAGATCAAGCTGGGACTGTCCCAGACCGAGAGCTTCACAGCGGCTCCAGAGGCGGTCGTCGGACAGGAGATCCTCGCCGACGCGTTCTCCGCCGGAAGCGGGTCGCCGGTGGTCGTCATCGCCAACACCGACGGGTGCAGGCTGTGGCCGACGCCGCAGCGAGGTCGACGGGGTCGACTCGACGCGGGTGGGAGCGTCGGATGGGAGCCTCACCGAGATCGATGTCACCCTGGACGCGGCAGCGGAGACACCGGAATCGTTCGCGGCGGTCGATGCGCTGCGCGAGAGGCTGCATGCCGTAGACGGCGCAGACGCGCTCGTCGGCGGGCTCGATGCCCAAGCGCTCGACGTCAGCCGCGCCCAGACGGCGGACCAGGATCTGGTGATCCCGCTCATCCTCGGCCTGGTGTTCGTGGTGCTCGTGCTGCTGCTGCGCTCGCTGGTCGCGCCGGTGCTGCTCCTGCTCACCGTGGTCGGCAGCTTCTTCGCGAGCCTCGGTGCGAGCTGGCTGCTCTTCCAGTCGGTCTTCGGGTTCCCGGCCATCGATACGAACGTGGTGCTGTTCAGCTTCCTGTTCCTCGTGGCACTGGGCGTCGACTACAACATCTTCCTGGTGACCCGGGCGCGGGAGGAGGCGGCGGTGCACGGCACGGAGGCCGGCATGATCCGCGCCCTCAGCTCGACGGGAGGGGTGATCACCAGTGCCGGCATCCTGCTCGCCGCCGTCTTCGCCGTGCTGGGGGTGCTGCCGCTGATCACCCTCACGCAGATCGGCATCATCGTCTGCATCGGAGTGCTGCTGGACACCCTGCTCGTGCGCACCCTGGTGGTGCCGTCGCTGGCATTTCTGACGGGTGAACACTTCTGGTGGCCGGGCCGACTCTCCGCGAAGGACGTCCGCTGACGGGGCGTCCGATGCACCCGCGGGAAGAGATTCCGACCGGATTCCGTCGAACTGCATCCGAATGCACCATTCCACAGGAAGAGATAGGTGACAGCGCGGTCCGCCGCTCACCCAAGGAGGAAGCACGTGCATAAGAAGTTGCTCGCCGGCGTCACAGCCGGAATCGCCATCGGAGTCCTGACGTCGATGGGCGCGGTGGTACCCGCCAGCGCGATCTCATCGGCGAATGCCGATCTCTACGTCCTGCATGCTGTTCCGGCCACACCGGTCGACGTGTACGTCAACGGCAAGCTGGCGCTGGATGACTTCCAGCCCGGCGACATGGCTGGACCGCTCGATCTGCCCGCGGGGACCTACACCGTGGCCATCACCGCGGCCGACGCGGCCGACGCGAGCGCTCCGGTGATCGGCCCGATCGATCTGAAGCTCGCCGCCAACACGAGCTACACGGCGGTCGCCCACCTCAGCGAGGCGGGCAAGCCCACGGCCACGCTGTTCACGAACGACCTCAGCAGCACCGCCGCCGGTGAGGGTCGCCTCACCGTCCGGCACACTGCCGCTGCCCCCGCGGTGGACATCCTGGCCGGAGGATCGGCAGTGGTCTCCGGTCTGGTCAACCCGAACGAGGCCAAGCTCGACCTCGCCGCCGGCACCGTCTCGGCCGCCGTTGCGCTTGCCGGAACGACGGCGCCCGTGATCGGCCCCGCGGACGTCAAGATCGAAGACGGCGTCAACACCATCGTCTATGCCTGGGGGAGTGCCACCGACAAGAACCTGGCTCTCGCCGTGCAGACGATCGGCGGACTGCACTCCTCGCCCGACGGCGTCAACACCGGCTCCGCCGGACTCGTCGGCACCGCGGCCGGGTCGCCTCTGCTGGTCGGCGGGCTCGCGCTGAGCCTGTTGCTGCTGGTCGGCGCGGGCATCGCGATGACGCGGCGCTCCGCTGGAGCCAAGAGCTGACCATGCTCACCCTGCTGAGGGGGGCGGTGCTCTCGGGCATCGCCCTCCTCATCACCATCTGCTGCGTCGCGGCGGCGCCCACGGATGCGGAGTTCGCCGCGTTCCGGGCGGGCGTCTCCGCGGTCGCTTCGTCAGCACCCACGTCGATCGATGATGCTCTCGGCATCGGCCAGCCGGTCCGTGAGGACTCCGTACTGGTGCGCGCCGACGCGAGCGTCGATCGTCCGGTCGAGCAGATCGCGGACCGAGAGCGGCCGGTCGTCCCGGACGTTCCGCTCCACAGCGCCGCGCTGGAGGATCTGCCGGAGGCGAGCTCGCTTCCCCCCACTCGCGTCGTCATCCCCGAGGTGGGCATCGACATGGCCATCGAGCCCGTCGGCGTGCTCGACGACGGAGCGATGCAGATCCCTGCGAACGTCGCCGTCGCCGGCTGGTACCGCTTCGGCTCCGATCTGGCCAGCGCGGCCGGCACCACGGTTCTCGCCGCCCACGTCGACTCGCTCGAGTACGGCCTCGGCCCCTTCGCCCGACTCACAGAGATGTCGGCAGGTTCGCGGATCACCGTCTTCGACACGACCGGCACCCCGCATGACTTCGTGCTCACCGCGGCTCGAGAGACCGCGAAGGCCGACCTTCCCATCGCCGACGTCTTCGATCGGCAGGGTGCGCCGCGTCTCATCCTGATCACCTGCGGGGGAGCCTTCGACCGGCAGAGTCTGACCTACGCGGACAATGTGATCCTGACTGCGGTCCCCGCCGACGCAGGTGCCCAGTGACCGTCCCTCCCCAGGAGCGGCAGCCCGTCCGCAGGCCGACGGATATCGCGCGGCCCGGTGCGCACCGACGCGCGGACCGCGATGATCGACAGGTGGACCTCGAAGCCAGATTCGTCGCGGGCGACGAGCGCGCGCTCGAAGAGGCGTATGGGCGCTGGAGCTCGCTGATCTACACGGTGGCGCTCCGATCGCTCGGCGATGTGGGGGAGGCAGAGGACGTCACGCAGAAGACGTTCGTCGCAGGCTGGACAGGACGCGCGGGCTTCGATCCGTCGCGCGCCCGGCTTCCCGCCTGGCTGATGGGGATCGCCCGCAACAAGATCGCGGACACCCACGAGGCGCGCGCCCGAGTGCGCGCTCTGCAGGAGCGCCTGGTCGCGCTCGACAGCGTCCGCGCAGCACCCGCTCCCGACATCGACCTGGCCGACCGTCTCCTCATCGCCGACGAGATATCCCGCCTCGAACCCGACGCGCAGCGGGTGATCCGACTCGCCTTCTTCGATGATCTGACCCATGTCCAGATCGCGGAGCGGACGGGGCTGCCGCTCGGCAGCGTGAAGAGCCATATCCGCCGAAGCCTCGAACGGCTTCGCACACAGCTGGGGGCTGTCGATGTCAGAGGATGAAGAGCTGAGTCCGCACGTCCATCCGGACACCCTCGCGCTCCTCGCGCTCGGCGAGCAGGCAGCAGCAGACCTCGACCTGCGCCATCTCGAGGACTGCCCGGGTTGCGCCGCGTATCTGCGCGAGCTGGCGGGGGCCGCGGCCCTCGGCCGCACCGCCATGGACGTCGTCGACCTCTCCGCCCCCGATCCTCGAGTCTGGGCGAGCATCCGGGCCGAGCTCGGCATGTCCGCCGATGAGACAGTCCAGGGCGCGATGGGCGACGGCGCCACCCGCGCCGCGTCGGTCGGCGGGGTCGGAGCCGGTGTCGATCTCGAGCACGGAATCCTCGACGCGTCAACCGCGCGCCAGCCGCCGCTCGGAGCCGAACGCGACCGACTCCTCGAACAGCCGACCCCCATCGGTTCGTCGGGCGCGTCGCGCCGCCGACCTATTCGGCGCCCGGTTCTCGTCGCGATCGCCGGTCTCGCCGCAGCTGTCGTGGGAATCGGGGTCGTCTGGGGCGTCACGCGTCCTGCGCCGCCCGAGGTGGTGGCCGCCGCTCAGCTGGCGCCTCTGCCCGGATGGGCTGACACCGGCAACGCGGTCGTCGAGGAGGCGCCCGACGGGAGTCGCACCCTGGCCGTCACGGTGGGCGGCACGGTGGAATCCACGGAGTACCGGGAGGTGTGGCTGATCACCTCGGACCTCGGCGAGCTGATCAGCCTCGGCGTGCTCGAGGGCGACGCGGGCTCCTTCGTCATCCCGGACGGCGTCGACATCGTCGACTACGACCTGGTCGACGTATCCGCAGAGCCCCTCGACGGCGATCCCGCGCACTCCGGCAACTCCATCGTCCGGGGCGAGCTGCGCTGAGCGCTCGATCTGGCGGTGTGGACGGACGGCGATCCGCGCCCCCGTTCGCCGAAATCCGGGGACGCCTTCGGGGGCGCGCGGCTAGGCTCGACGGGGGCGCCGGGGCTGAGGCTTCGGGCCGGTCCCGCGCTCGTGAAGTCGCGCGATCCCCTGCGCACCAGTCGGGGGTCGCGCGAATCCGACCAAGGAGAACACCATGGAATTGAACCGACGCCGGTTCCTGACGATGTCCGGACTCGTGGCGGCCCCGTTCTGCTCTCGCGGCATGCGGCTTCGTGCCGCAGCAGCCGAAGCAGTCCGCTGCCACGGGCACCCTGACCTTCACCACCTGGGGCACCGACGCCGAACTGGCCGGCTTCGCCAGCGCGATCGCCGGATTCGAAGAGGCCAATCCCGGGTCCACGATCGAGCTCAATGCGGTGCCGTACGAGCAGATGTTCACCGACATCGACGCTCAGCTGCAGGCCAATCGCGCACCCGACCTGTTCCGGGTGCCGTATTACACATTCGGCTCCTATGCCGGCCGGGGACAGCTGCTCGACCTCACCCCGTATCTCGCGAGCGGATTCTCGGATCGGTTCTCGCCGCAGGCGTGGGCCGCGGTGCTGAACGAAGGCAAGGCGTTCGGCGTCCCCCACCACACCGACACCTCAGTGATCTACTACAACACCGACGCCCTCGCCGCAGCCGGCATCACCTCGATTCCCTCGGACCCCGACAGCGCCTGGACCTGGAGTGAGTTCGAGGCGATCGCCCTGCAGCTGCGCGCCGCGCAGCCAGCCGACAAGTTCCCCTTCGCCTACAACTGGCAGGGCAACGGCGTCACCCGCTGGCTCAGCTGGCTCTTCGAGGCCGACGGCCGGTTCTTGGACACCGATTTGATCACACCGGCGATCGAGTCCGATGCCGGACTCCGTGCGCTCGAGTTCACCCAGAGCTTCTTCCCGCGCCAGCTGGTCCCGGCCAACAACTCGGTGAAGTCGACGAGCTACGCAGCGGACACCTGGTACTCGCAGACCTCGGCGATGGCTTTCGGCGGCGCATTCATGATCCCGGACGCCACGGCCAACCTCAGCTTCGACTGGGGCGTCACCTACCCTCCGACCGATGTCCGTCGCGGAGGCGACTTCGGCGGCAACGCACTGGTCGCCACCGCGGGCACGGCCCAGCCCGAGCTGGCCACGGCATTCCTCGACTATGTGACGACGGCCGATCCGATGCGCGAGTTCTGCGCGACCTCCTCGCTGCTCCCCACGCGAGCGGATCTGATCGAATCAGGCATCGACTTCGCCACCCGCCCGGAGCTGTCTCCGATCTTCCTCGGTCAGGCAGCCGGTGTGCGAGCGGAGGATTCGAGTCAAGTGGCCTCGCCTTCGATGTCCGCCATCATCGCCGTGCTCAAGGATCAGCTGGAGAACGCCTTCGTCGGCGGCCAGAGCGCGGCGGACACCCTGTCGGCGATGACGACAGGGATCGCAGCGGCTACGGCCAGATGACAGCGACGACCGACGGGGCGACGGTGACCGCGGAGACGCGACCGCGGTGGTCGATCGGCTCGCCGCGGCGAGCCGGATCCCGCTCCCGCCGTGCGCGCACCGAGACGCTGACCGCCTTCGGGTTCCTCGCGCCCAATCTGCTGATATTGGGACTGTTCGTGATCGTGCCGCTGTTCTGGGCAATCGGAATCAGCTTTCAGAAGACGGATGGCTTCGGCGAGGGCGTGTTCATCGGCCTCGACAACTACGGCCGGCTGCTGTCCGATGCGCTGTTCTGGCGCTCGACCATCAACACGGTCCTCTTCACTGCAATCGTCACCCCTTCCGCTATGGCCTTCGGCCTGGGAGCGGCCGTGCTGATGAACTCCGTGCTGCCAGGACGGGCTGTCTTCCGGGCGATCCTGATCACCCCGATGGCGGTGGCGGGGGTGGCGACGGCCCTCATCGGACTGCAGCTGTTCGATGAGAACACCGGCGCGCTCAACGAGCTGCTCCGCGGCGCTGGACTCCCGACGGTCCAGTGGCAGTCGGGAGGGGTGGCCGCGTTCGCATCCGTCGTGCTGATCACCCTCTGGTGGCGGGTCGGCTTCAACATGCTGATCTACCTGGCTGGACTGCAGAGCGTCGATCCGCTGCTGCTTGAGGCGGCCGAGCTGGACGGCGCAACCGCCTGGCAGCGCCTGCGTCTGGTCACGCTGCCGCTCCTCGGGCCGTCCACCTTCTTCCTGCTGATCATCAACGTCATCTACTCCTTCCAGGTCTTCGACATCGTCTTCGTGCTGACGGGCGGCGGGCCGCAGAACGCCACTTCGGTGCTCGTGACCTATGCGTACGACACAGGATTCGTCAGTCGCGACCAGGGCTACGCCACTGCCGTCGGGATGGTCCTGCTGGTGCTCACCCTGATCTTCACCGCGATCCAATGGCGCACTAACCGCACGAAGGACTTCGAGGAGTGACCGACTCTCTTCAGGACGCAACCCGGCTCGTTGCGCCGCCCCGGCCGGGCGCCGAACCGACGCTCGCTCGACGCCGCCGACGCGACGCGTGGAAGCCGGTGCGGGTCGTCGTCGCCTGCTTCATCGCGGCCGTCATGCTCTTCCCGCTCTATCGGATGATCGTCGTGGCATTCTCCAGTCGCGCGGATCTCTTCAGCGGCACCTTCCGACTGTGGCCGCGGCAGATCACCTTCGCCAACTTCGAGCGCATCTTCGCCGCATTCCCCGTTGGAGTCTGGTTCAGCAACTCGGTCGCCATCTCCCTCGTCGTGGCGGTCATCACGGTTGCCTGCAACCTCATGGCGGGCTATGCATTCGCCCGTCTGCGCTTCCGAGGCTCGGGCCTGGTCTTCCTGATCGCGCTCACCACTCTGACGCTGCCGCTGCAGGTCATCATCGTGTCCCTGTTCCGGCTCGTCACCGGCCTCGGCATCTACGGCAGCTACTGGGCGGTCATCCTGCCCACCTCGGCGTCAGCCTTCGGCATCTTCCTCGCACGTCAGTTCATCCTCGCCATCCCCAACGACCTGATCGAGGCCGCCCGGATCGACGGCGCCGGCCATCTGCGGATCTTTCGCCAGATCATCCTTCCGCTGTCCAAGCCGCTCATCGCCGTGCTCTTCTTCATGACCCTGCTCGGGTCGTGGAACGACTTCGCCTGGCCGCTCATCGCGCTGAAAGAGAACGCGCTCTTCACCCTGCCGATCGGACTGCTCTACCTGCAGAGCCAGAACGGGCCGGACTACGGCGCCACGATGGCCTTCGCGCTCATCGACGTGCTCCCGATGGTCGTGCTTTTCCTCGTCTTCCAGCGCTATTTCGTGCAGGGATTCGCTCGCGCAGGACTGCGCTGAGGACACGCTTCCTATCCTCGCGCTGTCCTCGTAATGGATTTCGGGCCCCGTTCGAGCATCCTGTTCTGCGTCGACGGAAGGCCACCAGGATGCCGACGAGCCGGATGTGATCACTCGATTGCGTTTGACGCAGAAATGCAATCGCGTAAGATTGCGTGGTCTGCAAAATCTTTGTCGCGACCCTTCGGCCTTCCGCTGCCGCCCATACCAAGGAATCCTGTGTCAACTGCAACCGTTCCCGTCGAGGCGCCCACCGCCTCACCGTCTGAGGCCTCTAAGCCGATCATGAGTCACCGGCAGATCCTGCTGGTCATCTACGGCCTCATGGCCGGCATGTTCCTGTCTTCGCTCGACCAGACCGATCGTCGGCACCGCGATCCGCACGATCGGCGACGACCTGCACGGCCTCGACCAGCAGGCGTGGGTCACCACCGCCTACCTGATCACCTCGACGATCGCGACGCCGATCTACGGCAAGCTCTCCGACATCTTCGGCCGCCGCCCGCTCTTCATCTTCGCGATCGCGATCTTCGTCGCTCGGCTCGCTCGCCGCGTCGTTCTCCACCTCGATGCTGATGCTCGCCGGCTTCCGCGCCATCCAGGGCATCGGCGCCGGCGGCCTCATGTCGCTGCCGCTCGCGATCATGGGCGACATGCTCGCCCCGCGCGAGCGCGCCAAGTACCAGGGCTACTTCCTCGCCGTGTTCGGCATCTCCTCGCGTCATCGGCCCGCTCGTCGGCGGCCTGTTCGCCGGCGCCGACCAGATCCTCTTCATCACCGGCTGGCGCTGGGTGTTCCTGATCAACGTGCCGATCGGCGCTCGCCGCGCTCGCTGATGGTCCTCGCGTTCCTGCACCTGCCCCAGTTCGAGCGCCACGCGCAAGCCGCGCATCGACTGGTGGGGCGCCACCGCCGTCATCGTCGACGCTCGTCGCCGCTCCTGCTCGTCGCCGAGCAGGGCCGCACGTGGGGCTGGGCCTCCGCCGGCTGCGATCGCCTGCTACGTCATCGGCGGCCTCGGCATCGATCGGCGTTCCTCATCGCCGAGACGCTGATGAGGCGACGACGCGATCATCCCGCTGAAGCTCTTCCGCTCCCGGGACGTTCTCGATGGCGACCATCCTCGGCGTGCTCGTCGGCTTCGGCATGTTCGGCGCGCATGCTCACCCTGCCGCTCTACCTGCAGATCGTCACCGGCCTGACGCCGACCGAGTCGGGCTTCGCGATGCTGCCGATGGTGCTCGGCCTGATGATCGCGTCGATCGGCTCCGGCCAGATCATCGCGCGCACCGGCAAGTACCGGATCTTCCCGATCACCGGCACGGCGTTCACGGCGCTCGGCTTCCTCTACGCTGACGACTTCGTCACGGTCGACAAGCCGCTCTGGTTCCTCATGATCGGCATGTTCCTCATCGGCCTCGGGCTCGGCCAGCTCATGCAGACCCTGACCCTCGCCAGCCAGAACTCGGTCGAGCCGCAGGACATGGGCGTCGCGACCAGCGCGTCCACCTTCTTCCGCCAGATCGGTGGAACGCTGGGCGCCGCCATCCTGCTGTCCGTGCTGTTCTCGGCGCTGCCGGCCAACATCATGAACTCGCTCGGGAACGAGAAGCACGCTGGCCGTCATCCCTCGACGCGGCCCTCGACCCGTCGGTCGCGCAGGCGCCAGCGAGAACGCCGCCGTCATGAAGCAGATCTGGAACCCGATCGTCCACCCGATCACGCAGTCGGTGCAGGCCCAGCTCGACGACGCGGTGGCCACGGCGACCGCAGCAGCGGACGACGCGGCCACCCAGCAGGTCACCGCAGCCGTCCAGGCCCAGGTCGATGCCGGCGCGATCCCGGCCGCCGCCGCTCCGGGCATCGATCGAGGCGCAGGTCGCGGCGGCCCGGCCCGCTGCCGAGGCGTCCGCGCTCGCCGCGGTCGCGGACAAGGCGACACGCCACCGTCGTCGACGGCACCGTCTCGGTCGACTACTCGGACGCCGGCCAGCGCGGGTACTGGGTCGACCAGCTCGCCCCGACGATCGCCGACAGCATCAGGAACGGCGACTCGTCGACCTCCGACTCGGCGAGCAGTTCGACGAGCGACACGTCGTTCCTCAACGGCGCCGACAAGCGCCTGTCCGCGCCGTTCCTGATCGGCTTCAACAGCTCTGTCGTCACCGTCTACTGGATCGCGCTCTCGGTGATCCTCCTGGCGTTCGTGCTGTCGCTGTTCTTCAAGGTGCCGCCGCTGCGCAAGCGCTCGGCCCTGCAGGAGCAGGCGGACAAGGCGGGTCTCACCGAGACCGGCTCGATCCGCACCGCATAGCGGCGTCGCCCCGACGCGCATCCGCGCGGAGGGGCGGCCGAGGACGCCGCACAGGTTGAGCGATGTGTCGCCCACTATCGTCGACCCTGGTCGCTCAACTCCGGAGGCAGTCATGATCAGGTCAAACACAGGCGGAACGTCGGGTGCTCGTTCGCGAGCGGGAGCCGGTCGCTCACGAACCGGCATCTGGGACGCCATGGATCAGCTGCGCGACACGTTCGAGCAGCGCTTCGACGAGCGCAGCGGCGGCCGGATGGGTCGCGGCGACGTCCGCGCGGCGGTGCTCGCCATCCTCACCGAGGAGCCGATGCACGGCTACCAGATCATCCGCGCGATCGAAGAGCGCAGCGGCGGGATGTGGAAGCCGAGCCCCGGCTCGGTCTACCCGACCCTGCAGGTGCTGGCCGACGAGGGGCTCGTCACTGCGGTCGAGTCGGCCGGCAAGAAGACCTACTCCCTGACCGACGCCGGACGAGCGGCCGCAGAGACGGCGCCCGATGTCTCCGCTCCGTGGGAAGCGCCGGGCAAGCGAGCCGCCGCCCTATCGGCGGCGCCATCCCGAAGGCCGGCGCGCAGCTCGCCCAGGCCGCGGCGCAGGTGGCGCACGCGGGTCGGCGGAGGACGTCGCCGAAGCGGTCGCCGTGCTCGATGAGGCGCGTCGCAAGCTCTACGCCATCCTCGCCCGCAGTTGACCAACACCACCACGATCGCCTCGCGCGACCGGTCGGAGCGATTCGGCCGGGACGGGCGCGCCCGCTACCGGCGCATCCTGCGCTTCGCGACCCGCTACATGGTCGAGAACTGGTGGTTCGAGATCGCCCTTCCCGCAGCTCGGTCTCGCCGGGCTCGGCGCGCGAGGGCGCACCCGCCGTTGGCGGCGGATGGCCCGCAGCTTCTACGGGCTCGCCACCGAGCTCGGCGGCCTGATGATCAAGGTCGGCCAGTTCCTCTCCTCGCGGCTCGACGTGCTGCCGCCCGAGGTGACCCGTGAGCTGGAGGGTCTGCAGGACGAGGTGCGGCCCGAGGACTTCGCGTCAGGTCCGCGCGCTCGCCGAGGCGGAGCTCGGCATGTCCCTCGAGCAGCGCGTTCGCCTCCTTCGATGCGACCCCGATGGCGGCGGCCTCGCTCGGGCAGGCGCACCGCGCGCGACTCTACGCCCGAGACGGCCGCCGGACGCGGGCTTCGCCGACGTGGTCGTGAAGGTGCAGCGCCCGGACATCGGGATGATCGTCGACATCGACCTCGCCGCCCTGCGCTGGGTGGCCCGGCGTCTGAGCCGGGTGCAGCCCTCGTCTCCCGCCGGGTCGACCTGCCCGCGACTCGCCGAGGAGTTCGCCGTCACCAGCCTCGAGGAGATCGACTACCTGCACGAGGCGCAGAGCGCCGAACGGTTCGCCGAGCAGTTCGACGGCGACGACCGCGTGCGGGTCCCCGGCATCGCCTGGGAGCGCTCGACCCGACGGGTGCTCACGCTTCAGGACGTCAGCGCGATCAAGATCAACGACCTCGATGCGCTCCGCGCGGCGGGCATCGACCCGTCGGCCGTCGCGATCGAGTTCGCGAACGTCATGTTCGACCAGCTGTTCGTCGACGGCTTCTTCCACGGCGACGCCCACCCCGGCAACATCTTCGTCACGCCGGTGCCCCGCACGACATCGCCCTCCGACGGCGAGGCCGGTGCTGCTGGCGAGGCCGGACAGCGGGCGCGACGCGGGACTGGGTCCTGACGTTCGTCGACTTCGGGATGATGGGCGAGATCCCCGACGGGCTGCGCACGCGGGCCTGCAGCGGCTTCCTCATCGCGGTCGCCTCACGGGACGGCCGGCGGCTCGTCGACGAGCATGCGCGACCTGGGCGTGCTGCTGCCCGTCCGCGGACACCCGCGAGCTCGAGCGCACCATGTCGGCGCTGTTCGCCCGCTTCGGCGGCGTCGCGTTCACCGATCTGCAGGACGTCGATCCGCGAGAGCTCCGGGAGTTCGCCGACCAGTTCGGCGAGACGATCCGTGTGCTGCCGTTCCAGCTGCCGAAGAACTTCCTGCTCGTCATCCGCGCGGTCTCGCTGATCTCGGGTCTGTGCAGCACGCTCGACCCGAAGTTCAACATCTGGAACGCGGTCGAGCCGTACGCCGACAAGCTGCTGCGCGACGAGCGCGGCGGCGTCATCGGGTCGTTCGCGCGCGAGGCGGTCGAGACCGTCGGGATCGCCGCCCGGCTGCCGCGCCGGCTCGACGGCCTCGTCACCCGCATCGAAGACGGTGAGATCGAGGTCGAGACCCCCCGGCTCGAGCGCCAGGTCCGACAGCTCGAGCGGACCGTCAGCCGGATGGTGTCGGCGATCGTGTTCATGGGTCTGCTGGTCGCCGGCGTCCTGTTGCGGAGCACCGACGAGGTGTTCGGCATCGTGCTGATGGCGGTCTCGGCGCTTCCGCTGCTCCACGCGGTATTCGCGGGACTGATCCGGGGTCGACGCGGGCTCTGAGGCAGCTCCGCGCGGGTGAAGTGGACTCCCCGCGGGGAATCTTTCCCCCGCGGGAAGGCGCTTTCCCCCGCGGCGAGGAACCCATCGTCGAGCCGGTGGCTGCGATGCGCCCGGCGAACGCCGAGCCGATGGCCGCTAGCGTTGTCGAGTGCTCACCGTCAACGCCTACGCTGCCCCCTCTGCCACGGAGCCCCTGGTTCCCACCACCATCGAACGCCGCGACGTCGGCCCCCACGACGTCCTGATCGAGATCGCCTACGCGGGCATCTGCCACTCCGACATCCACACCGTCCGCGGTGAGTGGGGCGAGATCAGCTACCCCCAGGTCGTCGGCCATGAGATCGTCGGAGTCGTCACCGAGGTCGGATCCGAGGTCAGCCTGCATGCGGTCGGTGACCGCGTGGGGGTCGGCTGCATGGTCGACTCGTGCCGCGAGTGCGAGAACTGCCTCGCCGGTGCCGAGAACTACTGCCTGAAGGGCAACACGGGCACCTATACCGCCGTCGATCGCGATGGCACCATCACCCAGGGCGGCTACTCCACTCACATCGTGGTCGTCGAGGACTTCGTCCTCAAGGTGTCCGAGTCCATCCCCTATGAGGCGGCGGCCCCGCTGCTCTGCGCCGGAATCACCACCTACTCGCCGCTTGCGCACTGGAACGCCGGGCCCGGCAAGAAGGTCGCCGTCGTCGGGATGGGCGGACTCGGCCACATGGCCGTCAAGATCGCGCACGCCATGGGCGCCGAGGTCACCGTGCTCTCGCAGACGCTGGGCAAGAAGGAGGACGGCCTCCGACTCGGAGCCGACCACTACTACGCCACCAGTGACGAGGCGACATTCGAGAGCCTGGCCAACACCTTCGACCTGATCATCAACTCCGTCAGCGCCCAGGTGGACATCAACGCCTACATGAAGCTGCTGCGCCTGAACGGCACCCTGGTGAATGTGGGCGCTCCGCCCGAGCCGCTCGGGGTGCAGGTCTTCACCCTGTTCGACAACCGCCGCTCCTTCGCCGGATCCGCGATCGGCAGCATCGCCGAGACACAGGAGATGCTCGACTTCTGCGCCGAGCACGGCATCGCTCCGGAGATCGAGCTGATCGACGCGGCGCAGATCAACGAGGCCTACGAGCGCGTCCTGAAGTCGGACGTGCGCTATCGCTTCGTGATCGACGTCGAAACCCTCAAGTAGGGCAGCGCCCGCTCGGTTCGTCGCCGGGCAAAGCAGCTCCCGCGGGGGACGTTCCCCGCGGGAGCTGCTTTCTGCTGCGGCGAGCGTCGGCGATGCGGATCAGCGGTAGAAATCGGCGACCATCGCGCCGATGCACAGAGTGGGTGCAAGCACGAGCAGGAGCAGGCCAATCCGGACGAACAGTCGGATCCGGAGGATCGCTCGCTCGTCGTCGTCGCCGCCCGGGAACGCGGCCGCCGCAAAGGATGCCACCATCAGGCCGCCAGCCGCTCCACCCGCCCAGAAGAACCGCTCGGCGGGATCCCAGAGGACGCCCGCGAACCAGCCCGAGATGATGATGGCGCCGCAGATGGTGGCCATCGCGATCACCCCGGCGAGCAGGCCGAGCGCGGCCTGCAGCTCGAGCCGCGAGCGCGTGCGCGCCGGATCTGGGCCGCGGACCCCGGGCTGCGCTGCGTAGTTCGATACCGGATGCGATGCGGGACGCGGCTCGGGGTGGGCTGCGGGGTGCGGCTCAGACTCGTTCATGGGCTCAGATCCAGTAGTCGGTGAACACGGCGATGACGCAGAGGACCGGCGCTGCCATGAACAGGAGCAGGCCGGCCCTGATCAGAGCGGAGGCGCGACGGAGCGATGTCACCGATGCGCGGGCGGGCATGCTGGCGATTCCGAGGCAGCCGATCCCCGCGGCTCCAAGGATCGCGCCGGCCCAGAACAGCCACTCGATCCGATTGTCGAGGACCCCGGCGCGATAGCCCGAGACGAGCATCGCACCGACCACGATCGCCACGACCAGACTGGTCGCCGCGAACAGCGTCCCAGCCCGCCCGCCGAGATCGTCGGACCCTTCCGTCACCCTGCACCTCCCTACCCGCCTGCTCGGCGTGGACGCGGCATCGGTCGCCGCGCCGAAGCGCGGCGGCAGATGACCAGTCTCAGTCCCGGTGGCGAAGAACTCCAGCAGCACGCGGATGGATCTTCATCGTCGGCAGGTCGGCCCATGCCGCCCAGGAGGCGCTGCTGGAATACTCTCCAGCATGCCGAACGACGACGAGAAGCCGATCCCCGCTGCCCCTGAATCATCGCCCTCGAGCAGGACCCGCGCTGCCGGCTTCGACGTCGTCGAGCGCTCGATCGCCGAGCTGCGGGCTGCGCTCGAATCCGGCGAGGTCACGAGCGTCGAACTGGTGGCCGCGTACCTCAACCGGATCGCGCACTTCGATCGTCAGGGCATCCGGCTGAATGCCGTTCCCGTGCTCAATCCCGACGCGTTCGCGGATGCTCGGGCCTCCGATGCGCGACGCGCTCGGAGCGAGACCCTCGGACCCCTCGACGGCATCCCCTACACCGCGAAGGACAGCTACAAGGTGCGCGGGCTCACCGTGGCCAGCGGATCACCCGCGTTCCAGCACCTCATCGCGACCGACGACGCGTTCACGATCGGACGACTGCGCGCAGCGGGCGCCGTGCTGATCGGCCTCACCAACATGCCGCCGATGGCGAACGGCGGAATGCAGCGAGGCGTCTACGGCCGCGCCGAGAGCCCGTACAACCCCGACTACCTCACGGCCGCCTATGCGTCGGGATCGTCCAACGGATCGGGCACGGCGACCGCCGCGAGCTTCGCCGCCTTCGGACTGGGGGAGGAGACCTGGTCCTCCGGTCGGGCTCCCGCCTCGAACAACGGGCTCGTCGCCTACACGCCGTCTCGCGGGATCATCTCGATGCGCGGCAACTGGCCGCTGGTGCCGACCATGGACGTCGTCGTCCCGCACGCGCGGTCGGCGGCGGATCTGCTGGAGATCCTCGATGTCATCGTCGCCGACGACCCCGATGAGCGCGGCGACTTCTGGCGGATGCAGCGGCACATCCCGACCCCGCCCAGCTCAGCCCTGCGGCCCGAGTCCTATCCCGCGCTCGGTCAGGAATCCGGCGCATTGCGCGGAGTCCGGCTCGGCGTGCCGCGCATGTACATCAACGCCGATCCGGACGGCGCCAACCCGATCGAGACCCGTGAATCCGTACTCGAGCTCTGGAGGTCGGCCGCGGTCGAGCTCGAATCGCTCGGCGCCGAGGTGGTCGAGGTCGATTTCCCGGTCGTGTCCAACTACGAGGAGGACCGGCCGGGCGCGCGGTCGATGGTCACGCGGGGGCTGGTCTCCGCAGACTTCCACGCGGAAGAGCTCGGCCCGCTCTCGGTCTTCGGCATGGACGACTTCCTGCGCGCCAACGACGACCCCGCCCTCAACCGTCTCGACCAGGTGGACGGCGCGCTGATCTTCCCCCTGCCGCCGGGCACGATTCCCGACCTCTACTCCGACGATCCGGACATCGCCGACTACCCGGGCTGGGCTGCCGACGGCGTGCGCTCACTGGACGAGCTGCCGCTGCTCGGCGAGGCGCTGCGCGGCATCGAGGAGACCCGGCGAGTGGACCTCGAGCACTGGATGGATGAGCTGGGGCTCGCGGCCGTGGTCTTCCCCGCCGCGGCCGACGTCGGGCCGGAGGACGCCGAACGCAACCCCGAGTCGCACGCGAAGGCATGGCGCAACGGCGTCTGGGTGTCGAACGGCAACGTCGTCATCCGGCACCTCGGCATTCCCACAGTCACCGTGCCCATGGGGGTCATGGCTGATATCGGGATGCCCGTCGGCCTCACCTTCGCGGGGCGCGGCTACGACGACACGGCTCTGCTGACCCTCGCGGCGGCGTTCGACATGACCCGCAGTCGGCGGATCGTCCCGCCACGGACGCCGTCGATCCCCGCGCCGACCGCCGTGCGCGGGGGCGCCCCCGTTGCGGCGCAGAGCGCCGCGCGGAGTGAGGGGGCGTCACTCCTCACCGCACCGCTGAGCATCGACCTGACGGGTTCGGTGACCCGGTCCGAGACCGGTGCTCTCGACCTGTCGATCCAGGGCCGTGTGGTGGGGGCTGCCGGCCATTTCTCGCTCGAGCTGAGCGTGGACGGCCGACCGGTTGAACCCCGCCTCGATGGGGATCTCTTCACCGCCTCCGTCGAGCTGCCCGCCGACGCTCATTCGACCCCGCACAGCGTGTGGCGCGAACCATATGGCTCGCTGGTGATCGTCGTCGTGAAGGACGCGCGGGGCGTTGCCGTCGGGGCTGTGGATGCTTTCGGAGGACTCGGCTGAGCCCGTCGGCAAAGCTCCTGATCGCGCATGGATCTGCCCTTCCGGCCGCCCTGTGGAGGGTGTGTGGACGGTATGTGGAGACCGTGCAGGAGGGCTGTGGAGAGCTCGGAAGTCAATGTCTGAGGCCCCACCTAAAATGGGGTCATGAGACACGCCGACACAACATGTAGAGAATGACAGTCGTGTTCTTTCCGATATATAGTGGATCCACCCCCGCAAGGGTGGTAACCAGTACACGCGGCTCATCCGGGGAAGATGAGCCACAGACCAGGGGAGATCTCATGAACTTCGACAACGACACCGTCGGCGGCTACGCAATTCCGGTCGACCCGATGGACCTCCTGCAGTGCGAGAGCTGCCAGTAGGCATCACCTCCTGAGCAGAGGGATTCCCACGGGAATCCTCGACGCTCATCGAAGCCCCGATCCGCCGCGTGCGGGTCGGGGCTTTCTCGTCGCCCGGTGGGCGCGATCCTTCGCCGAGGAACCCTCGACGTGGACGGAACGGGGCGAAACTAGACTGGCGGCCGTGACTGTCAATCCGGCCATCCAAGGACGTGTGTACCCGCCCACGGCGCCCTACCTCGTGGGACGCGAGAAGGTGCGCGAATTCGCCGCCTCGGTCGGCTCGACCGATCCCGCATCGACCTCCCCTGCTGCGGCTCGTGCTCTCGGCTTCGCCGACGTCGTCGCGCCCCCGACCTTCTCCGTCGTGATCCAGGAGCGCACCCTGGCGCAGCTGCTTGCGGACGAGGATGCAGGCGTCGACTTCTCCCGCGTGGTGCACGGCGAGCAGCGCTTCAGCTTCAGTCGGCCCATCATTGCGGGCGACGAGCTCACCGCCACCATGACCATCACCTCCGTCAAGTCGCTCGGTGGCAATTCCATGCTCACCGCCAGCTCTGCGATGACGGACTCGGCAGGCGAGCACGTCGTCACCGCGGTCTCGACGCTCGTCGTGCGAGGCGACGCATGACCGCCTCTGCCGCCCTCGATGCCCTCGCGGTGGGCGACGTGATCGCGGAGACCGCCATCCCCCTCACCCGAGACAGCCTGGTCCGCTACGCGGGAGCCTCCGGCGACTTCAATCCGATCCACTACCGCGACGACATCGCGACATCGGTCGGCCTGCCCGGAGTGCTCGCCCACGGCATGCTGACCATGGGCTCCGCCGTGCAGCCGGTCGTCGACTGGGCAGGCGGTGCCCATCGGATCCGCGACTACCAGGTGCGCTTCACCCGACCGGTGGTGGTCGATCCGGCCGACGGTGCGGAGCTGACCGTGTCGGCCAAGGTCGCGGCGATCGATACCGAGGCGGGAACCGCTCGGATCGATCTCACGGTGCGCTTCGGCGGCGACACCGTCCTCGGCAAGGCCCAGGTTCTCGTGGCGCTGAGCTGACGTGGAATCCGGCGTAGCGCTCTCCGAGCTCACCACCCTTCGCGTCGGCGGACCGGCCGCCCGCCTCGTGCGTCCCACCACGCGTGACGACCTCGTCGGCGAGGTCCGGGCCATCTGGGACGACGGCGACGACTGGCTCGTGGTCGGCGGCGGGTCGAATCTGCTCGTCTCCGACGAGGGATTCGACGGCACCGTCGTGCAGACGGCGACCCGAGGCGTCTCCCGGCTGCCTGTCGCGACGTCCACCTCGAGCATCCCGATGATCGCGCGCGGAGCCTCCCTCGACACCCTCCCGCGACTGCGCTCGGCGTCCAGTCGCCGCATCCGGATCCAGGTCGAGGCCGGCGAGCCGTGGGACGACCTCGTCGCCCAGTGCGTCGCGAACGGCTGGTCGGGCGTCGAGGCGCTCTCGGGCATCCCCGGATCCTGCGGGGCCTCGCCCGTGCAGAACATCGGCGCCTACGGCCAGGAGCTCGCGGCGAGCCTTGCGGCGGTCGAGTTCCTCGACGCGATGACCGGCGACGTGCGACGCTGGCGTGCATCGCAGATCGGCCTCGGCTATCGAACCTCGATCTTCAAGCAGGGCCGCGCCGGCGTCGTCACCGCGATCGAGCTCGAGCTGCTCGAGGCCGAGCCCGGCCGAGCCGCACTCAGCGGGCCGATCGCCTACGCTCAGCTCGCCAACACCCTCGGGGTGCGGCTCGGCGACCATGTGCCGATCGCCGTCGTGCGCGAGGCGGTGCTCGAGCTGCGCCGCTCCAAGGGCATGGTGCTCGACGACAACGACCCCGACTCGGTGAGCGCGGGATCCTTCTTCACCAATCCGATCGTCAGCGAGCACTTCGCCCGCACCCTGCCGACGGCCGCCCCCCGATGGCCGACCAGCCTCGACGAGCCGGACATCATCGTGCCGCTCGCCTCCGGTGCGCCCGTCGTGCCGCGTCAGGGCGGTGACTATCGGGTGAAGCTGAGCGCGGCCTGGCTCATCGAGCATGCGGGGATCTCCCGCGGCTTCCGCCTGCCCGGCTCTCGTGCGGCGATCTCTCGCAAGCACTCCCTGGCCATCGTCAACACCGGCGGCGCGACGGCTGAGGAGGTCGCGGAGCTCGCCCGCTACATCCGCGCGATGGTGCAGGTCGAGTTCGGCGTGCTCCTGGCCCCCGAGCCCGTGCTGGTGGGCCTCACCGTCTGACCCCCCCCCGCGCTCGCTGGTCGGGAAAGCGCGTCAGCGCCGTATCGAGGCGCTTGCGGGCCAGCGGGGTGTCGTCCGGTTTCGCTGGTCGAGTAGGCGCGCCAGCGGGGTGTCGTCCGGTTTCGCTGGTCGAGTAGGCGCGCCAGCGCCGTATCGAGGCCCTTGCGGATGATCCGGCTGAATCAGACAGCGGATGTCCGCCGCATGCGTTAGAAACGGAACGTCCGTGTGCGAGCGCGCGCGGATCGATCGATCGGAGACCGATGGCCGTCATCACCGCCCGTCAGTTGGCGCGCACCTTCTCCACGAAGCGGGGCAGGGAGAGGTCCGAGGTCGTCGCTGTGGCCGGAGTCGATCTCGATGTGGACGAGGGCGAGATCGTGGGCTTCCTCGGCCCCAACGGCGCCGGCAAGACGACCACGCTCCGGATGCTGACGACCCTACTGAAGCCCACCTCCGGTTCTGCCCAGGTCGCCGGGTTCGACGTCGCCAGCCAGGCGAGCGAGGTGCGGCGCAACATCGGCTACGTCTCCCAGAGCGGATCCACCTCAGGCGATGCGCGGGCCGGAGAGGAGATCGTCGATCACGGTCTGCTCTACGGCATCTCCCGCACTCAGGCAGAGAAGCGAGGCAGGGAGCTGTTCGAGCAGCTCGAGCTCGACGGCATGTGGGAGCGCGCACCCAAGACGCTCTCGGGCGGTCAGCGTAGGCGGCTGGACATCGCCATGGGCCTCGTGCACGATCCCACGCTCGTCTTCCTCGACGAGCCGACCACGGGCCTGGATCCTCAGGCGCGAGCCAACCTGTGGGTGCACATCTCCGAACTGCGCCAGCGGCTGGGCAGCACCGTCTTCCTGACCACCCACTACCTCGACGAGGCCGACGCGCTCTGCGATCGGATCCTCGTCATCGATCACGGCTCGATCGTGGCGAGCGGCACTCCCGAAGCGCTCAAGCGCGAAGTGTCCGGTGATCTGATCGAGCTGACCGTCGGATCGGTCGACGACGTGACTTCCGCCCGTCGGGTCCTCGGCGCGCTCGGTGATACCACCGTCGACGCGCTCGTCATCTCAGTCCGCACCCCGACCGCCGGCCGCGAGCTGCCCGGCCTGATTCGCGCGCTCGACGCCGACGGAGTGGTGCCCGAGGCCGTCGAGGTCCGGCGCCCGACCCTCGACGACGTGTTCCTCAATCTGACTGGCCGATCGCTGCGAGAGGGTGCCTGAGATGCGGTTCTGGAACGAGACCTTCGTGGTCTGGCGCCGGCAGATGCGGATGAACCTGCGCAATCCGGCCTGGGTGATCATCGGACTGACTCAGCCGATCCTCTACCTGGCTCTTTTCGGGCCGCTTCTGGAGCCGCTCGCGGCACAGATCGGCGCCGACAACGCATACACCTTCTTCGTGCCGGGGCTTCTCGTGCAGCTCGGCCTGTTCGGCGCACTGTTCGCCGGCTTCGGCCTCATCTCCGAATGGCGCGAGGGCGTCATCGAGGCGGAGCGAGTGACCCCGGCAAGTCGGACCGCGCTGCTGCTCGGCCGCGTGCTCCGCGATGTCGTGCTCCTCGCCGTGCAGGGCATCGTGCTGATCGCGATCGGCTTCCTCTTCGGACTGCGCGGATCCATCGGAGGCATGCTGTTCGGCCTCGTTTTGGTGATCCTGCTCGGTGCGGCGTGCTCGGCCGGGTCGAATGCGCTCGCCCTCACCGTGAAGAGCGAGGACGTGATGGCGCCGATCCTCAACAGCATCTCCCTGCCGGTGCTGCTGTTGGCGGGCATCCTGCTGCCGATCAGCGCGCGGTCGGGGGCACCGGACTGGCTCATCGTCACCAGTGACTTCATCCCCGTGAAGTACGTCGTGAACGCCGTCCGTGATGTCTTCACCGGCGTCTTCGCGAGCAGCGCGGTGCTCTGGGGATCGGTATGGACGATCGTCCTCTTCGCCGCGGGTCTCTACGTCGGCACCCGCACCTTCCGCAAAGAGAACGCCTGACCCTTTTCCTACGTTCCGGCCCAATACCTACGGAATTGCGTAGGTATCCGTCGGTTTCGTAGGTAACGCGCCTGCACCTGCTACCGATCAGCGGAGTCGGCGTACCGATCAGCGGAGTCGGCGCCGATAGCGGAGGGAGGGCGGAATACGGCCGGAAACGGTCCGGATCGGCTTCGAGTCCGCTTATCGGTGCGGCTTCGGTTCGCCGCGAGTCCTTCCTCGGCACACACCGACTACAGGATGCCGAGCTCCTGAGCTCTGGTCACGGCGCGGGTGCGATCCGAGACGCCGAGCTTCTCGAAGACGTGCAGCAGGTGCGTCTTCACGGTGGCCTCGCCGATGAAGAGCGCGGCCCCGATCTGCGGATTGCTGTTGCCCGCCGCGACGAGCGCCAGCACCTCCCGCTCACGTGCCGTCAGTGACGCCTCCGGCTCAGCGATCCGCCTGCGCACCTGACCGACGAGAGTCTTGGCGATCGAGGGTGAGAGCGCCGTGTCGCCGGCGACCACCGAACGCACTCCGGCGAGGATCTCCTCGCGGGGCGCCGCCTTGAGGAGGTAGCCGCTCGCGCCCGCGCCGATCGCATCGAGGATCTGGTCGTCCGACTCGTACGTGGTGAGCACCAGCACGCGGATTCCAGGATCGGCGCTGAGGATCCGTTCCGTCGCCGCTGCGCCGTCGAGTCCGGGCATCTGCAGATCCATCAGGACTATGTCGGGGGAGAGCTCGGCGGCGAGCCGGACGGCGCTCAGCCCGTCCGCGGCCTCGCCGACCACCTCGATCTGGGGGTCGCCGGACAGCAGGGCGACGATGCCGCCGCGGACGATCGGATGGTCGTCGACCACCAGGGCGCGGATCGTCACGCACCCACCTCCGATCGAGTGGTCGGCTGGCGGAGCCGCTGCGGAAGCCGGTGCGGGTTCCCGCTGCATCCCCGCTCGATCCCTCGTCGTCGTCGCGTGCGCCGTTGCCGTGTCGGCGCCGGTTCCATGGACAGCTCGTCGATTGGCCGCTGCGTCGTCTTCCGCGGAGGGTCTGAGGAGCGGGATCGTCGCGCGCAGCGACGTGCCGCCGGTGTCGCGCGGAGCGACGGTCACCTGGCCGCCGACCAGGGCGAGCCGCTCCCGCATCCCGCTGAGACCGAAGCCGCCGGCGGCCTCGGCATCGGCCACAGAGATGCCGACACCGTCGTCGAGGACCTCGACCACGAGCATGCCGGTGCCGGTGCCGGTGCCGGTGCCGGTGCCGGTGCCCGTGCCAGTGCGGGCGTCGACGCGCACGACGACGCGGGATGCGGCGGCATGCTTGCGCACGTTGGCCAGGGCCTCCTGCACGCAGCGCAGCACGACCACCTCCAGCTCACGGTCCAGCTCGGACAGATCCGCGCGGATGTCGAGGTCGACGTCGATCCCGGTCTCGCGGCGGTACCGGGCGGAGAGTCGCGCGGCCGCCGCGGCGAGCCCGCCCTCGACTCTGACGCTGGCCGACGAGGCGACGAGGGCACGCGTCTCGCCCAGAGTCTCGCGACCGATCGACTCGATCAGCTCGAGGTCGGCGCGCACTGCGGGGTCCAGATTCCGCGTGGCGCTCGCCCGCTGGGCGACCATGACGAGACCGGTGAGGCTCTGCGCGATCGTGTCGTGCAGCTCGCGCGCCAGCCGTTCGCGCTCCGAGGCGGTCCCCTGCTCGCGATTCGCCGCGGCGAGCTCGGCTTGAGCATCGGTCAGCTCCTCCAGCAGGCGCCCGCGCTCGTGCCCCCAGACAGTGATCCGGGTGATCCAGAGGCCCATCAGCACGCTGAACGCGACCGAGACGAGGGAGATGGCGGCTGCGGTGGCATAGCCGTACTCGGTTCCCCGCTGAGCCACGGAGAAGCCGACGAAGGCGCCGATGGCGACGAACGCGTTTCCGATCAGCGCCGCGCGGAGGCCGTCGAGCGAGACCCAGACGAACGGGAACACCAGGCACTGGATCACGGCGGCGTTCGGTGCTGCTGCGATCGCCACGGCGAGAGCCAGGATGAGCAGAGGCAGGAACGCCATCCGCGCGGCGCGGCTGTCGAAGGAGAGTCGGCCGAATGCGAACCACAGCACCGTCATCGACAGCAGCGCGACGGCCGCGAGTGGGATGGCATCCTCGTCCGCCAGCACCACGCAGAATCCGAGGGTGGCCGCAGGGCCGAGGCCGAACGCGAGATGCCACCAGGGCAGCGCGCGCCGATGCCAGTCGCTCGGGACAGCGCTCGAAGCCGCCGCGACCGAACCTGCACCTGCCCCACCGCCCGTGTGGCCGGACCCGCGTCCCTCGGCCGTCGTCATGGCGTCAGCTGTCCTTCCGGATCCACCGGAAGGTGAACCGGCTCACGACGATACCCACGACCAGCCAGAGCAGCAGGACGATGGCCACCGTTCCGAGCTGCCATGCGCCACCCGCCTCGGCCGAGGCGAACGCCTCCGGCAGGAAGACCGAGCGCATGCCCTTCGCGAGCCAGGCGAGCGGAAAGACATTCGCGACGTTCTGCAGCCAGACGGGCAGCATCGTGAAGGAGAGATAGACGCCCGAGATGAACTGCAGGACCAGCACGATCGGGATGATCACTGCGGTCGCGCTCTTGCCGCGCCGAGGCAGCCGCGAGATGGCGATGCCGAGCACCGCAGAGGTGCCGATGCCCAGCAGGAACACCCAGGCGAAGGTGAGCCACGTGGCCGGATCGGTGGGCAGCTCCACGCCGAAGGCCACCCGTGCGATGGCGATCAACAGGGCGAGCTGCAGGATGCCGGTGATGAGGACCTGGCCCATCTTGCCGAGGAAGTACGACACGACGGGCAGCGGGGTGCCGGCGAGGCGCTTGAGCGTGCCGTCGCTGCGCTCGTTGGCGATGTCGACACCGAGGTTCTGGACTCCCGAGAGCAGGATGCCGGCTGCGGCCATGCCGGGCAGATAGTAGGCGCCCTGACTGATCCCGCCCGAGCCGTCGGGCGCCGTGCCGACGTTGCCCTGGCCGCTGAAGGCCACCGAGAAGATGCCGAACAGCAGCACGGGGAAGAGGAAGGTGAAGAAGATCGCATCCGCCTGACGGAAGTAGACCCGGATCTCGTAGCCGGCACGGAGGACTCCCAGCCGCAGCGTGCGGATGAGCGGGCTGCCCAGGGGAGTCGGCGCCGTCGGGGTGGGGGACGGGAGCGCAGTCACGCGGAGGCCCTTTCCGTGATGGGGTCCGAGGCGGACAGGGTGGGGCGGTCGGCATGAGAGCTGGCGGAGGAGAGGCTGTCGGGGAGGGCCTGAGAGTCGGCGGCTTCGGCGTTCTCCCGGACCAGATCGAGGTAGATGTCCTCGAGGCTCGGCCGGTAGATCTCGAGATCGGTCGGCTCCGCGCCGAGACGGGCGCTCAGCGAGGCGACGACCGCGGCCGGCGTGCGCGTGCGCTCGGACCGCCGAACGCCACCCTCCGTCCAACGCACGAGAGGGATGCGCGCCTCGGCGCCGCCGATCTCGTCGATGGCGCCGATGGCCACGAGCTCGCCGCCTGCGATGACGGCCGCGCGGTCGCTCAGCTGGGCGGCCTCGTCGAGGTAGTGGGTCGTGAGCAGGATGGTGGTGCCCTCCGCCTTGAGCTGGTGCACGAGCGACCAGAACTGCTGACGGGCCTCTGGATCGAAGCCGGTGGTCGGCTCGTCGAGGAACAGCAGCTCGGGCCGGCCGATGATGCCGAGGGCGACGTCGACACGGCGGCGCTGGCCTCCCGACAGCGCCCGGATGCGGGTGCGGGCCTTGTCGGTGAGACCGACCGCGGAGATCGTCTCGTCGACTCCGCGCGGGTTCGGGTAGAAGGAGGCGAAATGCGCCAGCTGCTCGCGCACCGTGACGTCGCCCTGCTCGCCGGTGCTCTGCAGCACGATCCCGAGCCGGGACTTCCACTCGAGCCCGCCGGACTGCGGGTCCGTGCCGAGCACAGTGGCGGTGCCGGAGCTGCGGTCGCGGTAGCCCTCGAGGATCTCGATCGTGGTCGACTTGCCCGCGCCGTTGGGACCGAGCAGGGCGAAGGTCTCGCCGCGGTGGATGTCGAAGGAGACGCCGCGCAGGGCCTCGAACGTCCCGTAGCGCTTGGCGAGATCGCGGACGCTGACGACCGCGTCGGGGGAGGCGATGGTGTTCACGCTGCAACTCTCGCCGCACGGGGCCCGAAGAACCAGCGTTCATCCGGGTGAGCTCCCATCCACCGACCGGTGGATCCCTACGTTCCGGCGCTATGTGCTCGAAATTTCGCGCACATGATGCCGGTTTCGTGCACATGGCCGGCGGATGCGCTCCGAGCGACGCCCTCAGACCTTCGCGAGCTCCTCGGCGATCGCGCGGATGCCCGACTCGACCTCGGAGAACGAGGTCGACAGCGGCGAGAGACCGAGACGGATCCCGGTGGGCCGACGGAAGTCAGGGATCACGCCCCTCTCCCACAGCCGCGGCATGATCGCCTCGAAGTCCGGGGTGGTCGAGGGTCACGTGACCGCCGCGGCGTCGAGCATCGCGCGGCGTCGCCAGGATCGCGCGGGGCACGATCTCGTCGGCGAGGGCGATGGCATGCTCGGTGAGCGCGATGGACTTGGCGCGTATCCGCTCGATCCCCGCCTCCGCCACGGTGTCGACCGCCGGCCCGAGGGCGAGCAGAGACAGGATCGGAGGCGTGCCGCTCAGCATCCGGCGGATGCCGGGGCCGGGCCGATAGCCCTGTCCCATGGCGAACGGCTCCGCACCGCCGAGCCAGCCCTGGATCGGCTGGCGGATCGTCGTCGAGGTGCCGGGATGCCACATACGCGAAGGCGGGAGCTCCAGGACCGCCGCAGAGGTACTTGTAGGAGCAGCCGACCGCGAGGTCGACATCCCACTCGTCGAGCTGGATCGGGAATGCGCCCACGCTGTGCGAGAGGTCCCAGATCACCAGGGCGCCTGCTTCGTGGGCCATGGCGGTGATGGCGGGCACGTCGGCGACGGCGCCCGATCGGTAGGCGATGTGCGAGAGCACGACGGCGGCCGTCCGCCTGCCGAGCAGCGCTGCCACAGCGTCCGGGGTGACGTCGCCTGTCGGGATCCAGCGCAGGGTCGCGCCGCGTTCGGCCGCAATGCCCTCCAGCACGTAGCGATCGGTCGGGAAGTCGTCGACGGCCAGGATCAGCTCGTCCCGGCCGGGCCGAAGGGCGAGGGCGGCGCGGATCTGCTTGTAGAGCAGGACGGTCGTGGAGTCGCCGACCACCGTCTGGCCGTCGGCGGCTCCGAGCGCGGCCCGCGCGATCCGATCGCCGAGGGTGACGGGCAGCTCGATCCAGCCGTCATCCCAGCTGCGGATCAGGCGCTGCGCCCACGCGGTCGTCGCGCCCGCTGCATCAGCGCGTCGATGCTCGCCCGCAGCGGGCGGCCGAGCGAGTTGCCGTCCAGGTAGGCGACGACGTCCGGCGCCTCGACGAAACGCGCACGGAAGGCGGCGAGCGGATCTGCCGCGTCCAGGGTCTGCGAATCGATGCCGGTCATCCTCGTGCGGAAGCGTTCATGTGCACGAAACCGGCTCCATGTGCACGAAATTTCGTGCACATGGACGCCGGAACGTAGGAAAGGGGGAGGGGTCTAGGCGAAGAGGCGCTGGAGGCGCTGGATGCCCTCGAGCAGGGCGTCGTCGCCGAGCGCGTAGGAGAAGCGCAGGTAGCCGCTCGGGCCGAACGCCTCGCCGGGCACCGCGGCGACCTCGGCCTGCTCGAGGATGAGGTCGGCGAGCTCGAGGGAGGTGGTCGGCGTCACCCCGCCCCAGGTGCGGCCGAGCAGGCCCGTCACATCGGGGTAGACGTAGAACGCGCCCTCGGGCAGCGGCGTGACGATGCCGTCGATCTTGTTCAGCTCGGCGACGATCAGCCGTCGGCGGCGGTCGAACGCCTGACGCATCTGCTCGACCTCGTCCTGCGGGCCGTTGAGCGCCGCGATCGCGGCGCGCTGCGAGATGTTCGACACGTTCGAGGTCAGGTGCGACTGCAGGTTCGCGGCGCCCTTGATCGCGTCGGCCGGGCCGATCATCCAGCCCAGCCGCCATCCGGTCATCGCGTAGGTCTTGGCGACGCCGTTGACGAGGATCGTCCGGTCGGCCAGCGCGGGAACCGCCTCGACGATCGACAGGCGGCCTTGGGGATCTCACCGGCCGCGAGGCCGTCGGGTAGACGAGGTTCTGGTAGATCTCGTCGGTGATGACCCAGAGGCCGTTCGCCTCCGCCCACTCGCCGATCGCCGTGGTCTGCTCGGGGGAGTAGACGGAGCCGGTCGGGTTCGAGGGCGAGACGAACAGCAGCACCTTGGTGCGCGGCGGTGCGCGCGGCCTCGAGCTGCTCGACGGTGACGAGGTAGTCCTGGTCGGCTCCGGCGAACACCTCGACCGGCACGCCGCCGGCGAGCTTGATGGCCTCGGGGTAGGTGGTCCAGTACGGCGCGGGCAGCAGCACCTCGTCGCCCTCGTCGACGAGCGTCGCGAACGCCTGGTAGACGGCCTGCTTGCCGCCGTTGGTGACGATGACCTGCGACGGCGACACCTCGAGGCCGCTGTCGCGCAGGGTCTTCGCGGCGATCGCCTCGCGCAGGTCGGGCAGGCCGACGGCCGCGCGTGTAGCGGTAGTTCTTGCGGGTCCTGCACGGCTGCCGGCCGCGGCCTCGACGATGTGCTCGGGCGTGGCGAAGTCGGGCTCGCCGGCGGCGTAGCTGATGACGGGACGGCCCTGCGGCCTGCAGGGCCTTCGCCTTGCTGTCCACCTTGAGCGTCGCGGACTCGCTGATGGCGGCGATGCGCGGCGAGAGCCGGGGCAGGACAGGGGCGGGCGCGGCGGCGGGCGGGGTGCTGGTGGGCATGGCCTTCAGCTTAGCTTCGGGGCTCCGCGCGTCGCGGGCTCACAATGCCGGGTGACGGCGGTCGATGCTAAGCTTCTGCGGTACTGGTTGGAAGAAGCCAGGCTTTGCCACGCCCGTCGGCGATCTGATCCTGATCTGCTGACTGCAGGCTCGCAGGCCGTCAGAGCCCGTGGCGAAGCCATGCGGATTCCCTCATAGGGCGGTGGCTCAATTGGTAGAGCAGCGGTCTCCAAAACCGCAGGTTGCAGGTTCAAGTCCTGTCCGCCCTGCAGCTGTGAAGCACCACAAGCAGCACTACGAAGTACCACAAGTGGCAACGATCGAAGGAGCGTCCGTGGCGCGAAAGGTCATCGACGAGCCCAGCGAGGATGTCGTTGCCATCGCACGCAAGGAGCGGCAGGCGAAGCGCTCGCCGTTCGCGCGCATGGCCCTGTTCATCCGGCAGGTCATCGCCGAGCTGAGCAAGGTCGTCACGCCCACGCGGCGCGAGCTGTTCGGCTTCACCGCGGTCGTCCTGGTCTTCGTGATCATCATGATGGCCGTCGTCGGTGCGCTCGACTGGGTCTTCGGTGCACTCGTCGTCTTCGTCTTCGGAGACGCGACCAGCGCCTGAGCACCCCGGGATCCAGCGGATCCCAGTCCCCACCGATTTCGGCGTACGACGGACTCCGAGCCGGAGCCCGAGCAACACCAGGAACGGCCCCACCCGAGGCCAGCAGGAAGAGAGAACGCAGAAGTGTCTGAACTCGAGCGCGACCACCGCGACGACATCGACTGGCAACCGCCGCCGAGCAGTCGTCCGAGGACGACGAGGCGCAGGAGGGCAACGTCCTCGCTCACGACGAGGACGCGAGCGAGTCCGCCGAGCACGTGGCGCTGTCCATCGTCAGCGACAGCGACGAGGAGGACGGACCTCGAGAGCGGCGCTCGACGAGATCGAGCTCGCCGCCGACCCCGAGGCCGACGCCGTCGTGGATGAGGCCCTCGAGGTGCACACCGTCGACGACGCCGACGTCGCGGTCGCGCGCAACGGACGACGAGGCCGAGGATCGCCGCCGAGGAGGCCGCAGCCGAGGAAGCCGATGTCACGCGCCGCCGCCGAGGACATCGCGGCCGCGAAGCCGACGACGGAAGCCGAGCCCGCCGAGATCGACCCCTACGAGGCGTTCCGCCAGGAGCTGCGCGCGAAGCCCGGCAAGTGGTACGTCATCCACTCCTACGCCGGCTTCGAGAAGCGCGTGAAGTCGAACATCGAGCAGCGCAAGGGCAGCGCTCGGCCAGGAGGACTACGTCTTCGAGGTCGCAGGTCCCGATGGAGGACGTCGTCGAGATCAAGAACGGCCAGCGCAAGCTCGTCAACCGCGTGCGCATCCCCGGCTACGTGCTCGTGCGCATGGACCTCAACGAGGACTCGTGGTCGGTCGTCCGCCACACCCCCGGTGTCACCGGCTTCGTCGGCAACTCGCACAACCCGACGCCGCTGCGCTTCGAGGAGGCATTCAACATGCTGAAGAGCATCGTCCAGATCGCCGAGGCTCCGCGCCAAGGCCGGCGGCGGCGGCGGCACCGCAGCCAGCGCCGCGCGTCAGCTGCCGGCCGAGGTCGACTTCGAGATCGGCGAGACCATCACCATCAAGGAGGGCTCGTTCGCGGGTCTTCCCGGTACGATCAGCGAGATCAAGCCCGAGAGCGGCAAGCTCACGGTGCTCGTCTCGCTGTTCGAGCGCGAGACGCCGGTCGAGCTCAGCTTCGACCAGGTCACCAAGCTCTAGTCCGCAGAGACAGCGCTCCTCGCGTGAGGCCCGTTCGAGCGGGTCGCTGCGCGCGCGCAGACCACCGCCTCCCGGAATGCGCCGGACGCGCGGGAGAGCGGCCGATCCGGCCGCTCGAATGAAAGGGAAGACACACAATGGCACCGAAGAAGAAGGTCACGGGGCTGATCAAGCTTCAGATCAAGGCCGGCGCCGCGAACCCCGCCCCGCCCATCGGGCCGGCACTGGGTCAGCACGGCGTCAACATCATGGAGTTCTGCAAGGCGTACAACGCCGCGACCGAGTCGCAGCGCGGCAACGTCATCCCCGTCGAGATCACCGTCTACGAGGACCGGTCGTTCACGTTCATCCTGAAGACGCCCCCGGCCGCCGAGCTCATCAAGAAGGCCGCCGGCGTCGCCAAGGGTTCCTCGACCCCGCACACCGTCAAGGTGGCCAAGCTCACGCAGGCCCAGGTCCGCGAGATCGCCATCACCAAGCAGGCCGACCTCAACGCCAACGACATCGACGCCGCGGCGAAGATCATCGCCGGCACCGCCCGCTCCATGGGCATCACGGTCGAGTAGGGACGGGGAAGAAGACATGGCACAGAAGTCAAAGGCCTACCGCGCCGCCGCTGAGAAGCTCGAAGAGGGCAAGTTCTACACGCCCGACGAGGCCGTCGGCCTCGCCCAGCGAGACCGGCTCCGCCAAGTTCGACTCGACCGTCGAGGTCGCGCTGAAGCTCGGCGTCGACCCCCGCAAGGCGGACCAGATGGTCCGCGGCACCGTCATCCTGCCGCACGGCACCGGCAAGACCGCCCGCGTCATCGTGTTCGCGACGGGCCCGGCCGCCGAGGCCGCTATCGCCGCTGGCGCCGACGAGGTCGGTGGCGACGAGCTGATCGAGAAGGTCGCCGCCGGCTACACCTACGTTCGACGCCGCCGTCTCCACCCCGGAGCTCATGGGCAAGGTCGGCCGTCTCGGCAGCGTGCTCGGCCCCCGCGGCCTCATGCCCAACCCGAAGACCGGAACCGTCACCCCCGACGCGGCCAAGGCCGTGACGGAGATCAAGGGCGGCAAGATCGAGTTCCGCACCGACAAGCACGCCAACGTCCACTTCGTGGTCGGCAAGGCGGGCTTCTCCGAGGAGCAGCTCAGCGACAACCTCGAGGCAGCGCTCGAAGAGGTCGTCCGCCTCAAGCCGTCCGTCCTCGAAGGGCCGCTACATCCAGAAGGGCGCGCTCTCGACCACGTTCGGCCCGGGCATCCCGCTGGACGTCAGCGCGATCTGACCATCGCAGGCCGACCAGCGCACGCTGAACCAGCCGCACATCCGAACTGCCCAGTTCCGCCCCTGAAATCGCATTCGGGCGGCAGAACTGGGCAGTTGGCGTGGGCGGCGTTAAGGGAGGATGAGCCATGACTTCAGGTGCGCGAGGCGGCGCCGCAGGATGCTGGCGCGCTTGCCGAGGTTGTCGCGGCAACGACGTTTCCGCTGGCCTGCCCGCCCGCGTACCGCGCCGCGAGTCGATCGCCGCGTTCATCGCAGACCATCTCAGCGTCCGGCGCGGTTCGAGGCGTACCTCGCCGACGGACGAGCGGATGCTCCTGCTCGTCGAGGAGGTGCTCCGACCGGGCGAGTCGTCGCCGCTCGGCTACGCGATGCTCGTCTTCGCCGATCCCAGCGGACGCCGAGGCGGCCGCGGCGGTGGCGAACAGGCCGACCGTCGAGCTCAGCAAGTTCTACGTCTTCCCGATCGACACGGTGGGGGCGTGGCCGCGCCGCTCATGGCGGCGGTCCTCGCAGCCGCGACGCCGGGGTCCGGCGGAGTCCGTCTGGCTCGGGGTCAACCAGCAGAACGGCCGAGCACGTCGCTTCTACGAGAAGAGCGGCTTCCGAGTGGTCGGCACGAAGCACTTCATGGTCGGTCGCAGCGGCATGACGACTTCGTCCTCGAGCGTCGAGCCCTGAGCATCTCCGCGCGTGCATTCGCGCGGATCAGGAAACGGCGACGGCTCGATCCTGATCCGCGCCAAATGATCGATCCTGTCCGCGCGTGCGTACCGGGCAACCGCGGACCCCGGGTCAGTAGTCGCTGACTTTGAGGGCGATCTTTCCGCGGACGTGACCGCTCTCGAGCAGGATGTGGGCGCGTTCAGCCTCCTCGAGCGGCAGCACCGTATCCGCTGTCACCCGCACATCGCCCGACGTGATCAGGCGCGCGATGACGGAGAGCGTCCCCGCATCGGGCTGGACGAAGTAGTGGGTGGCGCGCTTGCCAGCCGCATGCGGCGTCCTCGATCATCGTCGGCCAGCCGGCCGACGGCAGCGAGACGATGAGTCCGCCGGGTCGCAGAACCTGCAGGGACCGTGAACCGGTGCTGTGCTTGGCATTGCCGACTCCATCGATGACGACGTCGAGGTCGGCGAGCTCGTCCTCGAAATCCACCGTCGTGTAGTCGATGACCCGGGCCGCGCCGAGCTCGAGCAGCCACTCGGCATTCTCAGGGACGCGGTCGCGACGACCTCCGCACCGAAGTAGGCGGCGATCTGCACCGCCAGGTGACCGACCCCTCCGGCGCCGGCATGGATGAGGACCTTCTGGCCCTCGTGCGCCTTGGCGAGGTCGACGACGGCGCCCCATGCGGTGAGCGCCGCGAGCGGGACCGCGGCGGCCTCGGCGTGGCTGAGGACGGACGGCTTTCGGGCCACGCTGAAGGCGGGCACCGACACGTACTCGGCGTAGCTGCCGCCGGTGCGCGGGAAGGCGGTCATCCCGAAGACCTCATCGCCGGGCTGAGCGGAAACGCCTCGTAGGGCGTCTCGACGACCACTCCACTGAAGTCGTAGCCGGGCACCATCGGCCAATCCGACCCGGGTGAGACACCTCCGCCGGCGCGCGACTTGGCGTCGACGGGATTGACTCCCGCGGCGACGACGCGCACGAGCACCTCATGCCCTACGCGGGTCGGCGTCGGCATCTCGACCAGGCGAAGCGACTCGGGTCCGCCGGGCGAGGCGACGGCCATCGCCCGCATCCTCGCGGGCGTCATCGGGTCGACGGCCGTGGTCGGTGCACGCATCGTGGCAGGCTCCCTCATCGCGGCACACCCTTCTCCAATGAGGTCGAGAGGGGGCGTCGACTTCGTCGCAGTCGACCCGGTCGAAGCCCCGAGGAGACGTGAGCACAGTCAACGTGGTCAATGATTCGGCGAGGTTACGGACGTGTCACCGCGTGGCAACAATGCCCGAGCGCGCACTCGGGGTTGGCGGATATCGCGGGCAGACGCGCGAGTCTCGCCGCCCGGGGGAGCGCCGGTGATGAGCCACCCTGGTGGCACGAGTATGACCCGGTGCTGATTCCTACGTTCCGGCTCCATGTGCACGAAATTTCGTGCACATGGCGCCGGAACGTAGGAGGAGGGGTCAGCGCTCGGTGACGGCTCCGTTCTTGATCCGCAGCCGGCGCGGCGATCGCCGGGCGACCGCGGAGTCGTGCGTGACGATGATGAGCGTCAGCCCGCGGTCGCGCCAGAGGCCCTCGAGCAGGTCCATGATCTCGTCGCGCGTCTACTCGTCGAGGTTGCCGGTGGGCTCGTCGGCGAGCAGCACCTTCGGCTGCTTGACGAGCGCGCGGGCGATGGCGACGCGCTGCTGCTGACCGCCGGAGAGCTCGGCCGGCAGGTGGTCGCGGCGGTCGCCGAGGCCCGACGGATCGAGCGCCTCGCTGCCGCGCGACGGTCCGCTCGGCTCCGGCGAGGCCGAGCGGCACGAGGGCGGTCTCGACGTTCTCCTGCGCGGTGAGCGTCGGGATCAGGTTGAAGCCTGGAAGACGAAGCCGATCTCGCTTGGCCCGCAGCTCGCCGAGCCTGCGGTCGTCCGGCTTCGGCGAGCGTCGGCGTCGCCGAGCATCGACCCTGCCCGTGGTCGGCCGGTCGAGGGCGCCGAGCATCTGCAGGAGCGTGGACTTGCCGCCGCCGGTGGGGCCCTGGATGGCGACCAGCTGCGCCGTCGGCGATGGTGAGGTCGACGTCCGTGAGCGCGTTGACGGTGTGCTTGGCTCTGGCGTGTAGCTCTTGGTGACGCCGGTGAGCTCGTACATGTGATGCTCCTGGTCGTGTGCGTTGACGCGGAGTGCTGGGCGCGGGTCAGTCGACCGACGCGCGCAGGCGCGTCGGCCGGGCGCAGGCGGGAGGCGCGCCAGCCGCCGAACGCGCCGGCGAGCAGCCCGCCGAGCACGGCGAGGCCGACCGCGATCGACGATGATCGCGACAGGTGACGGGCAGCCTGCAGCGTCGACGTCGGTCGGTCGCCGCCGCGCTGCGCCGGCCGCCGAAGCCGGCCGCCGCCCGGGCCGCCGCCGGGCACCGCCGCCGGGCCTGCCGCCGGACGGCGGTCGAGCCGCGCCGAGGGTCGGGGCGATCGAGGTTCACGACGAGGATGCCCGACGAGGCCGAGGGCGATACCGAGCGACGCCGCCGATGAGCCCCTGCACGAGGGACTCGCCGGCGACCTGGCCGACGATGCGGCGGTTGCTCCAGCCGAGCGCCTTGAGGGTGCCGAACTCGCGGGTGCGGCGGGTGACGCCCGAGATGGTGAACAGGATCGCGACCAGGAACGCGGCGGCGAGCACGAGGATCGACAGCCAGGTGCCGAGGTTGCGAGACGAGGTTGGAGGCGCGTGGACAGCGAGCCGGAGACGGTCGAGGCGAGGTCGGCCTGGGTGCTGACCGTGTCGTCGGGCAGCGCGGTCTCGAGGTCGGCCTTGACCGCGTCGATCGCGTCGGAGGATGCGGCCTGCACGTAGACGCTGGAGATCTGCCCGTCGAGGCCGGAGAGGCTCTGTGCGACGTCGAGCGGGATGTAGACGTTCGAGGCGGTCGCACGCGTCCGCCGACGTCGAGGCGACGATGCCGACGACGGTGAAGTCGGTGCCCGCCGATGTCGAACGTGTCGCCGACCGCGAGCTCGGCCGTGGTGGCGTAGGCGCTGTCGAGGACGCGACGTCCGTGCCGGCGTCGTCGGCGGTCGAGGGTGCGGCCGTCGGTGAGGTCGACGGCGGTCAGGGGGCCGAGCGGCGTCTGCCGCGGGGTCGAGCCGAGCACCGTGAACGAGTCGACGTTGAACGCGCTGCCGCCTGCGCCGTCCGGACCGCCGTGCGGGCGGCCGGTGCCGTCCGTGCCGCCGGCGCCCGGCAGGCGCGTCGCCCTGCGCCTGCGCGAAGTCGGGCAGCTGCGCCGTCGAAGGTCGTGTTGGTCAGCGAGAGCACGCCCACCGCGCCGCTGCGACGCCGTCGACCCCGCGTGCACGGTGCCGAGCGGCGGCGGCGTCGAAGGTCGTGGTGCCGCGGCCGGCCTCGAGGCGGGACTGGCTGACCGCGGTCGTGCCGTCGGTGGTGGTGCCGTCGCGCGCCGAAGTCGAACCGCTGGCCGGGCCGCCTGGCCGTCCGCGCGGGCGCCGCGGCGGCCTCGGTGATGGTGATGTCGGTGCCGACGCCGTAGACCGACTGCGAGCACGCTGGCCTGGGCGTCCTTCACACCGGCCGCGACGGAGTTGACGATGATGACGAGGGCGATGGCGAGCGCCATGCCGATGGCGATGATGATGGTCTGCTTGCGCCGTAGACGAGTTCCCGCCGCAGGTAGGTGGCGAACATGTGTCTCCTTGCAGATGGATCGTGTGGGCGCTCGGCGCCGGGCCGTCGGAGGCAGGACTGCGCCTCGAGTCAGGAGCGAAGCTAAGGACGCTGTCTATGGAGCGCGTATGAGGCGGGGAAGACCCGCATACGAAGGGGAACGCGTTCGCAGAGGAGCGCGTCGGTCTCGGGCGTCGCACATCGCGCATCCGGATCAGCGGGGTGCTGCGCTGATGCGATTCCAAGCCGAGGGATATCCCGCTCATAGGAGGTTCGTAGGAACGCGTCGATACTCGATCCCATGGCAACCTCCGAAACCACGTCCCGTGCCGCTCGCGCTCCCATGCGCCGGGCCGACGGATCGCCCATCCGCGTCCTCGTCGTCGATGACGAGCCGACGCTCACCGACCTGCTCTCCATGGCCCTGCGCTACGAGGGCTGGGAGGTCAAGACCGCCGCCGACGGCCGCCAGGCGATCAGCCTCGCCCGCGAGTTCAAGCCCGACGCCATCGTGCTCGACATCATGCTCCCCGACATCGACGGCCTGCAGGTGCTCTCCCGGGTCCGCGCCGACGGCGCCGAGACCCCGGTGCTGTTCCTGACCGCCAAGGACTCCCTCGACGACCGGATCACCGGTCTCACCGCCGGCGGCGACGACTACGTCACCAAGCCGTTCAGCCTCGAGGAGCTCGTCGCGCGGCTGCGCGGCCTCATCCGCCGCTCCATCGTCTCGATCACCGACGAGAACGACCCGGTGATCGTCGTCGGCGACCTCGTCGCTCGACGAGGACAGCCACGAGGTCAGCCGCAACGGGGAGCTGATCGAGCTGACCGCCACCGAGTTCGAGCTGCTGCGCTACCTCATGCGCAACCCGCGCCGCGTGCTCAGCAAGGCGCAGATCCTCGACCGGGTCTGGAGCTATGACTTCGGCGGCAAGTCCAGCGTCGTCGAGATCTACATCTCCTACCTGCGCAAGAAGATCGACCAGGGCCGCGCGCCGATGATCCACACCGTGCGCGGCGCCGGATACCTCATCAAGCCCGCGCCGTGAGACGCGGCCGCAGCCTCCGGCTCCAGATCGTCCTGATCGTCGTCGGACTGCTCGCGAGCGTCGGACTGGTCATCGGACTGGTCAGCGTGCTCGTGCTGCAGAGCTACCTCGTCGGCAAGCTCGACCAGTCGCTGACCAGCGCGGCCTCGCGGTCACAGGGGGCCTTCGGCCCGAAGGACGGCGATTTCCCGTCGCGCCCGGATGGAGACGGCGAAGGCTTCATCGACGCTCCGGGCCAGGGCGCGGGCACCGTCGTCGGCCTCCATCTCGTCTGAGGCCGTGCAGACCTCGGGCTACGTGGACGACTCCGGCAGCCGCCAGACGCTGACCACCGCGCAGGAGGACGTCGTGCTCGGCATCTCGGCCGACGGCGTGGTGGGCACCTACGACCTGGGCGGCGATCTCGGCACCTACCGGATGATCGCGGTGGAGCGTGACGACGGATCGACCATCGTCACCGGCCTTCCGCTCAGTGCCGTCGAGGCCACCGTCGAGCAGCTCGCACTCGTCGTCGTGCTCGTGACCGCCGCGGGCCTCGTGCTGGCCGGCGCTGCGGCGGCGTTCATCGTCGACGTCGCCCTTCGGCCACTGCATCGCGTAGCCAGCACCGCCGCGAGCGTCACCGAGCTGCCGCTCGATCGCGGCGAGGTGGACCTCTCGATCCGGGTGCCGGAGCCAGACATCGACCCGACGACCGAGGTCGGACAGGTCGGCTTCGCCCTCAACCGGCTGCTCGGCCACGTCGGGTCGGCCCTCGCCGCCCGCAAGCGCAGCGAGGACAGGGTCCGCCAGTTCGTCGCCGACGCGAGTCACGAGCTGCGCACGCCGCTCGCCAGCATCCGCGGCTATTCCGAGCTCACCCGTCGCACCCAGCGCGATCTGCCGCCCGAGGTCGAGCACAGTCTGGGCCGGATCGAGTCGGAGGCGATCCGAATGACCTCCCTCGTCGAGGACCTGCTGCTGCTCGCCCGTCTCGACTCGCAGCCCGAGCTGCGTGCCGAGGAGGTCGACCTGTCGATCATCGCCGTGGAGGCCGTCGGCGACGCGCATGTCGCGGGTCCCGACCACGAATGGGTGCTCGATCTGCCGGACGAGCCGATCACCGTGATAGGCGACGGTCCGCGGCTGCGCCAGGTGCTGGTGAATCTGCTGGCGAACGCACGGGTGCACACGCCACCTGGGACGACGGTGACCACGAGCATCCACTGCACAAGCGACGGCACGGTCACGATGCGGGTCAGCGACGACGGACCGGGGATCGATCCTGCGCTCGCCGAGACGCTGTTCGAGCGCTTCGCGCGCGGGGACAGCTCGCGCAACCGGGCGACGGGCAGCACCGGACTCGGCCTGTCGATCGTGCGGGCCGTCGTCGAGGCTCACGGCGGCCAGGTCATGGTCTCGAGCGAGCCGGGCGACACCGTCTTCATCGTCCGGCTCCTCCGCGCCCCGCGCGGCCGCCGAACCCGGCGGTACAGCGCCGAGCGCGGTCGGTACAGGCCGAGCGCGGTAGGTGCACCTCCCGCGCTCGGCCACAGCTACCGCGCTCGGCGTCAGGCTGCGGCCGGCGCCGCCCGACTCGGGGCGCCGACATGACCGAGGATCGCGACGATCACCGTGATCGCGGCGGCGAGGCCGATGCCGAAGCCGAGATGCAGCTGCAGCAGGGCCGCCCCGGTGAGGGCGCCGAGCGCTATGAGCATCACGGCGAGCAGTCGGCGCACCCACTTCTGTCCGTTCCGCCGCCCGAGATGCGAGTCGAAGGCGAGCCCGACCAGCGTCGATGTCACGACGACGGTCGTCACGTCCGCGACGCCGAGGTGCCGGGCGACGCCCGCCTGCATCCCCATGGCCGCGCCGAGGATCCCCGTCACCGTGAAGGTGGCGGCGACGGGATACGGCTCGGATGTGAGCAGCACCGGCACGAGCGCCAGCACGATCAGACGCCGCCACCACCGAGAGCAGCCAGGTCGCCCGTGCGGTCCAGCCCTTCTCGGCGGTGCGCAGCACCCGTCCGCCCGCCATCGCGCCGAGCACGAAGCCGACCAATGCGATGATCGGCCCCACCACGGGGAGATCGTCCGCACCGGTCAGCGCCATGCCGAGGATCACGACGTTGCCGGTCATGTTGCCGGTGAAGACCCGATCCAGACCGAGGTAGCCGACCGCGTCGACGACTCCGGTCGAGAAGGTCAGGGCGAGCATCAGGAGGAGATGCAGTCGGTCTTGGTTCCCGCGGAGGCGTTGGCGCACGACCTCATCCAATCGGAGGGATGTTTCCTCGCCGTAACGATAGGGGTCCACCAGGGGCATATCGTGGGGCTCACCGGTGGTGCTCCGCGTCGAGCGCACCGCCCCGGCCCACTCGCCCGTCCGCGGCCCTCCGGAGGACCACGCCATGCCCGCCTTCGAGGCGCTCCAGCCGGGCGTCGGGCCGATCCCAGGGGAGCACTACCTGCCCGCCGAGCCGAGCGCCCTCTTCTGGGGCCGGCTGCCCTGCGCCTCCGATTCCCCCGTCCTGACGGTCGACTCCGGCGCGACGGTCACCCTCGACACGATCAGCCACGAGGGGGTGCTCGAGGATCAGGGCCGCGATCCGATCGCCTATTTCGCCGGCCATGGCGTGCCGCGTGAGCACGTGCTCGACGACGCGGTGGCCCTCGCCGAGTCGAGCCATCCACGCGTGCTCGGTGTGGACGGCCCGCACGTCGTCACGGGGCCGATCGCCGTCCGCGGCGCACAGCCCGGCGATCTGCTGACCATCGAGGTCCTCGACCTCGCCCCGCGGGTGCCCTACGGCGTGATCTCGAATCGCCACGGACGCGGCGCCCTTCCCTCCGAGTACCCGGCCGATGGCATCACGGTCAGCGTGTTCTCTCCGATCGAGACGGGACCGGACGGGCGCCTCCTCGAAACGGACGGCGTCCTGCACGGCACGATCCCCTTCGGGGTCGACTCGGAGCGGCGTGCCCGCTTCCCGCTCGCACCCTTCCTGGGACTGATGGGCGTCGCGGTCGCCGGAGCCGAACGGCCGCACTCGGTGCCGCCCGGCCCATTCGGCGGCAACATCGACATCAAGCTGCTCGTCGCGGGCACAGTGCTCCACCTCCCGATCCAGGTGCCCGACGCACTGTTCTACGCGGGAGATCCGCACTTCGCGCAGGGCGACGGCGAGGTCGCCCTCACCGCGGTCGAGGCCTCCCTCCGCGCCACCCTGCGACTGACCGTGACCCCGGCGGCCGAGGCGCTCGAGCGGTTCGGCGCGGTGACAGGCCCGCTGATCGAGACCCCGGAGTATCTGGTGCCCACGGGCCTCAGCGAGGACCTGGACGAAGCGGTGCAGCATGCGGTCCGCGCCGCCATCGAGCTGATCCATGCCCGATGGGGCATGGATCGTCCGAATGCGCTCGCCTATCTCTCTGCGGCCACGGATTTCGACATCTCGCAGGTCGTCGATGTCGTCAAGGGCGTGCACGCCAAGATCCGGAAGGCGGATTTCGATGACTGAGCGCCTGGGTTTCCGATGGCCTGGCTGTCTGACGGTCTGATGGCCGGGCTGGTCTGGCTGGCTGGGAGGGGCAGGATGACTGAGCGCGAAGTGCCGATCGAGTCGGATGCGGCGCTCCCCGACGGTCTCATCGACACGTTCTGGCGCTACGAGCAGGCGCTGATGGCGGATGACGTGCTCGACCCTCGACCTGCTCTTCGAGGACGACCCGCACACACTGCGCGGTGATGCTGGAGGCGTGCTCGTGATCGCATGAGGCGATCGCCGCGTTCCGGCGCGGACGAGGCGGAGCCCCGAAGAGGCTGGTGGACCGGCGTGCTCGTCCGCGTGCTCACGCCGGAGCTCGGCGACAGTCGTCGCCGTGCTCCGACCGCGGCTCGGCGGGCGTGGACAGCAGACGCAGGTCTGGCGGCTGGGGGCCGGACGGCTGGCGGGTCGATCGCGGCGCACGTCAGCGGCGCGATCCCCGCCATCGATCCGCGGGTCTGGCGCGTGGTCGGCACGCCCCTCGTCGAGGCCACCGGCTCGGGCGCGCTCGATGGCGAGACGATCGCGGTCAAGGATCTCTTCGAGATCGCCGGCCAGCAGGTGGGCGGCGGAGTGCCCGGCCTACCTCGCCGAGGCCGAGCCCGCAGACGTCGACCGCGCCTGCCCTTGGCACGCTGCTCGCGGCGGGAGCTGCGGTCACCGGGATCGCCCGGACCGACGAGTTCGCCTACAGCATCGCCGGGGTCAACCCGCACTACGGGACCCCGCCGAACGTCGCCGTGCCCGGGGCCATTCCCGGAGGCTCGTCGAGCGGACCCGCCTCCGCCGTCGCCTTCGGCCAGGCGACGATCGGTCTCGCCACGGACACCGCTGGATCGATCCGCGTGCCTGCCTCGTACCAGGGGCTCTGGGGTCTGCGGACCACGCCACGGGGCCGTTCCGGTCGGACGGGCTGCTGCCGCTCGCGCCGTCCTTCGACACGGTCGGCTGGCTCGACCCGAGACCTTCCCACGCTTCGACGGGTCGCCCGCGTCGGACTGCCCGCGGACGGCGCCGCCCTTCCGACGCAGATCGCCGTCGCGCCTGCACTGCTCGCCACTCTCGATGAGCAGGTCCGCTCGGCGTTCTGGACCGGCCTCGGCGAGCTGGTCGGCGACGGGCGCCTCCCCGTGCCGATCGAGGTGCCGCTGACCGGAGTGGCCGAGACCTTCGCCGCCTTCCGCACGGTGCAGGCTGCCGAGGCGTGGCGTGCCCACGGCGCGTGGCTGACCGCACATCCCGGCGCGGTCAGCGGGGCGGTCGCCGAGCGCTTCGCTCTGGCCGCCGCCGTGACGGAGCAGCAGGAATCGGCGGCCCGGGTCGTCCTTGCCGATGCGCGCGCGCAGCTCCGAGCGATCCTGGGAGAGTCCGTCCTGCTGCTGCCCGCAGCCGCGTCCGGTGCACCGCAGACCACTGCGGATGCCGCGACCATCGATCGCATCCGGGTGCAGACCCTGCAGCTGACCTGCTTCGCCGGCGTCGCGGGAGCACCCTGCGTCTCCGCCCCGCTGCTCACCGTCGACGGCGCTCCGCTCGGTCTCGGACTGATCGGATCGCCCGGCGCCGACCTCGCTCTGCTGGACCTGGCCGCGACCCTGGTGCCCTGACCCTCGCGGGCGAGCCTGATCCGCGACAGCGTGATCCGCGGGAGTGAGGGCTCCGCGACAGCGTGACCCGCGACAGCGTGACCCGCGACAGCGAATCCGTCGACAGTTTGATCCGTCGACAGTTTGATCCGCGGGAGTGAGGCTCCGTCGTAGCATGGAGGGGTCGGCGATAGCCGGTGGGAGCCGTCCCCCTTCGACCGACCAGAAGAGCGAGACCCCTGTGGCCCGCCCAACTTCCGACTCTCGCACCGACGCCAACATCGACGCCAACACCGACCCTCGCGCCGGCCCTCGTGCCGCGGACGGGCCAGCCGCTTCGGCGCAGCCCCAGGGGTTCGTTCCTCTCCCCGTATTCCGCGCTGCTTCGACTGCCCGGTGCCGCGGCGTTCTACGTGGCCGGCGGCCTCGGCCGGTATCCGCGGGCGACGCTCTCGCTCGGCGTCGTCCTGCTGGTGGCCGCCGAATCCGGCAGCTACGCGACCGCGGGGCTGGTGGCGTCGATGCTCGTGCTGCTGCTCGCCGTGTCAGGACCGGCGTGGTCGGCGGCGATGGATCGCTTCGGCCAGGCCCGGGTGCTCGCGATCTCCCTCATCGCCCTGGTCCTCACATCGACGATGCTCATCATCGTTGTGACCGTCGACGCTCCGCGGCCCGCTCTGGTTCCTGTTCGCCGCCCTGACCGGCGCATCCGCCCCCGATCTCGGATCGGCGGTCCGCGCGCGCTGGAGGGCGCTCGTCGACCAGAAGCGCGTGCACACGGCGTTCGCCCTCGAGTCGGTCGCCGACGAGTCGGCCTTCGTCGTCGCACCGCCGGTCGTCACGCTGCTCGCGGCCTCCGTCCACCCTGGCGCCGGGCTCGCGGTCGCGCTGCTCCTCGGCGTGATCGGCGCGGTCATCCTGCTCGCCCAGACGCGCACAGAGCCGCCGAGAGCGGCGCGGCGGACGCGCGCGCGAACCCTCCGCGATGTGTTGCCGCCCGTCGAGGTGCTGCCGGTCACACTCGCCTTCGTTGCGATCGGCGGCCTGTTCGGCGCCTTCGACGTGACCGCCATCGGCTGGGCCGACGACGTGGGCGTTCCGGTGCTCGGCGGCACCCTGATCGGCATCCTCGGCCTGTCCATGGCCATCGGATCCACCGTGTTCGGTGTCGTGCGGTTCGAAATCAGCATGCGCCGGCGCTACCTCATCGCTGCCGCGCTGCTCGGTGTGCTGCTCACTCCTGCTGCCCGCCACCCAGAGCGGCCTGCTGCTGCTGGCCGCGAGCTTCGTGCTCGGCCTCGTGATCGGGCCGATGGTCGTGGCGGGCCTCGCCCTCGTCGAGCACAGGTCACCGCCGGCTCGCGCCACGGAGGCTCTCGCCTATCCCTCGACCGGTCTCGGCATCGGGGTCACCGCGGGCGCGACCCTCGCCGGCGCGATGCTCGACGCCTCGGGTCCGCTGCAGGGCTATCTGGTCGCCACCGCCTTCGGCCTCGCCGTCGTCCTGCTCGCCGTGGCGGGCGAGGGCATCCGACGCTGGGCAGGTGCCACCTCCTGATCCGTTGCCCTGAGATCGAAGAGCTCCTCGATGGGTGACGGACCCGCGAAGCCGTCGAAACGCGACTGAAACATCTGTTGCGTATGATTCAGCATTGAAACAGATGTTTCAGTGCCGAGAGGACCACGTGCCCGCGCTTCCGATCAATCCGCCTGCCCGCCTGCTGATGGGCCCGGGTCCGATCAACGCCGATCCGCGCGTGCTGCGTGCGATGTCGGCGCAGCTGGTCGGACAGTACGACCCGTCGATGACCGCCTACATGACCGAGACCCAGGCGCTCTACCGGGACGTGTTCCGCACCGCGAACGAGGCGACTCTGCTGGTGGACGGCACGAGCCGCGCCGGCATCGAGGCGGCGCTCGTGAGTCTGCTCAGCCCGGGCGACCGCGTGCTGGTGCCGGTCTTCGGTCGATTCGGACATCTGCTCGTCGAGATCGCCGAGCGCTGCGGCGCCGAGGTGCACACGATCGAGACCGAATGGGGCACCGTCTTCGCTCCCGAGCAGATCGAGGCGGCCATCGTCGAGGTGCGACCGAAGCTGCTCGCGGTCGTGCACGGCGACACCTCCACCACCGTCGCGCAGCCGCTCGACGAGCTCGGCGCCATCTGCCGCGCGCACGACGTGCTGTTCTACTCCGATGTGACCGCGTCCATCGGCGGCAACCCCTTCGAGACCGACGCGCTGGGGGCTCGATGCGGTGACCGGCGGCCTGCAGAAGTGCCTCGGCGGGCCGTCCGGCAGCGCGCCGATCACCCTCTCGCCGCGCGCGGTCGCGGTGATCGAGCGTCCGCAAGAGCATCGAGGCGGGGCTGCGTTCGCTGATCTGGCGACGACGAGCGAGGTGCGCGCGGAGCGCATCCGCAGCAACTACTTCGACCTCGCGATGATCCTCGACTACTGGGGGCCGAAGCGGCTCAACCACCACACCGAGGCGACGACGATGCTCTACGGCGCCCGCGAGTGCGCCCGGATCATCCTCGAGGAGGGCCTCGACGAGACGATCGCCCGGCACGCGCTGCACGGCTCGGCGATGCTGGAAGGCCTCAGAGGTCTCGGGTTGACGATCTTCGGCGATCTCGCGCACAAGATGACCAATGTCGTGGCCGTCGTCATCCCGGACGGGGTGAACGGCGATGCCGTCCGCGCGGAGCTGCTGAACGACTACGGCATCGAGATCGGCACCTCCTTCGGCCCGCTGCACGGCAAGGTCTGGCGGATCGGCACGATGGGCTACAACGCCCGCAAGGACACAGTGCTCACCACCCTCGCCGCCCTCGAGGCAGTCCTGCGCCGAGCCGGCGTGACGCTGACCGCCGGCGGCGGCACCGGAGCCGCGCAGGACGTCTACGCGAGCGCCGCGACGGCCGCGTCGCTGTGAAGCATGTTCCGACCGCCGTTGCCCCGGGAGCCGCCCGCGCTCTCGCGCACTGCGAAGCGCTCGCCCGGATCAGCTCCCTCGATGGCGCGCTCGAGCGCATCCACCTCTCGCCCGAGCACAAGGTGGCCAACGCGCTCGTCGCGGCCTGGATGAGCGAAGCCGGACTCGACACCTGGCAGGACGCCATCGGCAACCAGTGCGGTCGACTCGAGGGCGCCGAGCCCGACCTGCCCGCCCTGGTGCTCGGCAGCCACCTCGACACCGTCACCGACGCGGGCCGCTACGACGGGATGCTCGGCGTGATGCTCGCCATCGAGGTCGTCGACCGCATCCGCCGCAGCGGCCGCAGGCTGCCGTTCGCGCTCGAGGTCATCGGCTTCACCGACGAGGAGGGCACCCGCTTCGGCAACGCCCTCTTCGGCAGCCGAGCCTTCGCCGGGTCCTGGGATGACGCCTGGTGGGAGCATCGAGGACCGCAAGGGCGTCAGCATGCGCACCGCCGCGAAGCAGTTCGGCCTCGATCCGTCGGCCATCCAGGACGCCGCCCGCGCCCCCGAGGAGCTTGTCGGCTACCTCGAGACGCACATCGAGCAGGGCCCGCACCTGCTGGATGCGGGGCGCGCGCTCGCCGCGGTGTCCTCGATCGCCGGCGCACGTCGATTCGCGCTGACAGTCACCGGACGCGCCGGTCACGCCGGAGGCACCCCGTATGCGCGCCGCCGTGACGCCCTCGTCGGCGCGAGCGAGATCATCGTCGAGATCGAGCGCATCGCCGAAGCAGACCCACACCATCGCCACCGTCGGACGGGTCCGCGCCGTTCCCGGGCGGCGTCAACGTGGTCCCGGGCCGCGCCCGCTTCTCGCTCGACCTGCGCGCCGAATTCGATGCCGACCGCGACGCCGCGTGGGAGCGGATCGACGAGTTCGCCCGAGCAGGTCTGCGCCGAGCGCGGGCTCGGCTGGGAGATCGACGAGTTCTACCGGCGCCGACGCGGTCGTCCTGCGATCCACTGCTCCGCTCCGCCGTCGAGACCGGCATCCGGGCGACCGGCGACGCAGATCCGACGATCCTCTGGAGCCGGGCGGGGCACGACGGCATGGCCGTGCAGGCCGTCACCGGCTTCGCGATGCTGTTCCTGCGCTGCGGCAACGACGGGATCAGCCATCACCCCGATGAGACAGTCACCCCAGACGACGTGGCCGCGGCGCTCGACGCGTTCGAGGCTGCGGTGCTGGCGGTCGCGGACGGCTATCCGAGCGGGCCGGCGTGAGCGTCGCCGGAACCGATCGAGGCGGGTGCGGGGCTCGCCGAGCGGATCACGACGGCCTACGCGTCCCTCTCGCCGCAGGAGCAGCGGGTCGGCCGACCTGCATCCGCGATCGCGCGCGGCGACCGTCGCGCTCTACAACTCCACCGAGCTCGCCCGGCTGTCGGGGGTCTCGAAGGCCACGGTCTCGCGGCTGTTCCGGCGCCTGGGATTCTCGGGATCGCATGAGGTGCGGGAATCTGCTGCGGGCTGAGCGCAGCAGCGGCGTCCCGGTAGCGATCGGCTCGCCTGACGCAGCTCAGGCCGAGCCTGGAACCGAGCTGGGGACCGAGCTGGGGAGATCGAGCTGCTGGACGCCCAGCTTCGACTGGACCAGGAGAATCTCGCGCGACTCTACGCAGGGCTCGATCCGGCGCTCGTGAGCGCGGTGGCGAGGCCGTCGCGGCCGCAGATCGCGTGCTGGTGGTCGGCTTCCGCTCGGCCGCGCCGGTCGCCGCTTCAGCTCCGCCAGCAGCTCGCGCACGTCCGCGAGGAGGTGATGCTCGGCCCGCAGCCCGGCCAGTCGATCGCCGAGGAGATCGCCGGCCTCCGCCCCGACGACGTCGTCATCCTCATCGGCTTCCGCCGACGTCCCGATCGCTTCGCCCAGCTGGTGGCAGCGGTCGCGGAGTCCGGGGCTCGGGCGCTCTTGATCACCGATCCGACCGGCCGCCGACACGGCGCTGCACTCGACTGGGTCATCGAATGCCCGATCGAGTCGGCGTCGCCGTTCGACAGCTACGCGGCTGCCATGAGCCTGATCAGTGTGCTGGCGGGGTCGGTGCTGACCGCGGCGGGAGCGGCGGGGCGTGCGCGAGTCGCCGCCATCACGTCGTCCTATGCGCGCCTCGGTGAGCTCGAGACGTCCTGACCGTCCGCTCGCCGGGGCTGCGAGGAGCCGGCCGATACAGTGGACGGGTCCCCGACGACCGAGAGGTGTGCCGTGATCGACCTCCCCGAGCCCGAGCTGCGCGAGCGGCTGTCCGCAGCGCTCGGCGTGCGGCGGTGGGTGGACGAGGTGATCGCCGCCGGCCCGTTCGAGTCGGTCGCCGCCCTCGTCGAATTCGCGCGGGCGAGCGCGACTCCGCTGCCGCGACGACGAGCTGGACGAGGCCGTCGCGCATCATCCCCGGATCGGGGAGAAGCCGACCGGCGAGGGGGCATCGCAGACGCTGTCGCACGGGGAGCAGGAGGGGCTCGGCGCGGCGGATGAGGGCGTCGATGCGGCGATCGCCCGCGGGAACAAGGTCTACGAGGAGCGCTTCGACCGGGTCTTCCTGATCCGCGCGGCCGGCCGATCCCGCCAGGAGATCCTCGATGAGCTGCAGCGGCGGCTGAAGAACGACCCCGAAGCCGAGGAGGACGAGGCGGGCGAGCAGCTGCGACAGATCATGGAGCTGCGCCTTCGCGCCCTCTTCGCCGATGCCGATGCCGATGCCGATGCCGACGCCACGCGAGGAGCAGGCGCATGAGCCAGGTCACCACCCACGTCCTCGATGCAGCGACTCGGTCGTCCCGCCGAGGGGATCGCCGTCGTCTTCGACCGGCACACCGCTGACGGCTGGCGTGAGGTCGGCGGGGGAGCGACGGATTCCGACGGCCGAATCGGCTCGCTCGGCCCGGCCCGGCTGGAGCCGGGCGCCTACCGGCTGACCTTTGCCACCGGTGACTACTTCGACGATGCGGGGCGGGATTCGTTCTACCCCGAGGTCGTGATCACCTTCGCCATCACCGGGCCGGAGCACTATCACGTGCCCCTCCTGCTCAGCCCGTTCGCGTACTCCACCTACCGCGGCAGCTGAATCTCTCCCAGAGACCGCGCCTCGATCGCCGGCATCCTGTGACGTTCGTCTGCAATCGATGCGGCGACGCGCCGCAAGGGGGTGTCGGCGCGGGAGCAGTCCGCGTATGCATAGAGGAGCAGGCAACACGTGAACTGGGCACGAGGAGCGAATGCATGGTCAGGATCGTCGAGGTCATCGAGCACGGCGTGGAGCAGCGCCTGGAGAAGCTGGACGAGTTCAGGAGGCATCTCCCGCTGATCCCTCCGGTTCAGCTCGTGCAGATCCTCCGGGAGCCGCCCGACCCGTCCCTGCAGGGTGACGGCGACCACCTGATCGATCACTCGGTCTGCGAGGTCTGCTTCAAGGCGGCCGTGAACCGCGGCGACGATGCGCGAGGGCTACTGGATGTGCCCGACCGAGCTGTCGCTGCAGCCCTGCCGCGCCGTCCGCGCCGAAGCCGTCTGACCCCCGATCGTTGGTCGAGTAGGCGCGCCAGCGCCGTATCGAGGCCGTTCTCGGGGGCATCTCGCTGGTCGAGTAGACGCGCCAGCGTCGTATCGAGGCCCTCGTGCGGGACTCGGCGTGACCTCAGTAGTGCGTGCGGGCGGCGTGCGCGAGCCACGCGTCGAACGGCGCCGGCGCGTTGTCCGGGCGCACGGAATCGATCGGCAGCGTCCACTCGGAGCGGTCCTTCGCGAACAGCTCGTAGAACTCGCGGTCATCGAAGCCTCCGCGCGCAGCGTCATCACGATCCGCCGCGAAGACCACCCTGTCGACCCTGGCCCACAGCGCCGCCGACAGGCAGAGCGGGCATGGCTCGCACGACGTGTAGAGCGTCGTCCCGGTCAGGGAGAAGTCGCCGACGATCTGGCAGGCCGCACGGATCGCCTGCACCTCGGCGTGCGCGGTCGGATCGAGATCACGGGTGACCCGGTTCTGACCCTCGGAGAGCAGCTCCCCATCGCGCACGATGACGGCGCCGAACGGTCCGCCGCCGTCCGCCACGTTCTGAACGGCGAGCGCGATCGCGGCCTCGATCCAGCGCGCGTCATCCCCGGCGGGCGTGACAACGGGTCCGGGGACAGTCGGGGCGCTCATACGAGCCCCGAGTAGCTGCGCCAGGCGTCCCCGGCGGGCGGGGCATCATCGCGGATCGACATCCGCCTGGATGAGGCCGTACGGCCGATCGTCCGCATGGAAGACCTCGTTCTGGTTCTCGACCCCGAACCTGCTGAAGTCGACGACGAAGTGATGCCTGTTCGGCGCCGAGAGCTTGAGCTCCGCTATCTCGGGGTACGCCTCGAGCGCCGCCCGGCCCATGTTCCACAGCGTCTGCTGCAGCGCCAGCGAGTGCAGCGTGGCGAACTGCGAAGTCATGATCGCCTTCACTCCCTCGTACATCGCATTCCAGTCGATGCCGCCCCCACTGAGGCCGTCGCCGCTGACCCGCCACTTCGCGACGAGCGAGGTCGCCATGACCCGGTCTTCGGTCGGCTCCAGGGTGGTGTACTCGTCGACGAGGAAGTCCTTGAACGCCGACTCGGTCGATTTCAGGATGATGAAGTCCTTCATCCCCTGGATGACGTGGTCGCCGTCGGGGCCGACGGTGATCGCGGCGGTGCGGATCTCCGGTCCCGTTCGGACGAAGGTGTGATCGTGCTCGGAGCCGTCGACGGTCGCGCGCATCCAGCCGAACTTCTCGATCTCGATCCGCGCCTCGACGACCGGCTCGACGTCGTCGACGAAGTGATGCGCGAGCGCGAGGCCGTAGTCCTCGATGGGGTCGACGGGGTGGGTCTTCGCCCAGACGTATGCGGTGTTCTTCTGAGTGTCGGTCGGCAGGATCGCCGACTGATCGCCTTCGAGGTGGGCGGCGGACCAGTCCCCGCGCAGCGCGCTCGAGACGTTGAGGTCGGTGATCTCGTGCCGCGGGCTGTCGCGCACGATGCGGACGAGGTGCGTCTCCGCCTTGCCGTATTGGTTGGGTCCCAGCACGATTGCCATGCGCGGAAGTCTTCCAGGCGCGTGTGTCGACGGTGTTTCCTTCGAATTGCAGGCTCGGGAGCACCGCTCGGGAGCACAGCTCGGTGATCATCCGCTCGTCTGACGATCGCCGGTCTGCGAGCGCTGTCCGATCGCGCCTATCAGGTCCTCGTCGACCAGTCCTGCTCGAGGATCGCGTAGATGAGGGTGGACGACCACTCGCCTTTGAGCCACTCGTCGTCGCGCAGCAGGGCCTCCCGCCGCATGCCGATCCGCTCGAGCACTCGTGCGGATGGCGTCGTTGCGGGCGTCGAGCCGACCGACCACCCGATGCAGGCCGAGCTCGTCGAAGGCGACCCGCAGGAGCGCCGTCGCCGCCTCGCTGGCGTATCCGCTGCCGACCTGGGCCGGATGCAGCACGTAGCCGATCTCGCCGGTGCGGCTCGTCGGCGAGTGCAGGAAGAGCACGACGTCGCCGATCAGCGCGCCCGTGCTCTTCAGCGTGACGCCGAGGGTGATGTTCTGCTCCGGACCATCGAAGCTCACTCGTCCCCACTGCTCCCTGAGCCTCCGGTCGATCTCCGTCTCGTCCATCGGCGGGAAGGGCAGATACCGGCAGGATTCCTCGTCCGACCGGTAGGCCAGCAGGGCGTCGGTGTCCGCGGAGGTCAGCGGACGGAGCAGCAGTCGCTCCGTCTCGAGCGGAAGGGACGGGCTGAAGGGCAGACGGAGCATGATCCGATTCTGCTGGGTGCCCCGCGGGCACGCCCGATCGCGTGTCAGGAGCGGGACAGCAGGCGACCCGGATGCGCCTCCGAGGTCGGATCCACGACTCGACCGGCAAGGTAGGTGCTGCGCACGACGCCGCGCAGGTCCGCTCCGTCGTAGGCCGAGACCGGATTCCTGTGCAGCAGCTTCGCCGCGTCGACGTGCAGGGGCGCCTCGGGAGAGAACACCACGAGGTCGGCGCGACCGCCCTCGACGATCGCGCCTCTGCCGTCCAGTCCGGCGAACGTCGCTGTGGCCGTCGACATCCAGCCGACCACGCGCTCGAGCGGGATGCCGCGGCTGCGCGCAGCGGTCCAGACGGCCGGCAGGCCGAGCTGCAGGCCCGCGATGCCGCCCCAGGCGACCTGGAAGTCGCCGTCGCCCGCGAACTTGCGCTCCGCCGTGCTGGGCGAGTGGTCGGTGACGATGAAGTCGATCGTCCCGTCGAGCAGCCCCTGCCAGAGCGCGTCCTGATTCGCGGCGTCGCGGATCGGCGGGCAGCACTTGTACTGGGTGGCGCCGTCGGGGATGTGCTCCTCGTCGAGCGAGAGGTAGTGCGGGCAGGTCTCCACCGTGATCGGGAGTCCCTCGGCCTTGGCGGCGGCGAGCATCGGCAGCGCTGCGGCGCTCGAGAGATGCAGGATGTGCGCGCGGGCCCCCGTCGCCCGGACGCCGTCGATCACCGATCGGATGGCATCGAGCTCGGCCTCGGGAGGGCGCGACTCGACGAAGCGCGGGTAGTTCGACGCCACCCTCGTTTGCCGATCGGTCCAGCACCGTCGGATCTTCGGCGTGCACGATCAGCAGACCGCCGAAGCCGGCGATCTCCTCGAGCGCCTGGACCAGCTGCTCGCGGGACAGGTGCGGGAACTCGTCGACGCCGCTGGGGGAGAGGAAGGCCTTGAAGCCGAAGACCCCCGCATCCCACAGCTGCTCGAGGGTGCCGAGCGAGTCGGGCACGGCGCCGCCCCAGAATCCGACGTCGACCGCAGATCCCTCCGCCGCGGCAGCCCGCTTGACCTCGAGCGCGGCGACGCTGATGGTCGGCGGGATCGAGTTGAGCGGCATGTCGATGAGGGTGGTGACACCTCCGGCCGCGGCCGCGCGGGTGGCAGTGGCGAAGCCCTCCCATTCGGTGCGGCCCGGCTCGTTGATGTGCACGTGGGTGTCGACGATGCCGGGGAGGAGCAGCTCGTCGTCCGTGAGCAATCGGACCTCCGCTGCGTCGAGCACCTCGTCGTGAGCGTCGACGATCCGCACCACCGAGTCTCCGACGATGGCGACCTGGGCAGAGCGGAACGTGCCATCCAGCAGCACACTGCCGCGGATCACGAGGTCGTAGCTGTCGGTCATGCTGTCCATCCGTCCACGGGGAGGCCAGGGCCGATCCGGCTCCGAGACATTGCCCGAAACACGGCCCCATTACTGTTCGAACACAGCAGTCCGAACACCGGCATTCAATCAGCGGCATGCGTCCGGCAGATTTCACGGAAGCCGCGCACACGCCGCGCACCGAGCACACGGGGAAGGGATCCATGTCGATCGATCAGCTCGCCGATCCTGAGGTCTCATCCCGCCCCGAGGCTGCGTGTCCCAAACACATGGAGTACGGGCCATGCGGTGGCGTCGACTTCGACGGAACCTGCGAGGTCGGCGACTTCCGCTGCGTCTTCCTCGGCTCTCCCGTCGTCCGCTGGAGCGGCATCGATCGCCGCACGCCGGTGGCCTCCGCGAAGGCCGCGACCTCCGAGGCGGCGAGGATGCGCGCACTGATGGATTCGAGGCCGATCCTGGTGTCCGATCTGCCCGCTCGGCCGATGTCCGGCGCCTCCATCCGCGAGGTCGCCTCGATCCTGCGCGGAACAGCCGACGCGGTGCTCGCTGGAGATTCCGGTGACCAGCGCGTGCAGTTCCCGCCCGCGTATCGCGCCCGTCTGATCGCGGACGCAGGCATGACGCCATGGACGGGGCTGAACTGCCGCGACCGCAATCGGGTAGCGATCGAGGGCGAGCTCGCCGGCCTCGCCGATGTGCCGACCGGTGCAGTGCACTGCGTGACCGGCGATCACACTGCGACCGGTGGCCGCCCCGATGCGGCTCCCGTGTTCGACCTGGACTCGACCGAGGTCGCCGCGCTTGCGGTCGCTGCGGGGCATCTCGTCTCGGTCGGCGAATCGCCGCTCACCCCTCCCATCGAGCATCGCGCCGCTCGGCTCGTGCAGAAGCTGCGCACCGGAGCGGAGGTCTGCTTCATCAATCACTGCGGGGGAGCCGCGCCGGCTCGCGCGTTCGTCGACGAGGTCCGCGGGCTCGGCGGGGACGCCCGGTTCATCGCGTGTGTGCCGATCGTGGTGAGCCTCGAGAGCGCCGCGCTCCTGGCGAGCTTCACCACGCTCGTGCTCCCCGAGGGATACCTCGACGGCATCGTCTCTGCCGCCGACCCCCGGGCCGCCGGAATCGACGCCGCGGTGCGCATGTCACTCGAGTTCCTGGAGGTGGGGATGGACGGGGTCAACCTCTCAGGCGGCGCCGGTGGTGCGGACGAGCTGATCTACGCGGAGGCGCTCGCCGAGATCTCCGAGCGCATCGGCATCGTGCGGGGCGGCGGCACGGGTGCGGGCAGCGGCAACGGCAGCTGCAGCGGCAGCGGCATCGGCAAGACGGATTCGAGGTCGTGAGATGGACAGCATGACGAGCGACGACTGGGACTCCCGCTACGCGGCGGCCGCGCCCGTCTGGTCGGTCGAGCCGAACGCATGGGTGGCCGAGACCCTCGGCGATCTTCCGCCGGGGCGCGCGGTGGATCTCGGAGCCGGCGAGGGGCGCAATGCTCTCTGGCTCGCCTCGCGCGGCTGGGCGGTCGAGGCGGTCGACTTCTCGGCGGTCGGCCTCGCGCGCGGCGCGGAGCGAGCCCGAGATCTGGGCCTCTCCGTCGGCTGGACGACCGCCGACGCCGCCGGATGGATTCCAGCCGGACCGCTCGATCTGGTCCTCCTCAGCTACCTGCACCTCGACGAGCCGGTGATCACCGGGCTGCTCGAGCGCGCGTCGGGCTGGCTCGCGCCGGGCGGAACCCTCGCCGTCATCGGCCACCACCGCGACAACATCGCGCACGGCGTCGGCGGTCCGAGAGAGCCCGGGATCCTCTACACCGACGACCTCCTGCGTGCCGGGGCCGAGTCACTCGAGATCACGACGGTAGGCCGCGTGCTGCGCGACGTGAGCGGAGCGGATCGTCCGGCCATCGACGCTGTCCTCGTCGCTCGTCGTCCTGCTGCCACGGTCTGACCGTCCATCCGTCTGCCCCATCGCCACCGACCTTATTCACCGTTCCCAAGCCGAGGAGGACCGTTGCGTCTGCTCGTTGTCAACGCCCGTCTGATCACGATGGCCGATCCCACGGATCCCCTTCCGGCCACTGCTCCGCCGACCTATCTCGACAACGGCTGGATGCACGTGGTCGATGGCCGCATCGCCGCGCTCGGCGACGGCGAGCCCCCATGGGATCCGGACGCCGAGGTGCTCGACGTCGCGGGTTCGTTCGTCGCGCCCGGCTTCGTGTCCTCGCACAGCCACCTGTTCACGAGCGGCGCTCGCGGCCTCGGCGTCGACCAGACGCTCTACGGCTGGTGCAGCGCGATGTTCGGCCTGATCAACCACGCGACGCCCGACGAGTTCTACTGGTGCACTCTGCACGGCGTCGCTCGACTTCATCAGCAACGGCGTCACGACGGCGTTCGACTTCACCGATCCGCGCATCCCGTGGGAGGCGATGGTCGATGGGCAGCGGTCGGCCGTCGCGCCGTTGCGTCCGATCGAGCATCAGCTGCGGCAGATCGACGGCAAGCTCGACAGCGGGATCCGCTTCGTCAACGCGACCGGGCTCGATGACGCGATCGGCACGGACGAGGAGATCCTCGACCGGCTCGGCGAGGTGGTCGACTACAGCGCCGGCCTCGACCCGGATCGGATGCTCGGCGCCGCGATCTCGGGATCGGTCCAGTGGTCGCCGCGCTCCGACGCGGCCGAGCTCGAGGTCGCGGGCCATGCGCCGGTTCGGGATCATCAACCAGGCGCACTTCCTCGAGACTCGCGAGGAGGTCGAGCTGCAGCGCGCGAAGTTCGCGCTCTACCGCGACGCGGGCGCCCTCGGCCCCGACCTGATCTTCGGCCACTTCATCCAGACGACTCCCGAGATCATCGCCGAGGCCGCGGCGGGCGGATGCCGGGATGTCGTGGCAGCCCGGCTCGAACGGCCGGCTCGCCTCCGGCTTCGCGGACATCGCCACCATGCGCGAGCAGGGCATGACGATCGGGGTCGGCCTCGACGACCAGGCCTGCACCGACATCTCGGACCCGTGGCAGAACATGCGGATGGGCATGTACGGCCTGCGCGCGCAGACGGGGGATCCGCTCTCGATGATGCCGGAGGAGATGCTGCGCCTGCACACGCTCGGCTCCGCCGACGTGCTCGGCATCGAGGACCGCGTCGGCAGCCTCGAGGTGGGCAAGTTCGCCGACTTCCTCGTGGTCGAACCCGCGCAAGCCGGACATCGGGCCGCTCTGGCACCCGATCCGCAGCTACGTGCTCGCCTGCGGCCCGCGCAACCTCGCGGCGGTCTACATCGGCGGGCGCCTCGTGAGCGAGGACGGCGCATCGACCAATCCGCTCGCCGCGGAGGCCTCGCGGCGGCTGCACGAGTTCCTGCCGCGCATCGCCGAGGAGCACGGCCACCCGCAGTAGCCGCGAGCCCGCAGCGCCGCGCCCGCAGCGCGCTCACACACTGCCAGGCTCACCAGCCGGCACCACCCCGGTGCGACGACGGGGTACAAGTTCCTACGTTCCGGCCAAATACCTACGCAATTTCGTAGGTTTTAGCCGCTTTCGAGCACATAGTTTCACCACAACATCGAAGTTCAGGAGTCAGCATGGCCGCAGGAGTGAAGGATGACCCATGGCAGCTGGTGACGGCGCCCGGCTCGTCCGAGTATTCGATGTACCTCGACCCGTCGGCGGATCCCCCTGCCCTGATCTGCCAGGTCGGCTCGACGACCCTGAAGTACCACGCCAGCGCCATCGACGACCTGCGCGCCTGGCTGGTTGAGCAGGGCGATTGGGTGCCGCTCGGCGCCGCGGATGAGCTGAAGCCAGCGCCGGAGGGATCGGTGGAGGCGTGGGGCCGCAGCGAGTCCAATCCGGTCGGCGGCTGGTACGGACTGCGCAAGGGCTACCGTGGCCGCTTCGGCATGTACCTTCCGCCACTGCTGGAGTTGCTCGGCCATGTCGAGCTCACGCACGACGCCCGCAACAACAGGGTCCGAGCGATCGAGGATTGATCCCACCTACGAAACCGGCGGATGTGCCCGCAATTTCGTAGGAATTCGGCCGGAACGTAGGAATCCGTACCCCGGGGGAGGGTCGGTCGGGGGTCAGCCGGGGAGGTGGTGCTCCGTCCAGTCGCCGGACTCCAGGGCGTATTCGACACGGTGGCTCGGCGCCGTCGGGTTGGACTCCCAGAAGGTGAGCCGGTCGGGGCGCACCAGGAAGCCGACCCAGGTGGGCGGCGGGTCCACCGTGGCGATGTCGTTGTCCGACGCGAACGATCTCCAGGACGCCTCTCGCTCGGCGACCGGTCGGGAGGCCAGCTCTGCGGTGTTCTGCCAGGCGAGCTGCCTCAGATAGGGCGAGCGGCGCGCGTAGGCGTCCGCCTCCTCCTCGCTGGTGGCCTGCTCTGCGAAGCCGCGGATCACGAGCTGTCGGCTGAAGCCGGGCCAGAGCACCTCGATCGCGACGGCCGGGTTCGCGAGCAGGTCCGCCACCTTGCGGCTGCGCGAATCGGTGTGGAAGTAGAACCCCTCGGTCGACCATTCGCTGAGCAGCACGGTCCGCACGTCGGGTCGACCGTCCGCGTCGACGGTGGCGAGCTGGATCTGCGGGCGCACAGGGTCCGAGTTGTTCGGGAGCCATTCGCTGAGCAGAGCGAGCGCGTCGCCCGAGACATTGGCTGTCTGCGGCGCGTGACCCGCGGCCACGATGACTCCGTCGGCGACGCTCACGATGTGCCGGGAGGCGAGCTGAGAGTGGAGGAGGGAGCAGTCGGGCTGAACCGGCTGATCTCTTCGAATGCCTCGACGGCCAGTCGCTCACGCTCCGTTCGAACATGGCGGCACCTGCGACCGCGTTGGATCCTGTGGGATCGCCCACGACGCCGGTCGGGCCGAAGTCGTCGGACAGCCAGCCGAAGCTCACCGGATAGCCGTTGAAGCCGATCTGCGAGAAGGATGCGAGGTGCTCTGGCACGTTCCGCTCGAACAGCGACTCGTGCACGAGATCGGGACGCAGGTGCATGACGATCGAGGTCTCGCCGTATCCCGCATGGATCCCCATGCCGAACTCGTCGGGCTCACCATCCGATCCACTGCCGGCCCCCACCCGTCCGGCGGGTGCGGAGAAGGTCTGCAGCCCGTAGAGACGGCGCAGCTCTCGGTTGGCCACCTGCAGCAGCGCGGTGTTGCCGCCATGCCCGTTGAGGAATACGACCTTCTTCGCCGGGGTCGCGGCGATCGATCGGCCGAGGTCGCGCAGCACGGACATCAGGGTGTCGGCTGTGATCCACAGCGTGCCGGGCGCCCAGTGGTGCTCGTCGGACTTGGTGATGGCGAGCGTCGGCAGCTGCCAGAGATCGAGACCGGCCTCGACGCCGCGTCCGACGGCGGCGGTGGCGACGGACTCGGCGATCAGTGCATCCGTCATCAGAGGCAGGTGCGGGCCGTGGTGTTCGATCGCGCCGATCGGCACGACGAGGATCGACTGAGGTCGTCAGCGTCGAGGCGACAGCGGAGCCGGGCAGCTCGGCGAGCAGACGGGTCATTTGATCGCGCCCTTGCGCGGGCCGGCGTATTCCGGGTTGAGCTTGCCGGGGTTGAGCAGACCCTTCGGATCGGTGACCTTCGCCAGCTCGACAGTGCGCTCGACCTCGAAGTCGACGTTCCATTGATGCGGGTTGTGCACGCCGACGCCGAGGGCGTTGAGCGCCGCGATGCCGGCGTAGACCTGCTCGGGGCTCTCGTAGTCGCCGGCGAGCATGCCGATCGGCACGCTGTGGCCCGCCTCGATGTGCAGCGCACCGCCCGGGTAGACCGCCTCGACCTCGGCGATCCGCTCGACAAGGGCGTCGCCCCCGACCTCGACATGGAAGGTCGGGGTGGGGGTCGCCTTCTGCAGCCACTCGATCGGGTGGTTGTAGCTGAGCATCGAGATCCGGGAGCTCACCTGCTGTCCCTCGCGGATGTCCTCGACGCGGCCGCCGGCGCCCTCGATGAGGGCGGTAGCCGCCTCGATGGTGTCGGCGGACAGGATGGAGCGCATGCTCGCCCGTCCGGCCGGAATCGCGTCGTCCGCGGGCAGCGCGGCGGAGATCTTGGGGTTGTCCGCCGAGACCAGGCGCGGTGGGGGAGTGAGCCGGCCGATCTCGCGCAGCACGGAGAGAGCCGATGGGAAGTCGGGGAAGCTGGCGTAGAGGCCGCGCCACTCGCGCAGCGGCTCGAGCCGCACCGTCGCGCGAGCGATGATGCCCGCGGTGCCGTAGTTGTGCACGTACTTCTGCGCCTCGTCGCCCTCGACGTGGATCAGCTCGCCGCTGCCGTCGGCGTGCACGACGTCGAGCGCCATCACGTAGCCCTGATCGTTCGAGCCGTGCTCGATGGTGCCGGTTCCGCCGGAGCCGCCGGAGAGGAAGCCGCCGATGCTCGACTGCATGGTGGACGGGTACATCCAGAGTGCCTGATCCGTCGCCCATGCGGCCTGCTCGATGGCGACCATCTGCGCTCCCGCCTCGGCGGTGAGGAATCCGTCGCCGACCTCGACGATGGCGCGGGCGCGCGACATGTCGAGCACGAGACCGCCCTGCAGCGGGATGCCCTGGCCGTAGTTGCCGGTGCCCTTGCCGCGCGGGGTGACGCCGATGCCGTGTCGTACGGCGGCGCCGACGACCTGCGCGATCTGCTCCGCGGTGGTGGGGAAGGCGACCAGATCGGCGAGGCCGAGCGGCAGCTGCGCCGCGAGGATCGGGGACATCCAGGCGCCGTCGACGCTGGCGCGCTCACGGACTCGGGGCTCGTTGCTCACCCCGCGGTCGCCGAGGATGCCGCGCAGCTCGTGCTCGAGCTCGACGATGGGAAGGGTGCTGGTGCTGGTGCTGGTGCTGGTGCGTGGTGCTGGTGTCGGTCATGGTGGTTCTCCTGGAGGGCGGGACCGGGCGGAACGGTGCGGGCGCGTGGAGGGCGCGGGATACCGGCGGGGGCATGGAATCAGAGTGCATGACCATGCCGCCGGTGACGTTGATCGCCTGTCCGGTCAGGTAGTCGGCATCGGAGGAGGCGAGGAACGGCGGCGACCGCGGAGACGTCGCGAGGGTCGGCAAGCCGGCCGAGCGGCGAGAGCGACGACCAGGCTGCGACATCCGCTTCGGTGCGGGTGTCGGCGCCCATCTCGGTGAGCACGTAGCCGGGGCAGATGGCGTTGACCGTGATGCCGGTGGCAGCCCCATTCGAGCGCGGCGACCCGGGTGAGCGCCACGACGGCGGCCTTCGAGGCGGCGTAGGCGCCCTCGTCGGCGCCCCCGGTCTTGGCGGCCATGTGGCGAGGTTGATGATCTTGCCGCCCCCGCCCTCGAGCATCCAGGCCGAGGCCCGCTGCATGGTGACGAGCATGGCGCGGACGTTGATCGCGAAGACGGTGTCCCATTCGGCGATCGAGGTGAGCGAGAGCGGCCCCTTCTTGAGCACGCCGGCGCTGTTCACGAGGATGTCGACCCCGCCGAGCCGGTCGATCGCCGCATCCATGGCGAGGCGCGGCGTCATCCGCGTCGGCGAGGTCGGTGTGCAGATAGTGGCCGCCGATGCTCTCGGCGACCTGGATGCCGCAGTCGTCGAGCCGATCGAGGATCGCGACCCGGGCGCCCTCGGCGGTGAACCGGCGGGCGATGTCCGCGCCGATCCCACGGGCGCCCCCGGTGACGATGGCGCGCAGACCTTCGAGTCGCGCGGTCGTCACCGGGAGTGCCGTCATGGTGCGTCTGTTCCTGTCATCCTGATGCGGGTGCTGCGGGTGCTGCATGTGTTGCGGGAGACTGCCGATCGGCTACTTGAGGCCGATCGAATCGTCGATGAACTCGTTGGTGTAGATGTCGTCGACGGTGAGTCCGGATCGCGATCTCGGCTCCGCCATCCGTGAAGATCGGCACGGGCGGTGTCGAACAGCTCCGACATGCGGTCGGCGTCGAAGTCGCCGAGGGTGTCGTTGCCGCCGTTGCAGACGAGCTCCTCGGTCGATCATGGTCTTCACCGAGTAGTCGGCGAGGCCCTGGCTGTAGACCCAGCCGGTGTCGTACTGGTCGACGAGGTCGAGGATCAGCGAGTTCGCGGCGGCGGGGTCGGCGAAGTAGTCGACCTCGGCCTGCTGCAGGACCGGCACGAAGGCCTTCAGGCAGTCGGAGAGGCCAGCCAGGTCGTCGTTGCGGACAGAGACAGCCGACGCGTAGACGCTCGTAGCCGGCGTCGGCGACGAGCGAGTAGTCGACCTTCTTGCCCCAGTCGGTGACCTCGTTCTCGTACTGGTAGGGCTCGGCGGATGCGAAGCCCTGCTGCACGTCCTTGCCGTCGGCAGCGACGAAGTTGGCCGGAGTGCCGTCGTAGCTCGAGTCGGTGACGCTCTCGTCGACCTGGCCGCTGCCGATCAGGTAGGCCATGTAGGCCGAGTCGGCGAAGTAGCGCCACACGCCGCCGCTCGCCTTCAGCTGGTCGGACAGGTCGGTGACGTCGGAGACGCTCGTGTAGGTCTCCGGGTCCCACATGACCATGATCGGGCTCTTGTCGAGCGGGGCGAAGACAGCCGTGGTCGGCGTGGTGCCGGAGAGCTGGATCGCCTCGTCGGTGGTGACGTAGCCGAGGGTGATGGAGTCGTCCTGGTACATCTGGCTGGAGACGGTCGAGAAGCCGATGGCGGGGCCGCCCGCGCGGACCTCGAGGTTGACGCCGGTGTACTCGCCGGCGGCCATGAGCGGGCCGGAGACCGACTTCTTGTCGGCGTTGATCTCCGTCTCGTCGCCGAACATCTCGTACAGGTGACCGTGCTCTGCCTCGGGGTTCCAGTCGGTCTGGATGACGATGGTGGCGGGGCAGCCGGCGGCGGCGAGGTCGACGGAGCCGATCGTGAGCTCGGCGGCCGCGTTCGATGAGGTCGTCCGACGGGGTGCCGCTGGAGCACGCCGCGAGCGCCGCGACCGTGAGGATCATGCCTGCGGCAGCAGCCGCGCGCGTGTACTTCGAATGCATCGCATTCCTCTTTCTGTGGGTGGATCAGGCCGCAGGGGACCGGATCCGGGAGGGGTGAAGGGGTGCTGTGGTGCGATGGGAGATGGAACGGGTCGGGAGCTGGACCTGGATGGACCGGCGGGGCGGGAGTCGGCGCGTCAGGAGCCGGCGGGCTCGTACCAGCGGCCGACTGCGGCGCGACCGATCAGTCCGAACAGGGCGAAGATCGCGACGCCGAGCAGGGAGGCGGCGATGATCGACGCGAACAGCTCGGGGCCGAGCAGTCGGGACTGGTAGGTGCCGATGAGCGAGCCGATGCCCGGCTGGCCGCGGCGGAAGAAGAAGTCGCCGACGATGGCGCCGACGACAGCGAGGCCTGCGGAGATCCGCATTCCCGCGAAGATCGCGGGAAGCGCGGCCGGGAACTGCAGCTTGGTGAGCGTGGTCAAGCGCGAGGCGCCCTGCAGCTGGAACAGCTCGCGCTGCGACTTGTCCACCGACTGCAGGCCGAACAGGGTGTTCGAGACCATCGGGAACAGGGCGATCATGACGCAGACGATCATCCGGGCGAAGAACTCGAAGCCGAACCAGAATCCGATCAGCGGCACGAGGGCGAGGATCGGGATGCACTGCAGGATGACGGCGTAGGGGAAGAGCGAGCGCTCCACCCAGCGGGCCTGCGACATCGCGACGGCCCAGGCGATGCCGATGACGATGGCGATCGCCAGGCCGGCCAGAGCGACGCCGGTCGTGCGCAGCAGCGCCGTGCCGATGTCGGTCGCCACCTCCGGATCGAAGAAGCCCTCGGTGAAGATGCGGTGCGGGGCGGGCAGCAGGAAGCTCTTCGTGCCGAGCGCGAAGCTGATGATGTACCAGACGACGATCACGCCGGCGAGCACGGCGAGCGGCGGTCCGGCCTGCCGCGCGGACCTGCTGATGTCGACCTTGCGGGTGGGGATCGCGAGAGTGGGCGATGCCGTGGTGGCCTTGGCGACGGTGCTCATGAGTGGCCCTCCCGAAGGGCGTGCGATACCTTGCCGACGAGTTCGGCGAACTCGCCCGTGTAGCGGATCTCGGGGTCGCGGGGCATGTCGAACGGCACGTCGAACGTGTCGACGATCTTGCCCGGACGGCCGGACATCACCACGACCTTCGTCGAGATGTAGACGGCCTCGGAGACGGAGTGGGTGATGAACAGCCCGGCGAACTGCTTCTCCGCGAAGAGGCGGATCAGCTCGTCGTTGAGGCGCTCGCGGGTGATCTCGTCGAGCGCGCCGAACGGCTCGTCGAAGAGGAACAGCTCGGGGTCGAGCGTCAGGGAGCGGGCGAGCGACGCGCGCATCCTCATGCCGCCGGAGAGCTCCTTGGGCAGGCTCTTCTCGAAGCCCTTGAGGCCGACGAGGTCGATGGCCTCCTTCGCCTTCGCCTTGCGTGCGGCGCCCGGCTGCTTGTTGAGCTCGGCGAGCAGCTCGACGTTCTTCTGCACGTCGCGCCAGGGCAGCAGAGTCGCGTCCTGGAAGACGTAGCCGATCCGGTCGGTGTTCACGGTGGCGACACCTTCCGACGCCGTCTCGAGCCCGGACGCGATCCGCAGCAGGGTGCTCTTTCCGCAGCCGGACGGACCGACGACGGTGACGAACTCGCCGCGATTGACGACGAGGTCGACTCCGGACAGCGCGATGGTGCCGTTCTTGAACTGCATGGCGACGTTGCTGAAATCGAGCAGCGTCTTCGTTGCGGTCGCCGGCCTGGCGGGGGCTGTCAGTGTCATGCGCGGTTCACCTTCCTGCTGAAGCGGATTCTGGGAGGAGTGCATGGGCCGCCCGTGATGCCTGATGCGTCACCGCGGTCGAGACCGGCGCGGTGCGGGTGGTCACGTGGCTCTCGCTGACCAGCTGGCCGCGATGGATGACATAGCGGTCGGCCGAGGCGAAGGCGATGGCCTCGCCGAGGGAGCCCGCTCGGATCGCCAGGAACTCGGCGGCGCACCCCTCGGATGGTCCGGCGGGTGCGAGCCCCATGACGCTGCGGGCGCCATCGGTGACGGCATGGATCGACTCCTCGAAGTCGAGGTGTCCGGCGGTGACGAGCAGCGATGCGGTCTCGAGTGCGTCCGCGCGGCCGACGGGGTTGAACGGATCGCGGATGTTGTCCGCTCCGGCTGCGATGCGGACGCCCGCGTCGAGCAGCGCGCGGAGGGCGGTGAGCCCGCGGGGGGTGGCGATCGGGTCGTCCCAGCCCTGGAGGTACAGGTTGGTGATCGGCAGGGAGATGATCCCGATGTCGCTCGCTGTGACCTCGGCGATGATCGCGCCGAGCTCGGCGCGCTCGAGGGTGCCGAGGCGCACGCAGTGTCCCGCACTGACGGTGACGTCCCAGTCGCGCACGATTCGGGCGAACTCGCCGAGCGTGACGGCGCCGTGCAGGCTCTCGTCGGTGTGGATGTCGACGCCGACGCCGCGACGCTCGGCGATCGCGAGCACCCGGCGGAGGTCGGCGATCGGATCGGGAGCGAGGTGCGGGGCTCCGCCGATCAGGTCGACGCCCACGTCGAGGGCCGCCTCGAACGCCTCATCCGGCGACTGCCAGCCGCCGAGCGCGACCAGTTCGATGTCCATCAGCCCGGCCAGCTCGTCGCGGACACGAACGAGAGCCTCGGCTCCCCGCGTGGGCTCATCCCCCTGGAGGACGTCGACATGGCTGCGGATGGCGGTCGTGCCGTTGGCGAGCAGGCGGAGAGCGGCCGCGCGAGCGCGGTCGGCGATGCTGTCGACCGTCATGTCGGCGGCGAACTCGCGCCAGGAGAGGATCGCGCTGTCCAGATCCCCGAGCGGTGGGCGCATGAGGTCGTAGGAGAGTGCCTTGTCGAGATGCGCATGCGGCTCGGCGGGGGCGGTCATCAGCAGGTATCCGCTCAGGTCGAGGACCTCTGCGCCGATCGGCACCGCAATCGCCCCGGCCGGAGTCACGGAGCTGACGAGGCCGTCCCGGAGCACGACGTCGACGACCCGGCCGTCGGCGAGCGTGGCTCCACCGAGGAGGTCGACGGTGCGGGGGAGGACATGGGACACGGACAGCCTTCGGGGGTTCGGGCCGTGCCGCGTCGTTGTGGCAACAGTTCTTCTGGAATTGGAGCTGTGCAGGTGGAGCCGTGCAGGTGGAGTTGTGCGGGTCGATTGGTCACGACCGTGATGACTCGATGACATGACGTTACGTTTCCCGCGTTTCGTGCGTGTAACGCGCCCATATCGATTGATGCATCGTTCCTGCGCGGGTGCGCGCCACGGGTATGCGCCACGCAGGGAGCCGAGGAGGAACAGTGGAGGAGCAGAGGGCGGCCGATTCGGCGCGGGGCGCGAAGTCATGGTGGGATGCCGGGAGGCCGAGGGGCCAGGACGGCTGAGGGCCAGGACGGCTGAGGGCCAGGACGGGGAGGTCACCATGACCGGAGGCGGCGAGATCGAGGTGATCGTGCGCTCGCGGCAGGAGGCTGCCGATCGGGTGGCGCTCATCGAGCTGGTGGCGCCGTCCGGCGGGCTGCTGCCCAACTGGTCGCCGGGCGCCCACATCGACGTCGTGCTTCCGGACGGCCGCGAGCGCCAGTACTCGCTCTGCGCCGATCCGAAGGACCGCAGCAGCTGGCGGATCGGGGTCCTGCGCGAGCAGGAGGTGTCCGCTCATCTGCACGAGACCGCGCTGGAGGGCACTCGCCTGCTGGTGCGGGGCCCGCGCAATCACTTCTCGTACGCGCCGTATCCGGGCAAGCGCTACATCTTCATCGCCGGAGGCATCGGCATCACGGCCATCTATCCGATGCTCGCCTCGGCGCAGGCCGGCGGCAACGAGTTCCGACTCGTCTATGCGGGTCGGTCGCGGTCCTCGATGGCATTCGCCGACGAGCTGGCGGAGCGCTTCGGCGATTCCGTCGAGGTCCATCCGTCCGATGCCGGGGACCGGGTCGACTTCGCCGAGCTGCTGGCGGATCCCGATCCGAACACGATCATCTACTGCTGCGGGCCGCAGCGGATGATCGACGCCGTGGAGACGGCGGCCGCCGGCTGGCCGCGAGGCGCGCTGCACCTCGAGCGCTTCGTCGCCAAGGAGCTGGAGCCGCCGCTCTGGACCGAGGACTTCGAGGTCGAGCTGATGCTCTCGGGGATCACCGTCACAGTTCCGCCGGAGAAGAGCATCCTCGATGTGGTCGAGGAGAACGGCGTGCTGGCCCTCTCGAGCTGCCGGGTGGGCACCTGCGGCACCTGCGAGGTGCCCGTCGTCGACGGCGAGGTCGAGCACCGCGACTCCGTGCTGTCGCCGGAGGAGCAGGAGGACAGCTTCGCCATGATGATCTGCGTCTCCCGCGCCAACTGCCCGAGGATCACCATCGAGCTCTGAGCGCTCCTCCGGTGGTCGAGTAGGCGCGCCAGCGCCGTATCGAGGCCGTCCCGTCAGCCCTCGGCGCTCGCATGCATACCCAGCCCAGCTCTACGACAGCGCCACCAGCTGACCGTCCAGCACCACTACGACGCCCGCGACCAGGACGTGCTTGGGCCGGCGCCCCGGGTTCGCCCAGAGCAGACCCGCGACGGGGTCGGCCACTCCGGCGTCCGGGATCCCGGTGACGTCCCACAGAGCAAGATCGGCGGCGGCGCCGACTCGGAGGTGACCGAGCTCGGGCCGGCCGAGTCCGATAGCGGATCCCTCGGTCGCCATGCCGAGCACAGCGCGCGCGGAGATGGGCGGGCCGACGAGCGGCGCCACCTGCATGGCGAGCCGTGCATCCGCGAGCAGATGGCCCGCATCATTGCTGCCGCCCCCGCTGGTGCCGAGGCCGACCACGATGCCTGCGTCGCGCAGGGCGGCGACGGGCGCGATGCCCCACCCCATCGGCAGATCGCAGCCGGGCGCGTGGGTTCCGGTGATCCCGGCGGCGGCGAGCCGGTCGATCTCCTCCGGAGTCACCGCGCAGAGGTGCGCGAGCGTGACATCGGGGGCCAGCCAGCCCCACTCGTCGAGCAGGTCGAGGGGGCGGCGACCGTATCGCTCCAGCGCGATCTCGACGTCGACCTGCTCGTTGGCCTGCGTGCGCCTCCGGAGTCCGTGCCGGGCGGCGACCTCGCCCAGCAGCTCGAACGTCGCGCGGGAGTCGCTGTGCACGCCGGCCGGACCTACCGCGATCTGCAGCATGCCGTCGTCGCTCACCCCTCCCGGTGCGTCCTGGAGCAATGCGGTCACGATCGCCTCGGCGCTCGCGGCGGCCTCCTGAGGATCGTCCCGAGCGCTGCCTCGGACGAAGACCACGCGGCTGCCCAGCTGGCGGGCGACCCCCGCGGTCGCCTCGGCCAGCGCCACCGTGTCGGCCAGTCGATCCGATCCGGCGGGCCAGGTCAACTGGTGATCGGCAACCGTCGTGACCCCGCTGAGCAGGCCCTCGGCCACGCCGATGCTCGCGGCGGTCGCGGCGGTCTCGGCATCGATGCCTGCTGCGGCATATGCGGCGGCCATGGTCGGCAGCCAGTCGCGCATGGCGACGCCGCGGGTGCCGGGCAGCGTGCGGAACGAGCTCTGGAAGAGGTGGTGATGCGCATTCACCAGGCCCGCCGTCACGACGCAGCCCTCGGCAGAGAGAGTATGCGTTACCGCATCCGGGTCGAGATCGCGGGCGGCCGCGGAACCGGCGCCCGGCGCGGTCACCGCGACCACCCGACCGCCATCCAGAACCAGGTCGGCGGGTCCTTCGGTCGTCTCGTCGACGAGCACGGACACGGCACCTGTCACGATGAGCATGACTCCTGCATAGCATCCGCCCGTGCGCACTCTTGAGTAGGCCCGAATCTCGGATCCTGAACTCAGGACGAAGTGGCGTTCTCAGGTCGTAATGCCCAGCGAGGCCTGCATTCCGCACATCCGCCTGAATTCAGGCCGTCCCGCCCTCTGCAGCCACGCGAACCACCCCGGGGAGCAGGGGAGCAGGGGAGCAAGGGATCCGGATCCGCAGCCCCGTGTGACACGCTCGAAACCTGATTCGGCAACGATGGGGGAGCCGCAACCCGATCCCGCGGCCGGACGGAGCCCAGATGAGCGACATCGCTGGTCTCGCAGCGCTGCAGGCGGCACCGCTGGCGACACAGCCTGTGGAGGGGCGCGCATGAGCCGCACCATCCTCGAGGGCGGCTACCTCGCGACCGTCGACGGCGCGGGCACCGAGTTCGACGGCGGATACCTCGTATTCGAGCGCGGCCGGATCACCGCGCTCGGCTCGGGGCGTGCACCCGATCCCCTGCGCGAGGGCGCGGAGATCGTGGATGCCCGCGGCTGCCTGATCACCCCTGGCCTGATCAACACCCACCACCATCTCTATCAGTGGCTCACCCGCGGCTGGGCGCAGGACTCCATCCTCTTCGACTGGCTCGTCGCGCTCTATCCGGCCTGGTCGCGGATCGACGCCGACCTCGTCGGGGCGGGGTCGGCCGCGGCGATGGCGGTGCTCGCCCGATCCGGCTGCACGCTCGTCGGCGACCATCACTACGTCTTCCCGCAGGGCTCCGGCGACATCCTCGGCAGCATCGTCGATGCGTCGAGCCAGGTCGGCGTCCGCCTGCACGCGACCCGCGGATCGATGGACCTCGGACGGTCGCAGGGCGGACTGCCGCCCGACTTCGCCGTCGAGACGGCCGATGCGATCCTCTCCGCCAGCTCGGACGCGGTCACCCGATTCCACGACCCATCGGGCGATGCGCGGGTGCAGATCGCCCTCGCGCCCTGCTCGCCGTTCTCGGTCACCAGCGAGCTGCTGCGCGATTCGGCCCTGCTCGCGCGGGAGCTCGGCGTGCGCCTGCACACGCACGGCTCCGAGACGATCGAGGAGGAGGCGTTCTGCCTCGAGAAGTTCGGCGCAGGACCGACCGATTATCTCGAGGGCCTCGGCTGGCTCGGAGACGACGTGTGGATGGCGCACTGCGTGCATCTCAGACGAGCGGCGACATCGCCAAGTTCGCGGCCACGGGCACGGGCGTCGCGCACTGCCCCTCCTCGAACGCGCGCCTGGCCGCGGGCATCGCCCCGGTGCCCGCACTGCTCGCCGCGGGAGTCGCCGGTGGGCCTCGGCGTCGACGGCGCCGCGTCGAACGAATCGGGACAGCTCGGCATCCGAGTCTGCGCACGCGGTCCTGATGAACCGGCTGCGGCTCCGGCGCGGACTCGTTGAGCGGGCGGGACGGCCCTGCGCATCGCGACGATCGGCGGCGCCCGCGTGCTCGGCCGCAGGACGAGATCGGGCTCTCTCGAGGTCGGCAAGCTCGCAGACATCGCCGTCTGGCGGGTCGACACGGTCGAGCTCGCCGGCATCCTCGACCCGGTCGCCGCACTGACTCTCGGGGCGCATGCCGCCGCTCGAGCTGCTGCTCGTCGGCGGCGAGGCGGTGGTCCGACAGGGCGAGTTGACCCGGGTCGAGTCCCGCGAGCTCGCCCGCGCCGGGGCCGTTGCGGCCGCCGAGCTGGCTGGCAGGGTGTGAACATGGCAGCTTCATCTGCAGCATCAGGGTCGGGATCCGGATCATCCGCTCTACGCGATGCGCTGGCCTTCTCGACCCGTCTCGATGGGCGGGTGGGCGCGTGGATCTGAATACCGTCACCTCGTATCGGGCTGCTCGCTCGCGCGAGGATCTGCGGCTCGCACCGGGGGAGAGGATCCTCGGCGGCGGCACCTGGCTGTTCTCCGAGCCGCAGGTGACGACCACCGGATTCGTCGACCTCACCTCGATGGGCTGGCCGCGATCGAGTACCCCGAGGGCGGCGGCCTGCGGATCGGCGCCACCTGCACGATCGCCGAGCTCGTCGAAGCTGCCCGAACGCGCGACGGGACTGGACGCGCGCCATCCGATCTTCTTCCAGGCGGCGACCGCCCTGCTGGCCTCGTTCAAGATCTGGAACGTCGCGACCGTGGGCGGCAACATCTGCCAGTCCTTCAGCGCCGCGATCGATGACGTCGCTCTGGCCGCGGCCTCGACGGCGACCGCCCTCGATCTGGACGCCCGACGGCGGCGAGCGCCACAGTGCCCGTCGCCGACCTGATGACCGGCAACGGCACGAACAGCCTCGCGCGCCGGCGAGGTGCTGCGCTGGATCGACATCCCGGAGCACGCCCTGCGCGCGCGCACCGCGTTCCGCAAGATCGCGCTCGCCGAGCTCGGCCGATCGGGCGCGGTGCTCACCGGGCGGGTCGACGAGGACGGCTCGGCGGTCTTCACGATCACCGCGGCCACCCTGACGCCGAACGTGCTGCGCTATCCCGCGCTGCCCGATCGCCGCCGCAGCTGAAGCGCCGATTCGGATGCCGCAGCCGGCTACTACACCGATCCGCTCGGCACCGGCCGACTGGCGCCGCGGCGTCAGCGGCGTGCTGCCGAGGAGATCCGGACCGAGCTGGCGGGCGGCGCGCATGAGGTTCGCGGTCAACGGCCAGCCGGTCGAGGCCGAGCCGCGCGCAGGCCAGGTGCTGCGGACGCTGCTGCGGGAGCACGGGCACACCGAGGTCAAGAAGGGCTGCGACGCCGGGGACTGCGGTGCGTGCGCGGTGCATCCTCGACGGCGAGCCGGTGCACTCGTGCATCTATCCCGGCGCATCGGATCGACGGCCGCGCGGTGACCACGGTCGGCGGGGCTCGGCAGCCGGCGACGACCTGCACCCGATGCAGGAGGCGTTCGTCGAGCACTTCGGCTTCCAGTGCGGCTTCTGCACCGCCGGGATGATCGTCACCGCCTCGACGCTCGACGAGGACTCGCTCGACGACCTGCCCCGACTGATGAAGGGCAACCTCTGCCGCTGCACCGGCTACCGCTCGATGACCGAGTCGATCGCAGCCGGAGTCGCGGAGAGCGCCCGCCGTGGCCGAGCCGAGAATCTCGGCTCCACCGGACTCGACGACCGGCCCGCTCGGTGCACGACCACGTCCACGCGACCACGTCGAGCGACCACGGCGCCCGCCGAGCCGACCGCGGTCGCTCGATCCACCGCCCGCCGCGCAGCGGGTCGTGCAGGGGCTCGAGCCGTACACGTTCGACGAGCCCGTGCACCGGCGGCCCTCATCCTGCGCGTGCTCGGCAGCCCGCACGCCGCACGCGCGGATCACGGTCGATCGACACCTCGGCAGCCGCGGCGCTCGACGGCGTCGAGCGGTCCTCACGGCCGCCGACGTGCCCCAGACCCGCTATCTCGACCGCCCGGCACGAGCACCGCGGCCGATGATCCCGACGACACCCGGATGCTCGACACGTCGTCCGCTTCCGTCGGCCAGCGCGTCGCCGCGGTCGTCGCCGACGACCGCTGCCATCGCCGAAGCAGGCCTGCCGGCTTCTCGAGATCGACTACGAGGTGCTGCCGGCGGTGTTCGACCCGGAGGAGGCCCGCACGCCCGGCGCCCCGCTGATCCATCCCGACCGCACGCCCGCCGATCGCGTCGACCACGCCGAGCGCAACGTGATCGCCGCGCTGCACGAGGGCTTCGGCGACATCGAGACGGCGCTCGCGGCGAGTCCGCCGTCACGGTGAGCGGCAGCTGGCAGACGCAGCGCATCTCGCACGCTCAGCTCGAGACCCACGGCTCGATCGGCTGGCTCGACGAGGACGGGCCGGCTGGTGGTCCGCACCAGCTCGCAGGTGCCCTTCCTCGTCCGCGACGAGCTCTGCCAGCTGTTCGGCCTCGAGCAGCGGCGATCCGCGTCTTCACCGCACGGGTCGGCGGCGGCTTCGGCGGCAAGCAGGAGATCTTCGCCGAAGACCTCGTCGCCCTCGCCGTGCTGCGCACCGGCCGACCCGTCGCCTACGAGCTGAGCCGCAACGACGAGTTCGTGCGCACCAGCGTGCGCCATCCGATGCGCGTGACGGTCGACCTCGGCGCCGACGCAGACGGTCGCCTCACCGCCATGAAGGTCGACGTGCTGAGCGACACCGGCGCCTACGGCAACCACTCGCGCGGCGTGCTGTTCCACGGCTGCGCCGAGTCGATCAGCCTCTACAACTCTCCCGTCAAGCGCGTCGACGCCGAGGCGGTCTACACGAACAACGTCCCGTCGGGCGCCTTCCGCGGCTATGGGCTCGGTCAGGTGATCCTCGGCGTCGAGTCGGCGATGGACGAGCTCGCCATCCGCGCTCGACATCGATCCGTTCGAGCTGCGCCGGATCAACGCCGTCACGCCACGGCGACCCCGTGCTCGCCGGACATGGTCACGCCGAGGCGGATGTCGATCTGGGGCAGCTACGGGCTCGACCAGTGCCTCGACCTCGCCCAGGATGCGCTGCGCCGCGGCAACGGCGTCGCGGCGCCCGACGGCGGACAGTGGAGGGTCGGCGAGGGGATGGCGCCGCGATGATCGCGACGATGGCGCCCCGCGGTCACATCTCGCGACGCGCACGTCACGCTCCGCCCGACGGGCACGTACGACGTCGGCGTCGGCACGAGCGAGTTCGGCAACGGCACGACCACCGTGCATGCCCAGATCGCGTCGACCGCGCTCGGCACGACGTCGGAGCGCATCCGGATCCGCCAGTCCGACACCGACGCGGCCGCCTACGACACCGGCGCGTTCGCCTCGGCGGGCACCACGGTCGCCGGCAAGGCGCTGCACTCGGCATCGCTCGCACTGCGGGACGTGCTGCTCCAGGCGGCCGTCGCGATCAGCCGGAGCGGCGATCGCGGACTGTCGGCTCGGACGCCGACGGCGTCGTCGCCGGTGGACGCCTGGTCGGCTTCGCCGAGCTCATCGCGGCAGTGCCGCCGCCGACACCGCAGCGGCGACGGCGGTCGACGGCCGCGGGCAGCGAGTTCGGTGACGTGCGCTCGCTCGCCTTCAACGTGCAGGCCTTCCGGGTCGCCGTCAACGTGCAGACCGGGCAGGTGCGCATCCTGCAGTCGGTCCAGTCCGCCGACGCCGGCACGGTGCTGAACCCCGAGCAGTGCCGCGGCCAGATCGAGGGCGGCGTGGCTCAGGGCATCGGCAGCGCGCTCTACGAGGAGGTCATGCTCGATGGGGCGGGCGGCATCCTCAACCCGATCTTCCGCACCTACCGCGTGCCGCAGATGGCCGACATCCCGGTCACCGAGGTCTACTTCGCCGAGACCAGCGACGACCTCGGGCCGCTCGGCGCCAAGTCGATGAGCGAGTCGCCCTACAACCCGGTCGCACCGGCGCTCGGCAACGCGATCCGCCGTGCGATCGGCGTCCGTCCTTTCGAGCAGCCCTTCAGCCGCGACCGCATCTGGCGCCTCATCAACACCTGAATCGAGATGCCACCTTTCGTCCCTATCCGCGAGGTGGAGGGACGGAAAGTGGCATCTCGACCTGGGTTGGAGGCGCGTGAGTTGGCGGGACGCCGCCGGATGACGTAGTCTTCAACCAGCCAAAGACCGCCGGTGGTCGGCGTGCCCGGAATCACATCCAGACATGTCGCCTCAAATCTCGGAGACGAGAGCCTGCGCAGGTGTGTGAAGTGACTCGTCCATGTGCTCGTTCTGAGCCTGGGCGCCGAAGCTCCGTGCGCTTGCGCCGGAGCTTCTCGTGTTTCTCCAGGTGTGCTCGCGCAAGCGAGTCGTGCGGTCAGCACGACTACTAAGGAGATCCATGGCGACGAAGGAAGCATCGGTCACCGAGCTCGCGGACAAGTTCCGCGACTCGAACGCCACGCTGCTGACCGAGTACCGCGGGCTCACGGTGGCACAGCTCAAGCAGCTGCGCACGAACATCAGTGAGCACGCCACCTACGCCGTGGTGAAGAACACGCTGACGAAGATCGCGGCGAACCAGGCAGGCATCTCGTCGTTCGACGAGGAACTGGCCGGTCCGTCCGCTATCGCCTTCGTGCACGGAGACACCGTCGCCGTCGCCAAGGCCCTGCGTGACTTCGCCAAGACGAATCCTCTGCTCGTCGTGAAGAGCGGCTACTTCGACGGCGCTCCCTTGAGTGCCGCCGAGGTCGGCAAGCTCGCGGACCTCGAGTCTCGGGAGGTGCTCCTCGCCAAGGCGGCGGGTGCCTTCAAGGCCACGTTGTTCCGAGCCGCTTACACGATCAACGCGCCGCTGTCGCAGGCGGTTCGCACCGTCGACGCACTGCGCGAGAAGCAAGAGTCCGCCGCAGCCTGAACCGATCGGTCCTGATTCAGGACCGACGCCAGACCGCAGCAGCACAACCCGCACCACCACATAGCTGTACATATCCAGACGTAAAGGAGTCAACGATGGCCAAGCTGTCGACCGACGAGCTGCTCGATGCATTCAAGGAGCTCACGCTCATCGAACTGAGCGAGTTCGTCAAGAAGTTCGAAGAGGTCTTCGAGGTCACCGCCGCCGCGCCCGTCGCGGCAGCGGCTGCCGGTGGCGGCGCTGCCGCCCCCGCGGAAGAGGTCGAGGAGAAGGACTCCTTCGACGTCGTCCTCGAGGCCGCCGGTGACAAGAAGATCCAGGTCATCAAGGAGGTGCGCGCCCTCACCAGCCTCGGCCTCGGTGAGGCGAAGGCACTCGTCGATGGAGCTCCCAAGGCCGTCCTCGAGGGCGCCAACAAGGAAGCCGCCGAGAAGGCCAAGGCCCAGCTCGAGGCCGCCGGCGCCACCGTCACCCTCAAGTAGTGGGACGCGGCAGGTCGCCACGGCGGCCGGCCGCAACCATGCTGACCTGAATGGGTCCGCCACCCAGGTGGCGGACCCATTCATGCGTTTAGCGGCATATACGGCTCCTCGCGTGGCCGAACTCTTCCCTGTGAGTACACTGACCGGCGTGCGGGACACCACACCGGCTCGAGGGCGAGCGGCGAAGCGGAACGGCATCGCAGATGTCGCGAAGGCCGCCGGCGTGTCCGTGACCACCGTCTCGCACGCGATGAGCGGTCAGGGGCAGGTCAGCGCGGAGACCCGCGCCAAGGTCCTCCGGGTCGCGGCGGAGCTGGACTACGCCCCCAACCGGATCGCCAGCGCGCTGCGCCGACAGCGGTCGGGGATCATCGGGCTCGTCAGCGACGAGATCGCAACCACGCCCTTCGCGGGTCGGATCGTGCTCGGAGCCCAGTTCGCCGCCTCGGAGCGCGGGATGATCCTCATGGTGGTCAACTCGAACAACGATCTGAGAGTCGAACGCACCCAGATCCAGGCCCTGCTCGCCCATCAGGTCGATGCGGTCATCTACGCGAAGATGTACCACCAGCAGATCGAGCTGCCCGATGCCCTCCAGCAGATCCCGACCGTGATCGTGAACGCGTTCGATCCGTCGTCGATCGCACCCTCCGTGGTGCCGGATGAAGAGGCGATCGCCGAGATCGCGGTCGAGAGGCTGCTCCGCGAGGGTCATCGCGAGATCGTGCACTTCACCATCGCCGAGGACACCCCCGCGATGCGCGGACGCCTGGCGGGATATCGCCGGGCACTCGAACGTGCGGGCGTGCCGTTCGACGAGCGCAGGATCATCCGAGTGAGCGTCGAGCGAGGGGCGGCGGCCACCGGGCTCGCTCGGGTGGCCTTCGCCTCCCATCTCGAGCAGGGTGGCCGCCCGACCGCGGTGTTCTGCTTCAACGACCAGTTCGCGATGGGGGTCTATCAGGCGGCCGGGCTGTTCGACCTGCAGATCCCGGGCGATCTGTCGGTCGTCGGTGTCGACAACCTGGAGATCATCGCCTCCAACCTCGCCCCCGGTCTCACGACCATCGCCCTCCCGCACTACGAGATGGGGCGCTGGGCGGTCGATACGGTGACCGATCTGCTCCAGAAAGGGTCGCGGCCGGCGGTGCAGCTGGATCCCACGCGGATGATCTGCGATCTGATCGAGCGCGAGTCCATCACGCGTCCCATCGGGGCACTTCGCAGGGGCCGCGACGCGCCCCCGATTTGAGGTGCACGGCCTGCGGCGGATCTTCGGCCGCGAGCCCTCTTGCACGAGTGCACCCCTCTGTGAGAGCGTGGGCCGCGCGTCCACAGCACGCACAGTGCGGATGTCCATCCGCATCCCCCAAATCGAATTGGTCGACGACGATCAGTTCGGGATGGGAACGCTCTCAACGAGGAGGAAACATGCGGTCACCCCTGCACCGCCGTTACACAGCACCCCTGGCCATCCTGGCCGTCGCCGGACTAGCCCTTGCGGGCTGCGCCGAGGCCGACAGTGGCGGATCATCCGGCTCCACCGAGGGCCAGACCGTCCGGATCTCGGGCGGCATCACCGGCGGCGAGGCCGATGCGCTGCAACCAGTCCTTCGAGCAGTTCACCAAGGACACCGGCATCAAGGTCGAGTACACGGGCGACAAGAGCTTCGAGGGCAACATCGTCACCAAGGTGACCGGTGGCTCCGCCCCCGACATCGCCATCGTGCCCCAGCCGGGTCTGCTCAAGACGCTCGTCGAGACCGGCGAGGTCAAGGAGGCCGGCGCCGAGACCGAGGCCAACGTCGACAAGAACTGGTCGCCCGACTGGAAGAAGTACGGCACGTTCGACGGCACGTTCTACGCCGCGCCGATGCTCGCCAACATCAAGGGCTACGTCTGGTACTCGCCCGCGAACTTCAAGGAGTGGGGCGTCAGCGTTCCCACCACCTTCCAGGGCGTCCTCGACCTGACCAAGACCATCCAGGAGAAGACCGGATCCGCGCCGTGGTGTGCGGGCTTCGCCTCCGACGCTGCATCGGGATGGCCCGGGACCGACTGGATCGAGGACCTCGTGCTCCGTCAGTCCGGCCCCGAGGTCTACGACCAGTGGGTCGCCGGGAGAGGTGAAGTTCACCGATCCCGAGATCAAGGATGCCTTCGACTCGGTCGGCGAGATCCTGCTGAACCCGGACTATGTCAACGCCGGCTACGGCGATGTCAAGTAGCATCAACTCGACGGCATTCGGTGACGTCGCGGCGAAGGTCGCCGACGGCAGCTGCCCGCTGACCCACCAGGCGTCGTTCCTCTCCGCGAACTTCCTCGACGTGAAGACCGCTGCCGGAGCGACCCCCACGGTCGGCCCCGACGGTGACGTCTACGGCTTCGTGCTGCCGGGCGTCGAGGAGGGTGCGGCCAACATCGAGGTCGGCGGCGAGTTCGTGACGCCGTTCACCGACTCCGAGGCCGTGCAGAAGGTCACCGCGTACATGGCGACTCCTGAGTTCGCTGACATCCGCGTCGAGTCTGGGCGGAGTCATCTCGGCCAACCTGAACGCCGACCCCTCGAAGGCATCCAGCCCGCTCCTGCAGGACGCCATGAAGCTGCTCCAGGACCCGAACACGACGGTCCGCTTCGACGGCATCCGACCTGATGCCGTCGACCGTCGGCGCCGGATCGTTCTGGAAGGGCATGGTCAGCTGGATCGACGGCAAGGACACGGCCACCGTGCTCAGCGACATCCAGGCCGGCTACCAGAACTAGTCGGCTCGTCCCAGGGGCCGGGTGAGAATCCCGGCCCCGCGGGTGGGGCTGCTCCGACGAGGAGCGGCCCCACCCGCAGCCCGGGCCCCATGCCTCGCCAGGCGAAAGCGTCGTTCCTCGACCTCTCAGTCGTCGCGCTGCAGGCCCATCCAGAGTCCACCGTCGTACTCGAAAAGGGTATTCATGACTACCACGCAAACGAAGACGCCCCCTGCGCCATCGGCGCCCGAGCCGTCTCAGCAGGCGACCAAGCCGCCGAGGGCACCTGCATCAGCGAGAACAAGCCGACTCATCGTCGGCGCTGCGGCCCTCGCTCTGGCAATCGCCTTCATCGCCCTCATCACTTCGTCCCCCCAACGAGGACGCGAGGCCGGTCTCGCTCGGCTTCTCGCTCAACAGCCTCTTCCGATTGGCTCGGCAACCTGAACCCCATCGTCCAGATCCCGATCATCCTGGCCGATCTTCGGCCGTGGTCGTCGGGCTCGTCCTGCTGCTCATCGAGTTCGCGCCCCGGGCCGGCAAGCGGATACTTCTGCCTGCGACTCGTCGCCTGCTTCGTGATCCCGCTGCTCGCCTTCATGCTCCTGCGGCCCTACCAGAACGCCCTGATCTGGGTGCTCGTCATCGCGCTCGTCGTCGGTGCGCTGCTCTTCTTCGCCGACTACCGATCGCGGCAGGGCGCGGGGTACCTCTTCCAGCTGGTCACGTTCATGGCGCCTGCAGTCCTCCTGCTCTCCATCGGCCTCATCTACCCGACGGTCGCGACGATCTACCAGTCGTTCTTCGACAAGACGTCGAAGACGTTCGTCGGCCTCGACAACTACTTCTGGGTCTTCACGAACCCCGAGGGGTTCTGCTCGGTCATCAACACGCTCATCTGGGTGCTCGTCGCCCCGGTGTTCTCGACGATCGTCGGGCCTCGCCTACGCGGTATTCATCGACCGGGCACGGGGCGAGAAGTACCTCAAGAGTCCTCGTCTTCATGCCGATCGCCATCTCGTTCGTCGGCGCCGGAATCATCTGGAAGTTCATCTACGACTACCGCCAGGGCGAGCAGATCGGTCTGCTCAACGCGATCGTCACGGCGTTCGGCGGCCAGCCTGTCTCCTGGCTCGACGCTGCAGCCGCTCGTCAACACGTTCCTCCTGCTGGTGGTGTTCATCTGGACGCAGACCGGATTCGCGATGGTCATCCTGTCGGCCGCCATCAAGGCGCGTCCCCACCGAGCAGATGGAGGCCGCCGAGCTCGACGGCACGAACGCCTGGCAGCGTTTCCGCAACGTCACCGTCCCCGGCATCCGCTCCTCGCTCATCGTCGTCCTGACCACGATCGCCATCGGCTCGCTGAAGGTCTACGACATCGTCGCCGTGATGACCGGCGGCCGTGCCAACACGACCGTCCTCGGCTTCGAGATGGTCAACCAGCAGCAGCGGTTCCAGAGCTACGGGCACTCGGCGGCGCTCGCCGTCGTGCTGTTCCTCTTCGTGCTGCCGCTGATCATCTACAACGCCAACCAGATCCGCAAGCAGAGGGAGATCCGATGACCACCGACACTCTCGTCGACGACACGCACCGAAGCGTCAGGTCGCCCGGGACGACGCGCCAAGAACGAGAAGAAGGCGCAGAAGCGGCTCACCTCGAAGGGCGCCACGATCGCGGCGGTCGTCATCGCCCTCTTCTGGACGATCCCGACCTTCGGGCTCTTCGTCACGTCGTTCCGACCGCGGTGCCGACACGCAGTCCACCGGCTGGTGGACGGTGTTCACCAACCCGAAGTTCACGCTGGACAACTACCGGCAGGCCCTCAACTCCGGGGGAACGGCGCTCACCCTGGGCGCAGTCGTTCATCAACTCGCTGGCGCATCACGATCCCCGCGACCGTGTTCCCGCTGGTGATCGCATCGCTCGCCGCCTACGCCTTCGCCTGGATCGACTTCAAGGGCAAGAACATCGCGTTCGTCGTCGTCTTCGCGCTGCAGATCGTGCCCATCCAGATGGCTCTCGTTCCGCTGCTGAGCCTGTTCTCGCGAGGGCCTCACGATCAACGGGGTCGGCATCTTCCCGGGGTTCGAGCTGCGCGATGCGCAGCACAGCTTCGCGACGGTGTGGATCGCCCACGCGATCTTCGCCCTGCCGCTGGCGATCTTCATGCTGCACAACTTCATCTCGGAGATCCCGGGCGAGGTCATCGAGGCGGCGCGGGTGGACGGCGCCGGACACGGACAGATGTTCTTCCGGATCGTGCTGCCGCTCGCGACGCCGGCGATCGCGTCGTTCGCGATCTTCCAGTTCCTCTGGGTGTGGAACGACCTGCTCGTCGCGACGATCTTCGCCCCGTCGTCCTCCCTGCCGCTCACGCAGACGCTGAACTCGCTGTCGGGCACGTGGGGCAACCAGTGGTTCCTGCAGTCTGCGGGTGCCTTCATCTCGATCATCGTCCCGCTCATCGTGTTCTTCTCCCTGCAGCGCTTCTTCGTGCGCGGCCTGCTGGCAGGAGCGACGAAGGGCTGACCCTCGAGCTCTCGCCGGGAGCGATCCCGGCGAGAGCCGCCGGTCGGCAGCCCGGAAATCTGCGCGTCCGCTCACAGCGTGCCCTCGCCGACTTTCGTGTCAGGGGCGCGATCTAGGCTCTACGACGTGAGCATGGGCAGTCGAGGCACGAGGGTGAGGAACCCCGTGTCCGGCAGTGACGCCGAGGCCCAGCGTCGCGCCAACGCGGACGCCCCCAAGGTCGAGCATCTGCTGCGTCGCATCGCGCACCTCTTCATCCCGCACCGCTCCGCGCTCATCCTGACGATGGTGCTGGTGCTCATCGGCGCAGGGCTGACCGTGATCCCGCCGCTGCTCACGCAGAAGGCCTTCGACCTCGGGCTCTTCCCTGCCTCGGGAGGCCCCGACCTCCCGCTGCTGTTCGAGCTGGTCCTGCTGATGATCGCCGTCTGGGTCGTCTCGGCATTGCTCGGGGTCTGGCAGACCTACCTCACCGCGTCTGTCGGCAACAAGGTCATGGGCGCCATGCGCGTCGATCTCTTCCGCCATCTCCAGGCGATGGAGCTCGGATTCTTCACCCGCACGAAGACCGGCATCATCCAGAGCCGCCTCGCCAACGACGTCGGCGGCGTCGCCAGCGTGCTGAGCAACACCGTCTCGAGCGTGCTCGGCAATACGGTGACGGTCATCGCCGCATTCATCGCGATGCTGCTGCTCAGCTGGCAGCTGACCATCGTCTCCCTGATCCTGCTGCCCGCCATCGCCTTCGCCCAGCGCCGGGTCGGACAGGTGAGGGCTCGGATCGCGACCAAGACGCAGGAGTCGCTGTCCGATATGACCGCGATCACCCAGGAGACGCTGAGCGTCTCGGGCATCCTGCTCGCCAAGAGCTTCGGCCGGCAGGGCAGCGAGACGGAGCGCTACGCAGTCGAGAACCGCAACCAGATCATGCTGCAGGTCCGGCAGGCCATGAGCGGGCAGGGATTCTTCGCGTTCGTCCAGATCTTCCTCTCCATCGTGCCCGCCGTCGTCTATCTGATCTCCGCCTATCTGATCGTCGGCGGCGCCGACATCACCGCGGGCACGATCGTGGCCTTCACGACGGTGCAGGCACGTCTGCTCTGGCCGCTGCTCGGACTCATGCGGGTCGCTCTCGATCTGCAGACCTCCGGCGCCCTGTTCGCCCGGATCTTCGAGTACTTCGACCTCGTGCCCGCAATCCGCGATCGCCCGGGCGCTGTGGTGCTGAGCCCCGACGACCGGCTCGGGGCCGTCGAGTTCCGTGACGTCGAGTTCTCCTATCCGGGGCAGTCCGAGCGCGGCGGAAGCACGCTCCGCGACGTCTCGTTCACCGTCGAGCCCGGCCAGCACATCGCCTTCGTGGGGCCGTCCGGCGCGGGCAAGACCACGATCAGCTACCTCATCCCTCGCTTCTACGATGTGACGGGCGGCAGCATCCGGTTCGCCGGGCACGACGTGCGCGACATCGCCCAGGAGTCCCTGCTCGACTCCATCGGCATCGTCAGCCAGGAGACCTATCTCTTCCACGCCACGATCCGCGAGAACCTCCGCTATGCCAAGCCCAACGCGACCGACGATGAGATCCGCCGCGCGGCGCAGATGGCCAACATCGCGGACACGATCGAATCGTTCCCCGACGGCTACGAGACGGTCGTCGGCGAGCGCGGGTACCGACTCTCGGGCGGCGAGAAGCAGCGGATCGCCATCGCCCGAGTGATTCTCAAGGATCCAGCCGTTCTCGTGCTCGACGAGGCCACCAGCGCGCTGGATTCGCTGTCCGAGCGAGCGGTGCAGCAGGCGCTCGACGAGGCATCGCTCGGGCGCACCACCATCGCCATCGCGCATCGCCTGTCGACCGTCGTCGATGCCGATGTCATCCACGTCGTCGAGGGCGGCCGGATCGTCGAGAGCGGTCGCGCCGCCGACCTCATCGACCTCGACGGCCCCTTCGCCCGCCTCGCCGCCCGCCAGCCCTAGCCCCACCCGCCTTTATCTACGTTCCGGCCCAATACCTACGTAATTGCGTATGAATCCGCCGGTTTCGTGCACATGCGGACTGTGGAAGACTGTGGCCGTGACCTTCTTGCTCCCGTGTTCGTGTCGGTAATCCCCGACCCCACCGTCACACGCGCCCGCACTCCGAGGCTGGCGCTCGAGCAGAGAACCCCCAGATGAAGATCGCGAACTCCGTGCTGGACCTCATCGGCCACACGCCCCTCGTCACGCTCAATCACGTCACCGACGGCATCGCCGCCACCGTGCTCGTCAAGGTCGAGTACCTGAACCCCGGTGGATCGAGCAAAGACCGCATCGCGGTCAACATCATCGATGCGGCCGAGCGGGATGGGAAGCTGAAGCCCGGCGGGACGATCGTGGAGCCCACCTCCGGCAACACCGGCGTCGGACTCGCCCTCGTCGCACAGCAGCGCGGCTATCGCTGCGTATTCGTGCTGCCGGACAAGGTCGGAGAGGACAAGCGCGCGGTGCTCCAGGCCTACGGCGCCGAAGTGGTGGTCACCCCGACCGCGGTGGCGCCCGACGATCCGACGTCGTACTACAGCGTGTCCGACCGGCTCGCCCGCGAGATCCCCGGAGCGTTCAAGCCCGACCAGTACTCCAACCCGAATGGTCCGCTGTCGCACTACCAGACCACCGGACCCGAGATCTGGGCGGACACCGACGGGACGATCACGCACTTCGTGGCCGGTGTCGGCACCGGGGGCACGATCAGCGGCACGGGCAGATACCTCAAGGAGGTCTCGAGCGGACGCGTGCAGGTGATCGGCGCGGACCCCGAGGGCTCTGTGTATTCAGGCGGCACCGGACGCCCGTATCTCGTCGAGGGCGTCGGGGAGGACTTCTGGCCCACGGCCTACGATCCTTCTGTCGTCGACCGGGTCATCGCGTCATCGGATCAGGAATCCTTCGACCTCACCATCCGGCTCGCCCGCGAAGAGGGGCTGCTCGTCGGGGGATCGAGCGGTCTCGCGGTATCGGTCGCTCTCAAAGCGGCCAAGGATCTGCCGGCCGATGCCGTCGTCGTGGTGCTGCTGCCGGACGGCGGCCGCGGCTACCTCGGCAAGATCTTCAACGACACCTGGATGCGGTCCTACGGATTCGCGCGGGTCACCGAAGACCGAACGGTTGCCGATGTGGTCAAGGCGAAGACCGGACGGCTGCCCGATCTCGTCTACGCGCTGCGGGATCAGACGGTCCGCGAGGCGATCGCCGCGATGCAGCAGTACGACGTCTCCCAGCTGCTGGTGCTCGCCACCGAACCGCCGGTCGTGATGGGGGAGGTGCTCGGCGCGCTCGATGAGCGAGAGCTGCTCGAGCTCGTCTTCAGCGGCAAGGCATCGCTCACCGATGCGATAGGTCCGCTCGTCGGCGCCCGACCCGGCCTGATCGGCGCCAACGAACCCGTGTCGGCCGCTCGCTCTGCGCTGGGCCATGCCGATGCGCTGCTCGTCACGGACGGCGGGAAGCCGATCGCGGTCGTCACCCGCTACGACCTGCTCAGCTTCATCACCGACTGAGTCGGCTTCGCCGACCTTCATCCCCACTCGCAGCCTCCGCCCTCCGACGGAGTCGTTCGTCACAAGGAGTCCCATGCCCGAGTCCACCTCCGATCTCGGCTTCCTCAGCCGCGCGATCCACGCCGGCCAGCAGTTCGATCCGACCACCGGCGCCGTCGTGCCACCGATCTACCAGACCTCCACGTTCGTGCAGGACGGGATCGGCGGCTTCCGCGGGGGATACGAATACGCCCGCAGCGGCAATCCCACCCGTGACGCGTTCCAGACGCAGATCGCCTCACTCGAGTCCGGCGCCTTCGGCACCGCCTTCTCCTCCGGCCTCGCTGCGGAGGACGCGCTGCTCCGCGCGCTGCTGGTGCCCGGCGACCACGTCGTGCTCGGCAACGACGTCTATGGCGGCACCCACCGTCTCATCTCGAAGGTCTTCGGCTCGTGGGGCATCGAGGTCAGCACCGTCGAGATGGCGGATCTCGACGCCGTCCGTGCGGCAATCAGACCCAGCACGAAGATCCTCTGGGTGGAGACGCCGAGCAATCCGCTGATGAAGATCACCGACATCGCCCTCCTCGCCGAGCTCGGCCATGATGCGGGCGTCACCGTGGTGGTCGACAACACATTCGCGTCCCCGTACCTGCAGCGTCCGCTCGAGCTGGGAGCGGACGTCGTGGTCCACTCCACGACCAAGTACCTGGGTGGCCATTCGGACGTCCTCGGCGGCGCGGTCGTCACCAACGACGAGGAGCTCAGCCAGAAGGTCCGCTTCCTCCAGTTCGCCACCGGCGCGGTGCTCGCACCATTCGAGGCGTGGCTGACCACCCGGGGGGTCAAGACGCTCGGGCTGCGGATGGAGCGCCACTCCTCGAACGCGCAGGCCGTGGCGGAGCACTTCGCGGACCATCCGGCCATCGAGCGCGTCTACTATCCCGGCCTGCCCGACCACCCGGGTCATGAGCTGGCCTCTCGACAGATGCGTGCCTTCGGCGGCATGCTGTCGGTCGCGCTCAGGGGCGGGGGAGCGGCGGCCCGCGCCTTCGCGGAGTCCACGAAGCTGTTCCAGCTGGCCGAGTCGCTCGGGGGAGTGGAGTCGCTGATCGGCTATCCGTCCGAGATGACCCACGCTTCGGTCCGCGGCACCGACCTCGAGGTGCCGGACACCATCGTGCGGTTGTCCGTCGGGATCGAGGACATCGCCGACCTCATCGCCGATCTCGAGCAGGCCCTCCCGCGCTGAGCAGACCCGCCCGTCCTCGGCGTCCGAAACAATCTCGGGCAGGGGATATCTCCCATGCCCGCTGCAGGTTTGGCGGGCCGAGTGGAGGGATCGCCGTTCCTCCCCAGGTGACGAACGAGCCGACTTGTCCCCAGATCGTCGGATCCAGGCGCAGCGGGTCCCAGGATCATCGATGATTCCCGCATGACGACGACTCAACCCGGGATCTTCAGTGCTGCCCACCTCGTCTCTCAAGGCCATACGTCCAAGGCGATCGCCCAGATGGTGTCAGACGGTCGTCTCGTCAAGGTGCGTCACGGTGTCTACGCGCTGGCCGACGAATGGGCGCTGATCGCGCCGGCGCAACGCCACGTCGCGCTGGTCCGGGGGACCATCGCGCGCACATCCGCCGATGCCATCGTCTCCCACCTGTCTGCCGCGGCCCTGCACGGTCTGCCCCTGATGCGAGACTGGCCGACGCGCGTGCATGTCCTGCGCCCAGGAGCGAGCGGGGGGAGCTCCAGTCCGCTGATCACTGTGCATCGCGCGGCCCGTCCGCCGATTCAGCCTGAGATGATCGAGGGGGTGCTGGTCACCGATCTCATGACCACGCTGGTGGACGTGGCGGCGACCTGCCCGCATGAGGTGTCCGTGCCGATGCTGGACCAGGTGCTTCGCACGAGTGCGCCGCAATCCGCGTCGGACGTGAAAGCGGAGTGGCACGCGCGACTCGACGAACTCGCGCCGAGCGCTGGTGCCTCACGCGCCTTTCGCGCCATCGAGTTCGCGACCACGCTGTCCGACAGTCCTGCCGAGAGTCTCAGCCGTGTCCTCATCGCACGCGGGGGCTTCGCTGTCCCCACGCTCCAGAAGCGGTTCCAGATCGACGGTCGTGTGTACTTCGCCGACTTCTCGTGGGAGGAAGTCATCGGCGAGTACGACGGACGCGACAAGTACCGCGATCCGACGATGCTCGGCGGGCGGACGCCGGATGAGGCTCTCTATGACGAGAAGCGTCGCGAAGACGCAATTCGGTTGGCGACCGGATGTCGCTTCGTGCGCTGGGGTGCCGCTGAGATCTTCCATCCGCAGCGCCTGTGGACGCGGCTCCGGCAGGGCGGGGTTCCAGTCGGCAGGTGAAATGTGCACCCGGCGCGGGAGGTTACCCATGCCAGGGATTCTTTCGTGGGCCGGGAGGGCTGCTCCCCGCAGCGGCGGGAATGGGCTGTCACATTCGAGTCACATGTTGGGGCCATAATGATTCCCGCGCCGTCATGTGACCGTGCACATGACTCGTGGGACGTCAGTGGAGACGAATGTGACAGGCGATGTGACAGGTGAGGTGACTAGCGCTGTTGCAGGCGATGTGACAGCGCGGGCCGCGTCCATCCGTGACGTCGCGCGTCGAGCCGAGGTCTCGCATCAGACCGTGTCCCGGGTGCTCAACAATCACCCGAGCATCCGTCCTGAGACCAAGCAGCGCGTGCTCGACGCCATCGAGGAGCTCGGCTACCGCCCGAACCGGGCGGCCCGCATGCTGGTCACCAGCCGTTCGCGGACCATCGGCATCCTCTCCTCGAGCCGCACGCAGTACGGGCCGGCGTCGAGCATCCAGGCCATCGAAGTCGCGGCGCGCGCCTCGGGCTATTCCGTCGTCACATCCAATCTGCCCACAACCGACGAGGGGGCGATCCTCTCCGAGGTCGACCACCTCGTCGACCAGGCCGTCGAGGGGATAGTGGTCATCGCGCCGCAGGTCCGCGTGCTCGACGTGCTCGCCTCTCTCGCTCTCCGGGTGCCGTACGTCACGCTGCAGATGACCGATCGCCTGGTCACCCACGCGCTGTCGTTCGACCAGATCGCCGGCGCACGGATGGCCACTCAGCACCTCATCGATCTCGGCCACCGTCGGATCTACCACCTCGCCGGGCCGCAGGACTGGATCGAGGCGGAGGCGCGGATGAAGGGCTTCCTGCAGGCGATGAGCGACAACGACGTGCCGACGACGGCCCCGATCCTGGGGGACTGGACGGCCGACTTCGGCTACCGGGCCGGCGTCGAGCTGCTGCGCTACCGCGACTTCACGGCCATCTTCTCCTCGAACGATCAGATGGCACTCGGACTCATGCACGCGGTTCGCGATGCCGGCCTCGACTGCCCGCGGGACGTGAGCATCGTCGGGTTCGACGACATTCCCGAGGCGCGTCACTTCAGTCCGCCGCTGACGACGATCCGGCAGGACTTCCCCGAGCTCGGGCGGCGCGCCGTGGCCCTCCTGCTGGCCCAGCTGGACGGAAGCGAGGATTATCGCGAGACGATCGTGCCCGAGCTGATCGTGCGGGGAACGACAGCTGCGCCCGCGTTCTGAGGCGTCGGTGCTCAGCGCTGGATACCTGATGGAGCCTCGGTTTTCGGTCGTTACCGTACCGAGACAATTGGAGTTGACAGGAAGGACGGCGTCGGGCGTATTCTGATGCGCGGTCGATGTGACCGTTCACATTGTGGGTCCGGTGTCAGAGGCCGATCCGCGCAGCAACAAGACGAAGAGGTCTCCGCAGGGTGACAGCAGCAATTCCCGCCCCCGCCGCACGGCAGCCGCTCGGCAGCCGCGCATTCGGCGTCGACGGCACCCCCTCGTCGCACCGGGGGAACGCGTGAGCACATTCAGTCCGGAGATCGAGGTCGCCATCGCGCGCACCCGCGCCGACGTAGCTGCCCTCCATGACGAGCTGATTCGCTGGGGGCTCGTCATCTGGACCGGCGGCAATGTCTCGGGTCGCGTCCCCGGCGCCGATCTGTTCGTCATCAAGCCGAGCGGCGTGAGCTACGACGACCTCGCCCCCGAGAACATGATCGTCTGCGATCTCGATGGCGCCGTCATCCCGGGCACGCCGGGGAGCGAGAACTCGCCGTCGAGCGACACCGCAGCGCACGCGTACGTCTACCGGAATATGCCGGAGGTCGGCGGGGTCGTGCACACCCATTCCACATATGCCGTCGCGTGGGCGGCTCGCGCCGAGCCCATCCCGTGCGTCATCACCGCGATGGCCGACGAGTTCGGCGGCGAGATCCCCGTCGGGCCGTTCGCGATCATCGGCGACGACTCCATCGGCCGGGGGATCGTCGAGACCCTCACCGGTCACCGCTCCCGCGCCGTGCTGATGCGCAACCACGGGCCGTTCACGATCGGCAAGAACGCCAAGGATGCCGTCAAGGCCGCCGTCATGGTCGAGGACGTCGCCCGAACGGTGCAGATCGCCCGCCAGGGCGGCGAGCTGACCCCCATTCCGCAGGCGGCGATCGACTCGCTGTTCGACCGCTACCAGAACGTCTACGGCCAGGCCCCGCAGGGTGCCCTCGCCGCCGAAGGAGCAACGAAGTGACCCGCATCACCCCCGACCTGGCCAGCTACGAGGTCTGGTTCCTGACCGGGAGCCAGGGCCTGTACGGCGAGGAGACCCTGCGCCAGGTGGCCGAGCAGTCTCGCGCCATCGCCGACGAGCTGGGCGCGGGCGTCCCGGTGACCGTCGTCTGGAAGCCGGTGCTCACCGACAGCGAGGCGATCCGTCGGGCCATGCTCGACGCGAACTCGGACGACCGGGTCATCGGCCTCATCACCTGGATGCACACCTTCTCGCCCGCCAAGATGTGGATCACGGGCCTCGAGGCGCTGCAGAAGCCGCTGCTCCACCTGCACACCCAGGCCAACGTCGAACTGCCCTGGGGCGAGATCGACTTCGACTTCATGAATCTCAACCAGGCCGCCCACGGCGACCGGGAATACGGCTACATCCTCAGCCGCCTCGCGATCCCGCACAAGATCGTCGTCGGCCACGTGTCGGATGAGGTCGTCGTCGGCCAGATCGAGTCCTGGACGCGCGCAGCCGCGGGATTCGCGGCGGTCCGCTCGCTGAAGGTCGCGCGGTTCGGCGACAACATGCGCTACGTCGCCGTCACCGAGGGCGACAAGACCGAGGCCGAGCGCCGCCTCGGCGTCCAGGTCAACACGTGGGGCGTGAACGAGCTCGCCGACGCGGTCGACGCCGTGTCCGAGGCGGATGTCGACGAGCTCGTCGCGATCTACGACGCCGAGTACGACGTGGTGCCCGAGCTCCAGGCAGACGGCGCGCGCCGCGAATCACTCCGCGACGGCGCGCGGATCGAGCTGGGCCTGCGCAGCTTCCTCGAGGCCGGCGGCTTCGGCGCCTTCACCGACAGCTTCGAGGACCTCGGAAGGCTGAAGCAGCTCCCCGGTCTCGCCGTGCAGCGCCTGATGGCCGACGGCTACGGCTTCGGCGGCGAAGGCGACTGGAAGACCGCGGTCCTCGTGCACGTCGCCAACGTGATGGGCTCCGGTCTTCCCGGCGGTGCGAGCCTCATGGAGGACTACACCTACCACCTGACGCCCGGCAGCGAGCTCATCCTCGGCGCCCACATGCTCGAGGTCAACGCTGCCCTCAGCTCGACCAAGGCCAGCCTCGAGATCCACCCGCTCGGCATCGGCGGCAAGGAGGACCCGGTCCGCCTGGTCTTCACCGCCGACGCGGGCCCTGCGGTGGTCGTCGCCATGTCGGACATGCGCGACCGCTTCCGGCTCGTGGCCAACGTCGTCGAGAACGTCGACCTGCCCGAGCCCATGCCGAACCTGCCCGTCGGCCGCGCGGTCTGGAAGCCGGCCCCCGACTTCCGCACGTCGGCGTCGGCCTGGCTCGTCGCGGGAGCGGCTCACCACACCGTGATGAGCAACGCCGTCGGAGTGGAGGTCTTCCGCGACTTCGCCGTCATGGCGGGCATCGAGCTGCTCGTCATCGACGAGGACACCACCCTCGCGGGATTCCAGCGCGAAACGCAGTGGAACGCCGCGTACTACCGGCTGAAGGAGGGGATCTAGCCACCCCCGACACGGATTTCCGCCCGAGCGCACCCGCGCTCGAGCGAGAAGACCTCGGGTCCATCGGGCCCGAGACACCAGAGATGCTGCAGACATGGGCGTCCCTAGCAATCAGCCTTAACAGGCACATGAGAGGAAACACAGTGAAGAAGAGAGGAATCGTCGCCCTGCTCGCAGCAGGAGCGATCGTTGCCTCGCTGTCTGCGTGCGCAGGCGGCGGAAGCACGGGCACCACCGGCGGAGGAACGTCAGGCGGAGGCGACGCAGGCGGCGGACAGCTCGTCGGCATCGCGATGCCGACCCAGCAGTCCGAGCGCTGGATCCAGGACGGCAACGCCCTGAAGGACCAGCTCGAGGAGCAGGGCTTCACGACCGACCTGCAGTACGCCGAGGATGACATCCCCACGCAGATCAGCCAGATCGAGAACATGATCACCAAGGGCGCAGTCGCCCTGATCGTGGCGGCCAAGGACGGCTCCGCGCTGACCACGGTCCTCGAAGAGGCAGCCAGCCAGGACATCGCGGTCATCGCGTATGACCGTCTGCTCGTCAACACCGACGCGGTGAGCTACTACGCCACGTTCGACAACTTCCTCGTCGGACAGCAGCAGGCGTGGAGCGTCCTCAACGGCCTCGGCCTCACCGAGCTCGACGGAACCCCGATCGAGGGTGCGCCCGCCGGTCCGTTCAACATCGAGCTGTTCGCCGGCTCGTCCGACGACAACAACGCCACGTTCTTCTTCAACGGAGCGATGGATGTCCTCCAGCCCCTCATCGACGACGGAACCCTCGTCGTCAAGTCGGGTCAGACGGAGTTCAACGTCGTCGCCACGCAGGACTGGTCCGGCGACAACGCCCAGAGCCGCATGGAGAACCTGCTCACCAAGAGCTACTCCGACGGCAGCAAGGTCAACGCCGTTCTCTCGCCCTACGACGGCATCAGCCGTGGCATCGCGTCGTCCCTGAAGGACAACGGCTACGCGGTCGGCGCCGGATGGCCGATCATCTCGGGTCAGGACGCAGAGGTTCTCTCCGTCCAGTACATCGAGACCGGCGAGCAGTTCGCCACCATCTTCAAGGACACCCGCGACCTCGCGGCCCAGGCCGTGAAGATGACCGTCGCCGTTCTGAACGGTGACGAGCCCGAGGTCAACAACACCACCGACTACGACAACGGAGTGAAGGTCGTTCCTTCCTACCTGCTGCAGCCGACCATCGTGACCAAGGACAACATCACCGAGGCGCTCATCGACACCGGCTACTGGACCCAGGCCGAGATCGACGGCGCCAAGGCGGAGTAGCAACTCCTCCAGCAGCACCCGCACCACCCGGGCGCGCCGCCTCGTGCGACGCGCCCGGTCGCACCACCCGAGCACGACGCGCTCACGCGACGCGCTCGGAAGCACCGCCGACCCGGTGATGGGGAATATGCTCCTCATCACCGGGTCCCCACAACGACGTAGCAGGAAGCGGTTAACGGATGACGACCAACATCCTCGAGATGCGCAACATCACCAAGGAGTTCCCTGGGGTGAAGGCGCTCCAAGACGTGACGCTCAACGTGGCTCGCGGCGAGGTGCATGCCATCTGCGGCGAGAACGGCGCGGGCAAGTCGACCCTCATGAAGGTGCTTTCGGGCGTGTATCCCGCATGGCACCTACGAGGGCGACATCGTCTTCGAGGGTGAGACCGTCTCCCTCGGCAGCATCCGCGACAGCGAAGCCAAGGGCATCGTCATCATCCACCAGGAGCTGGCCCTCAGCCCGCACCTCTCCATCGCCGAGAACATCTTCCTCAACAACGAGATCAAGGGCCGCTTCGGTCTCATCGACTGGGACAAGGCCAATCACGACGCGCAGAAGCTGCTGACCCGTGTCGGACTGCGCGAGAAGCCCACCACGAAGATCTCGGAGATCGGCGTCGGCAAGCAGCAGCTCGTGGAGATCGCGAAAGCGCTCTCGAAGGAGGTCAAGCTGCTCATCCTCGACGAGCCGACCGCGGCCCTCAACGATGAGGACTCCGATCACCTGCTCGACCTGATCACGTCCCTCAAGGGCGAGGGCATGACGAGCATCATCATCAGCCACAAGCTGAACGAGATCAAGAAGATCTCCGACTCGGTCACCGTCATCCGCGACGGCAAGACGATCGAGACGATGAACCACGACGAGATCACCGAGGACCGGATCATCAAGGACATGGTCGGCCGTGATCTCGAGCACCGCTACCCCGACCACACCCCGAACATCGGCGAGGAGATCCTTCGCGTCGAGGACTGGACAGCCCACCACCCGAGCGATCCGACCCGGGTCATGGTGGACCGCGTCAACCTCAACGTCCGTCGCGGCGAGATCGTCGGCATCGCCGGACTGATGGGTGCCGGCCGCACGGAGTTCGCGATGAGCCTGTTCGGACGCACCTATGGCTCGAAGATCACCGGCAGGGTCTTCAAGGCCGGCAAGGAGATCAAGACCCGGACCGTCACCGAGGCGATCGACAACGGCCTGGCCTATGCCACCGAGGATCGCAAGAACTACGGCCTCAATCTCATCGAGGACATCAAGCGCAACATCTCGATGGCGTCGCTGAAGAAGCTCGAGCGACTCGGCCTGATCAACGACGGCGAGGAGTTCACGGTCGCCAACCAGTACCGCAAGAGCATGAACATCAAGGCGCCGTCGGTGCTCTCGAAGGTCGGCAAGCTCTCGGGCGGCAACCAGCAGAAGGTCGTGCTGTCGAAGTGGATCTACTCCAACCCCGACGTGCTGATCCTCGATGAGCCGACGCGCGGCATCGACGTCGGCGCCAAATACGAGATCTACACGATCATCAACCGGCTCGCAGCGGAGGGCAAGGGCATCATCGTGATCTCCTCCGAGCTTCCCGAGCTGCTCGGGATCTGCGACCGGATCTACGCGCTGTCCGAAGGCCGGATCACCGGCGAGGTGCCGATCGCGGAGGCTTCGCCCGAAGTCCTCATCAAGTACATGACCATGGAAGCCCCCCGCTGAGGCGGCGGACGAATCGTCTAGGGAGACACAGCAATGAGCACTGAACTGAAGCCCGGCGGCGGACCGCTCGGCACCGAAGCACGTCGGCCCGCCCGAGAACCGCGCGAACTCGGCGATCGGACACGTCCTCGCCGACATCGGCAAGAACGGCATCTTCATCGCGCTGATCGCGGTGCTCGTGCTGTTCGCGATCCTCACGGTCAACCCGGGCACGGGCGACTCGATCCTGCTGCGCCCGCAGAACATCTCGAACCTGATCGTTCAGAACGGCTACATCCTGATCCTCGCGATCGGCATGGTGCTCGTCATCGTCGCCGGTCACATCGACCTGTCGGTCGGATCGGTCGCCGCGTTCGTCGGGGCGATCTCCGGAGTCTTCGCGGTGAACATGGGCATGCCGTGGTTCGTCGCGATCCTGCTCTCGCTGCTCGTCGGAGCGGTGGTCGGAGCCTGGCAGGGCTTCTGGATCGCCTACATCGGCATCCCGGCCTTCATCGTCACGCTCGCCGGCATGCTCATCTTCCGCGGCCTCGCGCTGATCGTGCTCAACAACTCGAACATCGGCAACTTCCCGGCTGAGTACCGGGCCCTCGGCAACGGCTTCATCCAGCTGGCGCCCGTGGAGCTCGGCGTTCGCAGCTCGCTCGACCTGGTGACGCTGGCAGTCGGCGCGATCGCCATCATCGGCCTCGTTCGTGCAGCAGTTCCGCACCCGCATCGGCCGGGCGAAGTACGGCCAGGAAGTGGAGCCGATGGCCTTCTTCATCGGCAAGCTGGTGCTCATCTCGGTCGGCATCGCGCTGTTCTTCTACTCCCTCGCGGCGGCGAAGGGCATCCCGGTCACCCTGGTGATCCTCGGCATCCTGGTGCTCATCTACACGACCGTCGCCAACCGCACCGTGTTCGGCCGGCACATCTTCGCCATCGGCGGCAACCGGCACGCGGCGGAGCTGTCGGGCATCAAGACGCGCTCGGTCGACTTCTGGCTGTTCGTCAACATGGGTGTCCTCGCGTCGATCGCCGGCATCGTGTTCACGGCCCGACTGAACGTCGCCGGCCCGCAGGCCGGGCAGGGCTTCGAGCTCGAGGCCATCTCGGCGGCCTTCATCGGTGGTGCGGCGGTCCAGGGCGGCATCGGCACCATCGGCGGCGCGATCATCGGTGGTTTCATCATCGGCGTCCTGAACAACGGCATGTCGATCCTCGGCATCGGCTCCGACTACCAGCAGACGGTCAAGGGTCTCGTGCTGCTGCTGGCCGTCGCGTTCGACGTCTACAGCAAGCGCCGCTCGGGCGGTTCGCGCTAGCACGCAGCGTCTCGAACTGCCCAGTCCTGTCGCCTCGGAGCATTCCGAGCGGCAGGGCTGGGCAGTTCGCACGAGGGCGTTCGGGCCTCCCGCGGCGAGGTCGAGCCCGCGCCCGGGGAAGACGGGCCGGTATGGTGAGGCTGTCGCCGACGACGAGGAGCGCTCAGATGCGGATCGTGATCGCGCCGGATTCCTTCAAGGGCACAGCGGCCGCCGCGGACGTGGCGGCAGCGATCGCCTCCGGCTGGCGCTCCATGCGCGCCGGCGATGAGCTCATCCAGCTGCCCATGGCGGACGGCGGAGAAGGAACGATCGACGCGCTGGAGCGCGGCATCGCCCACTCGGTCCGAGTGCCGAGCACGGTGTCCGGCCCACTCGGCGATCCGATCGCCGCCGACTGGCTGCGCTTCATCGACACGGAGGGTGTCGACACAGGGGTTGTGGAACTCGCCCAGACGAGTGGGCTGCCCCTGCTCGACACCCCGGCGCCTCTGCATGCGCACACCCTCGGCTTCGGCCAGCAGATCGCCCTCGCGCTCGACGCCGGTGTGCAGCGCCTGCTGCTCGCGATCGGCGGCAGCTCGTCGACGGACGGGGGCACCGGCGCACTCACCGCTCTCGGAGCCGAATTCCTCGACGCAGATGGGCAACGGCTGCCGCTCGGCGGCGGGGCGCTCGAACGTCTCGCCGCCGTGAGCTTCGGAGCTGTCCGCGAGGTGCCGTCGGGGGGCGCGTGCCTGCTCTCGGATGTGCGCAATCCGCTCACCGGCCCGCTCGGCGCCGCGGCCGTGTTCGGACCGCAGAAGGGTGCGAGCCTCGATGAGGTTCTCGTCCTCGAGCGTGGGCTCGCACGACTCGCCCGCCAGATGCCCATCGATCCGACCGCCACTGGCGCGGGCGCCGCGGGGGGCACGGGATTCGGCATGCTGGCGTGGGGAGCCGTCGCCCGGTCGGGAGCCGAGGCGGTGTGCGAGGCGGTCGGAGTCGGAGCCGCATTGCCCGGCGCAGACCTGGTGATCACGGGCGAAGGCAGCTATGACCGGCAGACATCGCTCGGCAAGGTCGCCAGCCAGGTCGAGCTCGCCGCGATGCGTTCGCACGTTCCCGTTGCGATCGTGGCCGGTCGGATCAGCGTGGCGAGCGCGACCATCGACTCCGCGGTGTCCCTCGAGGAGCTCGCGGGCGGGACGGATGCCGCGATGCGCGACACGATCAGCTGGCTCGAGGTCGCGGGCGCAGAGCTCGCCCGCCGCTACAGCCGATAGGAGTGCAGACCGGGGCGGATCGCCCGGTCTGCGTTGCCGATCTCCGGTTCCAGGTGGAGGTTCCTCGCCGTGCAGCGGCCTGTCCCATGCCCGAGGTGGAATAGCCTGGACGGGAATCCGCTTCCTGCGAGGGTGCAAGGGGCCATCCTCACCTCGTCTTCAGGAGCAGCTCTCATACCCGCGACAACCGTGCATCCGGGCGACTCGAAGTCGCGGGGAGAGCTCGTCCTCTTCATCCTCGTGCTCGGCGCTCTCGTCGGCCTCGGGCCGTTCACCATCGATCTGTATCTGCCCGCCTTTCCGAGCATCACTCGCGACTTCGGCGTGACCGACGCCGCCGTGCAGCTGACCCTGACCGGCACCACGATCGGCTTCGGCCTCGGCCAGCTCCTCGTCGGACCATGGAGCGATCGGGTGGGACGCCGGATCCCCCTGCTCGCCGCCACCGCCGTCCACGTGCTCGCCTGCCTGGGCGCCGCCTTCGCCCCGGACGTCACCATCCTCGGCATCTTCCGGCTGCTCCAGGGCGTCGGCGCGGCGGGTGGAGGAGTCGTCGCCATGGCCATGGTGCGCGACCTCTTCGGCGGCCGGGCGCTGGTGCGGATGCTGTCCCGTCTGGCGCTGGTGACGACGCTGGCGCCGATCCTGGCGCCCGTCATCGGCAGTCAGCTGCTCCGGTTCGTCGAGTGGCGGGAGCTGTTCTTCTTCCTCGCCGGCTACGGCGCGGTCATGATCGGGCTCGCGCTCGTCTTCCTCCGCGAGACCATGCCGAAGGATCGAGCGCATGACGCGGGGCACGCCACCGTGGGCCAGCGCTACCGGGCGCTGTTCACGGACCGCACCTTCATCGGGGTCGCCGTCATCGGCGCGATGGTCTTCTCCGGACTCTTCGTCTACCTCTCCTCCTCGTCGTTCCTGTTCCAGGATGTCTACGGCTTCAGCCCGCAGGAGTTCGGGCTGCTGTTCGGGATCAACTCCATCGGCGTGCTCATCGGCAATCAGACCAGCGCCCGGCTCACCCGGGTGATCGGACCGCAGTGGATCCTCGCCGGCACGACGATGGCGCAGGTGCTCGCCTCGTTCGCGATCATCGCGGGGGTCTCGCTCGGCTGGGGCCTGCCCGGCGTCCTGGTCCCGCTCTTCATCTTCATCATGTCCTGCGGGTTCGCCTTCCCCTGCATCCAGGTGCTGGCGCTCGCCAACCACGGCAGCGAGGCAGGGACAGCGGCGTCACTGCTCGGAGCCGTCAACTTCGGCGTGGCCGGAGCGGTCTCGCCGATCGTCGGTCTCATCGGGATCACGACCGCCGCACCCATGGGGCTGATCATGGGCATCACCGCGCTGATCGGCTGCGCCAGCCTGTGGTTCGTCGTCCGCCCGCGCACCGTCGCGGCCCTCACCGACTGAGAGCTTCCGCGGATCAGGAGCACTGGCGCGAATCCGTTCACCCCGCCCGGAGTCAGGCCGCGCGGCTGAGCGCCTCGGCAGCTCGGCGGGCATCTCCTCGACGCTTGACCGCCGCCTTGAACCAGGCCGCGTCCGGGATGCGAGCGAGCATCGGGCCGGCGACGACGGTCATCAGCACGTAGGCGGTGGCGAGTGGAGCGAGCTGCGGCTCGATCCCCGCGCTCACGGCGAGGCCGGCGATGACGATGCTGAATTCTCCGCGGGCGGTCAGCACGAAGCCCGCCCTCCATCGACCGGGCACCCCGATGCCGGCGCGCTGCGCGGCGAGATAGCCGGTGAGCACCTTCGTCGCGATGGTCACGACCGCCAGGATCGCCGCGGGGAGCAGCACGGGCACGATCGACGCAGGGTCGGTGGAAAGCCCGAAGAAGACGAAGAACATGGCCGCGAAGAGGTCGCGCAGCGGCGAGAGCAGGCGGACGGCGGAGTGGGCGACCTGATCGGAGAGCGCGATGCCCACGAGGAACGCGCCGACCGCAGCCGACACGTTGACCTGCTGGGCGAAACCTGCCACGAGGAGGGTGAGTCCGAGCACTCCGAGCAGCAGCGACTCGTTGTGGTTCGCCGCGAACAGGCGGGAGATCACCCGGCCGTGCCGGAGCGCGAGATACAGGATGCTGATCACGACGAGCACGGCGACGAGCAGCGTCGTCGCGCCGGCCAGCAGCGTGGCCCCGATCAGCAGGGTGGACAGCACGGGAAGGTAGAACGCCATCGCCAGGTCCTCGATGACGAGCACGGAGAGGATGGTCGGGCGTCTCCCGGTTGCCGAGCCGGCCGAGGTCCCGCAGGACCTTCGCGATGACGCCCGACGAGGAGACCCACGTGATGCCGGCGAGGGCGACGGCCGCGATCGGGCCCCACCCCAGGACGAGGGCGAAGATCGCGCCGGGAAGCGCGTTGAGCAGGGCATCGAAGATGCCGGCCACGCGGGAACGATGCAGTCCGTCGACCAGCTCTGCCGCGGAGTACTCGAGTCCGAGCATGACCAGCAGCAGGATGACCCCGATCTCGCTGCCGATCTCGAAGAAGTCCTCGCTGGCCGAGAGCGGGACCGCGCCGCCGTGACCGAACGCCAGTCCGGCGATGAGATAGAGGGGGATCGGCGAGATCCCGATCCAGGTCGCGAGCCGGGAGAGCAGGCCGAGCGCCAGCAGGAGCGCGCCCACTTCGAGCAGCAGGAGCGTCGACTCGTTCACGGGCGTGGCGGGTGCGTCGATCGCGGGCTCAGTCGGAGCCGTGGGTGAGCAGCTCGGCCAGCGCGTCGAGTCCCGAGCGGGTGCCGACAGCGACGATGGTGTCGCCGGACTGCAGGGGAGTGTGCGGTGTGGGAGAGGGGATCACCTGCTTGTCGCGGACGATGGCGACGATCGAGGTGCTCGTGCGGGTGCGGGCCTTGGTGTCGCCGAGCACTCCACCGACGAAGGGTGAGCCGGCGGGCAGGATGAGCTGTTCGGTGAAGAGGCCGGTGAGCTGCTCGCCGATCCCGGTGATGTGGCTGAGCATCATCGAGGCACCGAGCACATCGGCGAGCGCGGCGGCCTCATCGTCGGTGAGGGTGACCGACTCGCGGCAGGCGTCGGGGTCGTCGATGTCGAACACGGCGATCTCGCGGCGCCGTCGCGATGGGAGACGACTCCGACGCGACGTCCGCTCTCCGTCAGCACATCGTGGCGGGCGCCGATGCCCGGCAGATCGACCTTCTCGACGCGTACAGTCACGCCGTCAACCTACCAGCGGGCCGTTACGCCCCTGTTTCCGGCCGGCCTTCCGACCATCTCACGGAGATTCGTCCTCCTCCGGGCCGATTCATGCGGATCCAGCGGCCTTCGCGCGCACAACTCCTCGATTTGGTCAGTGAGGCGTTCGAATCGATGCGGATACAGTCGTGCCATGAGGATTCTGCTTGTGGGTGCCGGTGGTGTCGGGGATGCGTTCGCCAAGATCGCGGCGACGCGCTCCTTCTACGAGCTGGTGGTGGTCAGCGACTACGACGCGAGCCCGCGCCGAGCGCACGGTGGCGTGGATCGCCGCCAAGCACGGAGCCGAGGTCGCCGGCGCGGTTCGCGCACGTCGGCGATCGACGCATCCGACGCGGACAGCGTCGCCGCCGTCGCGCGCGAGCACGGCGCTACGCATGTGATGAATGCGGTGGAGCCGAAGTTCGTGCCCACCATCTTCTCCGGAGCCTTCGCAGCGGGCGCCGACTACCTCGACATGGCGATGAGCCTGTCCGAACGGCACCCGACGGCGCCGCTACTCCGAGACAGGGGTCAAGCTGGGCGACGGCCAGTTCGCGGTGGCGGGCGAGTGGGAGGATGCGGGTCGGCTCGCCCTGGTCGGCATGGGCGTCGAGCCCGGACTCAGCGATGTCTTCGCGCGCTACGCGGCCGACAGCCTGTTCAGCTCGATCGATGAGCTCGGCACCCGCGACGGCGCCAACCTCGTCGTCCGCGATGCGGACGGCAACGAGATCTTCGCACCCAGCTTCAGCATCTGGACGACCATCGAGGAGTGCCTCAACCCGCCCGTCATCTGGGAGAAGGGGAGGGGCTGGTACACGACGCCGGCGTTCAGCGAGCCCGAGGTGTTCGACTTCCCCGAGGGCATCGGGCCGGTCGAGTGCGTCAACGTGGAGCACGAGGAGGTGCTGCTGATGCCGCGGTGGATCGATGCCAATCGGGTGACCTTCAAGTACGGGCTCGGCGCCGAGTTCATCGGCATCCTGCAGACCCTCCATCAGCTCGGCCTCGATTCGACGACGCCGATCCGGGTGCGATCGGCGGACGGGCCGGTTCAGGTGTCGCCGCGCGATGTGGTGGCTGCCGCCCTGCCCGATCCGGCGACCCTCGGTCCGCAGATGACGGGCAAGACCTGCGCGGGCGTCTGGGTGACCGGAACGGGAACAGACGGGTCGCCTCGCGAGGTGTACCTCTATCACGTCAGCGACAACGAGTGGACGATGGCCGAGTTCGAGAGCCAGTGCGTGGTCTGGCAGACGGCGCTCAACCCGGTGATCGCGCTCGAGCTGCTGGCATCGGGGGCATGGTCGGGCGCTGGAGTGCTCGGCCCGGAGGCCTTCGATGCGAGCGCCTACCTGGAGCTGATGGCGAGGCCCGTGGCCGACGGCGGCTACGGCCAAGCCTGGGGCCTCCGCGAGACGACCCCCGCCTGAAGGAGCTGCCGAGGACTCCTGGAGGAGGCATCCGACAACGCCCCATACGAGGCGGTTCGACGAAAAGGACCCCCCGCGCACCCGCCAGAGCCCGGTTACCCTTGCTGCGTTTCCGCCCTGGGGGAGTTGGCCTGGATGGCGCCACGCGGGGAGCCGGAAACCAGCTTACCGTGCGGCTAGGATGAATTCCGGTCCGCTCTTCGAGCCGATCCAGGAGGATTCGCCTAGTGGCCTATGGCGCACGCTTGGAAAGCGTGTTGGTGTAACAGCCTCGGGGGTTCGAATCCCCCATCCTCCGCAAACGTAGCGGCGTCGCCCCCGGGCGGCGCCGCTTCGACGTGGGCGGCGGGAACGATGGACGCCGCCGACGGGCCGATCTGTCGGGTCACCCGGCCCGGTTGCGCAACGCTACATCTTCGAGGTCTGTAGCCTCCATCGGCCGGTACAGGAAGTGGCCCTGCGCCTCGTCGCAGCCGAGCTCGAGCGAGTCGGTCCAAAGCAGCCTCCTCTTCGACGCCCTCGGCGACCACCCGCAGGCCGAGCTCGTGGGCCAGGGTGATCGCCGTGACGACGAGCGCGTGGGCACGAGGATCCTGGAGCATGGGGGCGACGAATGACCGATCGAGCTTGATCTCATCCACGGGCAGGTCGCGCAGGTACGCCAGCGAGCTGTAGCCGGTGCCGAAGTCGTCGAGGGCGACCTGCACTCCCGCATCGCGGAGCCGAGCCAGGATGCGGGACGCGCGCAGTCGGTCGCGCATCAGCAGGTCCTCGGTGATCTCGAGCGAGAGACAGGCGGGCTTGAGGCCACGGTCTGCGAGGTTCGTGAGCAGGCGGTTCGGGAGGGATTCGTCGACCAGAGCATCCCCCGACACGTTCACGGCGATCCGCACCGGCCAGCCGGCGCCCCACCAGGCCGCCGCCTGCTCCAGTGCCTGATCGAAGACCCAGTCCGTGATGACCGGCATGAGACCGGCTTCCTGAGCCATGGGCAGGAAGGCGGCAGGCATCAGCAGTCCGCGGGTCGGATGCTGCCAGCGCAACAGCGCCTCGACGCTCTGCACATCGCGGGTCGGGAGAGTCACCTTGGGCTGGTAGTGCAGACGCAGCTCGCCGCCGACGGCGGCCTGCCGGAGCTCGCGGAGGAGGCCGAGCTCGGTGCCTGCGGCCTCTTCCGAGGCGTACCGCAGGTGTCCGGCTCCCGATCTCTTCGCGATCCGCAGCGCGTTGTGCGCGCGATGGGACAGGAGGTCGAGCTGTGCGGGACTTCCGAGAGCGACTCCGACGCTCACGGGGGCCCGGATCAGCGACGATCCGAGGCTCATCGGGGGATCCATCGCCTCCTGGATGCGGTCGTAGAGCCCGGCGATGCTGGACGGGTCGGGATCGGGGAGGAGGATCGCGAATTCGTCACCGCCCACCCGCGCGATCATCGCCCCCTCCGGGGCCACCCGCTTCAGCCGCTCGGCCGCCTGGATGAGGAGCTCATCGCCCTGCTCGTGGCCGAGCGCTTCGTTGATCTCCTTGAGCGCGTCGATGTCGACGAGCACGAGCGCGCACTCGGACGGCTGATCGGCGCGAGGACGGTAATCGTAGAACTCCCTCCGGTTCGCCAACCCGGTGAGCTCGTCCGACCGCGCCTCGCGGCGGTACATCATGTCTCGACGCTGCTGCGCGAAGGCGACCTGGATGCGCGCGGCGGCGGCCAGCAACACGATGGCGGCGAGGATGACGGTCAGCACGGCGCTCGGGCGCAACGCCTGTCCGACGAGCAGAGCCACGCATATGACGGTTGCCAGAGTCGGCACCACAAGGGGCACAGAGCCTCGGACGGCGGATTGCCGTCTCTCTGCAGGTGCGGCGACGAACACCGCGATGAGGGCGAGGCCGACTGACCATGCGGCGTCGAGGGGCGTGCCGACGACGTAGCTGGAAGCGGCGACCTGCAGTGCGAAAACGATGTCGGCGGATAGGAAGACGGTGAGCCCCGCAAAGAGGGCGATCCACCTCGGCGCCATCCCGTACCGGTACAGCGCGGCTGCTGATCCTATGCCGGCGATCAGGACGAGGTCGAACACCGGGTACAGCGTCGCGATAACACTGGAAAGCGTGAGGCGCCCCATCAGATCATTGAACAGGGGCTGCAGAAACAGGGAGACCAGGGCCGCGCTCGTGAGCCCTGCCAGCACGCAGTCGAGCCAGACCTCGCTCCCGCGAACCCCGAGTCGCCGCACGGCGACGAGGAGGGCCGCGAAGACCGCGGGATAGAAGCCGAGGTATCCGATGGCAGCCGGCGATGCGGTGGGGAGCATCACCCCACCCATGAGCGCCCCGACGAACACCAGATTGCCGAGAGCGTACGACGTCACTGCGATCGAGATCCAGATCGCCTCCCGCCTGCGCTCCCTCGTGCGCGCGACAGCCATCCAGCAGACAACGGCCGGCATCAGCTCGGTGGCGATCGGAAGAACTCCATCGAACATGAGGTCGAAGCTTTCGCGCGGCATCCAGAGGACGCCGATCTGAAGCGCGAGCAAGGCGGTCATCAGGATGACCGACGCGAGCGCCGCCGTGCGCCAGATTCGAGTGCTCGCATCGGCAGTGGCCGCAGCGACAGTGCCCGCACCGACAGTGCTCATCGAACCTCCTACCAGACGGGCGCCGTCGAGGACTGCCGATGTCCCTATCCGGGGGCACCTCGATCAAGTATGGCTCCTGCCACGCGGTTTCGGGAGGCGGCGAGTGCTCGAGCACGGCCGGTGGATGGGACGAAGATCAATGGTCGTCTACATCCATGCCGACCATTAGGCTGATCACACCCCACTCCGCTGCTCCGTGCGATCTGTCCACCCGACCGCGGCCGCGGACATCTGGCATCCGTTGTGATGCCGACCGATGGAATGGATTGAGGGCTGTGCTCACCAGTTTCACATCTGCATCGCCTGTCACCAGAGGTGCCGCGATATCACGCCCGTAGTCTCTCCGGACGCTCAGCGATGACGCCGCCCGAGCGCGATTCCCGGGACGTCCATGAGGGAGATGGTGATCGTGACCGGCTGCTGGTGCGCGCGCTGTCCGAATCATCGGCCGCGCACATCATCACCGACGCGAACCAGGACGTGATCACGGTCAACGAGGCGTTCACGCGCCTTGCCGGGTACACCGAGGACGAGATGCGCGGGCAGGAACTGCCGTCTGCTGCAGGGGCCGGACACGGACCCCGCCACGGTGGCGGCACTCCGAGACGCGCTGGGGCGAGGGGAGTCCTTCGAAGGGGAGATCCTCAACTACACCAAGCAGGGCGCATCGTTCTGGAACCTCCTCGCCATCACCCCTCTGACGTCCGAAGACGGCACCGTCACCCACTTCACCAGCACTCAGCTCGACGTGACGGCCCAGGTCGAGGCGCGGCTGGCCAGCCGACAGCTGCTCGATGCGGCCCGGCACCTCGGCGGGGCCTCGAACGTCCGGGAGATCACCGACGCGGTCGCTCACGCCGCCCTCAGCCTGAGCGGATCCAACTTCTCCTCCATCGGGCTCTGGAACCCGGTCGAGGGTGCCCTGCGGATCGCGGCCGCGGCGGGCTTCGACGACGAGAGCACCGCACGCGTACTCGGACAGTCGCACCTTCGCTGCGGACATCCCCGAACTGGCCGACATGGTACTCGATCTCCAGCCGTTCTACCTGCGATCGGCCGACGCGTCCGAGGCGCTGTCCGAGCAACTCGACGCCCTTCGGATGGCGGCCGCAGCCGTGATCCCCGTCGCAGCGGGCGACCAGCTCTTCGGTTTCCTGATGACCCAGTGGGGCCCGGAGTCCGCGCCGCACCAGCTCCCGGCGGATGTCCTCGAGAATCTGACCGGTCTGGCCGGGCTCTGCGCGATCGCGCTCGAGAACCTGCGCCTGCTCGAGGAGGCCCGGCACGCGAGCGAGCGCGATCCGCTGACCGGCGTCGCGACTCGGACGCTGCTCGATCGGAGGATGGCGGTCGCGCTGACCGTCGCCGGCGGGTACTTCACACGGCGTCGTGTACGCCGACATCGACCGCTTCAAGGCCCTGAACGATCGCCTGGGGCATCGCGGTGGTGATCTGGTGCTGATCGAGGTGGCGAATCGGCTGACCCGCGCCGTGCGCTCCGGAGATCTGGTGGCGAGGCCCGGCGGGGACGAGTTCGTCATCCTGCTGCCCAGGGTGCGAGGCGGCGCCGACGTCCAGGTGGTCGTCGATCGCCTCGCCGAGCTGATGGGCGAGCCGATCATCGTGGACGGCCAGTCGGTGCAGGTCTCAGTGGCCGTCGGCACCGCCGTGCGGGATGCTCCCCGCGACGGGGAGACCGCAGAGCAGGTCGCCGACATGCTGCTGCGCGACGCCGACATCGCGATGTACGAGGCCAAGAAGCGCTCGCGGCGCAGCGCCCAGTCCGGCAGCGCCCAGTCCGGCAGCGCCCAGTCCGAGGGGCATGCCGACGGGGTGGAGTGATCCACGCCCCGCCGGCATGGCGGGTCAGGCAGCGCGAACGGCGCTGATCCTCGCGACTTCGCCCTCGACGAGCAGTGCCAGATCGCGCAGCGCTGCCGCCGATACATCGCCGGCCTGGCGAGGCAGCGGGTCGATGACGCACAGGGCGCCGACCCTTAGGCCCTCGGGAGTGGCGATCGGGAAGCCGGCGTAGAAGCCGATCCCGCCGGAGGCCACCAGGGGATTGCTGGCGAACCGCGGATCGCGCGACGCGTCGGGGACGATCATGCCCGCGGGGTCGCGGATCGTCAGATCGCAGAAGGCGATGTCGCGGGAGATCTCCTCGAGCTGCACCCCGCTCGTGGCCGCATAGATCTGCCGGTCGCCGTCGATGATCGAGATCGTCGCCGTAGCGGCGCCGAAGGCGCGGCGAGCAAGGGCGACGATGTGCTCGAGTGCAGGGCTGCTGCGCATGGCGGGCAGATCGAGCTCATCCACGGCCTGCTGGCGCACCTGCTCGCGAACCTCAGGAACGCGTCGAGCGGACCCGCCCTTCCCGTCCTGCATCAGGGTGACGACGAGGGGCAGGGCGATGGCGTCCGCCCAGTCCTGGAACTCCCGCGGCGACCTGTGTCGGCCCGCCACGTGGCCCGAGGGCACGGAGAGCGGCACGAATTCGACCCGTTCGAATGTCCGGCAGACATCCGCGGTGCGCGCATCGAGCTTGCCTGCATGACGCTCGGCGACCCGCCCGATCGGAGAGGCGAGCTCGGAGATGGCCGATATCGGCGGAATTCCCGTGATCAGCACGATCGCGCTGGCGCTGACCCGAGCCTGGAGATCGTCGACCAGAGCGCGCACCTTCGTCTCCCATGCGCTGGGGTCGAGGAGAGAGCACGCGTCCTCTATGCCGGACGTCACGACGACGACATCGAAGTCGGCGATCGGCCGGCGCGATTCGAAGCCCGGTTCGAGCAGGTTTCCCATCGGATCGGTCTGAATCACGACATCGACCCCGCGCATGGTTCGCCGTGCGAGAGCGCGCGCCAGCTGACCCCCGAGCGCGAGATCGTGGGTGCGGACGCCCCATCCGACGCCCGGTCCGCTGCCGACGAGGAGCACGCTGAGCGGGTTGACCCCGGATGCACTGACACGATCTCGGATGGGCGGGCGAGGAATCCCCTCGAACGTCGACGTGCGGTTGCGATACCAGGCGGACATCAGCGCACGGGTGGCGGGATCACTCATCGTCGCGCCCCATCGGATCGGCCATCGGATCGGCGGATCGTGCGGCCGGTCGGCGTGGGGTGTCGCGGAGTCTCGTCGTGCTGTGCATGGGTGCTGCCTCATCTCTGTTCGGTAGCCCGGCGAACCGCGAGGGTCCCGTGGCTTTGCGTCGCCGACTCGCGTCGGGTTTGCCGTTGTCGCTCGTGATGCGCCCGGTCGGGCGGCACCTGTCCGCGCTGGGCGCAGATGATCGCCGCCTCGGCCCTCCTGGCCTCGGCGGCGATCGGTCAGGTCCGATCACGCGGGCGTCACATCCTGTTCGGCCCATGCCTGATCGATCCTGCGATTGTGACGGGCGTCACATCATGATCGGCCCGCCACAACCCGTGCTCCGCCGTCCTAGCGGAGCACGACCTGTCTACGACGAAGGGGCCCGCGCGGGGCGACCTTCCTCCGAAGCAGGAGATCGGAGAGGGGCGACTCGCCACGGCACGGCAGCGGTCGTATCGAAGGGGCCGGAGCGGCGAGCGCTCGGCTCCGCCGGGGTCGGCCAATGCCGAGGGGGAGCCTGGAGAAGATCACGGGCCATGGGTCGCCTCGAATTCCGTTCGGTGGCCCGGCTGACCTCGTGGGTCCCGTGGCTTTGCGTCCCTGGCTCGCGCCAGGTTTGCCGTTTCGTGTGATGAAGCGCGAAGTCCGGCCTCGTGGGAAAGGCTCGACCTTCTAACTATTTCTCACCATACCTGGCAATGGTGCGAAATCGAGCGGACACGCCCACCCCATTCCAGGTCGCATCCCGTCGCCGGACTGCTGCTAGGCGACGAGCGCCACAGTCGGACGTGATGAGAGGCGCTGGGCGCAGGCGAGCGCGACGGATCGGACCAGCTCGGCGGTGACGATGGAGGGCTGGGTGAAGTCGCTGTCCGCGAAGCAGTCGGGCACGGTGTGCGCGGTGATCGCCGAGACGTGCACCTCGACCGGAAGCAGCTCCGCTGCGGACGCAATGGGAGTGGGGTCCGGCGCCATCCGCCACAGCGTCTCGGAGGGCGAGGGGCGGTCGCGACGCACCACACGCCGGCGCAGAGCGGCGCGATATCGCCACGCGTCCTGCATCGCTCGCACTGAGATGTCCACGTTCGCCTTGCCATTTCCGGGGGTGCTGGTAGATCGGTCCGGTGTTCGATGGGGGGTGCGGAGCTCTTTTCGGGCCCGCAGGACGAGTGTGCGCCTCGCCAGGACGCCCCCGTAATCCCCAGGGAGAGTGCCCCCTCGGTGGGCGCGACGCGGATGGGGGACAGTCGGCGCGAGCCCGTTGCCGTGATCTGGAGGCTGCGGAGAGCGGATGGGGGTCAGCAATCGGTCCTGGGCGGGGTACATCCCGTCGGCGGACGGGCGGATGGCGGGCCGCGTCGGGGGCGCCCTGGCGAGCCGGTTGCCAGCGGCGGCGACGTCGGAGGCCGTGGGTACTCTTGTCGGGTGGTCACCGCCCTCTATCGCCGCTATCGTCCCGAGACGTTCGGCGAGCTCATCGGACAGACTCAGGTGACCGATCCGCTCCGCACCGCGCTGCGCACCGACCGGGTCAATCACGCCTACCTCTTCAGCGGTCCGCGCGGCTGCGGCAAGACGACCTCCGCCCGCATCCTCGCGCGCTGCCTGAACTGCGCCGAGGGCCCGACCGACATCCCGTGCGGTGTCTGCCCGAGCTGCGTCGAGCTGGGGCGCGACGGCGGCGGATCGCTCGACGTCGTCGAGATCGACGCGGCCAGCCACAACGGCGTCGACGACGCCCGCGACCTGCGCGAGCGCGCCGTGTTCGCCCCGGCCCGCGACCGCTACAAGATCTTCATCCTCGACGAGGCGCACATGGTGACGCCGCAGGGCTTCAACGCGCTGCTCAAGATCGTCGAAGAGCCGCCCGAGCACGTCAAGTTCATCTTCGCGACGACCGAGCCCGAGAAGGTCATCGGCACCATCCGGTCGCGCACCCACCACTATCCGTTCCGGCTCGTCCCCCCGGCCCAGATGCTCGAGTACGTGCAGCAGCTCTGCGAGCAGCGAGGGCGTCACCGTCGCAGCGGGCGTGCTGCCGCTCGTCGTCCGCGCCGGCGGCGGCTCGGTGCGCGACACCCTGTCGCTGCTCGACCAGCTGATCGCCGGCTCCGACCGCGAGCCGACGGCGGACCGTCGACACGTCGACGCTACGAGCGCGCCGTCGCGCTGCTCGGCTACACGCACGGCGCGCTGCTCGACGAGGTCGTCGACGCGCATCGGCGCGCCGCGATGCGGCCGCGGCCTTCGCCGCTGTCGACCGGGTCGTCCAGACCGGGCAGGATCCGCGCCGGTTCGTCGAAGACCTGCTCGAGCGCCTGCGCGACCTCATCGTCGTCGCGGCCACCGGCGAGGGTGCCGCCGGCCGTGCTGCGCGGCGTGCCCGACGGAGCAGATCGCCGCGTTCCGCGCGCAGGCGGCGCACTTCGGCGCCGCCGAGCTCTCGCGCGCGGCCGACATCGTCAACGCCGCGCTGACCGAGATGACCGGCGCGACGTCGCCGCGGCTGCACCTCGAGCTGATGGTCGCCCGGATCCTCGTGCCCAAGTCCGACGAGATCGGAGCGCGGCGCGCTCGCCCGCGTCGAGCGGCTCGAGCGTCGGGTCGGCGTCGCAGGGCGGTGCACCCGTCGCTGTCCGAGGCGCCCGCGCCCATCAGCCCGCGCGGTGTCGACCCCGGCGCAGCGCGCCGCTCCGCCGATCGACTCCGGCACGAGGCCCGCGGCCAGCGCGCCCGCCGCCGGCTGTCCTGCGGTCGCTGCGCCATCGGTCGCTGCGCCGTCGGTCGCCGCGCCGTCGGCGGCCCGACCACGGCCTCCGCCGCCGCGCCGTGAGCCGGAGCGGGTCACTGTCACGCCCATCTCCGAGCCGGGCTGGGATGTTCGCCGTGCCCGGCGGCGCCACCGCCGTCTCGCCGGCCGCGCCCGCCCTCGAGCGTGGGGCGCCTGTGGACGACATCTCCGAGCCAGTCCTTCGACGAGCCAGCCCTTCGACGAGCCGCCCATGCCCGAGCTCCTCGGAGAGCGCAGCTTCCGGAGACAGAGCTCGCGAAGCGCTGCCCCGGCGAGCGCAGCCGCTCCCGCCGCTGTGCTGCCCACCCAGCCGCGCCGTGCTCACCATCCAGCTGGTGCAGGACGCCTGGCCTCAGGTGCTCGACGCCGTGCGCAAGGCCAAGATCAGCGCGTGGACGGTCGCCTACACGGCCACCCCCATCGCGCTCCGCGACGATGTGCTGACGCTCGGCTTCATCAGCGAGAACGACGTCGGCCGGCTTCCGTCAGCAGCAGACCGCGGGCGAAGGCGTCAGCGAGATCCTCCGTCAGGCGATCCTCGACGTGCTCGGCATCGCGGGTGAAGTTCCTCGCCCGCGTCGACGCCGTCCCGCGGCGCGCCGCGTGTCGCCGTCGCCTGCTCCACCGATGCCGGGTGCGCCCGCGCCGCCGGCGCACGACGAGACCGTCGAGCGCGCAGCGCTACGGCGAATCCGTCGTGCGCGAGGTCCTCGGCGCGCGCTTCGTCGAGGAGGCGCCGCTGCCGCCCCGAGCATCGCCGACGACGGGGGACTAGCCATGTACGACGGAATCGTCCAGGACCTGATCGACGAGTTCGGCCGCCTGCCCGGCATCGGCCCGAAGTCGGCGCAGCGCATCGCGTTCCACATCCTGCAGACCGAGACGTTCGACGTCACGCGGCTCGCCGAGCTCCTGCTGCGAGGTGCGCGACAAGGTGCGGTTCTGCGAGATCTGCGGCAACGTCTCCGAGCAGGAGCGCTGCGGGATCTGCCGCGACCCGCGCCGCAGTCCGCGACCGTCATCTGCGTCGTCGAAGAGGCGAAGGACGTCGTGGCGATCGAGCGCACGCGCGAGTTCCGCGGGCTGTACCACGTGCTCGGCGGCGCGATCAGCCCGATCGACGGCATCGGCCCCGACGACCTGCGCATCCGCCAGCTGCTGGCAGCGCCTCGCCGACGGCACCGTCCAGGAGGTGATCCTCGCCACCGACCCGAACCTCGAGGGCGAGGCGACGGCGACCTACCTGTCAGCCGCCTGCTGCGCACCATCGAGATCAGGGTCACGCGCCTCGCCTCGGGCCTGCCCGTCGGCGGCGACCTCGAGTACGCCGACGAGGTCACCCTCGGCCGCGCGTTCGAGGGCCGCCGCCTCGTCGAGCATTAGGCGACAGCCCAGTTCGGTCCGCTCGGCGAGCCGGAAGTCCGCCCAATTCATCACCGACTAGAATCGCGGAGGCCAATCCCCGGGAGTCGCAGTGAGCTTGATCGTGCAGAAGTACGGCGGGTCGTCCGTCGCCGACGCCGAGAGCATCAAGCGCGTCGCCAAGCGCATCGTCGAGACCCGCAAGGCCGGCAACGACGTCGTCGTCGCCGTGTCAGCGCGATGGGCGACACCACCGACGAGCTGCTCGACCTCGCGCACGAGGTCGCGCCGATCCCCGCGCCGCGCGAGCTCGACATGCTGCTCACCAGCCGGCGAGCGCATCTCGATGGCGCTGCTGGCGATGGCGATCCAGAGCCATGGGCTTCGAGGCGCGCTCGTTCACCGGCAGCCAGGCCGGCATGATCACGGATGCCCGGCACGGCGCCGCCCGCATCGTCGACGTCACCCCGGTGCGGCTGCGCGAGGCGCTCGACGAGGGCGCGATCGTGATCGTCGCCGGCTTCCAGGGCTTCAACCGCGACACCCGCGACATCACCACGCTCGGCCGCGGCGGCTCCGACACCACCGCCGTCGCGCTCGCCGCGGCGCTCGACGCCGACGTCTGCGAGATCTACACGCGACGTCGACGGCATCTTCACCGCCGACCCGCGCGTCGTGCCCGAAGGCGCAGCAAGCTCGACCGCGATCTCCAGCGAGGAGATGCTCGAGCTCGCCGCCAACGGCGCCAAGGTGCTGCTACATCCGCGCCGTCGAGTACGCGCGCCGGCACGGCGTGACCCATCCACGTCCGTTCGATCGTTCAACAACAGCGAGGGCACCTGGGTGCTGCGAGCCCGGCAGGACGCCCGCGAGGCCGAGGGAGAAGCAGTGGAAGAGCCGATCGTCGCCGGCGTCGCCGACCGACCTCAGCGAGGCCAAGATCACCGTCGTCGGCGTGCCCGACGTGCCGGGCAAGGCCGCCGAGATCTTCAAGATCGTCGCCAAGACCGGCGCGAACATCGACATGATCGTGCAGAACGTCTCGGCGGCCGCGACCGGCCTCACCGACATCTCGTTCACCCTGCCGAAGGCCGACGGCGCAGACGGCGCTGACGCGCTCTGCCGCCGAGCAGGACGAGGTCGGCTTCGCAGAGCCTCGCAGCACGACGACCAGATCGGCAAGCTCGCCGTCGTCGGCGCCGGCATGCGCACGCAACGCCGGCGTCTCGGCGACGCTCTTCGAGGCGCTGTGCGACGGCGGGCATCAACATCGAGATGATCTCGACCTCCGAGATCCGCATCTCGGTCGTGACCCGCGCCGACGACCTCGCACGAGGCGGCGCGCGTCGTGCACACCGCGTTCGGCCTCGACGGCGACGACGAGGCCGTCGTCCACGCCGGCACCGGCCGCTGACGCGGCGTCATCGAGCCGTCCCGCTGAATACCGAAGGACAACACATGACTGACACCACTGCCTCCACGCGGACGCGCCCTCCGCGTCGGCGTCGTCGGCGCCACCGGCCAGGTCGGCGCCGTCATGCGCCGGCTGCTCGACGAGCGCGACTTCCCGATCGCCGAGCTCCGCTTCTTCGCCATCGTCGCGCTCGCGCCGGAACGACGCTCCGTTCGGCGGGCGGCGACGATCATCGTCGAGGACGTCGAGACGCGCCGACCCGACGGGCCTCGACATCGCCCTCTTCTCGGCCGGCGCGACCGACAGTCCGAGGCGCAGGCGCCGCGCTTCGCCGCCGCCGGCGTCCTCGTCATCGACAACTCCAGCGCCTGGCGCATGGACCCCGAGGTCCCGCTCGTCGTCAGCGAGGTCAACCCGCACGCGATCGACGAGGCGCGTCAAGGGCATCATCGCCAACCCGAACTGCACCACGATGGCCGCGATGCCGGTGCTGAAGGTGCTGCACGCCGAGGCCGGCCTCGAGCGCCTGATCGTCTCCACCTACCAGGCCGTCTCCGGCGCCGGGCTCGCCGGCGCGCGAGGAGCTGCTCGAGCAGGCGAGGCTGCGGTCGCCCAGGCGACACGCTCGCGCCTCGTGCACGACGGCCGCGCCGTCGACGTTCCCCGAGCCGCGAGAAGTTCCCGCGCACGATCGCGTTCGACGTCATCCCGCTCGCCGGCATCCATCGTCGACGACGGCGCTGGACGAGACCGACGAGGAGAAGAAGCTCCGCAACGAGAGCCGCAAGATCCTCGAGCTGCCCGACCTGCTGGTCGGCGGCACCTGCGTGCGCGTGCCGGTGTTCACCGGTCACTCGCTGTCGCATCAACGCCGAGTTCGCGCCGCGACATCACGCCCGAGCGCGCGCGCGAGCTGCTCGTCCGGCGCCGCCGGCGTCGCGCTCGACGACGTCCCGACCCCGCTCCAGGCCGCCGGCACCGACCCGAGCTTCGTCGGCCGCATCCGCGCAGGACGAGGGCGTCCCGGGCGGCCGCGGGCTCGCGCTGTTCATCACCAACGACAACCTGCGCAAGGGCGCCGCGCTCAACGCGGTGCAGATCGCCGAGCTCATCGCAGCGAAGACGCCCGCCGCCGTCTGACCGCGCGATGCGGCGCGTGAGCGGTCGGTCCCGCGCCGGGAGCGCTCAGGACCGTCCGACAGACTGGGCGGATGTCGAAGGCCGGACGCATCGTGATCACGGCGATCGCCGTCGGCCTTCTCCTGGCGGTCGGGGCGATCGCCGTGAGCGCGCGGCTGGCGAATCGGGAGAGTGCAGTGACCGGAAGCGACGCGGCGACGACAGCGACGGGGGAGAGGGTCGCCTTCTACGGTGACTCGTACACGCTCGGCACAGGGGCGAGCTCGGCGGACAAGCGCTGGTCGACGGTGATCTGCGCAGACCGCGGCTGGCAGGAGTTCAATCCGAGTGTCAACGGCCTCGGCTTCGTGAACAACCGTGACGCGTTCGGGGTGGACGAGCCGGCGCTGATCATCGCCGACGAGCCCGACATCGTGTTCATCACGATGGGCCTCAACGACGCCTTCTCGTACGACCGGGCCGCCGACGAGATCCACGACGCCATCGATGCCGACTTCGCCGAGCTGAAGTCGGCCCTGCCCGACGCCCGCTTCATCGTGGTCGAGCCGTTCTGGTACCTCGACGACCGTCCCGAATCGATCCTGACGGTCATCGACTGGGTCGAGGCCGCCGCCGCGGACATCGACGCCGACTACATCTCCGGCGCATCGACGTGGATCGCCGGGCACCCCGAGTGGAAGGCGTCGGACGGCCTGCACCCGAACGACGCGGGCTACGCCGAGATGGCCGTGCGGATGGATGCCGAGCTCAAGAAGCTCGATCTTTAACCGGCTCGCAAACTTGCAGGAAGTCCCGGCGGTGCCCGTCCGCGATCAGACGGACTCGAAGGGGCGCGGCCGTAAACTGGACGGCATGTCTGCTGCCGATCCGATCGACGTCGTCCTCATCGGCGGGGGGATCATGAGCGCAACGCTCGGCACCCTGCTCCAGAGGCTCGAGCCCACCTGGAAGATCCGCATCTACGAGCGCCTCGGCGAGGTAGCGGGGGAGAGCAGCAACCCCTGGAACAACGCGGGAACCGGTCACGCCGCCTTCTGCGAGCTCAACTACACGCCCGAGAAGGCCGACGGCAGCATCGACATCACCAGTGCGGTGAAGGTCAACGAGCAGTTCCAGCTGACACGCGAGTTCTGGTCGTTCCTGGTGGGCGCGTCGCACCTCGAGAAGGCGTCCGACTTCATCAACTCCACGCCGCACATGACGTTCGTGCGCGGTGCGGGAAACGTCGACTATCTCCGGCGGCGCTTCGACGCACTGAAGGACCACCCGCTGTTCGCAGGGATGGAGTACAGCGAGGATCCCGCCGTCATCCACGGCTGGGCACCGCTGCTCGTGCTGGGTCGTGCGAAGGACGAGCCGATCGCCGCCACCCGGATCGTCGCGGGCACCGACGTCGACTTCGGCGCGCTCACTCGCGAGCTCATGGCGAAGCTCACCGAGAACGGCGCCGAGCTCGAGCTCGACCACGAGGTCCGCAGCCTCCGCCGCGCCCGCGATGGCCTCTGGCGGCTGCGGGTCAAGCAGCTCGTCGGTCACACGCCCCACGAGGTCACCGCCCGCTTCGTCTTCATCGGGGCAGGCGGCTGGGCGCTCAAGATGCTCCAGAAGTCCGGCATCAAGGAGGCGCGAGGCTACGGGGTCTTCCCGATCAGCGGCCAGTTCCTGCGCACCGACGACCCCAAGGTCGTCGCGCAGCACAAGGCGAAGGTCTACGGCAAGGCCTCGGTCGGCGCGCCGCCGATGTCGGTGCCGCACCTCGACACCCGCATCGTGGACGACTCCGCTTCCCTGATGTTCGGCCCCTACGCCGGGTTCAGCCCCAGGTTCCTGAAGAACGGCTCGCTGCTCGATCTGTTCGGCTCGATCAAGCCGCACAACATCGTGCCGCTGCTCGCCGTCGCGCAAGGACAACTTCTCCCTCGTGCGCTACCTCCTCGGCGAGCTGATGGCCTCGAAGGCCAAGAAGTTCGACAGCCTCAAGGAGTTCTTCCCCGACGCCGACCCCGCCGACTGGCGGCTGATCACCGCCGGGCAGCGCGCCCAGGTGATCAAGCCCGACAAGGCCAAGGGCGGTGTGCTGCAGTTCGGCACCGAGGTGATCGCGTCCGCGGACGGCTCGATCGCCGGTCTGCTCGGCGCCTCTCCCGGGGCGTCGACCGCCGTGCCGATCATGCTCGACGTGCTCGGGCGCTGCTTCCCCGATCGCTTCGCCGGGTGGGAGCCGCAGATCCGGCAGATGGTGCCGACGTACGGCACGCTGCTGTCCGACTCTCCCGCCACAGCGCAGGCGATCCAGAGGGACACCGCAGCCACGTTGGAGCTCACCGCGTAGCGGTCTACCCGCGAGCGGTGCGCGGAGTTGCATTCACGTCGAATGCATGTTCGAATGTCGCCATGCGTTGGGCGGGCCAGGAGATCGACGTCGAGCAGAGCGATGCCCTGCCAGGCCTCGCGAAGCTGAACAATCTCGTGCGATCGGTGCGCACACCCGAGTTCGCCGGGATGACCTTCCATGAGGTCCTGGCGAAGTCCGCCCTGAACAAGGTGCCCGGCGCCAGTCGGATGCCGTTCGGATGGACGATCAATCCATATCGGGGCTGCAGCCACGCCTGCGTCTACTGCTTCGCTCGCCCCACCCACCGGTATCTCGACCTCGATGCCGGTCGCGACTTCGACAGCCAGGTCATCGTCAAGGTGAACGTCGCCGACGTGCTCCGCGCCGAGCTGGCCAAGCCCTCATGGAGAGCTCACCCGGTGGCCCTGGGCACCAACACCGACCCGTATCAGCGCTCCGAAGGTCGCTACGGCCTCATGCCGGGCATCATCTCCGCCCTCGCAGATTCGGGGACCCCGCTGTCCATCCTCACGAAGGGCACCCTGCTGCGCCGAGATCTCGATCTCCTTGCAGACGCGGCGACGCGGGTGCCGGTGGATCTCGCGATGTCCATCGCCATCTACGACGACGAGCTCCAGCAGTCCATCGAGCCGGGCACGCCGAGCACGTCGGCTCGGCTCGCGACCGTGGCGGCCGCGCGCGCCAGGGGACTGCCCTGCTCGGTGTTCCTCATGCCGGTGCTGCCCTATCTCACCGACACCGCCGCGCATCTGGACCGGGCGCTCGCGGCCATCGCCGAGTCCGGGGCCACCTCGGTCTCGTACAGCGTGCTCTATCTCAAGGCGGGGACGAAGGAGTGGTTCATGGGCTGGCTCCAGCGCGCGCACCCCGACCTGGTCCCGCGCTACGAAGACATGTACCGCTCGAGCGCCTACGCTCCCGCCGAGTATCGGAAGTGGCTGAGCGCGAAGATCCGTCCCCTGCTCGACAAGCACCGGCTTCGGACCGGAGAGCTCGATCCCGTCACCGGCACCGTCCTCTCCTCCGGAGCAGTCGCCCCACTGGGCACCTGGCGCACCGTCGGCTCGATGAGCGAGGTCGGCGGGCGGGTCGCTGACGCTCGGCTGCCGCGCACGGCGTCGGTGGAGCCGCTCACGCTGTTCTGAGCAGGGACTCGATGTCCGAGCGCTGCCGTCGACCTCTCTGGCCACGAGCGTTCCCGGGGTACAGCGCATCGGGGTACACAACCCGGCGGGCTGAGCGATAATCAGTGCAGGCGGCTCCGCTGCCGGTGTCGTCCGCTCCTGGATGGCAGAACCCCCCTGGCTTCGGTCCGGATCAGTCAATCGGGAATCCACGTGTCGCTCGGCTTGCCTGGCCACCTCGCTCCTCGCATCGTCGCCCTCGGCGTTGCGCGGGGGGAGAACGCGATCGCCGCGGTCTGCCTCTTCATGGCCACCGTCGCGCTCAGCGTCGTCGCGGCGGGTGGGACGACGCCGATCGCCTGGCTGGCTCCCGCGGCGATCGTGGCGATCGGCGCGCTGCTCGTGCTGCTCGAGCGTCGCAGGATCCTGTTCGTCGCCGGGGCCTACGTGCTGCTCGGTGGCGTTGCGCTGTTCGTCGCGGCCGCCGCCATGCAGGGCAGCGGCCTCGGAGGGGTCGAGCCTGTCCGAGACGCCATCGTCGGCGTGCACGTCGCCCTGATCATGGTGGGTGGCGTGAGTGCATCGCTCCGGCTCACGTCTTGCGCTGACGACAGGTGGATTCGTGCTGGGCGCCGTCGCGATGTCTCTCGCCGGCACGGTGACGGGCACCCCGATGATCCGGGCCTACGTCCCGCTCGTCGCCTTCGTCCTCGTGCTGTTCGTTCATCTGATCACCGCGCTGGACCGAACGACTCGCACGCATCGCCCAGCCGTCGATCCACCAGGCGGCGCGCGACGTGCGGATCGACACCGCACGCAGCGAGCTTGAACTGAGCGCTGTGGCGTTCGTGCACGACACGATCCTCGACGACCTCGACGCGATCGCCGCCGACGACCCGGGAGCGCCATCCGGCCAGATGCTCGGCCGCCTGCAGGACGACCTGCACGCGATAGAGGGCCGCAACTGGGCCTCGGAGCACATGCAGCCGGATATGCCGGCGGACTCCGAGGCGTCCAGCAGGTGGCAGTCGACCGGCATCGCCTCCGCCGTGGAGCAGGCCAGGCAGCAGGGGCTCGACGTCACCATCACCGGAGTTGCGGCCGACGCCGACACGCTCGGCCCGGCAGAGGACACCGCCGTGGGGCTCGCCGTCGGTCAGCTGCTCGCCAACGTGCGTCGCCATGCGGGCGTCACGTCCGCCGAAGTGATCGTCGGCTCCACTCCTGATCTCTTCTCGGTGATAGTGGTCGACGACGGTCGCGGCTTCGATCTCTCGGCCGTGGCCTCCGATCGGCTCGGCCTGCGACATTCGGTCACCTCGCGCATCGAGTCGCTCGGGGGATCGGTCAAGCTCTGGTCGCAGCCGGGCCGGGGCACCTCTGTGGCGCTGCAGCTTCCGCGGAGTCCGTCGCGTCGGGACAGCGAGAGGGCGGTCTCGTGAGAGAGGCCGAGCGAACGCTGCGCCGACTCGACCCACTCGGGTCGCTGGCGAGCCGGCCGCTCACCCTGATCGGCGCCGTAGCGGCGCCGCTGGTGGCGCTGATCTCGACGTTGGCGACCTCGCCGAGTGCCGGCGTGCCCGTCGCGGCGGTGCTGGCTCTCGCGCTCATCGCGCTGGCAGGGCTCGTTCTGGCGATCACCACCTCGCCGCATCGCACCCCGGCGGCGCGCGGCACGGCGGCGACCGTCATCGCGCTCGCGCTGGCTGCGTCGGCCACCTCGTCGGCGGCCTTCTGGACGGTCAAGGGCATCGGCCAGGACTGGGGTCCCATCGCCACGGCGCTGCTCGTGCTGGCACTCTCCACCTACCGGCCCGCCCGGGAGATCCTGGCGCTCGGCGGACTCTGCTCCGTGGTCTTCGTGCTCATCGCCATCCTGCAGGGCGGAGACGCCCGGAGCGTGACGATCGACGCGATCGCCGCCGTCACCCCGGTCCTCGCCCTGTCACTTGGGGGAGCCGCGTTCGCGGCCACCGTCGTGCGCAGCGTCGAGCGGTGGCAGCGGCAGGAGGCGACCGAGACCGGAGCGGCGGTCGAGCTGATGCGCCGCTCCAACCCTGTCGACGAACGCCGCGACCGGGTCGGGATCCTCAATCACGAGGTCGCCCCGCTCTTCTCCGAGATCCTGCGGGGCGGGACGATCGACCGCGGCCATCAGGCGCGCGCATCGGCCGTGGCGCAGGCGCTGAGGAGCGTCATGGTGCTGGAGGCGGATCGGAGCTGGCTCGACCAGCTCGCCGAGAGCCTTCCCGTCGCGGATGAGTTCTCGGACGCGTCGGTCATCGATGATGATCGACGCGCGGACGACATGACGATGGAGCAGCGGGCGGCGATGCGTGCCATCCTCGTGACGCTTGCCGATCCTCAGCTCACCGACCCTGGATCGCTGCAGGTGCTCATCCGCACGCGCGGAGCGCATTGCGATGTCACGGTGACCGCAGAGTCGGACACCGCTGCGGGCACCATGTCGCACCTCCTGGAGCCCTACATCTCCGTGCTGGCCACTCTCTTCGACGATGTCGCATTCGACATCGCCTCCCAGATCACCCTGAGGTTCAGCTATGACCGACACTGACCGCGGCTTCGACCGCGGCTTCGACCGCGGCTTCGACCGCGAGCCCATGCCGTCGCAGGTCTCCGAGCATGTCCCTACGCTCATCGGCGGCGCCCGGGCGGCTCGTCCGTTCACCGCCGCCGAAGTCGGACCGGCCCCAGCGGGCCGAGATGTCATCCGGCTTGCGATCCTCGACGACCACGAGGTGCTGCTCGACAGCATCTCCAGCTGGATCAGCAGCAACGCCACCGATTTCGAGGTCGTGCTCAGTGCGCAGGACCTGGCTCGAGCTGGTGCACAGCGCGGACTTCCCCACCGAGCTCGTGTTCATCGACTTCCAGCTGCGGGAGCCGGTGTCGATCGAGGCCCGCGTGCGCACCTGCCGGGCTGCCGGCGCGCAGGTGATCGTGCTGTCGAGCCTCGACACCCTCGAGGCCCGCGAGCGTGCACTCGCCGCCGGCGCCGCCGGCGTTCGTCTCCAAGCGCTGCCGCATGGCGAGGTGATGGACATGGCGCGCAGCGTCATGGGCATGGGCGCCGACACCGGGGGCGCAGCGGGACTGGCGTCCGCTGCCCACCGGCGCGGTCGCTCCGCAGAGCGAGCCGAAGCTCAGCCTCGGCGAGCAGGAGGCGCTGCGCCTCTACGTCGCCGGGCAACTCCACGACCGAGGTCGCCGAGCGCATGAACGTGCAGTACGAGACGGCGAAGACGTACCTGCGTCGCGTGCGCGAGAAGTACGCGAAGGTCGACCGGCCGGCGAGCAAGAAGGCCGAACTCATCCGTCGCGCGGCCGAAGATGGTTACTCTGGACGTGACAGATGGGGGCGGCCAAGCTGTACTTCCGCTACGGCGCGATGAACTGCGGCAAGAGCACCGCCCTGCTGCAGGCCGCGTTCAACTACGAGGAGCGCGGGCAGCACGTGCTGCTGGCCAAGCCGCCGATCGACTCCAAGGGCGACAACGCGATCGTGTCCCGGCTCGGGATGTCGCGGCGACGTCGACTTCACGATCGGCCCGGACGAGGACATCTGCGCGCCATTTTCGCAGCGAGCGCCAGTCGCGTGATCAACGCGCGACCGGGTCACGATGTGGCGTGCCTGCTGGTCGACGAGGCGCAGTTCCTCGGCGAGGGGCAGGTCGACGACCTGCTGCGCATCGCGATCGAGCGAGGACGTCCCGGTGCTCGCCTACGGCATCCGCACCGACTTCCAGACCGTCGCGTTCCCCGGGAGCCGGCGGCTGCTCGAGATCGCGCACTAGCCTCGAAGAGCTGAAGACCATCTGCCGCTGCGGCCGCAAGGCCGTGTTCAACGCGCGGCGCGTCGGCGGACCGGTTCGTCTTCGACGGCGACCAGGTCGCGATCGACACCTTCGAGGACGTCACGTACGAGTCGCTCTGCGGCTCGTGCTACCTCGAGGAGAGCGGCGGCGTGCTCAACCGCGGCTGGCGTCCGAAGCTCGGGCCTTCAGCGACAGCTCGGGTCCGGATACCGACTTCACGCTGACCCGACGTCAGCCGACCCGGGCACCTGCCCGCGCGACTCCGAGCGACCCCCACCGGGCGGCGCGCAGATGACGGGCGAATGATCGGCTATCGTGGATACCGCTTCATTCGAGGTACGGGGTGTGGCGCAGCTTGTAGCGCGCCTCGTCGTCACGAGGAGGTCGTGCGCTTCGAAGCCCGCTACCCCGACACGGTGACTCGCTCGCGCACCGGTCGGCAGACTGTCAAGAGACGAGCCGATACCGCAAAGCGTGCTGGTCGGTCTCCGTAGCCCGCGTCGTCGGCCAGGACGGCCGGGATCAGGGTGAGCACGACGCCTCGGGCGGGCAGGCGAAGCGGACCGGCGCGTAGATCGACGTGCCGAGCCCGGCCGATACATTGAGGCACGACGGCGCGCGACCCGTTGTCCAGATGCTGAGGCCCTTGACCTGCTCGCGGCGGGATGTCGCAGTTGGTCACCAGCGCGCCGTAGCCGGGGACGCAGACCTGGCCGCCGTGCGTGTGGCCGGCGAAGATCGCGTCGGCGCCCTGGGCGACGAAGTCGTCGAGCACCCGCCGGTAGGGCGCATGGGTGACGCCGATCGAGACGTCGGCAGGCCGGTGCGGCTGCGACGCTGGACGCCGTCGAGAGACGCTGAGGCCATCGCTCCGATCCGGTCGAAGCGCGGTGCGGGTCGTCGACACCGAAGAACTCGAAGGGCAGCCCTCGGATCTGGAGCGATGCGTGCCCGATTGTTGAGGCTCGTGCCAGCCGAGCCCGGTGAAGGCGTCCTCGAGCGCGTCGAGATCGAGCAGCTCGCGGGTTGGCCGGGGTCTGCGGAGACATCGCCGAAGTAGCGGAGAGGATTCTTCGCCTGCGGGCCGAAGTAGTCGTTCGATCCCCACACGTAGACGCCGGGGATGCCCGCGAAGCCGGCGAACGCAGCGCGGATCCCCAGGAGCCCGTGACGCGTGGCCGAGGTTGTCGCCCGTGTCGACGATGAGGTCGGGTTGGAGCGCGACGAGGTCGCTCACCCACTGCTGCTTGCGGCGCTGCCAGGGCGCCATGTGCAGGTCGGAGAGATGCAGCACCGTGATCGGATCTGCCCCAGCAGGCAGGATCGGCACCGTGGCGGTGCGCAGGGTGAACGCCGTCCGCTCGATCAGCGTGCCCCAGACCGTCGCCGCGGCACCCGCTGCGGCGACGGCACCGAGGGTGCGCCGGAGAGCGGAGCTCACGAGGTCGGGCAGGCCGGCGTGGGCGCCGCACCTGTCGGGGAGTTCAGCGTGAGCACGATCGCGGCGCTCTTGCTGGTCGGCGTCTGCGGCTTCGGATTCGAGCTCTTCACCTTGCAGGTATTGGCAGGATTGTTGTCCTGCTTGTAGTCGAAGGTGATGTTCGACGAGCTGAATCCGGCTGCCGTCAGCTGCGCGATGGCATCCTTGCTGCTCTTGTTCGTCACATCCGGTATCGGGACCTCTTCGGGAGCCGCGGTCGGAGTGGGAGCGGGTGGCACTCCCGAGCTGGTCACCACGGTCACGGTGCCGCCTCGACTGGTGGTTCCGCCGCCGCCGGGGCTCTGGCTGATGACGGTGCCCTCGTCCTCATCCGAGGGCTGGCTGCCGCCGTCGGCGTAGGTGAGACCCGCAGCCTCTGATGACCGACTGGGCCTGAGACGATGAGAGCCCGATGACATCCGGCACGTCGATCTGCTGTCCATACAGGAAGACGCGGCTGGGCGGTGTGAAATCGTCTCCGCCGTACCGCTCGTCGAACGCGGCCATGATGGGCTCGAAGATGCGGTGGCGAGCGGTCGCGGCCCTGCCGTTCTCGAGATCGGTCTTTCGAAGGTCCGCATCGCCGGTCGCCTGCCCGACGAGCACCGACAGGCCGATCTTCTTGCTCGCGCCGGTCGTCCAGGTCTGCACGTTGAAGTCGCTGGTTCCGGTCTTGGCGATGTGCTCGATGCCGTCGTCCGGGTCGGAGGCCGAGGCGGTGCCGCCTTCGATCACGCCCCTGAGGGCGTACTGGGCGGCCTGTGCGACGTCGGGCGCGATGCCCTGCGTGCAGGTGACTCGCCGGGATCGCCGCGTCGGTTCCGTCCTGGTTGACGATCCGATCGATCGCGACCGGAGCGCAGACGTAGCCGTCGTTGGCGATGCCCGCGTAGGCGGTCGCCATCGTCAGCGGGGAGACGCTCGTCGCTCCGAGGATGTCGCCGACGAAGTCAGTGAGCTCGCCGCCGCCCGCGGGGTGGACCAGGAGGGACGTTGCCGCGTTGCGGATGTCGCACTGGTCGAGCTGCTGACCCATGGCGATGAAGCCGCCGTTCACGGATCAGCGCCGTGGAGCGCATCACGGTGTGGCTGCCGCGCTCGTTCTCGTCGTTCTCGAACTTCTGCGTGCCGCCGAACGACTGGTCGCAGGCGCGGAACGTCGACAGGTCCCAGTCCTTCTCGGACACGTTCACCGTGTCGTACAGAGAGTGGCCCGCCTGCAGCCAGGCGATCAGGGTGAAGACCTTGTAGGTCGACGCAGCCTGGAAGCCGCCGGATCCGCCGTAAGTCGTAATCGGTGTTGTAGTTGATCGCGGAGAAGTTCGCGCCCTGCTCTGCGGCGTCCGCGTCCTGGCTGTAGTCCTTGTTCTCGCGCCATGGCGAGGATCCGGCCGGTGCCGGCCTGCACGGCAGTGGCAGCCGAGGCGATGTCCACGCCGTCCATCGTCTTCGGCACCTCGTCGTCGATGGCGCCCTGCGCGACGTCCTGCAGGTCGAGGTCGAGCGTCGTGTAGACCTGGAGCCCGCCGCGGGCGAAGGCGGCGTAGCGCGATTGCGCGTCTGGCGCCGAAGACCGGGTCGTTCTGGATCACGTTCGAGCACGTAGTCGCAGAAGAACGCCGCGTTGCCTGCGGCCTGGCAGCCGGACGGCGGGTCGTAGATGACTGGGCGTGATCGGCGTCGCGATCGCCTCGTCGTGCTGCTGCTGGGTGACGTGTCCGTACTCGAGCATCTTGTCGAGCACGTAGTCGCGACGCTCGAGGTTGGCCGCGTAGCCGTTCGCGGCCCCGTTGTCCGGGTCGTCGGGCTGGTCGAGGCGGAACTTCTCGGGATTGTTCACGATGGCGATCAGGCTGGCGGCCTGCGCGAGGGACAGATCCGACGGCGTTGACGCTGTAGTAGTGCTGCGCCGCCGACTGGATGCCGTAGATCCGGCCGCCGAAGCAGCGCGATGTTGAGGTAGCCGAGCAGGATGTCGTCCTTGCTCGTCTCCTTCTCGAGGGCGATGGCGAGGCGCATCTCCTTGAGCTTGCGGTCGAGGCTCGTCTCGGTGGCCTCCTCGTAGGCGGCCTCCTGCTCCTCGGGTGTCGCGAGCGCCGTCGCCTGGGCGACCTGGACGTTCTTGACGTACTGCTGCGTGATCGTCGACGCGCCCTGGAGGTCGCCGCCCATGACGTTGGACAGCGCGGCGCGCACGACGCCGAGCGGGTCGACGCCGCCGTGCTCGTAGAAGCGGGGATCCTCGCCGGCGACTGCCGCGTCCTTCGCGAACTGGGAGACCTGGTCCCAGGCGACCACGTCGCGGTTCTCGGCGTAGAACGAGGTGATCGGCACGCTGGTGTCGACGCCATCGACCGTGCGGTGCGCGTAGATCGTGGTCTTCTCGGGCAGCATAGCCGATCTTGAGGTAGCTCGGCAGATTCTCGAAGAGCGAGATCGAATTGTTGGCCGCCATCCCCGTCAGGGCGATCGCAGGCGTGACACCGAGGGTCAGGAGGACCCCCGCTGCGACACTGAAGCCGACGAACGAGAGGATGGCGCCCGAACGGCTGCGAGGCAGCCTGGCGGGTGCAGACATAGGATCAGGGTACGGGAGCCAAGCCGGGACATGGCCCTAGCAACAGGGCGCGCCGGACTGACAAAGCACCGAGAAGGGCCTGTCCGATGACCACCTGGGAGTACGTCACGACTCCGCTGATCGTGCACAACACGGCCGCGATCCTCAACAACTGGGGATCCCAGGGCTGGGAGCTCGTCCAGGTCGTCAAGGGCCCGAGGGCGGCCTCGTGGCCTACCTGAAGCGTCCCGGTCGGAGCTGACGCGTGAGCGAGGCGACCATCCGCTGTCGAAGCGCGTCTCGCCGAGCTCGGCCTCGAGCTTCCCGCCGTCGTCCCGCCCGTCGCCGCCTACGTGCCCGCGGTCGCGCACGCGGGGACCTCGTCTACGTCGCCGGGCAGCTGCCGATGGTCGGCGGCGCGATGCCCGCCACCGGCAAGGTCGGCGAGGGCGACGGAGCTCGTCTCGCCCGAGGCGGCGAAGGAGCTCGCCGGGTACTCGGCGCTCAACGCCATCGCGGCCGCGACCGCGCGTGCTCGGCGCGGGTCGAAGCGCTGGCCGGCGTGGTCAAGGTGGTCGGCTTCGTCGCAGCGCGCCGGGCTTCACCGGCAGCCCGGCGTCATCAACGGCGCATCCGAGCTGCTCGGCTGAGGTGTTCGGCGAAGCGGGGCGGCACGCCCGCTCGGCCGTCGGAGTCGCCCAGCTGCCCCTCGACGCTCCCGTCGAGGTCGAGGTGATCTTCCTGGTCGGCGCCGCCTAGAGACCTTCGTCTCCCGGCCCTCGCCAGCTCGCGCGAGGGCTACTTCCTCTTCGCTGCGGCCTTGTCCGCGAGCTTGTCGCCGATCGCCTGCATCACAGTCGTGTCGGCGAGGGTCGTCGTGTCTCCGACCTCCCGGCCCTCGGCCACATCGCGCAGCAGTCGGCGCATGATCTTGCCCGACGGGTCTTCGGCAGCTCGCTCACCATGAACACCTGGCGGGGGCGGGCGATCGCGCCGATCGTCGTGCGACATGGGAGCGGAGCTGGTCGGCGGCCCCCGGCTCGGCGGCGGCGTCTGAGTGCCGCGAGCGGATGATCACGAAGGCGACGACCGCCTGCCCGGTCGTCTCATCGTTCGCGCCGACGACGGCGGCCTCGGCCACCCACGGATGCGCGACGAGCGCGGACTCGATCTCGGCGGTCGACAGGCGGTGACCCGAGACGTTCATGACGTCGTCGACCCGACCGAGCAGCCAGATGTCGCCGTCCTCGTCGCGCCGCGCCCCGTCGCCGGCGAAGTAGAGAGGACCGTTCTCGACCTCGCGAACTTCGCCCAGTAGGTCTCGACGAAGCGATCGGGGTCGCCCCAGATGCCGCGCAGCATGCCCGGCCACGGCTCGGTGACCACGAGCAGGCCGCCGTCGCCCTTGCCCGCCTCCTTGCCCTTGTCGGTCAGCACCTCGACGCTGATCCCGGGGATCGGCACCTGCGCGGCTCCCGGCTTGGTCTCGGTGACGCCGGGAAGCGCCGAGATCATGATCCCGCCGGTCTCGGTCTGCCACCAGGTGTCGACGATGGGGGTGCTGCCGCCGCCGATGACCTCGCGGTACCAGATCCACGCCTCGGGGTTGATCGGCTCGCCCACCGAGCCGAGCAGGCGCAGGGAGGACAGATCGAACGACTGGGGGATCTGCGCGCCCGATCTTCATGAAGGAGCGGATCGCGGTCGGCGCGGTGTAGAGGATCGTCACCGAGTACTTCTCGATGATCTCCCACCAGCGACCGGGATGCGGGGTGTCGGGGGTGCCCTCGTAGAGCACCTGGGTGGCGCCGTTGGCGAGCGGGCCGTAGACGACGTAGCTGTGGCCGGTGATCCAGCCGATGTCGGCCGTGCACCAGTACACGTCGGACTCGGGATGCAGGTCGAACACGCTGCGGTGGGTGAACGCGGCCTGGGTGAGGTAGCCGCCCGAGGTGTGCAGGATGCCCTTCGGCTTCCCGGTGGTGCCGGAGGTGTAGAGGATGAACAGCGGGTTCTCGGCGGGGAAGGGCTTCGCGATCGTGCTCGGCGTCCATCGAGGGCGATCTCGTCGTGCCACCAGAGGTCGCGGCCGTCGGTCCAGTCGAGCCGGTCGTCGGCCGGCGCGCTGCACGACGAGCACGTGCTCGACTGTCGTCGGCTGCGCCGCGCGAGCGCGGCATCGACGGCGGGCTTGAGCGGGCAGACCCTGCCCTTGCGCTAGCCGCCGTCGGCGGTGATGACGAGCTTCGCCCCGGCGTCGTCGATGCGCGACGCGCAGGCTGTCGGCGCTGAAGCCGCCGAAGACGACCGAGTGGATGGCGCCGATGCGGGCGACGGCGAGCATGGCGACGATCGCCTCGGGGATCATCGGCAGGTAGATGGCGACGCGGTCGCCCTGCGCCGATGCCGAGGGCGGTCAGCACGTTGGCGGCGCGCTTGACCTCGTCGGTCAGCTCGGCGTAGGTGATCCGCGCGGATGTCGCCGGGCTCGCCCTCCCAGATGCAACGCGATGCGGTCGCCGTTGCCCGCGAGCACATGCCGGTCGAGGCAGTTGTAGGCGACGTTGAGCTCGCCGTCGTCGAACCAGCGCGCGAACGGCGGGTTGGTCCAGTCGAGCACCTCGGTGAACGGACGGTGCCAGTGCAGCAGCGAGCGCGACTGCTCGGCCCAGAACTCCAGCCGGTCCGTCGCGGCGTCGGCGTACAGATCGGCCGAGGCCATCGCGGTCGCCCGGAACTCGGCGGACGGGCTGAACCGCTGGCCGCCGTGCTGTCCGGGTTCCGCTGTCAGCGACGCGTCGTCGGGGAGGGCTGATGTCTCGGGCATGACGCTCCTTCGCGCGGACCTTGGCCGCTGATCGGCGACCAGCACGACTGTACCGCCAGCTCCACCGGACGCCACCGGGAGGGCTTCACGGGACGGCATTGGGAGGGCTTCACCGTGCGGCGACACGCCCAGGAAACGCTGATGTTCTGGGGCCTTGCGCGCTCCCCCGAACGGGGTACACTGATGCTGTCGAAGTTGATTTGACACGCAGCGTGAGAGATTCCCCCCAATCCGGCGTTGCTGTGGCGGCACCTGTTCCCCCCAATAGGTGCCGCCCCTTCTCGTTAAAGCGCAGGTGTCGACTGCACCGTCTGCACCCCCTCCGCGCGCTGGACCGCCGCGTCCGTCCACAGGCGTCGCTGAGCGCCTGTTCTGCACAGATGGTGTCGTGGTCCGCCCGCGCCGCGGATGCACCACCTACCGTGACCGCGTGATCACCGCTCCCGAAGGCTTCGTCCCGCGGCCGCGCAGTCAGACGGTCGCCGGGCGCGGTCCGGTCGATGCAACCGAACGCGGCGCGGCGCCTCGAGCTGCGCGGAGCCCCTCTGCGGATCCTCCGATTCATGCCCTGCTCGGATCGCTCGCCGCATTCGCCGCTCCCGGAGTGACCGACCTGCTGGTGAACGGTGTCGCAGGGCTGTGGATCGACCGCGGCGGGGGACTGCTCCGCGCCGCCGACTGGCCGCGACTCGACGAGGATGCGGTCCGCGAGCTCGCCGTCCGCCTCGTCGCAGCCGGCGGGCGGCACATCGATGAGGCGACTCCTGCCGTCGATGTCCGGCTGCCGGGCGGAGTCCGGGTGCACGCGGTCGTGCCGCCCATCGCGGTCGCCGGCACGACCATCTCCGTTCGCCTGCCCGGTCCGACCCCGTGGCGGCTCGCTGCCCTGCGAACCTCCGGCATGGTCACAGCGCGGCAGGCCGAACGACTGATCGAGGCGGTCGCGCAGCGGCGCAACCTGCTCATCACCGGAGCGGCCGGCACCGGCAAGACCTCGCTGCTCGCGGCTCTGCTCGCCGAGGCGCCTCCGACCGAGCGGATCGTCACCATCGAGGACGTCGCGGAGCTGCGGATCGACCATCCGCACGTCGTCGGCCTCGAGGCCCGACAGCCCAACATCGAAGGAGCGGGCGCGCTCGCCGTCGATCGTCTGCTCCGCGAGGCGCTGCGGATGCGCCCCGATCGCATCGTGCTCGGCGAGTGCCGCGGCGCGGAGATCCGCGAGCTGATCACCGCGCTCAACACCGGGCACGACGGAGGCGCAGGCACCCTGCACGCCAACTCGCTGGACGATGTGCCATCCCGCCTCGAGTCGCTCGGCGCCCTCGCCGGGATGAGCGCCGACGCGATCGGCCGGCAGGTGGCGAGCGCCATCGACCTGGTGGTCCACCTCGAACGCGCCGGCGGCGGGCGTCGGATCGCCGCGATGGGGCAGCCGAAGATCAGCGACGGCGGTCGACTCGAGGTGGCGGCCGGATGACCGCACTGCTGCGGTCGATACTCGGGAGGCGGGAGCCGGACGCGCAGAGCGATCCGGCACGCACGGTGGAGCGTCTCGCGGCCCTGCTCGGAGCGGGTGTCTCGGCCTCCACCTGCTGGCGGCTGCTGTCCGAGGACACGCCGGGCGATCCCGTGCTCCGAGCGGCCGCGGAGGCCGCGGCGCGGGGCGAGCCTGTGGCGGACGCCATCAGCGACAGCCTGCCGCGGGTTCCCCGGTCGGCGCGCGCGGCCTGGGCGGCGACCGCGGCCGGCGTCGCGGTCGCATCTCAGGCGGGCGCTCCGATGAGCGATGCGCTGCGTGTCGTGAGCGAGCGGCTCGCCAGCGTGGCCGAGACCGGACGCGAGACGGAGATCGCGCTTGCCGGCCCCCGGATGACCACGCGTCTGGTGCTCGCGCTGCCCGTGCTCGGCATCCTCGGCTCGAGCGTGCTCGGCTTCGACGCGTGGGCCGCCCTGATCGGAACGCCGTACGGTCGGATCGTCGGGGCCGCCGGGCGTCCTGCTGCTGATCCTCGGAGCGCTGTGGTCGCGGGCACTGACCCGTCGGGCGCAGCCATCCGCGGCGGCGCCGGGCTTCTCGCTCGAGCTGCTGGCCATCGCCGTCCGCGGCGGTGGAGCCCTGGACGCGGCGCGACGGACGGTCCGTCGGGAATGCGATCGGCACGCGGTAGCCATCGATGAGGAGGCGATCGACGGCTGCCTCCGGCTGGCCGGCCGGGCGGGCGCTCCGGTATCCGGACTGCTCCGTGCCGAGGCCTCGCTGCTGCGCTCCGTGGGGGCGGCGGATGATCGGCGACGGGCCGCGGCGCTGGGAGTGACGCTGCTGCTGCCGCTGGGAGCCTGCGTGCTGCCCGCCTTCATGCTCCTCGCCATCGTCCCGTCGATCATCGCGGTCGCGACCTCGACGCTGTCGGGATTCTGAGGGGCATCCGATCGCTCACAGGCGGCGGAGGCGATCAGTTCTGCACAGATCGCCCGCTACCGCGTTCTCGACGATCCGCCGCTGTCAGAGTCGACCTGCTCGTGCCGTCCGACGCGACTCCGGTCGCACCCCCGAAAGGTCGACGACAGATGACCCATCCCTCCCCTTCCCCTCTCGAGATCGCCGCACCCGGCGCATCCCGCACGTCCGCGCGACGGCTGCGCGCGGCCGTTGAGCGACTCCGCGACGACACCGGCGCGGCGACCGCCGAATTCGCCGTGGTCACCATGGCGTCGGTGGGCTTCGCCGGCCTGCTGGTGGCGATCCTCAAGTCGGAGGCAGTGCGAGCGCTGCTGCTCGATCTCATCAAGCACGCCCTCTCGTTCGCGGGCTGATCCGACCATGACAGCGCACGACGAGCTCGGCACCCGCGAACGGTGCTCAGCGCTTCCGTCGCGAGCGGGCGACCGGCAGGCTCGAGACACCGGCTCCGGCAGCGCGACCGCCGAGCTCGTCGTGCTGCTCCCCGTGATCGGCGCACTGATGCTGGTCATCCTGGCGGGTGCCCAGAGCCTGATCGTGAACGCCGCCGTCATGGATGCGGCAGCGAGCGCGGCCCGGCTGGCCGCTCGCGGAGACGCGGTCGAGCCTGCCCTGGCTCGATTCGACGGAAGCGGCCGGGCCGCACGGTGGTCCCAGCATCGGGAGGATGACTTCCTCTGCGTCACGGTCCGCCTCGCGCCGCGGCCCGCTGTCCCGCTGTCCTTCCCGGCCGAGGCGGTGTCGTGCGCGCTGGTCGCGGAATGAACGGAGTGCGAGTGAACGGAGTGCGAGTGCACGGAGTGCGAGTCATCAGAGTGCCGCCCGGGTTCCCTTCCGCGCGACGACGCTCCGAGTCGGGTTCGGAGTCCGGCTCAGCCGCGCCCCTCGCAGTGGGGCTGTCGGCCTGCCTGGTGCTCACCGCCGTGCTCCTTGTTCCTCTATATAGGGGAGTGGTCCTGACCCGATCGCTGGCCGCGGCGGCGGACTCGGCCGCGCTCGCCGGGGCCGACGCGGCATCGGGTCTCGAAGCCGGTTTCCCCTGCGAACGGGCCGCCCAGTCGGCGTCGCTCAGCGGTGTCCGCCTCGAGGAGTGCACAGCCCTCGACGGCATCGTCACGGTCACCGTGAGCGGTGAGCTGCTGGGTCAGCGCCTCCGCGTCGAAGCGCGCGGAGGTCCTCCGGTGTGTGTATGGTGTGCCTGACGAGCCGCCGCCGGCTTCGTATCGCGCCCATCGACCCGATGGAACTCGCTCAGCCATCTCCAGATCCGGATGGAAAACACCGTGCCCACCAGCAAGAAGCTCGTCATCGTCGAGTCGCCGGCCAAGGCGAAGACGATCGGCGCCTACCTCGGCGCCGACTACGAGGTCCTCGCGTCCGTGGGTCACATCCGCGACCTGATCGAGCCGAAGAACCTCCCACCCGAGCTCAAGACGGGCTCTCTCGGCAAATTCTCGGTCGACGTCGAGAACGGCTTCAACCCGTATTACGTCGTCTCCGATCAGAAGAAGAAGACGGTCGCCGATCTCAAGCGCGCACTCAAGGACGCCGACGAGCTCTACCTCGCGACAGATGAGGACCGCGAGGGCGAAGCCATCGCCTGGCACCTGCTCGAGGTGCTCAAGCCCAAGGTCCCCGTCAAGCGGATGGTCTTCCACGAGATCACCAAGGACGCGATCAACCGGGCGAAGGACAACACCCGCGACATCGACACCGCACTCGTCGACGCCCAGGAGACCCGCCGCATCCTCGACCGCCTGTACGGCTACGAGGTGTCTCCCGTGCTGTGGCGCAAGGTCGGGCCAGGCCTGTCGGCAGGTCGCGTCCAATCCGCGGCCACCCGACTCGTCGTCGACCGCGAGCGCGAGCGACTCGCCTTCGTCACCGCGAGCTACTGGGACCTGACCGTCGACTTCGCCCCCGAGCGGGACGCGGACAGCTTCACCGCCAAGCTCCAGCGCCTCGACGGGCAGCGGATCGCGAAGGGCGGCGACTTCGACGACAAGGGCGTGCTCGCGTCGGGCGTCCGAGCGCTCGACGAATCGGCCGCCACTGCGCTCGCCGAGGCGCTGCGCGACGACGCGACGGTCTCGAGCGTGGTCTCCGTCGAATCCAAGCCGTACACCCGGCGCCCCGCCGCGCCGTTCACCACCTCGACCCTGCAGCAGGAGGCCGCCCGCAAGCTGCGATTCTCGGCCAAGCAGACGATGAGCGTCGCGCAGTCGCTGTACGAGAACGGCTACATCACCTACATGCGGACGGATTCGCCCTCTCTCTCCGAGCAGGCGATCTCCGCGGCTCGCGCCCAGGCCAGATCCCTCTACGGCGCCGACTCGGTGCCCGAGAAGCCCCGCGTGTACACCGGCAAGTCCAAGAACGCACAGGAGGCCCACGAGGCCATCCGACCGTCCGGCGAGCAGTTCCGCACTCCTGCATCGCTCGAGCGCGAGCTGCGGGGCAACGAGGCACGCCTCTACGACCTCATCTGGAAGCGCACCGTCGCCTCCCAGATGGCCGACGCGCGCGGCTCGACCGCCACCGTCACCATCGAGGCGAAGCCCGCGGGCACCGACACCATCGCGCTGCTCACGGCGAGCGGCACGGTGATCACCTTCCGCGGCTTCCTGCAGGCCTACGAGGAGGGCAAGGACGAGGAGCGCGCCTCCGAGAAGGACCCGGCCGCCGACGCCAAGCTGCCCCCGCTCACCCAGGGCCAGTCGCTCGTCGTCGCCGAGGTCGAGGCCAAGGGCCACGAGACGTCGCCGCCGCCGCGATACACCGAGGCGAGCCTGGTCAAGAAGCTCGAGGAACTCGGCGTCGGCCGGCCCTCCACCTACGCGTCGATCATGTCGACCATCGTCGACCGCGGCTATGTGACCCCTCGCGGAACTGCCCTCGTGCCCAGCTGGATCGCATTCTCCGTGGTCCGACTGCTCGAGGACTACTTCGGCGACCTCGTCGAATACGACTTCACCGCCGCCATGGAGAGCGATCTCGACCGCATCGCCGATGGCGAGCAGGATCGCGCCTCCTGGCTGAGCGGCTTCTACTTCGGCGACGACGCTCAGCGCGGTCTGCGCAACGTCGTCGACAATCTCGGCGAGATCGACGCGAAGAGCATCAACTCGATCCGCATCGACGACGACGTGACTCTGCGCATCGGCAAGTACGGGCCCTACCTCGAGGTCCTCGAGGATCCCGAGCAGCCGCCCCGTCGGGTGAACCTGCCCCAGGACCTCGCGCCGGACGAGCTCACCGCCGCCAAGGCGCACGAGCTCATCGACGCACCGGTGCAGACCGACCGCGTCATCGGGGTCAATCCCGAGACCGGCAAGGAGATCGTCGCGAAGGACGGCCGCTTCGGCCCATACGTGACCGAGCTGGAGCCCGAGCCCTCCGAGGAGCTCTCGGCCGCGGCGAAGAAGAAGCTGCCGAAGCCGCGCACGGCCTCCCTCTTCAAGACCATGGATCTCGCCGAGATCGATCTCCCCACCGCACTCAAGCTGCTCGACCTGCCCCGCGTCGTGGGCGTCGACCCCGAGTCCGAAGCCGAGATCTCGGCGCAGAACGGCCGCTACGGTCCGTACCTGAAGAAGGGCGAGGAGACCCGCTCGCTGACCAGCGAGGACCAGATCTTCGAGGTCACCCTTGCCGAGGCGCTCGAGCTGTTCGCCCAGCCCAAGTACGGAGCCCGGCGTGCGTCGTCCGCGCTCAAGGAATTCGAGAACGACCCGGTGAGCGGGAAGCCGATCAAGATCAAGGACGGCCGATTCGGCGCGTACGTCACCGACGGCGTGACGAACGCGACGATCCCGCGCGGCGAGACGATCGAGGAGGTCGACTTCGAGCGGGCCGTGCAGCTGCTCGCCGACAAGCGCGCCAAGGGCCCGGCGCCTGCCAAGAAGACTGGCACTCAAGAAGCCGGCTGCCAAGAAGCCCGCGGCCAAGACGGCTGCGGCCAAGGCTCCCAGCACGCGGGCGCCCCGCAAGACGGGCGCGAAGTCCGCGACATGACCGGGCTGTTCCTGACTCTCGAAGGTGGAGACGGCTCCGGCAAATCCACTCAGGCCGAGCTGCTCGAAGACTGGCTGCGGTCGGTCGGCCGCACAGTGCTGCGCACCCGCGAGCCCGGTGGCAGTGACCTCGGCATCGAGCTGCGCGAGATCGTGCTGCACAGTCGAGGTGAGATATCGCCTCGCGCGGAGGCGCTGCTCTACGCCGCAGACCGCGCCCACCACATCGCACCGTCGTCCGACCCGCGCTCGCCCGCGGCGAGGTCGTCGTCCAGGACCGATACCTCGACTCGTCCGTCGCATATCAGGGCGCTGGTCGGGTGCTCGACCCGGGCGAGATCCGCGCCCTCTCGCTCTGGGCCGCGGAGGGGCTGCTGCCCGATCTGACCGTGCTGCTCGACCTCGATGAGGAGCACGCCAGGGCCAGGCTCGACACATCCCGAACGCGTTTCGATCGCCTCGAGGCCGAGCGATCCGACTTCCACCGTCGAGTCCGCGACGGCTACCTCGCCCTCGCCGAGGCGGAGCCGGCGCGGTTCCTCGTGCTCGACGCGACGCGGCCGCCCGAGGCGCTGTCCGAGCGGATCCGCGCCCGCGTCGACGGGCTGCTCAACGCATGAGCGGGATCTGGAGCGGACTCGTCGGCCAGGCCGATGCCATCGCCACCATGCGACAGGCATCCGACTCGGCCCGCACCGGCGAGGGATCGATCGGCGCGATGACCCATTCCTGGCTGATCACCGGCCCCCCCGGATCGGGGCGCTCCAACCTCGCCTACGCGTTCGCGACCGCTCTGCTCTCCGACGGGACCGCCGAGGGCGACGCCCGCACCCGAGCCATGGTGGCCGCGCGAACCCATCCCGACCTCGCCGTGCTCAGCACGGAGCGCGTGATCATCTCCATCGAGGAGGTCCGCGGGCTGCTGTCGTCGTCGCAGTACTCGCCCTCCGTCGCGCGCTACCGGGTGATGGTGATCGAGGACGCCGACCGGATGACGGAGCGCACCTCGAATCTGCTGCTCAAGGCGCTCGAGGAGCCGCCTCCGCGCACGGTCTGGATCCTCTGCGCGCCGAGCGAGGCCGATCTGCTGCCCACGATCCGCTCCCGCGTGCGCATCGTGCGACTGCGCACCCCTGAGGCGGCGGACGTCGCCAAGCTGCTCGTCGAGCGGCGACGGCGTCGACCCCGAGCTCGCCCTCGCCGTCGCCCGCGAGGCGCAGAGCCACATCGGCATGGCGCATCGGCTCGCAACCGATGCCGATGCCCGCGCCCGTCGCGCCGAGACCCTCGACGTCGTGCTCGGCCTCGACAGCGTCTCTGCGGCGGTAACGCTGCGGCCCGACTGCTCGCGATCGCCGGCGATGATGCCAAGGCCATCACCGAGCAGAAGGATGCGGAGGAGCGGGCGTCGGCTCTGCGATCGCTCGGAGTCGAGCCGGGAGGCACGGTGCCGCCGGCGTTGCGATCGCAGCTCAAGGCGCTCGAGGAGGACCAGAAGCGCCGTGCCACCCGCAGCCTCCGCGACGGCATCGATCGCATCCTGGTCGACCTGCTCTCGCTGTACCGCGACATCCTGCTCGAGCAGCTCCACGCCGGGCTCGAGCCTGTCAACGTGACGGCGCGCGACGCGATCGCGCGCGCCGCCGCCAGCGAGCGACGAGACTCGTACGCTCGCGACCATGGATGCCATCGCCACCGCGCGTCGCCGGATCGAGGCCAACGTGCCGCCCGCGCTCGCCCTCGAGGCGATGCTCGTCGCCGCCCGATCGGTGCGCGCGTGAGGCGCGCCTCGTCGACCGGACGCACGGCCATCGTTCGCACGGCGCTGCGCGCCGCCGCATCGACCGCCGTCGCGGCGCTGACCCTGGGGCTGCTCAGCGCGTGCTTCCTGGCGCCGAATCCGCGTCCGACCTCGACCCCGTATCCCGAGGAGGTGGCCGCCGGCCTCGAGCCCTACTACCAGCAGACGCTCGTCTGGTCCGACTGCGGTGACGGCATGCAGTGCACCACGGCGACCGCGCCGCTCGACTGGGATGCTCCGGACGCGGCGGACGACATCGAGCTCGCCCTCGTGCGGCACCTCGCATCGGGCACCCGCAGGGATCCCTGTTCATCAACCCGGGGGGCCCGGGCGCTCGGGCTACGACTTCGTGCACGACAGCCTCGACTTCGCCGTCGATGCGGACCTCGCAGACGCCTTCGACGTGATCGGATGGGATCCGCGCGGGGTCGGCAGATCGTCCGCGGTCGAGTGCCTGCGACGGCGGCGGACCTCGACCAGTACCTCTTCGGCGACTCGGACGCGCCGGTGGATATCGCCGGAGTACATCGCCGAGGCCGACGCGGGAGACGGCCGAGTTCGTCGACGCGTGCGCGGCGAAGACGGGCCGGCTGCTCGAGTTCGTCGACACCGTCAGCACCGTGCATGACCTCGACATGCTGCGCGCGATCGTCGGCGACGCCAGCTCAACTACCTCGGCTACTCCTACGGCTGCGACATCGGAGCGCAGTACGCCGACCGCTTCCCTGACAAGGTCGGCCGGCTCGTGCTCGACGGCGCGACGGACTCGACGCTCGGCGAGTTCGACGTCTCGCTCGCCCAGACGGGCGCCTTCGGAGAGCGCTTCGCGCCTACCTGACGGACTGCCTCGCGGCAAGCGACTGTCCGTTCGCCGGCGAGACCGTCGACGGGGCGATCGACGACATCGCAGTCCTGCTCGAGCGGCTGCGAGTCGCGCCGCTGCGTGGCGAGGACGGCCGCGAGCTCAAGCGATGCCTATCTGTCCACCGCGATCCAGTCAGCGCTGTACAGCGAGGAGACGTGGCCGTATCTGAGCGACGCCTTCACCGAGATCAAGGCGGGCGGATCCGGCACGGCATTCCTGCTGGCCGACAGCTACGTCGACCGGGACGCAGACGGCACCTACGCGTCGAACTTCTTCGAGGCGTTCATCGCCATCACCTGCGTCGACTATCCGGTCGAGACCGATCCGGCCGTGCTCGCCGAGCAGCGCGACGAGATAGCGGCTGTGGATCCGCTCTCCGAGCCCGAGGATCTGAGCGCGCTCGGCGACCTGACCTGCCAGAACTGGCCCTACCGGTTCCGCGGCGAGCTCGCTCCCGGTGACGGGTGCCGGCGCGGCGCCATCGTCATCCTCGGCACAACGGGGGACCCTGCGACCCCCTATCAGTGGGCGCAGGCGCTCTCGACCAGCTCGAGAGCGCAGTGCTGGTGACCTACGTGGGCGAGGGCCATCTCGCCTACGACGAGCGCGATCCTGCATCGTGAAGGCGGTCGACGACTACCTGATCCGCGGTGCGGTCCCGGAGGACGGCCTGACGTGCACGCCGTGACGATCCGTCGTACGCCTCGGCTGTTCGTGCCGAAGTCGCCTTCCCCATCGATGGTGCAAAATTGCACCAACTGCAATGATTGACGCCATGGAACTCGGACTTCGCGAGCGCAAGCGCAGGGACACCCGCCGCGCCCTGCAGCACGCGATCCTCAGCATATCCATCGAGCGCGGCTACGACCGCGTCACGATCGAGGATGTCTGCCGGGTCGCCGACGTCTCGCCGCGGACATTCTTCAACTACTTCACGTCCAAGGAGGACGCTGTCCTGGGGGCCGCGCCCGGCTTCCCCAGCGAGGGCTGTCGAGCGCTTCGTGCAGGAGGGGTTCGGCGCGGACGCGCTGCGCGATCTGCCGGAGCTGTTCCTCTCGATGACGGCGGACTGGAGGATATCGACATCCTGCGCTCTCCGCAAGAAGCTGATCCGACAGGAGCCCGAACTGCTCGGCCTGCGTGCCTCCTCGTGTCGCGCCTGGAGGGCATTCGAGGATGCGTTGAACGACGTCGTGCAGCGCGAGGAGCCGGTGAGGATCCGGCGGCGACATTGCCGAGAGGAGCGGCCGCCCGATTGATCGCCTGGTCGGCTTCGCGCGATCCGTCACGGCTGGCTGGCGTGGATCGACTGCGGCGGGGCCCGGTCCCGCTCGACGTGCAGCTCCGCGAGTCGTTCGACGAGCTCGAATCGCGGTTGCTCCCTGTCCGCGCCTGACGCTCCCGCAGCACCCCGTGCGGACGCGAGACCGTCCTGCAGACCCGACACCCTGGCATCCGAAGGTGTTCGGTCCGTACGCAGGTGTCGGCGCCCATCTATCGGTGCTTCGACGATCGGGTAAGCTCTGTAGCCGTGCACGCGCCAGCGCGTCGTGCCGCCTTAGCTCAGTCGGCAGAGCGATTCACTCGTAATGAATAGGTCCCGGGTTCGATTCCCGGAGGCGGCCCCAGAATGGGAATGCCTGTTGCTTCTCGGGGCGGCGGGCCTTTGTGCGGGCCGCTTCTCGGAATGCGGAGGCGCCCGCTGGCCCACTCCGCAACGAGGCGGCCACTCACTCGCCGTTCCCTAACATGGGACTGCCGCAGAGGCGCAGCGCCGACGGGGCGCTCGAGAATCGGAGTGGACATGGCGGGCCATGAATGACCGGCCTCGGCTGGGGCATCCTCGCACCGGGCGGCATCGCCCACGCCTTCACGAAGGATCTGCAGACAGCAGGGCTCCGAGTCGCGGCTGTGGGGAGCCGATCCGCCGAGACGGCGCGCGAGTTCGCCGACCGGTACGGCATCCCGAACGCGCACGGCAGCTACGAGGAGCTCGTCGCGGACGCCAGCGTCGACATCGTCTACATCGCCACCCCGCACCCGTTCCACGCGGGCGCGGCCGCGAACTGGCGCTCGGTGCCGGCAAGCACGTCCTCGTCGAGAAGCCGTTCACCCTCAACGGCTGCGAGGCACGCGGGGCTCGTCGAGCTCGCAGATCAGGCAGGCCTGCTCGTCCTCGAGGCCATGTGGACGAGGTTCCTGCCGCACATGCAAGCGGATCCACGAGATCCTCGACGCCGGCACGATCGGCGACGTGCGAGCGGTGACCTCCGACCACACCCAGCTGCTGCCCTCCGACCCATCGAGCAGACTGCAGGACCCGGCGCTCGGCGGCGGCGCGCTGCTCGACCTCGGGATCTACCCCGTCTCGTTCGCCATCGACCTCCTCGGCCTTCCGACCGAGGTGCACGCATCGTCGACGGCTACGCCCACGGGCGTCGACGGAGAGACCTCCATCATCCTGAAGCACGAGGGAGGAGCTCATTCGAGCCTGTACACGGCACTGAACTCGAAGGGCCCGAATGTCGCCAGCGTCATCGGCACGGGGGGCCGGATCGACATCGAGGCAACCTGGTACGAGCCGACGTCCTTCACGGTGTACGACAGCACGGGGCAGCAGCTCGAGCGCTACGAATCGCAGGTCGAAGGACGGGGCATGCAGTACCAGGCTCTCGAGGCCGAGCGCCTGGTCGCGGCCGGCGAGACCGCGTCGCCCCTGCTCACTCCATCGGACAGCGCGGCGATCATGGATGTGCTCGACAGCATCCGCGAGCGGATCGGCCTGCGCTACCCCGGCGAATGACCTGCCTACACTGAGGCGGTGACGGGCAGACCGACGGAGCGACGCATCACGGTCATCGCCGCCGCGGCAGTGGCGTACCTCGTGCTCCTCGGCGGAGCGGCCTGGGCGGGAGCCGGCGTCCGCACCTCTGACGGGCGCAGTGCCGATCACGAGCATCGTCGTCCGCGGTGGTCGAGCGTCCCTGTTTCGCTGCCCCCTACGCCTACGCCGACGGTGCCCACCCGCGCGGTGCCATCCGCCCCGGCCGGGGCGTCGCCCGTGCGCACATGCTCGGCGGCCGATGCGGCGGCCGACCCGCGCCTCGAGCAGTTCCAGGGGCGCGCGGTCAACGCCGCGACGGGCGAGGTGCTCTTCGATCGCGGAGGCTCCACCCCGTCGCGGACGGCCAGTGTCCTCAAGGTTCTCACCGCCGCCGCCGCGCTCGACGTGCTCGGGCCCGACTATCGGCTGATCGACCACCGTCGTCCGCGGCGCCGAGCCGGGGACCGTCGTGCTCGTCGGCGGCGGCGATGTCACGCTCTCCCGCACGCCCAGCGGCACGAGCACCGCGTATGCCGGGGCTGCGCACCTCGACGACCTGGCGGATCAGGTGAAGGCCGCCTGGAACGCCGATCCGGCGACGGCGGGTTCTCCGATCACCACGGTGATCCTCGACAGCTCGTACTTCTCCGGCGACGCCTGGCAGCCGAGCTGGGACCGCAAGGAGCTGACCGACGGCTATATGCCCCCGATCACCGCCCTCATGGTCGACGGCGACCGCGACAACCCGGCGAGCAATGTCTCGGCCCGCAGCGACGACCCGGTCGGCAGCGCGCGGGATCCGCCTTCGCTGCCGCGCTTGGCGGCGCGTCGACAGCGATCGGCACCGCTCCAGCCGGAGCTCGCGTGCTCGGCCAGGTCTCATCCGCGCCCGTCTCGACCCTGGTCGACCAGACCCTGATCGTCTCGGACAACACCATCGCCGAGGCGCTGGCGCGCGTCACCGCGATCGAAGCCGGAGCGGGCAGCAGCTTCGGCTCGCTCCAGCAGGGCATCACGGCGGGGCTCGCTTCCTACGGCCTCGACACCTCGGCTCTGCGGATCGTCGACGGCTCCGGCCTGAGCGGACGACAACGCGGTGCCGCCGTCCTACCTGACGTCCCTCCTCATCCAGATCGAGAACCGCGCCGGCAACCTCGGCTGGCTCTACGACGGGCTTCCCATCTCCGGCGAGACCGGCTCGCTCAGCTACTCGGACCGATTCGCAGGCTCCAGCTCGCGCGCGGATGGCGCCGTGCACGCGAAGACCGGGTGGATCGACGACGGCTACACGCTGGCCGGCACGATCGACGCCGCGGACGGCACGGTGCTGACCTTCGCCATCTACGCCCTCGGCGACGTGGGGGAGGATGTGGGAGACGACGCCAAGCAGGCCATCGACGCTCTCGCGGCTGCCTTCTGGGACTGCGGCGCCAACCTCTCCAACTACTGACGCGTCACCCTGCACGGATCAGGGAATCCAGCACTCGCATAGCATGGCGGCATGGCCAGGGCGCTCTTCATCATCGATGTGCAGAACGACTTCACCGAGGGTGGCGCCCTCGGCGTGGACGGGGGAGCGGCTGTCGCCGCCAGGATCAGCGAGTACCTCGACGCGAACACCCGATCGGTACGACCTGGTGTTCGCCTCCCGCGACTGGCACGACGGCGACAGGCGACAACGGCGGTCACTTCGCCGCCGGCGCACCCGACTTCGTCGACACCTGGCCGGTGCACTGCGTCGCCGGCACCTCGGGTGCCGAGTACCACCCCGACCTCGACACGTCAGACGTCGACTTCCACATCCGGAAGGGCCAGGGCACAGCCCGCCTACTCGATCTACGAGGGCACGACCGAGGACGGCGAGTCCGTCACGGACCTGGTCGCCTCGCACGGCGTCGACACCATCGATGTCGTCGGGATCGCAACCGACTACTGCGTGCGCGCCTCTGCGCTCGACGCGCTCGCCGACGGCACGCGGGTCCGCGTCCTGACCGATCTCATCGCCGGTGTCGCGGCCGAATCCAGCGCTGCAGCACTCGACGAACTCGCCGATGCGGGCGTAGTCGTCACCGAATCCTGACCTCAGCGACGGATTCCGCGGTTCCGAGCGATCAGAAGCTCCGATTCCGGTCCTAGGCTGGAATCGTCCCACCCGGCACTGCGAAGGAGCCCCATGTCCGCCGCCGACGAATCCGCCCTGCTCGCCACCGTTCCCGACGGGCTGCTGATCGCCGGAAGGTGGGTTCCGGCATCGAGCGGCGCGACGCTGGATGTGCGGGATCCCGCGACGGGCGACGTCCTGAAGACCATCGCCAGCGCGACTCCAGAGGATGGCATCCTCGCGCTCGACGCCGCGGTCGCCGCCGCGGATGAGTGGGCCGCGACCCCGCCGCGGGTCCGGGGCGAGTACCTGCGCTCGGCCTTCGACCTGCTGATGGAGCGCAAGTCCGATGTCGCCCTGCTGATGACGCTCGAGATGGGCAAGCCGCTTGCGGAAGCCGCGGGCGAGGTCGTCTACGGCGGCGAGTTCCTCCGCTGGTTCGGCGAGGAGGCCGTGCGGATCACCGGCCGCTACGGCATCAACCCCGAAGGCACCGGCCGGACGATCGTCTCGCAGCGGCCTGTCGGGCCGTGCTACTTCATCACGCCGTGGAACTTTCCGCTGGCCATGGCGACCCGCAAGATCGCGCCCGCTCTCGCGGCCGGCTGCACGGTGGTCATCAAGCCCGCCGAGCTCACGCCGCTGACCACGCTCTACGTCGCGCAAGCTGTTCGAGGAGGTGGGCCTGCCCGCCGGGCGTGCGTCAACGTCATCACGACCCATCGACGTCGAGGCGATGTCTCGGCCCCGATCCTCTCCGATCCGCGGCTGCGCAAGCTGAGCTTCACCGGCTCCACCCCGGTCGGCGTCTCGCTGCTCAAGCAGGCCGCGGACAACGTGCTCCGCACTTCGATGGAGCTCGGCGGCAATGCGCCCTTCCTCGTCTTCGAGGATGCGGATCTGGACAAGGCGGTCGAGGGCGCTCTGCTCGCCAAGTTCCGCAACATCGGGGAGGCGTGCACCGCGGCGAACCGGTTCATCGTCCACGAGTCCGTCGCCGAGGAGTTCTCCGCTCGGATCACGGAGGCCGTCAACGGATTCGTCGTGGGCCGCGGCACAGAGGATGGCGTGCGCGATCGGCCCCCTCATCAACGAGGCGGCGGTGACGAAGGCCGACGAGCTGGTTCAGGACGCAGTCGCGTCGTGGAGCGACCCGTGCAGACTGGCGGAGCCCCGATCGATGGACCGGGCACCTTCTACGCGCCGACCGTCGTGACGGGCGTCGTGGCGGGCAGCGACATCCTGCGCAACGAGATCTTCGGACCCGTCGCTGTCGATCACGACGTTCGCCGACGAGGATGAGGCCATCCGCCTCGCGAACGACACCGAGTACGGGCTCGTGGCGTACGCCTTCACGAAGGACCTCGCGCGCGGCCAGCGCCTGATCGAGCGGCTCGACACGGGGATGATGGGCCTGAACGTCGGGGTCATCTCGAACGCCGCGGCCCCGTTCGGCGGCGTGAAGCAGTCGGGCCTGGGTCGCGAGGGCGGAGTCGAGGGCATCCACGAGTACCTGAGCACGAAGTACACGATGACCCCCAACCCCTTCGCCTGACCCTCTCGACCTGACCCCTTCCACGGATCCGGAGATGTTTCGCCGATCCGGACTTTCGAACAAACCATGCGGAATCGGTCCCTCAAACATCCGGATCCAGCAGTGTTTTCCGGATCCGTGAGATCAGGCCTGCACTGCTGCACCCTGTCTGAGGACCTCTGGAGATCGTCGCCAGGGTGCCGGCCACTGGTCGACGATCTGCCGGTAGGTGAAGCGCAGGACCGGATAGCCGTTGCCCACGAAGAAGCTGTCGCGCTCACGGTCGGAAGCGAACTGCTGCGCGGTGCCATGTGACGCGCCGTCGGCCTCGATGATCAGCCAGCCATCGACGAGGAAGTCGACCCGATAGCGCCCGATGGGCACCTGCGAGCGAACAGCTATGCCAGCCGCGTCTGAGCCGGACGCGGAGGATGGACTCCAGGATGCTCTCCGCCTTCCCGTCGGTCAGCCGGAGGAGCCGTCGAGTGCTTGGAGTCGCCTCCAAGCGTTCCCGATCCTCGTGGCTGACCAGTCCCTTGTTGATCGCCGAGTCGAGGACGCCGATCGCCCACTCCGGTTCCACGCAGGCAGCGACCTGTTCCAGCGCGCCGACGACGGAGAGTCGAAATCGCTCCGTCCCCTCATCTCCGAGCTGGCCCGTCCAGTGCCAGACGACCCCCGGGTCGTCTCCTGCAGAGATGTTGCGGAACCCGTTGCGACTCGACCGGAGCCGTGTCGCGTGGTCGTCCAACGCGATGTGCAGGCGGTGATCCGCCGGGACGGCAAGACCGTGCGAGCGTGCCGCGGAGACGCATCCCAGCCGGCCGCCCACCCGGATGGCGCGTACTGCATCCGGTTCGAGCGTCGGGGACACGTACCATCCGATCCGCGCCCGGAGCAGCTCGCCCTGCCGGCCCATGGCGGCAACTTGATGGCGGGTGTAGCCGTACTCGAGCAGATCCTGGATGTGTGCCACGCCCCCGAGGGAGGCCATGATCGCGGGGAGTGAGGAGGCATCCGCACAGCATCGCCGCGCCACGGAGGGCGCCCCCGCCGTCGCAGGCGGATTGTGGAGAAGTCGCGGAAACCCGCGGGTGTGGAGGGATGGCAGATGCGTTTCACGGATCCGGAGATTGCCCCCGTGAATTGCGCTGGAGAGGCTCAAACGCCCCCATTTCGGCGCAATCATCCGGAGGCAGGCAACTTCTCCGGATCCGTGCAGATGGTCGTCGGTGGGGGGCGAGAGCGGACGGCTAGACGAGCAGCTGGTGACGGGCCAGTTCGCGGTAGAGGGGGACGGTGGCGACCAGTTCCGAATGAGTGCCGCTGCCGACGACGCGCCCGTGATCCAGCACCACGATGTTGTCCGAGTCGACCACGGTCGACAGCCGGTGCGCGATGACGATCAGCGTCCGGCCGGACGACACGGCGTCGATCGCGTCGCGCAGCATCTGCTCGTTGAGGCCGTCCAAGCTGGACGTGGACTCGTCGAGCAGCAGGATCGGCGGGGCGGACAGCAGAGTGCGGGCGATCGCCAAGCGCTGGCGCTCGCCGCCGGACAGCATGATGCCGTCCTCGCCCACCTGCGCGTCGAGTCCCGCGGGATCGCGCGTCGAGGACCTCCGCGAGGTTCACCCTATGCAGGACCTCGATGCAGTCCGCATCGCTTGCCTCAGGGGCGGCGAGCAGCAGGTTGTCGCGCAGACTGCCGGCGAGTACGGGGGCGTCCTGCTCCACGTAGCCGATCTGGGCGCGCAGCGCGACGCGGTCGATTCCGCGGATGTCGATCCCGCCCAGGCTGATGGTGCCCGAGTCCGCGTCGTAGAACCGCTCGATGAGCGAGAGGATCGTGCTCTTCCCGGCGCCCGAGGGCCCGACCAGGGCGGTACGCGATCCGCGCGGGATGGAGAAGCTCACGCCATGCAGGACCGGCTGGCGGACTATCTCCGAGTCAGCGGCGCCGGCGCCATCGATCGGGTCGACGGACTCCTCGCTCGGCGACCCGGCCGGTGCGTCGGCTGGGTTATCCGCGTTCTCCGCGTTCTCGGCGAGGGTGTCGTAGCCGAAACGCACGTCCTGGAATTCGATCGCGGGAGCGTCGGCGAGCGGGCGGGAGCCGGCGGTCGGTGCACCCAGCGGGGCGATCGACCGATCCGCGTCGCTCTCGCTCGGGCAGTGCAAGGACCTCCTGGATGCGCCCCAGCGCCCCCAGGGCCTGATTGATCGCGTTGATCGCGCCGAAGAACTGCCCCAGCGGCATGATCATCAGGAACAGGAACAGGATGAAGGCCACGAGGTTCGCAACGGTCGTCGCACCGCTCGCCACCCGGTAGCCGCCGACGCCCAGCACCACGAGGAACGAGACGTTCAGAGCGACGCTGGCCACGGGACGATCAGCGCGGAGATGCGTGCGACCGTGATGCCCTGCCGCCACGCACCCTCGGCATCCCGATCGATCGCGGCGATCTCCCGCTCGGTGGCGTTGGCCGCGCGCACCGTGCGGATGGCGCTGATCGAGCGCTCCACAGCGGCGGCGAGATCGCCGACCTTCTTCTGCCCCTCCAGCACGGCAGGCCGGATTCGCGCGGACATCGACACGACCGTGACCACGGCGATCGCCACCACGAGCAGGGTGAGCAGCAGGAGCACAGGATCGAGGATCGCCATCGCGATGAGAGCGCCCACGAATGTCAGCGCCCCGCCGACCGACTCGACGACACCCTGGGTCAGCACGGCCCGCAGCAGAGTGGTGTCGGAACCGACCCGCGAGACGAGGTCGCCCACTCGACGGGTGTCGAACTCGGCGATCGGCAGATGCAGCATCTTGGCGACGAGCTGGCGGCGCGAACTGAGCACGACGCCCTCGCCGGTGCGCTGCAGCAGGTAGTGCTGATAGCCCGCTGAGAAGTCCCGCGAGGACGACGAATCCCACCAGCAGCCAGACCAGCCCGCCGAGCGGCCGCCCCTTCTCGACCACTGAGATGACATTGCTGATGAGCAGCGGCTGCGCGAGCGACGCCAGCGAGCCCAGAACACCGAGGACCAGCACGAAGATCAGGACGCGGCGGTGCTCGAGCAGATAGGGGCGAGCGTCAAGGCTGCGCGGACGCTCGCGCGCGCGACCGGGAGTCTGCGGCGCCGCGACGACCGAAGATCGGGCGGCGGCGGGGGGAATGCGGAGGGGGAGCTCATCGGGATGCCTCGTGGTCGGTGGAGGCCGCCGCCGGCGAGCAGCGGAGCGCAGGATTCATCTTCTTCCGTACTTCTTGTGCACTGCCTGACGGGAGACTTCGAGGCACAGCGCGATCAGCTGCCAGGACAGCCCCGCAGCGCGAGCGCGTGCGCACGGTGACTGCTTCGACGCGGTCGAGCTCCGAGCGCATGCGGTGCACGGCGAACGTAGCGGGCGAGCGACCGGATCATCGGATCCGGCGTCTCCCGCGAGCGCATGCAGCGTCCCCACATCCATGGCGTCAACCCTAGTTGACATCTCGCTCGGTCCGATCGTTGACGGTCTGAGCCGTAGGTCCGAGCGACCGGGACAATAGCGGTATGGGCAAGGTGGTCGTCGTCGGTTCGCTGAATGTCGATTCCGTGGTGAGCGTCGAGCGGCATCCGAAACCGGGGGAGACCTTGATCGGTGGTGATCTGCAGACACTCTTCGGCGGCAAGGGCGCGAATCAGGCGGTGGCCGCCGCGATGGCCGGGGCCGATGTGTCGATGATCGGTCGGGTGGGGGACGATGCCATGGGCCGGCAGTACGTCGCGCGTCTGACCGCGTTCGGCGTCGGCATCCAGGGCATCTGCATCGATGCCGCCAGCCCGACAGGCCACGCCGCCATCGCGGTGGCGGCCGACGGCGAGAACACGATCATCGTGTCGCCCGGGAGCCAACGCCAGGGTGACGAGTCGAGGACCTCGACGCTGTCGGGGATCTGACGGAGGGCGACGTCTGCTGCTCCAGCTGGAGTTGTCCGTCGACGTCGTCGAGGACGGCGGTGCGGCGCGGACCGATGCAGGCGCGCGGGTGCTCCTCAATCTCGCTCCGTACGACGCCGTCAGTGACGCGACGCTGGCGAGCAGCGGATCCCGTCATCGTGAACGAGCATGAGGCGGGCCTGATGCGGATGGCAGGGCTGACGGCTCGGTCGGTGCTCGTGACGCTCGGCAGCGAGGGGGCTCGGTGGGGCGACATCTCGGTGCCCGCGGACCGGGTCGAGTACGTGGCGGACACCACAGGCGCCGGCGACAGTTTCTGCGGCACGCTCGCCGCGGAGCTCGCCGGGGGATCCAGCAGGAAGAGGCGATGCGCGCCGCTGCTGCTGCCGCCGCTCGGGCCGTCACCTGGCTGAGGAGCCCAGCCCACTGAACCGTGACTCAACGTGCGAAACGCAGGAAGCATCCGCGGAACGCAGGACCGAACCGGGAATCCAATCCCAGTCCCGCACAGGGGGCGGGAATCGCCTGAGCTTCGGAGTGGTCAGCTGCGGATGGCCCGCAGCGCCAGGGCGGTGCGCAGGGCGGCCTCAGCCGCCTCGGCGCCCTTGTCCTCCTTCGATCCCTCGAAGCCCGCTCGGTCGATGCCCTGCTGCTCGGTGTCGAGGGTCAGGACCCCATGCGCTTCTACGGCGTCCAGCACGCCCGCGCCGCCGGAGGACGCGGACACGGCCGCGGCGGCGGCGGCAGATTGCGCGGCCAGCCGGGGAAGTGCGGCGACGTCGAGATGCGGCGCGAGCACCGCCAAAATGGCGGTGTGATACGGCTGCAATCTGCTGCGCGTGACTGGTGCGGCAGCAGCGGTGCCAGCGGCAGGCGCGGCCCGTGCCTTCCACGCACAGCGGATGGTTTCGGCAGCGGCACTCGCAGGAGCAGCAGCAGGCACGGTTCCGTCGCGCCTGTCCGCCTCCTCGTCGCGCTCCTCGGCGCGCAGGCAGCAGCGCCAGCACGCGCAGCAGGTCCAGCCGCAGCCAACCTGCGTTCCAGGAGCCCGTGGGCGGGGCGGCGACCAGCTCGCTGGCGAGCGCGACCGTGGCCGCGTCCCCCGCGCCGGGTGCCAGCGCGGGCAGCGCGGCGCGAGCGGCGCGCTTGTAGTGCTCGTAGCTCGCCGCGCAGCAGCGCCAGCACGAGGAAGTGCAGCGGCACGGCATCGAGCGCGGCAGCCAAAGGCGGCAACGCGCGCTGCTGCAGCAGCGCCTGCAGCAGCCGCGCCAGCAGGCCCACGCTGAGGCGGTGCTGCGCCACCTCCGCGCAGCCCAGCGCGCAGCTGCCCTCCGCCCAGCCGCCAGCGCCGCCGGCCTCGGGGTGCGCGTGGCGCCGCGCGAGCGCCGCGTCCTCCGCGCACAGCACCTGCAGCGCGAGCAGCAGCGTGGCCGCCAGCTCGTCGGCGCGCACGCTGCCCAAAGGAAACGAGAAGCCGCGCAGCTCCTCCAGACTGGCCAGCGCGGCCTGCGTGGCACTCTGACCCCGTAGCGACCCGCTGCCGTGCGGGGATGCAGCGGGCGCGGCTGCGCCATCCAGGCTCTGCCGTCGTCGGTACGCGCGGCCGCCTGAGCGCGGTGCAGCGCCACGCGCGCTGCCTGCCGCTGCTGGTCGCGCATGGCCGCCAGACGCGCATGCGCCGCCTGCCAGCGCGCCTGCTCGTCCTCGCCGCCGCGCCTTTCGCCGCTGCTGCTGCTGCCGCCGCTGCGACGCGCGCCGCGCTGCAGCTCGCGCTCGCGCTCGGACGGCGAGAACTCGCGGCGGATAGGACGGTTGAGCGCGCAGCGACGGCGGCGCGCGCGGACCGCGCCCGCCGGAGCCACCCGCCGCCGCTGTATCGCCGCCGCCGCGCCAGGACGCGCCGCCGCCGCTGTCGCGACTGGATCCCGCGGCGCCTGCATTCGAGCGCGCGCCAACTGAGCGGGCAGCGCCATTGCCGCCGCTAGTCGGCCGCGCGAAGCGGAATCGGCCGGCCGCCGCGCCGGCCTCGTCGCCGCTGCTGGAGCCGCCCGGGCGCGACATCTCGCTGCGCGGCGCTATCAGCGTTGCGCTCAGCAGCGGGAGGTGTGCGCGCAGAGAAATCGAAAACGATCGATTGAGTTGACAGAGACAGCAGCCAGGCTTCAAATTCGACTTTCCACTGTGCGCACAAGTGCCATCACCGTGCGCGCGTGTGGGATGCGTAGCGCAGCGCTGTGCTGACGCGCCTGCAGCGTTCCTGCACGCGGCTGACCACTCGCCGCTGCGCTGCACTGCAGAGTCCCGCCGACGCTGCCCGCTTGCTCGCCCGCCTGTGCCGCCAGCGAATGCTGTACACGTGGGGCGAGGCGGCGAGCTTCACCTTCCTGGCGTCGATGGTGGTGATCGTGTACTACAACATCTACCTCGCGCTGCTGAAGATGGAACAGATCGACGCGCTCTTCTGATCGCCGCTGCCAGTGCGAACTCGAATCGCGCCATCGCAGCCGCAGCCATGAGTGCGCAGCCTGCAGCCGACACACCGGCCGCGCCGGCAGTCGCTGCTGCCGTTGCGCCTGTCGCTCCCGCGCCCGCGATTGAGGCGTCCACGGTTGCAGCCGCGCCTGCAGTTGACGGCGGCGCGGCGGTGGGCGCAGTCGGCGATGCAGGCGCAGCCGAGCCGGCGCAGCCCGCCACGCGTGGTCGCCTGCGCGGCCGGAGGCGAGCCGAGGCGGAGGGCCCGCTCGCATCGTCCGCATCTGCCGGCACGGTGGGCGCAGACGGAGCTGTTGCAGGCACGCCCGCCGCCGCTGCTGCAGTTGGCAGCGCGAAAGCAGCGCCGCAGCGCGTGGTGCGCGTGGCGCAGCAGATCCCCGCGGAGCTGCTGGCGGACGCGGCGCTGGGCGCGGCCATCGCGGTGCTGCCGCGCAACTACAACTTCGAGCTGTACAAGACGATCTGGCGCCTGCGCGAGGCGCGCGCGCAGCGCGTCGCTCTGCAGTTCCCCGAAGGGCTGCTCATGTATTCGTGCGTCATCGCGGACATCCTGCAAGAGTCAGACGGACAAACGGCGCAGCGGCGAGGCGATCGAATGTAGGCACTAGCTGCGCTCTACTGCTGCCGCTGACCTTTTTCTGCCTTCCTCCCTCCTGCTCGCTGCCGTGCTTGCAGCTTCGCGCAGGTGGAGACGGTGATCATGGCGACGCTGTTGTACGGCGCCTGCTGCGTCGACGACTATACGGCGCGCGCGCTGGGCTGCGACTTCATGGTGCACTACGGACACAGCTGCCTGGGTCAGTGATGCGAGCTGGGTGTGGTTTTAGACGGCGTGGGAAGCGCGCTGGCAGCTGACCGTTTGTGTCTGCTTCGCCTGCCCGCTGCGCGCGCAGTTCCGATCGACGTGTCGACGATCCGCATGCTGTACGTGTTCGTGGACATCACGATCGACGTGGCGCACCTGGTGCGCACGTTGCGCGCACTTCGCGTCCGACGCGCGCCTGGTGCTGGCGGGCACCATCCAGTTCGCGTCCGCCTTAGCTGCCGCCGCGGCCGAGCTGGCACCGATCTTCCCCAACCTGCTGGTGCCACAGGCGCGCCCACTCAGCAAAGGCGAGGTGCTGGGCTGCACGTCGCCGCAGTTCGGCGCCTGCGACGCGCTGCTGTTCGTTGCGGACGGGCGCTTCCACCTGGAGGCCGTGATGATCGCCAACCCGCACGTCGCCGCCTTTTAGTATGACCCGCTACGGCAAGACGCTCACGCGCGAGAAGTACCAGCACGCGCAGATGCACGCGCTGCGGCGTGACGCCATCGCGCGCGCGGCGGGCGCCAGGCGCTGGGGTTTGATCCTGGGCACGCTGGGCCGGCAGGGCAACGCGCGCATCCTCGCGCCTGCGCCGCCTGCTCGCGCAGCGCGGCGCCGACACCCTTACGGTGCTGCTGTCGGAGATCTTCCCCGACAAGCTCGCGCGCTTCGCGGACGTGGACGCGTGGATACAGGCCAGTGGCGCGGCGCGGCGCTTGCGTTGCTTTCGTGGGGGCCGGTGCAATTTTGCCGCCCTTTCCTGCCGCTCGTGTCTCGCTCAGCGACCAGCATGCGCTGACTGACTGCTTCTATCGTCCATGCTGCGCGCTCGTTCCCCGCCCGCGCAGGTCGCCTGCCCGCGTCTGTCGATCGACTGGGGCTACGCCTTCCACGCCGCGCCCTTGCTGTCGCCCTACGAGGCCGAGGTGGCGCTCGGGCTGCAGCAGGTGGAAAGAGGTGTACCCGATGGACTACTACGCCGACGCCGGCGGGCCGTGGAGCAACTACCACAAGGAGAACCGGCAGGGACAGGCGGGCGGCGCGGCGGCAGCTGGGGCCGGGGAGGGCGGCGCGAAGTCTGCGTCGACCAACCCCGTGCGCGCGCGCAAGGAGGCGCGCGCTGCCGCGGCCGCAGCTGCTGCTGCAGCTGCTGCGGCGGCTGGCGCGGACGGCAGCAAGGCGAAGCTCGAGATCGCCTACGCGACGGACGACGCCGAGGCCACCAAGTAGCGCTGCCTGCGCCGTGCGAAATGCTTCGCCGCCCCGGGGTGCGGCGTTCGTGCGCCTGCTGCTGCGCTGCGCTGCGTACCGCTTGTTCAGCATTTCATATTGTTTCAACACACAGCATTCATTGGACGCTCAACATTTCGGTGCTCGCTGGCCCTCAGCTCACCGGCGCGATCGCTGAGATGGCTGCAGCCTCCAGCGAGCTCGCGCCTGCAAGCCTAAGGCAGTCAAGACACTGAATTCGAAAAGCGTCAAAACGTCGACGCAGTGTAACAGTGGCGAATACGAGAAGACAATCTGTTTCAAATTCGAGGGCGCATCGCGCGCGCGAGGCGTCGGCGCGAGGAGTAGGCGGCTAGCGATTGGAGGCGGCAGCCACAGGCGGCAACCGGGGAGCACCACGCAGAATCGATTCTGCAGGCCACGCGGCGCAGCGGCGGCCTGGTGATCCAAGGCCCGCTTGCAGCTGCAGGCAGTCGGCAGCTGCCGGGTGGACGCGCTCCGCAGCAGCCACGCAGGCCAAACGTGCGCGCGCTCAGCTGCGCTCGAGCCAGGTGGAGGCTTTGTAAAAGGCCGGATTGCCCAGGTCGAACATCGCCTGCAGCAGCGCAACGTAGTAGAAGATAGAGACTGCGGAGAGCAAGCAGGACGCACATAGGCGAGGGAGATCAGATCAGTGCCTGCCAGCCGCATCGCCACAGACTATTCGCACACAGCAAGCACTCCGCGCCGCCTGGCCACGCACAGATGTTGTGAATGACGTAAACGGCCTGGTAGGAGTCGCTCTGCCAGATGGCGATGGTGTCCTTGTCGTCGAACAGGGCCGCGCCGCGCATCACGCGCAGCGCCACCAGCAGCACGAACGACAAGGGAAAGAAGAGGGAACAGGAACTTGAAGCGCGCGCACAGCGCGCCCAGCAGGCCGTACTACAGCGGCGGCCGGCAGGTGCAGGAGACAGGCGATGCGACGCGTCAGCCGCAGGCCACACTGCTGTGCCCACACTGCTGCTGCAGCCGTGTGTCCGCTGCCCCGCTCGCTGGCGGCTGACTTTGAAGACGAAGGTGTCCCATAGGAAGAGGAAGACGCAGAAGAGCGTGGCGACGCGCAGGCATCCCTGCGCGCCCATCATGCTGAGTGCGGAGACCTTGGCGCTGGCGCTGTCCACCACGGTGTTCAAGGCCAGGTCCGCGACGAGCAGCAGCAGCACCAGCACGTGCTTCACGCTGTACGACACCCGCAGGCCGCACCACGCCATGACGACAACGGTGCCGCCAGCGACCACCGCTGGAACGCGATCGAACGGCCGGCTCGGCTACGTAGCGCCCAGTGGCGCGGCCGGGAGCGGTCCACAGTACGCGCTCAAGTCGCACAAGCGGCTGTCAGCTGAGCTGAGTGTCGCGGTTTCGAAGCGTACGGAGCAGGCTGGCTGGCCGGGGTCTCTGTGATAGACGCGGCGACGAGCAAAGCGATGTCAGCCCAACGCACCAGCGGCGAGCTGCTTGCGCCTGATTTGCAGCCGCTCGCACTGAGCGCGAACTGCATCCTGCTGCCATGAGCGCGATCTCAACAGCGGCAGCGAGTGCACAGTGGCGCGGCAACGCGCAGGGGCGCTCAAAGAGCCCGCACAACGCGCCACCCCGAAGCGCCGGTGGCGCCGATCGCCGTGCCCGCCTTGTCTGCACTTCCAAGGGAGAGGGAAGAAGAGAAAGGAAAAGCTTCCGTTGGTGAGACGAAACATGAGGCGTTTGCGCACGCTGTCCTTCACGTGGGCCGCAAAGAAACAGTGCACACAATCTTCTCTTCTACACCATCAAAGCTCGGACTAGACAACCATTGCAGTTGTCGGTGACGCATTTGTGTGCACACCAAAGCTACATGCAAGACTACCGACCAGACAGCGCTTAGACTTTACATGATGACAGCTATTTCTTCGGGTATTGACACTGCAGCGTTTCACGCTGCCGAAATGCCTTTCACACCTCTGCCACTATTTGCTGGGGATGTTATTTGTTTTTAAAGTTCTCATTCTGAAGCGGTGGAGAAGCTTCCTTGCAGCGTCTGTTGCAACGCGATGGGCGTCTAGCGAAAACCTTAGGCGAGGCCTCGCCCCAGCTGGGCTCTCGCTTAGCGCGTTCACTGTTTGTTGGAGTCGCTGCCTCACACCACACACACTGCAACCATGCCGGTCAGCGCACTGCGCTGCGCAGGCTGCTGCGCGCCGACGCGGTGACGCGCGCGCCGGGCAGCCTGCAGCCATGCCGCACGCTGGCCTGCTGTGCGCTCTTCCTGCGCGCTGCCTCGCCGCTCTTCCACTTGCACGCCGCTCGCGCCGACGACTGTAGGGAGCATGGTGCTGACGGGCTGTGTTCCTCCGTGCTCTGTGTCGCGTCGCCGCTGCTGCCTGTGCTGCTGCTGCTGCCTTGGTTCGTCTGCTGCTGCGGTCGGGATCGCTGCGCGCTGGCGCCTTTCGCTCGCGCTGCTGGCTGGTGTGCAGATCGATCACGACCTGCTGCACCCGCCGGCCGAGTACGAGGCCAAGCTGCACAAGGTACGGCGCGGCCGTGGCGCACTCGGCGGCGCACGCTCCGCGGCGCGCTGCACAGCGCTCGGCGCAGCCGCCATCGGCCGCGCACTCAGCTGGCGCGCGAGCTCGCCTCTCACCTCCTCCGTGCCTCGCTGTCCACTTGCTTTCCTCGCGCGCGCAGCTGAAGCGCCTCGTACAGTCGCCCAACTCGTTCTTCATGGACGTCAAGTGTGCGTTCGCGCGCGCGCGCTGCCGCCGCCTGTGGGCTCCATGCGCTGTGCCTTGGCCTGCGTGGACTCTGTCGCTCATGCTGCTGTCGCTGTTTTTGCTTTTGTTTTAGGCCCTGGCTGCTTCTCGATGTACGCACAACACCGCGCACGCTGCCACGCACGCTTGCAGAGCGCGCATATGCAGCACCGAAAGGCGAACGCAGTTGCTGGTGCTGGACAGAGTTGCAGGCCGCATTTCCACTAGCTGGGCGCTGCACGGGGACGGCTGCGCCGAGTCCTGCCGAAGAATGCTGCCGCTGGGCGAACGCGCGCTGGCATGGAGAGCGACGACGGCAGCGGCTTCCGACGTTGTGCGCGCGTTTCGGCTACTGCTGGCGCGACCGTGCTGTCCAGCGTGGCGAACGAGCAGCGGTCTCACTTTCTCTCTTGTCGCCGCTTGCCTTTCGCGTGCGTTTTTTTCTCTCTCTCCAGCACCACCGTGTTCAGCCATGCGTCGACCGTCGTGTTCTGCGGCGCGTGCTCGACCGTGCTGTGCCAGCCGACCGGCGGCAAGGCGCGCCTGACGGAGGGCTGCTCGTTCCGCAAGAAGGTCGAGTAAGCGCGCGCGCCCCCCGTACGCGCTCCCGCAGCGCGCCGCTCTCACGCGCGCCATTCGCGCGCAACGACGGCGACTGCTGCGGAGCGCGGCCAGCGCCGCGCTCGCCTTTCCAGCATTTCCGCTCGCCGTGCCTTTCAGCATGCATGCACCCACGCAAACAGCAACCTGAAAAAAAACTCAAATTCTGCATGATTGATGAGCATTCGGGGTGCGCCAGCTGCGCGCTTGCGGAAGTCGGCGTGTTGAGCTGTCGATTGCGGTGCTGTGCGTCCGTGTGGCGATGCTTGGTGCAAGAGCGGAGGAGGCGCGCGATTTTGCAAAGCGTGCACGTCCGTGGCCAGATTCCGAGCTCGAACAGCTGTTTTTGGCACACGGTGAGTGCGTGTGTGAGCACCCACCGTGCGACGCACGCCCCAACACAGCGCAGCGCAGTGCGCAGCTCGCCGCGCATCCACTTGGCTGAGTGGAGCAGTCGGAAGTGGATTGCCAGTGGCGTTCACAGGAGCTGCCCAGCATGCGAGCGAGGGTCGGCCGCTGCGTGCACCGCGCAGCAGCGAGCGCTGCAGCACAACACTGCACGCACAGGTGACTCAGCGCGTGCATGAGCAGCTGACTCACCACCGGCGGCACCGCTCAAACGGGCGGTACGCGGCCGACAGCGAGCGAGACGGCGCGCTATGAACTCATCCAGCCGGCTTGCCTGCCGCCTGCCCGCTCACACAGCCATCCGACGACCCGCCTGCTGCGACAACTCTCTCTGCACTGCGCTTCTTTCCTGCCTTCCGTGCCGATCATACGCCGGCTGCAGCGGTGTGCCGACAGCGACCGCGTGCGAGCATTGCTCGAGCTGCACCGCAGCCGTCCAGGCGGCGAGCTGCAGCATGGCTCTGCTCGACGCGGCGGCGGAGGTGGCGGCAGCAGCCGGTCGACTGCAGTCGCAGCGCGGCCAGAGTGGATTGGAGTCGGCGCGGACAACAGCGCGGCCGTGATTGACCGCCCTGACGGCCAGCAGTCTATGATTCACCTTACCGCCACGGCGCAGGACCATGTGGCGGCCTACCTGTCAGCTGCCAGCAGCAGCAACCGTCGCGAACAGCAGCGATGCAGCTGCAGTTCCTGTGCTCTGGCTGAGCCTGTCTTCTCTGCTAAGGTGTCGCGTGATCACAGCGAGTACGAGAAGATCGTCGGCGACGCGGATGCGGAGAGATGTTCACTCCGGAGGAATACGAGAAGTTCAAGGCGAACGCGTCCGCGTCCCGCGCCGCGGGAGGCAGTACTCGCGAGCATGATAGCTGAGCTGCAAGCCGAAGCGAGTTGTCGTCGATATTCGTCTTCGTGCTGAAGCTCAGCATCGCGCACCGTGCCAACCGCCTGTACGTGAGCTGGCGCAACACGCGCACCGGCATGGACTGCCGGCAGGTGGGGCCGTCGTCGCCGCGCCTCTGCGGCCACCGCTTCCGCCAGCATGCCTCGACGGACAACCACCGCCCGCCCCTACACTGCCGCCAGGCCGGCTGCCCCTGCGCGCACTACAGCTACGTGCCGATCCGCGGCACGCAGGACCTGAAGTGCACGGCGTGCAAGCACAGCTACGACACACACAACGTCACCGGTGCGCGGCGCTGCAAGCAGGCCTCGTCCTGCGGCTGCTCTGGATTCCATTCCAGCCTCAGCTGCTCGTGCCGTGAGGCGGGACCCCGGCGCGCACGAGACCGTCTGCGAGACGCGCGAGGAGCGGCAAGCGGCAGGTCGGCCTGTCGACAACCTGGCCGGCGGCGGCGCGGGCTACGAGGCGCTCGGCGGCTTGACGAACTTCAGCAGCCTGGTCGACGGCATCGATCGCTTGGCGCTGGGCGCGCCGGACCGGCGCGGCATGATCGAGGGCGAGGCGCCGCTGGACGACGACGCGCTGGACGCGTACGGCGGCGGAGCGGGCGCGCCGCCACCGCGCAAGCAGAAGCTCACCGCGGAGGACGAGTTCGCGCTGTACGACGCGAAATACAAGAAGCCCGGCGGCGGCGGCGTCAGTCGCCCTCGGCCTGCTGCGGCCGCGGCAGCCTCGTTGTCATCCGCCGCGCGAGGAGGGCGCGCAGCGGCGCCGCCGGCTGCCGCCGCGGAGAACGATGACTACGGCCAGGATGCGCAGCCACGCGGTGGCGGCGGCAGTGGCGGCGGCGGCGCGGGCCGCGCGTACGACCTCTTTTCCACGTCAGTGGGCGACGCGCGGAACAGGGCTGTGAGGACTGCAAAATCGCAGCATCTCAGCCGACTCTCTACCTGGCACTCTACTGTTTACGCATCGACACAGACCTCACTCGCTCGGCAGTGCACCCGCCTTGGGCGGCGCTCTCCCCGCTGGCAGCTCGTCGCGCGCTCGTATCGGCGCCGGCTCGAGCGCAGCGGGCAGCAGCGCTGCAGCCGGGCCCCCGCGGCGCGCGGGCTCGGGCATTCCGGGCCCCGCCGCGAGCTCCAGCACGCGGCCGTGGTAGCTCCGATCGTGCCAACTGCTGCGCGCTCTCCGTTGCAGAGCGCCGCTTGCGCGGGCTTTGCTCGAGTCACCCCCCAACAGACAAATGAAGCCAACCCCTTTTGCAGCTTTTCAAAGATTGAAGGCTTAGCGGTGTAACAGTGCGATGCTAGGAGCGACAGCGGCGCGCAGATGTAGAATCCCACGCGCGCACTTCGCGCGAGTGAGAGGCACGTAACTGAACGAAGTGAGAACATAACAAGA
>CAWHND010000007.1:0-302576 GCA_963830655.1 uncultured Actinomycetota bacterium
GGTTCTTCCGCTTCGCCCACATCGACGGCCTCATCCCTGCCGATCCCGAGGTATACGCACGGCTTCCTCGGACTTCACCGTGATGAGCCGCGCACCCAGGGCCTGGATCGACTCGAGCTCATCCGATTCCTCCAAGTCGCACCGACGATCACCGTCCACCACGGCGCGCTGGCCTACCTGCTCGGCATCAACGCGCTGCGCGCCTCGAGGCCGCCGCAGTCCGGATCGAGGACTACGCCCAAACCCTGCGCGGCCACCGGGTCCTACGGCTGGTCGGCAAGGGCAACAAGCCCCGCCACCATGCCCATCACCGTCCCCGTGCTGCGCATTCTGGAGGCCTGCCGCGGCGAACGCACCGAAGGGCGGCTGATCCTGCGGCCCACCACGGAGAACCCCATCGACCGCCGCGACTGCTACCGGATGGTCGTGAGGGATCGCGCAAGGTCGCCGGCATTCCGCGGCACATCACCCCGCACTCCCTGCGCCACGCCGCCATCACCAACGCTCTCGAGACCTCGTACCGCTCCGCGATGCCCAGATCCTCGCCCGCCACACCGACCCCCGCACCACCGAGCACTACGACCGCGCCCGTGGCAACCTGGACCGCCACGGCGTCCATTTTCTCACCGCCTACGTCGCGGGAAATTCTGAACAGCCGCTCGTTTCCTGTCGCGACGTTGCCACGTTCCCTCCCCCGATCGAAGGCGCTCAGAGGCGGCTGGTGCGTCCAGCCGTCGGCGGGTGCAGATATCCCGAAGACGCAGCGACCGTAGGCGCGACGTCGATCGTGTAAGCCTGCACCGACGAAGCGGTACCGCGCGGGACGATAGGGTGGCCGCGGCCAGGAAGAACTGGATCGGTACGTCGGGGGATGGCCGTGGTCGGCCCGGGACCGGACTGGAGGTCACCGAGGGGTCTCGAATCGCCAGCCGGACCGAGATGAGACCAGCACGTCGCCGGCCTCCGGCCCCAGCCGTAGCTCAGGCGTGGCGGCCACGTCATGGGCTTCGAGCACGCCTCGTGGGGCGCTGACAGCCGCAGCATCTCCTCGATCGCGGCCGCCCGGTCGGCATCCCGCCCGGTCCAGTAGCAGAGGTCCGCTCCGCCGTTGTCCGCGATGGCCACCCGACCGGCCAGCAGGGGCGAGGCATCGAAGACCGGGGCGAGCGAGACCAGCTTGTGCGGAAGCGACCAGTCCATCGAGTGGTCGGCCAGGAAGACGAGCATCGACGACTCCCAGCGACCGGGCACGCCCTATCGCATTCACCAGCCGGGTGACCTGCAGGTCGGTGTCGTCAAGGCAGCCGCTCGGGCGGCGACGACCTGGTGCCGGTGAGGTCGCTGTGGGCCATCCGGTCGATGTCGCCGAGGTTGACGAAATGAAGTCCGGGTCGGCCTCGTCGAGCAGCGCGATCGCGGCGTCCATGTAACGTGTCCGGCGCGCCCTCGGAGACCGGCGGCGGGGAGCGGGCTCCCACCAGTAGCTCCGCCTGCCCGCTGAGATGCCGAAGAGGTAGGACTTGGAGAGCACGGTCGCGGGTCTTCTTGCCGGCATCCCGAGCTGGCGCTGCAGGCGGATCAGGTGGCCGGCATCCAGGCGCGTCCGACTGCGCCGCGTGCCATCGCGATCAACTCCTCCCAGTCGGAGCGGAAGAATTCCGAAGCCTGGGAGGAGCTGGAGTCCGGCCGCGCCGAGTACGTCTTCCTCTCCCCCGAGCAGCTCGCGAAGGACGAGGTCGTCGAACGGCTCGCCGCTGTCGGGGTCTCGCTGTTCGTCGTCGACGAGGCGCACTGCGTATCCGCGTGGGGTCACGACTTCCGCCCCGACTATCTGCGCCTGCGAGACGCGATCGATGGCATCTCCCGAGACAGGCCGCGTCCCGTCGTGCTCGCCCTGACCGCGACGGGATCGGCTCCCGTCCGCGAGGAGATCGTCGAGCGTCTCGGCATGCGGGATCCGGTGATGCTGACGCACGGCTACGACCGCGCGAACATCCGCCTCGACGTCGTCCGGCATGAAGGCGAAGACGAGAAGCGCCGCGCGGTGATCGAGGAGGTCGTCGAGCTCAGAGGTCCGGGGCTGCTCTACGTGGCGACCCGCAAGGCCACCGAGCTCTTCGCCGCCGAGCTCTCGGAGCGGGGACTGCGGGCGGCGGCGTATCACGGCGGGCTCGGGGCGAAGCAAGCGCAGGGAGACCCACGAGCGCTTCCAGGCCGACGAGCTGGACGTGGTCGTCGCGACCTCGGCCTTCGGGATGGGGATCGACAAGCCGAACGTGCGCTTCGTCGTGCACGCCGCGATCACCGAGTCGATCGACAGCTACTACCAGGAGGTCGGCCGCTGCGGCCGCGACGGGGAGCCGGCGCAGGCGACCCTGCACTACCGCGCGGAGGATCTCGGGCTGCGGACGTTCTTCGCTTCGGGCCGGCCGAACGGCAACAGGCTCGAGCTGGTGCTGACGGCTCTGCAGGCCGCGGACCGTCCCGTCTCCGCGGAGCAGCTCGGCGATGCCGTGCATCTGCCGGGGCGCTCAGTGGGCGAGGCGGTCAATCTGCTGCTCGAGGCGGGCGCGGTGCGCCAGGTGGATGGCGGGCTCCGCGCCGTGCGTGGGGTGAAGATCGGCGACGCCATCCACGCGGCCCGTCAGGCGGCGGAGCAGCGGGAGCGGATCGACGAATCGCGGATCGCGATGATCCGCCTCTACGCCGAGACGCTCGGCTGCCGGCGGACCTTCCTGCTCGGCTACTTCGGCGAGGCGCGCGACGAGCCGTGCGGCAACTGCGACACCTGCGCTTCCGGCACCGCGTACGAGGTGCTCGAGCAGGAGGCGGAGCGTGCGGTGGCATCCGATTCCGCCGTCTTCACCGTCGATCAGGCCGTCCGTCATTCGGAGTGGGGCGATGGAACCGTGATGAGCGTGGAGGACGATCGGATCACGGTGTTCTTCGGCACCGAGGGCTACCGGGTCCTGTCCCTCGAGGCGATCACCGAGCACCACCTCCTCGAGCCCGCCTGAGACCGGTCCCCCGGTGGTTGGGCCGGGCGCGCAGCGCCCGTGTGAGGCATGGTCGCGCGGGTGGGCTTCGACACGGCCTCCGGCCGGCTCAGCCACCGAGTCGATCCGAGTTCCGGTGGCTGAGCCGGGCGCGCAGCGCCCGTGTCGAAGCCCTGCATCCGGTGTTCGAGGGGCCGGGAGCTCGGAGCCCGTGGTGTGGGGTCGCGTGGGTGGGCTTCGACGCGGCCTCCGGCCGGCTCAGCCACCGGGGTTTGGACCCATCTCCGGTGGCTGAGCCGGGCGCGTCAGCGCCCGTGTCGAAGCCCACCCGAGTCGACCCCGAAACTCGCTTCAACCATTGGTTGAAACTCTGCCCGGATCAGCCCGAATACGCCCTCCGGATGTCGGTGGCTGGTGGCAGTGTGCAGGTATGGACGAGGTCACGAACAGCGGATGGGATGACGCACATCTCGCCCTGCTCGCCGACGACTTCGTCGCCCCCGTGCAGGAGAGTGACGAGGAGTTCTTCGCCTGGCTGGAGACCAATCCCTGCCCGATCGAGGACCCGGCTGACGAGGTGGTGGAGGTTGCGCCGCGTCGTCGTCGGCAGCAGTTCCTCGAGGGCATCACCCTGCTCAGGCTCGACGAGCAAGCACTCCAGGTAGCGCAGATCAAGTGGATCGCCGCTGAGGCCGCCACCTACGCCCGGCAGGCCGCGAACCCGATCCAGGAGAGCATCCAGGACCGGGTCTTCATGACCGAGGTCGCCCTCACCTTGGGGATCTCTGAGCGGGCCGCGCTGAATCTGATCGAGCGGTCGAAGATCCTCACCACCGACCGCCGCCTCACCCTGGCGGCGGTGGAGAACGGCCTCATCACCCTCGCTCACGCGGAGGTGATCGCAGACGCCGGGCACGACCTGTTCATCGAGCTCGCAGAGCGGTTCGAGCGTGAGGCGATCGAGCTGGCGCAGCGGATGACGCCGACCAAGCTCAAGCCCGCCCTGGTGAAGCTGCGTGAGCGGCTGCAGCCTGAGGACGCCATCGAGCGTCATGCGGATGCGCTGCTCGACCGGCAGGTCCGCATCGCCCCGAACCAGGACGGGATGGGCGAGCTCTGGGCCGCGCTGTCCGGGGAGGACGCGGTCGCGATCGATGCGAAGCTCGACGCCTGCGTCCGATCGATCAAGAACGCCGGCGGCGAAGACGGCCGCACCGCCACCCAGCTCCGCGCTGATGTCCTGGTGGACCTGATCCTCAACGACGACGCAGGCGTCCGCAGCATCCGCCCCGTGGTCTTCCTCACCGCCCCGGCCGCGACCGCGGTCGGCGGCGACGCAGCCGGCGGAGTTGCAGGGTCAGGGGCCGATCGATGCCGACACGGCTCGGAAGCTGATCGAGCTCTCATCCGGCTTCTACCGGGTGCTGATCAGCCCGACCACCGGCAAGGTCGTCGACATCGACACCACCGCCCGGCACATCCCCGAATCGGTGCGGCGCCTGGTCACCTTCCGCGATGGGACATGCCGCTTCCCCGGCTGCAACCGCACAGCGGTCGGCCTCGACCTCGACCACGTCGACGACTACGCCTCGTCCCAGTACACGGCGGCCGACAACCTCATCGCCCTCTGTCGCAAGCATCATCGCCTCCGCCACCTCGGTAAATGGAACGCGATCCTCGACGCCGAAGGCCTCGTCACCTGGACCAGCCCCTCCGGCCGCATCGACGTCACCCACCCCGACAACCCCGTCGAGCTCCCCGATCCCAACCCCATTCGGAAACCACCACCGAAAGCCGCCGATCCGCTCGATGCCTGGTGGAACCCCAGCGACCTCCACGGACCGCTGCCGTTCCGACGCGGCAGTCTCCCGCCTCCCGCGTAGCGCGCCCACGCCACCGACCCGCGCGCGGAATCGCGGTACTCAGGCGACGGCCAGGTGCCGACCCCGAGGTGGGGCGTAGCGTGAAGGGACTGCACAGAGACACAAGGGAGATCCCATGAGCGACACCATCCCCGACGGCGGAGCATTCGACGACGATGCCGACGACACGGCGCTCCTCGACGACGAGAAGCTCGAGGTCGAGAGCAAGAACACCGCCACCAACGACGCGGTTGCCGGCGAGACCATCCTCCCCCAGACCGGCGACGGCGACGGCGGTCCGACCGGCGGATCACCCCGTGAGGGCGAGCCGATTCTCGACGAGCACGACGAGTCCGATGGCGACATCGTCGGACTCGACGACGAACGCGACGATGCAGCGACCGACAAGGGTTCATCGGAGGGTTCATGAGCCGCGAGGGCCAGGCGCCGCCGCCCGACCACGAGGACAAGCCTCTCGCGACGGACAGCAAGGCGGATGTCGGCGAGAGGGTGACGGGCGTGCACGATCCCAAAGATCCGGATGGCCTGATCACGCTCGACCAGCTGGAGCCCGAACACCCCACCGTCTGAGGCTCGGCCGTTCTGGGTCTCCTCGGGCTGGGCACTGCTGACCACGGCGGCTCGACTCACCCCGAGCCGCGTTTGACATATTCGAACAGACATTCGAATATGGAGTATGTCTCTCGCCTCCGCTCGCGTCGCCGATCCGGCGGCGACGGTGCAGGAGCTGCAATCCCGCATCCGTGAGATGCAGGCCACCACAGCTCGACAGCAAGAGCATCGCCACCCATCCGATGTTCGCCGGGCTTCTGCCCGACGGCATGCTCAAGGCGGGATCGGCATATTCGGTCCACGGCTCGATGACCCTGGCGATGGCCATGCTCACCGCCCCATCTCAGGCTGGCGCCTGGTGCGGGGTGGTCGGCGTTCCTGAATTCGGTGCTCAGGCGGCGGCGGGATACGGCATCGACCTCGAACGGCTCGTGCTGGTCCCCGATCCCGGCGACCAGTGGCAGGCGGTCACTGCGGCAATGGTCGATGTGCTCACCGTCGTCGTGCTCCGGGCTCCTGCTCGGATCAGCGACGGCGACGCCAATCGGCTCGCCGCCCGTCTTCGCAAACGCGATGCCACTCTGATCTCTCTCGGCGACTGGCCGGGCACCGAGGCGCGGCTGACCGTCGAGCGCAGCGAGTGGAGCGGCATCGGAACCGGCCACGGCATGCTCACCGGCCGCACCGCCTTCGTCACGGTAGAGAACCGCGGAGTGCGCATCCGCGCCCGCAAGATCTGGCTGCCCGGGGTCGGGACAGAGTTCTGCCGAACGCTGCGGCGACTGCGGCATCGGACTCCGAGGCGATCCCCTCCCGTCACCTGCGCCCGGTCGAGGATGCCGACCCTCCACGCCCCTCACGCGCGAGCCGTCTAATGCGCACCACCGGCTCCGCTGCGGTCAGCATCCAGTCGTCCGTCACCCGCACCATGGTGCTCTGGTGCCCCGACTGGCCGATCATCGCCGCCGCCCGCACCCTCGAGATCGATCCGGTCGCCCCGATCGCCCTGATCGAGAAGGGCGAGGTGTTCGCCTGCTCCGCAGCAGCACGAGCCGATGGGGTGCGCCGTGGACTGCGGGTGCGCGAGGCGCAATCCCGCTGCTCGGTGCTCGAGGTGCTGCCCTACGACCAGGCGATGGACGCCCGAGCCTTCGAGCCGATCATCGACGCCATCGAGCAGATCATGCCCGGAGTGCAGATGCTGAAGCCCGGCACCCTCGCGATCCGCTCGCAGGGTCCCTCCCGGTACTTCGGCGGCGAGGACAGCGCCGCGTACCAGCTGCTCTTCGCCCTGGCTGAGCAGGGCCTCACCGATGCTCGAGTCGGCATCGCCGATGGTCCGTTCGCCGCCGAGCAGGCCGCGCGCAGCACGGGTCCGTCCTCATCCCTCACAGCAGGAATCGGGGCAGCCCCCGAGTCGGCGCGGGTGCGGATCATCCCCGACGGCGGCTCGGCGGCATTCCTCTCCCCCATGCCGGTGAGTCTGCTCGCCCTGCCGAGTCTCGCCATGCTGCTGCGCCGGCTCGGACTCAGCACCCTCGGCGGCTTCGCCGGGCTGCCCGAGCTCGAAGTGCGGGGCCGGTTCGGCGAGGAGGGCGCTCACGCCCACCGTCTCGCCGCGGGTCTGGACGGCAGTCGGGTCACACCGCGCATCCCGCCGGATGAACTCGATGTCAGCATCTCGTTCGAGCCGCCGCTCGACCGGATCGAGCAGGTGGCCTTCGGCGTGCGGGAACCCGCGGAGCGCTTCCTCGACCGTCTGGCGAAGATGAGCCTGGTCTGCACGTCCATCGAGGTCGAGATCACGACGGAACGCGGCATGATGCGCACCCGAACCTGGATGCATCCGCGTTCGTTCACTCCGGCAGAGATCGTCGACCGGGTCCGCTGGCAGCTGCAGGGCACCGGGCAGTCCAGGATGGCTCGCAGCGACGCCGGGCTCGACTCCGCCATCAGCGCCGTCCGGATCCTGCCCGAGAGCGTCGACGCGGCCAATCACCATGAGCAGGGGCTGTGGGGCAATGCTCCGGATGAGCGCATCCACCACGGCCTGTCCCGGGTGCAGAGCATGCTCGGGCACACAGCTGTGCTCACCGCCACGGTCGGCGGAGGGCGGATGCTCATCGACCGTCAGGTGCTCGTGCCGTGGGGCGATCGCGAGCAGATCGCCCGCCCCGCCGATCGGCCGTGGCCAGGATCCCTGCCCGGGCTGCCGCCCGCGACGGTGTTCCCGAATCAGCTGGCGTGCGTGGTGCTCGCGCCGGATGGCACCTCCGTCGACATCGACGACCGCGGTGTGCTGAGCGGCCCTCCCGCGCGATTCGCCCCGCCGGGAGCGCGCAGCGCCGGCCCCGTCAGTGCTCATCCCATCACCGCATGGGCGGGGCCGTGGCCGGTCGACGAGCGGTGGTGGGACGCCGAGGAGGGCCGGGAGCTCAATCGCTTCCAGGTCGTCGACGCGACGGGCGAGGCCTGGCTGCTGCTGCTCGAGCGCGGCTCCTGGTGGGCCGAGGGCAGATACGACTAGAGCTGCGCGACGCTGATCGAGTGGGACCGCTCAGCGCCCGTATCGACGGCCTCGATACGGGCGCGGGCGCCCTACTCGACCAACGAAACTTCACTCCGCTGGTCGAGTAGGCCCGACGACGGGCCTCGATACGGGCGCAGGGCGCCCTACTCGACCAACGAAGCTCATCCCGCTGGTCGAGTAGGCCCGCCAGGGCCGTATCGAGGCCCTCGCGGCCGCCTCGATACCGGCGCGGGCGCCATATTCGACCAGCGGGGCGTCGGTTATGCGCCGAGGCTCAGGACCCCGTCGATGCGGCGCGCGATGGCGGTGTAGTCGTCGCGCAGCTCCTCCGGCAGGATCGCCTGCGGGGCGTCCTGCCAGGCGAAGGGGCGCAGGAACCGACGGATCGCGGATACGCCCACCGAGGTGTGCTGAGAGTTCGTCGACGGCCACGGCCCTCCGTGGTGCTGCGCCCAGCTGACCCGCACACCGGTCGGATAGCCGTTGAAGACGAGTCGTCCCACCTTCGGACCGACCAGCGCCGCCAGCTCGGAGGCGTGCTCCTCTTCCGTCGTCTCGCTGTGGATGGTGGCCGTCAGCGAACCGGGGATCTGATCGAGCCCCGACGCGATCTGGCTGTCGTCGTCATAGACCGCGACCACCATCAGCGGCCCGAACGCCTCCTCTGTCACCTCGGGCGTCATGTCCTTCGCGTCGATCAGCAGCAGGCGCGGAGCGACCGAATAGCCGTCTCCGCTCGCGGTGCCGGATGCCACGATCGTCGCCTTGCCGTCTTCGACGAGGCGGTCGGCGATCTCGGTGAACGAGTCGCTGATCCGGCCGTTGAGCAGCACCCCGGGAGTCGCATCGTTGACGAGCGCGGTGATGCCGTCGATGACCTGCTGTCCGGCGGCTCCGCGCGGGATGAACGCAACGCCCGGCTTGGTGCAGAACTGACCGGCGCCGAGCGTGAAGGAACCGAACAGACCACTGGCCAGGGATTCCGCGCGTGCGGAAGCCGCCTCCTCTGTGATGATCAGCGGGTTGAGGCTGCTCAGCTCGCCGTAGAACGGGATGGGCTCAGGGCGGGATTCGATGATCTTCAGCAGGGCACTGCCGCCGCCGAGCGACCCGGTGAAGCCGACGGCCTTGATGCCCGGGTGCGCCACCAGGGTCGCGCCGGCCTTGGTGCCGAAGACGATGCCCAGCAGCCCGGCGGGTGCGCCGTAGGCGTCCGCGGCTCGGGTCAGCGCGTCGAAGGCGGCGACCGAGGTGAGCGGATGGGAGCCGTGCGCCTTGAGCACCACCGGGCAGCCGGCAGCGATCGCCGAGGCGGTGTCACCGCCGGGAACGGAGAAGGCGAACGGGAAGTTGCTCGAGCCGAACACCCCGACGGGGCCGATCGGGAGGAGCATGCGGCGCAGGTCGGGGCCGGGGCCCATCGGGGTCGGACCGGCGTGATCGATGGTCGCCTCGAGGTACGCCGCCCTCGCGGATCGCGGTCGCGAACAGCTGGAGCTGGAACGCGGAGCGGGTCAGCTCACCGTTCAGCCGGACCGGGCCGAGCCCCGTCTCGCTGTCCGCGGTCGCAACGAGGTTCTCGCGATCCGATTCGAGCCCGGCCGCCAGTGCATCGAGCAGCCCGGCTCGCCATTCGCGGGACCTGCCGCTGAGCTGCCGCGAATGCGCTGGTCGCGCGATCGACGATCTCCGCTACCTCGGCATCGCTGGTCGCCTCGATGCTGGTCTCGGTCGTGGCGCCGGTGCGGGGGTCGGTGGTGGTGATCATGATGCTTCCTTCGTTACGCGCTCTCGCGCGGCATGAGCTCGAATCCGAGGTCGAGCAGTTCGGGATCGGCGGTGTCGCCGACCATGCGCTGGAGCAGGATCCGTCCTGCCGAGGTGCCGATCTCCCTGTTGGGCACGGAGACGGTGGTGAGGGCCGGCACCAGGTGGCGGGCCATCTCGAAGTCGCCGAAGCCCGTGATCGCCAGATCTTGGGGAACGGAGATCCCCCGGCGCCGAGCCTCGAGCAGGGCGCCCGCCGCGAAGACGTCGCTGGCGAACATCAGGACGTCGGTCTCCGGCGCCTCGGCCAGGGTGCGATCGAGCAGTGCGATGCCCGTCTCGAGGTCGACCGAGCTGGTTCCCGAGTCGATGACCCGGACCTTCTCGCCGGGCAGCAGCCGCTGCACGCTGCGGGTGAAGCTCTGCTGGCGGTCGACGGCCCGCGAGTCGCCCGGACGGAAGGATCCGGCGAAGGTCGGATGGGTGTAGCCCTTGCCGACCACGTACTCGACGATCGCCTCGATGGCGTCGTGGTTCGAGAAGCCGACGAGGCTGTCGATCGGCTCGTCCGTCCAGTTCCACGCCTCGACCACGGGGATCCGTGCGTTCTTGAGCAGCATCGGTCGCAGCGTTCGTGTGCTTGGTGCCGACGATGAACATGCCGTCTGGCCGCCGACCCATGAATGCTCTGATCAGGTTCTCTTCATGCTCGAGGTCGTAGTCGGTCGAGCCGATGAAGAGCTGGTAGCCCGCAGGGGTGAGCACGGCGTCGAGACCGTGCAGGGCGTCCGCGAACACCGAGGCGGAGATCGTCGGGATGATCGCGGCGATGGTGCGACTGCGATTCGAGGCCAGATTGCTCGCGGCGAGGTTGGGCACGTATCCCGTGGTCGAGATGGCCCACCGCACCCGCTCGAGGGTGCGCTCGGAGACGAGCTCTGGGGCACGAAGTGCGCGAGAGACGGTCTGCGGTGAGACGTTGGCGAGACTCGCCACGTCGTTGAGGGTGATCGTCCGCGTGGCGCGTCGGGTGAGGGCTGGTCCACTGGGAGAGCTGGAACGGCCGTCGGGATTGGCGGGTCCTGAGAGCACTCCGGTCGACGGCGCTGTGCCCATCAGCGGCGCGGTCTCGATCACAGCAGACCGCGGCTCGCGAGGTTCCTCATCAGATCCCTGATCCCGAACGTCCATGGTGCGCACCTCTCGCTGAGCTCAACCCGGTTGACCAGGCTACCGAGGCGAGGAGCGGCGATGCGGACGATGTCGCCGACCTTGTGCGTGAAGCCCTTGCCGGCTTCGGATCGGTCGATGACGGGGGCGAACAGGGTGCCGAGGTAGAGCACGGCGCCGTCGGGGTACTGATGGTGCTCGCCGAGCAGCTGGCCGGCCAGGTCGGCGGGGTCCCGGCTGATCTCGGCGAGCGGCGAGGTGGCGTCGAGATGGAAGCCATCGGGCCCATCGATCTCGAGGGTGACGGTCGTCTGGCGGACGTCGTCGAGGTCGAAGCCCTCGCCGAAGAAGCGGATGAACGGGCCGAGCGCCCCGGACGCGTTGTTGTCCTTCGCCTTGGGCAGCAGGAGTGCGGAACGGCCCTCGATGTCGCGGAGGTTGACATCGTTGCCGACCGTCGCGCCGATGATCCGGCCCTTCGAGTCGATGGCGAGCACCACCTCGGGCTCCGGGTTGTTCCAGGTGGAGGACGAGTGGATGCCGACCTCCACCGCAGTGCCGACCGACGCGAGCACCGGCGCCTTGGTGAAGATCTCGGCGTCGGGGCCGATCCCGACCTCGAGGTACTGGCTCCACAGCCCTTCGGCGATGAAGTACTCCTTGAGCTTCTGCGCCTCGGGCGAGCCCGGCTTGACGGCCTTGAGGTCGGCGCCGATCGTGTCCATGATCTTGCCGCGGATCTCGTTGGCCGCGTTGAGGTCGCCGCGCACGCGCTCCTCGATGACCCGCTCGACCATCGAGACGGCGAAGGTGACTCCCGCCGCCTTGACGACCTGCAGGTCGATCGGCGAGAGCAGGTACGGCCTCGACTCATCGCGGGTGTCGGGGTCGGTGTTGGCGAGGATCTCGGCGAATGAGCCGAGCGACGGCCCCTCGGCCGCGATGAGGGCCGCGCCCGCGCCGCGTCGTCAGCTCCGGCCGTCTCGAAGAGGTCGCGCATCGTGGGGAAGGTCGCGCTGACGTCGATCAGCTCGCCACCTCGGACCGCGACGACGGAGGGGCCGCCCACCGCCGGATCCCAGACGCGGCCGCCGAGGACGGCGGAGTCGGAGTCGATGGGCAGTGCGGATTCCGCAGTGCCGGCCCAGGTGGTGCTCATCGTGTCTGCTGCTCTCGTCGGTTCGGGAAGTGGGTACGGGGAAGTGCTCAGCGACGGTGGTAGACACCGCGGGCGGCGCTCGGCGAAGGCCGCTCGACCCTCCGTCGCGTCCTCGGTGGCGAAGCAGATGGTCTGCAGGTCGCGCTCGTAGGCGATCGCCTGCTCCTGCGGCAGGTTCGCCGACGCGTGCAGGTTGGCCTTGGCGGTCTCCGCCGCGATCGGCGGGCGGGACGCGATGGTGGCGGCGAGCTCGCGGGCCCGGGTGAGCAGCTCATCGCTCGGGCAGGATCTCGCTGACGAGCCCCCAGGCGAGCGCCCGGTCTGCGTCGATCGGGTCGCCGGTCATCAGCATCAGCGCGGCGTTGCTCGCGCCGATCGACTGGGCGAGGAAGGTGGTCATGCCGCCGCCGCCGATCCAGCCGAGCTTGATCTCGGGTGCGCCGAACCGGGCGGTGTCGGCCGCGATGCGGATGTCGCAGCTGAGCGCGGTCTCGAGGCCGCCGCCGAGCGCGTAGCCGTTGACCGCGGCGATGACCGGCTTGCGCAGTCGCCGGATCGCATCGCAGTAGTCGGCGCGATTGCGGAAATCCCACGGCGTCGTGTACTTGTCGAGGCTCGTGATGTCCGATCCGGCACTGAACGCCTTCGGCCCCGCGCCGGTGAGCACGACGGCGCGCACCGAGTCGGAGTCGTTGCACCAGTCGCTGGCCAGCACGAGGTCGTCGGCCATCGCCTGGGTGACGGAGTTGAGCTTCTCCGGCCGCGAGATCGTGATGACGGCGACGAAATCGGACAGCTCGAACCCGACGTTGCCGCTGGTCAGAGTGGGAGCCGTGCTTTCGGGGGCTTCGGTGCTCATGAGCGTGCCTTTCTGGCGGAGGCGGCCGTCATGGCGGCGCGCTGCAGGTCGGTGAGGGCGTCGTACAGTTCCGTCGCGGTCGACCCCTGCTCGGATCGCGGAGCGGATGACGGCAGAGCCTCGGACTGGAAGGGGATGTAGCCGGGGAAACGGGGGCGCACCCAGGACTGCTCGATGGTGTCGAGGGTCCCGGAGTAGAACCGCCCGGACGCTGCGTCGACCAGCTCGCTGTTCCAGGCCGAGCGGGCGCTGGGCTGGCCCTCGTGGGCCGGGATGAACGTAGCTCTGCGTGCTCGGCGACATCAGCCAGCGGATGTGCGCGAGCAGCTCCGGGGTGACCTCGGCGCGCCGGGAGACGGCGATGCCGGTGCCGCCGATGGTGGAGCCGATCCGTCCACCGGCCGCCGCGGTGGGCGCCTGACCGAAGCTGACGCGACGCGGCAGTGCAGGCGAGGAGTAGTTGACGTAGCCGTAGATGAGCGGGCAGTAGGCGATCGAGTCCTCGGCGGTCATCAGGTCGAGCATCGCGATGGGGTTGAGCTGATCGGCGCCGGCGGGCGCGCGGTCCGGCAAGGGTCGCGCAGGAGGTCGAATGCCCGCTCGCCGATCTCCGCCTCCACGAAGCGACTCGTGTCGGAGGCAGCGGCGGGCTCGCCGCCCAGCGAGACGATGATCGAGCAGAGCGAGAGGAAGGCGTGCGGGCCGGCGAGACTCAGGGCGACGGGTGCCGCGAGGCTGAGCTCGAGCACCTCGTCCCAGGTGCGTGGTGCGTCGCCGATGAGGTCGGCGCGTCGAGCGGAGACCTGGGTGGCCGCGTCGAGCGGCAGCGCCCAGAGCTCATCGTCCATCCGATACGAGGCGAAGCTCGGACCCACCCCATCGGACTCCCACGCAGCGACCTCATCCGCGTCGAACAGCTCGGACATGGGGCGCAGGCTCCCGCCGGCGAGGGCATCGCCGAGGTGCGGGTGATCGAGCACGATGAGGTCGTAGCGCTCGGCCAGCTCCTCGATCGGAGCGGACTCGAAGCCCTCGAGGGTGTGCACGTCCCACTCGATCGAGAATTCGTCGGTCGCGGACTCCCGGGCGGCCGCCTCGAGGGCGGAGCGCCCTCTCGGGTGGTCCCAGGTGAGTCCGCGGTAGTGCATCAGCCCGCCGCCTCGGCGACGGTCAGGACCGCCGGGGTGGCGGCTTCGGGCTCTTCGGCGGCGGTCGCAGCGACCTCGACATCGCCCTCGATCAGCGTGCTGGCGGCGATGGCCCCCGACGCCGACGAGACGTTCGATCTGCTCGGCGTCGAAGCCGACCTCGCCCAGGATCTCGCGGGTGTGCTGGCCGGCGAGCGGGGCACCACGGTAGATCTGCGGCGGGGTCTTGGAGAACTTGTACGGGAAGCCGGGGACCTTGACGTGGCCCTCGGTCGGGTGGTCGTACTCGATGAAGGTGCCGTTGTGCGCGATCTGCGGGTCGGCGACGAGGTCGGCGTAGCCGTAGACCGGGCCGCCCAGATGCCGCCCTCGGTGAACTCGTCGCAGCCAGTGCGCGGTGGTCTGCTTGACCAGGCTGCGCCGCGGTCTTCGCGAAGATCTCGTCGCGCTGGTTCCAGCCGGCGTCCTCGCCGTCGAGGTCGGCGAAGCTCGGCTCGCCGATGATCCGGCCGAGATCCTTGAGCACCGGCATCGCCAGCGCGATGAAGCCGTCGGCGGTCTCGAACGTGCCGTAGGGCGAGCGGATGTAGACGTGGGCGTGCGGCTCGGCGCTGCGCATCTGCGGCACGCCGCCGACGGTGAAGACCGAGAGCTCCTGCATCTGCAGCGTGGTGATCGCGTCGAGCATGTTGACGGTGACGAGCTGGCCCTCGCCGGTGCGCTCGCGGTGCAGCAGCGCGGCGAGCACCGCCTCGAACGCCGTCGACGCGGTGATGGCGTCGACGAGGTACTGGCCGGCCGGCGACGGCGGCTCGCCGTTGCGCCCGCTGGAGAGCATGGCGCCGCGACATGGCCTGCAGCAGCAGGTCCTGGCCGGGCCGGTTGCGGTACGGGCCGTCCTCGCCGTAGCCGGAGATGGAGACGTAGATGATCTTCGGGTTGATCGCCTTGCAGCGACTCGTAGTCGACGCCGAGCCGTGCGGCCACGCCGGGCCGGTAGTTCTGCAGGAAGACGTCGGCCGATGCGACGAGCTCGCGCAGCACGGTCTTGCCGTCCTCCGCCTTGAGGTCGATGGCGATGGAGCGCTTGTTGCGGTTGAGCGAGAGGAACGAGACGTTGATCTCATTGCCGGCCGCGCCGCCGGCCGGGGCGTGGCGCTGCCACTCGCCCGTGACCGGCTCGACCTTGATGACGTCGGCGCCGAGGTCGCCGAGTCGCTGCGCGGCGAACGGCCCGGCCATGGCGATGGAGCAGTCGAGCACGCGATAGCCGGAGAGCACTCCGCGGTTCTGTTCGGTCATGGGATTCCTTATGCGAGCGCGAGTGGTAGCGCTAACAATTCTAGGCGATGCGTGGATGCTTGCGGTCGGTGACGCAGGTGTGGGTCAGTCGGGCTGGGCACCGATGGCGCGGACCGCGCCGCGGACCGCGGCGGTCTCGGCGGAGCCCTCGCAGGATCCGGATCGTCGTGCGGTACTCGCGGCTCTCGCCGTGCTCGAGCCAGATCATCGATCCGTCCTCGCGGGCGGCGCCGTCGCCCCCGACGTGGTGGCTGGAGGGCTCCAGCCCGACGGCGTACTGGCCGTTGCGGAGGTTCTGCCACTCGAAGAAGTTCGGCATCGTGGCCGCGTCCCAGCTGACCTCGACTCCGCTCTCGCCGTCGGCGGCGAGCAGCGCGACCCGGTGCCGGCCGTCGGGTCCGGCGACGAGCTCGTGCTCGGTGACCTGCTCGACGAAGCCGCGCGGCGGAGCGGGCAGCGACGCGGTAGCTCGCGCCCTGCTCGGCGACGGAGTCGGACTGCCAGAGGTGCTTCGTGATGGGGGCGACGAACTCGGTGCCCTCGTCGACGTAGGGCCAGCCGAAGTTGAGGTGGTACAGGAACATGTGCGGCGTCGGCTCGAAGCCGAGGTTGTCGACGACGTCGTGGATCCGCAGCTCGCGGCCGTCGAAGTCGACCTCGAAGGTGCGGGTGAGCCGCAGGTGCTCGCCGAACGCGGTGGCCTGGATGACCTCGCCCGACGACCCGCAGGACCGCGGTCTCCCCCGACCGATCTCCCGCGCCTCGAGCAGCCGGGCCGGGATCGCGGTCAACCGGCCGTGCAGCCCGTGGCTGACGCGTCTGCTTCGGCGGATAGTTGTACTGCGTCGCATCCACCTCGCCGCCGAACAGCGTGTGGTCGAGCCCGCCGGTGACCAGCAGCCCGTCGAGGGCGCGCAGCCAGCAGAGGCCGCCCTCGTCGGTGTGCTCGTGCAGGCCCGGATGGCGGAAGCCGTTGCCCGAGCGCCAGCCGAACGGCACGCCCCGAACCGTGCGTCGCCGATGTCGAGCGCCCGGTCGACGAGCAGCTCGATCTCGAGGCCGGCCGCGGTGCGCAGCTCGATGGCGCGCACGCCGCGCTCCACCCCGTTGTCCAGCACGACCTAGCGGATGCCCGCCACTGCGGAGGTGTCGCCGGTCCGGTCGGCGCAGCTCGGCCGGGGTCATGTCGCGGTCGAAGATCTTCATGCGTTCCTACTTGTCTCGGCAGGGCTGTTCGGGCGGGTCGGCTGGATGGGGCGGGGAGGGTCGCGAGGCCGATGGAGGCGGTGTGCCTAGTCCATCACCCATCCGCCGTCGACGTTGATCGTCTGGCCGGTGACGAAGCTGGAGTCGGGTCCGACGAAGAAGGCGACCGCCGCGGCGAGCTCGGCGTCGGTGCCGCGGCGCTTGAGCGACTGGTGTCGATCACGTGCGTGGCTGTACTCCGCCGCGTCCTCCTGGATCTTCTCCGCCTCGGTCGGGAAGGCTCCCGGCGAGACCAGATTGACCCGGATCCCGCTCGGGCCGAGCTCGCGGGCGAGCGCCCGCGTCAGCGCCGACGGCCGCGCCCTTGGTCGGAGACGTAGCTGGCCAGCAGTTCGCCCATCCGCCGTGCCAGGTGATCGATCCGACGTTGACGATCGGCGCCCTCGCGCGCGCTGGCCATCAGCCGCGCGGCGGCCTGGGCGGCGTACGAAGTAGGCGCGCTGGTTGACCGTGACGACGTCGTCGTACTCCGCGACGGGATGTCGAGGAACGGCGTGCCGGGTAGATCGCCGCGTTGTTGACGAGCGCCTCGACCGGACCGAAGTCCGCCTCGACGCTCGTTGATGCCGTCCACGATCTTCGCCGCGTCCCGCAGATCGCAGCTCGACGGCGATGCGCGCGGGACGCCGGCCTCCTCGAGCAGGCGACGGTCTCGTCGAGCGCATCGCCTGCGCGGCCGAGCGCGGCGACCGCGAACCCGTCGGCGCCGAGCCGGAGCGCGGTGGCCCGCCCGAGTGCGCCGCCGGCCCCCGTGACGATCGCAACGGTCGGTCCTCTCGGATTCGTCGGTCCGCCATGCTCAGATGCCGTACTTCTTGAGGCGCCCTGCACGAACTTCTTCGCGCGCGGCACGTCGGACTCGTCCAGGTGCTCGATGATCAGCGGCACGTTCGGGCTCTGCTCGCTCAGCCGCTGAAGGTACAGGTCGTAGTTGAGCGAGCCGAGGCCTGCTGCCGGCAGCTCGATCTCGCCGACGCCGCGGAAGGTGTGCGACGCGAGCGCGTCGTCGTCGCCGATGTCGGCGTGCTTCTCGCTCTTGTCGTCGCCGGCGCGCTTCACGTCCTTGGCGTGCGCGATCCGCACCCGGTCGCCGAGGCGTCGTCGAACACCTCGTTCAGGACGGAGTCCATGTCGTCGATGTTGTAGCTCGTCGAAGTAGTTCGTCGGGTCCATCAGCAGCTCGAGGCCGGGGCTGCGGACATCGTTGAAGACGCGCCGGTCTCTCGCACGCGAGCCGATCACGTTGTTGACGTAGGTCTCGAGCAGGAACGTCGAGCCGTGGTCGTAGGCCGTCTGGGCGAGCTCGGCGAGCACGTCGCGGGCCTGCTCGTAGGCGTCCTCGGTGCGGTTGTGCGGGTCGGGGCCCAGTCGCTGACTCGGGTTGAAGGTGCCGGACTCGCTGATCACGTAGGCGTGCCGAAGTCGCGGGCGCTGCGGATGATCTCCTTGAGCTAGTCGACGCGGCGCTTCCGCTCGTCGAGGTCGGGATGCACGATGTTCGTGTAGCCCGAGATGGCGCAGATCGGCAGGTCGTGCGTCGCGGAATGTGTCGCGCACCTGCTTGGCCTTCTCCTTCGTGATCTGGCCGGCCGACAGGTCGACGTCCTTGAAGTGCAGGTCGAGCTGCACGGTGTTGAACCCGAGGTCGCGAATGGTCTTCGCGGTGGTCTCGAGGTCGTAGGGGAAGTACCCGCTGAAGATTCCTAGCTGGATCATGGCGTCATTGCTCCTTGTTCGTCGAGTGGGGTGGTGCGGGGTGGGTAGAGTGGTGGTGTGGTTGCAGCGAGTGCGGTGCTCAGGCGGGGAACTCGCTGAGCGGGACGGGGCGGCGCTCGGCGATCGACCGGTAGCCGGCCTCGACGAGCGGCCATGGTCCGCACGTTGTCGGCGACCGAGAGCGCCGGCGCGGTGCCCGGTCTCGACGGCGTACTGGACCTGCTCCATCACGCCGATGAAGGCGTGCGGGAACCAGTGCGTGTCCCAGGTGGGAGTGACCCAGTTGCCGTCGGTGGTGTCCGTCGAGGCGTAGGTGAGCGTCGACGGGTCGCCGGTCGGCCAGCCGATGGTGCCCTGCGCGACGCCCGCGGTGCCCTCGACCCGCCACTTGATGTAGATGTCGGAGTCGAAGCCCTCCTCGCGCGGCCCGCACCAGACGTCCTCCATCGAGACGGCGAGCACGTTGTCCGGGAAGCGCAGGGTGGACACGACGATGCCGTCGGTGTGCTCGAAGGTCGTGCGCGGGTCGGTGCGCACGACGGTGTAGATCTCGGTCGGCTCGCCGAAGAGGTAGCGCAGCGCGTCGAGGTGGTGCACGCTCATGTTCGCCAGCGTCAGCCGGTCGTACTCGGCGAGGAAGCTCTGCCAGTGCGGGATGGCGTGCATCTCGATGGTGGCGAGCACCGGGTCGCCGAGCTCGCCGCGGTCGAGGATCTGCTTGAGCACCCGGATCGACTGGTCGTAGCGCATGTTCTGGTTGACCGACAGGATCTTGCCGGCCGCCGCGGCCTCGTCGCGCAGCGCGATGCGCGTCGTCGAGGCTGAGGGCGAGCGGCTTCTGCGCGAGGACCGCCTTGACGTGCGGCTGGGCCAGCGCCGCGCGGATGAGCGCGGGCTGCAGATCGGGCGGGAACGCGATGTCGATGATCTCGATCGGCTCGTCGTCGATGAGCTGCCTCGGGCGTGTCGTGCACGGTGGGGATGCCGTACTGCTCGGCGACCTGTCGCGGCGTTGGCCGACGGTGCGGGACGCGATGGCCACCACCGGGAAGCCCGCCTGCGGTAGGCCTCCAGGTGCACGTCGGCCATGATCATGCCGGCGCCGATGCACGCCGATCCGCGATCGAGCGTGACTGACCTGGACGTCGGGTTCGAACTGCTCGGTGGTGGAGCGTCGTCATGGTGTCTCCTGTCGCGTCGTTGCGATGCCGCCGAATGCCGCGGCGATGAAAATGTTAGCGCTACTGGTAACGCTACTGAGATTAAGTCAGCTGTTCCGAAACTATTCGCGTCAACCACAGCGACGAACGCCTCTCCGGTGGTCGTCTGGTTTCCCCGACGCGGGTCCCTACGGGTTTCAAAGGAGAAACAATGAGCCATCTGCGCACCAGGAGCGGCCTCCGCCGCTCGGCCACCATTCTGGCCGCCACAGCATCCCTCGCCCTGCTCGCCGGATGCTCCAGCGCCCCGGCATCGCTCCGGCGACAGCGCCGCGCGGAGCAGGCAGCGACGGCAAGTTCGTGATCGGCTTCGAGCAGCCGCTGGGCGGCCAGGCGTGGCGCGAGACCGGCCTCGCCGTCACTGCAGGCGCTCGCGGCCCGTCCCGAATACAAGGACAAGGTCGAGCTCAAGATCGTCCGCACCAACGACAACGACGCAGCCGCCGCAGAACGCGGCCATGCAGAACCTGATCGCCGATGGCGTCGATGCGATCCTGTTCGACCCCGCCTCCTCCTCGCGGCGCCGACGCCGCGATCACCCAGGCCAAGGCCCAGGGCATCCCGTGATGGCCGAACGGCGGACCCTACGACAACGACAACGTCTACGTCGTCTCCACCGACTGGGGCAACGCCGGCACGATCGGCGCCGACTGGCTGCTCGACCAACCTGGGCGACAACAAGAAGGTCGCGGTGCTCGAGGGCCTCGCCGGCGTGCCGCTCAACGACGGCACCATGCCCGGCGTCATCTCGAGCGCTCGAGGACGGCGGCGCGACCGTCGTCGCCCAGGACACGAACGGCTGGAACGAGGCGACCGCCCAGGAGAGCATGTCGAACATCCTCCGCTCGAACCCCGACATCGGCGGCGTCTACTCGTTCCTCACCGGCGGCCAGGGAGTTCCCGAGGCCTTCGCGGCGGCGGGCATGCCCTTCGTCCCCGTCGTCGGCGGCTCCGGCTACAACGGCGAGGCGTGCACGCTGGTCAAGTACGAGGACCGAGGGACTGAAGGGCAACATGGTCTTCGGCCAGCCGGCGATCTACGCCAAGGGGCTGGAGCAGGCGTCAAGCTTCTCGAGGGCGACGACGATCGAGAAGGAGCAGTACTTCGCGCCCCTCGAGATCACCGAGGAGAACGCGGCGGACTTCTGCCTCGCCGACCAGCCGGCCAACTTCCAGCTCGGCTACGACTTCCCGGGTCTGGACATCAGCGCTCGACGAGATGCTCAAGTACTACCAGGGCTACGCTAGGCCGCTCGGCAGTGCTCGCTCGGTCATCCGCAGCCAGGTAGGCCGGCACCCAGCGAGGCCCCCGACTGCGGTCTCCCACTCCACGCTTCTCGCTCAACGACGCACGAGGTGACGCCCATGGCTCCCGCACTCCCCCGCCACAGGACGGTACCGCCACAGCGGCGCGCCCATCGACGTCGTCCGCAGCGTCCGCATCGCGTCCTCGTCGAGGTGCGCGACCTGGTGAAGAGCTACGGCGCCGGTGCACGCCGTGCGACGACGTGACCTTCGACGTGTCGGGCCGGCGAGGTGCTACGCGCTCGTCGGCGAGAACGGCGCCGGCAAGAGCACGGTCGCCAAGATGCTCGCCGGCGCCGTGTCACCCACATCCGGCAGCATCACGGTCGACGGATCGCCGCTCGCCGGCGGCAGCGTCCGCGATGCACGCAAGGCCGGCGTCACCTGCGCCTTCCAGGAGCTCGCCCTCGTCCCCGACTGGACCGTCGCCGAGAACCTGCGCCTGCCCGACGGGGCGCCGCTGCAGGGGCTTCTCGCAGAAGAAGGCGACCGCGGCGGCCCGGAGCTGCTGGCCGGGTTCGAGCTCGCCCACATCGATCCCGCGCCGCCCGTCTCCACCCTCTCGCTGGCCGACCGCCAGCAGGTCGAGATCGCCCGCGCCATCGCCGGCGAAGCCGCAAGGTGCTCATCCTCGACGAGGCGTCCTCGGCGCTGGCCCCTCCCGGCGTGCAATGGCTGTTCCGCCGCATCCGCGAGCTCACGGCCGCCGGCTCGCAGCGTCATCTACGTCTCGCACCGCCTCGGCGAGATCGCCGAGATCGCCGACCGCGGCACCGTGCTGCGCGACGGCCGGGTCGCCGGCGCGTTCGTCCGCGGGATGCTGGACCGAGGATCAGCTCATCTCGATGATGGCCGGTCGAGAGGCCGACCCGGCACTTCCCCTCCGCCCCACCGCTGTCAGCGACCGCGCCGCGATCCCGCGCTCGACGTCGAGAACCTCGTCTCCAGCGGCGTCGACGGCGTGACCTTCCGCGTCGGAGGCCGGCGAGATCCTGGGCGTCGGAGGGCTGCAGGGCCACGGCCAGGCCGAGCTGCTGCGCGCCCTCTTCGGCGCAGCTCCCGCGCGCGCCGACCGCTGGAGCATCGCCGGCAAACACATCCGTCGACTCTCCCCGGTCAGCGCGGTGCGCCACGGCGCCGGATACGTGCCCGAAGATCGCAAGCGCGAGGGCCTCGCCCTGGGACTCGGGCGTCGGCGAGAACCTCGTCACCCCATGGCTGCGCACCTTCGGCCTGGGCGGCCGACCGCTGCTCGCCAGTCAGGGCGGATGGATCAACGACGTCCTCGCCTCACTGTCCGTCCGCACGCGCGGTCCACTGGAGCACGCCGGGCGCGCTGTCGGGCGGCAACCAGCAGAAGCTCGTCTTCGGACGCTGGACCGAACCGGGATCGCAAGCTCGTCCTGCTGCACGATCCGACCCGCGGCATCGACGTGCGCGCCAAGCAGGAGCTCTACGACGCGATCATCGAACTCTCCCGCCAGGGGGTCGGCGTGGTCTGGTTCTCCACCGAGGTCGAGGAGCTCGTGCACGTCTGCCACCGCGTGCTCGTGCTCTACCGCGGCGGCATCGCCGACGAGCTCCAGGGCGACCGCCTGACCGCCGACGCCGTCGTGGGCGCCGCAGTAGGCGCAAAGACCCGCTAATGCCCACCCCACATGCGTCGAATTGCCAGAAATGGCTCACTCCGGGGCGCGATAGGAGCCATATGTGGCAATTCGACGCTTCCTCCATACGACCGCTTTCAGGAGAATCCCGATGACCGCGACCGTCACCCCTCCGCCGACCATCCCGCCCGTGCAGAGGCGCGCGCGGGGCGGGCTGGGCAGCGTCTGGAATGCGCAGCCCGTCGTCCGCCTGCGTCGCGAAGGCGCCATGCCGCCGCTCGCGGCGTTCCTCGTCTTCTTCGTCGTCTACGTGATCATCAACCCCGAGCTGCTCACCCGGTTCCAGCTGCAGACGGCGTCGAACCTCGTCGTCCCGCTGGCCTTCGCCGCTCTCGCCCAGCTGCTGATCGTGCTGGTCGGCGGGATCGACATCTCGATCGGCGCGATCATGAGCCTCTCGAACGTCGTGTTCGCGACCGCGATGATCTCGCTCCCGCGTGCCGCTCGCCATCCTCGCGGGCGCTCGCCACCGGCCTGGTCTGCGGCCTCTTCAACGGCTTCCTCGTGGCCTTCGGCAGGCTGCCCGCCATCGCGGTCACGCTGGCCAGCGCGTTCATCATCGGATCGATCAGCCGCGAGGTCATGGACCGTCCCGGCGGCGGAATCACCGAGGAGTTCTATCTGGCGACCAGCGGCGAGCTGTTCCCCTACATGCCCGTCTCGCTGTTCTGGCTGATCCTCGCCGCCGTCGGGCTCTGGCTGCTGCTCCAGCGCACGGCGCTCGGCCGGCACATCTACGGGGTCGGCTCCAACGTGGAGAGCGTCCGCGCCGCGGGACTCAACGCCCGCGGAGCCCAGCTCGCCGCCTTCGCCCTGTCCGGCGTCGTGGCAGCGCTGCGGCGCGATCATGCTCGCCGGATCGACGCTCACCGGCGACCCGCGCAGTGGCGACCCGTACCTGCTCAACTCGATCGCTGCGGTCGCGCTGGCGGGGGCGAGCTTCGCGGGCGGCAAGGGCAGCATCCTCGGCACGATCCTCGCCGCCTGCACGCTGGGCCTCGTCGGCAACCTGCTCTTCTTCGCCGGCATCAACTCCTACTGGCAGTACGTGATCGCCGCGCTCATCGTCATCTCCGTCGTCGGCATCCCTGTGATCAGTCGTCGGATCAGCACCGCCGTGAGAGGAATCAAGGCATGACCGCCACCCTTCCCCCCGCCAGCCAGTCGGACGGGCACACCGAAGCGGACGACTCCGACCGCCGATCCGCGTTCACCCGGATCACCGGCCGGGTACCGCGCAGCGCGTGGCCGCTGATCGTCTTCGCGCTGCTGTTCCTCATCGGCGGCATCATCCGCCCGAACCTGCTCTCGGTCGACTCGCTGATCGGCACGGCCACGTTCGCGATGATCCTCGCGATCGCCTCCTTCGGACAGACCGTCGCGGTGATCGGCGCAGGCATCGACCTCTCCGTCCCGAACACCATCGCCTTCGCCGCGCTCAGCTTCCTCACCTGGAGCGGCACCATCGGGCCGGTTCCCGCGCTGTTCGCGGCCGTCGGCGCCGGAGCGGTGATCGGCATCGTCAACGGCCTCGTCGTCTCGAAGCTCGGCCTGACGCCCATCGTGACGACGATCGCCATGAACGGCCTGCTCTTCGGCATCGTGCTGCTGAGCTTCAAGAACTCCGAGCTCACCGTCATCCCCGACTTCCTGACGAACATCACCGCGACGAAGCTCGACCTGTTCGGCGTGAAGATCGCGGCCGTCCTGCCGCTCGGACTCGCCCTGCTCGTCGTGCTGCAGCTGATCCTGAGCTTCTCCGGATTCGGCCGTTCGCTCTTCGTCGTCGGCTCGGCGCCCGAGACCGCGAATCTCGCCGGGCTTCCGGTGGACCGCATCCGGATCACGGCCTATGCGCTGAGCGGAGCGCTCGCCGCGTTCGCCGGCATCGTCATCGTCGGCTTCTATGCGCAGGCCTCGGCCACGATGGGCGCCTCGTACCTGCTCGGCTCGGTGGCCGCGGTCGTGGTGGGTGGAGCGTCGATCTTCGGCGGGCGCGGATCGATGGTCGGAACCCTGGGCGGGGCCCTGGTGCTCGGCCAGGTCGCGACCCTCGTCTCGGTCGCGAACCTGGGCTCGAACATCCAGCAGCTGATCTACGGCGTCATCGTCCTCATCGTCATCGCCCTGTACGGCCGGCGCGGCTCGGAGTAGCCCTTTCACGGATCCGGAGAACTTACGCGGATCCGGAGATCTCAACGTACGCATGCGGATTGCGTCCTACTTTCGTCCTGATCCGCGATCGATTTCCGGATCGGTGAAACATCTCCGGATCCGCGCAACAGTCAGACTTGACCACTGATCGAACATATGTTCGACTGGGGTGTGGGATTCAACAATCCTCCGATCCCCTGGTCGGAGCTCGAGCGGCGCCTGTCCGACGCATCGCGCCCGACATCGCGCCCCCTCACCTCGGGTGACGGCGGCGACAGTCCCGCCTGGTCGCTCAAGCGCGCGCCGTACCGGCCGAAGCCGCCATCCGCTCCGCCGCTGCAGGGGCCGATCGTGCCGTATGCCGAGCTGCGCTCGCACTCCAACTTCAGCTTCCTCGACGGCGCATCGTCCCCCGAGGCCCTGCTCGAGGAGGCGGCCCGCCTGCGGCTCGACGCCCTCGCCCTCACCGACCACAACGGGCTCTACGGTGCCGTCCACCTCGCCGAGGCGGCGGAGAAGCACGAGGTCGCGACGGTCTTCGGGGCAGAGCTCGGCCTCGGCCTGACCCAGCCGCAGAACGGAATCGCCGATCCCGAGGGCAGTCACCTCGTGGTCCTCGCCCGCAGGCAGCAGGGCTACCACCGCCTCGCCGGCGCGATCACCGAGGCGCAGCTCGCTCCGGGAGCCGAGAAGGGCAGCCCGCAGTTCGACCTCACCGACCTGGCCGAGGCGGCGGATGGCGGCTGGTTCATCCTCACCGGCTGCCGCAAGGGACTGGTCCGGCAGGCGCTGCTCCCCCGCGGATCCAGCCTGCCCGACGAGCAGGCCGCCGGTCGCGCAGCTCGACCGGCTGACCGACCTGTTCGGTCGGGACAACGTCGGCGTCGAGCTGTTCGATCGCGGGGAGCCGCTCGACTCCACCCTCAACGACGTGCTGGCGGCCCTCGCCGCCGAGCGCGGGCTGCCGATCGTCGCGACCGGCGCCGTGCACTACGCCACCCCCAAGCAGCACCGGCTCGGAACCGCGCTCGCCGCGGTGCGCGCGCCCGGCGCAGCCTCGACGACATGGACGGCTGGCTGCCCGCCGCCGCCGGAGCGCATCTGCGCTCGCGGCGCGGAGATGGCTGCGCGCTTCGCCCGCTATCCCGGCGCCGTCGAGGCGACCGTCGACATCGCCGCCGACCTCGCCTTCCAGCTGCGCAGCGCGCGCCCCGGCCTGCCCAAGCAGGAGGTGCCCGACGGGCACACCCCGATGAGCTGGCTGCGTCAGCTGGTCTGGGAGGCGGTCCCGCGGCTCTACCCGAATGCGCCGCAGGACACTCTCGACCGGATCGCAGCGCGAGCTCGCCGTGATCGAGGCCGAAGGACTTCCCCGGCTACTTCCTGATCGTGCGCGACATCGTGCGACTTCGCCAAGGGCGCACGCGGCATCCTCTGCCAGGGGCGCGGCTCGGCCGCGAACTCCGCCGTCTGCTACCTGCTCGGCATCACCGCGGTCGACTCGATCTTCTACGGGCTGCCGTTCGAGCGCTTCCTCTCGAGCCTCCGCGACGAGGAGCCCGACATCGACGTCGACTTCGACTCCGACCGCCGTGAGGAGGTCATCCAGTACGTCTACCGCAAGTACGGCAGGCGCAACGCGGCGCAGGTCGCCAACGTCATCACCTACCGGCCGAAGAACGCGGTGCGCGACATGGCCAAGGCGCTCGGCCACTCGACCGGTCAGCAGGACGCCTGGTCGCGGCAGATCGAGCGCTGGGGCGCGATCGTCGAGTCCGACGACCACGACATCCCCGCCCCGGTGATCGACCTGGCCCAGCAGGTGCTCAAGTTCCCCCGGCACCTCGGCATCCACTCGGGCGGCATGGTGCTCACCGACCGCCCCGTCGGAGAGGTCTGCCCCATCGAGAACGCGCGGATGGACGGCCGCACCGTGCTGCAGTGGGACAAGGACGACTGCGCCTGGATGGGCCTGGTGAAGTTCGACCTGCTCGGCCTCGGCATGCTGGCCGCGATGCAGTACTCCTTCGACATGGCCGAGGCGCACCTCGGCGAGCGCTGGGATCTCGCGACCCTGCCGCGGGAGGAGCAGGGCGTCTACGACCAGCTCTGCCGGGCGGACACCGTCGGCGTCTTCCAGGTGGAGAGCCGTGCGCAGATGGGCACCCTGCCTCGACTGCAGCCGCGCCAGTTCTACGACCTCGTCGTCGAGGTGGCACTCATCCGACCCGGCCCGATCCAGGGCAAGGCCGTGCATCCGTTCGTGCGGCGCCGGGTCGGCGAGGAGCCGATCACCTATCTGCATCCCAAGCTCGAGCCGGTGCTCAAGCGCACGCTGGGAGTGCCGATCTTCCAGGAGCAGCTGATGCAGATCGCCATGGAGGTCGGCAACTGCTCCGGTGAGGACGCCGATCTGCTGCGCCGGGCGATGGGCTCCAAGCGCGGCCTCGAGAAGATCGAGTCGCTGAAGGAGAAGCTCTTCGCGGGGATGAAGGCGAACGACATCGACGACGCGACCGCCGAGGTGATCTACCGCAAGATCGAGGCGTTCGCCGACTTCGGCTTCGCCGAGAGCCACTCGATCAGCTTCGCCCTGATCGTCTACGCGAGCGCGTGGATGCGGCTGCACTACCCGGGCATCTTCCTCGCCGCGCTGCTGCGCGCTCAGCCGATGGGCTTCTACTCTCCGCAGTCGCTGACCGCCGATGCCCGCAGGCACGGCGTCGAGACGCTGCGGCCCGACATCCTCCGTTCCGGGGTCTGGGCCGACCTCGAGCCGCTGCCCGCGATCATGCCGCGGCGCCCACCGGGATGGCGATCCATGTCTCGTGCACGACCAGCCGAAGGTGTCGGAGCGGTTCGATCCGCAGGGTCCGATCGAGGATCACCTGCATCGCCGTGACGGCAACTTCGCGGTGCGGCTCGGGCTGGCCGAGGTCGGCTCGATCGGAGAGAAGCTCGCCACCAGGATCGTCGCCGAGCGGGATGAGAACGGCGGACTACACCAGCCAGGCCGATCTGCGCCGTCGGGTGGGGCTCAATGCCGCTCAGCTCGAGGCGCTGTCCGCCGCGGGCGCGTTCGCGTCGCTGGGGCTCGGCCAGCGCGAGGCGCTGTGGGGTGCGGGGGCCGCCGCGCAGGAGGATCCCGACTACCTGGCCGGTAGCTCGATCTCCGTCCAGCCCCCGCTGCTGCCGATGCTCTCCCCCGCCGAGCAGGTCGCCTCCGATCTGTGGGCGACCGGGATCTCGCCGGGCGAGCATCCGATGGTCTTCTTCCGCTCGCGGATGCGGGAGCGCGGGGTGCTCGGCTCCCGCGATCTGCGCTCGGCCGAGTCGGGGCGTCGGGTCGAGGTCGCCGGGGTGGTCATCCATCGACAGCGACCCGCGACGGCGGCTGGTGTCACGTTCATCAACCTCGAGGACGAGGGCGGCATGATCAATGTGATCTGCAGCGTGGGCGTCTGGCAGAAGTACCGCCGGATCGCCCGGGAGGCGCCGGCGATGATCATCCGCGGCAAGCTCGAGCGCTCCAAGGAGGGTGTGGTCAACATCCTCGCGGACCGCTTCGAGGTCCTCTCCATCGGCTCGAAGTCCACCTCCCGCGACTTCCGCTGACCTCCTACGTTCCGGCCAAATACCTACGAAATTCCGTAGGTATCCGCGGGGTTCGTGCACATGATCTCTTCCCTCAATGCGCGCCGAACGTCGTCAGCCCACGGGGCTCGCGCTCCTCGACCTCGATGCCGGACACCCGCGCGCTCGGCGGACCGCGCCGAAGCCATTCCGTCAGCGACTCCACCGCATCCGGCGAGCCCTCGAACTCCGCCTCGACGCGCCCGTCGAAGAGATTGCGGACGGTGCCCGCGACTCCGAGCCGGATCGCTTCTCTCTCGGTCCGAAACCGGAAGCCGACGCCCTGCACCGTGCCGGAGATCCAGACGCGTGCGCGCGATCACATGGTCGACCATGGATCCATCAAAGCCGACGAGCCCTGCTCCGCCAACGTCACTGCGGACGGATCCGCGCAACTGTGAGCCGTTCACGCGTACCTACGAAGACCGCGGATACCTACGGAACTTCGTAGGTATTGGGCCGGAACGTAGGAATTCAGGAGAGGGAGGTGCCGAAGAGGAGGCCCAGGAGGTAGGTGGCTGCTGCGGCGCCCCAGCCGATCATGAGCTGGCGGAGCGCGCGAGTCATCAACGACGTGCCCGACAGCAGGCCGACCACCGTGCCCGTCAGCAGCAGCGCGATCCCCACCAGGACGGAGGCGACGAGAACCGCAGACAACCCGGTCATTCCGAAGATGTAGGGCAGCACCGGGATGATCGCACCCGACGCGAAGAAGATGAAGCTCGAGACCGCAGCGCCAAGGCTGCTGCCGATCGCCTCGTGCTCGTCGACGTCCGATTCCTCTCCACCCAGCTCGCCGTAGCCGAGCAGAACCGATTTCGCGCGGTTGGCGGCCTCCTCCGCCGTCATGCCCGCGTGCGCGGTAGACGAGCTCGAGCTCGTTCTCCTCGACATCCAGCGAGGCCACGGCCTTTCTGCGCCTCTGCGCTGGGCCGCGATCCGGCGAGCAGCTCTCGCTGCGAGCGCACGGAGACGAATTCGCCGGCGCCCATCGAGAGCGCCCCGGCGAGCAGCCCCGCGATGCCGGTGAAGAGGACGGCGATGGCGCGATCCCGTCGCGCCGACGCCGAGCACCAGCGCGAGGTTGCTGACGAGCCCGTCGTTGGCGCCGAAGACGGCGGCGCGGAAGGTGCCCGAGATGCGGGACCGGCCGCGCTCGGCGAGCCCGCGCACGACTTCGGCATGGATCTGCTCATCCGCCGCCATCGAGTCCGTGGCGTCGGCGTCCGCCTCATAGGGCGATCGGCTCTCGGAGCGCTGCATGAGCGCGAGCACGAAGACGGATCCGAAACGGCGGGCCAGCCCGCGAGCGCCCGCGTGCGCCACGACACTCGGGGCTCGGATCGCAGATCCAGACCGAGCAGCTCCCGCCAGTGCTGCTCATGGCGGGTCTCGGCATCGGCGAGGGCGAGGAGGATCTCCCGCTCCGATCCGGAGCGGCGCGAGGCCAGGTCGCGGTAGACGAAGCCCTCCTCCCGCTCATCGGCGAGATAGCGGCGCCACCGGCGGAGATCGCGTGCACGGGCAGGGGCCCCCGAGGGGCGAATGCTTGTCACGGGATCAAGTCTCGCAGACCCCACTGGACGACACGTCGGCTTCGGCTCGCCGAAAAATGCCTGATCCGGGATGAATTGGTCACCCATATCGTGCTGTCGGAGTCCATCCGACCGGTCGCTCGACTTGCTCTCTGCGGCGATCCCGCCCATCGTGGAAGCGTGCAGACCCTCGAGCAGCCGGAGATCATCGAGCGCACCCTGCTCGACACTCCGTGGGTCACCATCGTCTGGAACGATCCGGTCAATCTGATGTCCTACGTGAGCCATGTCTTCCGCAGCTACTTCGGCTTCACCGAGCAGGAGGCGAACCGTCGGATGCTGCTCGTGCACAACGAGGGCCGCGCGGTCGTGGCGACCGGAAACCGCGAGGCGATGGAGCGGCACGTCGAGGCGATGCATGACTACGGCCTGTGGGCCACTCTGCAGAAGTCGGAGCAGTGAGTCCTGTGCAGTCTCTCGAGCTGTGAGGCGCGGCACGTGAGGCCGTTCACGCGGACGGGCGACACGATCGCCGCGGTGTTCGAGACCCAGGAGGTGGATCTGCTCCGCGAGCTGTCCGACGATCTCGTCGGCTACCTCGCAACGCGGGAGCAGCGGACCGGCGATCCGGCGATGCTCCGCCTGCTGCCTGACGCGTACCGAGACGACCCGGAATCCGCCGCGGATTTCCGCCGCTTCACCGAGGATGGGCTGATCGAGCGGAAGATCGCCAACGCCCAGGTGGTGCTGGAGTCACTGAACCGCAACCGCGTCGAATCCGACCAGGAGTCGAACGCCGACGCAACCGCCGTGGTCGAGCTCGATCTCCGAGCCGCCGGGGCCTGGATGCGCAGCCTCGCCGACCACCGTCTCATCCTGGCCGCCCGACTGGGCATCGTCGACGAGCGCACCTCTCTTCGCCGGGCCGACAGGCAGCTGGTGGCGCTCTACGACTGGATCGCCTTCGTGCAGGACTCCCTCGTCCGGGCGTTGGACGCGCCCGCCTGAGCGCCGACTCCTCCGCATGCGAGGCCTGAGCAGTCCTCACCCGCGCCCGAAATCGTCGGGACTATCGTCGAGGCATGGGCGCGGTGGAACTCATCCTGGTACGGCACGGCGAGAGCGAGGGCAATCTCGCCGCCGCGGAGGCGGAGCGGATCGCAGCCGAAACCATCGCCGTTCCCGCGCGGGATGCGGACGTCGTCCTGTCGGCCCGCGGCCGTGAACAGGCAGAGGCTCTCGGTGCTCACCTCGCCGAGCTCGACGCCGATGATGCGCCGCAGAGCCTGTGGGTCTCCCCCTACCTCCGCGCGCAGCAGACCGCCGACATCGCTGTCCGCACGGCCGGCCTCGACCTGCCTCTGCGACTCGACGAGCGACTGCGCGACCGGGAGCTCGGCATCACGGACGCCCTGACCGGACTCGGAGTCGAGCGACGACTCCCCCTCGAGGCGGAGCGCCGTCGATGGCTCGGCAAGTTCTACTACCGGCCGCCGGGTGGTGAATCCTGGGCCGACGTCGCCCTGCGCGTTCGCTCTCTGCTCGTCGATCTCGACCGGGAGGAGGACGGCCGGCGAGTGCTGATCGTGTGCCACGACGCCGTGATCTCGCTCGTCCGCTACATCACCGAGCGGATACCCGAGGCCGAGCTCCTCGAGCACGCGCGGCTCCACCCGATCCCCAACGCCGCCATCACCCGCCTCACTCGCCCCTCCGGAGACGGCGTGTGGACCGCGACGGTGATCAGCTCGACCACTCACCTGGCCGTCCACGGCGCTGATGTCACTCAGCACGCTGGCGAGCCCGACCCGCAGGAGGCTCGATGAGCGCCGACTCCACCGACAACGGCTCGGCATCCAGCCCCGAACCGTCCAGCCCCGAACCATCCAGCCCCGCACCGACCAGCCCCGTGCTGATCACCCCGGCGCTGCTGCGGGAGCTCGCGCTGCCCGAGCCCGGCTCCTCCAAATCGGACCGCGGGAACGTCCTCGTCATCGGCGGCGCCCGCCGCACGCCGGGCGCCGCCGCGCTCAGCGGGATGGCCGCTCTCCGCGTCGGAGCGGGGCGCCTCACCATCGCGGTGGCGCAATCCGTCGCCGCCAACCTCGCGGCGACCTTCTTCGAGGCAGGCGTCGTCGGACTCGAGGAGACCCCGCGCGGTTCGGTCAGCGGAACGGGACTGGGGCCGCTGCGCGACGAGATCGAGGCAGCGGACTGCATCGTCGTCGGTCCCGGGCTCGACGACGCCGACGGCACCCTCGTGCTCCTCGAGAACCTCGCTCCCCTCCTGCCCGATGCGGTCACGCTCGTGCTCGATGCCTTCGCGCTGGGGGTGCTGCCGAAGGCCCCATCCATGCGGGCTGCGGCGGCCGGTCGCGTCGTGCTCACACCGAACGACGCCGAGGCGCAGCGTCTGCTCGGCGCGGAGCCAGGCGAGACACTGAACGACGCGCGCGCCATCGCCGCGCGCTACCAGGCGGTCGTCGGCATGAAGAGCTTCGTCGTCGAGCCGGATGGCGCCGCGTGGGAGATCTCCACCGGCCATCCCGGCCTCGGCACCTCGGGCAGCGGCGATGTGCTGGCCGGTGCCATCGCGGGTCTGCTCGCCCGCGGCGCGTCCGCTGGGGATGCCACGCGCTGGGCGAGCTACCTGCACGCGGCCGCCGGAGACCGGCTCATCTCGCGGATCGGACCTCTGGGCTATCTGGCGGGCGAGCTCATCGATGAGCTGCCCGTCCTCCTCCGCCAGCTCAGCTGAGCCGAGCCTGCCGAGGTCGCTGAGTCCGCTGGCCCGGCGGCCGGTCCGGCGCCGGCCTCAGACCGAGGGTTCCGCGAGCGGCGCGGCGAACAGCGAGCGCGGGATCCTGCAGGACTGCGGGCACCCTGTAGGCCGCCCGGTCGGTATCGCCGACGAACTCGGCGGCGCGCACGAAGCCGACCCGGTCCTGCTCGTCCGTGCGGGTCAGCAGCTCTCCGGTCACCACGGCGTGCGCCAGCACCGGATCGTTGCCGACGAGCACGTCGATCTCGGTGCCGGGCGTCAGCGCGTCCACGAACTCCGCCACCTGCGCGCGCCAGGCGGGCGTGTCCTTGCCGCGCGGGGACTTCTCGCTGATCTCCACGACTCCGTCCTCCCGCCAGCGCTGCAGGGCGGAGGGATCCGCCGCGCGCAGCACCCAGCGCCGCTCGCCGCGCAGGTCGGGTTCGCGACCGACCCCCGATCCCGGCCACACGTACTCCAGGTCACCCGGGGTGGTCGGGAAGATCGCACCGTAGAAGCTCGCGTCCTTCCGGATCAGGTTGGACCTGTGGCTGAGGTGGACCTGATCATCGCCGATCCATCGGGGCAGCAGTCCGGCGGCGGTCAGCTCGTCCTGCGACATCCCGACGACCTCGGGGGCGAACTCGGCGATCAGCTCGCGCGTCGCTGTCCGCATGGCCGCGCGCCGTCCAGGCGTCGACGTTCGCCAGGCCGTATGCGGTCAGACCCGGGATGAAGCCTCGCCACATCCGGCTGACGGGATGGTTCTGCCAGCCGTAGGTCGGGCATGAGCAGCGAGCGGAGAACCTGCAGCGTCTCGACCCTCTGCTTGCCGAGCCGCGCCTGGTCGAGGACGGCTGAGCTCTCCGCGAAGTCGGGATACGGAAGGAAGGTCTGCACTCGAGAGAGCGTACGAGCACGGATCGCGCAGTCCTAGTGACCGGCCATCCGCTTGCGGAGCAGCTCGATGCGGGACTGCAGCTGCGTCACGCTCGCCTGCGCGACGGCGGGGCCGCCGCAGATCCGGCGCAGCTCGGCATGCACCATCGGGTGCGGTGTCGCCTGAGGTCTTCGCCCAGAGCCCGACCAGGCTGTTGAGCAGGCTGCGCTGCTCCTTGAGGTTGCGGAACATCGGGGCAGGAGCGAGCTCGCCCTCGGCGAGGGGCCTTCGGCTCCCCCGTCTTCTTGCGGCGCTTCTCCTGGCGCTGCTGGCGCTGCTGCAGCAGCTCGCGCACCTGGTCGGGTTCGAGCAGGCCGGGGATGCCGAGGAAGTCGAGCTCCTCCATGCTGCCGACCTCGGCCTCGAAGCCGAACTCGCCGCCGTCGTAGAGCACGCGGTCGAAGATGCGCGTCGGAGCTGACGGCCTGGAACGCGAACTCCGCCTGGAGCAGGTCGGACGCCTTCTCCTCGCGGTTCGGCCGACTCCGAGCAGGCTGTCGTCGAGGCCCGTCGTCGGTCGACGAGTCGGTCGAGCGCGTGGTCGCGCTGCAGCTCGAGTGCTCCGGCGAGCGCCATCAGGCTCGGCACGTTCGGCAGGAAGATCGACGCGGTCTCGCCGCGGCGCCGGGCCCGCACGAAGCGGCCGATGGCCTGCGCGAAGAACAGCGGGCGTCGACGACGACGTGGCGTAGACGCCGACCGCGAGGCGCGGCACGTCGACGCCCTCCGACACCATCCGGACCGCGACCATCCAGCGCTTGGTGTCTTGCGAGAACGTCGGCGATCCGCTCGCTGGCCGCCTTCTCGTCGGAGAGGACGATCGTGGCCTGCTCGCCGCAGATGCTCTCGCAGGATCTTGGCGTAGGCGCGCGCGACGGTCTGGTCGGTCGCGATCACGAGGCCGCCGGCGTCGGGCACGCCCTGACGCACCTCGGTCAGCCGCTGGTCGGCCGCGCGCAGCACCGCGGGGATCCAGTCGCCCTCCGGGTCGAGCGCGGTGCGCCAGGCCTGCGAGGTGATGTCCTTCGTGTTGTCCTCGCCGAGCTGGGCCTCCATCTCGTCGCCGGCGCTCGGGCGCCAGCGCATCTGCCCGGCGTAGACCATGAAGAGCACCGGCCGGACGACGCCGTCCTCGAGGGCGCGGCCGTAGCCGTAGCGTAGTCGGTGCGCGAGAGCGCGGATGCCCTGGTCGTCGCGGACGTACTCCACGAACGGGATCGGCGCGGTGTCGGAGCGGAACGGGGTCCCGGTCAGGGACAGGCGCCGGGTGGCGGGCTCGAAGGCCTCGCGGATGCGCGTCGCCCCAGCTGAGCGCGTCGCCGCCGTGGTGCACCTCGTCGAGGATGACGAGGGTGCGCGCCGACTCGGTCATCGCGCTGGTGCACGGACGGCTTCGCCGCGACCTGCGCGTAGGTCACCGCGACGCCGTGGTAGTGCCGCGCCGTGCCACCTGTCGCGGTTGCGGAACGCGGGATCGAGGTGGATGGCGACCCGGTCGGCGGCCTCGGCCCACTGCCGCTTGAGGTGCTCGGTCGGCGCGACGACGGTGATGCGGTCGATCTCGCGGCGGGCCAGGAGCTCGTTGGCGAGGCGGAGCGCGAAGGTCGTCTTGCCGGCGCCAGGTGTCGCGGCCGCGAGGAAGTCCCGCGGATTGCGCTGGAAGTAGGCGGTCGAGCGCCTCCGCCTGCCAGGCGCGCAGCTTGCCCGCCGTGCCCCACGCGGCGCGCTCCGGGAACGACGGCGAGAGGTGCTCGGCGGCCGAGGTCCGCCGCGGTCGGGTCGAAGAGGTGGCGGGCCGTTCACTCGATGCGAACTGTTACCGGCGCGCTCCGACTTCGCGGCTCCGGTGCGACGTGCGTCCGCGTACGTCCTGCGGGTGCCGATCGGCGTGTCAGCTCGCCGGTCGCGAATCGGGATCAGACGCTGGATGCCAGCCGAATGCGATCAGCCTGGAGGTCACTGATGACGAGCGAGCACCCCTGGCGCCGGTACGTCGCCATCGGCGACTCGTTCACCGAGGGCATCGGCGATCCCGAGCCCGGCAGCCCCGGCGGCCACCGCGGCTGGGCCGATCGCGTCGCCGAGGTGCTCGCCGCAGTCCGACCCGACTTCGCCTACGCGAACCTCGCGGTGCGCGGCAAGCTGCTCGCAGCAGATCGTCGACGAGCAGATCGAGCCGGCCGTCGCGCTGCAGCCCGACCTGATCACGATCTCCGCGGGCGGCAACGACGTGATCCGGCCCGGCACCGATCCCGACGCGCATCGCCGCCGAGCTCGAGCGCGGCGCTCGCCCGACTCGCGGACGACCGGCGCGACGATCGTCGCTGTTCACCGGCGTCGACGTCGGCTTCTCGCCCGTCTTCCGGCGCATCCGCGGCAAGGTCGCGATCTACAACGAGAACCTGCGCGCGCATCGCCGCCCGGCACGACTGCATCGTCGCCGACCAGTGGGCGCTCGAAGGAGATCCAGGACGCGCGGATGTGGGACGGACCGCCTGCACCTCAACGCCGCTCGGCCACCACGAGGTCGCGCGGATGGTGCTGCGCGCGCTCGAACGTCCCGAACGACCTCGAGCCGATGCAGCCGGAGCCGCTGCCGCAGACGACCTGGCGTGCGGCGCGCTCCGAGGACCTCGACTGGGCGCGCGAGTACTTCGTGCCGTGGGTGCATCCGTCGCATCCGGCGGGTCTCGTCCGGCGACAACATCCCGCCGAAGCGCCCGGACGTCGGGCCCGTTCCTCTCCGCGCGGCCGTGGATGCCGCCGGCGCCGACGTCTCGGCCACCTCGGGCGACCCCGTGCCCTGAGCGAATCTCGCGGCGAGGGCCTCGAGACGGCGCGGGCGCCTACTCGACCAGCGAGCAAAACCGGTGGCCGAGGGAAGCTGGTCGACAGGCATCAGGGTCGACGACATCGGTGGTCGAGTAGGCGCGTCAGCGCCAGTATCGAGGCCCTTCCGAATGAAGTCAGGCGGCGGGCGCCAGATCGTCTCGCGTCCACGGCGGGTGCATCACGCGCCATTCGAAGTCCGGTTCCTCGATGGCGGCGTCGAGGATCAGCGGCACCGAGACGGTCTGGCTGCCGACAGTGAAGTCGACCTGACCGACGCTCTCGCCGGCGGCGCCCTCGTCCAGACGGCTCAGCGGTGACGGCAGCGGTGGATGTCGTGTCGCTGCCGGACCAGACCAGCACCGATCTGCTCTCACTGCTCACGGCGGTCGCCGTCTCGCCCCACACCGTCTCGTAGCTGGCGAACGCCTCGCCCTCGGTCACCAGCGGAAGCTCCTGGAATCCGGGGGTCACGCTGGCCACCAGATCGAGAACCGCCGCGTCGAGCACATCGTGGTCCTCCGCTCCGAGGATCACCCCGACCACGGTGATCGACTGCGGTCCCGACCGCGCACATCGGTCGAGAAGAGCAGGCAGGCACCCGCCTCATCCGTGGTGCCGGTCTTGATCCCGTCGATCCCTGATACTCCGAGAAGCCCGTTGGTGTTCTCGATCTCGCCGACGTAGGGCTCCTCGGCGCTCTGCTTGGCGACGATCGCAGCGACGGCCGGCTGCGCAAGGGCCAGCTGACCGAGCGCCACCAGATTCGCGGGAGTGCTCGTGTCTGCTGCATCCAGTCCGTTCGTGTCCACCACGGTCGTATCGGTCAGCCCGTTCGCATCGAGCCAGGCTCGCGCGGCGGCCAGGTACGCGTCCACCGATCCGTACGCCCATACGGCGAGCGATTCGGCGTAGTTGTTGGCGGAAGGGATGAGCATCGTCTCCATCACCTCACGCTGGCTCATCACCACACCCGGCTCGACGGCCTGCCACGACCCGTCCTGGGCCAGCACCTCATCGAGGATCTCGACGTCGGCGGAGGTGAACTCGATCTCGGGCCCGTCCTCGCCCTCGGCGAGCGGATGCGCGTCGAGCACGACCATGGCGGTGACGACCTTGGTGATGCTCGCGATCGGGAAGGCGCTCTGATCCCCGCTGGAGGACAGCACGCCGTCGAAGCCCGTCGCGCCGATCGCCCCGCGTCCGAAGCCCGGCCAGACAGGACTGACCACCGGATCCACGGTGGGCAGCACGGGCTGAGTGACGGTCGGGCAGCGCTGCCGGCACGGCGGCCGACGCCGCAGCCGGAAGGTAGACGCCGGTGCCGATGAGCAGAGCGAGCAGCACCCCCAAGACGCTGAAGAGCGCGATGCGGCGGCGTCTGCGGATGGACCGGCGGCGGCGCAGCGTCCGTTCGGGGGTGTCATCGAACGGGCCGCCGGATCGGCTCAGGCTGCCGACACGGTCGCCCGATCGTCTCGTCGCCTGCTGCACCCGCCCATGCTAAGCGGGCACGGCAGGACCCGGGCCGGAGGCGCGGCGGCGCTGTGCACCAGAGCGCCGCGGATGGCCATGCCGGCTCGCGCGTCACGGCTTCATCACGATCGCCTGGCAAACCGCCGTGCCGGAGGCCCTGGCACGGAGGTGTCGCCGGCCTCACGTATCCTGACGGCGGAAAGGGCGAGAATTGGCTGAAGCACGCGTGGCGAGCAGGCTCGGAGGCCTCATCGGCTTCGTCGCCGTCAGCGTGGCGGCCGGCGTCCTGGCAACGGTGGCCATCACCCCGGCGATCGCGCTCACGAGCCTGGCCGCAACCGACACCATCGGCATCTTCGAGGACCTCCCCACCTACCTCGAGATCGGCGAGCTGTCCCAGCGGACCAACATCTACGCCACCAACCCCGACGGCTCGCCCGTTCTGCTCGCCAGCTTCTACGACGAGAATCGCGTCGAGGTCGCCTGGGACCAGGTCTCGAGCTATGTGAAGGGCGCGGCCGTCGCCGGCGAGGACCGGCGCTTCTACGAGCACGGCGGCGTCGACATCATGGGCACGACCCGCGCCATCTTCAGCAACCTCCGCGGCAACGACGTGCAGGGCGGATCCTCGATCACCCAGCAGTACGTCAAGAACGTCCGGATCAACAACGCGATCCGCGGCCTGACCGATCGCGCGGAGATCGACACGGCCTACGAGGCCGAGACCGCGCCGAGTCCCAGCCGCAAGCTGCGCGAGATGCGCCTGGCGATCGGTCTCGAGAAGAAGTACACGAAGGATCAGATCCTTCTCGGCTACCTGAACATCGCCGGATTCGGCGGGCGGGTGTACGGCATCGAGGCTGCGGCCAACTACTACTTCAACACGAGCGCCGCGAACCTCACGCTGGCGCAGGCTGCCAGCCTGATCGCGATCGTGAACAACCCCGAGAAGTTCCGTCTCGACTACCCGGGCGCGGAGATCAACGGGGCCGCCGATGGATACGCCCAGAACAAGATCCGCCGAGACAGCATCATCGACGACATGCTCGACCAGAACCTGATCACGCAGACCGAGCACGACGAGGCCGTCGCCGGCCCGGTCACTCCCGACATCCACCAGGCGAGCACCGGCTGCGCCACCGCTCCCGCCGGCGCCGGCTACTTCTGCGACTACATCACTCGCATCTTCCAGAACAACGAGTTCTTCGGCCCTGACGAGGACACCCGCTGGTCGACATTCGTGCGCGCCGGCTACGACGTCTTCACGACACTCGACCTCGACCTGCAGAACGCGGCGCAGAACGCGATCAACGAGTTCGTGCCCAAGTCGGCCGAGGGCATCGACATCGGCTCGGTGGCGGTCTCGGTGCAGCCGGGCACGGGCAAGATCCTGGCGATGGCGCAGAACAAGGACTACTCCGCCGACCCCGAGGTGCTGGCCAGCGGCGCCAACTACAGCGCGGTGAACTACAACACCGACGAGGACTACGGCGGATCGAGCGGATTCCAGCCCGGCTCCACCTACAAGATGTTCACCCTCGCCGAATGGCTCAAAGAGGGCCACGGCCTCAACGAGGTGACGGATGCACGCAAGCCGGCCACCGACTGGGGCGCATTCCGCGACTCGTGCAACGGCGGCACCGTCTACTTCCCCGGCTACAACCCCAACAACGACGAGCTCGACAACGGTCAGTTCGCCACCGCGCTCGACAACACCATGACCTCGCGCAACACCGGCTTCATGGCCATGGCGAAGCAGCTCGACCTCTGCGAGATCCGCAAGACCGCCGAGTCGATGGGCGCTCATCGAGCCAATCTGCTGCGCAACACCGATTCCGATTCGCCGGAGTTCGGTCAGCCGATCCTGGATGCAGACGGAAACACGCAGTACGCGGCCCTGGAGCAGGGCGCCGGATCGGTGCTCGGAACGAATGAGATCGCGCCCCTCACCATGGCCGCCGCATTCGCCACCGTCGCCGCCAACGGCATGTACTGCGAGCCCATCGCGATCGAGCGGATCGTCGCGGCCGACGGCACCGAGATGCCGGTGCCGCCATCGCAGTGCTCCCAGAACGTCGACGCCAAGATCACTGCGGCGACCGAGTACGCACTCAACAAGGCACTCACCGGTGGGACCGGAGCGCCGTCCTACAACCGGATCACCACCCGCGTGCCGATGTTCAGCAAGACCGGAACCACAGACGACGCCTTCGCGACCTGGATGAGCGGCGCGAGCTCCCGGGTGGCCACCACGGTCGGCGTCTTCAACGCCTCCGGCTTCGTCAACCTCCGGAAGACCAAGTTCAACGGCATCCAGGCCGCCACACTCCGCCACAACATCTGGCCGCGGATCATGGAGGTCGCCAACCAGAAGTACGGCGGCGAGGCGTTCCCCGACCCCGCCAGCGAGCTGCTGCGCGGCCAGACGTCAGACATCCCGAGCGTGGTCGGTCTCAGCTACGACCAGGCGAGGAGCATCCTGCAGGCTTCCGGTTTCAATGCGCAGGAGGGCGGACAGCAGGATTCCAACCTGCCCGCCGGCCAGGTGTCCGGAACCAACCCTTCGGGTGAGGCGAGCAAGGGCGCTTACATCACCGTCTACACGAGCAACGGAGCGCTGAAGACGGTCCCGGACCTCGTCACGCCGTACAACTCGGTGGCGGGTGCGACGGTCGGCTGGACGCAGGCGGGCTTCTCCGCGGGCAACATCACCCCGCAGTGCCAGGTCGCACCCGGCGGCACGGGCAAGCCGACCGCGCAGAGCGTGGCCGCGGGCTCCGCCGCGCGCGCGGATACCGCCATCACCCTCACCTACTCCAAGGCCACCTGCCCGTAGCCTCGCCGGTGCCGTCAGGCGCGCGGCCGCAGGGCCCAGAGGGCGACGGCACTCGCCGCTGCGACGTTCAGCGAGTCCACGCCGTGCAGCATCGGGATGGTCACCGTCACGTCCGCGGATCGCAGCGCGCTGTGCGACAGGCCGTCGCCCTCCGTTCCGAGGACGAGAGCGACCTTGTCGGGCGGATCGGCGGCGAATCGATCGAGGGTCACGGCGTCGTCCGAGAGGGCGAGCGCGGCGATGCTGAATCCGTGCTCGTGCAGCAGAGGAGTCGCCTCACGCCATTCTGGCAGCCGCGTCCACGGCACCTGCAGGACGGTCCCCATGCTGACCCGCACACTGCGTCGGTAGAGCGGGTCGGCGCAGCGGGGCGTGACGAGAACGGCGTCCGCCCCCAGCCCGGCGACCGCACGGAAGATGGCTCCGACGTTGGTGTGATCCACGATGTCCTCGAGGATCACGACCCGGCGGGCGCCCGAGAGCAGGTCCGCGGCGGGCACCAGCGCGGGGCGGTGCATCGAGGCGATCGCGCCGCGATGAAGGTGGAAGCCGGTGAGTCGCTCGATGACCTCGTCGGCGCCGACGAAGATCGGCACATCGGGCTGGTCGGCGAGGAGCGATTCGATCTCATCGAGCCAGGACGCACGGATGAGCACCGAGCGCGGGCGATGCCCCGCTGCGAGGGCCCGACCGATCACCTTCGTCGACTCGGCGAGATACAGTCCGCCCGCGGGCTCCAGCTTGCGGCGCAGCGCCACATCGGTCAGACGAGAGTAGTCCTCGAGCTCGGGGCGGTCGAGGTCGTCGACGGGGATGACGGGCAACGCCGGCCTCTCGGGTCTCAGCGCACCTCAGAGCCCATGCTGCAGGTCGTGAGGCGGGTGGGTGGGCGGGTGGATGAGTCGGCACGCTGATCGACCGCTCGATTGCGTGCGAGTTCACCGGGTATCGAAACACGTTTGAAAACTGCGCGACCTAGGCTGTCCTCGGGAGGAACGATGTCCACGCTAGCGTCACCGGCGGCAACGGCCTCGTCGATCGATGCCGTCGCCGAGCTCCTCAAGGGCCGCACTCTGGCGGTCCTCACCGGCGCAGGGGTGAGCACTGACTCCGGGATCCCCGACTACCGTGGCGCCGGCGCACCGAAGCGCTCCCCCATGACCTACCAGCAGTTCCTCGCCGGCGAGCGGTTCCGCCAGCGGTACTGGGCGGGCAGCCATCTGGGTTGGCGAGCCTTCGACGATGCGCAGCCCAACGCCGGCCATCGGATCCTCGCCGACCTCGAGCAGGCCGGCATCACGAACGGCGTCGTCACCCAGAACGTCGACGGGCTGCATCTCAAGGCGGGGTCGCGCCACGTTGTCGACCTGCACGGCTCGGTCGACCGGGTCCGGTGCCTGACCTGCAATCAGTCCTTCGCCCGAGTGAGCGTGGCCGATCGGATCGACGCCGCGAACCCGTGGCTCGAGGCTCCCGATGCCGTCACGATCAACCCCGACGGCGATGCGGAGGTCGCCAACATCGACGACTTCGTCGTTCCCGAATGCTCGGTCTGCGGCGGGATCCTCAAGCCAGAGGTCGTCTTCTTCGGCGAACTGGTGCCGTCCGAGAAGTTCCTCGAGGCGAGCGCTCTGGTGAAGCGATCCGACGGCCTGATCATCGCCGGATCATCGCTTGCCGTGAACTCGGGCGTTCGACTGCTCGAGATCGCACGCCGACGACGCATCCCCGTCGTGATCATCAACCGGGGCGCGACGAGAGGCGACGCGAAGGCCACCGTTAAGCTGGATGCCGGCACCTCCGAGACGCTGGAAGGGCTCGCCGCCCGCCTGCTCGCCTAGGCGCCGCGGGAACACCAGCAGCATCGAATCTGGGTAGCCCTGAGCTCCGGGAGACCGCGTGACCCATCTCGTACTCGTCCGCCACGGACAGACCGACTGGAACCTCGCTGGCCGCATCCAAGGATCGAGCGACATCCCGCTCAACGACACCGGCCGCGAGCAAGCGCGCGAAGCGGGCCGCCGACTCGCCACGGACCGCTGGGACGCGATCGTGTCGAGTCCCCTCTCCCGGGCGATGGAGACCGCGCAGATCATCGGGTCCGAAGTCGGCATCGACGTCATCGAGCCCATCGACGCCCTCGTCGAACGGCATTACGGGACGGCTGAAGGGATGACGGGCGCAGAGATCGACGCGCTGCATGCCGAGGGCCAGGAGGTGCACGGCCGCGAGACGCGCGGCGCCGTGGTGCGCCGGGTGCGCCCTGCGCTCATCGAGCTGGCGCAGTCCCGTCCCGAACAGTCGATCCTCGTGGTCAGCCACGGCGGGGTGATCGGATCCCTCGTCCGCGACGTGACCAAGTGGGTGTGGCCCGAGGAGGGTCAGCTCATCGCCAACGGCTCTTCGCATCGCTTCGCCTATCGCGACGGACGGATCGGTCTGGTCGAGTTCAACGGCAAGCCGTGGAAGACGCCCCCGGGCGAGCCCGAGATCGTCCTCGAGACCGGCGTCCCAGCAGCCCTGACTGTTCCGGGGGCCGAAAGCACGTCCCAGATCGAAAGTGAGGACGGCGATGCACCGCAACGCTGAGCGGTTCCGGACCACCCTGGTCGAGCTGGGCGAGTCGGGTGCAGTGCAGGAGACCGCCGAGACTGCGCATACGGCGGCAGACGCGGCAGCTGCGCTGGGCGTCTCGGTCGCCGCGATCGTGAAGTCGCTCGTCTTCGAGGTGGACGGCGCGCCCGTGATCGTGCTCGCCTCGGGACCGAACCGGGTGGACACCGAGCTGGTCGGTAGAGCGCTCGGCGGCATCGTCGGCAAGGCGACCGCTGTCGTCGTGAAGGGGGCGACCGGCTACTCGATCGGCGGCGTGCCGCCCTTCGGCTATCCCTCACCGCTGCCGACGCTCATCGACGAGGACCTGCTCGCCCTGGATGTGCTGTGGGCGGCGGCCGGCATGCCGAACGCGGTATTCCCCGATCTCCCCAGCCCGCCTGGTGGAGCTCAGCGGTGGCACGGTGGCCCGCATCCACTGATCCCGGGCTCGAGGGCCTCGATACAGGCGCCAAGCGCCCTACTCGACCAACGAAAAACCGCCTCGAGGCCCGGCCCGGTGGTCGAGTAGGCCGTCCACGGCCGTATCGAGGCCCTCGCCACACCACTTCCCGGTGGTCGAGTAGGCCGTCCACGGCCGTATCGAGGCCCTCGCCCGGCGGAGCTCAGCGCTTCGGCTGGCCGCCCAGCTCCACCAGGACGTCCCACAGGACCGCCGCAGAGGCGTCCCAGCTGAACAGCTCCGCCTGCTTCAGGGAGGCGTGCGAACGCGCCGCCCACTCTGCCGGATCGTCGAGAGTGCGGATCGCCCGCGCGAACGCCGCCGGGTCGTGCGGATCGACGAGGATCGCCGCGTCGCCGCCGATCTCCTGGAAGATCTGGATGTCGCTGATCACCACGGGGGTGCCCAGCCGCATCGCCTCGATGACGGGGATGCCGAATCCCTCGTCGAGCGATGCGGAGACGAGCGCTGTGGCGCTGAGCAGGGCACCGCATACTGGTCGTCCGTGGCCCCGTCGTGGAACTGAGGCGCGCTCCCGGTGCGATCCGCTGCAGCCGCTGCAGCTCATCGGGCGTGATCCGGCTCATCAGATGCAGCTCGTGATCCGGCAGGAAGGCCATGGCCCGCACGAGCGACTCGACGTTCTTGTAGCCGATGAAGGAGCCCATGTAGATGAGGATCCGTGGCTCCGACGCGGCGGGAGCAGGCGGTGTGCGTGCATTGGCGAGCGCCAGCCGCTCTCCGATCGGATCGTCGGATGCGTTGTAGACCACGTCCACCCGGCGACGGGTGAGCCGGTGCTGCGCGATCAGCCGCTTGGTGGTCTCGGACACCGTGACCACCTCGTCGGCGCGGTTCAGCAGCAGCCGCTGCGGCCACAGGCGAGGTAGTAGAGGCGCCACAGCAGCCGCACCCACCAGGCGAACTCCGCCGGCGGCGTGCGGTGCCGGTAGTAGATGAGGTCGTGCAGCGTCACGACCAGCCCGTAGCGCCGGCCGAGCTTGACCCGGAGGTCTGCAGCGGCGTGAACACGACGTCGGGCTCGCAGCCGGTTCACGACCGCGCGCGATCAGCGGCTCGAGCGGGGAGGTCGGGCGGCCGCGTCCGCGCCCACGGCAGGTCCGGCAGCAGCGCGAGCTGGCGCTCGTCGGCTGATCAGCATCGTGAGCGGCACGGAGACCGGGCGGCCCGGGCCGCGCGGTGATGCCCGCGGTGTACCGGCTGATGCCGTCGTGCCGCCCGTCCCGCCGGACGTAGCGGCAGTCGACGACGAGCCGGAGGGGCTCCGGCGACGGGCTCATCCGCGGACCCAGAGGCGACAGCCGTGCGCCACGGCGGCGATCTCGGCCGCCGCCTCGCGGGGCGTCTCGTAGTGCACGAGGTGGCCGACGCCGGGCAGCACCGCGAGGTCGGCGTCCGGCAGCAGCGTCGCGAGGGCCGCACGTCGGCGAGCGGGCGTGATGTCGTCGCGCTCGGCCGCGACGAGGTGCACGGGCATGGCGATCGGCCGGCGCCTACTCGCGTGATGTCGTGCGCCCACGGAGGCGCGGAACGCCTCGACGACGACGCGGCGGTTCGCGTAGCCGGAGAAGTAGCGGTCGTGCTGGTTGTGGATCCAGCGGCGCAGCGCCGGGTCCTTCGTCTTCGCGAGGAAGGCGCCTGCGCCGCGGGTGACGAGTCGCCTCGGAGGAGCGCAGAATCCCAGAGCGCTCCGGCAGCGCGGCGCCGAGCCGGTAGTAGAAGGTGGCGAGCCGCGTGCCGAGCGCGTTCGGGCCCCGACAGCGCGGGCGAGGCGATCGGGTTGAGCAGGACCGCGCGGGGCGCGGGCAGCCCGCCGGCGAGCGCCGCCGCGGCGACGATCGTGCCGAACGAGTGCCCGAGCACGACGCCGTGCCGGCAGCCCGAGCCGGTCGACGAAGGCGCGCAGCCAGGCGGCGTAGCCCGTCGATGGAGTGCTCGCCAGGCAGCGGGGCGGAGAGCGCCGAAGCCCGGCAGGTCCGGCGCGACGACGTGGACCGCGGGTCGCGCGCAGAGGAGGGCGACGATCGGCTCGAGGCCGTGGTGGTCGCCGCGGAAGCCGTGCACCAGCCACGATGGTGACCTCGGCGCCGGCCGGTCCGTACTCCCAGTAGCGCGTCGCGCGCCCAGCACGTCGACCTTCTGGGTCCGGACCTCGACCGCGTCGACGAGCGCGGCGTAGGGCGAGGGGACGATTTCATCCGCGCGAGTCTATGGCGACGCCTCGCCTACCCGACCTCGACGCGGCGACCCCGGCGGCCGAAAGCCTGCTGGGAATCGGCTCCGAGCGACTCGCTAGGGTTGAGACACGGGCCCGCAGAAGGGTCTTCCGTTGCCGAAGGGACGTCCGTGAGCTTCACTGCCCCCATCACTCTGCCTGGTCTGACCCTGGACCCGCCCTGGTACAGCCGGGCCGTGTTCTACGAGGTGATGGTCCGCTCGTTCGTCGACGGCAACGGCGACGGCACCGGCGATCTCGGCGGCCTCATCTCCCGGCTCGAGTACCTGCAGTGGCTCGGCGTCGACTGCGCTGTGGATGCCGCCGTTCTACCAGTCGCCCCTCCGCGACGGCGGCTACGACGTCTCCGACTTCAAGGCGGTCCTGCCGGAGTTCGGCACCCTCGACGAGTTCCGCGAGCTGGTCCGCAAGGCGCACGAGCGCAACATGCGGATCATCATGGACTTCCCGCTCAACCACACCTCCGACGCCCACGACTGGTTCCAGCAGTCGCGCAGCGACCCCGAGGGGCCGTACGGCGACTACTACGTCTGGCGCGACACCGACGAGGAGTATCCGAACATCCGGATCATCTTCGTCGACACCGAGGAGTCGAACTGGACGTTCGATCCCGTCCGTCGGCAGTTCTTCTTCCACCGCTTCTTCTCGCATCAGCCCGACCTCAACTTCGAGAATCCGGCGGTGCAGCAGGAGATCTTCGACACCGTCCGGTTCTGGCTCGATCTCGGCGTCGACGGCCTGCGTCTCGACGCCATCCCCTACCTCTTCGAGTCGCCGGACGGCAACGGCGAGGGCGAGCCGCAGACGCACGAGTTCATCCAGCGGCTCCGGGCGATGATGGATCGCGAGTATCCCGGCCGGATCCTGGTCGCCGAGGCGAACCAGTGGCCACGGGAGGTCGCCGCGTTCTTCGGCACCGAGGAGGACCCCGAGTGCCACATGGCGTTCGACTTCCCGATCATGCCGCGCATCTTCTACTCCCTGCGCTCGCAGACCTCGAACGAGCTCATCAAGATCCTCTCGGAGACCACCGACATCCCCTCCAGCGCAGCCTGGGGCGTGTTCCTCCGCAACCACGACGAGCTCACGCTCGAGATGGTCTCCGAGGAGTACCGGCAGGCGATGTACGGCTGGTACGCCTACGACCCGCGGATGCGATCCAACATCGGCATCCGGCGGCGGCTCGCCCCGCTGCTCGACAACTCGCGCGCGGAGCTCGAGCTCGCCCACGCGATCCTGTTCTCGCTCCCCGGCAGCCCGTTCCTCTACTACGGCGACGAGATCGGCATGGGCGACAACATCTGGCTCGCCGACCGCGACGCGTCGCGCACGCCGATGCAGTGGACGCCGGATCGCAATGCGGGCTTCTCCTCCGCTGATCCCGGCAAGCTCTTCCTGCCCGTGATCCAGTCGCTCGTCTACCACTACTGCCTGGTCAACGTGGAGGCGCAGCTCGCGCAGTCGCGCTCGCTGCTGCACTGGGTGCGCAACGTCATCCATGTCCGCAAGGCGCATCCGACGTTCGGCCTCGGCACCATGCACGTGCAGACGACCGACCACGAGTCGGCGCTCGCCTTCGTGCGCTCCTACAAGGGCAGCGGACAGCACTTCGGCGATCAGCCGGAGGACATCCTCTGCGTGTTCAACTTCTCGCACAACCCGATCTCGACGACCGTCTCCGTGCCCGAATTCGCCGGCGAAGAGCTGACGGACCTGTTCGGCGGCGGCCAGTTCCCCAAGGTCGACGGGGAGGGCAACGTGACGCTGACCCTGGGAACGCAGAGCTTCTACTGGCTGAAGATCGGCAACGCGCGGCGTCTGGCGCGGGCTACGGCCGATGACGGAGGCCAGATCTAGGCTGACGGGGTGACCCGGCGCACCGCAGATCCGTTCGCTGCGCCCCTCTTCGACCTGGAGTGGGCGGAGCTCGACTTCGAGCACCCCGATGTGCCGTCGCAGACCCACATCGCGCCGTCGCCGGGCCGACCCGTTCCGCCCGCCCCAGCCCTGCTCGAGCCGCTGCTGCCCGGTCCTCCCGAGTGGTCCGACGCCCTGGGCGTCTTCGATCTCGAGACGACCGGAATCGACACCGACATCGCGCGGATCGTCACCGCGCATGTCGGCCTGATCGACGAGACGGGTGCGATCGTCGAGCGCAAGGAATGGATCATCGATCCGGGTGAGCCGATCCCGGCCGGCGCGACGGCGGTGCACGGCATCGACGACGCGCGGGTGCGCCGCTTCGGCCGCTCCCCCGCTGAGGTGGTGCCCGAGATCCTCGATGCCATCCGATCGGTGACCAGGCGCGGCTTCCCGCTCGCCATCTACAACGCCCCGTACGACCTCACCCTGCTGGCCGCGGAGGCCGCCCGGCTCGGGCTCGAGCCGCTCGACGGCACTCAGCTGATCGTCGACGCGCTCGTCCTCGATCGTGCGCTGGACAGATACCGGAAGGGCAAGCGCACCCTCGAGCTGAACGCCGCCTTCTACGGGGTGCCGCTGGAGAGCGCCCATGATGCCGGAGCCGACGCCGATCGCGGCAGGTCGGGTCGCGCAGGCCATCGCCCGCCGATACCCCGTCGAGCTCGGCGTCGAGATGGACCGGCTGCACGCCATGCAGGCGGAGTGGTGCCGCATCCAGGCAGCGGACTTCCAGGAGTACATGCGCCGCACCCGCGACCCCGACTTCACGGCTGACGGCGCCTGGCCCCTGCGCTGATTCACCGCTGCGCTGACGACGAACACCCCCGTACGGACCGAACACCCGATGGTACCAGGGTGTTCCGTCCGCGCGAGGGTGTTCGCGTGGAACGCTGCGGGCTACTTGCCGAAGTTCTTGAAGCGCTGGTTGAACTTCTCGACGCGGCCGGCGGAGTCCATGATGCGCTGCTTGCCCGTGTAGAACGGGTGCGAGGCGGAGGAGATCTCGACGTCGATCACCGGGTAGGTCTCGCCGTCCAGCTCGATCGTCTTGCCGCTCGAGACGGTGGAGCGGGTGAGGAAGGTCTCGCCGGACGCGAGGTCGCGGAAGACGACTGCCTTGTACTCGGGGTGGATGCCTGACTTCATGGCGGTAATCCTCAATCGGATGCGAGAGGTGTGGCGAGTCGCAGTGCTGGGGCCGCCAGGACCGGCGAGCCGGACGACTGGTCGGGGCTCGCGGACGATCCAGGGCGGGCCTCGATACGGCGCGGCGCGCCTGACCACGAGCCGCATCCGCTGTCCGAGTCAGGCGGGCCGCGATCGTACCGGCCGCGTACGGCAGTTCGCGGTCCGTCGGCCATCGAGCGTAGCTGGCGCGGGCGGCGAAGCGGCCACCCGTGTTGACGACCTCGAGGCTGACGCCGAAGGCCTCGGACAGGACCTCGGAGGTGATGACCTCGTCGATCGGGCCGGCAGCGCACGACGGCGCCATCGCTGAGCAGCAGCGCGTGGGTGAATCCGCGCGGGATCTCCTCCACGTGGTGGGTGACCATGATGATCCCGGGCGCGAACGGCGAGCTCGCGTAGCCGCCGAGCAGCTGGAGCAGCTCCTCGCGGGCACCGAGGTCGAGGCTCGCGGCCGGCTCGTCGAGCAGCAGGAGCTCGGGGTCGGTCATCACGGCGCGGGCGATCTGGACGCGCTTCTGCTCGCCGTCGCTGAGCAGGCCGAAGCGGCGGTCGGCCGAGGTGGCCGAGCTTCCATTCGGCGAGCACGCGCTGGGCGCGGCGCACGTCGAGGTCGTCGTACTGCTCGTTCCAGCGTCCGGTGACCGAGTACGCGGCGGTCAGCACCACATCGAGCACCGTCTCGCTCGCCGGGATGCGCTTGGCCATCGCGGTGCTGGCGAAGCCGATCCGCGGGCGCAGCTCGAAGACGTCCGCTCTTGCCGAGCGCGGCGTCGAGGATGGTGGCCTTGCCGCGGGTCGGATGGATGAGGGCCGCGGCGATCTGCAGCAGCGTCGTCTTGCCCGCGCCGTTCGGACCGAGCACGACCCATCGCTCGGAGCTGTCGACGGTCCAGTCGACCTTGTCGAGGATGTCGTTGCCATCGCGGACGACGGTGACGCCCTTCAGGTCGAGAACCGTTGTCATGAGATCCAGACTACTGGGAGGAACAGGAGGGGTCCGGGTCGCAGCGCGCGCTCACGGCACGGCGGACCGGTGGGGCACGTCGGGCATCCCGACGCGAGGTCAGAGCAGCGAGGCGTAGATCTCGCGGGTCTGAGCGGCGATGCTCGACCAGCTGAACAGCTCCTCCGCGCGGAGCCTTCCCGCCTGCGCCGTACCGCGCCGCCAGGGACAGGATCGGACACGACCTCGGTCAGCGTCGCCGCGAGATCCGCCACGAACCGGTCGGGATCCAGCGGCGTGCCGGTTCCATCATCGACCTGCTCGATCGGCACGAGGCGTCCGGTCACCCCGTCGCGACGACTTCGGGGATGCCGCCGGTCGCGGTGCCGACGACCGCGGCGCCGCAGGCCATCGCCTCGAGGTTGACGATGCCGAGCGGCTCGTACACCGAGGGGCAGACGAACGTGGTCGCCGAGCTGAGCACTGCGCGGAGCTCGGTGCGGCTGAGCAGGCGGTCGATCCAGACGACGCCGGTGCGCTCCGTCTGCAGCTGAGCGACCGCACCGCTGACCTCGGCCATGATCTCGGCCGTGTCGGGGGCGCCCGCGCAGAGCACGAGCTGGACCTCCGGCGGCAGCAGACGCGGCGGCGCGCAGCAGGTACGGCAGGCCCTTCTGCCGGGTGATCCGACCGACGAAGACCACGGACGGCCGCTCGGGATCGATGCCGAGCGAGCGGACCAGCGCCTCGTCGTCGAGCGGCGCCCAGTCGCTCGAGGTCGATGCCGTTGTAGACGACCGAGACCTTGGCCGGGTCGATCGAGGGATAGCTGCGCAGGATGTCGCGCGCATGCCGTCGCTGACGGCGATGACCGCCGACGCCGACTCGAACGACTGCTGCTCGATCCAGCTGGAGATCCGGTATCCGCCGCCGAGCTGCTCGGCCTTCCACGGACGCAGCGGCTCGAGGCTGTGCGCGGTGACGACGTGCGGGATGCCGTGCAGCATCGAGGCGAGCTTGCCGGCCGCGTTGGCGTACCAGGTGTGCGAGTGCACGAGATCGGCGCCCGCGGTGTCCCCTGCGATCTGCAGGTCGACGCCGAGCGTCGCGAGGCCCGGATTCGCGTCGGCCAGCTCCGCGGGCGCCGGTAGGCGGTGACGCCCGGCTCGTCCCGCGGCGGGCCGAAGCAGCGGACCTGCACGTCGATTCGGCGCGCAGCGCCTTCACCAGCTCGGCCACATGGACGCCGGCGCCCGCCGTAGATCTCCGGCGGATACTCCTTTGTCAGCAGATCGACGCGCACGCGGTCACCACGTTAGACCCTGCACCCGGCGTCGCGGCCCTACCCCCAATGTTGCTCACTGAAATGGACCCGATTTGCCCCGATGAGGGTGGGTACTTGCGTCTCATCAGGCCCTAAGGTTGGCTGCCATGGCATCAAAGAAGATATTCGGAATCGTCCTCGCCGGAGGTGAGGGCAAGCGCCTCATGCCCCTGACGGCGGACCGAGCCAAACCCGCTGTGCCCTTCGGCGGCGCCTACCGCCTGATCGACTTCGCGCTGTCGAACCTGATCAACTCCGGTCTCACCCAGATCGTCGTCCTCACGCAGTACAAGTCGCACAGCCTCGACCGCCACGTCGCCGAGACCTGGCGGCTGTCGGGCCTGCTGAACTCCTACGTGGCCTCGGTGCCCGCGCAGCAGCGGCTCGGCAAGCGCTGGTATCTCCGGCAGCGCCGACGCGATCCTCCAGAGCCTCAACCTCATCAGCGACGAGCAGCCCGACATCGTCGTCGTGGTCGGTGCCGACCACGTGTACCGCATGGACTTCAGCCAGATGATCGAGGCGCACATCGACTCCGGACCGGAAGGCGACCGTCGCGGCGATCCGCCAGCCGATCTAGCTCGCGAACCGTTCGGCGTGATCGACCGGCGTGCGCAAGGACCCGACCAGGATCCCGAAGTTCCTCGAGAAGCCGAAGAACCCCAAGGGGCTGCCGACTCCCCCGGCGAGGTGCTGGCCTCGATGGGCAACTACGTCTTCGACACCCACGCCCTCATCGAGGCGCTCGTCGCCGACGCCGAGCGCGCCGGCTCCAAGCACGACATGGGCGGCGACATCATGCCCGGCCTTCGTCGAGCAGGGCGACGCCGGGGTCTACGACCTCAACCGCAACGACGTGCCCGGGCGCGACAGACCGCGACCGCTACTACTGGCGCGACGTGGGGACCATCGACTCGTTCTTCGAGGCGCACAGGACCTCATCTCGCCCTGCCGGTGTTCAACCTCTACAACCGCCAGCTGGCCGATCTACACGCAGACAGCTCAACTCGCCGCCCGCCAAGCTCGTGCGCGACGCGTACGGCAACAACGCAGCATGACCGACTCCATCGTGTCGCTGGGCTCGCTCTTCTCGGGTGCGCGGATCGAGCGCAGCGTCATCGGCCCGTGGTCGACCATCGAGTCCGAGCGCCTCGGTCACCGACTCGGTGCTGTTCGACCGGGTGCGGACCGTGCACGCCAGCGCCGTCGTCGCCAGAAGCGATCCTCGACAAGAACGTCGTGATCGAGGAGGGCGCGCGGGTCGGCGTCGAGCACGAGCGCGACCGCGAGCGCGGCTTCACCGTGACGGACAGCGGCATCACCGTCGTCGGCAAGGGCGAACGGGTAGCACCGTAGCCGGCCCGGCCGTGCCCGACCCGGCTGTGCCCGGTTCGGGCACGCCGGTCGGCACGCCGCCCCCTCACGCTGCCACGGGCGGGGATCCGCCACCTGGTGGTGCTCGACGTCGACTCGACGCTGATCGAGGAGGAGGTGATCGAGCTGCTCGCCGACGCCGCGGGCGTCGGCGCGTTGGTCGCCGAGATCACCCGTCGGCGATGCGAGGGCGAGCTCGACTTCGCCGCAAGCCTGACGCGAGCGGGTCGCGACGCTCGCCGGGGTGCCGGTCGACGTGTTCGAGCGAGGTCGGGTCGCAGATCCGCGTCACCGACGGCGTTCCCGGAGATGGTCGCCGGGTGCATGCGGCCGGCTGGCGGGTCGCCGCCGTGTCGGGCGGGTTCCGCGAGATCCTCGACCCGCTCGCCGACCGAGCTCGGGCTCGACTTCTGGCAGCCAACGACCTCGAGGTCGCGGGCTGGACGTGCTGACCGGCCGGGTCGGCGGGGCCGATAGTCGACGCGGCGGCGAAGCGCGGGCGCTGACTCGAGTGGGCCGCCGCCTGCGGGTCCCGCTGTCCCGCACCATCGCGGTCGGCGACGGCGCGAACGACCTGCTGATGATGGCCTGCGCCGGACTGTCGGTCGCCTTCGACGCCAAGGCCGCGGTGCGTGCGCAGGCGGACGTCATCGTCGACGCCCGCGACCTCTCCCAGATCCTGGCTCTGGTCGGTCTGCGCGGCTAGACATCGTTGGTCGAATAGCGCCGTCTACGGGACCCAGCCAGCGCTGCCCGACCACAAGGGCCTCGATACGGCGCTGGCGCGCCTACTCGACCACCGAGCTCCTGGTCAGTGGCCCATGCCGAGGCCGCCGTCGACCGGGATGACGGCGCCCGAGATGTAGCCGGCGTCGTCGCTGGCAAGCCACGCGACGACCTTGGCGACCTCGGCCGAGCTGGCGAAACGGCCCGCAGGGATGGCCTTCCTGTATTCGGCCTGCTGCGCCTCGGGCAGCTCGGCGGTCATCTCCGTCTCGATGAATCCGGGTGCGACGACGTTGGCGGTGAGCCCGCGGGCGCCCAGCTCACGGGTCAGCGACCGAGCCATGCCGACGAGCGCGGCCTTGGAGGCGGAGTAGTTGACCTGACCCGCTCCTCCGTACAGCCCGACGACGCTCGAGATGAAGATCACACGGCCGAAGCGGGCCTTGAGCATGCCCTTCGATGCGCGCTTGACCAGCCGGAAGGCACCGGTGAGGTTGGTGTCGACGACATCGGTGAAGTCGTCCTCTGACATCCGCAGCACGAGGGTGTCCCGGGTGATGCCCGCGTTGGCGACGATGACCTCGACCGGACCGAGCTCGGCCTCGACGGCAGTGAACGCAGCGTCGATGCTGGCAGCGTCGGTGACGTCGCCGACCACGGTGAGCGCGCCATCCGGTCCGCCGTCGCCGGAGCGGGAGGTGACCGCGACCCGGTGGCCTTGAGCGACGAACTCCTGGGCGATCGCATAGCCGATACCGCGGTTCCCGCCGGTGATGAGAACGGTTCGAGTGGTCAACGCGGGCTCCTGTCGCCTGCCGAACGGCGACGTCCGATCGACGGCGTCCAGCCTAGAGCGTCGCCTGCGCGACCGCCGGGCCAGCCCTGACTCCGGCCCTCTCGCTGTGGCATTGCTGTGGACGGGGGCGCCGCGACTGGGGCGCCGTTTCATCGGCGTAGGCTGATCTGGTCATGGTCAAACGCGATCAGCCGCAGTCCCTCACCAACCTTCCCGCCTCTCCCAGCGAGGAGCGTCACTCACGTGCGGTGAGGTACACCGTCACGATGAGCGTTCGCACGATCTGCCTCATCGCCTGCATCCTCTCTCGGGACAATCTGGTCCTGGTGGCCATCTTCGGTCTCGGGGCGATCGTCCTCCCGTACGTCGCCGTCGTCTTCGCGAACGTGGGAGCCAAGCCCGTGCGGCAGACCTCCATCGTGCGTCCGATGCAGGTCGTCCCGGTGCTCGAGCAGCGCCGAGACCCGACGAGCGGACAGTAGGCGAGGCGGTGATCATGGGGGCGCTGAACGGCGGTGGCGGTGGATCCCTATGCCGTGCCCATCTGCTCGCGGGCCGGGTGCCGCCTGCCGGCAGTCGCCCGGATCGAATGGCGCAACCCCCGGATCCATGCCGAGGACCGTGTGAAGGTCTGGCTCGGCTGCGACGAGCATGCACCGTGGCTGCTCGACTACCTGCGCTCCCGCGACTTCCCCGCGCGCATCGTGCATGGCGTCACGCCGGAGCACACCGAGATCCCGTGACGCCGCCCTCCCGACGGGCGACGCTCGCGGTACGCTCTGCCGCCGCTCCAGCTCGTCGTGGCAGGCTTGGGTCGATGACCGAGCCGACCATGACGCCCGCGAACCCCGCGGTCCGATGAACCGCTGGCGCTTCGCGCTCACCGGGCGGTGGCTGCGCTACCTGGCACTCGCGGTGCTGTTCGCAGTGGCCTGTGCAGGTCTCGCTAGGTGGCAGCTCGAGCGCAGAGCGGAGAAGGTCGCCGAGGATACGCGGATCGAGCAGAACTACGATGCCGAGCCGATCGCGCTCGCCGATGTGCTGACGAGCCTCTCGGACTATCGCGTCACCGACAAATGGCAGCCGATCGAGATGACCGGAACCTATGAGACCGACCAGCAGCTTCTGGTGCGCAACCGCCCACGCAGCTCCCAGCCCGGTTTCGAGGTGCTCACGCCCCTGCGTCTCGCCGACGGCTCGGTGTTCATCGTCGATCGAGGCTGGGTGCCGGTCGAGTCGTCGGCACTGGCCCCGGACAGCATTCCGGCTCCGCCGAGCGGAGAGGTGACGGTCGTCGCGCGCCTCAAACCCGGCGAGCCGACTGTCCCGGCCGGGACCTCGGCCACCGGCGTGCTCGCCTCGATCCACCTGCCCACGGTCGCCGCCAGCCTGGATCAGCCGACGTACACCGGGGCGTACGGTCTGCTGGTCAGCGAGAGCCCATCGGCGAGCGAGCTGCCGCTGCCGAGTTTCCGGCCAGAGATCGACGAGGGTCCGCACCTGTCCTACGCCTTCCAGTGGGTGATCTTCGCCATCATCGGCTTCGTCGGGCTCGGCTTCGCCGTCCGCCAGGAATACCGCTACCGCAACGCGGACGATCCCGAGGAGCAGGTGCGAGCGAGGCTGCGGGACCGCAGACGAGCGGCCAGGAAGTCGGACAGCGATATCGAGGACGCGCTGCTCGAGAAGCGCTGATACCGAATCCACCGCCTGAGGGGTCGCCGACCGTCGGAAACGTCTGCCTGACGTGGCCGGTAGGCTCGGATCCGTGGCAACCACCGTCTTCGAACGTCAGGCTCCACCCACGAGTGCCATCGAGCATTCCCTCGCCCAGAGCCGTCGCGGGGTGTTCTGGCTGGGCGATCTCGGTCCTCGGGTGCAGCACCCCCGCCTGACCGCAGACATCCACGCCGACCTGGTCGTCGTGGGCGGCGGCTACTGCGGACTGTGGACGGCGCTGCTCGCGAAGCAGCGCGACCCTGACCGCTCGGTGGTCCTGCTCGAGGCCAAGACCGTGGGCTGGGCGGCGTCCGGCCGCAACGGCGGATTCGTCGCCGCCAGCCTCACGCACGGCACCGCCAACGGTGAGGCCCGGTTCCCCAAGGAGCTCGCTCAGCTCGACCGGCTGGGCATGGAGAACCTCGACGCGATCGAGCGCACCGTCGCCGAGCTGGGCCTCGAGTGCGACTTCGAGCGCTCGGGCGGCATCGACATCGCCACGGAACCGCACCAGGTGGAGTGGCTGCGTGAGGCGGCGGCCGCCGACCCGCACAGCCAGCTGCTGGAGGGCGAGGCCATCCGGTCACTCGTCGACTCCCCCACCTACCTGGCGGGCCTCCGCGAGGCGCGAACCACCGCTCTCGTTCATCCGGCCAAGCTCGCCGTCGAACTCGCCCGCGTCGCCGCCGAGGCCGGCGTGCAGATCTTCGAGGACACCCGCGTCATCGAGCTGGACAGCGACGGGGACGGCGTGCGGGTCCGCACCTCCGACGCGACCGTGCAAGCCGGCTCGGTCGCGCTGGCCACCAACGTCTACCCGTCGCTGCTCGCGCGGAACCGGCTGATGACCGTGCCGGTGTACGACTACGTGCTCATGACCGAGCCGCTGACCGACGCGCAGCTCGCGGCGATCGGCTGGAGCGGCCGGGAGGGCATCGGCGACGCCGCGAACCAGTTCCACTACTACCGCCTGAGCGCTGACAACCGGATACTGTGGGGCGGCTACGACGCCGTCTACTACCCGGGCGGCAAGGTGCGCTCCCGCTACGAGAAGCGGCCGAAGAGCTTCGAGCGCCTCGCCAGCCACTTCCTCACGACGTTCCCGCAACTCGAGGGCATCCGGTTCACCCACCGCTGGGCGGGTGCCATCGACACCTGCAGCCGCTTCTGCGCGTTCTACGGAACCGCTCGGAAGGGTCGAGTGGCCTACGCCGCCGGCTTCACCGGACTCGGCGTCGGAGCCACCAGGTTCGCGGCCGATGTCATGCTCGACCTGCTCTCCGGCGAGAAGACCGAGCGCACCGAGCTCGAGATGGTGAAGTCGCTGCCCATCCCGTTCCCGCCCGAGCCGCTCGCCTCGATCGGCATCCAGGCCGCGCGCTGGTCGCTCGACCGCGCCGACCACCGCGAAGGCAAGCGCAATCTCCTCCTCAAGGCGATGGACGCGGTCGGGCTGGGCTTCGACTCCTGACCCGGTGCCAGTGGGTCAGGCGCCGCCCGCAAGGGTCGCGGCCAGCCCGCCGCCTTCACCCGTGACCTTGCGAGCCCGGGACAGGATGAGTGCCACGAGCGCGAGGGCGACGAGGGTGAGCAGCAGCATCAGGGTCGACATCGCAGCGATCGACGGGCGCAGCGTCGAGCGGATCGAGGAGAACACGTAGACGGGCCACGGCGTGGCGTCCGCGGTCGAGACGAAGCTCGACAGCACGGTGTTGTCGAGACTCAGCGTGAAGGCGAGCAGCGCGCCCGCGATCACCGCGGGGCGCATCAGAGGGAACGTGATGTCGAGGAACCGCCGGACGGGGGGCGCCCCGAGATCGGCGGCGGCCTCCTCCAGAGACTCGCTCAGCCCTGCCATCCGGGCGCGCACGATGAAGGTCACCACCGCGCTGGAGAACAGCGAGTGTTGGCGATGATCAGGCGGACGATGCCGCTGTTCAGCGGAGCGAACCCCGAGATCGATGCCCAGGGTCACGAACCACGGCAGCAGCGAGACGCCGTTCACGATCTCGGGTGTCACCAGGACGAGCCCGAGCAGCGCGGTGAGCCAGCCGATCCAGGCCTGTGCCGGCTCGGCGGGCCATGGCGACGCCGGCGAGCGAGCCGAGCACAGCGGACGACCAGCGCGGAGAACGACGGCGACGTACAGCGACACCGTCACGCTCGCGGTGATCGCGCTGTTGCCCAGAGCGCTGCGACGTAGGCGCCGAGTCCGAAGCCCTCGGAACGACTGCAGCAGCCGGCCCGTGTTGAACGAGTACGCCACGATCACGAGCACGGGGAAGAACAGGAAGATGAACCCGAGCACGCCCCAGATGCCGAGCAGGACGTTCGCCGGGTCGATGCGCCTGCGGGCGGCGCTTCTGGCGCCTGGCGGCGACCGGCGCCGCGGGCGGCGGCCTCTGCTGTCGCGGTCATGCCGATACCCCCGATGCGTCCTGAAGCACTGTCACTCGCTCGTACCGGTCGACGATCGAGCTTGATGAGCCGGAACAGCACGCCGAAGATCACCACGACGCCGAGGATCGGCGAGCATGAGGATGATGGCCATCGCGCGAGCCGAGCGCCCAGTTCTGCGCGATGGTGAACTGCTGAGCGACCTGCTGGCCGATCATGCTGCCCGAGGCGCCGCCGAGCACCGCCGGGGTGACGTAGTCGCCCATCAGCGGCACGAACACCAGCAGCAGCCCGGCGCCGATGCCGGGCAGCGCGAGGGGCAGCGGTCACGCGGCGGAAGCCCTCGAAGGCGTTCGCCGCCGAGGTCGCTGCTCGCCTCGAGCAGCCGGGGTCCATCCGCTCGAGCGCCACGTAGAGCGGCAGGATCATCAGCGGCAGGTAGTTGTAGACGACGCCGAGCTGCACGGCTCCCGCCGTGTAGAGCAGCTCGGCGTGCCGAGCCCGAGGCTGCGGGAGATGTCGGCGACGAACGAGCTCGGGCTGAGCATGATCTGCCAGCCGAGCGTGCGCACCAGGAAGTTCGTCCAGTACGGCACCAGGACCAGGCCGAGCGCGATCCCCTGGAACCTGCGCCGGCAGCTTGACCGCCATCCAGTAGGCCATCGGGAAGGCGATCAGCAGGCAGAGCAGCGTGCCGATGAGCGAGATCTCGCAGGGTCCGCGCGAACGTGGACAGGAACGCGGGTGTCACCGCCTCGCCGTAGCGGTCGAAGTGAAGACGGCGTTGCCGTGCGTCTCGTACAGGCTCGGCTTGTCACCGAAGTGTACCAGACGATGAGCAGGAACGGGGCGACGAAGAAGAACAGCAGCCACGCCGCGACCGGCGCGGCGAGCATGCCGACGTTCCAGCGCGGCGCCGCGCGCGGACGCGCGGAACGTCGGACAGCCGGGAGCGCGGTCACGCGCCCGCCGCGGCCTGGATCTCGTTGAAGATCGCGACCCGCTGCTCCTGCGACTCCGGGACGATGTCGAAGATGAGCTTCTTCGTCTCCTCGGGCGTGTAGAAGATCAGCTCGGGCAGCTCGACGTCGGTCGCCGCGTCCTCGATGCCCGTCGACCACGGTGTCGTAGCCGATGTACTCCAGCTCCTGCAGCGAGACGGCGGGGTCGAGCACGTAGTCGATGAAGGCGTGCGCGGCGTCGATGTTCTTCGCGCCGACCGGGATGCACCAGTTGTCGAGGAACTGGCCCGGCGCCCTCGCGTGGGCTTGACCCACGCTGTAGCGCTCGTTGTCGTCGTTGCCGAGGATCCCCTGGCGGGCGTCGCCGTTCCAGGAGTGGGCGAGCACGCGGCCGTTCTGGGCGATGGTGGTGCTGACGTACGACTCGAATGCCTGCACGTTCGGCGCGATGTTGGCCACCAGGAAGTCCCGCGCCTCGTCGAGCGTCGCGCTCGTCGTTCGTGTTGATGTCCTCGCCGATGGAGAAGAAGTAGGCCCAGAGGATCTCGTTCGGGTCGCCGAGCAGGCTCGTCTTGCCGGCCGCCTCCTTCTGCGCCGCGTCGAAGAAGTCCGCCCAGGACGTCAGCTCGCGCTTGATCACGGTCGTGTCGTAGAGGTAGCCGCGTGACGCCGAGCGGCCTTCGGGACGCTGTAGACGTTGCCCTTGTCGAGGTCGGTGTCGAGGTAGGCCGGGTCGACGTTCTTCAGGTTCGGCAGCTTCGGCTTGTCGAGCTTCTCGAGCAGACTCGAGCGCGACCATCTGCGGGATGAAGCTGAGCGTCGGAACGACGATGTCGTAGCCGCTCGTCCCCTTCGCCGAGTTGAGCTTGGCGATCAGCTCCTCATTCGAGTCGTAGCTGCCGAGCTTGACGGTCGGCCCGCCTTCGTCTTGGCGAACGACTTGAGCACGTCGGGGTCGTCGTACTCGCCCCAGGTGTACAGGTTGAGCGTGTCTGCCGCCGCCGCCCCGCCGCCGGTGGCCGGGGCGCAGGCGGCCAGCGCCAGCGCGGCGCCCGCGCCGACCATGCCTCCGAGGAAGAGTCGGCGCGACACCTCCTTCTTCATGGCGCTGGGGACGAGGACCGAGAGATCGGGTAGTGCTGGCATTGCGGGACTCCTTGGCTGTGAGGGTCAGGACGTGCCGGCGGACGAGGAGTCCGTCGTGGGATAGAGCTTGCGGCGCGTCGCGGGCCAGCTGCAGGTCACGGTGGTGCCGACGGTGGTCGGCACCTCGAGGCCGCGCGGGGTTCGCGCGAGGATCTTGACGCCGTGCCCGGTGAGGGTCACGACCTGCAGGTAGGAGCCGAGCTGGCTGACGCCCATGAGCGTCGCGCGCAACCTGGTTGGGCTCCGTCGGCGGGTGCCGCTCGATGATGGTGACGCTCTCGGGTCGGACGGCGCCGATCGACTCGACTTCCCGTCTGGAGAGGCGTCGCAGCGGGGATCGCGCCCGCCAGAGTGCCGCCGTCGGACTCGACGACCGCCTCCTGCCCGGCGGTCGCGCCGGACGGTGCCGTCGAAGAAGTTCTGCTGGCCGATGAACCCGGCGACGTAGGCGCTCGCCGGGTTGTCGTAGACCTCGGCGGGCGAGCCGATCTGCTCGATGCTCCCGGCCGTTCATCACGGCGATGCGATCGCTCATCGTCATCGCCTCCTCCTGGTCGTGCGTGACGAACACGAAGGTGGTGCCGAGCTGCTGCTGCAGCAGCTTGAGCTCGATCTGCATCTCCTCGCGGAGCTTGCGGTCGAGCGCAGACATCGGCTCGTCGAGCAGCAGGACGGACGGTCGGTTGACGAGCGCGCGCGCGAGGGCGATGCGCTGCTGCTGACCGCCGGAGAGCTGAGCGGGCATCCGGTCGGCGAGGTGCTTCATCCGCACCATGTCGAGCGCGTCGCTCACCCGCCTGGACATCTCGCTCTTCGGCACCTTGGCGTAGCCGAGGCCGTAGGCGACGTTCTTCGCGACGGACATGTGCGGGAACAGGGCGTATGCCTGGAACACCGTGTTGACGGGCCGCTTGTGCGGCGGGAGGTCGTGCATCACCGTGCCGCAGATCGCGATCGTCGCCCTCGTCCGGGTACTCGAAGCCGCCGATCATCCGCAGCGTCGTCGTCTTGCCGCAGCCGCTCGGGCCGAGCAGCGAGATGAACTCCCCCGGCTGCGATCTCGAGGTCGAGCGCCTTGACGGCGTAGCTCTTGCCGTAGAGCTTGGAGACGCCGGACGAGCGAGCACCTGTCCTTCGTCGGCCTGGTCGGGGGCTCCGCTCGCGAAGCGGTCTGCGGCTCAGCGATGGTGGTCATACGCGGCGACTCCTCGACTTCTGGTCATGGGCGCGCTGGATCCGTCGCGCAATGCATTCACTCTGCCGAAAGTAGGTCACGGAGAGCGCCTCTGACAACCTCAACGGCGCATGCCGCGATAACTTTTACACAATCGAAACGGTGACGGTCGTCGGATCGCGGCTGACGATTTCGATCGTTTCGGCGCAGAGCTTCGAAAACCGCACAATCAAAGGGAATCCCATGGCCGAATGGCTGACCGCACCCAATCACGTCCACGTCGCTCGCGCACTCTGGCCCTCGAGCACGAACCCGTGCCCGCCGAGCAGTGCGCTCGACGGCGACCCGACGACGGCATGGACGGCGATCGGTCGGTCGGAGGCAGCGAGGTCGGGCATCTGGGAGATGACCGCCGGAGCGATGAGCGACATCGAGGTGGCGGAGGTCTTCGTCGTGCTGTCGGGCCAAGCGACGATCGAGTTCCTCGACGAGGACCGGGTCCTGAGCATCGCCGCGGGTGACCTCGTGCGCCTCGCGGCAGGCGCTCGAACCATATGGCGTGTGGACGGCCCGCTCCGCAAGCTCTACATCACGCTCTGAGCGCTCTCCGCCGGTAGACGACGACGCCGTCGGAGACCGTCAGCACATTGGTCGTGACGGTGCAGCTCGAGCGGCTGCCGCCTCGAACGGGTTGCGGTCCGCGACGGCGATGTCCGCGCGGCGCGCCGACCTCGAGCACCCCGCGACCGTCGTGATGGGTCGACGCGGGCCGATCCCGACGTGTAGGCGGCGAGGGCCTGCTGCGAGAGTCAGCTCCTCCCCCGATCCCGAGCGGCGGGAACCGGGTGTCGCCCGGCTCCACGCGGGTCACGGCCACGTGGATGGCCTGCCACGGGTCAGGCGTCGAGACCGGCCAGTCGGAGCCCATCGCGAGCGGGATCGCCGGCAGCCGCCATGGAGGCGAAGGGGTACTGCTGCTTGGAAGCGCTCCTCGCCGACGATCGGCAGGTTGAGCTCGTTCATCTGGTCGGAGTTGCACGCCCACAGCGCCTGCAGGTTGGCGGTCGCTCCGATCTCGGCCATCAGCGCGATGTCGGCCGGGTCGACCTGCTGCAGGTGGGCGATGTGGTGCCGGGTATCCCTGATGTCCGCGACCTCGTTGGCACTCCTGGATGGCGTGCAGCGCCTCAGCGATCGCGCGGTCGCCGATCGCGTGGATGTGCAGCTGGAAGCCCTCGCCGGCGAGGCGTCGAGCGGTCGGCGTCGAGCACCTCGGGCGGGAAGTGCGAGGGGCCGAGGTGCGAGGTCGGATGCCCGCAGGCATCGAGGTACGGCTTCTTCATAGCCGCCGTCTGACTCTCGGGCACGCCGTCCTGCATGATCTTGATCGTCGGCGCGCGGAACGAACCGCCCGCCGCATTGCTGCGCGTGCCGATCCGATCGCGCCGACCCACCAGGTCCTCGACCACCTCATCGACATCCTCGAGGCCGAATCCGCGGGTGAGCCAGAGCGCACCGGTCGCGTGCGCGGTGAGCCGACCCGACTCGATCGCCTCGATGTAGGCGTCGGAGGTGTCCCGCATGCCGGCGTAGGCGCCCACGATCGCGTCCTGCCAGCCCGTCACGCCGAAGCTGCGGAGGTACCGCTGCGTCTCCTCGAGCGCCGCGACGTAGGCCGCGTCGTCGGGGACGGGCAGGAGATGCGCGAGCAGATCCATCGCACCCTCCTGGAGGGTGCCCCACGGGTTGCCCTCCTCGTCGCGATCGATGTGGCCGTCGTGCGGGATTCGGGGTGTCCTTCGTCGATGCCCGCCGCTGCGAGCGCTGCGGGCGAGACCCACGCGCCATGGTGGTCGGCATTGACCAGGTAGATCTTGCGGCCGGGCACCGCCTGCTCGAGCAGCTCGGCGCGCGGGTTGCCGCCCTCGAAGAACGGCATGTGCCAGCCGCCGCCGATGATCCACTCGTCATCGGGATGCGCGGCTGCGTAGGCGGCGACCATCTCGAGCGTCGATGCCGCATCGGTGCTGTCGGTCAGGTCACAGGTGAGCCGCTCGTGGCCGCCCTGCACGGCGTGCACATGCGAGTCGATGAAGCCGGGGGTGATCAGCCCGCCGGCCGCATCCACCAGCTCCGCATCCGGTGTGACCGCCGCTCGCGCCTCTTCGTCGCTGACCCGATGGCGACGATGACGCCGTCGGATACAGCGACGGCCGTGGCGGTGGGATGCAGCTCCGTGCCCGTGAAGACGCGGCCGGACAGGAGAACGAGGTCGGTAGGCATGCGCGACACGCTAGCCGAGAGATCGGCGAGGAAGCGCGCGAACACTGAGCAGATCATCGGTCTGCGGGCGATCGGACCGTCGGAATCGATAGCCTCGACCCCATGACCTGGATGATGCCCTGGGAGGGCGACCCTCACGACCGTCTCTGGCTCGCCTGGCCGGTCGGCGGCTACGCCCTCGGCGACTCCGACGAGACGGCGCTCGCCGCCCAGCGCACCTGGGCGGCCGTGGCCAACGCTGCCGCCGACTTCGAGCCCGTCACGGTGGTCGTCGACCCCGCGGATCTCGACGCGGCGCGCACGCACCTCTCGGCCGTCGCGATCGAGCTGCGCGAGGCGCCCCTCGACGATGCGTGGATGCGCGACATGGGCCCCACCTTCGTCCTCGATCGCGATGCCGAGGACGGTCCGAAGCTCGGCGCCGTCGACTGGATCTTCAACGGCTGGGGTGCCCCCGACTGGGCGGTGTGGGAGCAAGGACGCGCAGATCGCGCGAGCGTCGCTCGGCTGGTCGCGGAGGCGAGCGGCATCGCGAGCTCGCATCGTCAACGAGGGCGGCGGCATCCACGTCGACGGTCAGGGCACGGTGCTGCTGACCGAGACGGTCCAGCGCGGCCAGGGGCGCAACCCCCACGCTGAGCCGGGCGCGAGATCGAGGCCGAGATGGCGCGCACCATCGGCGCGACGCACCGCGATCTGGCTGCGACGCGGCCTCACCCGCGACTACGAGAGGTTCGGCACCCGCGGCCACGTCGACATCGTCGCGACCTTCGCCGCTCCCGGCCGCGTGCTGCTGCACGACCAGACGGACCCGCGCCACCCCGACCACGAGGTGACGCGCGGAGGTCGTCGCGCGCCTGACCGAAGCGCGGCGACGCCGCCGGCAGCCCGCTCGAGATCGTCCGCCTCCCCGCCCCGGCGACGCTGCGCGCGAAGGAGTGGAGGGCGTCGTCGACTGGGTCGACTAAGCTACGTCAACCACGTCGTCGTCAACGGCGGCGTGATCGCCTGCGGCTTCGGCGAGCCCGCGCCGACGCGGTCGCCGCGGGCGATCCTCGCGGAGGCGTACCCGGGCCGCACGCGTGGTGACTGTCGACGCCCGCGAGCTCTTCGCGCGCGGCGGCGGCATCCACTGCATCACCCAGCAGCAGCCGAGCCTGCCTTCGGCAGGATTCGTGAAACCGGCCGAATGAGGTGACCAGGATGGCTGGCTAGATCCGATCACGCCAGCCATCTGCGTCGCAGTCGTCGAGACGGTGACCGCCATCCGCGTCACCTGAGCCAGGCGTCAGGCCAGGGTGATCAGGTCGATGTAGTCCTTGGTCCAGAGATCCTCGGTGCCCTCGGGCATGATGAGCACCCGCTCCGGGTTGAGAGCCTCGACGGCGCCCTCGTCGTGGCTGACGAGGATCGACCGCGCCGCGAGTAGGCGGCGAGCGCACCGAGGATCTCCTCGCGGCTGGCGGGGTCGAGGTTGTTCGTCGGCTCGTCGAGCATCAGCACGTTCGCGGACGAGACGACCAGCATCGCCAGCGCGAGCCGGGTCTTCTCCCCGCCGGAGAGCACGCCTGCCGGCTTGCGCCGTCGTCGCCGGTGAACAGGAAGGAGCCGAGCACCCGGCGGGCCTCGGTCTCGGTGATGTTCGGCGACGCGCTCAGCATGTTCTGCAGCACGCTGCGCTTGACGTCGATCGTCTCGTGCTCCTGCGCGTAGTAGCCGATCCGCAGGCCGTGGCCCGGCTCGATCCGCCCGGTGTCCGGCTCGTCGACGCCCGCGAGGATGCGCAGCAGCGTCGTCTTGCCCGCGCCGTTCAGCCCGAGCACGACGACCTTCGAGCCGCGGTCGATCGCGAGGTCGACGGACGGTGAAGATCTCGAGCGAGCCGTAGCACTTCGACAGGTTGCTCGCCATGATCGGCGTCTTGCCGACGGGGGCCGGATCGGGGAAGCGCAGCTTGGCGACCCGGTCCTGCGACCTGCGAACCTCCTCCAGCCCTGCGAGCAGCTTCTCGGCCCGGCGGACCATCTGATGCGCCGCGGCGGCCTTCGAGGCCTTCGCGCCGAACTTGGCCGCCTGCAGCTGCAGCACGCCGGCCTTCTTCTCGGCGTTGGCGCGCTCCTTCTTGCGGCGCTCCGCGTCCGCCTCGCGCTGGCGCAGGTAGTGCTTCCAGCCCATGTTGTAGACGTCGATGACCGGCGGTTGGCGTCGAGGTAGAAGACGCGGTTGACGGTCTCGCCGACCAGCTCGACATCGTGGCTGATCACGATGACGCCGCCGGCGTAGCCCTTGAGGAACTCGCGCAGCCAGACGACCGAGTCGGCGTCGAGGTGGTTGGTCGGCTCGTCGAGGATCATCGTGCTCGGCGCCCGAGAACAGGATCCGGGCGAGCTCGATGCGACGGCGCTGACCACCCGACAGGGTCTTGAGCGGCTGGTCGAGGATGCGGTCGGGCAGGCTGAGGTTGCTCGCGATGGAGGCGGCCTCCGCCTCTGCCGCATAGCCGCCGAGCGCGAGGAAGCGGTCGTTCGAGGTCGCCGTAGCTGCTTCATCGCCTTATCGGCGACCGTCGGGTCGACGCTCGCCATGCCGACGGTCGCCTCGGTCATGCCGAGCACCAGGGAGCCGAGGCCGCGTGCGTTGAGGATGCGGGTGCGCGCCAGCTCCTCGGGGTCGCCCGAGCGGGGGTCCTGCGGCAGATAGCCGATCTCGCCGTGCCGCTCGATCTTGCCGCCGGTCGGCAGAGTCTCTCCGGCGAGGGTCTTCGTGAGGGTGGTCTTGCCCGCGCCGTTGCGCCCGACCAGCCCCACCTTGTCGCCCGGTGAGACACGGAAGTTGACGTCCTCCATGAGGACGCGCGCTCCGATCCGGATCTCGAGGTCGTGCACGGCGAGCACAGGCGTAGTCCATTTCTTCGTGCGGAGACCGACGCTCTGCGCGCCCCTCCGGGGTGCGACGAACAGTGTCGCTGAGAGCCTGGCCGGAATCGGCGGGCCCTCTAGTATAAATTCACGTCGGCCGACCGGCCGTCGCACCGTTCCGATCGTCCTCGACAGTAGTCCGCACGCGAGTCGGAGGACAGGGACGAGGCGTTGAACTCGCACTTCCGAGGAGCCCGATGTCCCGCACTCCCGCAACTCCCACCGGATCGGTCGCCATCCGCCGCACGGTGCTCGCCGATCGGGTGATCCCCCGGACTCTCGCGACCGACGCCGTGCTCGTGCTGCTCGGTGCCGCGCTGACCGGAGTGCTCGCGCAGGTCGCGATCCCCCTCTGGCCCGTGCCGATCACTGGACAGACGCTTGCCGTGCTGCTCGTCGGCGGATCGCTCGGCGCGGCGCGCGGAGCGATATCCATGGGCGTGTACGCCCTCGTCGGAGCGCTCGGGCTTCCGGTCTTCAGCGACGCGAGCCACGGTGTCGGAGTCCTGTTCGGCGCGACGGGCGGATACATCGTCGGCTTCGTCCTGGCCGCCGCCCTCACGGGCTATCTCGCCGAGCGCCGTTGGGCGAAGTCGTTCGTGGGAGGTCTCGCAAGCTACCTCGCTGGATCTGCCGTCGTCTTCGCGGTCGGACTCCCCTGGCTCGGGTTCACTCTCGGCCTGACGGTAGAGCAGACCCTGACCGCCGGTCTCTACCCGTTCATCCTCGGCGGTGTGGTCAAGGCTGTCCTCGCCGCCGGTGTCATCCGCGCGGGCTGGTTCGCCGCGGATCGCGGGCGTCGGAGCTGAGCCGCTTCATTGAAAAGCCGAGAAGTGCCGTTATGAGCGAGTCATAACGGCACTTTGCGCTTCTCAGGGTGCTGCTCCGCGCAGACGGCCTCGATAAGCCCGCGCTGGCGCGCGGGCAACTCGACCAACGGGATTCTTCAGCATGTAGCGCTTCGCGCTACATCGAGAAGCCGATGGCGCGCATCATCTCGCGGCCGTCGTCGGTGATCTTCTCGGGGCTCCACGGAGGCATCCAGACCCAGTTGATCCGGAACCGATCGGCGTGACCGTCGAGCGCCTCGGCGGTCTCCTCCTCGATGACATCCGTCAGCGGGCAGCCCGCCGACGTCAGGGTCATCGAGATGACGAGCGCGTCGTTCTCCTCGTCCCAGTTGAGGTCGTAGATCAGTCCGAGATCGACGACGTTCACGCCCAGCTCGGGATCGACGACATCCTTGAGCGCCTCGGAGATCTCGTCCCAGCGCTCGGGTGTGAGCGAGACGACCATCAGACAGTCGCCGCCTCGCCGGTGAGGAAGCGGTCGTAGCCCTCGTCCTCGAGGCGCTCGGCGAGCTCGGCTCCGCCCTCTTCGGCCACGCGTCCGGCGACGAAGACATGCACGAAGTCCGGGCTGATGTAGCGCAGGATGCGCGTGTAGTGGGTGATCAGCATGATTCCGAGGCCGGTCGTCTGGTGGGCGCGGTTGACGCCTTCCGAGACGATCTTGAGCGCGTCGACGTCGAGGCCGGAGTCGGTCTCGTCGAGAACCGCGAACTTCGGCTTGAGCAGCTCGAGCTGGAGGATCTCGTTGCGCTTCTTCTCGCCGCCGGAGAAGCCCTCGTTGACGTTGCGCTCCGCGAAGGTGGAGTCCATCCGCAGCTTGCCCATCGACTCGCGCACATCCTTGACCCAGCTGCGGATCGAGGGCGCCTCGCCGTCGATAGCGGTCTTGGCGGTGCGGAGGAAGTTCGTGTTGGTGACGCCGGGGATCTCGACGGGGTACTGCATGGCGAGGAACAGGCCGGCACGGGCCCGCTCGTCGACCGACATCGCGAGCACGTCCTCGCCGTCGAGCGTGATCGAGCCGCCGTCGACGGTGTACTTGGGGTGACCGGCGATCGCGTAGGCGAGGGTGGACTTGCCCGATCCGTTCGGGCCCATGATCGCGTGGATCTCGCCCTCCTTGATCGTCAGGTCGACGCCGCGGAGGATCTGCTTCTGGCCCTGATCGGTGGCGACGCTGACCTGCAGGTCGGCGATGGTGAGTGTTGACATCCGATTTACCTCGTGTTGTGGGAGCTCACGCGGAGAGGCGCAAGGGAGTGCTGGGAGGTCGACGTCAGGCGTCGACGCTGCGGGGGGTGGGATCGATGTAGACGTCCCCGTCGACGATGGTGACATCGAAGACGGGCACCGGCTCGTAGGCCGGGAGGCTGAGCGGCTTGCCGCTCGTCAGCTCGAACTTGGAGCCGTGCGCCCAGCATTCGAGGGTGTCGTCCTCGACGAAGCCCTCGGACAGCGAGATGTCGCCGTGGGTGCAGGTGTCGCCGATGGCGTGGATGACTCCCGCGCTGTCCTTCACGACCGCGATCGGGATGCCCTCGACGACGACGCGGGTCGCCGATTCGAGCGGTGATGTCGTCGGCGGGGCCGATCTTGACCGCTGCCATCAGCGCTGCGCTCCGTCCACCTGTCGGCCGAGGGTGCTGCCCGCGACGCCGACCGATGCTGCGAGCTCGGCCTCGATGGCCGAGTTCAGGCGCTCTTCGAGCGGCGCGAAGCCGATCTTCTGCACGATCTCGGCGAGGAAGCCGCGCACGACCAGGCGCCGTGCCTCGGCCTCGGAGATGCCGCGCGAGCGCAGGTAGAAGAGCTGCTCGTCGTCGAAGCGACCGGTCGCCGATGCGTGACCGGCGCCCTGGATGTCGCCGGTCTCGATCTCGAGGTTCGGGATGGAGTCGGCGCGCGTGCCGTCGGTGAGCACGAGGTTGCGGTTCTGCTCGTAGCTGTCCGTCGCCGAGGCGTTCGCGCCGATGAGCACGTCGCCGATCCAGACCGTGCGCGCGCCTTCGCCCTGCAGCGCGCCCTTGTAGTTGACTCGGCCCTTGGTGTTCGCGGCCTCGTGGAACAGGAAGACCTGCTGCTCGAGGTGCTGGCCCGCGTCGGAGAAGTAGACGCCGAGCAGCTCGCCGTCTGCGCCGGGCTCGGCGAGGGTGACGGCGGGGTTCACCCGGACGACCGAACCGCCGAGCGAGACGACGACGTGCTTGAGGCGGGCGTCGCGGCCGACCCGACCGAAGTGGGTCGCCACGTAGCGAGCGTCGTCGTCGAAGTCCTGCACCGTGACGACGGTGAGTCGGGCGGAGTCGCCGACGACGATCTCGACGTTCTCGACGAGCGAGGCGGCGCCCGAGTTGTCGAGCACGACGACCGCGTTGCTGAAGGGCTTGGCCTCGATGATCGTGTGCGCGGCGCGCGGCGCCGCACCGAACGCGCCTGCGGCCGAGGACCAGCTCCTGCTCGTCTTCGCCGCTGACGGTGATGACCAGCGCCTTCTCGAAGCTCCCCCACGCGTTGGCGGCGGCCCTGTCCTCGGGGATGCCGACCGCCGCCGACGCGGGCGTCGGTGCGATCGACCCAGGAGACGTCGATGCCGGCGGTCGCCGGCGCATCGAGCTCATAGGGCGCGCCCGTCGAGCTCGCCGTCGATGAGATCGCCGATGCGGCCGACCGGAGTGAGCTTCCAGTTGACCTCACGCCCGGTGACCGGCGGGAAATCCGCCGCCGCATAGGAGCGGAAGCGCTCGTCGCGGGTCTGGACCGGGATGAAGCCTTCTCGCGCGCATCCCAGCCGCCGTCGCTGTGCGCCTTCGCTCCGGTGCCGGTCGCCGGCAGTCCGCCGGTGGTCGGTGCGCCGATGCGGTCGCCGCGTGCTGGTCGGGGTCAGCGCGTCGCTGCGTCCACCTGGTCGCCGTGTGCCAGTTGTGCCGTGTCAGCCAACGCTGCCTTCCATGCCCATCTCGATGAGCTTGTTCAGCTCGAGGGCGTATTCCATGGGGAGTTCGCGCGCGATCGGCTCGATGAAGCCGCGGACGATCATCGCCATGGCCTCGTCCTCGGGCATGCCGCGGCACATCAGGTAGAAGAGCTGCTCCTCGCTGACCTTCGAGACGGTCGCCTCGTGGCCGAGCTGCACGTCGTCGACCCGGATGTCGATCGCCGGGTAGGTGTCGGAGCGGGAGATCGTGTCGACCAGCAGCGCGTCGCAGCGCACGGTGTTCGCCGAGTGGTGGGCGTTCGGCGTCGACGCGGACCTCGCCGCGGTAGCCGGCCCGGCCGCCGCCGCGCGCGATCGACTTGGAGACGATCGACGACTGCGTGTACGGAGCCATGTGGATCATCTTGGCGCCGGCGTCCTGGTGCTGGCCGGGGCCGGCGAAGGCGACGGACAGCGTCTCGCCCTTGGCGTGCTCGCCCACCAGGTAGATCGACGGGTACTTCATCGTCACCTTGGAGCCGATGTTGCCGTCGATCCACTCCATGGTCGCGCCCTCGTGGGCGATGGCCCGCTTGGTGACGAGGTTGTAGACGTTGTTCGACCAGTTCTGGATGGTCGTGTAGCGCACGCGGGCGTTCTTCTTGACGATGATCTCGACGACCGCGGAGTGCAGCGAGTCGGACTTGTAGATCGGCGCCGTGCAGCCCTCGATGTAGTGCACGTAGCAGCCCTCGTCGGCGATGATCAGCGTCCGCTCGAACTGGCCCATGTTCTCGGTGTTGATGCGGAAGTAGGCCTGCAGCGGGATCTCGACGTGCACGCCGGGCGGCACGTAGACGAACGAGCCGCCCGACCAGACGGCGGTGTTCAGCGCGGCGAACTTGTTGTCGCCGGCCGGGATGACGGTGCCGAAGTACTCCTCGAAGAACTCGGGGTGCTCGCGGAGCGCCGTGTCGGTGTCCATGAAGATGACGCCCTGCTCCTCGAGCTCCTCGCGGATCTGGTGGTAGACGACCTCGGACTCGTACTGCGCGGCGACGCCGCCGACGAGGCGCTGACGCTCGGCCTCGGGGATGCCGAGCCGCTCGTAGGTGTTGCTTGATGTCCTCGGGGAGGTCTTCCCAGGTCTGCGCCTGCTTCTCGGTGGAGCGGACGAAGTACTTGATGTTGTCGAAGTCGATGCCCGAGAGGTCGGCGCCCCAGGTGGGCATGGGCTTGCGCTCGAACAGCGGCGAGGCCCTTGAGCCGGTTCTTGAGCATCCACTCGGGCTCGCTCTTCAGCGTGGAGATGTCGCGCGACGACCTCGGGTGAGACGCCGCGGCGGGCGGTCGCGCCCGCGGCGTCGGAGTCGGACCAGCCGAACTCGTACTGGCCCAGGCTCTCGAGCTCGGGGCGGTCGATCAGAACGTCTGACATGCCTACCTCTTTCCTCACCAAGGCCAACCCGTCTGGCTGTCCTGGCATTCCATGTCCTGACAGCACGGACGATCGTGCGGCTCGCGCGCGGCACCTCGATCGAGGCGCTGCCTCCGAGTGGTGCCTCCGCTGCTGGTCGGCTGCGGTGGAACCGGATCCGATGGCGGGAGAGCGAGCCCGCCGTCAACGTCGACGTGCTGGCGTGGCATGAAACATCCCGATTCTACAGGGCGGGCTCTCCGTCGCGCAGGGGCCGGGACAAACGCTCAGCCTGATCCGTCTGCGCGTTCGGCCGCCCGATCCTCAGCACTCGACGCGCAGCCACGTTCCGACGGCCGCCGGCGCGTCCGCCCGGGTTCGCCTCAGACGGCCCCGCTTACACTTGTCCGGTCCGGCGCGACGTGCGATCGGGCGCGAGATCGAGGGGCGAGCGTGGGTCGGCTGACTCGAAGATTCTGGAACTGGCTGCCCTCATCCGTCGACCGCCGCGTGCGCGTCGCAGCATGGCTGTCCTTCGCCTTCCAGGTCGTCCTGATCGGCACGGGCGGAGCCGTGCGCCTCACCGCATCGGGCCTCGGCTGCCCGACCTGGCCGCGCTGCACGGCGGACTCGTTCGTCAACACGCCCGAGATGGGGCTGCACGGAGTCATCGAGTTCGGCAACCGGATGCTGACCTTCGTGCTGGCCGTCATCGTCATCGCCGCGTTCCTGTCCGTGCTGCGGTACCGCCGGGAGCGCCGCGATCTGTTCGTGCTCACCCTCGCTGCAGGGGCTGAGCATCCCCTTCCAGGCGGTGCTCGGCGGCATCACGGTGCTCACGGGTCTCAACCCCTACGTGGTCGGCGCGCACTTCGCCGTATCGATCGTGCTCGTCGCCGTCACGACGACCCTGCTCTGGCGCGGTATATCGCGGACCACGAGGGCCGCTCGTGCGTGCCCCGCGGGCATACGCGACCTCGTGCACGGGACGAGCCTGCTCGTCGCGGTCACGGTGGTCATCGGCATCCTCACCACCGGATCCGGCCCGCACGCCGGCGACAACTCGGATCCGCTCGAACCGGCTCCCCGCAACGGGCTCGACCCCGAGCTGCTGCAGCACGTGCACAGCTGGCCCGCCTACGTCACCGTCGCGCCTGACTCTCGCTGATCGTCGTCGCCTCCGTCGCTCTCCGACTCCCCCGCCGCTGGCCCCTGGCGCTTCTCGCGGTCGAGGTCGTGCAGATCATCGTCGGCGTCACGCAGGCGCGGCTCGGGCTGCCCGAGGTGCTGGTCGGCATCCACATGATCCTCGCCGGACTGCTCGTGGCCGCGATGACCGCCGTCGGTGCTGTCCCTGCGCACGGATCAGGAGAAGTCGGCCCGAGACCGGCGAATCGGTCCTGATCCGCGCGGATATCGGCGAATCCGTCCTGATCCGCGCGGATATCGCCGAGCCGAGCAGCGGGCGCGGATGCAGAAGGGCAGGAGCGGGTCGATGGCGACCGCCAGGAACAGCAGGGTGAGGTAGCTGATCGACGCGTGGAAGACGCGCATCGGCCTGCCCTCTCCCCCGCGGATCGCGAGGCTGTAGAGACGGTGCGTCTCGTAGATGAACCAGCCGCCCGACAGCAGCGCCACGACGGAGTAGACGACGCCCATCGATGCGACGGGGATGAGCAGCAGCGAGCACGCGACGGTGGCCCACGCGTAGAGGATCGTCTGCAGTCCCACCTGCTGGCGGGTGCGGACGGCGCCGAGCATCGGCACGTGCACCGCGGCGTAGTCGTCGCGGTACTTCATCGACAGCGGCCAGTAGTGCGGCGGCGTCCAGAGGAAGACCACTCCGAACAGCACGAACGGCGCCCAGGTCAGCGATCCGGTGACGGCCGCCCAGCCGATGAGGACCGGGAAGCAGCCGGCGATGCCGCCCCAGATGATGTTCTGTGGCGTGCGCCGCTTCAGCCACAGCGTGTAGACGAAGACGTAGAAGAGGATCGCGGCCACCGACAGCGCGGCCGCGAGCCAGGTGGTGAAGAGCAGCAGCCAGACCGTCGAGACGACGCGCGAGGACCGTCGCGAAGACGAGCGCCTCGCGCGGCGTCACCTCGCCGGTGACGAGCGGCCGGCGCTTGGTGCGGTGCATGACCGCGTCGATGTCGCGGTCGATGTACATGTTGAACGCGCTCGCGGCACCGGCGCTCAGCGAGCCGCCGATCAGCGTCGCGACGATCGAGCCAGGGATTCGGGATGCCGCCCGCGGCGAGGATCATCACCGGCGCGGTCTCGACGAGCAGCAGCTCGATGACGCGCGGCTTGGTGAGCGCGACGTAGGCCTTCGCCTTGGCCGCCGCGCGTGCGCGGACGCCGATGCGAGCGCGCCTCGACGAGGGGCTGCGCGATCGTCCTCCACTGCTGTGCTCACCGCTGGTCGATTCTACGGTGCGAGCGAGACAGCCCGACTCGGAACCGCAGGCCGCCTGGAGCGCAGCCGGCGCGCATACCGGCGACCGCGATCGCCACGCCGATGTCTGTATGCACCTGCGGGGAGTGCGCTGATGCCCCGATTACTTATACTTGACGGGTCGCATCTCGGCCCGCACAACTTCATCTGGAAGGCCAGGTTCAGTGGCAGATCTGCAATGGGAACCCATCGACAGCAAGGCGGTCGACACCACGAGGATCCTCGCGGCCGACGCCGTCGAGAAGGTCGGCAACGGTCACCCGGGCACCGCGATGAGCCTCGCGCCCGCCGCCTACCTCCTGTTCCAGAAGGTCATGCGCCGCGACCCCAGCGACTCCACCTGGATCGGCCGTGACCGCTTCATCCTCTCGGTGGGCCACAGTTCGCTGACCCAGTACGTGCAGTTCTACCTCGGCGGCTACGGACTCGAGCTCGACGACCTGCAAGGCAGCTGCGCACCTGGGGATCGAAGACCCCCGGCCACCCGGAGTACGGCCACACCGACGGCGTCGAGATCACCACCGGACCGCTCGGCCAGGGCCTCGCCTCCGCCGTCGGCTTCGCCTACGCCTCCCGCTTCGAGCGCGGTCTGTTCGACCCGGACGCCGCCGACCGGCACCAGCCCGTTCGATCACTTCATCTACGTGATCGCCGGCGACGGCGACCTGCAGGAGGGCGTCACCAGCGAGGCCTCCTCGCTCGCCGGCCACCAGCAGCTCGGCAACCTCGTCGTCATCTACGACAGCAACCAGATCTCGATCGAGGACGACACCAACATCGCCTTCACCGAGGATGTCGCCAAGCGCTACGCGTCCTACGACTGGGACGTCCAGACGGTCGACTGGAAGAAGACCGGCGAGTACGTCGAGGACGTCCAGGAGCTGCACGCGGCCATCGAGCGCGCGAAGGGCGTCACCGACAAGCCGTCGCTGATCATCCTCAAGACGATCATCGGCTGGCCGAGCCCCAAGAAGCAGAACTCCGGCAAGATCCACGGCTCCGCCCTCGGCGCCGAAGAGCTTGCCGCCGTCAAGGAGGTTCTCGGGCTTCGACCCCGACAAGACCTTCGATGTGGACCCCGAGGTGCTCGAGCACACCCGCGGCGCCATCGAGCGCGGCCAGGCCCAGCATGCCGAATGGCAGAAGTCGCTCGACGAATGGGCCGTCGCGAACCCCGACAGGAAGGTCCTGCTGGATCGCGTGCTGTCCGGCGAGCTGCCCGACGGCATCGAAGAGGCGCTTCCGGTCTTCCCCGCCGGCAAGGACGTCTCGACCCGCGCCGCATCGGGCAAGGTCATCAACGCGATCGCCCCGCTCGTTCCCGAGTTCTGGGGCGGATCGGCGGACCTCGCCGAGTCGAACCTCACCACCATCGAGGGCGGCGGATCGTTCGTCCCCACCGAGTGGTCGACCCACGAGTGGAGCAGGAAACCCCTACGGGCGCATCCTGCACTTCGGCATCCGCGAGCACGCGATGGGCATCGATCCTCAACGGCATCGTCCTGCACGGCAACACCCGCCCGTTCGGCGGCACCTTCCTCATCTTCAGCGACTACATGCGGCCTGCGCTGCGTCTCGCGGCACTGATGAAGGCACCGACCATCTACGTCTGGACCCACGACTCGGTGGCGCTCGGCGAGGACGGCCCGACCCACCAGCCGATCGAGCAGATCGCCACCCTGCGCGCCATCCCCGACTTCGACGTCGTCCGCCCAGCGGACGCCAACGAGACGGCCTGGGCCTGGAAGACGGTCCTCGAGCGTCGCAAGGGACCTGCCGGGATCGCGCTGAGCCGGCAGAATCTGCCGGTCTTCGAGCGCGGCGACGGCGAGGCGGAGGGCGACACCTTCGCTCACGCGCGCGGCGTCGCCAAGGGCGCGTACATCCTGGCTGAGGCTCCCGGCGGAACCCCCGACGTGATCTTCATCGCCACCGGCTCGGAGGTGCAGATCGGCATCGACGCTCGAGAGAAGCTCGCGGCCGAAGGCATCAACGCCCGAGTCGTCTCCGCGCCCTCGCTGGAATGGTTCGCCGAGCAGAGCGCCGAGTACCAGGAGAAGGTCCTGCCGAAGGCCGTCACGGCCCGCGTCTCCATCGAGGCGGGCATCGCCCTCACCTGGCGTCCGATCGTCGGCGACGCCGGCCGCAGCGTCTCCATCGAGCACTTCGGCGCCTCCGCCGATTACAAGACGCTCTTCGAGGAGTTCGGGATCACCACCGAGTCGGCCATCGCCGCTGCGAAGGACTCCATCGCGGCTGCAGGCGCCTGAACCGACGAGCCCGGCCGACGAGCCCGGCCCACGAGCACTGCACTCCGGCTCACCCATCCACGAACTGAATCCGAAAGAGGAGAAATGACGAATACCGCCTCCACCTCGCCCACCGCGGAGCTCTCCGCCGTCGGCGTGAGCATCTGGCTCGACGACCTGTCGCGCGAGCGCATCAACTCCGGCGGCATCCCTCAGCTGATCGCGGAGAAGAACGTCGTCGGCATCACCACCAACCCGACGATCTTCGCCTCCGCGCTCTCGAAGGGCGAGTCGTACGACGAGCAGGTCAGAGAGCTCGCGGCGGCTGGGGCCGATGTCACCACCGCGGTGTTCGAGATCACCACCTCGGACGTCGCGCAGGCGTGCGACATCTTCTCCGATGTCTACGAGGCCACGAACGGCTACGACGGCCGCGTCTCGATCGAGGTCGAGCCAGGACTCGCGAACGACACCGAGGGCACCATCGCCGAGGCGAAGCGCCTGTGGAAGAAGGTCGACAAGCTCAACGCGATGATCAAGATCCCCGCGACCAAGGCGGGTCTGCCCGCGATCACCGAGGTCATCGGATCGGGCATCAGCGTCAATGTCACGCTGATCTTCGGCCTCCCCCGCTACAAGGAGGTCATCGACGCCTACCTGACCGGACTCGAGCAGGCCGCCGCCAAGGGCATCGACCTCTCGACCATCCACTCGGTCGCCTCGTTCTTCGTATCGCGCGTCGACACCGAGATCGACAAGCGGCTCGACGCCGTCGGCACCCCCGAGGCACTCGCCCACAAGAGCAAGTCGGGCGTGGCGAACGCGCAGCTCGCCTACGAGCTCTTCCTCGCCGAGATGGCCACCGAGCGCGCGCTCGCACTGCAGGAGCAGGGCGCGAACCGCCAGCGCCCGCTGTGGGCTTCGACCGGTGTCAAGAGCCCCGACCTCCCGGACACCATGTACGTCGTCGAGCTCGCCACCCACGGCGTCGTCAACACGATGCCCGAGAAGACCCTCGACGCGACCTTCGATCACGGTGTCATCAAGGGCGACGTCGTCGCCAGCAGCTACGCGGGTGCCCACGAGATCATCGAAGCCCTGGCCGGCTTCGGGATCGACTACGACGACGTCACCGAGACGCTCGAGGCCGAAGGCGTCGACAAGTTCAACGTCTCTTGGGGCGAGCTGCTCGACACGGTGACCGCCGCGCTCGAAGGCGCCAAGAAGTAGGCAGCAGCCAACGTGTTCGATCCGGGAGGGGCGGCTGCCCGCCGCTTCCGGATCGAACAGCACCAACCACAGCACCATCCGCAGCACGGAGTCGGCAGTGTCGGCGAGCCTCTTCGCGGGCAGTTACCGGCCACGAGCGCACAGCCCGTCGCCGCCACAGCAAGGAGTCGCATGCCGGTCGAGATCACACCGGATTTCAATCCGCTTCGCGCGCCGACCGACCGGCGACTGAATCGGATCGCCGGTCCCAGCGGGCTGATCATCTTCGGCGTCACCGGAGACCTGTCCCGCAAGAAGCTCATGCCCGCCGTCTACGACCTGGCGAATCGAGGCCTGCTTCCGCCCGGCTTCGCGCTCGTCGGCTTCGCCCGCCGCGACTGGGCGGATCAGGATTTCGAGAAGGTCGTCTACGACGCGGTGAAGCAGTACTCCCGCACCCCGTTCGACGATGACGTGTGGCGCCAGCTCGCGCAGGGCATCCGGTTCGTGTCGGGCACGTTCGACGACGACGCCGCTTTCGAGGAGCTCGCGAAGACGATCCACGAGCTCGACGCCCATCGCGGCACGATGGGCAATCACGCCTTCTATCTGTCGATCCCGCCGAAATCATTCCCGGTCGTCACCGAGCAGCTGCGCCGCAGCGGCCTCGCCGGCCCCGAAGGACGACCAGTGGCGCCGCGTGGTGATCGAGAAGCCGTTCGGCAGCGACCTCGCCGACGGCCCGCGCGCTGAACGACGTGGTCGAGTCGGTCTTCCCGGCCGACTCGGTCTTCCGGATCGATCACTACCTCGGCAAGGAGACGGTCCAGAACATCCTGGCGCTGCGCTTCGCCAACCAGCTCTACGAGCCCATCTGGAACTCGAACTACGTCGACCACGTGCAGATCACGATGGCCGAGGACATCGGCGTCGGCGGCCGAGCGGGCTACTACGACGGCATCGGCGCTGCCCGCGACGTCATCCAGAACCACCTGCTCCAGCTGCTCGCCCTGACCGCGATGGAGGAGCCCGTCTCCTTCGACGCGAAGGACCTGCGCGCCGAGAAGGAGAAGGTGCTCTCGGCCGTCCGCATCCCGGAGGACCTCGCGAACTTCACCGCGCGCGGTCAGTACTCGGGCGGCTGGCAGGGCGGCGAGAAGGTCGCTCGGATTCCTCGAGGAGGACGGGATGAATCCCGAGTCCCTCACCGAGACCTATGCGGCGATGCGGCTGAGCATCGACACCCGTCGCTGGTCAGGGGTGCCGTTCTACCTGCGTGCCGGCAAGCGGCTCGGCCGCCGCGTCACCGAGATCGCCGTCGTCTTCAAGCGCGCGCCGCAGTACCTCTTCGAGCGCGAGCCAGACCGAGACCCTCGGTCAGAACGCCCTCGTCATCCGGGTGCAGCCCGACGAGGGCGTGACCATCCGCTTCGGCTCCAAGGTGCCTGGCGCCGGCATGCAGGTGCGCGACGTGACCATGGACTTCGGCTACGGCCACGCCTTCACCGAGGCGAGCCCCGAGGCGTACGAGCGGCTCATCCTCGACGTGCTGCTCGGCGATCCGCCGCTCTTCCCTCGGCACGAAGAGGTCGAGCTCTCCTGGAAGATCCTCGACCCCATCGAGGAGTTCTGGGCCGACCAGGGTCAACCCGAGCAGTACCGCCCCGGAACCTGGGGCCCCGCGTCGGCCGACGCCATGATGGCCCGTGAGGGTCGAGTCTGGAGGCGTCCGTGATCGTCGACCTGCCCGACACCACGACTGCCAAGGTCTCGAAGGCGCTCGTCAAGATACGCGAAGAGGGCGGCGCCGTCGCCCTCGGCCGCGTGCTCACCCTCGTCATCGCGACGGAGATCGGGCACGAGGAAGAGGCCATCGAGGCCGCCAACGACGCCTCGCGCGAGCACCCGATGCGGGTCATCGTCGTCTCGCACGGCGCCGACATCGACGAAGCAGGCGAGCCCCGCGTCGACGCTCAGATCAGAGTCGGCGGTGATGCGGGAGCAAGCGAGGTCATCGTCCTTCAGGCGCACGGCGCCGCGGCGACCGACGAGGAGGGACTCGTGACCGGCCTGCTCCTGCCCGACGCGCCCGTCGTGGCCTGGTGGCCCGGGGTCGCGCCTGCCGTCGTCTCCGAATCGCCGATCGGCCGGATGGCGCAGCGTCGGATCACGGACGCGTCATCGCAGCCCGATCCGCTGTCCTTCCTCGCAGCACCTCGAGGAGACCTACGCGCCCGGCGACACGGACTTCGCCTGGACCCGGCTGACCCTCTGGCGAGCGCAGCTCGCCGCCGTCCTCGACCAGCCGCCCTACGACTCGGTCATCGGCATCGAGGTGCGCGGCTCCGAGGACTCGCCATCGACAGGTCTGCTCGCCGCCTGGCTCGGTCTGCAGCTCGACGCTCCCGTGAGCCACGAGATCTCCAAGCAGCGGCACCGGCTCGAGCGGGATCCACGGCGTCACCATGGTCCGCCGCTCGGGCACCATCGAACTGGAGCGACCGGAGGGCAACATCGCCTCCCTCACCCAGCCGGGACAGCCGGTCCACGACGTGTCGCTCCCCCGCCGCAGCCTTCGGGACTGCTTGGCTGAAGAGCTGCGCCGCCTCGATCCCGACGACCTGTACGGCGAGGTCATCAAGCGCGGCTTGGCTAGACTTGCCGCACCCGTGGAGGTGGCGTCCACGTCCTCCCCCGCGAAAGGCCTGCATAAGTGACGAACGATCGCCGCGTGCTGATCCACCCCGACCTCGACTCCCTCACGGGATCGGTCGCGGCACGCTTCCTCACGAAGCTGATCGACGTGCTCGATGACGAGGACGAGGCGCACATCGTGCTCACCGGTGGAACCGTCGGCGCAGCCACCCAGCGCGCCATCCGCGACTCGTCCGCGCGGGACACCGTCGACTGGCAGCGCGTGCACTTCTGGTGGGGCGACGAGCGCTTCCTGCCGACCGGCCACGCAGACCGCAACGACCGAGCAGGCGCGTGAGGCGCTGCTCGACTCGCTCGAACGCTGCCCGACGGCGAACATCCATCCATTCCCGTCGAGCGACGAGGTCCCCGACATCGCTGAGGCAGCCCGCGTCTACGCGCGCGAACTCGCCGAGTGGACGAAGGATGGCGCGATCGCTCCGAAGTTCGCCATCACGTTCCTGGGCGTCGGCCCGGACGGGCACGTCGCATCGCTGTTCCCCGGACGCGAGCGCTACCGCTCAGACCCGAACACGGTCATCGCGGTGCACGGAGCTCCGAAGCCCCCGCCCGAGCGCCTCAGCCTCACCATGTCGGTCATCAACAGCTCCGACCGGGTCTGGATGGTACTCGCCGGGTCGGACAAGGCGTCCGCCCTCGGACTCGCCCTCGCCGGCGCCTCCACCAACGAGGTGCCCGTCGCGGGTGTGCAGGGTCGCAAGCGGACGGTGTTCTTCGTCGATGACGCAGCCGCGCGCGACGTTCCGGACGGCCCTCATCGCATCCACCTATTAGTCCGGAGACAGTCTGACACGGATCCGGAGATCCTGACGCAACTATGCGGATCAGGGTGCCTGCAGGTCCGGATCCGCGTGCTATTTCCGGATCCGTGAGCTCGAGGGCTACTCGGCTGCTGCGGGTACCTTGCCGCGTCGAACGCGCAGCTGCTGCAGGGCGTCGTCGAGGAGCTGTGCTGCCTCTTCCTCGGTGCGGCGCTCCTTCACGTAGGCGAGGTGCGTCTTGTACGGCTCGGTCTTGCTGACGGCAGGCGGGTTGGCCTTGTCGCGCCCGGCGGGCAGGCCGCTCGACGGAGAGTCGATGGTCTCGGGGATCTCATCGTCGGGGAGGTTGGCCGCGAAGAATCGGACCGTCTCATTGCCCAGGGCGTCCCAGTAGGAGACCGCGATGCGGTCGGCGTGGAAGCCATGGTCCTGCTCACCCATGGGGCCAGCGCCTACGCGCGAGCCTCGGATTGCACTGCCGCCAGAAGCCATATCGGTCCGTTCGTTTCGGGAGGTACTCGGGAGAGTGAAGAGGGGCGTCAGGCGCTGACGTCGAAGCGCGTGATCAGACCGAGCACCACGATGCAGGAGACCCAGACGAGCCCGAGGATCACCGTGATGCGGTTGAGGTTGCGTTCGGCGACGCCCGAGGCACCGAGGTTGGAGGTCACGCCGCCGCCGAACATGTCGGAGAGGCCACCGCCGCGTCCACGATGCAAGAGGATCAGCATGGTCAGCAGGAGGCTCGTGATGCCGAGGAGCACCTGGAGCACGACCTGGAGGATCTGCACGCGGGGCCTTTCTTGTCAGACGTTCAGCTGAGGATCGCCTGGGCATCGAGCGCCCGGCACAAAACTGCCCGGCATGCCGGGCTAGAGACGAGTATAAGCCAGACCCGGCCATTCCCTGGTCGAGAAGCGCCGGGTCTCGGCCCCGCGCCGTGCGTCAGGAGCCCCTGGTTGGTCGAGCGGGTCAGAGGCCGACGTGCTTGCGGAACTGGGCGATGCTCGAGAACTCCTTCAGATCGAGGCTGGCGCCGCCCACCAGGGCGCCGTCGACATCGGTCTCGCGGAGGAAGCCGGCGATGTTGTTGGCCTTCACCGACCCGCCGTAGAGGATGCGAGTGGCCGCTGCGGCCTCTGCGGTCAGCACCTCGGTCAGCAGCGCACGGAGCGCCGCGGCGACCTGCTGCGCCTGTTCGGGCGTCGCAGCCTGCCCGGATCCGATCGCCCACACGGGCTCGTAGGCGACGACGATGTTCGCATCGGACGCGATCCCCTCGAGGGCCACCTTCAGCTGCGAGACCGGCACGGCGCTGGGGCCGTGCTTCTCGAGATCCTCGGCGGTCTCGCCGACACAGATCACGGGAACCAGCCCATGCTTCAACGCCGCGGCCACCTTGGCGGCCACGATCTCGTCGCTCTCGCCGTGGTACTGGCGACGCTCCGAGTGTCCGATGATGACGTACTCGGCCTCGAGCGCTGCGAGGAATGCCCCGGAGATCTCGCCGGTGTAGGCCCCCGATTCGTGCTGCGAGACATCCTGACCGCCGAACTTGAGCTCGAGCTTGTCGGCGGAGATCAGGGTCTGCACGCTCCGCAGGTCGGTGAACGGCGGGAAGACCGCCACCTCGACGTCGCGGAAGTCGTGGCCCGCATCCTTCAGGGTCCAGGCCAGCTTCTGCACGAATGCGATCGCCTGCAGGTGATCGAGATTCATCTTCCAGTTGCCGGCGATGAAGGGGATGCGCCCCTTGGTCGCCGCGCTCTCAGCGCTCACTGTGCGTGCCATCCGAGGACCTCCAGTCCGGGCAGTTTCTTTCCTTCGAGGAACTCGAGGCTGGCGCCGCCACCCGTCGAGATGTGCCCGAACTGGTCATCGCTGAAGCCGAGCGCACGCACGGCGGCGGCGGAGTCGCCACCGCCGACCACGGACAGCCCGTCGACCTTCGTCAGCGCCTCGGCGACGGTCTTGGTGCCGCCGGAGAACGCCTCGAACTCGAACACTCCCATCGGCCCGTTCCAGAAGACCGTCTTCGAGCCTTCGATCACCTTCGCGAATGCGGCGGCGGTGTCGGGTCCGATGTCGAGCCCGATGCCATCGGCGCCGAACGACGAGCCCTCGATGTCATCCACGGGGCGCACCTCGTGTTCGCGCATCGGCGGAGAACCCGCTGGCGACGACGACATCCGTGGGGATGACGAGGTCGACCCCGAGCTCCTTCGCGCGCGTCACGTACTCGGTGACGGTGTCGAGCTGGTCCTTCTCGAGGAGGCTCTTGCCGACCGAGTATCCCTGTGCGGCGAGGAAGGTGAACAGCATCCCCCCGCCGACGAGGATGGACTGGACCCGCGGGAGCAGGTGGTCGATGACGCCGAGCTTGTCGCTGACCTTCGAGCCGCCGAGGACGACCGCGTACGGCTTCTCGGGGTTCTCGGTCAGGCGGTCCAGCACCTCGAGCTCAGTCGCGATGAGGGTGCCGGCCGCGCTCGGAAGCGCCTCGGCGAGCTCGTACACGCTGGCCTGCTTGCGATGGACCACGCCGAAGCCGTCCGAGACGAAGGCATCGCCGAACGCGGCGAGCTCGGCCGCGAACGCCGCCCGCTCCCCCGCATCCTTGCTGGTCTCCCGCGGGTCGAACCGCAGGTTCTCGAGGAGGGTCACCCTGCCGGTCGGCGCCGCCGCTTCGGCGGGCTGGACCCTCGACGAAGTCGACCGGCAGGCCGAGCAGCTCGGAGAGCCGCTGGGCGACCGGGGCCAGGCTGTACTCGGGATTCGGCTCCCCATCGGGCCGGCCGAGATGGGAGATGACCGTCACGGTCGCCCCCGCCTCGAGCAGCGCGTTGAGGGTCGGCAGCGAGGCCTTGATGCGGCCGTCGTCGGTGATCTGGCCGTCCTTCAGGGGGACGTTCAGATCGCACCGGACGACTACCCGCTTGCCCTCGAGCGATCCGAGGGATTCGAGTGTGCGCAGCGCCATGTTCTCTGTGCTGTCCGGGCGCCGCCTAGAGGCGGGCGCCGACGTACTCGGTGAGGTCGACGAGACGGTTGGAGTAGCCCCACTCGTTGTCGTACCAGGCCGTCAGCTTGACCTCGTTGCCGAGGACGCGCAGCAGTCCCGAGTCGAAGATCGAGGAGTGCGGGTCGCCGACGATGTCGGAGGAGACGATCTCGTCCTCGGTGTACTTGAGGATGCCCTTGAGGTAGCCGTCTGCGGCCTCCTTGTATGCGGCTTTGATCTCGTCGACGCTCGCGGACTTGGTGGCGATGACCGTGAGGTCGGTGACCGAGCCGGTGGGCACCGGGACGCGCAGGGCGAAGCCGTCGAGCTTGCCCTTGAGCTCGGGCAGGACGAGGCCGATGGCCTTGGCCGCACCGGTGCTGGTCGGGACGATGTTGACGGCCGCGGCGCGGGCGCGGCGGAGGTCGCTGTGCGGCCCGTCCTGCAGGTTCTGATCGGCCGTGTATGCGTGCACCGTCGTCATGAGGCCGCGCTCGATGCCGAAGGTGTCGTTGAAGACCTTGGCCAGCGGTGCGAGGCAGTTCGTGGTGCACGACGCGTTCGAGATGATGTGGTGCTTCTCGGGGTCGTAGAGGTGCTCGTTGGCACCGATGACGAACGTGGCGTCTTCGTCGGTGGCCGGAGCGGAGATGAGGACCTTCTTCGCGCCCGCTTCGATGTGCTTCTTGGCGTCCTCGGCCTTGGTGAAGCGACCGGTGGACTCGATCACGATGTCGACACCGAGATCGCCCCAGCCGAGTGCCGCGGGGTCCCGCTGCTCGAGGACCTTGATCGCCTTGCCGTTGACGACGATGGAATCGCCTTCGAGCGAGACGTCGGCGCCGAGGCGGCCGGTGATGGAGTCGTACTTGAGGAGGTGGGCGAGCGCCTTGTTGTCCGTCAGGTCGTTGACCGCGACGATCTCCAGGTCACTGCCCTTCGCGAATGCTGCTCGGAAGTAGTTGCGACCGATGCGGCCGAATCCATTGATGCCGACACGAACTGCCAACGAAATGCTCCTGACAACGGGGCGCCGATTCGGCGCCTGCGGGTGGGATGGGGGCGGGCCGATCGGCCGCGCACGGTGGTTCCGCGCCTCGATGAGGAGGCGCGGGCCCGGATCGACGCGACGCAGACGGGCTCCGCCGTGTCGATCCGAGCCTAGCGCTACGAGCGGACGGCGCCGGGTGGCTGCCATCCGCCGTCGGCGACGACGAGAGGCTGGCCCTCTGCGTCGCTTGAGCCCTGTCACGCGAGCGCGGCCGCTCAGGAGAGGGCTCAGGAGAGGACGACGAGACCGGCGGTCTTGCTCTGAGCGGCGGTGAAGCGCGCCTGCACGTTCTCCCAGCTGACGATGTTCCAGAACGCCTTCACGTAGTCGGCGCGGACGTTCTTGTAGTCGAGGTAGTAGGCGTGCTCCCAGACGTCGAGCATCAGCAGCGGGACGGTGGTGGCCGCGATGTTGCCCTGCTGGTCGAAGAGCTGCTCGATGATGAGGTTCTGGCCGATGGAGTCCCAGGCGAGGATCGCCCAGCCGGAGCCCTGCACGCCGAGCGCGACGGCGGTGAAGTGGGCGACGAACGCGTCGAACGAGCCGAAGGCGTCGTCGATGGCGGAGGCGAGCTCGCCCGTGGGCTTGTCGCCGCCGTCGGGCGACAGGTTGGTCCAGAAGATGGAGTGGTTGACGTGACCGCCGAGGTTGAAGGCGAGGTCCTTGCTGAGCTTGTTGACGTTCGCCAGGTTGCCGGCGGCGCGCGCCTCGGCCAGCTGCGACAGGGCGGTGTTCGCGCCGGTCACGTAGGTCTGGTGGTGCTTGCTGTGGTGCAGCTCCATGATCGTGGCGCTGATGTGCGGGGCGAGCGCTCCGTAGTCGTATCCCAGGGCGGGAAGGGTGTATTCGGCCATTCAGGTTCTCCTCTTCTTCGGCCCGAGAGGCCGCGAAGAACGCGGCTCTTCCGGTGCTTTCAGTCTAAGACTTGGGCGAACGCCGAAAGATTCCCGAAAGCGGCTACTCCTCGAGGTCGGGCGGGAGGTTCGCCTCGGTGCCCGGGATGTTCAGCTCGATGGCCCGCTTGTCGGCCATCGCCAGCAGACGGCGGATCCGACCGGCGACCGCGTCCTTGGTCATCGGCGGGTCGGCGTAGTGACCGAGCTCGTCGAGGCTCGCCTCGCGATGAGCGAGACGCAGCTCGCCCGCGTAGCGCAGGTGGTCGGGGATCGTGTCGCTGAGGATCTCGAGCGCGCGCTCGACGCGGGCGCAGGCCGCAACGGCGGCCTGCGCGGATCGGCGGAGGTTCGCGTCGTCGAAGTTGACCAGGCGGTTGGCCGTCGCCCGAACCTCGCGGCGCTGGCGCAGCTCCTCCCAGTTCTGCCGATTGGAGGTCGCGCCCATGTGCTGGAGCATCTCGCCGATGGCCTCGCCGTCGCGGATGACGACGCGGTGCACACCGCGGACCTCACGGGCCTTCGCGGAGATCCGCAGCCGTCCTGCTGCGCCCACGAGTGCCATGGCGGCCTCGTTGCCGGGGCAGGTGACCTCCATGGCCGCCGAGCGACCGGGGTCGGTGAGCGAGCCGCGGGCGAGGAAGGCCCCGCGCCAGATCGCTTCGAGGTCTTCGAGCGATCCGGTGGTCAGCCGGTTGGGCAGTCCGCGGATGGGACGGCGGCGGGCATCGAGCAGGCCGGTCTGGCGGGCGAGCGTCTCGCCTCCGTCGATGACCCGGACGACATAGGAGTCGCTGCGGCGGACTCCGGCGGCTGAGATGACGCGCACGTCGCCACGGACGCCGTAGAGCTCGGCGAGGTCCTTGCGGACCCGCCTCGCCAGCTGCGGCGAGTCCAGCTCGGATTCGACAGCGATCCGCCCCGAGATCAGATGCAATCCCCCAGCGAACCGCAGGATGGTCGCGAGCTCCGCCGCGCGAACCGTCGTCTTCCCGACGTCGATGCGTGACAGTTCCTCTTTGACGGTTGCGGTCAGTGCCAAGTACCCAGTCCTTCATGCGCGAAAAATCGTCCGACACCACCGGATCCGTTCGGGTCCCCACCGGTGTGTCGCTCGTCCGTCCATACTGTCACCGTCGGCGAGTCGCGGTTGGGGACGGGGCATCCTCCATCCGCCTCACCAGGAGCCGGTACCCCCCGTTTCGACACGCGAGAAGGCGATTCGAGGGCTCCGGCGCGCCGACGAACTGGGGCGCCAACGGGGGCGTGTCACCCTTTCGGGGGGCGCCGAGCCGTGTCAGGCCGAGATGTGCTATTCGCGGCCGAGGTCGCGGTGCTTGACGCTGACGCTCACGCCGGGCTGCTCGCGCAGCCGTCGGGCGAGCTCTTCGACCATTGCCACGGAGCGGTGGCGACCACCCGTGCAGCCGATCGCGATCGTGGCGTGCCTCTTGTTCTCGCGCCGGTAGCCGGCGAGAACCGGCTCGAGTGCACCGGCGTATGCGTCGATGAACGGACGGGCTCCCTCTTGCGCGAGCACGTAGCCGCTGACATCGCTGTCGAGCCCCGTTCCCGGCCGCAGCTCGGGGACCCAGTACGGATTGGGCAGGAACCGCGCGTCGGCGACGATGTCGGCGTCGGTCGGCAGGCCGTACTTGTAGCCGAAGCTGGTCAGCGTGATCCGGACGCCGGGGGTGTCCGCCTCGCTGAACAGATCCGTGATCTGACCGGTCAGCTGATGGATGTTCAGCTCGCTCGTGTCGATCACGAAGTCCGCCTGCTCGCGGATCTCCGCGGTCCGGGTGCGCTCCGCTGTGATGCCGTCGAGGATCCCCCCACCGCCCTGCAGCGGATGGGGCCGACGCACCTGCTCGAAGCGGCGGACGAGTGCGGCGTCGGTGGCGTCGAGGAAGAGCACCTTGATCTGCGTGCCCGCCTTGAGCTTGTGCACCGACTCGCGCAGCTCGGAGAACAGCGCCCCACCGCGCACATCGACGACGACGGCGATCCGAGGCAGCGCCTCCCCCGCGTGCTCGGCGACATCGATCAGCGGCACGAGCATCTGCGGCGGCAGGTTGTCGACGACGTACCAGCCGAGATCCTCGAGCGCGTTGCCGACGGTGCTGCGGCCGGCTCCGGACATCCCTGTGACCACGAGCACTGCCTGAGGGGGGCGGGCCGCACCTTCTCTGGTCGCGTTGTCCACGGGCACGGGGGTGTCGCCCGTCATCAGCTGCCGCTTCCGATTGCCATCCGATTCAAGACTAGAGCGCGGAACGGGCCAGGCTCCCGTCCCGGAGCGGAACGTCGCGTGTCCGATCGGCATGGCGGGCCTCACGCCTGGAGGCGCTCGTGGATCGTCTCGGCGATCCGCGGGCCGATGCCCTTGACCTCCTGGATCTCCTGCACGCTCGCCTCCTTGAGCTTCGCGACCGAGCCGAAGTGCTTGAGCAGGTCCTTGACCCGAGCGGCGCCGAGCCCGGGGATCTCGGTGAGCACCGAGGTGATGTCGCGCTTGCGCCGAGCGCGCTGGTGCGTGATGGCGAAGCGGTGCGCCTCGTCGCGGATGCGCTGGACGAGGAAGAGGGCGTCGCTGTTGCGGGGAAGGATGACCGGGTAGTCGCTGTCGGGCTGCCAGACCTCCTCGAGGCGCTTGGCGATGCCGACGAGGGCGATTCCCTGCACCCCCGAGTCGGCGATGGCCCGCGCCGCGGCCGCCACCTGCGGCTGGCCGCCGTCGACGATCAGCAGGTTGGGCCGGTAGGAGAACCGCCCGGGCTTCTTCGGCGCCGAGGCCTCGAGCTCCTCGTCGGATTCGGACTCCAGGCCGGACTCCTGCTCGTCGTCTTCGGATTCGTCATCATCGTTTCGTGCTGCCGAGCTCGGGAGCTCACCGGAGATGACGAGCTCGGCCGACCTGGGCACCTCCCCCGCATCGAGGTAGGACAGCCGGCGGGAGAGCACCTGGTACAGCGACTCGGTGTCGTCCGTCGAGTCGGCCACATTGAAGCGGCGGTACTGGTCCTTGCGGGGCAGGCCGTCTTCGAAGACGACCATCGAGGCGACGATGTTGGTGCCCGACAGGTGCGAGACGTCGTAGCACTCCATCCGCAGCGGGGCATCGTCGAGGTCGAGCGCCTCCTGCAGATCGGTGAGGGCACGGCGAGCGCGCGACGTAGTCGGCGCTGCGCCGCATCTTGTACAGGCCGAGGGCCTGCTTGGCGTTGAGCGTGGCGGTCTGCAGCAGCGCGGCCTTCTCTCCGCGCTGGGCGGCGCGCAGCTTGACGCTCCCCCGGTCCTTGAGCATCGTCAGCAGCTGCTCGAGCGCCTCTGCGTCGTCGGGGAGCTCGGGCACGATGATCTCCCGCGGCGGCGGCTCGGACGCGTCGTAGGCGCTCTGCAGCACCGAGTCGACGAGCTCGGCCATCCCGATGTCGAGCTCCTTGTCGACCACCCAGGAGCGCACGCCGCGCACCCGGCCTCCGCGCACCCGGAACTGCTGCACGGCGGCCGCGAGCTCGTCGTGCTCGATCCCGAACACGTCGGCCTCGACGCTCTCGGAGAGCACGACCGCACTCGACTCGAGCACGTTCTGCAGGGCGCCGATCCGATCGCGCAGCACGGCGGCCCGCTCGTAGTCGAAGTCGGCCGCGGCCTGCTTCATGCCGCGCGGTCAGGTCGGCGATCATCCGCGGATCGGGGCTCGCCATGAACGCGACGAACTCGTCGACGATCGCGCGGTGCTCGGCGATCGTCACCTTCTGCGAGCACGGACCGCCGCAGCGGCCGATCTGACCGGGGAAGCAGGGCCGGCCGGTCTCCATCGCCCGCTTGTAGGACGAGTCGGAGCAGGTGCGCATCGGGAACGCCTTGACCATCTGCTCGATCGTCTCGCGCACCGCCCAGACCTTCGGATACGGGCCGAAGTATCGCGCGCCCGGGATCTTGCGGTTGCGGGTCACCGTCACCCGCGGCGCCTCATCGCCGAGGGTGACGGCGAGGTACGGATAGGTCTTGTCGTCGCGGAACTTGACGTTGAACGGCGGAGCGAACTCCTTGATCCAGGTGTACTCGAGCTGCAGCGCCTCGAAGTCGCTGCCGACGACCGTCCACTGCGACGCCCGCCGCGGTCGTCACCATGCGACGGGTGCGCTCGTGCAGGGTGTGCAGCGGTGCGAAGTAGTTGCTCAGCCGCTGCCGGAGGTTCTTGGCCTTGCCGACGTAGAGCACGCGCCCCGAGGCATCCGAGAACCGGTAGACGCCCGGCTCGGTGGGGATCTCCCCCGCCTTCGGCTTGTAGTTCAGACGGGTGAGCGTCGGCGCGGGTCGTGACGTCGTGGAAGCTGGGCATCGGCTACGTAGGCGCGTACCAGCGCCGCGCTCGGGCTCGAGGATCTCGGCGAGGAAGGTGCCGGTGTGGCTCTCCTCGACGCCCGCGAGCTTCTCGGGGGTGCCGGTCGCGATGATGGTGCCGCCGCCGGATCCGCCCTCGGGTCCGAGGTCGATGAGCCAGTCCGCCGACTTGATCACATCGAGGTTGTGCTCGATGCAGATGACGGTGTTGCCCTTCTCGACGAGCTCGTTGAGCACCAGCAGCAGCTTGCGCACGTCCTCGAAGTGCAGCCCGGTGGTCGGCTCGTCGAGCACGTAGACGGTGCGGCCGTTGGATCGGCGCTGCAGCTCGGTGGCCAGCTTGACGCGCTGCGCTTCGCCGCCGGACAGGGTCGTCGCGCTCTGGCCGAGGCGGACGTAGCCGAGACCGACGTCGACCAGGGTCTTGAGGAATCGGTGGATGGCGGAGATCGGCTCGAAGAACTCGGCGGCCTCTGCGATCGGCATGTCGAGCACCTCGGCGATGTTCTTGCCCTTGTAGTGCACCGTGAGGGTGTCGCGGTTGTATCGGGCTCCGTGGCAGACCTCGCAGACGACGTAGACGTCGGGCAGGAAGTTCATCTCGATCTTGATCGTGCCGTCGCCCTGGCAGTTCTCGCAGCGACCGCCCTTGACGTTGAAGCTGAAGCGGCCGGGCTGGTAGCCGCGCGTCTTGGCCTCCATCGTCTCGCTGAACAGCGTGCGGATGCGGTCGAAGACGCCGGTGTAGGTGGCCGGATTCGATCGAGGGGTGCGGCCGATCGGCGCCTGGTCGACGTGCACGACCTTGTCGAGATTGTCGAGACCGGTGACGCGCAGGTGCTTGCCGGGCAGCTTGCGCGCGCCGTTGAGCCGGTTGGCGAGCACCCGATAGAGGATGTCGTTGACGAGGGAGCTCTTGCCCGATCCGCTCACGCCGGTGACCGCCGTGAACACGCCGAGCGGGAAGTCGACGGAGACGCTTTTGAGGTTGTTGGCGCTGGCGCCGACGACGCCGATCATCCGCTTGCGGTCGATCTTGCGGCGCTTCTTGGGCACCTCGATCGAGCGGCGGCCGGCGAGGTAGTCACCGGTATAGGAGTCGGTGTTCGCCAGCAGCGACTCGTAGTCGCCCGAGTGCACGACCGTTCCGCCGAGCACACCCGCGCCCGGGCCGATGTCGACGATCCAGTCGGCGGTGCGGATGGTGTCCTCGTCGTGCTCGACGACGATCAGCGTGTTGCCGAGGTCGCGCAGCTTGACGAGGGTCTCGATCAGGCGGCGGTTGTCGCGCTGGTGCAGGCCGATGCTCGGCTCGTCGAGCACGTAGAGGACGCCGGTGAGCCCGGAGCCGATCTGGGTCGCGAGCCGGATGCGCTGCGCCTCGCCGCCGGAGAGGGACCCGGCGGAGCGGGACAGACTGAGGTAGCTGAGCCCCACCTCGAGCAGGAACTGCAGGCGCACGCGGATCTCACGGAGCACCTGAGCGGCGATCTTGACATCGCGATCGTTCAGCTGGATGGTGTTGACGAACTCGCTCGCCTTGACCAGGCTGAGCTCGGTCAGGTCGGAGATGCTCCGACCGTCGACGAGCACGGCGAGGACTTCGGGCTTCAGCCGCTTGCCGCCGCAGACATCGCAGGGCACCTCGCGCAGATACTCGGCCCAGCGCTGCCGCGCCGCGTCTGTGTCGGCCTGGATGTAGTTGCGCTCGAGGTACGGGATGACGCCCTCGAAGCCCTGGGTGTAGGCGACCTCGCGTCCGTAGCGGTTCTTCCACCGCACGTTCACCTTGAAGTTGTTGCCCCGCAGCACTGCTTCGCGTGCCTCTTCGGGCAGCTTCTTCCAGGGGGTGCCGAGCGAGAACTTGAGGTCGTTGGCGAGACCCTGCATGAGGCGCTCGTAGTAGTTGTAGAGGCCCTTGCCCTGGCTGGTCCAGGGGATGATGACGCCCTCCTGGATGCTCATGTTCTCGTCGCCGAGCAGCAGGTCGGGGTCGACGGCCATCTTGGTGCCGAGCCCGGAGCACTCTGGGCATGCGCCGAACGGGGCGTTGAACGAGAAGGTGCGCGGCTCGATCTCGGTCAGCTGGATGGGGTGGTTGTTCGGGCAGGAGAGCTTCTCGGAGAAGGTGCGCCACGCATCGGGCCCCTCCTCATCGACGAGGTTGATCTGGATGATGCCGTCGGTCAGCGACAGGGCGGTCTCGAGCGAGTCGGTGAGCCGGGTGAGGAGGTCGTCTGCGGCGACCAGCCGGTCGACGACGACCGCGATGTCGTGCTTGAACTGCTTCTTCAGCACGGGCGGCTCGGCCAGCTGGATGAGGTTGCCGTCGACCATCGCGCGGGAGTAGCCCTTGGCGGCGAGCTCGCGGAACAGGTCGACGAACTCCCCCTTGCGCTGCTGCACGACGGGGGCGGTCACCTGGTAGCGGGTGCCGCTCTCGAGCTCCATCAGCTGGTCTGCGATCTGCTGCACCGTCTGACGCGAGATGACCTCGCCGCAGACCGGGCAGTGCGGCACGCCGATGCGCGCCCAGAGCAGACGCATGTAGTCGTAGATCTCGGTGATCGTGCCGACGGTGGAGCGCGGGTTGCGGTTCGTGGACTTCTGATCGATCGACACCGCGGGGCTGAGGCCCTCGATGAAGTCGACGTCGGGACGGTCGACCTGGCCGAGGAACTGACGCGCGTACGCGGACAGAGACTCGACGTAGCGGCGCTGCCCTTCGGCGAAGATGGTGTCGAAGGCGAGGCTCGACTTGCCCGATCCGGAGAGACCGGTGAAGACGACCAGGGAGTCTCGGGGGATCTCGAGATCGACGTCGCGGAGGTTGTGGACACGTGCTCCGCGCACACTCAAACGAGGCCCGGATACGGGTGAGATCGGCACCCGTCGAGTCTAGGTCGACCCTCCGACACCACCGTCGCCGTTCGCTGGGAGCGACCCCGCCCGCCGCCCGGGCGCGCCGGGGAGGCACCTCCGCCGACGTCTCGAGGGCAGCCCGAGCAGGCCGACGAATCAGGCCAGGTGGCCTGCCTTCGCCATCTGACGCAGCTCGCCCTTCATCTCGTTGAGCTCATCGCGCAGGCGCGCCGCCAGCTCGAACTTGAGCTCGGCAGCGGCGCCCAGCATCTGGTCGTTGAGGTCGGCGATGATGGTCTCGAGCTGGGCTCCACCGGCCGCCGCGATGCCTCGACCCGAGCCGAGCGACGGGGTGGGGCTGCGCTTCTTGCCCACTCCCCCGGCCAGCAGCTGCTTCGTGTCGAGGCCCTCGCGCACCAGGGCGTCGGTGATGTCGGCGATCTTCTTGCGGAGGGGCTGCGGGTCGATGCCGCGCTCGGTGTTGTAGGCGACCTGCTTCTCTCGACGACGATTGGTCTCCTCGATGGCGTTCTTCATCGAGTCGGTGAGCACGTCGGCGTACATGTGCACCTGCCCGGAGACGTTGCGCGCGGCACGGCCGATGGTCTGGATGAGCGACGTCGACGAGCGCAGGAAGCCCTCCTTGTCGGCGTCGAGGATGGCGACCAGCGACACCTCGGGCAGATCGAGCCCCTCGCGGAGCAGGTTGATTCCGACGAGCACGTCGTAGAGGCCCGCACGCAGCTCGGTGAGCAGCTCGACCCGGCGCAGGGTGTCGACGTCGGAGTGCAGATAGCGGACCTTGACTCCGGACTCCGCCAGATAGTCCGTCAGCTCCTCCGCCATCTTCTTGGTGAGAGTCGTGACGAGCACTCGCTCGTCGCGCTCGACGCGGATCCGGATCTCCTCGAGCAGATCGTCGATCTGGCCCTTGCTGGGCTTGACCACGATCTCGGGATCGATCAGCCCCGTCGGGCCGGATGATCTGCTCGACGTAGCCGTCGGACATCCCCAGCTCGTAGCGACCGGGCGTCGCCGAGAGGTAGACGGTCTGACCGACGCGCTGCTTGAACTCCTCCCACTTGAGCGGGCGGTTGTCCATCGCGCTGGGCAGGCGGAAGCCGTGCTCGACGAGGGTGCGCTTGCGGGACGCGTCGCCCTCGAACATCGCCCCGATCTGCGGAACGGTGGCGTGCGACTCGTCGATGACGACGAGGAAATCCTCGGGGAAGTAGTCGATCAGGCAGTTGGGCGCCTGCCCCGGGCGACGGCCGTCGATGTGCCGGGAGTAGTTCTCGATGCCTGAGCAGAAGCCGATCTGCTCCATCATCTCGAGGTCGAACGTGGTCCGCATCCGCAGGCGCTGGGCCTCGAGCAGCTTGCCCGCCTTCTCGAGCTTGGGCAGCTCCTCGGACAGCTCCTGTCGGATGGTGCCGATGGCGCGCTTCATGGTGTCGGGGCTCGCCGCGTAGTGCGTGGCGGGGAACACCGAGACGGCATCCATCTGCTTGATCACCTCGCCCGTCAGCGGATGCAGCGAGTACAGCGCCTCGATCTCGTCGCCGAACATCTCGATCCGGATGGCGTGCTCCTCGTAGACCGGGATGATCTCGATGGTGTCGCCGCGGACCCGGAACCGGCCGCGGGAGAAGTCGTAGTCGTTGCGCTCGTACTGCATGTTGATGAAGCGCCGGACGAGCAGGTCGCGGGAGATCCGCTCGCCCACCTGGAGGGCCACCATGGCGCCGAGGTACTCTTCGGCCGCACCCAGCCCGTAGATGCAGGACACGGTCGACACGACGACGACATCGCGTCTGCTCAGCAGCGAGTTCGTGGTCGAGTGCCGCAGCCGCTCGACTTCGGCGTTGACCGAGCTGTCCTTCTCGATGAAGGTGTCCGTCTGCGGGACGTAGGCCTCGGGCTGGTAGTAGTCGTAGTACGAGACGAAGTACTCGATGGCATTGTTGGGCATGAGGTCGCGGAATTCGGTGGCGAGCTGCGCCGCGAGTGTCTTGTTGTGGGCGAGCACGAGCGTCGGTCGTTGGACCTGCTCGATCAGCCACGCCGTGGTCGCCGACTTGCCCGTTCCGGTCGCTCCGAGCAGGACCACGTCGGTCTCGCCCGCGTTGATCCGGCCGGCGAGCTCCTTGATGGCCGCAGGCTGATCGCCGCTCGGCGTGTATTCGCTGACCACTTCGAAGGGACGCACGGCGCGGGTGGGCTGCATGGTCGAAAGTCTAGATTCGGCCTCCGACACCGAGGTCGCCGTTCGCAGTGGGCGCACTCGGACGATCCCGCATCCCGCCCTCGCTGGTCAGCTGCCGGCGGCGGCTCGGCTCCTCGCCCGAGTCCAGTACCGTCGAGTCGTGGGGGCGGAGCGCAGCGGCAGGTCGACGCGCCGTCCGTCGATCGCGGTTGCGGGTCCTGTCGTCGGCGCGCTGTCCGTGCAGTCGGGCGCGGGGGTCGCTGTCACCATCCTGCCGATCGTGGGGCCCATCGGCGTCGTCGCGCTGCGTCAGATGTTCGCGGCCCTCGTGCTGCTCCCCGCGCTCCGGGGCAAGGAGCGGCTTCGCTGGGCCACCGTCTGGCCGGCACTCGTCCTGGGCCTGTCGCTGGTGGTGATGAACATCGCCATCTACGAGGCCTTCGATCGGATCGAGCTCGGCCTGGCGGTCACCCTGGAGTTCCTCGGACCGCTCGCCATCGCGCTGCTCTCCTCACGGCGGCTGCGCGATCTGCTCTGCGGGATCGCCGCGGGAATCGGGGTGGCGCTGCTCACGGGCAGCGTCTCGGGAATCGATCTGATCGGCGTGCTGTTCGCCCTGCTCGCGGGCGTGGCCTGGGCGGTCTACATCGTCTTCAGCTCGCGCGTGGCCACCAGTCTCGAGGGGGTGCGCGGCACGGCGATGGCCAGCATCGTGGCCGCCGTCATCACCGCGCCGTTCCTGATCGGTCAGCTCGTGCGACTCTCCCGCGACGAGCTCCTGCATGTGCTGCTGGTCGGCTGCGCCGTCGGGGTGCTGTCCTCTGCCCTGCCCTATTCCCTCGATGTCCTCATCCTGCGTCGCATACCCAGGAGCCTGTTCAGCGTGCTCCAGAGCATCCAGCCGGCGGCCGCTGCCCTGTCCGGCCTGGTCATCCTGCACCAGACGCTCGCGCCTCTGCAGCTGGTCGGCCTTGCCGTCATCAGCGGGGCCAACGCGTTCGCCGTGATCGGGTCGACCCGACCTCGGCAGGCATCCGGGCCGCAGCCCGAGCCCGTCTAGCTCTTCGGCTTCGCCGCGCGCAGGGTGGGCCAGATCGCGTCCGTTCCCGCGACGGTGTCCTCGAGGGATCCGCTCGAGTCGATGATGAGGTCGGCGATGGCGCGGCGCTGCTCGTCGCCTGCCTGTGCGCCGATCCGCCGCTCGGCCTCGTCGCGGGCCATCCCGCGGTGCTCCACGAGGCGATCGGCCCGCATCGACGCGGGCGCCTCGACGACGACGATGAGGTCCCATTCCCCTCGGTTGCGAGCTTCGGCGAGCAGCGGCACGTCATAGACGATGACGGCATCGGGGTCGGCCGCGCGGGCGGCGGCGAAGGCCTCGTGCGAGAGCCGGAGCACCTCGGGATGGGTGATCCGATTGAGCGTCTGCAGCGCTTCCGGATCAGCGAAGACGATGCCCCCGAGCGCTGGACGGTTGAGGCTGCCGTCCTCAGCGATCACGCCGTCGCCGAAGGCCTCGCGGATCCTGGCCAGGCCGGCTGATCCGACGGCGACCGCCTCCCGCGCGAGCAGGTCGGCATCGACGACGACGGCGCCCAGCTCAGCCAGGCGCGCGGCGACCGTCGATTTGCCTGATGCGATCCCGCCGGTCAATCCGATCAAAGGCATGCCGACAACCTATCGAGATGTCACGTGCGGGTTGCCGGAAGGGCGACGCGAAGCCGAAGCGGAGACGACGAGGAGGGAACGACGAAGCCGCCCCGGACGGATCCGGGGCGGCTTCGTTGTGAGGTCAGATTCAGACGACTCAGTTGTTGCTCGAGAGCTTCTCGCGCAGAGCGGCGAGCGACTCGTCGTCGGCCAGCGTGCCGGCCGAACGGGTCTCGCTGGTGAAGGTGTTCGGCGTCTCGGTGATGCCGGCCGCCTCGTCTGCGATGCCCTTGACGATCTGCTCCTTGTGCTGCTCCCAGCGGGCCTGAGCATCTGCATACTCCTGCTCCCACTTGGCGCGCTGCTCCTCGAAGCCTTCCTTCCACTCGTTCGTCTCGGGGTCGAAGCCCTCCGGGAACTTGTAGTTGCCGGCCTCGTCGTACTCCGTGACCATGCCGTACAGGGCGGCGAGGCCGGAGTCGAACTCGGTGTTGGCCGGGTCGATGCTCTCGCTGGCCTGCTTGAGGCTGAGCGAGATGCGGCGACGCTCGAGGTCGATGTCGATGATCTTGACGAAGACCTCGTCGCTCACCGAGACGACCTGCTCGGCCAGCTCGACGTGCTTGTTCGACAGCTCGGAGATGTGCACGAGGCCCTCGATGCCGTCCGCGACACGCACGAAGGCGCCGAACGGAACCAGCTTGGTGACCTTGCCCGGAGCGATCTGGCCGATCGCGTGGGTGCGGGCGAAGACCTGCCACGGGTCCTCCTGCGTCGCCTTGAGCGACAGGGAGACGCGCTCGCGGTCGAGCTCGACGGAGAGCACCTCGACGGTGACCTCCTGGCCGACCTCGACGACCTCGCTGGCGTGCTCGATGTGCTTCCAGGAGAGCTCGGAGACGTGGACGAGTCCGTCGACGCCGCCCAGGTCGACGAACGCACCGAAGTTGACGATCGACGAGATGACGCCCTTGCGGACCTGTCCCGGGTGGAGGTTGGCGAGGAAGGTGCTGCGGCTCTCGGACTGCGTCTGCTCGAGCAGGGCACGGCGCGACAGGACCACGTTGTTGCGGTTCTTGTCGAGCTCGAGGATCTTGGCCTCGATCTCCTGGCCGAGGTACGGCGTGAGGTCGCGGACGCGGCGCAGCTCGATGAGCGAGGCGGGCAGGAAGCCGCGCAGGCCGATGTCGACGATCAGGCCGCCCTTGACGACCTCGATGACCGTGCCGGTGACGACACCGTCGGCCTCCTTGATCTTCTCGACGTCTCCCCACGCGCGCTCGTACTGCGCACGCTTCTTGGAGAGGATCAGACGACCCTCCTTGTCCTCCTTCTGGAGAACGAGGGCCTCGACCATGTCGCCGACCTTGACGACCTCGTTGGGGTCGACGTCGTGCTTGATGGAGAGTTCGCGCGAGGGGATGACACCCTCGGTCTTGTAGCCGACGTCGAGGAGGACCTCGTCGCGGTCGATCTTGACGACGGTGCCCTCGATGAGGTCTCCGTCGTTGAAGAACTTGAGGGTCTTCTCGACCGCGGCCAGGAAGTCTTCAGCAGATCCGATGTCGTTGATGGCGACCTGCTTGGTGGCCGGGGCGGTCGTTGGGGTTGACATGTAGTAGTAGCTCCAGGGATGGACATGATTCAGGCCACGGTGGAGGAGCAGGCTGCGAGCATGCTTCCGTGGAACGCGTGCTCGGGGATGCTCCGCCGTGACGAGCGGACAGGATGTTGCGGGACTCGCACCGCGTAGCAAGAAGGCACAGCACTCGGAAGCACATCAGCACTTCTCGGCGCTACGGCGCGGAAGCAACACAACAGTCTAACCCGGTTGGACCTCACCTCTACCGCCGCGCGGCGCGGCCGCTCAGCTACTCAGCGCAGCGCCGCGCGGAGGGTGTCGAGGCCGACTCCCACCGATGTCGAGGGCCCGCCGGTGGAAGCGCTGGATGGCGAACGGACGCCCTCGCGTTCGCGCGCCTCATCGCGCAGCTGCTCCCAGATCCGCTGACCGACCTTGTAGGCGGGCGCCTGCCCCGGCCAGCCGAGGTAGCGGTTGACCTCGAAGCGGATGAAGGCGTCGTCCATGTTGACGTTGGCGCGCATGAACTCGAGCGCGTAGTCGGCGTCCCATACGCCCCCGCCGTCCGGGCGCTGCTTGCCGAGGTGCACGCCGATGTCGAGCACGACGCGGGCGGCGCGCATCCGCTGGCCGTCGAGCATGCCGAGCCGGTCGCCCGGGTCGCGAGGTAGCCGAGCTCGTCCATCAGCCGCTCCGCGTACAGGGCCCAGCCCTCGGCGTGCCCGGAGGTGCCGGCGATCCGCCGCCAGGTGTTGAGCTGCGCCTTGTTGTAGGTCGCGATGCCGATCTGCAGGTGATGGCCGGGGACGCCCTCGTGGTACACGGTCGTGGTCTCGCGCCAGGTGTCGAACTCGGTGACGCCCTCGGGGACGGACCACCACATGCGGCCCGGACGGGAGAAGTCGTCGGACGGGCCGGTGTAGTAGATGCCGCCGCTCTGGGTCGGCGCGATCCGGCACTCGAGGGCACGCACCTCGACGGGGATGTCGAAGTGGCTGCGGCCGAGCTCCTCGATCGCCCGGTCGCTGAGGTCCTGCATCCACGCCTGCAGCGCGTCGGTGCCGTCGAGCTTGCGGGAGGCGTCCTGGTCGAGGTGCGCGATCGCCTCGGCGACGGTGCCCTCTGGGTCGCCCAGGATCTCGCGCGCGATGTGCTCCTGCTCGGCCGTCATCCGGGCGAGCTCGGCCGAGGCCCCACTCGTACGTCTCGTCGAGGTCGATGGTCGCGCCGAGGAAGTCGCGCGAGGCGCAGTGCGTAGAGCTCGCGGCCGACGGCGTCCTGCTCGACGGCGGCGGGCGCGAGCTCGGTCTCGAGGAAGTCGGCGAACTCGGCGTAGGCGGTCGCCGCCGCGAGGGCGCCGGCGTCGAGCGTCGCGGCGGAGGCTCGTCGGCCACGGGCACTCCGCCGACCTCGGCCGCACCGACGAGCGAGGAGAAGAAGCCGTCGGACGCGGCGTGCCCCCGGCCTCGGTGATGACCTCGCGCACCTGGCGGATCGCCGGGGTGATCCCCTGCGCGATCCCCTCGCGCAGGGTCTCGGTGTAGCCCTCGAGGGCGCGCCGCGACGTTGTCGAGCCGGTGCGCGATGTGCTCGTAGGCGCGCTCGGTGTCCGTCGGCATGAGGTCGAAGATCTCGCGGATGCCCTGAGCCGGCGAGGCGATGACGTTGAGGTCGCGCAGGTGCAGGCGGGCCTCGTGCTTCTCGACCTTGAGCTGCAGCTCGCGAGAGAGATCCGCCTTGGTGACCCGTCGACCGCATCGATCGGCGTCGGTCGCATCCAGCTCGGCGAGCGTGGCCGGCGGACCGCGCTCAGCATCCGCTCCTCGCCCGCCGGGCGAGTAGTCGCTGTACTCGCCCTCGCCGCCGGGGCGGCCGAGCCAGACACGCCCATTCGGGAGCGAGCGCCGACCATGGTGTCGACCCAGCGCTCGGCGACCGCGTCGATGGCGGTGGGTGGGCGGTCGACGGACTGTTCGGCGGGCCGCTTCGCGGGGTGATCGCTCATCGATCGAAGCCTATTGAGCGGAGCAGTGTCCTCGAAGCAGCGGCTCGCGCGGATCAGGCAAGGATGCGCTGATACGGACCAAGTCCAGCCTGATCCGCGCCGCTTACGCGAAAATCGGTCCTGAATCGCGCTGCGGATCGACCGAATCGCCTGATCCGCGAAGGGGGTCGGGCGAGGCTAGGAGGCGAAGAGGTCGCGGATGTCGTCGGGGTACGGCGGCGGAGCGAAGGCGGGCGGCCAGCAGCGGGATCGAGGAGGATCTCCGCGAGTCGTGCCACGAGGGCGACGTGGCCGCCGGCCGATGCGGCGATGCCGACGCAGACGAAGGCGAGCTCATCGCCCCATTCGACGCCTTCGGGGAAGCCGAGGACCACCATGGCGCTGCGGTGCACGGCGTCCTTGCCTGCGAGAGTGCCGTGCGGCACGGCGACGCCCTCCCCGATGAAGCTCGACACGGTCCGCTCGCGTTCGAGCATCGACTCGACGTAGTCGGTCGTCGCATGCGCCGGATCGCGACCAGCGCGTCGCCGCACTGGCGGACGGCATCGAACCGGTCGACGGCGGTGAGCCCCAGCCGGATGGACGAGTCGCCGATGAGCTCGGTGAGCGGACGCCGCGTCGGGCCCGCCATCGTGCCGTCCTCGTCTCACGGAGTTGCCGCCGTCCTGCGACGTCGCGCCGCGCGTCAGTGCGCCGCTGGCGGCCTCCCAATTCTGGCCGCGGCCGACCTGCACGTCGAGCGGCACGCGCAGCTGCGCGGCGTCGCGCCATCCGGCGCGGACGATCTGCGCCGAGCGCGTCCCACTCCCCCGCGGCGACCTCGAGCACGAGCTCGTCGTGCACCTGCAGCAGCACGCGCGAGCGCAGGTCCTGCTCCCGCAGGTCGGCGTCGATGCCGATCATCGCGATCTTCATGATGTCGGCGGCGGTGCCCTGGATCGGCGCGTTGAGCGCGCGCGCTCGGCGTTCTCGCGCAGCACCCGGTTGGGCTGGTGAGGTCGGGGAACGGCCGGCGGCGGCCGAAGATCGTCTCGGTGTAGCCGTCGACCCTCGCCTGCTCGACGACGTTGCGCAGGTAGTCGCGCACGGCGCCGAACCGCTCGAAGTAGTCCATCATCAGCTGCTTCGCCTCGTTGCGTGTCGATGCGCAGCTGCTTGGAGAGGCCGAAGGCGGAGAGCCCGTAGGCGAGGCCGTACGACATCGCCTTGACCTTCGTGCGCATCGCGGGGTGACCTCGGCGGGCTCGACGCCGAACACGCGCGCGCCGACGAAGCGGTGCAGGTCCTCGCCGGAGTTGAACGCCTCGATCAGCCCGGCGTCCTCGGAGAGGTGCGCCATGATGCGCATCTCGATCTGCGAGTAGTCGGCGGTGAGCAGCGTCTCGTACCTCGTCGCCGTGCACGAAGGCGGCGCGGATGCGGCGGCCCTCCTCGGTGCGGACCGGGATGTTCTGCAGGTTCGGGTCGTTCGACGAGATGCGCCCGGTCTGGTGCCGGTCTGCACGTAGGTCGTGTGGATGCGGCCGTCGGCGCCGATCGCCGCGTCGAGCGACTCGATGATCTGCCGCAGCTTCGTCGCGTCGCGGTGCTGCAGCAGCAGGTCGAGGAACGGGTGCGGGTTCGTCTCCTGCAGATCGGCGAGCGAGTCGGCGTCCGTCGAGTACCCGGTCTTCGTCTTGCGGGTCTTCGGCATGCCGAGCTCTTCGAACAGCACCTCCTGCAGCTGCTTGGGCGAGCCGAGGTTCACCTCGCGGCCGATCGATCGCGTACGCCTCCTGCGCGAGCCCGTCGATGCGCGTCGCCAGCTCGGCGCCGAGGCGTCGAGAGCAGCTCGGTGTCGACCGCGACGCCGGCGGTCTCCATGTCGGCGAGCACGAGCAGCGTCGGCAGCTCGATGTCGGTGAGCACGCGGCAGGTCGCGCTCGTCGAGCCGTCGCGCAGCGCGTGCGCGACGCGGCAGCACGAACCAGGCCTGCGCGGCGCGGGCCCGTGGCGCCCTCGGTCTCGGGCACGAGCTGGGTCGGGTCGCCCTCGGGCAGCTTCTCGTGCGAGGTAGCGGTCGACGAGGTGGGCGAGCGTCTTGTCGTGGAAGCTCGGGCGCAGCAGCCAGCCGGCGAGGAGCGTGTCGAAGGCGAGGCCGCCGAGCGTCGAGCCCGGCGCGCCGCAGCGCCTTGAGCTGCGGCTTCGCGTCGTGGAACACCTTCGGCGCGTCGCTCGGCGAGCCAGCGCTCGAGCGGCGCGTAGTCCGTCCGCGCGGCTCCGGGCTCGCCACGGCAGGTCGACGGACTCGTCGCGCCCGGCGATGCCGACCGATCGACCCGGCCGCCCTGGCGTCTCGACTGACGACGCCGAGGCCCGTCGGGGTTCGCCGCGGTCTGCGCGTCGAGCCACGCCTGCGAGCTCCTCGTCCGAGCAGCTCGCTGCGGCACGGGCGCCTGGGGGCGGCGCTCGGCTCGCCCTCGTGCGCCCTCCGGGGTGCCGTGCGGACGACGACCCGCCGCCCTCGAGCTTAGCACCCGCTCGAGCAGGGTGCGGAACTCGAGCCGCTCGAAGATCTCGCGCACCGCCTGCTCGTCGATCGGCCGGCGCACGAGGTCGGCGGGGCCGACCGGCAGCTCGACGTCGGTGAGCAGCCGGTTGAGCCGGCGGTTGCGTCGCGCGTTCTCGCGCTGCTCGCGCAGGTTGTCGCCGACGACGCCCTTGATCTCGTCGCGCGTGCTCGAGCAGCGCCTCGAGCGAGCCGAACTGCGTGATCCACTTGACGGCGGTCTTCTCGCCGACCTTGTCGACGCCGGGCAGGTTGTCGCTGGTCTCGCCGACGAGCGCGGCGATCTCGGGGTACTGCTGGGGCTCGACGCCGTAGCGCTCGTGCACCTTCGCGGGGTCGTAGCGCGTGAGCTCGCAGACGCCCTGCACGCGACGGGTAGAGCAGCGTGACGTCGTCGTTGACGAGCTGGATGGTGTCGCGGTCGCCGGAGACGACGCAGCACCTCGTAGCCCTGCTCGGCGCCCTGCGTCGGCGAGGGTGGCGAGGATGTCGTCGGCCTCGAAGTCCTCCTTCGTGACGATCGTGTGATGTTCATCGCCGCGAGGGCGTCCTGCAGCAGCGGGATCTGGCCCTTGAACTCCGGCGGCGTCTCGGCGCGGGTGCCCTTGTACTCCGGGTACTCGCGGGTGCGGAACGAGGCGCGGGAGATGTCGAACGCGACGCCGAGGTGGGTCGGCTTCTCCTTCTGCAGCAGGATGAGCAGCATCGACAGGAAGCCGTGGATGGCGTTCGTGTGCTGGCCGTCGTGGGTCGTGAAGCTGTCGACCGGGAGGGCGTAGAACGCCCGGAATGCCAGCGAATGGCCGTCGACCACCAGGAGGGTAGGCTGTCGCAGTCCGTCACCCGGCCAGCCTAGCCGAGGCGTCCGACACCGACGATCCGCTCCGGCGACCGCCGGGAGCACCGCGCACGGAACCAGGACGCTGCCGATGACGAAGCTGCCCGACGACCTCGATCCCGAGCTCGTGCAGCGGCTCGTCGACACCCGGCGGCGGCGAGCTCGCCGAGAAGATGGGCATCGAGTTCGTCGAGCTGTCCGCGTCGCACTCCGTCGCCCCGATGCCGGTCGAGGGCAACCGCCAGCTGGTCGGGCTGCTGCACGGCGGCGCGTACGTCGTGCTCGGCGAGTCCCTCGGCTCGCATCTCCGCCGCGATCCACGCGGGCCCGGGCGCTCGCGGTCGGGCATCGAGATCAACGCGACCCACACCCGCTCGGTGACCGACGGCTGGGTGACCGGCACCTGCGAGGCGCTCCACTCTCGGCCGCACGCTCTGACGACGCACGAGATCGTCGTGCGCGACGAGCAGGGGCGCCGCTGCTCCACGGTCCGGATCACGAACATGCTCCGCGACGCCCGACTCAGGATCCGTGACGCGCGCCGTACCTGCGGCGTCGCGCGGTCACGCGATGCCGTACCGCGCGAGTCGCCACGCTGCTACCGTCGCGGCGGCGGAGCGCTACTTCTTGGCGCGCGAGCTGCTCGATGATCGCCTCCGCGACGTCGTGCATGGTGAGGCGGCGGTCCATCGACGCCTTCTGGATCCAGCGGAACGCCTCGGGCTCGCTGAGGCCCATCTTCTCGTTGAGCAGGCCCTTGGCGCGGTCGACGAGCTTGCGGGTCTCGAAGCGCTCGACCATGTCGGCGACCTCGGCCTCGAGCGTGATGATCTGCTGCGTAGCGGCCGAGGGCGATCTCGATCGCGGGCAGCAGGTCGTTCGGCGTGAACGGCTTGACGACGTAGGCGAGGGCGCCGGCCTCGCTCGCCCGCTCGACGAGCTCCTTCTGGCTGAACGCGGTCAGCAGCACGACGGGCGCGATGTGGTTCTTGGTGAGCCGCTCGGCGGCGGAGATGCCGTCGAGCTGCGGCATCTTGACGTCCATGATGACGAGGTCGGGGCGCAGCTCGGTGGCGAGCTGCGACGGCGGTCTCGCCGTCGCCGGCCTCGCCGACGACGTCGAAGCCGTTGTCGCGGAGGATCTCGACGATGTCGAGGCGGATCAGCGATTCGTCCTCGGCGACGACGACGCGGCGGGGAGCCGCTGGGGCTGCGTCTTGCTCTGACACGGGGTAGAGCCTACGGTATTCTGGCCGGGCTCGTGGTCGTCATGGAGGACGCGAGCGAGCCGGTGTGGCGGAATGGCAGACGCGGAGCACTCAAAATGCTTTGCCGAGAGGCGTGTGGGTTCGAGTCCCACCACCGGTACGAGCGACGGCGGGCCCGCGGGCCCGCCCTCATCCGTCGCCGAGCGCCCGCTCGGCTCCTGCACGCGTCAGCAGCCGAACGGGCAGCTTCGGCTGCGCGCTAGTCCTGCAGGCCGGGGCACGCCGTTGATGGCGTCGCCGACCCGGTGGACGCGCATGTCGTTGGTCGAGCCGGTGATTCCGGGAGGGGATCCGGAGATCACGACGACCTTGTCGCCGACCGCGGCCAGGTCGCTCGCCGAGCAGCACGTCGTCGACCTGGCGGAACATCGCCGTCGGTGTGCGTGACGCGCTGGCACGACGAACGACTCGACGCCCCAGGTGAGCGCCATGCTGCGACCGGATGCCGGGCTCGGGCGTGAAGGCGAGCATCGGGATCTGCGAGCGCGCAGGCGCGACATGCGGCGAGCGGAGTCGCCCGACTCGGTGAAGACGCAGAGGTACTTCGCGTCGACGAACTCGGCGACCTCGGCCGCGGCGAGCGTGATCGCGCCGCCCTGCGTGCGCGGCTTCGTGCCGAGCGGCGGGATGCGCTCGAGGCCGTGGTCCTCGGTCGACTCGACGATGCGCGCCATGGTCTGCGACCGTGACGACGGGGTACTCCCCCACGCTCGTCTCGCCGGAGAGCATGACCGCGTCGGCGCCGTCGAGCACGGCGTTGGCGACGTCGGAGGTCTCGGCGCGGGTCGGCACCGGGCTGTCGATCATCGACTCGAGCATCTGCGTCGCGACGATGACGGGCTTGGCCATGCCGGCGGGCGAGCTCGACGGCGCGCTTCTGCACGATCGGCACCGCCTCGAGCGGCAGCTCGACGCCGAGGTCGCCGCGGGCGACCATGATGCCGTCGAACGCGTCGATGATCTCCTCGAGGTTGTCGACGGCCTGCGGCTTCTCGATCTTGGCGATGACCGGGACGCGGCGGCCCTCCTCGGCCATGATCTCGTGCACGCGCGTCGATGTCGTCGGCGTTGCGCACGAACGACAGCGCGATCAGGTCGGCGCCGATGCGCAGGCCCCAGCGGAGGTCGGCCTCGTCCTTCTCGGACAGCGCGGGCACGTTGACGGCGACGCCGGGCAGGTTGATGCCCTTGTTGTTCGAGACGGCGCCGGCGACGATGACCTTGGTGGTCACGACGCACGCCGTCGGTCTCGACGACCTCGCACGCGGACCTTGCCGTCGTCGATCAGCAGGAAGTCGCCGGGCTTGCACGTCGCTGCGGCAGGCCCTTGAAGGTCGTGCCGACGATCTCCTTCGTGCCGAGGATGTCCTCGGTGGTGATCTTGAAGATGTCGCCCTCGGCGAGCTCGTGCGGGCCGTCGGCGAACTTGCCGAGGCGGATCTTCGGGCCCTGCAGGTCGACGAGGACGGCGACGGCGCGGCCGGCGTCGTCGGCCGCCTTGCGCACGTTGCGGTAGACGCCCTCGTGGACGTCGTAGCTGCCGTGGCTGAGGTTCAGCGGGCGACGTCGACGCCCGCATCGATGATGGCCCGGATGGTCTCATAGCTCGAGGTGGCGGGGCCGAGGGTGGCGACGATCTTGGCGCGTCTCATGCCGTAGGGTCCTCCAGAGGATCGGAGTGGTGGAGCGGCTTCGAGGCTAGCTGCACGCGGCTGCAGGCTACGGACGGGCTGGTCAGACCGCGATCGCGCGGTCGGTCGGGCGCACCGGGAGCGGGCAGCTCGGTGCTGCCCTCGAGGTAGGCGTCGACCGTCGGCGGCCGCCGCCGCGGCCCTCGGCGATCGCCCAGACGATGAGCGACTGGCCGCGGCCGGCGTCGCCGGCGACGAACACGCCGGGCACGGTGGTCTGGTAGTCGGCCGTCGCGCTCGACGTTGCCGCGCTCGTCGAACGGGACGCCGAGCTGGTCGCTGAGCTCGTCGCTGCTCCGGGCCGGTGAAGCCCATCGCGATCAGCACGAGGTCGGCGGGGATCTCGCGCTCGGTGCCCGCCTTGGGCACGCGCCTGCCGTCGAGGAACTCGGTCTCGGCGACGCGGAGCGCGCGGACCTCGCCCGTCGCCGTCGCCGAGGAACTCGACGGTGGAGGCGAGGTACTCGCGCTCGCCGCCCTCCTCGTGGGCGCTGAGCGACCTCGAACAGCGGTCGGGATCATCGGCCACGGCTGGCGCGTCGATGCGCTCGCCGGGGGCTGCTTGCCGATCGCGAGGTTCGTGACGCGACGCGGCGCCCTGCCGGTGGGCGGTGCCGATGCAGTCGGCGCCGGTGTCGCCGCCGCCGATGACGACGACGTGCTTGTCCTCCGCGGTGATCTGGCCGGCGACCTCGTCGCCCGCGACGGCCTTGTTGGCCTGCGACGAGGTACTCCATCGCGAAGTGCACGCCGTCGAGGTCGCGGCCGGGGATCGGCAGGTCGCGCGGCACGAGTGGCGCCGGTCGCGATGACGACCGCGTCGTAGCGGGCGCGCAGGTCGTTCCAGGAGATGTCGACGCCGATCTCGACGCCGGCGCGGAAGCGGGTGCCCTCGGCGAGCATCTGGCCGCAGGCGCGGCTCGAGGTGGTGCTTCTCCATCTTGAACTCGGGGATGCCGTAGCGCAGCAGTCCGCCGATGCGGTCGTCGCGCTCGTAGACGGCGACGGTGTGGCCGGCGCGGGTGAGCTGCTGCGCGGCGGCGAGGCCTGCCGGGCCGGAGCCGACGACGGCGACGGTCTTGCCGGTGAGGCGCTGCGGCGGGTGGGGCTCGACCCAGCCGTTGCTGAACGCCTGGTCGATGATCGAGACCTCGACCTGCTTGATCGTCACAGCGGGCTGGTTGATGCCCAGCACGCAGCTCGCCTCGCAGGGCGCCGGGCAGAGCCGCCCGGTGAACTCCGGGAAGTTGTTCGTGGCGTGCAGCCGCTCGATGGCCTGACGTCCCTCGCCGCGCCAGGTGAGGTCGTTCCACTCCGGGATGAGGTTGCCGAGCGGGCAGCCCTGGTGGCAGAACGGGATGCCGCAGTCCATGCAGCGCCCGGCCTGGCGGCGCAGCTCGCCGCTCTTCTGCTTCTCGTAGACCTCTTTCCAGTCCATGAGCCGACGGGCACGGGACGCCGCTTGGGCAGCTCGCGCTTCTGGACCTTGAGGAATCCCTTGGGATCAGCCACCAGCGACCTCCAAGACGGTCGGAGCGAAGTCGTGCCATCGCGAGCGAGATGCAGTCGCGCGGAGCGATCACGGCTTCGACGCAGCCTGCGACGTCGAAGCACCTCAGCCACCGGTGACCTCCAGGATGCGGGTCCAGACGACGTCGCCGTCGGGGTCGAGCCCCTCGTCGACCGCCGTCTGGCGGGTGGCGAGCACCGCGGCGTAGTCGCGCGGCAGGACCTTGGCGAACGCCGTCGACGGTCGCGTCGAAGTCGGCGAGCATGCGCTCCGCGACGGCGGAGCCGGTCTCGGCGAGGTGCCGCTCGAGCAGGTCGCGGAGGATCTCGACATCGGCGCGAGTCGAGCGGCGGACAGGGTCAGCTCGCCCGACGCGAGCGCCTCGCGGTTGACGCTCTCCGTCGGCGAGCCCGTGGACGTAGGCGGTGCCGCCCGACATGCCGGCGCCGAGGTTGCGCCCGACGGAGCCGAGGATGAGCGCGAGCCCGCCGGTCATGTACTCGAGCGCGTGGTCGCCGACGCCCTCGACGACCGCGGTGGCGCCCGAGTTGCGCACGAGGAAGCGCTCGCCGACGATGCCGCGCAGGAACATGATGCCCTGGGTGGCGCCGTAGCCGATGACGTTGCCGGCGATGACGTTGTCCTCGGCGACGAAGCCGGCGTCCGCCGGCGGCCGCAGGATGATCGTGCCGCCCGAGAGGCCCTTGCCGACGTAGTCGTTGCTGTCGCCGATGAGTCGCAGCGTGATGCCGGCCGGCATGAAGGCGCCGAGCGACTGGCCGGCCGACCCGCGGAGGGTGACGTCGATCGAGCCGTCCGGGAGCCCGTTCACGCCGTGGCGCTTGGTCACCTCGTGGCCGAGCATGGTCCCGACGGCGCGCTCGGTGTTCCGGATCGGCAGGTCGAGCACGAGCCGACCGCCGTTCTCGAGCACGTCGGCGGCGCGGTGGATCAGCTGGCGGTCGAAGTGCTGCTCGAGCTCGTGGTCCTGCGCGACGGTGCCGATACGCGGCTCGTCGGCGGCGAACTCCGGGCCGACGAGGATCGGCGAGAGGTCGAGGCCGTCCGCCTTCCAGTGCTCGACGGCGCGGTCGACGTCGAGCAGGTCGTTGCGGCCGATGACCTCGTCGAGGCTGCGGTAGCCGAGCGCCGCGAGGAGCTCGCGCACCTCCTGGGCGAGGAACTCGAAGAAGTTCACGACGAACTCCGGCTTGCCGGTGAAGCGCGCGCGCAGCTCGGGGTTCTGGGTCGCGACGCCGACGGGGCAGGTGTCCAGGTGGCAGACGCGCATCATGATGCAGCCTTCGACGACGAGCGGGGCGGTGGCGAAGCCGAACTCCTCGGCGCCGAGCAGCGCGGCGATGAGCACGTCGCGGCCGGTCTTCATCTGTCCGTCGACCTGCACGGTGACCCGGTCGCGCAGCCCGTTGAGCATGAGCGTCTGCTGCGTCTCGGCGAGCCCGAGCTCCCACGGGGTGCCGGCGTGCTTCAGCGAGTTGAGCGGGCTGGCGCCCGTTCCGCCGTCGTGGCCGGAGACGAGCACCACGTCGGCCTTGGCCTTCGCGACACCGGCCGCGACCGCGCCGATGCCCGTACTGGCTGACGAGCTTGACGTGCACCCGCGCGTCGGGGTTGGCGCGCTTGAGGTCGAAGATCAGCTGCTTGAGATCCTCGATCGAGTAGATGTCGTGGTGCGGCGGCGGTGAGATCAGGCCGACGCCCGGCCGTGGCGTGCCGGGTGCGCGCGATCCACGGATAGACCTTGCCCGGCGGCAGCTGGCCGCCCTCGCCGGGCTTGGCGCCCTGAGCGAGCTTGATCTGGATGTCCGTCGCGTGCGTCAGGTACATGCTCGTGACGCCGAACCGACCGGAAGCGACCTGCTTGATGGCGCTGCGGCGCTGCGGGTCGAGCAGACGGTCGACGTCCTCGCCGCCCTCGCCCGTGTTGCTGCGTCCGCCGAGCTGGTTCATGGCGATCGCGAGGGTCTCGTGCGCCTCCTTGGAGATGGAGCCGTAGCTCATCGCGCCCGTGTTGAAGCGGCGGACGATCGCCTCGATCGGCTCGACGCTCGTCGAGCGGCACCGGCGTGCGATCGTGATGCTTGAGCTTGAACAGTCCGCGCAGGGTCATCGAGCTTCTCGGCCTGGTCGTCGATGAGCTTGCGTGTACTCGCGGAAGATGTCGTACCGGCGCTGACGGGTGGAGTGCTGCAGCCGGAAGACCGTGTCAGGGTTGAAGAGGTGGGGCGGGCCGTCGCGGCGCCACTGGTACTCGCCGCCGGTCCACAGCCGCTCGTGCGCGACGACGCCGCGTCATCCGGGTACGCGGAGGTGTGCCGGGCGGCGCTCTCGGCCGCGATGACGTCGATGCCGACGCCGCCGAGCTTGGTGACGGTGCCGGTGAAGTACTCGTCGATGAAGCCCTGCGAGAGGCCGACGGCCTCGAAGGCCTGCGCGCCCGCGTAGGAGGAGACCGTGGAGATGCCCATCTTCGACATGATCTTGAGCACGCCCTTGCCGAGCGCCTTGATCACGTTCTTGACGGCCTTCTCAGGCGATGATGCCGGTGATCACGCCGGAGCGGACGAGCTGCTCGCAGGACTCCATGGCGAGGTACGGGTTGACCGCGGAGGCGCCGTAGCCGATCAGCAGGGCGACGTGGTGCACCTCGCGGACGTCGCCCGCCTCGATCACGAGGCCGGCCTTCATCCGGTTCTCGCTGCGGATGAGGTGGTGGTGGATCGCCGCGGTCATCAGCAGGCGACGGCATGGGGGCGAGCTCGCGCGTGGAGTCGCGGTCGGACAGCACGATGAACTGCGGCGCCGTTGCTCGATCGCCTCATCGACCTCGCGGCACATCGCGGCGATGCGGCGCTGCAGGGCCGCGGGCCCGTCGTCGACCCGGTAGAGGCCGCGCGACGGTCGTGGTGACCGAGCTTCCGGGCGACGGGTCGATGTGCTGGATCTTCGCGAGCTCGTCGTTGTCGATGACCGGGAAGACGAGCACGACCTGCTTGGCGTGCTCGGGCCTCGGCGAGAGCAGGTTGCGCTCCGGCCCGAGTCCGCAGCCCAGGGAGGTGACGACCTCCTCGCGGATCGAGTCGAGCGGCGGGTTCGTCACCTGGGCGAACTGCTGGGTGAAGTAGTCGAAGAGCAGCCGCGGACGGCTGCGACAGCACCGCGATGGGGGTGTCCGATCCCATCGCGCCGAGGGGCTCGGCGCCCGCGCGCGCCATGGGCGCCAGCAGGATGCGGACCTCCTCCTCGGTGTAGCCGAAGGTGCGCTGACGGCGGGTGACGGAGGCGGGCGTGTGCACGATGTGCTCCCGCTCGGGCAGGTCGGCGAGGTGGATGCGGCCGCCTGTCGAGCCACTCGCCGTACGGCTCGCGCGGCGGCGAGGTCCGCCTTGATCTCGTCGTCTTCGATGATCCGCCCGGCGACCGTGTCGACGATGAGCATCCGTCCGGGGCGGAGGCGTCCCTTGCGGACCACCTTGGCGCGGGTCGACGTCGATGACGCCCATCTCGCTGGCGGCGACGACGAGGCCGTCGTCGGTCACGAGGAAGCGGCCGGGGCGCAGGCCGTTGCGGTCGAGCGTGCCGCCGACGAGCGAGCCGTCGGTGAAGACGAGCGCGGCGGGGCCGTCCCACGGCTCCATGAGCATCGAGTGGTACTCGTAGAACGCGCGGCGGTCGGGCTCCATGGCGGGGTTGTTCTCCCACGCCTCGGGCACCATCATCATCATCGCGTGCGGCAGGGAGCGGCCGGTCGAGGCTGAGCAGCTCGACGACCTCGTCGAACGAGGCGGAGTCGCTGGCGCCGGGCGTGCACGATGGGCAGCAGCGGGCCGATGTCGCCGATCAGCTCGCTCTCGAGCTGCGACTGGCGGGCGCGCATCCAGTTGCGGTTGCCCTGCACCGTGTTGATCTCGCCGTTGTGGGCGATCATCCGGAACGGCTGGGCGAGCGGCCAGGACGGGAAGGTGTTCGTGGAATAGCGGGAGTGCACGAGCGCGAGGGCGATCGAGAAGCGCTCGTCGGACAGGTCGGGGTAGAACGGCTCGAGCTGGAGCGTCGTGACCATGCCCTTGTAGACCAGGGTGCGGCTGGACAGCGAGCAGAAGAAGGCGCCGTGCTCGCGCTCGGCGCGCTTGCGCAGCCGGAACGCCTGGCGGTCGAGCACGATGCCGGCGAACGGGGTCCCGTCCTTGTCGTGCCGGCGGCTCGACGGAAGAGCTGCTCGAAGACGGGCATCGCGCTGCGGGCGAGGGTGCCGACCTCGTCCGGACGGTGCGGCACGTCGCGCCAGCCGAGGACCGGGAGGTTCTCCTCTTCGGCGATGCCTCTCGATATCGGCCTTGAGCGCGGCGCGCTCGACATCGTCGGTGGGCAGGAAGGCGAGGCCGACGAGGTACTGGCCGACGGGCGGCAGGTCGAACGGCGACGACCGCACGCAGGAACTCGTCGGGGATCTGAGTGAGGATGCCCGCACCGTCTCCGGTGCCGGCGTCGGAGCCGACCGCGCCGCGGTGCTCGAGGTTGCGCAGAGCGCCGAGCGCCGCATCGATGATGTCGTGGCCGCCGTAGCCGCGCATGGTGGCGACCATGGCGAGACCGCAGGCGTCCTTCTCCGCGGACGGGTCGTACATGCCCATGGCCGCCGGCCGGGTGGAGAACTGGCCGAACGGAGTCGGCGCAGCCGGTGGGTGCACAGGTGCATCACGCATGGTTGAAGCCGGTAGGGCCCTAGAGCCGTCGCGCAAGGCGACCTTGTCCGTCCGCTGTTCATCGGCACGCCTTCCTCGAGGGATGGTGGTGGGGCAGGGACGTCGATGGCCCTCAAAGAGTCTGTGGTGCTGGCAGGGTGCGGCGGCGGTGCTGGCAGGTGGTACTGGCAGCTGGCAGGCGGTAGCGCTGGTGGATCGCGCTCGGGATGCGGGCGGACCGCGAGGGCGCCGCCGGTTCGGCGACGTCCATCCATTGTGCGGCACGGCGGGCCGGAGTCGATGTCACTGAGCGATGCTGGGCACTCGTTCGCGGCAACTGTGGCACCTTCCCGACGCGAGCAGAGGATGCTCAGCGATGCGGAGCCTCGACGGCGGATTCCGGTCGTGTGCTATCTGCTGCTCGCTGCTCCGCTTGTGGCGCTTCGCGGGGCGCGGCGGCCTGGTCGTCAGACGGCGGCGCCTTCCTCGAAGTCCGAGGCGGTGTAGCTGGAGCCTACCGGTCTGCGGTCGCCCGACCATCCCGACCTGGCAGGTACGGGCTGGGTTCGAGGCCCGGGTGACGGCGCGACTGCACGACGAAGATGACGATGCCGACAGCGATCGGCAGCGAAGCCGGCCCAGACATTGGTGCGGATGCCGAAGAAGACCTCGCTCGTGTCGATGCGGATCGACTCGATCGCCGAGCCGGCCGATGCCGTACCAGATGAGGTACAGAGCGAGGGTCTTGCCCCACTGCAGCGACGACCTTGCGGCCGAGCACGATCAGCAGGCCGGCGCCGATGAGGTTCCAGATCAGCTCGTAGCAGGAAGGTCGGGTGGAAGAGCGTGCCGTCGGCGAGTCCTGCAGGGAAGGCGGAGTTGCTCGACTCGGCACCTCGAGGCCCCACGGCAGATCGGTCGGGATGCCGAAGAGCTCGACGTTGAACCAGTTGCCGAGACGGCCGATGGCCTGCGCGATCAGCAGGCCCGGAGCGAGCGCGTCGGCGAAGGTCCAGAAGCGCAGTCCCGAGATCGCGGCAGCCGATCAGGACACCGATCGCGCCGCCGATCAGCGAGCCGAAGATGGCGTTGCCGCCCTCCCGGATGGCGATGACGCCGACGAGGGTCGTCCAGCGGGTCCGTCCGGCGACGAAGTAGTCGCGAGACGTGCGTGAACACGTGGTAGAGCCGGGCCCCGATGATGCCGAGCGGCACGGCCCAGAGCGCGATGTCGATGACGATGCCCGGCTCGGCGCCGCGCGCGGTGAGCCGACGGGAGGTGAGCACCATGGCCGCGATGATGCCGAGCAGGATGATCAGCGCGTAGGCGTGGATGGTGAAGGTCAGCCCGCCGACGGGGATGACGTAGGTCACCCATTCGCTGGGAGGGCTCGGGATGCTGAGCGGCGCCACGAGCGTCGAGCCTACAAGACCGCTCACGCGGGGACGAGCCTGTGCGCGCGTCCACGGCGGCGGATGCGGTCGTGCCATCGGCGGGTGCGGTGCCCTCGGCGAGCCCGGCAGCGCAGGCGGCGGCCGCACTGACGCCGCCTTCGGCGAGTGCCGCGACGAGCGCGGATCCGACGATGGCGCCGTCGGCGTAGCCGAGGACCTCGCGCACCTGCGCGCCGGTCGAGATGCCGATGCCGACGCAGGTGAAGGCGCTGTCCCGTCGACGCCGACGTCGCGGAGCCGGCCGACGAGGTCCGCGGGCTGCACGGTCCACATCGGCGCGGGCGCCGGTGATGCCCATGGTCGAGACGGCGTAGACGAAGCCGCGGCTGACCTCGGCGGCGCGACGCAGCCGCTCTCGGACGAGGAGGGCGCGGCGAGGAAGACGCGGTCGAGGCCGGTGCGGTCGGATGCCGCGAGCCACTCGGTCGCCTCATCGGGCACGAGGTCGGGGGTGATCAGTCCGGCTCCCCCGGCCTCGGCGAGCTCGTCGGCGAAGCGATCGACGCCGAACTGGATGATGGGGTTCCAGTAGGTCATGAGCAGGACGGGGCGCCGAGACCCGCTCCTTGACCGCACGCACGGCGTCGAACGCGTGGCGGAGCTTGAACCCGTTGGCGAGCGCCTGCTGGGCTGCGGCCTGGATGACCGGTCCGTCCATGACGGGATCGGAGTACGGCAGGCCCAGCTCGAGGATGTCGACGCCGTTCTCGACGAGCGCGACGGCTGCTTCGATGCTCGTCGTCGAGGTCGGGGAAGCCGATGGGCAGATAGCCGACCAGTGCGCCCGTGCCGTCGTCGCGCCGCTGACGTATCGCGGCGGCTACCGGGCTGGTGCGGGGAGAGGAGTCGCTCACATCTGCTCCGCTCCTCGCATCGAGGAGGTCGAAGTAGCTGCCGGCGGTCGTCATGTCCTTGTCGCCGCGCCCGGAGAGGTTGACCAGGATGACGGACTCGGGTCCCAGCTCCTTGCCGAGCTCGAGCGCGCCGGCCAGGGCGTGCGCCGACTCGATGGCGGGGATGATGCCCTCGGTGCGGCTGAGCAGGCGCAGGGCGTTCATGGCCTGCGGCGTCGGTGATCGGCCGGTAGTTCGCGCGCCCGATGTCGGCGAGCCAGGCGTGCTCGGGTCCGACACCCGGGTAGTCGAGGCCGGCGGAGATCGAGTGCGACTCGACGGTCTGACCGTCTTCGTCCTGCAGCAGGTAGCTGCGTGCGCCGTGCAGCACGCCCGGGCGGCCCTTGGTGATGGTGGCGGCGTGCCGCGGCGTGTCCGCGCCGTCGCCCGCGGCCTCGTAGCCGTAGAGCGCGACCTCAGGGTCGTCGAGGAAGGCGGTGAATATCCCCATCGCATTGCTGCCGCCGCCGACGCAGGCGGCGACGGCGGTGGGAAGCGATCCGGTCAGCTCGATGACCTGCTCGCGGGCCTCGTCGCCGATGATCCGCTGCAGATCGCGCACCATGGCAGGGAATGGGTGCGGGCCGGCGACCGTGCCGAAGACGTAGTTGGTGGTCTCGACATTGGTGACCCAGTCGCGCATCGCGTCGTTGATGGCGTCCTTGAGCGTGCGCGAACCCGGAGGTGACGGCGATGACCTCGGCACCCAGCAGGCGCATCCGGGCCACGTTGAGCGCCTGGCGCTCGGTGTCGACCTCGCCCATGTAGATGACGCAGTCCATGCCGAACAGCGCGGCGGCCGTCGCGGTGGCGACGCCGTGCTGACCTGCTCCGGTCTCGGCGATGACCCGCGTCTTGCCGATCCGCTTCGTGAGCAGCGCCTGGCCCAGCACGTTGTTGATCTTGTGCGAGCCGGTGTGGTTGAGGTCCTCGCGCTTGAGGATGATCCGCGCGCCGCCGGCGTGCTGCGGCGAAACGCGGCACCTCGGTGATGATCGACGGACGTCCGGTGTAGGTCGCTGTGCAGATCGGCCGAGCTCGAGACCGAATGCGGGGTCGGCCTTCGCCGCCTCCCAGGCCTCGGTCAGCTCGTCGAGGGCGGCGATGAGCGATTCAGGGACGAACCGTCCGCCGTATTCGCCGAAGTAGGGGCCCGCCTGCTGCAGACCGGCACTGACCTCCACCGGAGAGCCCGGAGCGGTCTGGGTTGTCGACGAAGGGGGTGCTGTGTATGGTCATGCGTTCCGGAACTCCTGGAGTCGAGCCACCGGGTCACCGGTGACGAGTGCCTCGCCGACGAGCACGACGTCTGCTCCGGCGCGGCGGTAGTGCGCGACGTCGGCGGCGGTCTTGACGGCCGACTCGGCGACGCGGATGACGGAGCCGGGGATGCCGCCGGCGAGGCGGCCGAACAGCTCCTGGTCGAGCTCGAAGGTGGCGAGGTCGCGGGCGTTGACGCCGACGAGCTCGGCGCCGATGTCGAGGGCGCGGTCGACCTCATCGGCCGAGTGGGTCTCGACGAGAGCTGTCATGCCGAGCTCGGAGACGAGCGCGAAGAGCTCGGCGAGCTGCTGTCTGCTCCAGTGCCGCGACGATGAGGAGCACGAGGTCCGCGCCCGCGGCCCGCGCCTCGAAGACCTGGTACGGCTCGGCGATGAAGTCCTTGCGCAGCACCGGCAGCGACACGGCATCGCGGACGTCGCGGAGATCCTGCAGCGAGCCGAGGAAGCGACGCTCCTCGGTGAGCACGCTGATCGCGCTCGCGCCGCCGAGCTCGTACGAGGCCGCGAGCGCGGCGGGATCGGGGATGTCGGCGAGGCGCCCGCGGGAGGGGCTGGATCGCTTCACCTCGGCGATGATCTTGACCTTGTCGGCCGGGCGCAGGAAGTCCAGGGCGTCGAGAGGCGGCGCGGCGCTCAGCGGCGAGTCGCTCCACCGCGGCGAGCGGGAGGTCGACCCGGCGCGCTTCGGCGTCGGTCAGTGCGCCGGCGACGAGCTCGGTGAGTAGGGACACGACGGGTCAGCTATGCGCTTTCGAGGTGTAGCGCGGGCCGTTCACGCCGAAGCCCAGCCTTGGCCAGGACCGGCCAGAGGATGAAGCCGACGACGATGATCGCGACACCGACGAAGACGATGGGCACGATGGCGAGGAAGAACGCGACGGTGCCGACGGCGAAGCCGACCAGCATGACCACGACGGAGATCCAGGCGGCCGGCGAATCGCCGTGGTGGTCCGGGGACACAGGTGCGTTCATAGGACCCAATTCTAGAGGTAGTCGGCAGTGAGCCTCGATAGGCATCGGCCTCGTCACGCCGCTGCGGACACAGCACGTCTCGTGGCAGACAGAACACTGCGCGGATACCAGGGTGTTCTGTCCGCAACAGGGTGGCCACTGGAGCCGCAGGGTCCGGAGCATGCGGCTCAGTCGGTCGGGTCGTGGCCGCCGGTCAGCGAGTCCCAGTCGTCCGCCGTGTTGTGCACGACGTCGCGAGGGGCCGGTGCGGCTACGGGCTTCGCGGGTGTGGAGCCGGGCTCGGACTGCGGACCCGCGTACCGTCGCCCGGACGCCGGCCAGGCGTGGGCCGTCGCGGCGATGCCCAGCGGCGAGGAGGACGAGCAGCACTCCACCGACGATGGCGGCGTAGGGCCAGAAGCTGAGCTGGGTCGACGAGACGAGGGCACGGACCGGGGTCGCTCCCTGCCACGCCGGTCACCGTCCCGATGCTGCCCTCCGCGCCCGGCAGCGGATCGGCGATCACGGATCGGGACGCGAGGATGACGCCGAGCCCGAGCCCGGCGAGCAGCACGGCCGCGACGTAGCGGAGGATCCGCGCGGCGATGCTGAGCGCTCCGGCGAGGGCGACGCAGGCGATCGCGATGGCGCTCAGGGCTGGAGCCGCGGAGGCGCCGCGCACCTCGAGTGCGCTCGGGTCCGCCGCCAGCGTCACCGTCATCCACGGCGCGTTCCAGGCGACGAGGACGAGCCCGCCGGCGAGCGACTGTTCCGGCCATGAGCAGGTATTTCGCCTGGCGGCCGCCGATCGGCGCACGGCTGCCGCGCCGCATCCGGCGCCCGCGTCGCGCGCTGTCCGGTGCGCGGCGACCTCGCCCGGGCAGTCAGCGCACCCTCGTCAGCGTGTTGGCGATGGCGACGGCGCGCAGGGGCGCGGCCGCCTTGTTCTGCGACTCGATGAATTCCGTGTCGGGGTCCGAGTCCGCCACGAGGCCCGCGCCTGCCTGCACCCGGGCGGTCCCGTGCGAGAGCAGCGCGGTCCGGATGGCGATCGCCAGGTCGGCATCGCCCGCGAAGTCGAAGTAGCCGACCACTCCCCCGTAGACGCCGCGCTGGGCGGGTTCGAGCTCGTCGATGATCTCCAGCGCCCGCGGCTTCGGGGCTCCGGAGAGGGTGCCGGCCGGGAAGGTGGCGCGGAAGACGTCGACGGCGTTGCGGTCGTCGCGCAGCTCGCCCTCGACCGACGAGACGAGGTGCATGATGTGGCTGAACCGCTCGACCTGCATGAACTCGGTGACCTCGACGCTGCCCGCCCGGCAGACCTTGAGCATGTCGTTGCGCGACAGGTCGACGAGCATGAGGTGCTCGGCCCGCTCCTTGGGGTCGGCCAGCATGTCCTCCGCGAACGCCGAGTCCTCTTCGGGCGTTGCTCCCCGCGGCCGCGAACCCGGCGATCGGGTGGGTGAAGACGTGGCCCTCCTGGATCTTGACGAGGGCCTCCGGCGACGATCCGACGACGGCGTAGGCGGCACCGTCGGGCGCCGCCAGGGCGAGCAGGTACATGTACGGGCTGGGGTTGAGCGCGCGGAGGACGCGGTAGACGTCGATGGCGGGAGCCGTCGACTCGAGCTCGAATCGCTGCGAGATGACGACCTGGAAGACGTCGCCGTCTCGGATGTACTGCTTGGCCGTGACGACGGAGTCGAGGAAGTCGCCGCGCTTGGTGCGCGCGATCGGCTCGGCCTGGACCGACAGATCGACCTGGGCGAGGTAGGCCTCGACGGGCGGGACAGGCGCTTCTGCAGCGAGTCGAGGCGGCGCTGAGCGTCGTCCCAGAGCTCGTCGTTGCCCACTCCTGCGGCCCCTCGTCGTCAGCGCGGTGGCGACGAGCAGCACCGTGCCCGCCTGGTGGTCGACGACGACGAGCTCGGACACGAAGCTCATGGCCTGTCCGGGGACGGCGAAGTCCGCCGGCGGCGCGTCGGGCAGGCGCTCGATCTGGCGCACCGCCTCCCAGCCGATGAAGCCGACCAGCCCGCCGGTCAGCGGGGGCATTCCCGGGATCTTCGGCGTGCTCCAGCGCTCGGTGAGGGTGGCGATGGCCTCGAGCGGGGTGCCGCTGATCGGCGCTCCCATCGCGGTCGCCGAATGCGCGCTCGACGGGCAGGCCGTAGTCGAGCCAGACGGGTGCGCCCTCGTCCTCCGACAGAACACCGAAGGAGGCGACCCCGACGAAGGAGTAGCGGGACCAGATGCCGCCCTGCGCCGCGGACTCGAGCAGGAACGTGCCAGGACGCGGATCGCCCTCCGCCCGCAGTGCCAGCTTGCGGAAGATGCCGATCGGCGTCTCCTCGCCGGCGAACAGCTCGCGGACGACCGGCACGACGAGGTGGTCAGCGGCGAGCGTCTCGAACTGCTCGCGGGTGCTACTGGGCATCGGTGCCTCCGAGGGCTGAGCTGTCGTCTGAGCGGCCATCCGGCGCTGCCTTCCGGGCCGCCGAGCGCGGGATCGAGCGGCTCGACGTCGAAGCAGGCGTGCGCTCCGGTGTGGCAGGCCGGGCCGATCTGGTGGACCGTCACGAGCACGGTGTCGGCGTCGCAGTCCAGTGCGGCGCCCCGGACGTGCTGGACATTGCCCGAGGTGTCGCCCTTGCGCCAGTACTCCTGCCTGCTGCGCGACCAGAAGGTGACCCGGCCCTCGCCGAGCGTGCGGCGGAGGGCCTCGGCGTTCATGTAGCCGAGCATGAGGACGTCCTTCGAGGACTCCTCCTGGATGATGGCGGGCAGCAGCCCCGCAGCGTCGAATCTGGCGCGGCGCGACGACCTCGTCGATCTGCTCCGCCGTCATGCTCATGCGCGCACCTCCACGCCCTTCCGCTGCCAATTCTCGCTTGACATCGCCACGGTCAGCTGCCCGGAGTGGAATACGGACGCGGCGAGCACGGCGTCCGCACCCGCGGCGATGGCGGGCGCGAAATGCGAGACTGCCCGGCCCCGCCCGAGGCGATCACCGGAACCGTGCTGACCTCCCGCATCGCGCGGATGAGCGGCAGGTCGAAGCCCTGCTTCGTGCCGTCCGCATCGATGGAGTTGACGAGCAGCTCGCCCGCGCCGAGCTCGATCGCCGTCGCCGCCCACTCCAGCGCGTCGAGGTCGGTGAGGCGTCGCCCGCCGTGCGTCGTGACGGCGAACCCCGACGCGGTGGTCGTCGAGCGGGTGACGTCGAGCGACAGCACGATCACCTGCGCCCCGAAGCGATCCGCGATGTCGGCGATCAACGGCGGGGCGGGCGATGGCGGCGCTGTTGACGCCGATCTTGTCGGCGCCGCTGGCGAGCAGCCGGGCCACGTCCTCCGGCGGAGCGCACTCCCCCGCCGACGGTGAGCGGGATGAAGACCTGCTCGGCCGTGCGGCGGACCACGTCGTACATCGTGGCCCGCTCCTCGGTGGTGGCCGTCACGTCGAGGAAGGTGAGCTCGTCCGCGCCCTGCTCGTAGTAGCGCCGCGAGAGCTCGACCGGATCGCCGGCATCGCGCAGGTCCTTGAAGTTGACGCCCTTCACCACGCGCCCCGCCGAGACGTCGAGGCACGGGATGACGCGGGTCGCGAGGGACATCGGTCAGATCCGGGCGGCGTGGATGGGGCTGACGAGGATCGCCCGCGCCCCGAGCTCGTACAGGGCGTCCATGAGCTGGTTCGTGTCGTGCCTCGGCACCATGACCCGCACGGCGACCCAGTCGAACCGCGCAGCGGAGAGATCGTGGGCGATTCGAAGCCCGGCGTGATCTGCGATGCCCGGTCGATGAGGGCGATCGGCAGGTCGTAGTCCATCAGCACGTACTGGTGGGCGACCATCACGCCCTGCAGGCGACGGGTGAGCGTCGCGATCGCGGGGTCGTCGTCGCGGGTGCTGATCAGGACGGCGTTCGACTGCAGGATGACCGGCCCGAAGATCTCGAGCCCCTGCTTGCGCAGGGTGGATCCCGTCTCGACGACATCGGCGACCGCGTCGGCGACCCCGAGGCGGACCGCGGATTCGACGGCGCCGTCGAGGTGGATCAGGGTGACATCGACGCCCTGCTGGGCGAGGTAGTCGCCGACCAGGCTCGTATAGCTCGTCGCGACGCGCTTGCCCTTCAAGGACTCGAGGCCGTCGAAGGCGCCGATGGGCCCGGCGAACCGGAAGGTGGACGCTCCGAAGTCGAGCTCCTCGATCTCCTTGGCCGTCGAGTGCGAGTCGAGCAGCAGGTCGCGGCCGGTGATGCCGACGTCGAGCGCGCCGGATCCGACGTAGGTGGCGATGTCGCGCGGGCGCAGGTAGAAGAACTCGACGTCGTTGCGCGGGTCGGCGACGATCAGCTCCTTCGGGTCGCGGCGGCCGGCGTAGCCCGCCTCACGCAGCATGTCGGCGGCGCTCTCGCTCAGGGTGCCCTTGTTGGGCACGGCGATCTTCAGCATGGAGGTCTCTCTTGTCGTGGGTCGTGGATCAGCGGGTGGGATGTCGTCCGTCTCCGGACCGGGTGCCGCGTCGCTGCCGTGCAGCGCGCGAGCCGGTCACAGATGTCGGTAGACGTCCTCCGTGCTGAGGCCGCGGGCGAGCAGGACGACCTGCAGGTGGTAGATCAGCTGGGAGACCTCTTCGGCGAGCCGCGTCGTCGGACTCGTACTCGGCCGCCATCCAGACCTCGGCTGCCTCTTCGACGATCTTCTTGCCGATGGCGTGCACGCCGGCGTCGAGCTCGGCGACGGTGGCCGACCCTTCGGGGCGCGTCTCGGCCTTGCTCGCGAGCTCAGCGAACAGGTCGTCGAACGTCTTCACGTCTCACAGGCTACCGGGGATCCCCCGATGGCGTTGATCGAGCCGAACAAGGCCTCGAATCACGCATCGGCGTGGTCGTGTAGGGCGCCCCGCGCGCGGCGAGCCATCGGAAGCAGATTCGCCGGCGAGTATGCCGCCGATGTTCGAGTAGGGGCCCGCGCCCGTATCGAGGCCCTGGCGGGCTCGATGGCCTCGACTGGCCGGCTCGCGAGGGCCTCGATACGGCCCTGGCGGGCCTACTCGACCAACGGAAGCAGGTTCGGTGGTCGAGTAGGGCGCCCCGCGCCCGTATCGAGGCCGGTCGCGACGGGCCTCGATACGGCCCTGGCGGGCCTACTCGACCACGGAAGCAGGTTCTGCCGATCCAGCAAGCACTCCAACCGGACAGCGGGACACCGGCTCGACTCGACCAGCGTGCCGGGATGTTCGGTGGTCGAGTAGGGCGCCCTGCGCCCGTATCGAGGCCCTCGCAACCCGGCTCAGCCGTCTTCGGGCTCCGGTTCGGCGTCCCGCGACGGCGTCGCGGCGAGGCGGAGCGCCTCGATCGCCGCGTTCGGGTCGTCGAGCCGAAGACGGCCGATCCGGCGACGAAGGTGTTCGCGCCGCTCGACGCCGCGATGCGGATGGTGGCCGTGCTGATCCCGCCGTCCACCTGGAGCAGCAGATCGCTGCCGGCGGCCTCGACCGCGTCGGCCAGGCGCCGCAGCTTGGGCATCGTCTCGCTCATGAACGACTGCCCGCCGAAGCCGGGCTCGACGGTCATGATCAGGAACATGTCGAACTCGGCGATGCCGACAGCCACGGCTCCACCGGCGTACCGGGCTTGAGCGCGAGCCCGACGAAGGCACCCTTCGCGCGGATCGCGCGGGCGAGCGCGGATCGGATCCGCGGCCGCCTCCACGTGGAAGGTCACCGAAGCGGCCCCCGCCGAGGCGAAGCCCGGGCGCCCAGCGATCCGGATCGTCGATCATCAGGTGGACGTCGAGCGGAAGCGTGGTGACCTCGAGCAGGCGCTCGACCATGGGCTGGCCGAAGGTGAGGTTCGGCACGAAGTGGTTGTCCATGACGTCGACGTGCATGGCGTCGGCGTTGCCGATCCGGCCGACCTCATGCTCGAGGTTGACGAAGTCGGCCGACAGGATGCTCGGATGGATGCGAGGGCGCACGATCGAAAGCCTACGGCGTGAGATCGGATGAGCGATCGGTGCGTTGTCGGCTCTGCGCCATCCTCCGTGTCTCATGACGGTCGACGAGTCGTGTCGTCAGCAGGGCGATGAACATCGCATCGGTGCCGTGTCGGTGCGGCCAGAGCTGCGCGGCAAGGCCGACGGACGCGGCCGGGAGAGCGCCCGGCGGTGACCTCAGCCAGGACGCGGCCGGTGTCGAGCTGTCGCAGCTCGGGATGCGCGGCGAGCGCCCCCGCGACGATGTCCCGGGTCTCGGCGAGGTGCGGCGAGCAGGTGACGTACGCCAGTACGCCGCCGGGGCGCAGTGCCGTCAGCCCCGACTCGAGCAGCTCGGACTGGAGTCGGGTCAGCGGGGCGACATCGCCGGGTGATTTGCGCCAGCGGGACTCGGGGCGGCGGCGCAGCGCACCGAGTCCGGTGCACGGAGCATCGATCAGCACGCGGTCGAACGCCCCGACGTTCTCGGGCCCCGACGACGCGGCCGTCGAGCTCGAGCACCTTCGTTCCTCCGGGAACGGCGGCGATCGCGTTGCGGACCAGCTGCGCGCGGGCGGGCGCCACCTCGTTGGCGAGCACCGTCGCGCCGTGCACGGCCGCCTCGGCGGCGAGGACGGCGGTCTTGCCGCCTGGGCCCGCGCAGAGATCGAGCCAGCGCTCCCCCGCCGCGACGGGCCGGGCTCGGCTGAGCGCCAGCGCTGCGAGCTGCGAGCCCTCGTCCTGCACGCGCACGGTTCCGGCGCGGACCTCCGCGATGTCGAGTGGATCGCCCGCGGCGAGCGCGAGTCCGATCGGCGAGAACTCGGTGTTCGGCAGCCGCGCCGACACGGTCCTCCGGTCGGCGAGGCCGGGGAGGGCGACGAGCCCGACGCGGGGCGGTGAGTTGTCGGCGTCGAGCAGGTACGTCAGCTCCGATTCGCGGCCCTGGGCCGCGAGCGCGTCCCGAAGGGCCTCGATGATCCACACGGGGTGGGAGTGCAGGACCGCCAGTCGGTCGTCCTCGGAGGCGGCCTCGCCCTGGACGCGATGCAGCCACTCCTCTCGGTCGGTGCGGGTGATCGTGCGGAGCACACCGTTCACGAATCCGCTCGCCGAGCTCTTGCCGAGGGATCGGACCTGCTGCACGGCCTCGTGCACGGCGGCGTGCGGCGCGACCCGCATGGAGAGCAGCTGATGGGCGGCGAGGCGCAGCACATCGCGGACGGGCGCGTCGATCTTGGCGACCGGGCGCCCGGCCACCATCTCGATGATCCGGTCGTAGTAGCCCGATCGGCGCAGCGTGCCATAGGTCAGCTCCGTCGCGAGCGCGGCATCCGCCGTGTTGAGGCCTGCGCGACGCACGCGCGCCGGCAGCAGGAGATTGGCGTAGGCATCATCGGCGTTGACGGCCCGGATGACGTCGAGCGCGACTCGACGAGCTGGCTGCACCGCCGTCTCGGACGCATCGCGTACTCGTCCCCCGTCGCCAGCCGCGCCCTCGCTGGGGCGCCGTCCGGCACCGCCGTCGGGCCCGCTTCGCCGCGGCCCGCCGTGCCGGGGACCGCCGCTTCTCGGAGCGCCGCTTCTCGGGCTCACTGCTCCCAGAGCTCCACGGTCAGCTCGGATTGCGAGCGCCCGCGCCACCAGTCCGCGGCGGCCATCGGACGCTTGCCGGCTGGAAGCACCTGGAGCAGCTCGATCGCCACCCGGGCACCTCCTGGCGCGGTGCCGACACCGAGCAGGATCCGGCCGTCGTCGTGTGGTGATCTGCCGGGGGGCACCGCCGCATCGTGGGCGAGGGCTGCCTCGAGCACCTTGAGGCGGGCGCCGCCGTCGAGCAGGAGGAACGCGCCGGGTTCGGGAGTGGTGCCCAGGATCCGTCCCAGGACCTCCGCCGCGGGACGGCGCCAGTCGATTGCGGCATCGGCCAAGCTCAGCTTGGGCGCCAGCGTCGGCTCCCCGACCTGAGGAACGCCGACTGCGGTCCCGGCGGCTATCTGGTCCACCACGGCGCGCCAGAAGCTCTGACCCCGTGTCGGCCAGCACTCCGAGAAGGTGGCCGGCGCTCTCGTTGCGGCCGATCGGGCGTCTCGATCCTGGCGAATACGGGGCCGGTGTCGAGGCCCTCCTCGAGCTGGAAGACGCAGGCGCCCGTGCGCTCGTCGCCGGCCATGACCGCGCGCTGGACGGGCGCCGCTCCTCGCCAGCGCGGCAGCAGCGAGAAATGCAGGTTGATCCAGCCGAGGCGGGGTACGGCCAGAAGGGGTGCGCGGAGCAGGGCTCCGTATGCGACGACGACGCCGAGGTCCGCGTCGAGTGCGGTGAGCTCGGACACCGCATCCGTCGTCGAGGCGACGCGGACGGAGCACGGGGAGCTCGAGCTCGACTGCTCGGCGCGCGACATCCGACGGGGTGAGCACCCGCTTGCGGCCGACCTCGGCGTCGGGTCGGGTGAGGACCGCTGCGATCTCGTGCGTGCCGCGTGCGAGCAGGTCGAGGCTGGGCACCGCCGCGGAGGGGGTGCCGGCGAAGATCAGGCGCATCGCTCTCCTCCCCTGCGGCATCGTCCGGTCGACGGATGAGCGCCCGATCGGGGCCAGGAGCTCGGACCCGCAGTGCGCCCTGCCTCAGAGCGCATCGGGGTCATCCATTCGAACTCTGAGTGTAGGAGGCGGTCGACGATCCCCTCCGTCGCGGGCGCGCGGCCGAGACCTGACTCGCTGCCGCGATCACCGCGGCTTTGAGCGTGCCGGCGACTGCGTGACCATGCCCGTAGTCGAAGCGCAGGATGCTGCGCACGGTGCCGTCCTCTGCGGGGAGGGTGTTGAGCACCGAAGCGCCCGCCGACTCGGCGTCTGCGGTCGCGCGCTCGACGAGCGCGAGCGGACCGGTGACCGTGGCGATGCGCACGGAGGGCGGAAACCGCAGCTGCCGACGGTCGGCGAGCTCGCGGGCGACGAACTCCGCCTGCCGCCAGGTCGCCATGGCTACGGCGATGGGCCCGGTCACGCCGACCAGGTGCACCGGCGCGCCGGGGGCGGCGAGGGTGGCGGCGGCCGACCACCAGCGCAGGCAGTCTTCGGCGACCCGCGCGCTCTCCCTCATCATCATCCGCTCGCCGTCGAGCAGCAGGACTGCCGCATAGCCGCCATCGGCGATCGGCTCGGCGCCGCGGGTGGCGATGACGAGGGCGGGATCGCGCGCCACTCGCTCGCGAGGTCGCTCGCCGTCGGAGATGAGCACCTTGACGCCCGGAAAGGCACGCCCGAGGTCGTGCGCGGTCCGACCCGCGTCGGGCGCGATCGGCTCGCCCCTGCTGCGCAGGGCGTCGAGGGCCGCATTGCCCGGCCGGGCGACCTGGACGAGCACGGGACCGTGTGCGATCGCCTCGGTGGCCGCCCGCCAGGCGCCCCGCGGGATGCGTGGGTTGCCGGGGTCTTCGGGGGTGAGCACCATGTTGGGCGTCCGCTGCCGCGCAGGTGCCACGGCACGGAGCCAGCCGAGCTCGACCAGGCGTTCGGCGGCGATGGATCGCGCGTGATCGAGCAGCACGAGCGCGGCCCCGCTCTGCTCCTGGCGCAGGAGTGCCACGTCTCGGGCATGCGCATAGGGGGCGAGCTGCTCTCCGTAGAGGCTGTCGCCGTCGTTCCAGAGCGCGATGAGTCCGAGGTCGGTAGCGCCGGCGCGTAGACGATCGAGCGGTTGCCGACCAGGATCTTGGGCTGCGGATCCAGAGCGCCGAGGAATCGCGCGGTAGCGCAGCGCAGGGGGCTGGCGGGCGTCGAGCCGGATCACGTCCGCCGGGGCGGGCCGTGTGCTCCAGGCGATCATGATCTGGTCGATGTCGCGGTAGTCGGGAGCGGCGAGGATCGCGCTCCTGCCGGCGGCGAGCTCCCGCACGGCGAGCTGGGCGAGGGTGAGCGCCCATTCCCGATCCACTGCCCGCCGATCTCGACCAGTGCGGTGAGCGCGGACATCGCGAGCTCGACTGCCCGGCTGCAGAGCGGCGTCCTCGCCGTAGCCCGTCAGCTCGGGGCGTCGGGACGGCACGAAGACTCGGGGACGTCAGCTCGGGCCAGCCAGGCCTTCTCCTCGCGCACGTAGCGCTTGGGGATGGCCAGGCGCAGCACATCGCTCGCGTTGCCGGCGGAGCGATCGGCGACCGCGCGGGCCAAGGCGAACACCTCGGCGGTGAGGACGGGCTGCGCCGATACGAGGGCTTCGAGCTCGCTGAGGCCCCAGGGACCTCGGTCGTCGCCGCGGTCTCGACCACGAACCCGTCCGCGATGCGACCGCGCCACCCGCAGCGGCACCCGCACCCGCATGCCGGCCCGAACCTGTCCGATCAGTGCGTCGGGCACCCGATAGTCGAACAGGTGGTCGAGCTGCGGAAGCGGCGAATCGATCAGCACCCGCGCGACACTGTGCGGCCGATCCCGCTGGTCGTGCCATCGGCCGGGGCGTCGTCGTGATCGGAGTCGACATCGACGTGCACGTCGCGCCGCATCGGAGACTGCCCGGGTGCCTCGGGCTCAGCCGGACCGGTCACCGCTCAGAGACCGACGGCGCTTCGGAGGTCGTCGGTGCGATCGAGGCGCTCCCAGGTGAAGTCGGGAAGCTCGCGACCGAAGTGGCCGTATGCGGCGGTCTGCGCATAGATGGGCCGTCGCAGGTCGAGGTCGCGGATGATGGCGGCGGGACGGAGGTCGAATACCTCGCGGATGGCGCCGGATGATCGTCTCGTCGGAGACGCGGCCGGTGCCGAAGGTCTCGACGTAGAGGCCGACGGGCGCGGCCCTGCCGATCGCGTAGGCGACCTGGATCTCCAGCCGATCGGCGAGTCCAGCGGCGACAGCGTTCTTGGCCACCCACCGCAAGGCGTATGCGGCCGAGCGGTCGACCTTGGAGGGGTCCTTGCCGCTGAACGCGCCGCCACCGTGGCGGGCCGCGCCGCCGTACGTGTCGACGATGATCTTGCGTCCGGTCAGTCCGGCGTCGCCCTTGGGGCCGCCGATCTCGAAGCGCCCGGTCGGGTTGATCAGGAGCTGCACGATCGAGGTGTCGAGCTCGACCAGGTCGAGCACCGGGCGGATCACGTGCGCTTCGACCTCGGCGGCTATCTGCGCGTTGCTCACCCACGGGGCGTGCTGCGTGGAGAGCACCACGGTCTCGACCGACACCGGGACGAGGCCGTCGTAGCCGACCGTCACCTGGGTCTTGCCGTCGGGCCGAAGGTAGTCGAGCACTCCGTCGCGACGCACGGCGGCGAGGCGCTCGGCGAGCCGATGCGCCAGCCAGATCGGCAGCGGGAGCAGCACAGAGGTCTCGGTGGTGGCGAAGCCGAACATGATGCCCTGGTCCCCGGCGCCCTGGGTGCTCAGCGGTCGATGCCCTCGCCCGCCTCATCGGCCTCGCGGGCCTCGAGCGCGCGATCGACTCCGCCGGCGATGTCGGGCGACTGCGAGCCGATGGAGACGGAGACGCCGCAGCTCTCGGCGTCGAAGCTCTTCTCGGACGAGTCGTATCCGATCTCCTTGATCTTCTTGCGCACGATCCCGGGGATATCGGCGTAGCCGGCGGTCGTGACCTCACCCGCCACGTGCACGAGACCCGTGGTGACGAGGGTCTCGACAGCGACGCGGCTGTTCGGGTCCTGCTCGATCAGGGCGTCGAGGATGGAGTCGGAGATCTGGTCGCAGATCTTGTCGGGGTGGCCTTCGGTGACGGATTCCGACGTGAACAGGCGCAGTGCGGCCATGGATGCTCCAGAGGTTCGCCGCGTCAGGGACGCGGCAGGTCGATCGGGCGGCGGCTGAGACGGGCGGAAGCGCCCGACTCGATGATGGCTTCGCGCGGCACCGCGAGCTGTCCGACGATCGGCCCTGCGAGGGCCGGATCAGACGAGCAGATCGAGTATCCGATGCGCCACCGACATCTTGTCGCCCACGGCGTCCCCCACTATAGAACCGGCCCGATCGAGCAGCGTCACACGGGTGTCGTCGGAGGCGAAGACCTCGGTCCAGCCGACCCGGTTGACGACCAGGAAGTCCGCGCCCTTCCGGATCGCCTTCGCGCTCGCGATCGCGAGCAGCGCCGCATCATCCGTCTCGGTCTCGGCGGCGAAGCCGATCACGATCTGGCCCGGCGACCGGTTCGGGGTGAGGGTGCCGCTCGTCAGGCTGGCGAGGATGTCCGGATTCTTGACCAGGCGCAGCTCGAGCACGTCGCCGGTGGCGTCCTTCTTGATCTTGCCGTCGGCGACGGTCTCGGGACGGTAGTCGGCGACGGCCGCAGCCATCACGACGGCGTCGGCGGCCTCCGCTGCCGCCGCCACCGCGGTGGCCAGCTCCTGGGCGGTCTGCACCTCGACCAGCGCGACTCCGGCGGGCGCGGGCACCTCGAGATGGGCGGCGATGAGCGTGACGTGCGCGCCGCGGTCCCGTGCGGCGGCGGCGAGCGCGACGCCCTGCTTGCCGCTGGATCTGTTGCCGAGGAAGCGCACCGGGTCGAGCGGCTCGCGGGTGCCGCCTGCGGTGATGACGATGCGCCGTCCGGCCAGGTCCTGGGGGTCAGGGCGGCGAGTGCGGCCGCGACGATGTCGTCGGGCTCGGACATCCGTCCGGGTCCCGCGTCCGCTGCCGGTCAGCTGTCCGCTGGCCGGGCCGACGATGTGCACGCCCGCGGGCGCGCAGGGTCGCGACGTTGGCCGACGGTCGCCGGGTTCTGCCACATCTCGGTGTGCATCGCGGGAGCGACCACGAGGGGCGCACGGCTGGCGAGCACGGTGTTGCCCAGGAGATCGTCGGCGAGTCCGCCGCGAGCTTGGCGAGCGTGTTCGCGGTGGCCGGGGCGATGACGATCAGGTCGGCGGACTGGCCGATCGCCACATGCCGCACCTCGGCGACGCCCTCGTAGAGCTCGGTGTGCACCGGGTTGCGGGAGAGCGCCTCGAGCGTCGGCCGGCCGACGAAGCGCAGGGCGGCCTCGGTCGCGACCACCTGGACGTCGTGTCCGGCGAGCACGAGCAGTCGGACGACGCCGACCGCCTTGTAGGCGGCGATGCCGCCGGTGATGCCGACCACGACGCGAAGGCGCCGCCCCGATGGGGCGACGCCTTCGTCAGACTGCGGTCTCGGTCAGAGCGCCCGCATCTCGAGCTTGTTCTCGTTGATCTCGTGCAGTGCCACGGTCAGCGGCTTGTCGTCGATCGACGAGTCGACGAGCGGTCCGACGTTGTCGAAGAGGCTTCCTTCGTGCAGGTCGGCGTAGTAGTCGTTGATCTGGCGCGCGCGCTTCGAGGCGAAGAGCACGAGTGCGTACTTGGAGTCGACCTTGCCGAGGAGGTCGTCGATGGGCGGGTCGATGATGCCCTTGAGTCGCGTGCTGGTCATGTTCGTCCTCTCGCCGGCCGGTGTGGGCCGAAGTTCGTCTGCTGCGGATGCTGAATGCAGATTCAGCGCTGCCCATGCTTCGCGGGCAGATCCGGGCGTGCACAGCGTTCAGCTGTGCGCAGCAGGCATCAAGTGTACGACCTCTTGGGCCGCTGTCTCCACGTCGGAGTTGACGACGCGGTAGTCGAACTCATCCTGCGCGGCCAGTTCGACCCGTGCGGTGGCGAGCCGGCGCTCCCGCTCCTCCGCGTCCTCGGTGCCGCGGCCGATGAGTCGGCGCACCAGCTCATCCCAGGTCGGCGGCAGCAGGAAGACCAGCCGCGCCTCCGGGAATGCCTGGCGGACCTGCCGCGCGCCCTGGATGTCGATCTCCAGCAGCACGCTGCGTCCGCGTCCAGCGCGGCGATGATCGGCGCCTTCGGGGTGCCGTAGCGGTATGCGTTGTGCACCTTCGCCCACTCGAGGAACTCGGAGTGCTCGATCATCCGATCGAACTCCGCGTCGTCGACGAAGTAGTAGTTGACCGCCTCGACCTCGCCAGGACGGGGCGTGCGGGTCGTCGCGCTGACGGACAGGCTGCACCTCGGGGTGGTGGGCGCGGATGTGGGCGGCGACAGTGCCCTTGCCGACCGCGGTCGGGCCGGCGAGCACGACGAGCGCTCCTCGGACCGGTCGCTGGAGCTCGCGCCAGCCAGGTCGGAACTCCCCGAGGCCGGGCTATCGAATGCCTGATCAGTGGCGCTATTCACCACTGCTCGGCAGATCCCCATCAGCGCTGCGACCGCCGCCGTCGGAGCCGTCGTGATCGCCTCCACCGCCCGCGTTCACCGTCGCGCGCTCGCCTGCACGGTGGCGGTCGACGAGCTGCTGGCGCTCGACCAGGAAGGCGCGCAGGCGCTCCTTCTGGTGCACTCCGAGGCCGCCGACGCGCTTGGACTGCGCGATGCCGAGATCGGTCATGATCCGCGCGGTCCGGGTCGGGCCGAGCCACGGGATGCTCGCGATGAGCTCACTGACGCGCAGGGTCGCCTCTGCGGGATTCTCGGCGGTCGCCGCGTCGAGCACCTCGACTGCGCCGTGCGGTCGCCTGACGGCGACCTGACGCTTCACCTCCGCCCGCGCTCGACGGGCAGCAACCGCGGCGCGGCTGCCTGCGATCCTGTCGACTTCGGGGGGTTTCACTCGTATGCCTCCGACACCTGTCGAATCTGCTTGTCGATCGCTGCGCCCAACCCCCCGGGGCCAGCGGACAAGATACTGCGGGACGCCGTCACGATGGCGTGATCGGCGCTGGCTCCCGAGGATGCGGCGGACGTCTCCGGCCTCCGCACCCTGAAAGCCGAAACCTGGTGCGAGGACGGGCGCCGCCGGCGATGCAGCAAGCCCCTCCACGCTGATGCCGAGCTCGTCGACATCGACCGTCGCGCCGATGACGACGCCGATCGAGCCGATGCGCTCCGCCTCGTAGTGCTCGGCGTTGTACGCCGCGACAGCGGCGGCGATGCTGCCCGCGACCGAGCTGCCGGCCTGTGCGCCGCGGAGCTGTGACCGAGGTCTGCAGCTCAGCCCGCCTCGGGATTCGAGGTCGCGGCGAGCACGAAGATGCCCTTGCCACGCTCTTGGCCTGGGCCAGCGGCGCCGCGAGCGAGCCGAAGCCCATGTACGGCGCCACGGTCAGCGCATCGGATTCGAGCGGCGAATCCGCGCCGAGCCAGGCCTGCGCGTACGCCTCGAGGGTCGAGCCGAGGTCGCCGCGCTTGGCATCGGCGATGACCAGCAGTCCCGCATGACGTGCGCGCGGCGAGCACATCCTCGAGGGCGCGGAAGCCGAGCGAGCCGAACCGCTCGTAGAACGCGACCTGCGGCTTGATGATGCCGACCCGACCCGCGCATGCCTCGACGACGCGAGGCCGAACTCGAGGGCGCCCGTCGCGCTCTGCGGCGAGGCCCCAGTCGCACAGCAGGTACTCGTGCGGATCGATGCCGACGCACAGGTGTCCCTGCGTGTCGAACACCGCGCTCAGGCGCGCTCCGAAGGCCTCGGGGCGGGGGTGAGTCATCCGGCCGGGATCCTCTCGGTTGGTCGCGGCTGCCTGCGAGCTGCTCGCGCAGAACTTACGGCGCGCTGATCAGCGTATTCCTGAAGGCTAGTCACTTCGAATCCTGTCTGCAGATCGCCTCGATCGATGCAACCGCCGCGGCGAGCTGAGCGATCGTCGTGAACAGCGGCTTATCGGCCGCCACGGCCGCCGCGCGGATCTCGTATCCATCCGCCCGGGCGGACCTGCCGGACGGCGTGTTGATGACCACATCGACCTTGTTCTGCTCGATCAGCTCGACGATGTCCGGCCCGTCCTCGCCGTCGCGAGCCCCGCGTCGAGTACTTGCCGACCACACCCGCCTGGATCCCGTTGCGGCGCAGCACCTCGGCCGTGCCCTCGGTGGCGAGCAGGGAGAAGCCGAGCTGCTGCAGGCGGAGCACGGGCAGGATGATCGCCCGCTTGTCGCGATCCGCGACCGAGACGAAGACCGTGCCGGTGGGCGGCAGACCGCCGTACGCGGCCTCCTGGCTCTTCGCGAAGGCGCGAGGGAAGTCGCGGTCGATGCCCATCACCTCGCCGGTCGAGCGCATCTCCGGGCCGAGCACCGAGTCGACCACGCGGCCGTCTGTCGTGCGGAATCGCTTGAACGGCAGCACGGCCTCCTTCACGGCGACGGGCGAGTCGAACGGCACGACCGAGCCGTCCTGCTCGGGCAGCAGTCCGTCGGCGATGAGCGAGTCGATGCTGCGGCCGACCATGATCAGCGAGGCCGCCTTGGCGAGCGGGATGCCGAGCGCCTTGGCGACGAACGGCACCGTGCGGGACGCGCGCGGATTGGCCTCGAGCACGTAGAGCACGCCGGCACCGATAGCGAACTGGACGTTCAGCAGCCCGCGCACGCCGATGCCCTTCGCGATCGCGAGTGTGGCGTCGCGGACGGCGTCGATCTGGCCGCGGCCGAGGGTCACGGGCGGCAGGGTGCAGCTCGAGTCGCCGGAGTGCACGCCGGCCTCCTCGATGTGCTCCATCACGCCGCCGACGTAGAGCCGCTCGCCGTCGAAGAGCGCGTCGATGTCGATCTCGATGGCGTCATCGAGGAATCGGTCGACGAGCAGCGGATGGCTCGGACCGACGATGCCCTGGCCCTCGATCCGATCGAAGTAGTCGGCGAGCGAGGCGCCGTCGTAGATGATCTCCATCCCCCGGCCGCCCAGCACGTAGGAGGGCCGGACGAGTACCGGGTAGCCGATCGAGGTGGCCACATCCAGCGCACCGGTCAGCTCGATGGCGGTGCCGTTCTTCGGCGCCACGAGGCCGGCGGCGTCGAGGATGCCGGAGAACAGGCCGCGCTCCTCAGCGAGGTCGATCGCGGCGGGGGTGGTGCCGAGGATCGGGACGCCGGCTGCCTCGAGACCCTTGGCGAGGCCGAGGGCGGTCTGCCCGCCCAGCTGCACGACGACTCCGACGAGCTCGCCGCTGGCGGACTCTGCGTGGATGACCTCCAGCACGTCCTCGAGGGTCAGCGGCTCGAAGTAGAGCCGATCGGAGGTGTCGTAGTCGGTCGACACCGTCTCGGGGTTGCAGTTGATCATGATCGTCTCGTAGCCCGCATCCGAGAGGGCGAAGGCCGCGTGCACGCAGGAGTAGTCGAACTCGACGCCCTGGCCGATCCGGTTCGGTCCCGAGCCGAGGATGACCACCTTGCGGCGGTCGCTCGGGATCACCTCGGTCTCCTCGTCGTAGGACGAGTAGTGGTAGGGCGTCAGCGCCGGGAACTCCCCCGCGCAGGTGTCGACGGTCTTGAACACCGGGACGCACTCCGGCATTCCAGCGGATGGCGCGCACCTCGTGCTCAGTCGAGTCCGCGGAGCTCGGCGAGCTGAGCGTCGGAGAACCCGTGGTCCTTCGCGTACCGGAGGAGGTCGGGGTCGAGCGACTCCGCGGCCTGGATCTCCGCCGCCACCTCGTTGATCAGCACGATCTGGTCGAGGAACCACGGGTCGATGCCGGTGACCTCGAACAGCTCGTCGACGGAGGCACCGGCGAGCAGCGCGCGCTGCACCGAGCCGATCCGCCCGTCCGTCGGGATCTCCGCGAGGACGAGCAGCTCCTCCTTGGTGGCGCTCGTCGGAGCCCAGCTGAAGGATGAGCCGCGCTTCTCGAGCGAGCGGAGGGCCTTCTGCAGGGCGGTGGAGAAGTTGCGGCCGATGGCCATCGCCTCGCCGACCGACTTCATGGTGGTCGTCAGCCGTGCGTCTGCTGCGGGGAACTTCTCGAAGGCGAACCGGGGCACCTTGACCACGACGTAGTCGAGGGTCGGCTCGAAGCTCGCCGGGGTGACGCCGGTGATGTCGTTCGGGATCTCGTCGAGCCGGTAGCCGATCGCCAGCTTGGCGGCGATCTTGGCGATCGGGAATCCCGTCGCCTTGCTGGCCAGGGCGCTGGACCGGCTGACGCGCGGGTTCATCTCGATCACGATCACCCGGCCGGTGGCCGGGTCGATCGGCGAACTGGATGTTGCAGCCGCCGGTGTCGACGCCGACCGCGCGGATGATGTCGATGCCGATGTCGCGGAGGTTCTGGTACTCGCGGTCCGTCAGCGTCAGCGCCGGGGCGACGGTGATGGAGTCGCCGGTGTGCACGCCGACGGGGTCGACGTTCTCGATCGAGCAGACGACCACCGTGTTGTCGGAGGTGTCGCGCATCAGCTCGAGCTCGTACTCCTTCCAGCCGATGATCGACTCCTCCATCAGCACCTCACTGGTGGGGCTCTGGTGCAGTCCGTCGCCGACCATCCGCAGCAGGTCCTCGCGCGTGTAGGCGAAGCCGGATCCGAGGCCGCCCATGGTGAAGGAGGGGCGGATGACCAGCGGATAGCCGAGGTCGTCGGCCGCGGCGAGCGCCTCGTCGATGGTGTGCGCGATGTGGCTGCGCGCCACATCTCCGCCTGCGTCGAGCACCAGCTGCTTGAAGATCTGGCGGTCCTCGCCCTTGTTGATCGCCTCGAAGTTGGCGCCGATCAGCTCGACGTCGTACTTCTCGAGGATGCCGTGGGTGTGCAGGTCGATCGCCGCGTTCAGCGCGGTCTGGCCGCCGAGGGTCGGCAGGATCGCGTCGGGCTTCTCCTTGGCGATGATCGTCTCGATGACCTGCCAGGTGATGGGCTCGATGTAGGTCGCGTCGGCGAAGTCGGGGTCGGTCATGATCGTGGCCGGGTTGGAGTTGACGAGGATGACGCGGACGCCCTCCTCGCGCAGCACGCGGCAGGCCTGGGTGCCCGAGTAGTCGAACTCGCAGGCCTGGCCGATGACGATCGGGCCGGAGCCGATGACGAGGACGCTGTTGATGTCGTCGCGCTTGGGCATCAGAGGTCCTCTCCGGCAAGGCGGGCGCCATCACGGGGCGAGCGGTCCTCGGGAAGACTGCCTCGCTCCGATCCGGCGGGGTCGGATTCGACCTCGATGGCCGCCGCCGCGCTCTCGCCGTTGGCGAGCACCATGGCCGCGGAACCGGTCGAACAGGTAGGCGGAGTCGTGCGGGCCGGCCGCCGCCTCGGGGTGGTACTGCACCGAGAAGGCGGGGATGTCGAGGCAGGCGAGACCCTCGACGACCTGGTCGTTGAGGCCGACGTGGCTGACCTCGACGCGGCCGAAGCCCGCCGGCGACTCGACGGGGCCGTCGAGTGGCGCATCGACCGCGAAGCCGTGGTTGTGCGCGGTGATCTCGACGCGTCCGGTGCGGCGGTCGAGCACCGGCTGGTTGATGCCGCGGTGGCCGAACGGCAGCTTGTAGGTGCCGAAGCCGAGCGCGCGGCCGAGCAGCTGGTTGCCGAAGCAGATGCCGAAGAACGGGATCCCGCGCGTGAGCACCTCGCTGGAGCAGCGCGATGTGGTGATCGGACGCCTCGGGGTCGCCGGGGCCGTTCGAGTAGAAGACGGCGGTCGGGTCGAGCGCGAACAGATCCTCGGCGCTGAATCGACTCGGGCACGACATGGACGTCGAACCCGCGCGGCGGCGAGGGCGTGGATGGTCGCGGACTTGATGCCGAGGTCGAGGATCGCGACGGAGCCGATCCTCTCCGCGGTGGCCTCGACCGTGTACGCGGCGTCGGTGCGACACCTCGGCGGAGAGGTTGAGTCCGCTCATCTCGGGGCTGGCGGTGACGAGCGCGAGCTGCTCGGCGGGATCGAGGTCGGCGTCCGGCCCGGAGAAGATCGCCGAGCGCATGGCGCCGCGGTCGCGCAGGTGCCGGGTGAGCGCGCGGGTGTCGATGCCCGAGATGCCGACGATGCCCTGAGCGATCAGGTCGTCGTCGAGGCTGCGCGTGGCGCGGTGGTTGGAGACGACGCGGGAGGGGTCGCGCACGACGTAGCCGGCGACCCAGATGCGGGCCGACTCGGGGTCCTCGTCGTTGACGCCGGTGTTGCCGATGTGCGGCGCGGTCTGCGCGACGATCTGCCCGGCGTAGGACGGGATCGGTGATGGTCTCCTGGTAGCCGGTCATCCCGGTGGTGAAGACTGCTTCGCCGAATGCGCGGCCGATCGCGCCATAGGCGCGGCCGCGGAATCGCCGTCCGTCCTCGAGCACGAACACGGCGGGGGCTGACGGGGCCACTCAGAGCTCACTTTCTTCGTTCGATGATGCGTGCGAGTCCTCATCGAACCGAGACGACGCTACCGAACCGGGTGGGATCGCGCCGAACCGGATCGAATTATCGTGTCGAGGATGCGCGCCTTGTCGTCGCCCGAGAGAGGGCGGAGGTAGGTGTCGACAGGGGTGCTGCCGAGGATCCAGGTGATCACGATCATCCCGCCGGGCTCCACGACCCGGTCGATCGTGACGGTGCCCGGTGCCGACGCCGGTGATCGAGCGCGGCGGGGATGAAGACGGCGTCCTGACCGGGCAGGGCGAGCGAGACGCCCGACCGGAAGACCTGCGACGGTCGCGCGTCCGCGGACAGCGAGGCCCGGGAGGCGACGCGCTGCGAGGGCCTGCGCCTCGAGGGTCGTGCGAGACGTAGAGCACGTCGGCGCGTCAGCAGATCGGCTGCCCCGGGTCGGCAGGCAGCGCGGGACCTCGCCGACTGCGCGGAGCGCCGCGCGCTGGCCGCGCCAGCCGAGCGGCCATCGCCGAGCAGGACGAGAACGATGAGGGCGACGACGATGAGCACGGGGAGCGAGTTCAGGCATGGGCTGTCGCATTCCGTCGAGAGCGCTGCGTTCGACGATATGGCCGTTCGAGCACGGTCGGTGCACCGTGGATGGAACGTCGCGATGACCGCACCGGGCAGGCTGCGCCCGAGATACGGGCGAGTTGACGCTCTTGCCGGCGAGGTCGGCGATGCGCGAATTCGCGGCGAGCCGACGGGTCGATGAGCGTGATCTCCGCCGCGGACGCCCACCGCGATCGGCTGACCGTGCCCCTCCACGCTGCCGATCCGTGCGGGAGCCACCGAGAGCACGCGCTCGACGTCCGCCCAGCCGAGCAGCCCCGTCTCGACCATGGCCTCCTGCACGACCGAGAGGGCGGACTCGAGGCCCACCATGCCGTTGGCCGCGGCACTCCACTCGCAGTGCTTGGCGTCGTGGCCGTGCGGCGCGTGATCGGTCGCGACGATGTCGATGGTGCCGTCGGCGAGGCCGGCGCGCAGCGCCTCGACGTCGGCATCGGAGCGCAGCGGGCGGGTTGACTTTGAAGCGTGCGTCGTAGCCCGCGGCGAGGCGGTCGGTGAGCAGCAGGTGGTGCGGAGTCACCTCGGCGGTGACCCGGATGCCGCGGGCCTTGGCCCAGCGGAGGACTTCGACGCTGCCTGCGGTCGAGAGGTGGCAGACGTGCAGCCGGGCGCCGGTGTGCTGGGCGAGCAGCACGTCGCGCGCGATGATCGTCTCCTCGGCGACGGCCGGCCAGCCGGCGAGTCCGAGCTCCGCGCTCATCGGCCCCTCGTTGAGCTGGGCGCCCTCGGTGAGTCGCGGCTCCTGTGCGTGCTGGGCGAGCACGCCATCGAAGGTGCGGATGTACTCGAGCGCCCTGCGCATCAGCAGCGGGTCGGCGACGCAGCTGCCGTCGTCGCTGAACACTCGGACCCGCGCCTTCGAGCGGGCCATCCCGCCGATGTCGGCGAGTTGGGTGCCGGCCAGGCCTCTCGGTGACGGCGCCGATCGGCCGGACCGTGACGTAGCCGGCGGCGTCGCCGAGGGCCTGGACCTGCTCGACGATGCTGGCGGTGTCCGCGACAGGCGTGGTGTTCGCCATCGCGTTCACGGCGGTGAAGCCGCCCGCAGCGGCCGCGCGGGATCCGCTGAGGACGGTCTCGGCGCCCTCTCGCCCGGGCTCGCGGAGGTGGGTGTGCAGGTCGACGAAACCGGGCAGCGCGATAAGGCCGTCGGCGTCGATCCTGGTCGCTCCGCCCGCCGTCGACCCGATCGCCGAGCGCGGCGATCACGCCGCCCTCGAGCCGGATGTCGACCGCGCGACCATCGCTGAGCCGCGCGCCCGCCAGCAGGTAGGCGGTCGTGCCGTCTCCGACGCTCCTCGGGCTCATGCTGCTCCTCCGGTGGCGGTGAGGTAGAGGGCGGCCATCCGTGTGGATACGCCGTTGGCGACCTGCTCGCGCACGGTCGAGCGCGGGGAGTCGGCCGCGACGGAGGCGATCTCGAAGCCGCGGTTCATCGGGCCCGGGTGCATCACGATGGCGCGCTCGGGCAGAGCGGCCGAACCGGGCGGCGGTCGAGGCCCCAGAGGCTCGCGTACTCGCGGGTGCTCGGGAAGTACGCGTCGTGCATCCGCTCGGTCTGCACGCGCAGCATCATCATGGCGTCCGGGTCCGTGTCGGCGATGGCGGCGTCGAGGTCGAAGCCGACGCGTCACCGGCCAGCCGTCGATGCCGTGCGGGAGGAGCGTCGGCGGACCGACGAGCGTGACCTCGGCGCCGAGGGTGCTGAGCAGCCAGACGTTCGAGCGGGCGACCCGCGAGTGCAGGATGTCGCCGACGATCAGCGACGCGGACCCCGTCGAGAGCCGGCCCGCGGCTCGCGTCGCCGTGGATGCCGCCGGCGCAGGGTGAAGGCGTCGAGCAGGGCCTGGGTGGGGTGCTCGTGCGTGCCGTCGCCGGCGTTGAGCACGCTGGCGTCGATCCAGCCGCTCGTCCGCGAGCACCTGCGGGGCGCCCGAGGAGCCGTGGCGGATGACGATCGACGTCGGCGCCGATCGCCTCGAGGGTCTGCGCGGTGTCCTGCAGGCGATTCGCCCTTGGAGACGCTCGAGCCCTTGGCGCGAGAAGTTGATCACGTCGGCCGAGAGCCGCTTGGCGGCGGCCTCGAACGAGATGCGGGTGCGGGTGGAGTCCTCGAAGAACAGGTTGACGACGGTCTTGCCGCGCAGGGTCGGCAGCTTCTTGACCTCGCGCTGCTGCGTCGCGGCCATGTCCTCGGCGATGTCGAGCAGCTGGATCGCGGTCGTCGCGGTCGAGGTCGCGGGTGGAGAGCAGGTGCTTCATCGGGTCGCCTCCTCGGTCGTCTGGGTGTCCGCCGGATCAGCGCCGAGTCGCCGCGTCGGGATCGAGCGGCCGCACGCCGTCCTCGATGGTGACCGCGTCGATCGCCGTCGGTGTCGGTCAGGCGCACGTTGATCCGCTCGCTCGTCGCCGAGGCAGGTTCTTGCCGACGAAGTCGGGCGCGGATGGGCAGCTCGCGGTGACCGCGGTCGACCAGCACGGCGAGGCGCACGGCGCGCGGGCGTCCGTGATCGCGCGAGCGCGTCGAGCGCCGCCCGGATGGTGCGTCCGGAGAACAGCACGTCGTCCACGAGGACCACGGTCTTGCCGTCGATGCCGACCGCGGGGATGCGGGTGGGTGACGGGCTGCGGGTGGGGTGCCGGGCGAGGTCGTCGCGGTACATCGTCACGTCGAGCGCGCCGACCGGCACGGGTCGACCGGTCGCCCGGTCGAGAAGGCGCTGATGAGGTCGGCGAGCCGCTCGGCGAGTTCGACGCCGCGCGTGGGGATGCCGAGGAGGACGAGATCCGGCGGACCCCTTGTTCGCTTCGAGGATCTCGTGAGCGATGCGGGTCAACGCACGGGTGATGTCAGCCTGCTGCAGCACGGTGCGTGCAGCCATCCTGACCTCCTTCCCCGCCTCACAGGACGGATTTCAAGGATGTCGATTGCGGTAACCACCCTAGCCTCCCGTCCCGCCCGGATCCCCGCGCAGCCTCTGCATCCGCCCCTCCCGGATCAGGAGATCCGGCACACATAGCTCCCGGATCAGGACGGCATTCCTGGCGAAGTTTCGGCGCGGATCAGGACGGTTTCGTCCTGATCCGCGCAGATCGCCTGATCCGTGCGAATCTTCATCGCGGACGCGGTCGCCCTTGCAGAAGGACCGAATGGATAGCGAAGAGAACGCCGTTCCAGTCGTCCATGATCTGCCGGTAGGTGAAGCGGAGCACACGCCATCCTCGAGTGGCCATGTACGCGTCTCGCCCGCGATCGGCAGCGAAGCGCTGGGCCTCGCTGTGGGTGCTGCCGTCGCACTCGATCACCAGCCAGCCGTCGAGCAGGAAGTCAACGCGGTAGCTGCCCACCTCCACCTGCTCTTCCGGCATGAGACCCGCCTCACGGAGGCGCAGTCGGGTGATGGACTCGAGGAAGCTCTCAGATCTTCCAGAGCAGAGCTCGAGGACGCGTCTCTTGCGTTCGCTGAGTGATGCCCTGAGCCCGGCGACCTCGCTCGCGCTGAGGGGAGCCCGCTGCTGCTCCCTCGACCCATGCAGCGCGGAGTCGATCATCGCCACAGCTGTCTCGGTCGACACGCAGCCGATCGCGGTCGCCAGGCACTCGGGGAGGCTGGTTCGATGACGGCGGTCGGCGGCCGCGCTGGTCCAATGACGCACGATACCCGCGTCCTCCCCCGCAGCCACCCGACGGAAGCCGTTCTGGGTCGATCGCAGTCGCGCTGCGTTGGGGACCAGCCCGACATGGACCCTTGGGTCGGGCGGGGTGGGAAGCCCGTACGACCGCGCCGCCGAGATGCAGTCGAGCACTCCTCCTGCGCGCACCGCTCTGACGACAGCCGGGTCCGCGGTTGGGGACACGTACCAGCCGATCCGTGGCCGGATCAGCTCGCCCGTCCGATGCAAGCGTGCGACATGATGACGCGAATAGCCGGCTGCCACCAGGTCCTGGAGGTGCGCGACGCCGTCGCATCGGGCCAGAGTGGCTGCGAGTCTGGGCTCCATGCGCGCAATGCTTGCGCGCGCTCGAGCACAACGGGAGGCCCCATCGGGATCTGGGGAGCACTCGTCGCCCGCCTCGGCTGTGGAGGATCGCGAGACGGAGAGGTGCGCGCCCGATCGCCGATGAGCTGGCCGCCTGCGTGGATCAGGCGATCTGCCCGGATCAGGACGAATCTGACCTGAACGGCGCCTAAATCGCCGAATCCACCTGATCCGCGCAGGGATGACTCAGGCGCGGATGGCGCTCAGGCGATGGGGGTGGCGGTGCGGGCGATGGCGGCCAGGACGCCGTGCACGAACTTGGCGGAGTCGTCGGTGCGAGAACTCCTTGGCGAGCTCGACGGCCTCGTCGATCGCGACGCCGGTCGGCACCTCGTCGTTGTAGAGGATCTCCCACACGCCGATGCGCAGGATGCGCGCGGTCGACGGCGGGCATGCGCTCGAGCGTCCAGCGCGGCCGAGTGCGTCGAGATCTGCTCGTCGATCTCGTCACGTTGTTGTCGATGATGCCGTCGACGATCTCGCGGGCGTAGCAGCCAGCGAGCGGCTCACGGGCGGGCTCGCTCGGCGCGCGACGGCTTCGCGTCGACGAGCGAGATGACCGGCGAGCGTCGCCGCGGACGTCGGCCGCGAACAGGATGTCGAGCGCGCGCTTGCGCGCCTTGCGTCCGGGCGCTCACGTCAGTAGTTGACACGCGACCGAGGTAGTCGCCCGTGCGGGTGTCGACCTTGACCTTCGTGCCGGTCTCGAGGAACAGCGGCACCTGGATCTCGTAGCCGGTCTCGACGGTCGCGGGCTTGGTGCCGGCCGATCGAGCGGTCGCCCTGCAGGCCGGGCTCGGTGTAGGTGATCTCGAGCACGACGGAGGCGGGCAGCTCGACGTAGAGCGGGTTGCCGTTGTTGAGCGCGATCGTGACCGACTGGTTCTCGAGCAGGAAGTTCGCGGCGTCGCCGACGATCGCGGCCGGGACGGTGATCTGGTCGTAGTCGGCGGCGTCCATGAAGACGAAGTCCGTCGCCGTCCTTGTACAGGTAGGTGAAGTCGCGGCGGTCGACGTTCTCGATCTCGATCTTCGCGCCCGCGTTGTACGTGCGGTCGACGACCTTGCCGGTCACGACGTTCTTCAGCTTGGTGCGCACGAACGCGCCGCCCTTGCCGGGCTTGACGTGCTGGAACTCGATGACGTTCCAGAGCTGGCCGTCGATGCTGAGGACGACGCCGTTGCGGATGTCTGCGGTGGATGCCATGGGGATTCCGTTCGATGGGTCGGACGGGGCGCCGGACCGACGACACGCCCCCGACAGTGCGACTCGACGCGGATCGCCGTCAGGCGACGCGGGCGAGCACCGCCTGCAGCGCGAGCCGGTAGGAGTCGGCGCCGAGCCCGGCGATCACGCCGGTCGCGACGCCGGAGATGACGCTCGGTGTGCCGGAACTCCTCGCGGGCGTGCGGGTTCGAGAGGTGCACCTCGACGAGCGGCAGCCCGGCCGTCGTGACGATGGCGACCGCGTCGCGCAGCGCGTAGGAGTAGTGGGTGAACGCGGCGGGGTTGAGCATCACCGGCGACGCCGGTGTCGGCGGCCTCGTGCAGCCAGCCGATGAGGTCGGCCTCGTCGTCGGTCTGGCGGAGGTCGATCGTGGTGCCGGCGGGGCGTCCGACTCGAGCGCGCTCCGGATGTCATCGAGGGTCGTCGTGCCGTAGACGTCGGGCTCGCGGGTGCCGAGCCGTCCGAGGTTCGGTCCGTTCAGGACGAGGACGCTGGTCACGCGACACCCATCCAGGGCGCAGGAGTACCTAGACGGCGCGATGTGCGCGAGATTTCGTGCACGTTGGCCGGAACGAGGAAATGGGGCGTGGGATCAGGAGCCGATCTCCTGGTAGGCGGCGAAGAGCAGCTGATCCTCCGGGGCGCGCAGCACGGTCGGGCTTGCCGATGTCGTCGAGCACGATGAAGCGCAGCATGCCGCCGCGGGCCTTCTTGTCGCGCTGCATGGTCGCCAGCAGCGTCGGCCAGCGGCCCGCCGGATAGTCGAGCGGCAGGCTGAGCGAGCTCGAGGATGCGCGCGGTGCCGGTCGACCGCCTCGTCCGACAGGCGGCCGGCGAGGCGGCCGAGCTCGGCGGCGAACACCATGCCGACCGACGACCGCGGCGCCGTGCCGCCACTGGTAGCGCTCGGCGTGCTCGATGGCGTGGCCGAGGGTGTGGCCGTAGTTGAGGATCTCGCGGCAGGCCCTGCTCGGTGAAGTCCTCCGCCGACGACCTCGGCCTTCATGCCGATCGCGAGCTCGACGAGCCGGCGGAACTCGGGCGTCGTCGGGTCGGTGGCGCGATCGACGTCCGCCTCGATGATGTCGAGGATCTCGGGCACGCCGATGAAGCCGCACTTGGCGACCTCGGCGAAGCCCGCGAGCAGCTCGTTGCGCGGCAGCGCTGTCCAGCAGGTCGAGATCGCGATCACAGCGGCCGGCGCATAGAACGAGCCGACCAGGTTCTTGCCCTCCGCGGTGTTGATGCCGGTCTTGCCGCCGACCGACGCGTCGACCATGCCGAGCACCGAGGTCGGCAGCTGGATCAGCTTCACCCCGCGCAGCCAGGTGGCCGCCACGAAGCCGGCGACGTCGGTGACCGCGCCGCCGCCGAAGCCGATCACGGCGTCGGATCGGGTGAAGTCGGCCTGGCCCATGATCTGCCAGCAGAACGCCGCGACCTCGACGCGCTTGGCCGCATCGCGCGTCGGGGATCTCGGCCAGCAGCACCTCGCGACCGGTCGATGCGAGCGCATGCGCGCAGGGCGTCGGCCTTGGCGCCGACGGTCGGCTGGTGCACGATGAGCACCTTGCGCACGTCCGGTCCGAGGGCGGCGGCGATCTCGTCGCGGAGTCCGCGGCCGACGACGACCGTCGTAGCCGGACCGCCGCTCCACCGCCGACGGCGATGCGGCGTGGTCGTCGTCATCGCCTCGTCACGCTCGTCCTGACCTCGGTGCCGCGACCGGAGGTCGCGCGTCGGCGTCGCCCAGTCGCCAGGCGACGCTCGTCGGCGACGTCGTCCATCGGGCGGCGTGAGGTGTCGAAGGTCCGGTCGGCGAGCGCGGTCGTAGAGCGGCATCGCGCTGGTCGACGAGCGCGCTCCAGGCGGCGACTCCGCCGCCGGTGAGCAGCGGACGCTTGCGCCTTCGCGATGCGCGCCGCGACAGCGTCGGCATCGACCGTGAGCAGCACCACGCGCTTGCCGGACAGGTCCGCCTGCGTGTCGCGGATCGAGCACGGCTCCGCCGCCGAGCGCGACCACGCCGCCGCTCTGCGAGCGCGCGCGGACGGCCTCGCGCTCGAGCGCGCGGAAGTGCAGCTCGCCCTGCTCCGCGAAGATGTCGGCGATCGGTGCCGTGCTCGGCCACGATCACCATGTCGGTGTCGATGAACGGCATGCCGAGGGAGCGTGCGCGACCGCTTGCCGACCTTCGTCTTGCCCGCGCCCAGGCGGGCCGATGAGCACGACGAGGCTCCGTCGCGACGACTGGCTCGAGTCCGCCCGGAGCGCAGTCAGATCAGCCTGGACGGCGGGCGCGGTCTGCAGCGTCTCGGGGATGGCGGCGAGGTAGGCCTGCGAGGTTGCGACGGGTCTCGCCGACCGAGTCGCCGCCGAACTTCTCGAGCACGGAGTTGGCGAGCACGAGCGCGACCATGGCCTCGGCGACGACGCCGGCGGCGGGCACGGCGCAGACGTCGGAGCGCTGGTGGTGCGCGGCTGCCGCGTCGCCGGTCGCGACGTCGATGGTGCGCAGCGCGCGCGGCACGGTCGAGATGGGCTTCATCGCCGCACGCACCCGCAGCACGGTTCCCGTGGACATGCCGCCCTCGGTGCCGCCGGCCCGGTCGGTGAGCGCGCTCGATCCCGTCAGGTCCGGGCACGAGCTCGTCATGGGCGGCGGAGCCGCGGCGCGTGCTGGTGAGGAAGCCGTCGCCGACCTCCACGCCCTTGATCGCCTGGATGCCCATCAGGGCGGCGGCGAGCTGCGCGTCGAGCCGGCGGTCCCAGTGCACGTAGGAGCCGAGCCCGGGCGGCAGTCCGTAGGCGAGCACCTCGACGATGCCGCCGAGCGTGTCGCCCTCGCGCTTGGCGTCGTCGACCTCGGCGACCATCAGCGCGGAGGTCGGCGGCGTCGAAGCAGCGCAGCGGATCGGCGTCGATGGCGGCGAGATCGTCCGAGCCCGGGAAGGGGCGACCCTCGGGCACACGCACCGGTCCGATGGAGACGGTGTGGCTGACCAGGCCGATGCCGAGCTCGGCGAGGAACGACCGAGCGACCGCGCCGAGCGCGACGCGTGCGGCGGTCTCGCGGGCGCTCGCCCGCTCGAGCACCGGGCGCGCCTCGTCGAAGTCGTACTTCTGCATGCCCGTGAGGTCGGCGTGCCCTGGGCGCGGGCGGGTCAGCGGCGCGCCACGGCCGCGGGACTTCTCGGACAGCTCGATCGGCTCGGGGCTCATCACCTCGACCCACTTGGGCCATTCGGTGTTGCCGATCCGCAGGGCGACCGGGCTGCCGATGCTCGTGCCGTGCACGACGCCGCCCGAGATGTGCAGCTCGTCCTGCTCGAACTTCTGCCGCGAGCCACGCCCGTAGCCGAGCTTGCGGCGGGCGAGGTCCTCGCGGATGGCGGGAAGGGTGACGGGACCCCGGCGGGGAGTCCTTCGAGGATCGCGACGAGTTCAGGACCGTGCGACTCCCCTGCGGTGAGCCAACGAAGCATGCTCAGAATCCTCCCACAGCCGCCTTCATGGCCTGGAGCACCGTCAGCCTCGCGCGGCGAGCGGGACGAGTCGGATCGCCCGAGAAGAAGGCCCGCACCTGCAGCAGAGCCTGATGGATGAGCATGTCGAGGCCGTCGACTACCGCGTCGGCGCGGATGAGCCGGGACGCGGCGCTCGGCTCGTGGCCGTAGGCGACGTCGAACAGCACGCCGGTGTGCTCGAGGATCGGCAGGTCGATCTCGGCGACCCGCCGGGCAGGGTGCTGGCGACGACGTCGAACGAGTCGTGCGGCCACTGCTCGCCGAGACGGTGAGCGTCAGCACGCACGCCCAGACGCCGGGCGAGCTCGACCACCTCCTGGGCGCGGGCTGCCGTGCGTCCGCTCACCACGAGCGAGTGGACGCCGAGGCGCTGCAGCGCCACGACGGTGGACCGGGCGGTGGCGCCCGCGCCGAGCAGCAGGCCGCGCTCGACCGATGGGATCCCCCGCTCGCGGAAGGCGCGCGACGATCCCCGCCACGTCGGTGTTGAAGCCGAGCCGGCGCGCGCCGTCGAAGCACCACGGTGTTGGCCGCGCCCGTCAGCTCGACGAGCGGATCGGCGGCGGTGAGCAGCGGGAGGACCGTCTCCTTGAGCGGCATCGTGAGCGACAGGCCTCGCCAGCTGGCATCGAGCCCGTCGACGAACTCGGCGAGCCCGGCCTGGTCGATCTCCTGCCGGCCGTAGCTCCAGTCGAGTCCGAGCACCCTGGATGCCGCCGCGTGCAGGTCGGGCGACTTCGAGTGGGCGATGGGCGAGCCGAGCACCGCGAACCGGCGGTGCTCCCGCGGCACTACTGGTACTCCGGGTGCTCGTCCATCCAGCCGAGCCACTGGTCGACCGCCGTCTCGTGCTGGTCGAGTGTCTCGGAGAACACGGTCTCGCCGGTCTCGAGGTTGACGGTCACGAAGTACAGCCACGGGCCGTCGGCCGGATGCAGCACCGCGTCGATGGCGAGGTCGCCGGGGTTCGAGATCGGCCCGATCGGCAGGCCCGGGTGCACGTAGGTGTTGTAGAGGTTCGCCTCGTTGAGCGCGCTCCTCATCCGTCGTGCTGACCCGATCCGTGTTGCCGGATGCCGTAGGCGACCGTCGCGTCGGACTGCAGCGCCATGCCCTGATCGAGCGCGATTCTGGAAGACGCGGGCGACCTTGTAGAAGTCGTCGCGGAGTCCCGCCTCGCGCTGCACGAGGGAGGCGAATGTGATGACCCGGAATCGGTCCTCGGGGGCGACCCCTGCAGTGTCGAGTGACTCGAGTGTGCGGTTGACCATGATCTGCAGCGCGTCGTGCGCGGTGGTGCCCGGGTCGAAGATGTAGGTCGCCGGGAAGAGGAAGCCTTCGAGGCTCGTCGCGCCCGCCGGCAGCCCGTACGATCCGTAGTCGGCGGCGGCCGCCGTGAGGTCCACGAGCGGGATACCCGAGCCCTCGGAGACCGAGACGAGCGCGTTGGACATGCTCTCGCCCTCGGGGATCACGACCTGGTTCTGCAGCTTGTTGGCCGGATCGAGCAGGGCGTCGAGAGCGGACTGGGCACTCATCTGGGTCTTCAGCGTGTAGGCGCCCGGCTGGAACACGGGGGCCTCGTCCTTCGCGAGCAGCAGATCGTAGAAGGAGTCGAAGGTCATCGTGACGCCGGAGCGCACGAGGGTCTTCGCGACATCGGAGCCGATGTCGCCATCGTGGATGACGATGGTGACGGGGTCGACGCCGGTGCCGGTGTAGTCGATCACCGGAGGAGGCGCGAAGTACTCGTCGAGCTTGGCGGGCCAGTCCGGCACCAGCAGGTAGGCGGCGCCTACCAGGCCACCGCCGATGATCCCGATGGTGACGATCGGGCCGACGACCCAGCCGACCCAGCGGTGCTTGCGCTTCGGCGGCGTGACCGAGGGGAAGCCGTAGGTCTCCTCATTGCGGCGCAGCCGACCTCGCCCGCCTGCTTCCCGGTCGCGCAGCTCGCGGCGGCTCGTTGCAGGGAGCTGATTCTCGGCGTCGGACCTGTCGCGTGCACCGTCGGAGCCGAGAAGCTGATCCCAGGTCGGCGCGTATTCCGAGGGAAGGCGATCATCGGGCGCGTCCTGCCGCGGTGCCGTCGGACGGCGGATGCCCGGAGGCGAGCCCAGCTGCGCTGCGGACTGCCGCGGTGCGCTCTGCACGGGGATCGGGGTGGTCGCGCCCGCATCAGGTCCTTCGCCCGTCGCCGAGCTGGGAGGTGAAGAGTGGGACACGATCAGCACTTTCAGTTCGGCTCGATCGTCGTCCCGGGTGGCCCCCCGCCAGCCCGCTCGGAGTCGAGAGCGTGTTGCAGAAGTATAACCGCGGCCACTTGGTCGATCACGGGACGTGACCCGCGCGTCTTCCTCCCGCTCGCGTGGAGGGCTGCCTGGGCGGAGACGGTGCTCAGCCGCTCGTCGATCATCCGCACGGGGATGTCGGACCTCGCGGCAAGAGCGGCGGCGAATTCCCGTGCATCCGCGGTGGACGGCGTGTCCCCTCCGGTCAGGGAGATCGGGAGCCCCACGACGATCTCGATGGCCGCCCGGTGCGCGGCCTCGGCCAGCACGCGATCGAGGACGGGCGCAAGCTCCTCCCGACGCTGGATGGTCTCGACCGGCGATGCGAGGATGCCGTGCGGATCGCTGGCGGCGAGGCCGACGCGGGCACGCCCGACATCCACTCCTATCCGCACGCCGCGTCGCGTGCCGCCGTCCAGCCCCTGATCCATCGCGGGCGGTGCGGGTCAGCCGCGCAGCTGCGCGGCGATGGCCTCGAGCGCTGCGGGGATCGCCGCGACGTCGGAGCCGCCGCCCTGCGCGATGTCGTCCTTGCCGCCTCCGCCGCCGCCGAGCACTCCGGCGGCGAGCCTGGCGAGCGCACCCGCCTTGATGCCGGCGGATCGGGCCTCGGCTGTGGTGGCGACGATGACCGCCGGCTTGTCCCGAGACGTCGGCCGCAAGGGCGACCACGCCGGCCGCCGACCCGAGACGCTCGCGCACCGACGTCGCGAGGCTGCGCAGCTCATCGGCGCTCCGCAGCGAGCCGACCGTCTCGACGACCGCGGTGAGCGATCCGACAGGGTGCGCGGTCGCGACGAGCGCGGGGACGCGCCCGCTGAGCTGCGCCTGCTCGAACTCCGCGATCCGCTTCTCCGCCGCCTTGAGGTTGGCGAGGAGGTCGGCGATGCGACTCGGGATCTGATCCTTCGGCGCCTTCAGCTCGCTCGAGAGCTGCGAGACGATCGCCCGCTCGGTGGCGAACTCGCGGAAGGCCTCGGGACCGACGAGCGACTCGATGCGACGCGCGGTGGAGCCGATCGAGGCCTCGCCCACGAGGTTGATCAGGCCGATCTCGGCGCTCGAGGAGACATGCGTGCCCGCGCAGAGCTCGCGCGACCATGGGCCGCCGATGTCGACCATCCGGACGGTGTCGCCGTACTTCTCGCCGAACAGGGCCATGGCGCCGAGCGCCTTGGCCTCGTCGATAGGAAGGATCGCGGGTGACGACGTCGAAGTCCTGCTGGATCGCGTCGTTGGCGATGCCCTCGATCTCGCTTCTGGTCGCCGCGGAGAGCGGCTTGCTCCAGTTGAAGTCGAGCCGCATGTAGCCGGCCTTGTTGTACGAGCCGGCCTGATGCGCGTCGGGGCCGAGCACCTGACGGAGCGCCGCGTGGATGAGGTGGGTCGCGGAGTGCGCCTGGGTCGCTCCCTTGCGCCACACCGGGTCGACGACGGTGGTCGCGGCGTCGCCGACGCCGACCTCGCCCGAGACGACCTCGACGCGATGCGAGATGAGCCCCTTGATCGGACGCTGCACATCCAGCACCTGCGAGCTCGTACCCGGCACCGAGGATGCTGCCGGCGTCGGCCTCCTGACCGCCCGACTCGGGATACAGCGAGCTCTCGGTGAGGATGACCTCGGCGGTCTGGCCCGGCGGTCGCCCGGTCGACGGAGGCGCCGTCGACGAGGATGCCGAGCACGCTCCCTTCGGCCTGCAGGTAGTCGTAGCCGGTGAAGACGGTCTCGCCCGCGCTGCGGAACTCGCCGTACGCCGAGAGGTCGGCGATGGTCTTCTTCTTGGCCTTGGCATCGGCCTTGGCCCGGGCGCGCTGCTCGGACATCAGGCGGTCGAACGCGCCGCGGTCGACGCTGAGCCCGGCCTCCTCGGCCATCTCGACGGTGAGGTCGATCGGGAACCCGTAGGTGTCGTGCAGCTGGAAGACGGTGTCTCCGGTGAGCTGGCTGCTGCCCTCGCGCTTGGTCGGGCGCGACGGCGAGGTCGAGGATGCTCGTGCCGCCGCGAGCGTGCGGAGGAATGTCTCCTCCTCGGCGAAGGCGATGCGGCTCGATCCGATCCCAGTCGCTCGCCACCTCGGGGTAGGCGCTCTTCATGGCGTCGCGCGAGGCGAGGAACAGCTCGGGGAAGGTGGCGCCCTCGCACGCCGAGCAGGCGCATGGCAGCGCACGGTGCGGCGCATGAGCCGGCGCAGGATGTAGCCGCGGCCCTCGTTGGCGGGCGCGACGCCGTCCGACATCAGCATCAGCGACGGAGCGCACGTGGTCGGCGACGACCCGCATCCGCACGTCGTCGCTCGTGGTCGGCTCCGTACCGGCGGCCGGACAGCTCGGCGGCACGGTCGAGCACGGGACGGACCTGGTCGATCTCGTACATGTTGTCGACGCCCTGCTTGATGAACGCGACGCGCTCGAGCCCCATGCCGGTGTCGATGTTCTTGTTGGGCAGCTCGCCGACGATGTCGAAGTCGATCTTCGAGCGCACGTTCGTGATCTGGTACTGCATGAACACGAGGTTCCAGATCTCGACGTAGCGGTCGTCGTCGGTCGCCGGTCCGCCGTCGATGCCGTAGGCCGGGCCGCGGTCGAAGAAGATCTCGGAGCACGGGCCCGCGGGACCGGGCTGCCCGGTCGACCAGTAGTTCGTGTCCTTGCCGAGACGCTGGATGCGCTCGTCGGGCAGGCTCGGAGTGCTTCTTCCAGAAGGCGATCGCCTCGTCGTCGTCCTCGTAGACCGTGACCCAGAGATCGTCGGGTCGAGAAGCCGAGCCCGCCGTCGGCCTCGGAGGTGGTGAGCAGCTCCCAGGCGTACTGGATCGCCTGCTCCTTGAAGTAGTCGCCGAAGCTGAAGTTGCCGTTCATCTGGAAGAACGTGCCGTGGCGAGGGGTCTTGCCCACCTCTTCGATGTCGTTCGTGCGGATGACACTTCTGCACGCTCGTCGCTCGGGGGTACGGCGGCGGCACGAGGCCGGTGAGATACGGGATGAACGGGACCATCCCGGCGACGGTGAAGAGGAGCGTGGGGTCGTCGCTGACGAGCGACGCCGACGGGACGACGGTGTGTCCGCGCTCGCCGAAGAACTCGAGCCAGCGCCGACGGATTTCGGCAGTCTGCATGGGCCTTGTCAGATCTGGGCGGGATGCGCCCGGTGAGAGGTGCGAGCGAATGATGCGAGCGGAAGGGCGCGGGCGGCGCGTCCGCGAGCTACCTGCGGAAGTCGGTGATGGCGTCATCCGCCTTGCTGATGGCTGCGCGCAATTCAGCCTCGCGTGCCCGGTAGCTGTCGGCGACGGCCTTGCTGAACTCGGAGGTCCGATCGTCGAGGTCGGCAAGGAACGCCCTGCCTCGCGCGGTGCGGGATGCGCCGTATGCGACGGCGAGTCCTGTCACGCCGCCGATGATCAGCCACAACACGTTCTTCATGGTGCTTCCCTCCGGTGGACCCGCGGTCGGGCGTCTGTGAGCGAGTTTATCGGGACGTCCGACACCGCCAGGTCGAGGCATCGCGGGCGCACCTCGCCTGCACGGGCACGCCGTGCGCGGCCTGGCCGAGCGATCCCGACGTGCCCGGAACCGCTACTTGCTGCGCGTGGACTTCGTCGTGCGGCCGGCGGCCTTGCCACCGCGGATTCCGATGAGAGCGGCGCTCACCCCTGCGGTGAAGCCCGACAGCTTGATCAGCGGTCCGCCGACCGATGCGGCGAACAGCGCGACGAGGGCGGACACATTGCCGGTGACCTCGGAGACGTTGCCGGTGATGGCGTCGACGCGCACCAGCTGCTTGTTCGCCTCGCGGATGGTCGTGGTGGTCTCCTCCAGGATCGGCGTGATGCCGACCGTGGCCTCCTTGATCGCCTCGGTGGTCTGGTCGAAGACCTTCCCGAGCTTGACCAGCGGGATCGCGATCACGATGACGAGCACCGCGAACACTCCCGCGGCGATGAGTCCGGCGATGTCGCCACCCGTCATGATCCGACCCTTCTTCGACCTGCGTGTGCCTTAACGCACGAGAAGCGGGCCCGATAACCGAGCCCGCCTCCATGATGTCGCAACTATCGCGCGGCGCCGAACTCATTGACGCCGCTCATCGCGCGGCGTAGTACTCCACGACCAGCTGGACCTCGGCGGTGACGGGTACCTCGGCACGCTTCGGGCGACGGATGAGGCGCGCCTGCAGCTTGTCGATCTCGACCTCGAGGTAGCTCGGGACCTTGGCGAGCACGTCGGCGTGGGCGCCGGCGGCGGCGACCTGGAACGGCTCGAGCGCCTCGCTCTTCTCCTTGACGTGGATGAGCTGGCCCGGCTTGACGCGGAACGAGGGGCGGTCGACGAGCTGGCCGTCGACGAGGATGTGGCGGTGCACGACGAGCTGGCGGGCCTGGGCGGTGGTGCGGGCGAAGCCGGCACGGAGCACGAGCGCGTCGAGGCGCAGCTCGAGCAGCTCGACCAGGTTCTCACCGGTCAGGCCTGCGGCGCGGCGGGCCTCGTTGAAGACGATGCGGAGCTGCGCCTCGCGGATGCCGTACTGGGCGCGCAGACGCTGCTTCTCGCGCAGACGGACGGCGTAGTCGCTGTCCTGCTTGCGCTTGGTGCGGCCGTGCTCACCGGGAGCGTACGGACGCTTCTCGAGGTACTTGGCGGCCTTCGGGGTGAGCGCGATGCCGAGCGCGCGGGACAGGCGGGTCTTGCTGCGGGTGCGTGACTTGGTAGACACGGAGGCCTTTCAGTTGGAAAGCATGCGGATTTTGAAGCCGGCGCCAGGCTGCTGACGAGCAGGCGTGCCGGCCAACCGACGCCGATGCGCGTCGGATAGCAGAGGGATTCGGACCGCGGGATCAGCCGGCTACAGGCATGCATCCCTTCACCGGTCCGTGCGCAGCCGTCGCTTCGGACCCGCAGAAGGCCAACGAGATCCGATCACCCAGGCGCAGCAGGCCGACTGCGGAGACGGCGGGTGTCACCGCCGTGACGGACGCACGTGCTGGGCTCCGGCGCTCGACCCCGCCACGGCGTCACCGCACCTCGGGCGCTCGCCGACGCATGAGCGGCTCGATCGCCCCGGAGTCACTCGCCGCGCAGGATCTTCCGGAGGCGCTCGAGCCGGGCGGAGACGTCGCGCTCGTAGCCGTTGCCGGTCGGCGAGTAGTAGGTCGGTGTCCGTCAGCTCGTCGGGCAGGTACTGCTGCGCGACGACGCCGTGGTCGTCGTCGTGGGCGTACCTGTAGCCCGCTGCCGTGGCCGAGCTTCTTGGCGCCCGGGTAGTGGGCGTCGCGGAGCGGCTTGGGCACGCGGCCGATCCTGCCGGCCCGCACGTCGGCGATGGCGCTGTCGATGGCGAGGTACGAGGCGTTCGACTTGGGCGCCGTGGCGAGGTAGGCGACCGCCTCGGCGAGCGGGATCCGCCCCTCGGGCATGCCGATGAACTGCACGGCGTCGGCCGCGGCGATCGCGATCACGAGCGCCTGAGGGTCGGCCATGCCGATGTCCTCGGCGGCCGAGACGATGATCCGCCGCGCGATGAAGCGCGGGTCCTCCCCCGCCTCGATCATCCGGGCGAGGTAGTGGATGGCGGCGTCGACGTCGGAGCCGCGCACGGACTTGATGAATGCGCTGATCACGTCGTAGTGCTCGTCGCCCTGCCGGTCGTAGCGCAGCAGCGCGCGGTCGACAGCTGCGCGACGAGCTCCGCCGTGATGAGCGGCAGCGTCTCGTCCTCCTCGTCGCGTTCGACCGACGCTGCCGCGAACGCCGCCGCCTCGAGCGCGGTGAGCGCCCGTCGGGCATCGCCCGATGCGAGGCGGATGAGCTGCGTCCCGGGCCTCGGCCGTCAGCTCGACGCGACCGTCGAGCCCACGCTCGTCGCTGACGGCACGATCGATGAGCATGCCGAGGTCGTCGTCGCCGAGCGTCTCGAGCGTCAGCAGCAGCGACCGGGACAGCAGCGGCGAGATGACGGAGAACGAGGGATTCTCGGTGGTGGCGGCGACGAGGATGACCCAGCCGTTCTCGACGCCCGGGAGCAGCGCGTCCTGCTGTGCCTTCGTGAAGCGGTGGATCTCGTCGAGGAAGAGCACGGTGGAGACTGCCGTAGAGGTCGCGCTGCGACATCGCCTCCTCCATCACCGCCCGCACGTCGCGCACGCCGGCCGTGACGGCGGAGAGCTCGACGAAGCGGCGGCCGGAGCTGTGCGCGATCGCCTGGGCGAGCGTGGTCTTGCCGGTGCCGGGCGGACCCCAGAGGATCACGGATACCGCGCCGCGCTCTCCCGTGATATCGCCCGCGAGGGCCACCAGCGGCGAACCGGGGCCGAGCAGGTGCTTCTGACCCGCGACCTCGTCGAGGCTGCGGGGCCGCATCCGCACGGCGAGAGGGGTCGAGCCGGTGCGGAGGCCGGGCTGCGGGGTCACCCCACGATGCTAGATGCCCCCTCGGACACCGAGGGCGATTCCTCGGCGGGCTCATCGAAGTGACGCCCTATGCTCATCGGCGGACGTCGACAGGCGCGTCCACGACAGATCGGCCGGCCCCGCGCGGGTCGACGCAACCAGTTGGAGGACCCATGGCGGGAAAGCAGGACCGGTCGGATCGCGTCGCGCGAGCCCGCCTCCGCAGCTTCACCGCCAAGCAGACCGTGCATGCCGAGCAGGTGGCCCGGCGTCGCCGCGACAACATCGTCGCGATCGTGGCCGGCCTCATCGTCATCGCCCTCGCCACGACCGCGCAGGTCGTCTACTTCACCGCGGGACCGGGTGTGCCGATTCCCACCCCGACGCCGAGTGCCAGCGCCAGCGCCGAAGGCGCGAACGTCGGAGACGTGCCATCCCCCGATCTCTCCGAATACCGCGAGTGGACGGGCGAGATGACGCTCAACGACATCCCGCTCGGCATCACCCTGGAAGGCGGGCTCGCACCGCAGGGCGTCGCCTCGTTCGTCTCGCTCGCCCAGACCGGCTTCTACGACGCCAAGACCTGCCACCGACTGACCAATACCGGATTCTCGTGCTCCAGTGCGGATCCGTCGACGGTGCGGGCGGCGGAGACCTGGGCTACAGCTTCGGCCCGGTCGAGAACGCACCGGCGGATGACGTCTACCCCGCCGGAACCATCGCGATGGCCCGCCAGAGCGACAACGCCTACTCGAACGGCAGCCAGTTCTTCATCGTCTACGCGGACACCACCATCACCTCGGACACAGCCGGCGGCTACACCGTCATCGGCCAGGTCACGAGCGGACTCGATCAGCTGATCGCCTCGGTCGTCGATGCAGACACGGCCGACGGCAGCTCCGACGGGGCCCCGCTCGTGCCCACGACCATCACCAGCGTGACGGTCCAATAACACTCTTCTCCCGCCCCTGACCGCTGGACATGGGGTGCAATAGGCTGTTCGCGCGCTCGACAGGCTTGCGCGCACCCCGCCATCCCGTGCGATCCACTGTTCGCACGCACCGTCCATTACACCGAGGTGACCCGCGTGACCACCACAGATCCCGCACCCTGGGGACGCGTCGACGACGAGGGCAACGTCTACGTCCGCGAGAACGACGGTGAGCGCCACGTCGGGCAGTACCCCGATGCGACACCCGAAGAGGCACTCGCCTACTACGCGCGCAAGTACGCAGACCTCGCGGGCCAGGTGGGGCTCCTCGAGCAGCGGTCACGCGCCGGTGCACCGGCCGCCGACATCGCCAAGACGGTGAAGAAGCTCGAGTCCACCATCGCGGGCGCGAACGTCGTCGGCGACCTCGCCTCGCTCGCGGAGCGTCTGGGCGCGCTGCGCGGCAACGTCGCCGAGCAGACCGAGAAGCAGACCGCCGAGTCCAAGGCCCTCGTCGAGGCCGCGCTCGTGGCCCGCGAGGAGCTCGTCGTGCAGGCGGAGAAGCTCGCCTCGTCCGACCCCGCGACCACGCAGTGGAAGCAGGCGACCGCGACACTCGACGAGCTGTTCGCCACCTGGCAGAAGCAGCAGCAGGAGGGTCCGCGTCTGCCCAAGGGCGATGCCGACGACCTGTGGAAGCGATTCCGCGCCGCCCGGACGACCATCGAGCAGCACCGCCGCGCGTTCTTCGCCGAGCTCGACTCCGCCCATCGCGATGTCCGCAAGCGCAAGCTCGAGCTCGTCGAGAAGGCGGAGGGCCTGGCGGGCCAGGGGTCGGCGGGCATAGCGACCTACCGCGATCTGCTGGAGCAGTGGAAGAACGCCGGCCGTGCCGGCAAGCGCCAGGACGACGCCCTCTGGGCTCGCTTCAAGGCCGCCGGCGATCTCCTCTACGCGGCCAAGTCCGAGTCGGACGCGAAGGAGAACGAGGAGTTCAGCGAGAACCTCGCAGCCAAGCGCGCACTCCTCGACGAGGCCGAGCCTCTGCTGACTGAGAAGGACCTGATCAAGGCTCGGGAGAAGCTGACCGGCATCCAGCGCCGCTGGGACCTCATCGGCAAGGTGCCGCGCGACGACGTCAAGCCGATCAACGAGCGTCTCCGCAAGGTGGAGAACGCGGTCAAGACCCTCGAAGAGGACAACTGGCGCCGCACCAACCCCGAGACGAAGGCGCGATCGCAGGGACTCGCATCGCAGCTGCACGCGGCGATCGAGAAGCTCGCAGGCCGAGCTCGACCAGGCGAAGGCCGGCGGCGACGCGCGCAAGGTCAAGGCTGCCGAGGAGGCTCTCGCGGCTCGCAAGATCTGGCTCGACGCGCTCGGCGACTGAGCCTCGTCGGCCGCTCCGTGCGAGCGCAGTCCTGCACAGGGCGTCGTAGCCACGGATTCTCCACAGATGTCACGCGACGCCCCATCGGGCTGCGCAGGGGGTCCACAGTTCTGCCATGCGCCTCTCCCCCGTGCTCACCACCCGCGATCTCCACATCGCCGAGCTGTCCAGCCTGCGAATGCGCGGCGTGCTCCGAGCTGTCGGCGAGTCCTGGCTCGCGGCGGGCGAGCCGCTCACCCTCGAGACGCGAGCGGACGTCGTTGCCGCGACCCTCGCGCCGCGGCAGATCGCGGATCGGTGGACCGCAGCCTGGGTCTGGGGCGCCACGCAGACCCTGCAGACCCCGTATGAGGTGTGCATCTCCCGGGAGCCACGCGGCGTCACGCCGAGGCGGCTGGCTCAGGACCGCACCCCGCATGACAATCGGGAGCCCGATCGAGCGCACCGCCGAACGATCGGAGCGCCGGGGGACGTGACGTCCCCGGTCGATCTGGCGCTCGCACCGCGGACCGGGGTTCGCGAGATCGTCCTACGCAGCGACGAGATCGTGTCGATCCGAGATCTGCGTCTCACCTCACCGCGGCGGACAGCGATCGACCTGATCCGCGAGGCGTCCGATGAGAGCGACTGGGCGTGCGCCGTGCTGGCACTCGTCATCCGGCCGGCGGATCCCCATGCCGAGCTACGCGGTCTCCGTGAGGCGATGACCGACCATCGCTTCGTGGCGCATGCCCCCGCCGCGAGACGACGGACGGATCAGGTGGAGGCGCTGCTGGTCGGCACCGCGCGCCGACCAGCGGTCGCACCGGCGCCACCCTGAAGCGATCGCTCGGGGATGACGACCGTCAGCCGGCGCTGACCCGGTAGACGTCGTAGACGGCGTCGATCCGCCTGACCGCGTTGAGCACCCGGTCGAGGTGGGTGGTGTCGCCCATCTCGAACACGAACCGGCTGAGCGCGAGACGGTCGCTCGACGTCGATACGGTCGCCGAGAGGATGTTCACGTGGTGCTCGGACAGCACGCGGGTGACGTCGGACAGCAGACCGGAGCGGTCGAGCGCCTCCACCTGGATCTGGACCAGGAAGACGCTCTTGGATGAGGGCGCCCACTCGACCTCGATCATCCGCTCGGGCTCGGTGAGCAGCGAAGAGACGTTGTTGCAGTCCGACCGGTGCACCGAGACTCCGGAGCCGCGGGTGACGAAGCCGACGACGTCGTCGCCGGGCACCGGGGTGCAGCACTTGGCGAGCTTCACGAGGATGTCGGGCGCTCCGCGGACGAGGATGCCCGAGTCGGTGCCTCGCAGCGATCGGCTCGGCCCCCGCGACGGGATCGTCTCGGCCTCTTCGGCCTCGGGTTCCCCTTGCACGAAGGCCAGCACCTTCTCGATCACCGACTGCGTCGAGACGTGGCCCTCGCCGAGCGCCGCGTACAGCGCTGAGACGTCGTCGTAGCGCAGCTGTCCGGCGACCTCGGCGAAGACGTCCTGACTCATCAGCCGCTGGAGGGGCAGGTTCTGCTTGCGCATGGCCCGCGAGATCGCATCCTTGCCCTGCTCGATGGCCTCTTCGCGCCGCTCCTTCGTGAACCACTGGCGGATCTTGTTGCGCGCGCGGGGGCTCTTGACGAACTGCAGCCAGTCCTGACTGGGTCCGGAGTCGGGATTCTTCGAGGTGAAGATCTCGACGACGTCGCCGCTGTTCAGCCCACTCTCGAGCGGGACGAGGCGGCCGTTGACCTTCGCGCCCATCGTGCGGTGGCCGACATCGGTGTGCACCGCGTAGGCGAAGTCGACCGGGGTCGCGCCCGAGGGCAGGCCGATGACCTTGCCCTTCGGAGTGAAGACGTAGACCTCCTTGGCGCCGATCTCGAACCGCAGCGAGTCGAGGAACTCGCCCGGATCGGCCGTCTCGGCCTGCCAGTCGGAGATGTGCGCGAGCCAGGCCATGTCCGTCTCGCTCTGAGACGTCGCCTGGGCGACCTTGGAGTTCTTGCCCGCCAGCCGCTCCTTGTACTTCCAGTGCGCGGCGACGCCGAACTCGGCGCGGTGATGCATCTCGTGGGTGCGGATCTGGATCTCGACCGGGCGGCCGTCGGGCCCGATGACGGTCGTGTGCAGCGACTGATACAGGTTGAACTTCGGTGTCGCGATGTAGTCCTTGAAGCGTCCCGGCACCGGAGTCCAGCGGGAATGGATCGAACCGAGCACGGCGTAGCAGTCGCGGAGCGAGTCGACGAGCACGCGGATGCCCACGAGGTCGTAGATCTCGTCGAATTCGCGGCCGCGCACGATCATCTTCTGGTAGATCGAGTAGTACTGCTTCGGGCGGCCCGCGACCGTGCCCTTGATCCGCGCAGAGCGCAGATCTTCGACGACCGTGTCGATGACCTCCTGGACGAAGGCCCCGCGACGTGGGGTGCGCTGCCGGACGAGGCTCTCGATCTCGGCGTAGAGCTTGGGGTAGAGCACCGCGAACGAGAGGTCCTCGAGCTCGAGCTTGATGGTCTGGATGCCGAGGCGGTGCGCGAGCGGTGCGTAGATCTCGAGCGTCTCCTGCGCCTTCTTGGCCGCTCGCTGCGGCGAGACGAAGCCCCAGGTGCGGGCGTTGTGCAACCGGTCGGCGAGCTTGATGACCAGCACGCGGATGTCCTTCGACATCGCGACGACCATCTTGCGCACGGTCTCGGCCTGCGCGCTGTCGCCGTATTTGAGCTTGTCGAGCTTGGTGACGCCGTCGACGAGCATGCCGACCTCGTCGCCGAACTCCCTCCTCAACTCGTCGAGCGAGTACCCGGTGTCTTCGACCGTGTCGTGCAGCAGCGCCGCAGCGATCGTCTTGGGGCCGATGCCGAGCTCTGCGATGATCTGCGCCACCGCGACGGGGTGGGTGATGTACGGCTCGCCGCTGTCGCCGCTTCTGACCGGCATGCGCCTTCTCGGCGACGGCATAGGCGCGCTCGATGATGCTGAGATCGGCCTTGGGGTGGTGCGTGCGGACGGTGCGCAGCAGGGTGTCCACCGCGCCGGTGGGCTGGGAGCGGGAGAAGATCCGAGGGACCAGGCGACGCAGCGAGCTGGTGTTCGTGCTCGGCGGTGTGGGAGCGCCCGCTGGGCTCGCCGCCGATCCCGCCCTCGTAACCGGTGCTTCCGTCACTCGTCAACCTCCCGCATGGACTGCAACGTTAGGACACCCGGCGGTATTTCGCTGGTCGCCGTGCACGTACCCGAACCGCGGGTAGCCGGCGTGCGAGAAGGCCGCCCGCGATCAGGCGACGCTCTTCGCCCGCAGCTCGAGGGTCCGCTTGCTCCGCTTCGTGATCTCGGATTCGCCTTGGCGCAGCGTGGCGTACAGCGGGGCCGCGACGAAGATCGTCGAGTAGGTCCCGATGAGCACGCCGATGAACAGGGCGAGCGCGATGTCGCGCAGGGTCCCCGCGCCGAGCACGAACGCGCCGATGAAGAGGATCGAGGCGATCGGCAGGATCGCGACGGCCGACGTGTTGATCGAGCGCACCAGGGTCTGATTCACCGCGAGATTGACCGCTTCGACGAAGGTCCGCCCGGATGTCGCTTCGCCCCCCATCGTGTTCTCTCGGATCTTGTCGAACACCACGACCGTGTCGTAGAGCGAGTACCCGAGGATCGTGAGGAATCCGATGACCGCCGCCGGCGTGACCTCGAATCCGACGATCCCGTAGACGCCCGCGGTGATGATGAGGTCGTGGAGCAGGGCGACCATGGCCGCGACCGACATCTTCCAGGTGCGGAAGTAGAGCGCCATGAAGATGAAGGCGGCGGCAAGGAACACGCCCAGGCCGAACAGGGCCTGCCGACTGATGTCCTGCCCCCAGGACGGGCCGATGAACGATTCGGTGACGTCGGCCTGGTCGACCTGGTACGCCGAGGCCAGGGCCAGCCGCACCCGTGTCGAGTCGTCGTCGGTGAGCTGATCGGTCTGCACGCGGATGCCGTCACTGCCGACGGTGGTCACGCGGGGCACGATGTCGGGCACGACCGACTGCACCGCGTCCTCTGCGAGAGTCTGATCCTTGGTGTCCACGCCGGAGACCTGGAACTGCGATCCACCCGTGAACTCGATGCCGAGCACGAACCCGCCGCGCAGGATCGGGACCACGATGGCGATCAGCACCGCGATCGCCGAGATGAGGAACCAGACCCGGCGGCGGGAGATGAAGTCGATCGAGCGCTTGCCGGTGTAGAGGTCGTTGCCGAAATCGGAGAAGCTGGCCATCAGCGCTTGCCGCCCTTCGCGCCGGTCGTCGGCTTCGTGCTGGTCGAGTTCGTGCTGGTCGAGTTCGTGCTGTCGAGTTCGCTGGTCATGGCGCGCTATCGACACCGGCCGGGACGCGGGTGTCCTGCACGGGAGCGGACTCCGCAGCCTTGCGCTCCGCGATCGTCTGGCGACGCGCGGCCTCGCCGCGACTGGCCGCCGTGCGCGCCGTCGATACCGCCGGGGGTCGAAACTCCGCACGTCCGCGGTAGACGGCGCCGAGCGCACGCGGGTCGAGCCCGGACAGGCGATGTCCCTCACTGAAGAAGCGCGTCTTGGAGATGAGCTGCAGCACGGGGTGGGTGAAGAGCGAGACGACGATGAGGTCGATGATCGTCGTCAGACCGAGCGTCAGGGCGAAACCTCGCACATTGCCGATCGCCACGAGGAACAGCACGATGGCGGCGAGGAAGTTGACCGTGTCCGACGCGATGATGGTGCGCAGGGCGCGCCTCCATCCGGCCTCGACCGCACCGCTCAGTCCGCGTCCGTCGCGCAGCTCGTCGCGGATCCGCTCGAAGTAGACGATGAAGGAGTCCGCCGTGATGCCGATCGCCACGATCAGCCCTGCCACGCCCGCGAGCGAGAGCCGGTAGCCCTCCCGCCAGGAGAGGAAGGTGATCAGAAGGTAGGTGATCACCGATGCCACGACGAGCGACGCGACGGTCACGAACCCGAGCGTGCGGTATTGGATGAGGGAGTAGATCACGACGAGGATCAGCCCGATGAGGCCGGCGATGAGTCCGCTCTGCAGCTGAGAGCTTCCGAGGGTCGCCGAGATCACGTCGGAGCTCTGCACGGTGAAGCTGATCGGCAGAGCGCCGTACTTCAGCTGGTCGGCGAGCGACTTGGAGGTCTCCTGATCGAAGTTGCCGGTGATCTGCGCGTTGCCGTCGGTGATCACTGCCAACGACCGCGGCGCGGAGATGACCCGGCCATCGAGCACGATGCCGAACTGGTTGCGCGGTGGGCTCAGCTGGATGAGGCGTGCGGTGACCGCACCGAACTCCTCGGCACCCTTGTCGTTGAAGTCGATGTTGACGGCCCACTGGCCGGTGCTGGCCCCGGTGCTGGTCGAGACGACACCACTCGTCGCGTTCGAGACGTCGGCGCCGTCGATCTCGACCGGACCGAGGATGTACTTGATCGATCCATCGGTCTCACAGGTGACGAGCGGCTGGTCGGCCGGTGCGACCACGCTGGTGTCGATGTTGGAGCAGTCGAACGCGTCGTACTGGGCCTGCAGCGCGGGAGTGATCTGCGAGGGGTCGCTCGCGTCGGTCGGCGTCGGTGCGGGGGTGTCGGCGGCGCTGGGAGTCGCCGTGGGGCTGGGCGTCGCGGTCGTGCCATCCGCGCCGCCGATGCTGTCCGCCGAGGGGGCACCGGCCAGCAGCACGGCGCGGAACTCGAGCTTCGCCGAGGCCTCGATGCGCTGCAGCGTCTGCTCGTCGGGCTGGCCGGGGATCGAGACGACGATGTTGCTCGCGCCCTGCGTGGTGATCTCCGACTCACTGACTCCGGCGGAGTCGATGCGCTGCCGGATGATCGAGACGGCCTGGTCCAGCTGCTCCTGAGAGACCTGGGTGTCGCCGCCGACCACCGGGGCGAGGATGATCTGCGTGCCGCCCTCGAGGTCGAGCGCGAGCTTGGGGGCCCACTGCCCGCCAGCGCCGGGAATCAGGACCCCTGCGAGGTTGACGCCGACGAGGGCGACGATGATGCCGCCCAGGATGGCGAGCGAACGCCACGCCTTGCGGACCGGGCTCGTCGTTTTGGCCAACGTGGCTCTGCTTTCTATCGAGCCGCCGCCGCACGGCCCCGACGCTGGGCGCACGCGTGGCGCGGCAATGCGCCCGCCTCGTCGGCGGGCACGTTGACGCTACCGACTATTCGGCGGCTTTCTGCGAATTCGACGCCGCGCGTCCGTCTGCGGCCCGGTCCCCGGCGTTCAGGGTGTCGTTGCGCTGTCCGTATTCGGGCTCCTTCGCGAGGATGACGCCCTCCTCGGCAAGCTCGGCCTCGTCGTCGGTCACGACCTCACTGGGGGCGGTGATGATCTTCGCGATGGTCTGACGATGCACGGTCACGACGGTGCCGGGGGTCGACTCCACCTGGACCTCGTTCTCCTCGTCGTTGATCGCGATGATCGTGCCGAAGAGACCGAAGTTGGTCATGATCTTGGCGCCGACCTGGGTGCGGTCCTGCATGGCGGCGGCATCCCGCTGGCGCTTGCGGCTGTTGCGGAACATGAAGAAGATGAGCACGGCGAGCACCGCGAGCATGACGAGAGTCAGCGGATCGGCGAAGAGATTGGGCACGAGAGTGCAGCCTTTCTGAAGGTACCGACGCGGGACGCTGGGTCAGCGCGCGGTGCAATAGTTGCAAGCAGTGTAGCGAAAGCTCCTGACAGCGCGGTGGTTGCCCGAGCCGCCGGGATCGACATCGCCGCGGGGACGGGCCTCTGAGAGCCTGCCCGAAGCCGTGCACGATGGTGTTCGGCCTCGCCCGATCATAGCTGGTCGTCGAACAGCGCTGCCGGGATCGCGGCCCGGCGGCCGAGGTGTCGCCAGCCCGCAGCGGTCGCCACACGGCCGCGCGGGGTGCGGCTCAGTAGACCGATCCGAACGAGGAACGGCTCAACGACGGACTCGATGGTGTCGGACTCCTCCCCCACCGAGACGGCGAGGGTGTTGAGCCCGACGGGCCCACCCTCGAAGCGGGTGAGGATCGCGTCCAGCACCGCACGGTCGAGACGGTCGAGGCCGAGCTCGTCGACGTCGTACAGCTCGAGGGCGGCGTCGACCGCGTCCTGGCCGGCCGTCGTGCGGTGCACGAGCGCGTAGTCGCGCACCCGACGCAGCAGCCGGTTGGCGATGCGGGGCGTGCCGCGGCTGCGACTCGCGATCGAGGTCAGCGCACCAGGATCGACCTCCAGCTCGAGCATCTCGGCCGCCCGGGCGAGCACCCTCTCCAGCTCGCTCGTCTCGTAGAACTCGAGGTGCGCGGTGAAGCCGAATCGGTCACGGAGCGGGTTGGGCAGCAGCCCGGAACGGGTCGTGGCGCCCACGAGGGTGAAGGGGGCGAGGTCGAGCGGGATGGACGTGGCGCCCGCGCCCTTGCCGACCATGATGTCGATCCGGAAGTCCTCCATCGCGAGGTAGAGCATCTCCTCGGCGGAGCGGGCCATCCGGTGGATCTCGTCGATGAAGAGCACCTCGCCGGGCACCAGCGAAGAGAGCACGGCCGCGAGGTCTCCCGCGTGCTGGATCGCGGGCCCGCTCGACATCCTGAGCGGCCGGCCGCTCTCGTAGGCGACGATCATCGCGAGCGTGGTCTTGCCGAGCCCGGGCGGGCCGGCCAGCAGGATGTGGTCGGGCGTGCGGTTCTGCAGGGTGGCGGCGTGCAGCAGCAGCTGGAGCTGCCCGCGCACCTTCTGCTGCCCGACGAACTCGGCGAGGGACTTCGGGCGCAGGGCGCCCTCGAACGCGAGCTCCGCCTCGGATTCGGGCGTGGGCACGACCTCGCTCATGAGCTGCTGCCGCTGAGCTGGCGGGGTCCGAGCCGGGACAGCGCGGCACGCAGCAGCACCTGAGTGCTGCCGCCTCCGGTCTCGGCGATGACCTCCTCGACGGTCGCCTGCGCCACGCGCTCGGGCCAGCCGAGGCCGACGAGGGCGACGACCACGTCGGCGCCGCCCGCGCGCTGGGCGGGGGCGGCTGCGGAGGGAGTCGTGCGGGCGAACACCTTGCCGGTCAGCGAGACGATGATGAGCTTGGCGGTCTTGGGCCCGATCCCGGACACCTTGCGGAAGGCGGAGTCGTTCTCGGAGGCAACAGCGTCCGCGATCTGGTCGGGAGTCATGCTGGCGAGCACGGCCATCGCGGACTTCGGCCCCACGCCGGTCACGCCGCGGAGCAGGTCGAACACCTGCTGGGCGTCGAGATCCTCGAAGGCGTAGAGGGACATGTCGTCCTCGCGCACGATGAGCGTGGTGTGCACCACGGCTTCGGCGCCGATCCGCAGCTGGAGGGCGTGCTGCGGGGTGACGGCTATGGCGTAGCCCACTCCCCCGACGTCGATCACCGCCTGCGTGCCGGACACGGCGAGGACGGTTCCGCGCAGGGACGAGATCATCCCGTCAGGCTAGGCGGCACCGCCGACAGCCCGCCACTGCCCGGTCGGCGAGTCGAAGAAGTGTTCGAACGCCGAATGGCCTCGATACGGGCGCGGGGCGCCCTCCTCGACCACCGAGAAGGCCCTCGGCCGATCCCGGCAGGACTCGCCTGCACCCAATCGACCACCGAGCAGGAACCGCCGACAGATATCTCGTTGGTCGAGTAGGCCCGCCAGGGCCGTATCGAGGCCCTCGACAGCGAGCCCCTCAGCGCCCGCGAGCCGACTTCTCGGCCTGCTGCCAGGCGCGTTGAGCCGGGGTCAGCGCAGCGCCTGCACTCCCGCCCACTGCGGAGCCGGGTGCCCTCCACGCGTGGCAGATGGCGATGGCCAGCGCGTCGGCCGCGTCCGCCGGCGACGGCGGTGCGTCGAGTCGGAGCACCTTGGCGACCATGGCGGCCACCTGCTTCTTGTCCGCGGAGCCGTAGCCCGTGACCGCGGCCTTGACCTCGGATGGCGTGTGCAGGGCCACGGCCAGTCCGCGCTGGGCCGACAGGTACATGGCTACCCCGCTCGCCTGAGCGACGCTCATCACGGTCTGCACATTGTGCTGCGCGAACACCCGCTCGAGCGCGACGACGTCAGGCTGGTGCTCGTCGAGGAGCGCAGCGATCCCCACCCCTATCCGCAGCACGCGCTCCTCGAGCGCGAGCTCGGAGGGGGTCCGGATGACGCCCACGTAGACGAGCCGCGCCCTGCGATCCGGAGACACGTCGACGACGCCGACGCCGCAGCGGGTGAGGCCAGGATCGATGCCCAGGACGCGCTTGAGACCGGGTGCGCCGGCCATTGGTCAGTCCTCCTCGAGCTGCGCCTGGACGTCGGACGGGATGTCGTAGTTCGCGAACACGTTCTGCACGTCGTCCGAGTCTTCGAGCGCGTCGATGAGCTTGAAGATCTTGCGCGCGGTCTCCGCGTCGACCGCGATGGTGACGCCCGGAACGAATTCGGCGTCTGCGGAGTCGTAGTCGATGCCCGCGTCTTGAAGCGCGACTCGTGCGGCGACGAGGTCGTGCGGCTCCGTGACGATCTCGAAGCCTTCGCCCCGGTCGTTGACCTCTTCGGCACCGGCATCGAGGACGGCGAGCAGGATGTCGTCCTCGGTCAGGCCCTCGGTCTTGGTGACCGAGATGACGCCCTTGCGGCTGAAGTTGTAGGCGACGCTGCCCGGGTCGGCCATCGCTCCGCCGTTGCGGCTCATGGCGGTGCGGACCTCGGCCGCCGCCCGGTTCCGGTTGTCGGTGAGGCACTCGATGAGCAGCGCGACGCCGCCCTGGGCGTAGCCCTCGTACATGATCGTCTGGTAGTCGACCGACTCGCCGCTGAGGCCGGCACCGCGCTTGACCGCGCGGTCGATGTTGTCGTTCGGGACGGAGGTCTTCTTCGCCTTCTGGATGGCGTCGACGAGAGTCGGGTTGCCGGAGAGGTCAGGTCCCCCCATTTTGGCCGCGACCTCGATGTTCTTGATCAGCTTGGCGAAGGACTTCGCCCGTCGGCTGTCCTTGATCGCCTTCTGGTGCTTGGTGGTGGCCCACTTGGAATGCCCTGACATCGTTCTCCCTGCCTGCCGCAATGTGCGCCGACCATCCTACCGACGCGACATCGCCGCATCCCCGACGATCACACCCGCGGAAGGACAGAACACCCGCGGGTGCCCGAGTGTCCCGTCCACAGGCGGGTGTGCTGTCCGCAACGGGGTGCGCGGATCCCGGACAGCAGCGGTTCAGCCGAGGGTGCTCAGGAAGAAGCGGTGGAAGCGGGTGTCGCCGGTGATCTCGGGATGGAACGAGGTGCCGAGCAGCGCGCCCTGCCGGACGGCGACGACCCGTCCGTCGTCGAGGGCCGCCAGGGTCTCGACCTCGGGGCCCACCGTCTCGACGATCGGCGCACGGATGAAGACCGCGTGCAGCGGATCGGCGCCGACCACGGGGATGGCGAGATCCGTCTCGAACGAGTCGAGCTGGTTGCCGAAGGCGTTGCGGCGCACCGAGACATCGAGTCCGCCGAAGCTCTGCTGGCCGGCGATCGCGTCGAGGACGGTGTCGGCGAGCATGATCAGCCCGGCGCAGGTGCCGTAGACCGGCAGGCCATCGGCGATCTTCGCCTTCACGGCATCGGCCATCCCGTACAGCCGGGAGAGCTTGTCCATGACGGTCGACTCACCGCCGGGGATGATCAGGCCGTCGACCCGGTCCAGCTCCTCCGGCTTGCGCACAGCGATGCCGGTGGAGCCCAGGCCGTCCACGACCGCGATGTGCTCGCGGAAGTCGCCCTGCAGGGCGAGGACGCCGACGGACCGGGAAGCGCCCCGCACGCCTACCAGCCGCGGGTGGCGAGCCGGTGCGGCGCGGGGACGTCGGCGACGTTGATGCCGACCATCGCCTCGCCCAGACCGCGAGAGGCCTCGGCGATGATCGGCCGGGTCCTCGAAGTAGGTGGTCGCCCGCACGATGGCGGCTGCGCGCTTGGCCGGGTCGCCGGACTTGAAGATGCCCGATCCGACGAACACGCCGTCGGCGCCGAGCTGCATCATCAGCGCGGCGTCTGCCGGAGTGGCGACGCCGCCCGCGGTGAACAGGACGACGGGCAGCTTGCCGGTGCGGGCGATCTCGACGACCAGGTCGTAGGGCGCCTGCAGCTCTTTGGCCGCCACGAACAGCTCGTCGGGGCTCTTGGAGCTGAGTGCGCGCGATCTCGCCCTTGATGGTGCGGATGTGCTTGGTGGCCTCGGAGACGTCGCCGGTGCCGGCCTCGCCCTTGGAGCGGATCATGGCCGCGCCCTCGGTGATCCGACGGAGCGCCTCGCCGAGGTTGGTCGCACCGCAGACGAAGGGGACGGTGAACTCCCACTTGTCGATGTGGTTGACGTAGTCGGCGGGCGAGAGGACCTCGGACTCGTCGATGTAGTCGACGCCGAGAGCCTGCAGAACCTGCGCCTCGACGAAGTGGCCGATGCGCGCCTTCGCCATGACGGGGATGGAGACCGCGGCGACGATGCCGTCGATCAGGTCGGGGTCGCTCATCCGGGCCACGCCGCCCTGGGCGCGGATGTCGGCGGGCACGCGCTCCAGCGCCATGACGGCGGTCGCGCCGGCATCCTCGGCGATCTTCGCCTGCTCGGCGTTGACGACGTCCATGATGACGCCGCCCTTGAGCATCTCGGCGAGACCGCGCTTGACGCGGCTTGTGCCGACGGAGGACTCCGCCTGGCCGTTCGAAACCGAGCCGCTCGCTGGCGCTGTGCTGTCCGTCACTTCTCCGACACTCCTTTGAGGTGCGTGTCGAAGCGGTGAGGCCGCAGCCGTCTGACCTGCGCCGACGCGCCGATTGATCTACCTGGAGAGTCTACGCGGGCCACGCGGCGGCGACGGCGGCACGGACGTCTCCCAGGAGCTGGGGCAGCGCCTTGGTCCCCGCGATGATCGGGAAGAAGTTGGCGTCGGTCGCCCACCGCGGCACGACGTGCTGGTGCAGGTGCGAGGCGATTCCCGCCCCCGCGATGCGCCCCTGGTTCATGCCGATGTTGAATCCGTCGGTCTTCGCCGTCTCGCGCAGCACCCGCATCGCCGTCTGGGTGAGGCGGGCGATCTCGTCGATCTCCTCGGTGGTGGCGTCGTCATAGAGCGCAACATGTCGGTACGGGCAGACGAGCAGATGACCGGAGTTGTACGGGAACAGGTTGAGCAGGACGTAGGCGTGCGTGCCACGGTGCACGATCAGCGCGTCCTCGTCGGACATCTCGGGGGCGCGGCAGAACGGGCAGTCGTCCTCGCCCGGCTGCGCACCCGACTGGATGTAGACCATCCGATGCGGGGTCCACAACCGCTGGAACGCGTCGGGCACCCCCGGCAGGTTCAGCGAGCTCTCGACCGATACGGACCCGTCGAACTCGTCCTCTCCCCCCGAGGCGTGCGCGTCGGAGCGCGAGCCTCTGTCGGGATCGGTCATGCCACGTCCTCGGCCGTGAGCACCTGCCGGCGATCCGCGATCGACGATCGGATGATCTCGGCCGCCTCCGCGACCGGGACGCCGTTCCTCTGGGTCCCGTCGCGGAACCGGAAGCTGACTGCACCCGCAGCGCGATCCTCCTCCCCCGCGATCAGCAGGAACGGCACCTTGAGCTTGGTGTGGGTGCGGATCTTCTTCTGCATCCGCTCCGCACTGTCGTCGAGCTCGACGCGGACACCGGATGCGCGCAGCCCGTCGAGCACCTCAGCGAGGTAGGGCGCGTAGTCGTCGACGATGGGGATGCCGACGACCTGCACCGGCGCGAGCCAGACCGGGAAGGCACCCGCGTAGTGCTCGGTGAGCACGGCGAAGAAGCGCTCGATCGAGCCGAACAGCGCACGGTGGATCATGACGGGTCGCTGGCGGCTGCCGTCGGACGAGGTGTAATCGAGGCCGAACCGCTCGGGCAGGGTGAAGTCGAGCTGCACGGTGGACATCTGCCAGGTGCGGCCGATCGCGTCGCGCGCCTGAACAGAGATCTTGGGGCCGTAGAAGGCTGCGCCCTCCGGGATCGGCCACCAGTTCGAGCCCCGACTCCGCAGCCACCTCGGCGAGCGTGTCGCGTCGCCACCTCCCAGAGCTCGTCATCGCCGACGTACTTCTCGGGGTCCTTCGTCGACAGCTCGAGGTAGAAGTCGGTGAGTCCGTAGTCCTTCAGGAGGCCGAGGACGAAGTTCAGCGTGCGGGAGAGCTCCTCCTTCATCCGATCCTGGGTGGTGAAGATATGTGCGTCGTCCTGCGTCATCCCGCGCACCCGGGTGAGCCCGTGGACGACGCCGGACTTCTCGTAGCGGTAGACGCTGCCGAATTCGAACATCCGCAGGGGCAGGTCGCGATAGGACCGCGCACTGGACCGGTAGATGAGGATGTGGAACGGGCAGTTCATCGGCTTGAGGTAGTAGTCGACGCCCTGCCTGGTCACCTGGCCGTCGGCGTCGCGCAGCTCGTCGAGCTGCATCGGCGGGAACATGCCGTCGGCGTACCAGTCGAGGTGGCCCGAGACCTCGAACAGCGTCGACTTGGTGATGTGCGGCGAGTAGACGAAGTCGTAGCCCTCCTCCTCGTGGCGCTTGCGCGAGTAGTTCTCCATCTCGCGGCGGATGATGCCGCCCTTGGGATGGAAGACCGCGAGGCCGGAGCCGATCTCGTCGGGGAAGGAGAACAGGTCGAGCTCGGCGCCGATCCTGCGGTGATCGCGCTTCTGCGCCTCCTCGATGCGCGCCTGATGGGCGCGCAGGTCGTCCTTGCTGGCCCATGCGGTGCCGTAGATCCGCTGGAGCTGCTTGTTCTTCTCTGAGCCGCGCCAGTAGGCGGCCGCGGAGCGGTTGAGAGCCCAGCCGTTGCCGATGGGTCGGGTGTTGGGCAGATGTGGGCCGCGGCAGAGGTCGCGCCAGACGACGTTGTCCTTCACGGTCGACGTTCTCGTAGACGGTCAACTCGGCGCCGCCGACCTCGACGGATTCGCCATCGGCGGATTCCTCGACGGCCGGGCCCTTGAGGCCGATGAGCTCGAGCTTGTAGGGCTCCCCCGCGAACAGCTCGCGCGCCTCCTCGTCGGTCACGACGCGGCGGACGAAGCGCTGGCCGGAGCGCTGGATCCGCTCCATCGCCTTGCCGAACGCAGTGAGGTCTTCGGGGGTGAAGGGCTGCTCGACGTCGAAGTCGAAGTAGAAGCCGTCGGTGACCGGAGGGCCGATGCCGAGCTTGGCGTCGGGGTTGATCGACTGCACCGCTTGGGCGAGCACGTGCGCGGTCGAGTGGCGCAGGATGTACAGCCCGTCCGGCGAGTCGAGGGTGACCGGTTCCGCCACCGTTCCGGGCTCGAGCTCGCGCGCCAGGTCGAGAAGCTGGCCGTCGACCCGCATCGCGACGACAGAGCGGTCGCCGGGGAAGAGCTCGAAGCCGGTTGACCTCTCGGATGCCGTCCGCGAAGTCGGGCCCTCGGGAAGGTCGGAAGGGGCCGGCGTTGAGACGGTGTCGGTCACAGGATCGCCATTCATTCGGGGGCATATCACGGGCTGCTCGGCCCGGCTCCCCGGTCCGAAAAGGACCCCTCCACCCTAGCCGCGCGGTCCGACGGGGCGATGCCGCGGGCGCCTCAGCGCAGGATGCCGGCGGCCCGACGGCCGTTGGTCTCCTCGACCTGCGCACGCATCGTCGCGAGATCGAGAATCGTGCCGACGCCGAGCAGACCGAAGGTCAGCATCCAGAGCACCGCGCGGCGCCTGCGGCCGAGGTAGAGGTGCTGCAGGCCGGCGAGGCCGACGAGGCCGAGCGCGGTCAGGAGGTAGGCGCGGATGAGATCGCGAGGCGGCAGCAGGCCGCTCAGGTAGCTCAGCGCGCCGAGTTCGGATGGCCGTCGCATCGCCGGGGGCGCGAGCAACGTCGGGAGATCGGACATGGGTACTCCTCGGGTAAGAGTGCCCCGATCGTACGTGTCCTGGTCAGCCAGGGGAATCCCACCGTTGTAACTCGACGCGACAGCAGGACGGCCGCACGGGATGTCTCTGGCGCACGGAGGAAGCAGCGGCTAACCGTCGAGGAAGCTCCGGAGTCGAGCGATGACGGCCTGCGGATCGCTCCCGTCGCGGAACGCGAGCTGCTCGATCAGCCAGTTGAGCGAGACCACAGCCCCGCCGGCCAGATTGCTCACGTCGAGGGTGATCTCCCCGGTGCGGGCCGTGGTCGCGCCGATGGCTCCCACGTCGTCGAGCCGCTGCAGAGCGAGATTCATGGCGACGACGTTGTCCTCGTCCGCCCGACCCGACTCGAAGGCGGTGACGGCGTCCAGCAGGATGTGCGCGGCCTGCCGACCGACCTCCGGCATCTCCGCCACGGTCAATTCATACGTTCCGGCTCAATGTGCACGTAATTTCGTGCACATGCGCCGCTTTCGTGCACGTGATTGACAGCCACTGAGACAAGCACCATCAGAGGTACTCCCGAGTGACGCCGCATGCCGGGCAGATACCGAGCTGACCAGCGTATTCATCGTCGTTACCGACAACACCGATCGGTCGCTCGAAGAGCTCGCAATCCTCGTTCGTGCACTGCTCGACGTCCTCCACAACCCCAGCCTAGGTTGGGATTCCGGAGCTGCTGTCTACGCGCATCCGTCCGTCTCCAGCGGCGTCGTCAGGCGAACGTCGTGGCGACGTGCCCGAGCTGGGCGGCGATCTCCACGATCTCGTCGACTGACTCGGCGGGCACAACGACGAGCGCCTGCGCCTCGTCATCGTCGTCCTCCAGCATGAGCAGGCGGACACCGCCCTCGGCCAGGACACCGTCGGCGACGGCGATCGCCTCACGGAGCTCGTCTGTGTCGTTCGCCTCCGACAGGTTGGGCTGCAGCTGGAACACGCGCGGGAGCTGAGCGAGCGCCTCCGCCAACTCCATGCCCGTGTCCTCGATATCGAGGTAGGCGAGGGCTCCCGCATCGTCCAGGGCGCCGATGAGCGCCTCCCAGGGATCGTCACCCTCGTCGAGGGCCGAGCTCACCTCTGGCCACACCTGGGGGTCGTCGTCGATCAGGGCGCAAAGTCGCTGCCAGGAGTCTTCTTCGACGGGGAGGGAATCGCTCATGCTTCCATCATCGCGGAGATCCCCTTGTCGACAGCAAGATGGCGACGCTCGGGAAGGGTATGGGATCGGCGAAGTCCGCAGGATCCTCACCATCCTGAACCAGCGCTCAGACGCGCTTCCCTGACGCGGCAGGATGTGGATATGGAGAACGGTCCCGAGATTGCGCGCGTGTCCCATGCCTTCGCCGCGGAGGCGGAGGGATCTCGACCCGAGCGCACCCATCGCCTCTGCCAGCTGGCCGACGGTCGGCGCGATGGTGGACCATCTCGGCAGCATCCAACGCTGGGTCACTGCCGTGCTCGAGACGGGGCAGTCTGCGAGCCGGGCGGACCACGTGCGGCCAGCCGCGGGCGATCGGCTGGACTGGTTCCGCGAGGGAGTCCGAGCACTCTGCGACATCGTGGATCGCACAGCCCCCGACTCGACGTGCTGGACGCTCATGGGTCCCGGCCGCGCGGGATTCTGGGGACAGCGGATGGTTCACGAGGCTGCGAAGCACCTGTGGGACGTGCGGACGGCGGTCGCCGCGGATCCGCCGATGCCCTCCGAGATCGCCGCTTCCACTCCCGACCGCAATCATCGACGAGTTCGCTGAGGTGTTCATTCCACGGGCTCGGCAGAGAGGCCTTGATCCGCTGCCGGGCAGCGTGATGCTCCTTCCGAGCGACTCGGATCGCGCCTGGCGGATCGAGCCGGACTGGCGCGTGGTCCGCAATGAAGCCGGAGAGCCCTCAGCGGTTCTGCACGCGACCGTCGCCGACCTCGCGCTCGTGCTTTGGGAGCGAGCGGACCCGTGGCGGCTGACTGCTCGGTATCGCCGGCAAGGCGATGAGGCTGTGCTGCATGGGCTGGTGGACGCGCGCATCCACCTCTGAGTCGTTCGTCGGCGGAGACGGCCGAAAACCTCCTATCGGGGCATCTCGAGCACCACCAAGGGGCGACCTATGACAGCCCGGAGTAGAGGTTCGGCCGTCGATCGTCGAATACGTGGTTGCGGGGGCCGATCCGCGCACGATTCGACCCGACCGTGAGCTCTGCATCGAGAATGCCTTCGGCTTCCTTCACGCCACGCAGCCATCCGTCGCTGCCGACGATCGAGGTCCCCTCGGTCCAAGCGTGACCGCGTTCGTCACCGGCACGGTCGCAGCACACGATGGCGACTGTGGAGGACCGGGCGGCGGCCATCGCCTGGACAACCTCCGGCGCCCGCTCGCCGACTGGCCGCTCAAGCAGCGGCCAGTTGGTCGGGATCGCGATGATCTCCGCTCCGTTCACCGCGAGGCTGCGCGGCATCTCGGGGAACTCGAGGTCGTAGCAGATGATCGTCCCCAGGCGACCCGCGGGAGTGTCGACGACAACGGGCGGCTCGTTTCCAGCGGTGAAGATCAGCTTTTCGTCGTCCCAGAGGTGGATCTTTCTGTAGACCGCGATCACGCCCCTTTCGGCGAGCACGGCAGCGCTGTTGAACAGCTCGCCGTCCCGCACCTCGCAGAAGCCCAGCACTGCGGTCATGCCGGGCGCGAGCATCGCGCTCCAAGCATCGAACTGTTCGTCGCTCACTGTCATCGCCACGGCGCGGGCCTCGGCGCGGTCCCGGAGGTAGTATCCGCTCGTCGCGAGCTCCGGGAGGACGAGCAGCTGCACGCCCGACTCCGCCGCTGCGCGGAAGGCATCGGAGATGAGATCGACATTGCGTGGCCGGTCGCCGACCAGCGGAGAGAGCTCGTGAGCGCGCACGCGGACGCGCCGCTCGGCCCCTTCCTGCATGACCACTTCGTCCGCTGACTCCATCGGATGATGCTAAGTCAGAAGGCTGTGGAGTGACATCGGGAAAACCTATGGCATGGGTCGGTATCGAGGTACTGGTGCGTTGACACGGGCACCTCTATGTTCGGGTCGTTAGCGCGTCCGACCCTGTGAGGTCATGACCCACCAAGGAGCAGCATGTCGACGACGACCCCGGCCACCAGCGACCGCAGTGATGCTGGCGCGCGAATAGAGTCGCGCTCCATCGACTGGGTGCCCCTCTCCGAGCGAACCGGCAAGCCTTGGTCGCTGTTCCCGCTCTGGTTCATGTCAAACGCCAACATCACCACGCTTGCCACGGGCATGGTGGGTGCCAGCCTCGGCGCGTCATTCGTCACCTCCCTGCTGGCGATCGTGCTGGGCGTCGCCGTCGGCACGATCTTCACCGCCTTCCACTCGGCGCAGGGGCCGCAGCTCGGCCTGCCTCAGATGATCCAGTCACGGGCGCAGTTCGGCTATCCGCGGCGTCGATCCTCATCTGCGCGATCGTCGTGTTCAGCCTCGTGGGCTTCAACATGTTCAACCAGATGCTGGCCGCCGACATCCTCACTATGACCACCGGCGCAGCGATCTGCGCGCCCTGTGGTACCTGCTCGTCTCCGGGCTCGCGCTGGCACTTGCGATCTTCGGCTACCACTGGATTCACAGACCCAGAAGTGGCTGACGTGGCTGTTCCTCGTCGACCTTCGGCGTCTTCACCGCCGCGGCGATCTGTCGTGGTCCCGATCGATGCCGGCCGCAGTTCAGCTTCGACGGGTTCACCTGGGTCGCCTTCTTCGTGCAGTTCGGAGCGGCCGCAGCGTACGCGCTCGGCTGGGCCCCGTACGTGTCCGACTACTCGCGCTACCTCCCGCCGCAGACGAGTCCCGGCAAGGCGCTGGGCTACACCTACGGTGGCGTATTCGTCGGCGCGGTCGTGGCTCATGGCGCTCGGCGCCATCGTCGCCGCCGCATTCTCGGACGCCGCTCCGCTCGACGGGCGTTCGAGACGCAGCTGACCTGATCGTTCCCGGAGCGGGACTCGTGCTGCTGGTCGCGTCGCTGCCTGGCTTGATCACGGTGATCACGATCAACATCTACGCGGCGTCCCTCGAGCTGATCACGATCATCGACTCCTTCAAGCCCGTCCGCCCGACCCGCACGGCTGCGGATCGTCGCTGCATCGTCATCGCCGTAACGGCGACTGCTCGGAGCGCTGTCTGTGCACCGGCGAGTTCCTCGCCAACTTCGGCAGCTTCCTCGTCGTCCTGCTCTACGTGCTGGTGCCGTGGACATCGGTCAACCTGGTCGACTACTACTTCGTGCGTCGCGGGCGGTACGCCATCCGGGAGATCTTCTCGCCGTCGGGTGTCTACGGTGCATGGGGGTGGCGGGGGCTCGCTGCCTACGGCGTGGGCATCGTCGCGATGATCCCGTTCGTCGTGACCGTCTGGTTCACCGGGCCGATTGCCGAAGCGATGGGAGGCATCGACCTCGCACTCTTCGTCGGACTGATCGCCTCGGGCATCGCCTACCTCCTTCTCGGCCGGAGCATCGACCGCGCTGCGGAAGACCGGGTTGCCGAGGCCGACGCCGCGCAGCACGGCGAGCAAGCGGTGCAATTCACCAAGTGAGAGATGACGAAAGCGCTGCCGGGCCGACCGCCTGGCAGCGCTTTAGTCTGCGCCTGCTGGGCAGTCGTCTGAGCTACACGACGCTTTGCCTGCGCTGAGCACTCGGTCGTCTGCGCTACCAGGAGGCGTCTGCCCTGCAACGGGTCGACTGCGCCACCCAGCACCATCGGTCTGTGCCGATCAATCACGAGCTCCCGCCAACCCAGCGACGTAGCTCCGATCGGGTGCGACCCGACAACACCGCGATGGCGTGACGACCCGGATGAGGTCGGTACTCAGTCCTTTCGGGTCACTCGGCGAAAGTCGCCAGGCGCATTGAGGCGGTCGCGCTGTGCGCGGCCATGCCCTCCGAGTCGGAGATCACCTGGACGGCGGTGGCCAGCTCAGGGGTGGCCTCTCGTGTAGATCCGCTGATAGGTCAGCGGCTTGAGGAAGCGAGAGACACCGACAGGCCCGCGCTGTGCTTGGCGCCGCCGCCGTGGGCAGGACGTGGTTGGTGCCCGCCATCCCCTTGTCGGAGTAGGCGACGGTGCTCCATGGCCCGAGGAAGATCGACCCGTAGTTGCGCAGCCTGCTCGTGGAAGTAGTCGTCGTCGCTGGTCATGCACCTCCAGGTGTTCGGTGCCGAGATCGTCCATCAGCGGCAATCGCCGGATCTCGGTCGCGCGCGACGGTGATCGAGCCGTAGTCACGCCAGGCCGGTCCGGCGATGTCGCGCGGTGGCGAGCGAGTTCGAGCTGTCGCTCGACGGCGGTCGATCGACGGCCGCGCCGAGCTCGATCGGAGGTCGTGATCGAGCGCAGCCGGGGAATTCGGTGCCGTGCTCGGCCTGACCGAGCAGGTCTGCGGCCACCAACTCCGGGTCGGCGGTCTCGTCGGCGAGCACGGCGACCTCGGACGGGCCGGCGAGCAGGTCGATCGCCACGGTGCCGAACAGCTGCCGCTTCGCCTCGGCGACGATAGGCGTTCCCGGCGCCGACCAGCATGTCGACCGGGGACTTCCTCCAGCAGCCCGAACGCCATCGCGGCCAGGGCCTGCACGCCGCCGATCGCGAAGACGCGGTCACGCCCGGACAGGTGCGCTGCGTACAGGACGGCGTCGTTCGCGCCGCCATCGGGCTGAGGCGGCGTGCAGGCGATCACCGTCGGCACCCCTGCCTCCTTGGCCACCCCGACCGTCATGAAGGCGCTCGCGGTGAGCGGGAACCGGCCCGCCGGCAGATATGCCCCCACCCGCCGACCGGCACATAGCGGACCCCGGTGACCAACCCGGGGACCAGCTCGACCTCGAAGTCGACCAGATGGCGACGCTGTCTCCGGCGCGAACGCGCGCGTCCGCTCGCGAACCGAGCTCGATGGCCTCTCGCAGCGCGCTCGGGAGCCGGTCGCCGCTCGAACGGACGGCTTCGGGGCGTGAGCTCGAAATCGTCCCCGCTCCATCCGTCCAGCCGGGCCGCGTAGTCGCGGACGGCATCCATGCCGCGCCTCTCCAGCTCGGAGAGCATCTCGCTGACGAGGCGGATCACCTTGGGGTCTCGCTGAGCCGACGGGGTGTCGCTGGGGTTCTTGATGAACTGGAACTGACCCTCGTAGCGAGAGAGAACCGCAGACGTGTATCGCATGCTGTCACGCTATGGACGCGCATCACATCGCACAAGAGGCAACAATCCCATGCCATCTATAGGATTGAGCGATATGAAGAACTCGCAATTAGTGGCGTTCTACTGGGCAGCACGCCTGGGCTCGTTCACAGCTACGGCGGAGCATCTCGGGCTGGCCCAGCCCAGCATCTCCGAGTTGGTCAAGCGCCTGGAGACCGACATCGGCCTCGAGCTCTTCGTCCGCTCCGGCAGGCGCCTCGTGCTCACCTCGGCCGGCGAGGGACTCCTGCCTTGGGCCGAGAGGCTGACGGAGGACCTCGAGAGCGCGCGCCAGACGATGGATGCACTGAAGGGCCTCACGGCCGGCGTGGCCTCGTTCGGGCTGCTGCGCAACGCCTCCTTCTATTTCCTCTCCGAGCTAGCCATCAGGTTCTATCGAGAGCACCCGGGCGTCCAGATTCGGCTCGTGGGACAGAACTCCGTCGAGGTGGCAGCGGCAGTGCAGGCAGGCGCACTGGAGGCCGGGCTGGTGGTCCTTCCTGTCGACACGGAGGGTCTGGACGTCTTCCCCGTCGTACGCGACGAGGTGCTATGGGGCAGCGCCGAACCCGCGCGCGTTGCACAGCCGTTCGATGTGGCGCGAGTGACCGAGCGTCCCCTGATCCTCTACGACGCTCATTACGGCTGGAACGATCCGACCCGCCATCAGCTGCGCGATCTAGCCCAGCGGCACGGCATCAGCCTGACCCCCGCGATCGAGGTCGAAAACGTCGACGCAGCGCTTGCCCTGGTTGCTCTCGGCATGGGGGAGACGATCGTGTCGGGCGCAGTCGCGCGACACGACACCTTCCCGCGCAGCATCCACACGGTCGGATTTGCCCAGCCATTCTTCGACATCGTGGCACTGATCCAGCGGGAGGGGGCAGCGCTCTCCCCGTCACGCGAGAGCTCGCCCTGATGGCGACGTCGATGCTGTCCGCCTCCGGACTGGAGCCGGCATAGCAGCCAGAGCCGTCGGACGCTCGCTCAGCGGTTGCCCTGCACTGCTGGCCTGCCAGGCTGAGGATATGACGGACGACCCTCGTGGCCACGCTGCGCGCACTCGGCATCTCGTCGGGTCGATCATCGTGGTGTACGACCAGTGGACGGGCTTCGATGCGCGAGCCATCTCCCGCATCACCGAGCGCCCTCCACCTCGACTGGGGTCGAATGGCCACTGCGACAATCGACCAGGCGGGCTCATTTTCCACTCGGAGGGTTCTGCTGGACGCCCGTGCCGGAGAGCGCAGTGGCGGCGAGGTGGAGGCGGTGGACCCGCGACCTGGCCACATCCCCGGCGCGCGCTCGGCGCCGACGACGCGGAATCTCGACGCGTACGGGAGCGTTCCTCACTCCCGAGGCGCTCCGGAAGCAGTTGAGCGCTCTCGGGGTAGACGCGGCGACGCCTGTCGCTGCGTACTGGGGATCGGAGTATCGCGCGCGATCCTCGCCCTGTGCATCGCGGGCTTCAAGGCCGCGCTCTTCCCAGGCTCCTGGTCGCGGCGGGCGAGTGATCCCGAACGTCCGGCTCCCGTCGGCGATCGCCGCGCTGACGCCGCGCCGCACCCGGCCTCCGACACCGAGCAAAGAAAAACCCCCGGTCAGCCAGGGGTTTTGTGGTGGGCGATACTGGGATCGAACCAGTGACCTCTTCCGTGTCAGGGAAGCGCGCTACCGCTGCGCCAATCGCCCGTCCCGATCGTGTTCCTCCGGTGCGTGCCTTGTGAGCAGTGTCCGGCCGAACCTCTCGGTGGCGGATGAGTGAGGTGGCGACGGGATTCGAACCCGTGTGGACGGCTTTGCAGGCCGCTGCCTAGCCTCTCGGCCACGCCACCATGTGTGGGTTCCCACGGCTTGGTGAGCCGCGTATCCCGTGAGACTTCACTCGAGCGGATGACGAGATTCGAACTCGCGACCCTCACCTTGGCAAGGTGATGCGCTACCACTGCGCCACATCCGCATGTCACCCCTGCGGGCAACTCGTCGACTCTAACCGATCCGCGGACCGCCCGCCAAATCGACGACACGCTCTCGGTGCCATCGGGTCACACGCGCTGAGCGCCGCGTCAGCACGAGTCGGCGCCGACGATATGGCAGGATTGTCGTCGCATGGGCGATTGGCGCAGTTGGTAGCGCGCTTCCTTCACACGGAAGAGGTCATCGGTTCGAGTCCGGTATCGCCCACCACTCGCTTCCAGCCGAAGATGCACTGCGTGCTCAGTCGGACTTGCCGGGCCTGACCGCGGCCGTCTCGGCGATATCGATGCGGGTCGCGCCCGATTCCCCCTCGGACGTCTCGATCCGCCGAGCTGCGGACTGCTCGGCGTCAGAGCCCTCCCGGTCCGGCTTGTCGCCGGGCGCTGAGGTCAGCTGGTCGCGCCGCTTGGCCTCGAAGTCGTCCTCGGTCATCCGCATCTCCTCGTTCGATCCGCTGAGTCCATCACAGAAGCGATCCGTGTCTCAACGCGGGGCCTCCGCTTCGCGTCCCCCCGGCGCCCCTCGCCCGTCCGGCTCGGCGTCTTGGGCGTCGGTGAGGATCTTGATGACCGCCCAGCCCACCGCGGCGATCGGCACGGAGAGGATCGCGCCGACGATCCCGCCGAGGATCGTGCCGATGGTGAGGGCCAGCAGGATCACGAGCGGATGCAGCTTGAGCGAGTTGCCCATCAGCACCGGCTGCAGGAAGTTGCCTTCGAGCTGGTTGACCACGACGACGATGCCGACGACGATCAGGGCGGTCCCCGGGCCGTTCGCGACGAGCGCGACCAGAGCGGCGAGGATGCCCGCCGCCGTGGCCCCCACGATCGGGATGAAGGCCGTGATGAAGACGACTACCGCCAGCGGCAGCGCGAGCGGGACGCCCAGGATCAGCAGGCCGACGCCGATGAAGATGGCGTCGACGGCGGCCACGGTCGCTGTGCCGCGCACGTAGCCGCCCAGGACTGTCACGCCTGTGTGACCGATCCGGCGGCCCTTCTCGCGCCGCTCACCGCTGAACGGACGCAGGAAGAAGCTCCAGATCGTGTCGCCGTCTCGGAGGAAGTAGAAGAGCACCACGAGGGCGAGCACGAGGCCGGTGATGAGCTCCCCCGCGACCGAGACGCCGGCGAGAGCGCTGCTGCCGAAGCTGGAGCTCGTCAGATAGTCGAGGACCGCCTGCTGGGCGTCGTCGAGCTGGCCCTGATCGATCGGCAGGTCGAGGCCGGTCACGAAGTCCCGCAGCTGGCCGAAGCCTTGGACCGCCTGGTCCGCGAGGTCGGCCCACTGGTTGCGCACCGCGAACACCACAGCGGTGATGATGCCGCCGAAGACGAGCAGGCTGCCCAGGAACACGATGAGGGTCGAGACGGTGCGCGAACGCCCGCGGTTGCGCAGCCACATGATGACGGGGGCGCCGGCCGAGGCGAGGATGATCGCGATCAGCACCGGGATGACGACGATCTTCAGCGCGATCAGCGCATAGATCACGGCGACGGCGAGGATCAGCACGAGGATCACCTGCCCGCTGCGCAGCCCCGCACGTCCGAGCGGATCCGTCAGCGAGGTGAGGAGCTTCCCGCGGTGCGGGTCAGCCATCGGTCGCGAGACCGGATGGGCGACGGGGTCGACGACAGACGGCTTCGAGCGCGTGAACATGCGGAGATCCTATGGGCGATCCGAGGACTTCGCCCTCATCATCCCTGATCCGAAGCGCAATTGAGATCGGCTCATGGGGCATCCACCTGGGTCCGACGCCCCGCCGGAGCTCGATGGAGCGTCGCCTCGAGCCGGGCGATGATGAATGCCAGCAGGAAGGCGACGAGGAACGAGTACCCCGCTGTCGTCGCGACTCCGACGCTCTGGGCGACGAGCTGCGCGGGGCTGCCGGAGAAGACGAATCCGACGCCATCGGCCACGATGCCCAGGCTGATCACGCTGAACGCACCGCCGACCAGATGGATGGCGACGATCCTGCCCACCGCGCCCGGAAGGCGCCGGCTCAGCAGGCGGGCGGCGAAGGAGCACAGCCCGCCCGTGACGACGCCGAGGAGCAGCGATGCGACCGGCGAGAGGTATGCGGCTCCGACGGTGACGGCCACCAGACCGGACACGGCCCCCGAGGCCGCGCCGGCGGAGGTCGAGCGTCCGGTCGCGGCTCGCTCGGTCACCAGCCACGCCAGCATCGCCCCGGCAGGCGTGACGATCGTGTTCATCATCGCGAGCGACGCGAACCCGTCGGCCGCCCCCTCAGCGCCTGCCACGACTCCCAGCCAGGCGAACCAGAGCAGCGCGCCTCCCACCACCGACCGCGGAAGGGTCATCGCGGCGGCTGGAGCTGCCCCCTGCTCTGCCGGTGGCTTCGGACATGCGGCCCAGATCGCGAGGACGGCCGCGCCTCCCGCGACATGGATGGGGAGCGCGCCCGCGAAGTCCAGGACGCCGGCCCCCGTCATCGCTGCGAGATCGGAGGCGAGCCAGCCTCCATCGCGGAGGCCGTCGGCGCTCCACCGAAGGTTGAGCGCCCAGCCGAGCACGGGGAAATACACCAGCACCGCATACACGGCAACGAACGCCATGGCGCCGAGAAGGCGGAGGCGCTCCGTCAGCGCGGATGCCAGAAGCCCGGCCACCGCACTGGCCAGAGCGCACTGAAAGGCGACGAGCGCGAGTGCTGCCGTGTCAGCGCCCTCGATGGCGGACTCGAGTCCGACCAGATCGAGATCGATGCCCAGAACGCCGGGGATGCCCACGAAGCCAGGTGCCAGCCTCGACCCGAACGCCTCGGCGAAGCCGACCATGACAGCCAGGAGCGCGACCACGGCGACAGCGCTGAATCCGATGAGACCGATCGAGTCCGCCGATCCCCGCCGATCGACCGGACCGTAGAGCAGGGGCGAAGCAAGCCCCGCGAGGAATGCCAAGGCCGCGCAGAGCAGCACGAAGGCCACGCTTCCCTGATCCACGGTGCCTATTCTCCTGAAACCGGGACGACGGACACGCTAAGCCAGCTCCGGCGAAGCCGATCGGGCGCACCTGCAGCGGGCCTCATGAGACATGCATGGCTACGGGGCATGGTGAAACGGGCATGGCGACGGGGCGCCGCCTCAGCTGAGACGACGCCCCGTCGACTGGTCGAACGACTAGACCTTGGCGGTCGGCTCGCCGAGGAGGTAGCCCTCTTCGCCGTGGATCGCCGAGTCGATTCCGGCGATCTCGTCTTCGCTCTTGACGCGGAAGCCCATGGTCTTCTCGATCGCGAATCCGATGATGTAGGCCAGGACGAACGAGTACACCAGCACCGACAGTGCGGCGATCAGCTGAACGAGCAGCTGGCTGCCGTTGCCCGACTGGAGCAGTCCGGTGTTGTTCGCGAAGAAGCCCAGGTACAGGGTTCCGATGAGTCCGCCGACGAGGTGGATGCCCACGACGTCGAGCGAGTCGTCGAAGCCGAGCTTGAACTTCAGGTCGATGGCGAGGGCGCAGACCGCACCGGCGATGAGGCCGAGCAGGATGGCGAACATCGGCGTGAGCGATCCGCAGGCCGGGGTGATGGCGACGAGTCCGGCGACGGCACCGGATGCGGCGCCGACCGAGGTGGGCTTGCCGTCGCGGATCTTCTCGACGACCAGCCAGGCGAGAAGCGCGGCGGCCGGCGCGGCGAGCGTGTTGACGAAGGCGATCGACGCGGTGCCGTCAGCGGCCAGCTCCGAGCCTGCGTTGAAGCCGAACCAGCCGAACCAGAGCAGGCCGGCGCCGAGCAGGACGAAGGGCGGGTTGTGCGGCGTGTAGGCGCCCTTCTGGAAGCCGACGCGCTTGCCGAGCACCAGAGCCAACGCGAGCGCAGCCGCGCCGGCGTTGATGTGCACCGCGGTTCCACCGGCGAAGTCGATGACGCCGACGCCGAAGACATCCTGCAGACCGTGCGTGATCCATCCGCCGTAGGCGAAGGAGCCGTCCTCGGCCAGGCCGAAGTTGAACACCCAGCTCGCGACAGGGAAGTAGACGACCGTGGCCCAGATGCCTGCGAAGAGCATCCATGCGCCGAACTTGGCCCGGTCGGCGATTGCGCCGGAGATCAGCGCAACGGTGATGATCGCGAACGTCGCCTGGAAGGCGGCGAATGCCAGGCCCGGGTAGGCGCCTGCGGGATCTGCCGCGTCGACCAGCAGCGCCTCGAGTCCGAAGTTGGAGCTGTCGATGGCAAAGGGTGCCACTGTGCCCTCGGCGCCGGGGAATGCGATCGCGTAGCCGTAGACGACCCACAGCACCCCGATCAAGCCGATGGCGCCGAAGCTCAGCATCATCATGCTGACGACGCTCTTCGCCTTGACGAGTCCGCCGTAGAAGAAGGCGAGGCCGGGAGTCATCAGCAGCACGAGGGCTGCTGCGAAGAGTACGAAGGCGGTATTGCCCTGGTCCATGGAAAACCTCTCTTGTGAATGCAAGGGAGAAACGGACCCGACGGCTCGTGCCGGCTGTGGGCGGACGATGCACGCTTCGGGTACGAGGACATCCTGTTGGGTGGAGGTTTCCGTTCCGCATGAGGCGTGTTTCGCGGGTGTTACGTCGCCAACTCAGACGTAAAATCCTTGTTTCGCCGTGAGATGACCCTGCAGACGCTGGCCAGCATCACTCCGTGAGCGCGATGAGCCTCGATGTGGCGCGGAGATACTTCTTCCGGTAGCCCCCGGTGAGCATGTCGGCGCCGAAGACCGAGTCCAGCGGCACTCCGCTTGCAGAGATCCTCACCTGGGCGTCGTACAGCCGGTCCACGAGGGCGACGAAGCGCAGCGCATCCGTCTGGCTCTCCAGCACGCGGACCTGGTGGATGCCGATCGCCCCGAGGCCGTCGACCATCTTCACGTAGCGGGACGGATGGACGGTGGCGAGGAACTCGAGGATGTCATCGAAGGCGTCTTCGGTGGCCGCGCCCGTGCCTGATCGCTCGAGCACAGACGCGGCGATGGCGTCGTCGTCGACGGTCTTCGCCGCGCCCTCGACGTCGCGTCGGCGGTAATCGAGCCCGTCGATGCGCAGGGTGTCGAAATTGGCGGACAGCGACTGGATCTCGCGGAGGAAGTCGGCGGCGGCGAACCTGCCCTCCCCCAGCGCGTTGGGTGGGGTGTTGGAGGTGGCCGCGATCCGACTGCCGGTCTTCACGAGTTCACCCAGCAGCCGGGTCATCACCATCGTGTCGCCTGGATCGTCGAGCTCGAACTCGTCGATGGCGATCAGCCGCGCACCGGTCAGGAGCGTCACGGCCTCCCGGTAGCCGAGCGCCCCGACGAGCGCGGTGTACTCGATGAACGTGCCGAAGTACTTGGGACCGGGCGCGAGATGCCACAGCGCGGCGAGAAGGTGGGTCTTGCCGACTCCGAACCCGCCGTCGAGGTAGACACCCGGCTTCTGCGCGGGAGCCTTCTTCTTGAACCACCCGCCGCTCGCCTGCTGGCCCCACTGCCCCGCGAACGAGCGCATCTTCTCGACGGCCTCGGTCTGCGAGGGGTAGTCGGCGTCGGGCGTGTAGTTGTCGAGGCTGGCGGCCAGGAACTGCGGAGGCGGCACCAGGTAGCCGGCGATCTCCGCCCCGCTCAGAGTGGGGGCACGGTCGACCAGGCGGCCGATGGGGGCGGGCGTCGAGTCGGTCAGCGCAGTTCCAATGTCCAAGTGGTCGGCGCCGAGTGCGGTGTAGCTGTTCGTCACGATCGACACCGGCGGGCGGTACGCGTTCTAGAGTCGGAACGCTCAGCTGTGTCCGATGAACGCTCCGCGCCGCCGATCAGCCTAGTAGCGGCCCCGTCCCCACGCTGAAGTCGTCCTGCAGGGCGTTCTGAACGTCGCAATGAAAGAGGTCCCCCACATGGTGCTCGCCGCCGATCCGTCCGAGAAGTTCGCAGGCTTCGCGCATCCCGAGCGACTCGTCAGCACCGAGTGGCTGGCCGAGCACCTGGGCGAGCCCGGCCTGGTCGTGGTCGAGTCCGACGAGGACGTCCTGCTCTACGAGACAGGACACATCCCCGGCGCCGTCAAGGTCGACTGGCACACCGAGCTCAACGACCCCATCGCCCGCGACTACATCGACGGCGCCGGCTTCGCGGCCCTGCTCGGATCGAAGGGCATCAGCCGGGACAGCACGGTCGTCATCTACGGCGACAAGAACAACTGGTGGGCCGCCTACGCGCTCTGGGTGTTCACCCTCTTCGGCCACGAGGATGTCCGCCTGCTCGACGGCGGCCGTGCTAAGTGGGAAGCCGAGGATCGCGAGTACACGACCGAGAAGCCCGCGATCGCCGCGACGGAGTACCCGGTCGTCGAGCGGGACGACGTCACGGTGCGCGCGTTCAAGGAGGACGTGCTCGCCCACCTCGGCTCGCCGCTCGTGGACGTCCGCAGCCCCGAGGAGTTCTCCGGCGAGCGCACCACGGCTCCGGCCTATCCCGAGGAGGGTGCCCTGCGCGGTGGGCACATCCCGAGCGCGCAGAACGTGCCGTGGGCCAAGGCCGTCGCCGAGGACGGGACCTTCAAGACCCCCGTCGAGCTCGACGCCGTCTACCGCGCGGGGGCCGGCCTCGAAGCAGGGCGATCCGGTGATCGCGTACTGCCGGATCGGCGAGCGCTCGAGCCACACCTGGTTCGTGCTCACCCACCTGCTGGGCTTCGAGAACGTGCGCAACTACGACGGCTCGTGGACCGAGTGGGGCAGCGCTGTGCGCGTTCCCATCGTGCGCGGTTCTGAGCCTGGCGTCGTCCCACGGATCCGGAAATAGCTCCTGGATCCGGATGGATAGGGGGTGAGATCCGCGTGATTGCGTTGAGGGCTCCGGATCCGCGCAACTTGTCCGGATCGGTGCAGGGGGCGCCGGTGATCCGGGAAGGGGATAATCGAGGCCATGACCAGCGATCTGCCCGAATCGCTTGCGGTGATCCGCGACGACTTCCTCGCCCTCGACCAGCCTGACCGGCTGCAGCTGCTGCTCGAGTTCTCCGGTGAGCTTCCCGCCCTGCCCGACCATCTGACGGATCACCCCGATCTGCTCGAGCGCGTCGAGGAGTGCCAGTCGCCGGTCTTCATCATCGTCGAGCTGACGGAGGACGCTGCGCAGACGGTGCGGATGCACGCGACGGCGCCACGCGAGGCACCGACCACTCGCGGCTTCGCCTCGATCCTCGTCCAGGGGCTGAGCGGACTGACCGCCGACCAGGTCCTCGAGGTCCCCTCCGACTATCCGCAGATGCTCGGACTCAACGACGCCGTCTCGCTGCTGCGCATCCGCGGGATGGGCGGCATGCTCGCCCGCGTGAAGCGGCAGATCGCGCTCAAGCGGGTGGCCGCGTGACCCTCGACGCGGTTTCTCGGACGGTGCGGCCCGCATGCTGACCCGTCTGCTGCCATCGCCGTCCATCAGCCATGATCCCGAGGACGAGGGCTTCCGCGACTGGCTGAGCCAGCTCTATTCCTTCGAGACCGCGAGCATCGTCCGGATCAACATGATCGCCTCCATCAACGGCTCGGCGGTCGGCACAGACGGCTCATCGGACACGCTGACCGGCGGCAACGACCGCAGGATCATGGGAGTGATCCGCACCCACGCCGACGTGGTCGTGGTCGGTGCGCGCACCGTGCGCAGGGAGGGCCTCTCGTCGCCTCGACGGGCGCGGCTCGCGATCGTGACCCGATCCGGAGATCTCACCGGCCACAGGCTCGACGAGTCGGCGTCGGTGCCGCTCATCGTCTGCCCGCCGGATGCGACCTCCACCGTCGAAGAGCAGCTTGCGGGCATCGAGCACGAGATCATCGAGCTGTCCTCCGACGCCATCGATCCTCGCGAGATCGTCACCGCACTGGACGGACGAGGACTGCGCAGCATCGTCTGCGAGGGTGGGCCGAGCCTCGCCGCGGCATTCCTCGACGCGGGGGTGGTGGACGAGCTGTGCATGACCACCTCGCCCAAGCTGCGCTCCCCCGGCGTCCCGATGCTTGCGCGGGTCGGTGCCATGCTCGACACTCACCTCATCCACCTGCTCGTCGACGACGACTCGTACCTCTACGCCCGCTGGGCCATCGACGGCCCGCAGTAGATCCGCCCGCCGAAGTGACTCACGTGGCTGCCTCGTCGTGATCAAGCCAACCGTTCGGGTCACCTGAACCAGAGGCAGGAGTGAGTGGGCTTCGATACGAACGGGGCGCGCTATTCGACCGGTGAAATGGGTGGTCGCGTCGTCGAGGTCGGCGAGCCACTCCGCGATGGATGCGTTCCAGAGGTCGCGGTCGTAGTTCCAGAGCTTGGTGTGTCGGGCGGTCTCGAACGGCACGAAGGTGACGATGTCGGGACGGGCCGCCGCCAGCTCCCGCGATCCGTTCGAGCGGCACGAAGCCGTCGTCGTCGCTGTGCAGGATCAGCACCGGAACCGCCAGCTCGTCCGCACGACGGACGAAGTCGAGCCGTGCGAGGTCGATGGGCTTGCGCTGCCCGGTGAACAGGCGACCCCACGGCTTGCTGATCAGGGCCAGGATCCCCGACTTCACCGGGCCGGGGAGTGACATCGCCTCGCCCTGGTAGCGAAGGGTGTCGACCCAGTTGATCACGGGCGAGTCGAGCACCACGCCGCGGACCACCGACGCGACGCGGGAGCGGGTGGCGGCCTGCAGCACCGTGGCGCCGCCCATCGACCAGCCCATCAGGACCACCGACTGCGCGCCGTGCTCGAGCGCGTAGAGCATGGCGCGACTCGACATCGAGCCACTCGATGTCGCCGAGCGCGTAGCGGTGGTCGGGGCTCTGCGGGGCTTCGCCGTCGTTGCGATAGGAGATCAGCAGCGAGGTGTAGCCCGCCGCGCGGAACACCGGGATGGCGCGCAGCGCCTCCTGACGAACCGTGGCGCGACCGTGCACCTGGATGACCCATCGATCCGATGGGCTCTCGGGATCACTGCCCACCCGCAGATCTGCCGAGGGGATCAGCCAGGCGGGCGCGTTGCCCAGGCTGGTCTGCACGCGGACGTCTTCGAACGGAACGTCGAGCTCCTCGGGGCTCACGTAGTACCAGCCCGTGAAGCGCCCGGCCCGAGCGGCGCTGAGATCGCCGTGATCCACCGCGATCACCGTGCGGGTCACGGTGGCGGGCGTGCGCGAGACGATCTGACCGACACGCGCGTGGCCCGTTCCCTGGCCGAACCAGAAGCTGTAGTCGCCCGGCAGCAGGGCATCGTTGCTCGCACTGAGCTGCAGCGGTTCCTTCGGTCGCGTCATAGCCGATGACCCGCGTGTCCTCTGTGCGCCTCCGGCGCGGCGGCGTGACGATCGTCCGGGCGACCGAGGCCGTGACGGCGCCGGCGAACAGCGCGCCCGCGGTGACCACTCCACCGAGCGCGACCAGGACGCCGAGCGCCGACCGCGCTCTGTCTCGCGTCTCGTTCCCAGCGTCATCCCCTCGTCTCCGCGCGTCTTGCCGGACGGCAACGGATCGGGCCACAAGCTATCAAACGGCTGCCGTCTCCTCGCTGATCGACGCTCGAATGGCGTGCCCGACCCGCGGAGAGGCGGGCGGACGATCAGGACTGCGCTCCATCGCGATGAACCTGGCGTGCCCCCAGGACGGGGACTTGTCGAAGACATGACGCACCGTGGAATCACCGCGACCTGACCCAGCTGGCGGCTTATTCTCGCTGTGTGGCCACCGTCAAGGACAGCACGCCGCCCGCCGAGTTCCAGACTGCACTGGCGTCCATCGAGAGCGCCCGCCTCCGCGCGGACCTCGTCATCGACCGCATTCCCGCGCCGACCGGCCTCGCGCCCTGGTCGTCGCCCTCGCGGCGGACGTCAACCCGGCGCCGCACGGCGCCGAGTCCGACCTCGGCACAGGACGCCTCGTTCTGCTCTACGACGAGGACGAGCCCGAGGCATGGGGCGGGCGCCTTCCGCATCGTCTGCTTCGCCCAGGCGCCCCTCGAGACCGAGATCGGACTCGACCCCTTCCTCGCCGAGGTCGCCTGGTCGTGGCTGACCGACGCACTCGACCAGCGCGGCGCGCAATACGACTCGGCATCGGGCACGGCGACCAAGATCATCTCGACCGGCTTCGGCGAGCTGGCCCGCCAGGGCGACGGCGCCAAGATCGAGCTCCGCGCGTCGTGGACGCCGCTCGAAGCCGATGTCTCCGCGCATGTGGAAGGCTGGTGCGAGTTGGTATGCATGCTCGCGGGCTTCCGCCGGCAGCCGAGGGAGTGACTTTGCTATCTGCACGACGAGCTGGGCGTGGCTGAAACGACCCCCAGTCTCGCTGCAGTCGGGACGCCGCAGACGGACGATGCCTCCCCTGCACGAGGCGACCCTCGCCGAGCGCCCCGTCGTCACCGACACCCGTGAGGCCTACCTTTCGGCGGTCGCTGCGATCGCCGGCGGACACGGTCCGGTCGCGGTCGACGCCGAGCGGGCCAGCGGCTTCCGCTACTCGCAGCGCGCCTACCTGATCCAGGTCTTCCGCCGCGGGGCAGGCACATTCCTCTTCGATCCTCCCGCGATCGGCGACTTCAGCGACCTCGCCGCCGCCATCCAGCACGAGGAGTGGATCATCCACGCGGCCAGCCAGGATCTCACCTGCCTGCGCGAGGTCGGCCTCGATCCCGAGCGGATCTTCGACACCGAGCTGGCCGCCCGCCTGCTGGGCATCCCCCGCGTCGGACTCGGCACGGTCGTCGAGGAGCTGCTCGGACTGCACCTGGCCAAAGAGCATTCGGCCGCGGACTGGTCGACCCGGCCGCTGCCCGAGTCGCTGGCTGAAGTATGCGGCGCTCGACGTGGAGCTGCTGGTCGACCTGCGCGACAAGATGGCCGAGCTGCTCGACCGAGACGGGCAAGACCCGAATCGCGGAAGAGGAGTTCGAGGCGGTCCGGCAGCGCGAGCTGAAGATCGTGCGCACCGACCCGTGGCGACGACTCTCCGGTCTGCACAGCGTCAAGGGAGCCCGCGGATTCGCCGTCGCCCGGGAGCTCTGGCAGAGTCGCGACGAACTCGCCCGAAGCCTCGATGTCGCTCCGGGCCGACTCGTGCCCGACGCCTCGCTCGTCGCCGTGGCGCGCAACGTCCCAGCCAGCAAGCGGGAGCTGGCGGCCATGCGCGACTTCTCCGGGCGCGCGAGCCGGTCCGAGCTCGATCGATGGTGGGGCGCGGTCAGCCGCGCCCTCGAATCGGAGGACCTGCCTCAGGTGCGCGTCCCCGGCGATTCGATGCCTCCGCCGCGGGCATGGGCGGACCGCAACCCGGCCGCCGACCGGCGGCTCAAGGGCGCCCGCGCCGCGGTGACGGCGCGATCGCCGAGTACCTCGACCTGCCGGTCGAGAACCTGATCACCCCCGACACCCTTCGCCGCGTGGCCTGGTCGCCACCCGCCACCGGCCGACGAGCAGACCGTCGGCGCTGCGCTGATCGAGCTCGGCGCTCGTCCCTGGCAGGTCGAGGCGATCGCGGGTCGCCGTGGCCGACGCGTTTGTCCGTGCCCGCCAACCGACCCCGATCGAGGATCCCGCCGCTTCGTAGGTTGGCTCAAAGGATTCAGCTCCTGTCAGGCGCTGTTCGTAGGATCGATGCGGCCCATCGCCGATCCCCCGCCGCTCTGCACGATCCCGTGCCGCGCCCGGGGAGCACGATGCACAGCGCGGATCCAGAAGATCCGGACGGCGTCGATGGGCGCACTCGCAAGGATTCAGGAGGGCACAGTGGCCGAAGGCAATGACGTCGTATTCGTCGGATGGGGTCCGCACCCCGTTCGGCCGAGCGGGCGAGAAGGGCATCTACTGGAACACCCGCTCCGACGATCTGATCGTCAAGGCCATGAAGGGCCTGATGGAGCGCAACCCGCAGGTGCCCGGCGACCGGATCGACGACGTGGCGATCGCCGCGACCACCCAGACCGGCGACCAGGGACTGACCCTCGGCCGCACCGCGGCGCTTCTCGCGGGACTGCCCCAGTCCGTCCGGGCTACGCCATCGACAGGATGTGCGCCGGAGCGATGACCTCGGTGACGACGACCTCGGGTGCCATCGCCTTCGGCGCCTACGACCTCGCCATCGCCGGCGGCGTCGAGCACATGGGCCGCCACCCGATGGGATTCGGGGCCGACCCCAACCCGCGCTTCCTCTCGGAGCGCATCGTCAGCGCCGACGCCCTCAACATGGGCAACACCGCCGAACGCATCCACGACCGGTTCCCCGCGCTCACCAAGGAGCGCTCCGACCACTTCGCCATGCGCAGCCAGCAGAAGACCGCCGCCGCCTACGACGACGGCAAGATCCAGCCCGACCTCATCCCGGTCGCGATCAACAGCCCGCAGGGCTGGGGCCTCGCGACCGAGGACCAGGGCATGCGCCCCGAGACCACCATGGAGAGCCTCGCCACCCTGCGCACGCCCTTCCGTCCGCACGGCCGAGTGACCGCGGGCAACTCGTCGCCGCTCACCGACGGCGCCACGGTCTCGCTGATGGCCGAGCGCCGAGGCGGCCAAGGAGCTCGGGCCTCAGCCCGAAGATGAAGCTCGTCAGCTTCGCCTTCGCCGGCGTCGAGCCCGAGATCATGGGCATCGGCCCCGTTCCCGCGACCGAGAAGGCGCTGAGGAAGGCCGGGATGTCGATCGATCAGATCGGCCTCTTCGAGCTCAACGAGGCATTCGCCATCCAGGTGCTGTCGCTGCTCGACCACTTCGGCATCGACGACGACGATCCCCGGGTCAATCAGTGGGGCGGCGCGATCGCGATCGGCCATCCCGCTCGCCGCGTCCGGCGTCCGGCTCATGCTGCAGCTCGCCGCGCAGTTCGCGGAGCACCCGGAGGTCCGCTACGGCATGACCGCCATGTGCATCGGCCTCGGCCAGGGCGGCAGCGTCATCTGGGAGAACCCGGCCTGGAACGGCCGGAAGTGGGAATCCGGAGCGCTCGGCAAGGCGTCGAAGCAGCTCTCGAAGAACCGTGCGGCAGAGAGCAGGGCAGCCAAGTGAGCACCATCAAGGCAGGTTCCTCGCCCGCTCGACTACGCGGCGATCGACTTCAGCGAGCTCGAGGCCATGTCGGCCGACGAGGTGGTCACCCACTCGTTCGTCCGCGACATCCCGATCTCCGGCGGCAGGGTCCTCGCGCTGGTCACCCTCGACAACGGCCGCGACCACACGCGGCCGAACACCCTCGGGCCGGTCACCCTGCTCGAGCTCGGCCGGGTCTACGACGAGCTGACCGCCCGTGCGGCGCGCGGCGAGATCCACGCCGTGGCGACGACGGGCAAGCCGTTCATCCTCGCCGCGGGCGCCGACCTCTCGAAGGTCGGCGACATCCCCGTCCAAGGCGGCGGCGAAGAAGCTGGCCCAGCTCGGCCACTTCGTGCTCGGCAAGCAGGCCGACTTCGGCGTGCCGTCGTTCGTCTTCATCAACGGCCTCGCCCTCGGCGGCGGGGTGGAGATCGGCCTCAACGCCGACTACCGCACGTCGACTCATCGGTGCCCGCGTTCGCGCTGCCCGAGGTCTTCCTCGGCCTCATCCCCGGCTGGGGCGGCGCCTACCTGCTGCCGAACCTGATCGGCATCGAGAACGCCCTCAAGGTCGATCATCGAGAACCCGCTCAAGCAGAACCGGATGCTCAAGGCGGCGGACGTGCTCGAGCTCGGCATCGCGGATGCGATGTTCTCCTCGATCAACTTCCTCGAGGACTCGATCCGCTGGGCCGACGCAGGTGGTCTCCGGCGCGGATCAAGGTCAAGCGTCCGAACGAGCCCGGCAAGCTCGAGCGGCTCGCCAAGTGGGACATCGCCATCGGCATCGCCCGCAAGAGCCTCGAGTCGAAGATCGGCACGGTTCCCGAGGTCGCCTTACGCGGCGCTCGAGCTGCTCGCCGGAGCCAAGCGCGCCACCAAGGCCGAGGGCTTCGCCGCCGAGGACGAGGCGCTGGCCGAGCTCATCGCGGGCGACCAGTTCCAGGCGAGCATCTACGCCTTCAACCTCGTCCAGAAGCGCGCCAAGCGGCCCGCGGGCGCGCCGGACAAGGAGATCGCGCGTCCGGTCACCAAGGTCGGCGTCATCGGCGCGGGGCTCATGGCGAGCCAGTTCGCGCTGCTCTTCCTCCGCCGCCTGCAGGTGCCCGTCGTCATCACCGACATCGACCAGGCGCGCGTGGAGAAGGGACTCGACTACATCCGCGGCGAGATCGCCACCCTGCTCGAGAAGGGCCGGATCGTCCGCGACGAGGCCAACCGGCTCAATGCCCTGCTGACCGGCACCACGAACCGCGCCGACTTCGCCGACTGCGACTGGGTCATCGAGGCGGTCTTCGAGGAGCTCGGCGTCAAGCAGGAGGTCTTCGCCGACATCGAGAACTACGTCTCCCCCGAGGCAGTGCTCGCGACGAACACATCGTCGCTGTCGGTCGAGCAGATCGGCGCCAAGCTGAAGAACCCGGAGCGCCTGGTCGGCTTCCACTTCTTCAACCCTGTCGCCGTGATGCCGCTCATCGAGGTCGTGAAGACGCCGGCGACGAACGACGCGACGCTGTCAACCGCCATGGTCACGGCGGCGAAGCTGAGGAAGAACGCGGTCATCACGCGCGACACCCCCGGCTTCGTCGTCAACCGGATCCTCGCCAAGGTGCTCGGCGAGGCGATGCACGCCGTCGACACCGGCACGCCGTTCGAGACGGTCGACGCGGCCGTCAAGCCGTTCGGCCTGCCGATGACGCCGTTCGTGCTGCTCGAGCTCGTCGGTCTCAAGGTCGGCGCGCATGTGCTCGACACCCACCACAGCGCCTTCCCGGACCGGTTCTTCGACAGCCGGAGCCTGCACGAGCTGGCCGATCTCGGGCGGATCTACGACAAGGACGGCAAGGGCAACATCAAGGGCGTCGACAAGGCCGCGCTCAAGATCGTCGCCTCGCACGCGAAGGGCAACGAGAGGCCGCAGACCGCGGCCGAGCTGCAGATGAGGATCGAGGACGGCCTGGCCGACGAGGTCAAGCGGATGCTCGACGACGCGGTCGTCTCAGCCGCGGAGGACATCGACCTCTGCCTCATCCTCGGCGCCGGCTATCCGTTCCACATGGGCGGCCTGACGCCCTACCTCGACCGCTCAGGTGCGTCGAACCGCGTCTTCGGCGGAACCTTCCACACCCCGCCCATCGTCGGCGTCGACTGACCCTTCCTACGTTCCGGCCGAATGTGCACGAAATTTCGTGCACATTCGCCGGTTTCGTAGGAACTCCCGCGGGAGAAGGAGACTCCGCGCAGATGGCCTCCAGCTGGGACGAGCCACTCGCTGAAGCGGCCCCGACTCAGCTGCGGCGGGCCGGATCCGACTCGTCCTCCGCCTGCAGCGCCTCGCGCGCGGGCAGGGGTCGGGCGATCGGTATCTTCGTGCCGAGAACCTGCGAAACCAGGTCTCGGGCGATCTGCTGCGGAGTGAGGCCTACGCGTTCGAAGATCTCCGCGCGCGTCGCGTGCTCGAGGAACTCGTCAGGCAGGCCGAGCTCGGTGAGGGCGGTATCCACGCCTGCGGCACGGAGGTCCTGGCGGATTCTGGTGCCGATTCCGCCGACCTTGATGCCATCCTCCATCGATGCCACGATGCGGTGCTCACGCGCCAGCTCGATGATGCTCGTGGGGACGGGTACGACCCACCGCGGATCGACGACGGTGGCGCCGATCCCCTGAGCCTCGAGCCGCTCGGCCACCTCGAGGGCCATGGACGCGAACGGTCCGACCGCGACCAGCAGGACGTCCTTCACCCGGCCCTCACGGAGCACATCGACGCCATCCGAGGTGCGACGCAGGGCCGGCACGTCGGGCCCGACGGAGCCGCGCGGGAAGCGGATGACGGTGGGACGCGTCGTCGACCAGCATGGCCTCGGCGAGCTCCTCCCGCAGCCGGGCCTCGTCGCGTGGTGCGGCGAGCCGGATGCCAGGCACGACCTGCAGGATGGAGAGGTCCCACATCCCGTGGTGGCTGGCGCCGTCGGGCCCCGTGACCCCGGCGCGGTCGAGCACGAACGTGACGCCCGCCTTGTGCAGGGCGACATCCATCAGGACCTGGTCGAACGCGCGGTTGATGAAGGTGGCGTAGATGGCGACGACGGGATGCATGCCGCCGAAGGCCAGTCCGGCGGCCGACGTCGTGGCGTGCTGCTCGGCGATCCCGACGTCGATCACCCGGCCGGGGTGCCGCTCCGCAAGCGTGTCGAGGCCGGTCGGGCGGAGCATGGCGGCGGTGATGCCGACGATCCGCTCGTTGCCGTCCGCCAGAGTCGCCAGCTCGTCGGCGAACACGGACGTCCATGCGGGGCCCGAGTTCTTCGACTGCGATCGGCTCACCCGTCTCGGGATCGATCTGACCGACGGCGTGGAATTGATCGGCGACATCCTCGACGGCCGGCGCGTAGCCGCGCCCCTTCTGGGTGATGGCGTGCACGATCACCGGCAGCTCGTAGTTCTTCGCCTGGCGGAGGGCCTCTTCGAGGGCGCCGAGATCATGGCCGTGGATCGGACCGATGTACTTGATGTCGAGGTTGGAGTACAGGCCCTCGTTGCCGGCGAAGCGGCTGAGGAATCCGTGCAGGGCGCCGCGGGTGGCGCGGTAGATGGCGCGCCCCGGCCGCCCGAGCCGGTTGAAGAGGTTGCGCGAGCCCAGGTAGAGGTCCCGGTAGGTGCGCCGCGTGCGCACGTCGTTGAGGAAGCGCGCCAGTCCGCCGATGGTGGGCGCGTAGGAGCGGCCGTTGTCGTTGACGATGATCACCAGGCGGCGATTGTTGTCGTCGCTGATGTTGTTCAGCGCCTCCCAGGTCATGCCCCCGGTCAGCGCGCCATCGCCGACGACGGCGACGACGTGGCGATCGGTCTGTCCGGTGAGGCTGAAGGCGCGCGAGATGCCGTCTGCCCAGGACAGCGAGCTCGATGCGTGGGAGCTCTCCACGATGTCGTGCTCCGACTCCGATCGCTGCGGGTATCCCGCGAGGCCGTCCTTCTGTCGCAGCTCGGAGAAGTCCTGGCGACCCGTGAGCAGCTTGTGCACGTAGGACTGATGCCCGGTGTCGAACACGATGGCGTCCTTCGGAGAATCGAAGACCCGATGCATGGCGATGGTGAGCTCCACCACCCCGAGGTTCGGTCCGAGGTGACCACCGGTCTTGGAGACGTTGGCGACCAGGAACTTGCGCACGTCGGCGGCGAGCTCGACGAGCTGGTCGCGGGACAGTCGATCGAGGTCGCGGGGACCGCGGATCGTCTCGAGGATTCCCATCACCTGAGTCTATTCACTGCCGATGGGAGCCCTTGCATTGGGGCGGCGGACGGGCTCAGAGCCGAGCGGACCCAGAGTCGGCTGGACCCTGTGCGGGCAGAGCCTTGCGCCGGGCGGGCCCTGCGTCAGCTGCCGGGCTCGACCCGCTGCACGCGCACGCGGTGGTTGCCGGCGTTGCCCCCCTCGATCTCGGCGCGCCGGGTCCGTCGGATCTCGTCTACCTTCAGATCCTCGCCCGTGATCGGCGCGGTCTGGGACACGACGGTCTCCGTCTCGAAGCCATGGGACTTGTCGGTGTTGCGGTAGTACCGGAAGACGGCCCCGTAGAAGGCGATTCCGCCGATCGGCCCCGCGAGCAGCAGCCATCCCGGTCCCCCGTCATCGCTCGAGCTGCCCGAGGCGAGCACGACGACGTCCAAGAGCTCGATCATGACAGCAGCACCAGAGCGATGATGGAGAGGACGCCGACGCCGGATGCGATGCCCAACGAGGCGAGCATCAGCTTCCCCATGGCCAGCGGCACGCTGCCCATGGTCTCGCCGGTGCGGGCGTTGACCGCGATGTAGTGCACCAGCCCGCGGCCGCCCTCGACATGGTGGTAGGAGTACAGCCACACCGGCATGAGCATCGCGACCCACCGCGTGCCCTTGACATCGAGCGCCTCCTGCTCCCAGCGCACCCCGCGTCCGTAGCCCCTCACCGACGACTGCACCTGGGACCGAGCGATCGACAGCAGCTGATCGCCGACCCGTGGCGCGACCCCTGCGACGTCGAGGTCGCGCTTCTCGGAGGTGAAGCCCGACAGGTAGGCGGCGTTCCAGGCGACGGCGTTCTTCGTGTCGAACGGCAGGATCGTGTTGATGATGTTGTTGGTGTTCACACCGGAGTCCTGGTTCGAGCGTTCGGCCGAGGACTCGAGGGTGAGGTCGTCGACGGTGAACGAGACTCGACGACGCACCCGGTAGACGTCGGCGTCGTAGTAGGTCGTCTTGTTGTCGCCGTTGCCCTCCGTGTACTTCCGCGTCTGCACCTCGCCTATCCCCGCGATATCGGCCGTCGCGTTCGCGTCGACAACGAGGTAGGGCAGGTAGACGCCGACGACGTTCTCGGGCCGGAACTCGGCGCGGAACCGGGCGTGGGCGAAGCGACGCCGCTTCTTCGCGAAGGCGCCGATGAGCTCGACCGCCTGGGCGTGGGTCAGGTGGAACGGGAGCACCGCATCCGGGACGGCGCCGTTCGGGATCTGCTCGTTGATCGTCAGCACGTGCCGGCACCAGTGACAGCGTGCGCTGAGCTCGGTCGTCGTGTTCACGACGACCTCGGCGCCGCAGCCGCCGCACTTGAGCGTCATGAGGGTATCGAGCATTCGATCGATGTCACCCGCGCCCGACGAGACGATGGTGCCCTGGAGGTCGGACAGGCCGACGCCGAATCCGAACGTCTCCTCCACCCGTGCCTCCGACCACTGATTGCGGCAGAACTGACACATCAGCAGCCCGGTCTCCGGCCGGAGGACAACGTCGGTGGAGCCGCACTTGGGGCATCGGTTGACGCCGTCGGCCAGATGCTGGTTCTGCGTCTGGGCGCCGGCCGGCGGCGGAGCCAGAGTCTGCTCGAGGGGCTCGGCGGCGGGCGACGGAGAGGTCGACTGTGCGGCAGCCACCGGCGGTGGGAACGCGGCCTGCTGCGCCGACGGCGGGACCAGCGGCATCGCCGGCGACGGCTCCTCAGGACCCTGCGGAATGCTCATCTGGCCCTCCGGACGCGACGTCGGCTCAGAGTCCGAGAGCCTTGGCCTTGGCCGCCTCGTAGTCCTCTGGGGTGATCAGTCCCGCGTCCAGGAACTGCTTCGCCCGGGTGAGCGCCGCCATCGGGTCCTCAGTGGCCGCGGGCGCTGCCGACGCAGCTGCGGCGGCCGCGGGTGCCGGCTCCGGTGACGCGGGCTGCTGGAGCCCGCCCAGGCCGACAGAACCCGCCGCGATACCCATCCCGAGGATGCCGCCGGGGCCCGCGTTCTCCCCAGCCGACTGGAAGCCGGCGGCGACCGAAGCCTGAAGGTTCGAGTTGCCGCGGCTGCCCGCGAGGGCGTCCGCGCGCTGCACCGTGGTGAGCAGCTCCCGGGTGGTCGCGTCGTACTCGATCGAGACGATGGCGGTCTTGACGATCTCGAGGCCGCGCTCGGTGCGCCACTGGTATCCGCCCTCGACCGCCGCCGAGAGGCTCTGGGCGAACCCGAGCGAGTCCTGCTGGATCTTGGTGATCCGGTTCCCCTTCGCGGGGTCGTTCGTGTACAGCGAGAACGCCGGTGCGAGCGAGGCGACGACCTCATTGAACAGCTGCGAGGCCGCGTCGTTCTCGATGTCGGTGAAGTCGAAGACCGCGCCGGGTCGGAGGTATGACGCCGGCACGAAGTTCTTCACGAAGAGGATCGGATCGACGATCTTCAGCGTGTACGTGCCGCGGGTGATCGCACCCACCTGAGCGCGCAGGTATGCGTCGTCCCAGTAGATCTCCGACTGGGTGCCGAAGCGGTTGTTCGGCAGCTCCTTGAGGTTCACGAAGAGTGCACCCTGCTGCGACTGCGGACGTCCACCGAACTTGAACCGCTCCCAGGACGTCGTGATGAGCGGGCTGAGGATGCCATCGCCCGCGAAGATCGACTGCGAGTCCTGCGCCTCGGAGTTCCATTCGTAGCCGCCCGCTTCCGCGGCGAGGCCCGTTATCGCCCCGTCCTCGAAAAGGAGCAGACCGTAGCCCTCAGGAACGATGATCTTGGTGCCGTTGGTGATGATCCCCTCGGACGCCTTGGTGTTCGAGCCGCGACCGGCATTCGTGCCGCGGGGCACTGCCGCGAAGATCGCCGCCGTCGGACCGATGCCCTCGGGGACGGTGTAGAAGTCCTTCCACTGATCGGCGAACGTGCCGCCGAGCGAATCGAGAGCGGCCTTGAAGAGTCCCATCGCGCGCACCATCCCTGTCATCACCGGCAATGACGTGATCAGGGTAGTGGCCGCGAGCGTGCCGCGGGAGGATCAATTTCTGTGCTGTCCGGTCGACGAGTGCCTACTCGACCGACGAAGCTGCCTTCGTCGGTCGAGTGGGGCGTTGACTGGGCCCGTGCAGGTCAGACCAAGGAGCGCAGGACGTACTGGAGGATGCCGCCGTTGCGGTAGTAGTCGGCCTCGCCGGGGGTGTCGATGCGCACGACCGCGTCGAACTCGACCGTCTGCTTGCCAGCGGACGACTGCTCGCTCGGCTCGGCGATCACGTGCACCGTCTTCGGCGTCTCACCGTCGTTGAGGGCGGTGATGCCCGAGATCGAGATGGTCTCTGTGCCGTCCAGGCCGAGCGAGGCCCAGCTCTCTCCCGCCGGGAACTGCAGCGGGAGCACGCCCATCCCGATCAGGTTCGAGCGGTGGATCCGCTCGAAGCTCTCGGTGATGACGGCGCGGACACCGAGCAGCGAGGTGCCCTTGGCCGCCCAGTCGCGCGACGAGCCAGAGCCGTACTCCTTGCCGCCCAGGATGACCAGGGGGGTCGACTCGGCCGCGTAGTTCTGTGCGGCGTCGTAGATGAACGCCTGCGGGCCGTCGGGCTGCGTGAAGTCGCGGGTGTAGCCGCCCTCCACGCCGTCGAGCAGCTGGTTCTTCAGGCGGATGTTCGCGAACGTGCCGCGGATCATCACCTCGTGGTTGCCGCGACGCGAGCCGTAGGAGTTGAAGTCCTTGCGGTCGACACCGTGGGCCTCGAGGTACTGTCCACCCGGCGTTCCGGCCTTGATCGAGCCGGCGGGCGAGATGTGGTCGGTGGTCACCGAGTCGCCGAGCTTCGCGAGCACGCGGGCGCTGGCGATGTCGGTGACCGGGGAGGTCTCGAGGGTCATGCCGTCGAAGTACGGGGGCTTCCGAACGTAGGTCGAGTTCTCATCCCACTCGAACACCTCGCTGTCGGGCGTGGGCAGCGAGCGCCAGCGCTCGTCGCCCTCGAAGACGCTCGCGTACTCGTGGGTGAACATCTCGGTCGAGATGGAGCTGTCGATCGTCTTCTGCACCTCGGCGGCGTCGGGCCAGATGTCCTTGAGGTAGACGTCGTTGCCGTCGGTGTCGGTGCCGAGGGAGTCGGTCTCGAAGTCGAAGTTCATCGATCCGGCGAGGGCGTAGGCGATGACGAGCGGCGGGCTGGCCAGGTAGTTCATCTTCACATCGGGGCTGATCCGGCCCTCGAAGTTGCGGTTGCCCGACAGCACGGCGGTGACGGCGAGGTCGTTGTCGTTGATGGCAGCAGAGACCTCGTCGATCAGCGGACCGGTGTTGCCGATGCAGACCGTGCAGCCATAGCCGACCGTGTAGAAGCCGAGGGCTTCGAGGTCGTCGGTGAGTCCGGCCTTGGCGTAGTAGTCGGTGACGACCTTCGATCCGGGCGCGAGCGTGGTCTTGACCCACGGCTTGGCCTTGAGGCCCTTCCTGTTCGCGTTGCGGGCGAGCAGGCCGGCGGCGAGCATGACGCTCGGGTTGGACGTGTTGGTGCAGGAGGTGATCGCGGCGACCGCGACGGCTCCGTGGTCGAGCGTGTACTTCGTGCCGTCCTCCAGGGTGATGGGAACGGGCTTCGACCACGTGGCGGGGGCGACGCTCTCGTGGGTGTGCGAGACCACCTCCTCCTTCGTGTCCTCGTCCTGAGGAGTGAAGCTGATCGGGTCGGAGGCGGGGAAGGTGCCCTCGACTGCCGCGTCGACCATGGTGATGTCCTGGGCCGCGTAGTCGTTGATGTCGAGGTTGAACTGGCTCTTCGCCCGGCTCAGCTCGACGCGGTCCTGCGGGCGCTTGGGCCCGGCGATCGATGGGACCACTGTCGCGAGGTCGAGCTCGAGGTACTCGCTGAAGACGGGCTCGACCGCCGGGTCGTGCCAGAGCTTCTGGATCTTGGCGTACGCCTCGACGAGCGCGACCTGGTCCTCGCTGCGGCCGGTGAGGCGCAGGTAGTCGAGGGTGACCTCGTCGATCGGGAACATGGCGGCGGTCGAGCCGAACTCGGGGCTCATGTTGCCGATGGTGGCGCGGTTTGCGAGCGGCACCTGGGCGACGCCCTCGCCGTAGAACTCGACGAACTTTCCGACCACTCCGTGCTTGCGCAGCTGCTGGGTGATGGTGAGCACGACGTCGGTCGCGGTCACGCCGGTGGGGATCGAGCCGGTGAGCTTGAATCCGACCACCTTGGGGATGAGCATCGAGACGGGCTGGCCCAGCATGGCCGCCTCGGCCTCGATGCCGCCCACGCCCCAGCCGAGCACACCGAGGCCGTTGACCATGGTGGTGTGCGAGTCGGTGCCGACGCAGGTGTCGGGATAGGCGCGGAGGACCTGACCCACGCCAGGAACGCTGACCTCACGCGTGAAGATGACCCGGGCCAGGTATTCGATGTTGACCTGGTGCACGATGCCGGTTCCGGGCGGGACCACCTTGAAGTCGTCGAACGCGGTCTGCCCCCAACGGAGGAACTGGTATCGCTCGCCATTGCGCTCGTATTCGATCTCGACGTTGCGCTCGAGGGCGTTCTCGGTGCCGAAGAGGTCGGCGATCACCGAGTGGTCGATGACGAGCTCGGCGGGCGCGAGGGGGTTGATCTTGTTGGGATCGCCGCCGAGCGCGCCGACCGCCTCGCGCATGGTGGCGAGGTCGACGATGCAGGGAACGCCGGTGAAGTCCTGCATGACCACGCGAGCCGGGGTGAACTGGATCTCGGTGTCGGGCTCCGCCTCGGGCACCCACGAACCCAGGGCGCGGATGTGCGCCTCGGTGATGTTGGCGCCGTCCTCCGTGCGCAGGAGGTTCTCGAGCAGGATCTTGAGGCTGTACGGGAGCTTCTCGTAGCCCTCGACCGTGTCGATCCGGAAGATCTCGTAGTCGGCATCCCCGACTGTGAGCTGCGCCTTGGCGCCGAAGCTGTTGACCGTGGACATGTGTCCTCCTCCGCTGCGGACCGGTCAAACGCGGTCCTCTGCCAATCTTCGTTCCCAGGCACGACCGGCACTAGTGAGGCATGCCTAACACTGCGGCCGAGCTGGATCATCGGGTCGAAAAGTATCTCGACGTCGAGATAAAACTATCACGCGCCGCGGCGCGGGGAGGCCCTCAGGTGGAGGTGTCGAATGCGCTTCGTCGGAGGTCGCTGCGGTGCTCGCGGCAGGTGCGGCCGGAGCGCTCCAGCGGACGGGCCGCCGGGGAAGACGGCGCGCACGACGAACCAGGACAGCACGAGCAGCGGCGCGTAGAGCGGCAGGCCCATGACGAGCTTGAAGGTCGCCGAGCAGCTCGAGGTTGCCCGCGAGATAGAGCGGGGCCTGAACGGCGAGCCGGGCGGCGAACATCGCCACCCAGACGAGCGTGAGCCCCTGCATGGCGCGGAACTTGCGCCGGTCGGACGCGCCAGGCGGTCCCCTCGCCGAGCAGGAAGCCGACGGCGAGGCCGATCAGCGGCCAGCGCACGAGGACGAGATGAGCAGGGCGACGCCGTAGGCCACGTTGGTGACGAGACCGAGGACGAAGTTGTTCTCCGCGCGGCCGGTGACGAGGGCGAGCGCCGCGGATGCCGCCACCGCGACCAGAGCCGCCGACGGCCTGGGTGAACGGGCCCTTCTGGATGATCCGGATGATGGAGAAGATGGCCGCCACACCGACCGAGACGCCGAGCGCCAGCGGCAGGGACGGCGTCAGGGTGAACAGCAGGAGGAAGACGAATCCGGGGAGGACCGCCTCGAGGATGCCGCGAACGCCCCCGATCGCGTCCGAGCACCGCACCGCCCGTGACCCGCTCCCCCGACACTGCCTGAGCGAAGCCCGCGCGTCGCGCCGCCTCGGCGAGGCTGTCCGCGAGCGGAGCCGCCGGGCCCTTCGCAGGAATGTCGGAGGGCGGACGCGTGGGTATCGTCGCCGGTCGGTGCCGCTCGGTTCAGTGCCGTCGGTTCGGTGCCGTTCACGTCAGCCGAGCGGTCCGGCCGCCGGACCGGTGGTGCCGCCCGGGACGTGCAGCGGGATGAGGTCTCGTGGCGGCATCGGGGTCGTGCCGCGGACGACCACGACCGAGCGGAAGAGATCCTCCACCTGCACGGCGGCCTGCGGATTGACAGCACCCTCGCCGGCGATGACTCCCCGGAGGAACCAGCGCGGTCCGTCGACGCCGATGAACCGCGCGATCCGGGACTGGGGAGGGGCGCCCGGGCCCGCGGCCACGGGGATGGTGGCGACGAGCTCTGGGCCGAATGGGCCATCGGCCAGACGCGTGGTGCCGCCCTGCTTCTGGATCTGCTCGACGATCTGCGCGCGGATCTCGTGCCAGAGGCCGCTCGTGCGGGGCGCGGCGAAGGGCTGCACCTGAAGGGTGGATCCGGCGTAGTCGAGCCCGACCGCGACGACGCGCTTGGTGCCGTCCTCCACTTCGAGGCGAAGGTGCAGTCCCTCGCGGGGGACGATCTTCACGCCGCCGAGGTCGACATACGGGCGCACCGCGTTGGCCTCGGTGACATCGAGCGGGCCGTTCAGCTCTCGATCCTCCGGAGCCGACTTCGGCTGCAGCTCTGCGTCCTGGGGATCGCTCACAAGCTCAGTCCTTCCTTGCCGCGTCGGATGAGTCGAACCTCTGCCGGTCGACCCGAATCCGCCCGAGCCGCGGTGACTGCCGGGCAGGCTGTCCACGCGGATGAACTGAGCCGGGCGGACGGGCATGACGATCACCTGGGCGATGCGGTCGCCCGCTCGCACCTGATAGGGCTCGGTGGAGTCCGTGTTGAGCAGGATGACCTTGATCTCGCCGCGGTAGCCCGCGTCGACGGTGCCGGGGGTGTTGACGATGGTGATGCCGTGCTTGGCCGCGAGGCCGCTGCGCGGAACGACGAAGGCGACGTGGCCATTGGGCAGTGCGATCGAGGTGCCGGTGCCGACGAGCGCCCGCTGTCCGGGCGCGAGCAGCACGTCCTCGGCTGAGGTCAGGTCTGCTCCGGCGTCGCCCGGATGGGCGTACTCAGGGGTCTGTTCGCCGGTGAACAGCACACGCACTGGCTCTGGCACGTGTCGAGGGTAGTCCACGATGTCTGGTGCAATGGGGAGGTGTCCCCACTCCGAGCGTCTCTGGCCGAGTGTGTGGCTCTACATCGCCTGCGCGCTGGTGATCCCCGCGAGTCTGCTGGTCTTCCTGCCCATCTCAGTCACGGCCGGGGTCATCTGCGGTGCGGTGCTGTACCTGGGCGCCTGGGGCTGCTGATCATCCCCGCACCGAGGATCGAGATCTCAGGACGCACGCTGCGGGTGGGGCGGGCGCGAATCGATGTCGCACTCGTCGGCACGGTCACCGGCTACCGCGCGGAGGAGGCGACGGCGGAGCGCGGCGTCCGTCTCGACGCCCGTGCGTTCCTCTGCCTGCGCCGTGGATCGACCCGTCGTGCGGATCGAGCTGCTCGACATCCGAAGCGCTCCCTGGCTGGCATCCTCACGGCGACCGGACGAGCTCGTCGCAGCTCGAGCGTCGAACCCGCGAGACGTGAAGGCCTCAGTCCCGCGTAGCGCTCGTGATGGACGATACGCGCGAAGGCCCCACGTCTGAGACGTGAAGGCCTTCGTGCTACTCGCGATAGCTCGTGCTCGCAGTCCGCGGCTACAGCTGGCACTCCTGGCAGACCGGGCCGAGTCCGGTCTCGTGGTCGAACTGCGAACGGTTCTTCACCAGGAAGCACGAGACGCAGGTGAACTCGTCGGCCTGAGGCGGCAGGACGATCACATCGAGGTCGAGATCGGAGAGGTCTGCACCGGGAAGGTCGAAGCTCGCAGGGTTGTCGGCGTCCTCGACGTCGACGACGCCGGAGAGCCGGTCCGGCACTCGCTCCTTGAGCGCCTCGATCGACTCGGAGTCGTCGTCGGTCTTGCGTGGGGCGTCGTAATCGGTCGCCATGCCCATCCACTTCTTCTGTGCTGTGCCAACGATTGGCGGCGACAGTTTGCACGATCGGCTTGCGGGATAGCAAACCGGCGCAACCATCGGATTTCTGTCGAACCCTCTGGCAACTTCCGGCACGCCCTGCGTATTCCCCGGAAAACCTCATCGGAGGTGGCATTCTGGGCGGATACCGGGGGGTAGGGAAACAGCTGTGGAGACTTTACGGGCGATCCGCGTCGACGAGGGGCGAATTGTCGCGACCGCGCCCGACGGGACGCAGTTCCTGGTCGAGGTCGACGACGCCATCCGAGCGGCCCTCCGTCAGGCGGCGCTGCGCACATCGAGCCTGCACGAGCCCACCCTGCAGACCGGCGCGCTGCGCAAGGTGCCGGTTCGCGACATCCAGGGCTACATCCGCGAGGGCCTCACCTCTGAAGAGGTCGCGGAGCTCACCGGCTTCCCGGTCTACGACATCCGCCGCTACGAGGGCCCTGTGCTCGCTGAGCGCGAGCACGTCATCACGAGCGCGCTCGCCGTGCCCGTGCAGCTGCCGGGCGGCGGACTCGATGCGCCGTCGTCACGCTTCGGCGCCGTCATCGCTCGACGACTCCAGCAGCTCGCCGCCCGTGGGCCGCGCTGGGCGAGCTGGAAGGACCCGAAGGACGGCTGGATGCTGAAGCTGAACTTCACCTCCGACGGCGTCGACCACGATGCGCGCTGGAGCTTCGATCTCAAGAAGGCCGTCCTCTCTCCGATCAACAGCGAGGCCAGTCGCCCTCTCGCAGCAGCACGAAGCCACCGGCACCCTCATGCCGCGCCTGCGAGCCCTGCCGAGCGACGAGGCGCCCGCCGCGCGGCCCGAGCCACGGATCGAGCCGATCGCTTCTCCCGAAGAGCCCCCGGCGATGGACTCGAGCCGCTTCGACTCCGCCATCTTCGACCTCACGCCTCGCGAGCCCGGCTCCCGCCCGGCCGCGATCCGGGAGACCACCGAGCTGCCCCGCACGACCCAGCGAGATGCGCCTGCGGCCGGGACTCCGATCGTCGGCACGTCGATCATCAGCAGCGGCTTCGAGTCGGAGGCGCCTCGCTCGCCGCGGGACGTCGACACGACCGAGGTGCTGCCCGGATCCCGCGGTGCCGGTGAGCGGATGACGGGCGAGCGAACGGGTCCGGCACGCCGGCATCGAGCCGCGGACCGGATCCGTCAGCCCCGTCGGTCGGGACGCCCTCCCTCCCGATCTCGGTGAGACCGCCGACCTCCTCGACGCTCTTCGTCGCCGCCGCAGCGAACGCGAGGCCGCCCGGAGCACCGCCTCGGTGCGGATCGGCCTTCCGTCGTCCGAGATGAGCGATCTGACCGAGGACGGCGGCGGTCGCCGGCCGGCGCCACGGTGAAGATGTTCGAGCGCCCGACCTCGAGCGGGACCGGCCAGCTGCCTCCTCCCCCGCGTCCAGCTCCCGAATCTCCGGCAAGGGTCCGCGACGAGGACAGCGCCAACCTGCCCAGCTGGGACGAGATCGTCTTCGGTGCCCGTCCCGACGACGAGGACCCGGCCTGAGACTCTGTCTGCCCCGCGTGCTTCGTTGGTGCGGGTCCAGCGACGCTGACTCGAGCGCCGTATCGAGGCCCTTGCGCTCCGATCGACCATCGGAACGCTTCCCGCTCGCAGACGTGGGTCCTCGTGGCGCCTGCCAGTGGCCGGCTGTACTCGCCCACCCGACCGTGTTGAGATGCCGCTCAGCGGGTCGGCGGCGCCGAAGCGCAGCAGGGGAACGCGGCGCTCCTGGTCCGACCAAGCGCCGTGCTGCCCGACCATGGACCGGGCGCGGACGGAGCGGACCGCTGCCGTCGTAGTACGCGACGTCGGCGCGCGCCTCGATGAGGATGTCGCCGATCCGCGGAGCGACCTCTCGGATCGACGGGCCCGAACCAGCCGTCCGCGATCGCCTGAGCGCGCGTCAGCACCCTTCCCGCGGGGCTTGCTCCTCAGCGGCCCACCGCGCGGCCAGTGCATCCCGGTCCTCGGCGGTCGCGGACTCGGCTCCAGGTAGAGGTGCACAGACGCGGATCGCCGCCGACGTGCCGCACGGCTCGAAGCCGTCCCACTCGTCGATGAGCACGTGCTGCTCCGAGGCGACATCGATCACTCCGTGGTCCGCGGTCACCAGCAGGGCAGTATCGGGTCGGAGTCGGCGCAGAGCGTCGGCGAGCGCCGAGTCCAGCTCCTCGAGCGCGGTGATCCATCGGTCGGAGGCGAGGCCCGCCGCGTGGGCGGCCATGTCGAGCTCGGGCACGTACAGGTAGACGAGGGTCGCGACCCGACTTCCCGACCGCCCGGATGCGCCGCGTCGAAGCGCTCGGCGACGTCGTCGGCGCCGACGTACTCGGCGCCCCGCAGGATGGCGGCGGAGAAGCCGGACGTGGCATACCGCGCAGGACCGACAGCGACCGAATTCACGCTCGTCGCGGTCTCGAACACCGTCGGCATGCGCTGCCAGGTCGCGGGATCGACGGTTCCGCCCCAGCCCGTGAGCTGGTTGACCACCCGATCGGAGACGGGGTCGAGTGCCGAGTAGCCGACGATGCCGTGGCGGCCGGGCAGCGTCCCGTGGTCAGGGTGGCGAGCGCGGCAGCGGTGGTCGTCGGCGCCCCGGTCTCGATGACGTCCTTCGAGCCCATCCGCGATGCGAGGGTCCGCGCGTGACCGGAGCGCTGCTTGAGCGCCGGCCGCGCCGAGGCCGTCGACGAGCACGACGATCGCAGCTCGGATGCGCGGAAGCCCGAGCGGGTTCGGCTTGCCGGCCATGGCGGCGACGGAACTGGGCAGAACCGCGTCCAGATGCGGGCCGGGGTCGGAGCCGCTCGCTAGCATGGGGGGCATCCGCGTCAGTCTGGCACAGCCCCGAATCGCGGAGCTGGCGGCAAGCCCATCGACTTCACCACCGACCGCCGGAGGGAACCGGCGCGAAGGTCGGGCGGCGCCCGAGTCCACCACCGCCGCGCAGCCGCGCAGCGATGGGCACGGAGGCAGGCACACCTGCGATGCGCACCTCGCGCACCGCGTCCGACGAGGAGCCCATGACAACCACAGACGGCGCAGCAGGCGGCCCGGTCGAGAAGATCCAGGACGTCGACGTCTCCACCGAGATGCAGGGGTCATTCCTGGAGTACGCGTACTCCGTGATCTACTCCCGCGCGCTGCCGGACGCCCGCGACGGGCTCAAGCCCGTCCAGCGCCGCATCCTCTACCAGATGAGCGACATGGGCCTGCGGCCCGACCGCGGCCACGTGAAGTCGGCGCGCGTCGTCGGCGAGGTGATGGGCAAGCTGCACCCCCACGGCGACTCGGCAATCTACGACGCGCTGGTGCGGCTCGCGCAGCCGTTCACGATGCGACTTCCCATCATCGACGGCCACGGCAACTTCGGTTCTCTCGACGACGGCCCCGCCGCCGCCCGCTACACCGAGGCGCGGCTGGCACCGTCGGCGATGGCGATGGTGGAGAACCTCGACGAGGACGTCGTCGACTTCGTGCCGAACTACGACAATCAGCTGACCCAGCCAGACGTGCTCCCGCCGCTTTCCCGAACCTGCTGGTGAACGGCGCGAGCGGTATCGCGGTCGGCATGGCGACGAACATGGCACCCGCATAACCTCATCGAGGTCGTCGCCGGGGCCCAGTTCCTGATCGAGAACCCCAAGGCCACGCTCGAAGAGGTCATGCAGTACATCCCGGGCCCCGATCTGCCGACCGGCGGCACGATCTCGGGGCTCGACGGCATCCGCGACGCCTACGCGACGGGCCGAGGCAGCTTCAAGACCCGAGCGCGCGTCTCGATCGAGCCGATCACGCCGCGCAAGATGGGGCTCATCGTCACGGAGCTGCCCTATCTCGTCGGTCCGGAGCGGGTCATCGAGAAGATCAAGGACGGCGTCAACGCCAAGAAGATCCAGGGCATCTCCGATGTCAACGACCTCACCGACCGCAAGCACGGCCTGCGTCTGGTCATCGGGATCAAGACAGGATTCAGCCCCGAGGCCGTGCTCGAGCAGCTCTACCGTCTGACGCCGCTCGAGGAGTCGATGGGCATCAACAACGTCGCCCTCGTCGACGGCGGCCCGCGCACCCTCGGCCTGCTCGACCTGCTGCATGTCTACATCGGCCACCGCTTCCAGGTCATCATCCGGCGCACCAGGTTCCGGCTCGCGCGCCGGAAGGAGCGCCTGCACCTCGTCGAGGGTCTGCTCGTCGCGATCCTCGACATCGACGAGGTCATCCAGGTCATCCGACGCAGCGACGACTCCGAGCAGGCCCGCACGCGCCTGATGGACATCTTCGAGCTGAGCCAGCTGCAGGCCGAGTACATCCTCGAACTGCGCCTTCGCCGCCTGACCCGGTTCTCGCGGATCGAGCTGGAGACCGAGCGCGATGCGCTGCTCGCCGAGATCGCCTACCTCGAGGAGCTCCTCGGCAGCGAGCATCTCCTGCGACAGGTCGTGAGCACCGAGCTCGACGAGGTGTCCGAGAAGTTCGGCACCCCGCGGCGCACCCTGCTGACCGAGGCGAAGCCGTCCCTTGCCACCACGGGCCGTCGCGGATGCGGCCGCAGCCGACCTCGAGATCCAGGACGTGCCATGCACGGTCCTCCTCTCGACGAGCGGGCGGGCAGCTGCGGATCGACCAGCCCGACGGCGCCGCCATCGCTGCGGCCGCCGCGGCGCAGCAAGCATGACGCCATCCGGTCGATCGTCTCCGCGACGAGCCGAGGCGAGCTCGGCGCGGTCACCAATAGGGGGCGGCTGCTGCGCTTCTCCCCCGTCGACCTCCCCGTGGCCCCCGCCAACTCCGTCCAACTGGGCGCCGGGGCACGCGATCGCGGACTACCTTCCGCTCGGCAAGGGCGAAGCACGTTCTCGCGCTCGTCTCGATGGTCGCCGACCTGCCGATCGCGCTGGGCACCCGTGACGGCGTCGTCAAGCGGGTCACCGCGACCGGATATCCCAAGGGCACCGAGTTCGAGCTGATCGCCCTGAAGCCGGGCGACGAGGTCGTCGGAGCGTTCCAGGGCGGAGACGACGACGAGCTCGTCTTCGTGACCTCCGACACCCAGCTGCTGCACTTCGCCGCATCGAATGTGCGGCCGCAAGGCGTAGCGGCGGGCGGCATGGCGGGCATCAATGTCGCCTCCGGCGCGCGAGTCGATCTACTTCGGCGCGGTCCGCGATCCGGAGAACGCCGTGGTGGCCACGATCTCCGCGGCGACAGGCGCCCTGCCGGGAACGGACCCCGGTCGCGCCAAGGTCTCGCCGTTCTCGGAGTTCCCCGCCAAGGGCCGTGCGACCGGCGGAGTGCGCTCGCACGCCTTGCTCAAGGGCGAAGACTGTCTCGCCCTCGCCTGGGTGGGCGACGGCCCGGCGATGGCGGTCGGCGCCGACGGAGCCGTGCGGACGCTCCCTGAGGCGAGTGCCAAGCGCGACGCGTCGGGCACGCCCCTCGACGCCGTGGTGGCCAGCATCGGCGGCCCGCTGGCCTGACGTCCGCGTGCTCCATAGCGGCGCGGATCAGGAAATCCTGGAGTGAGCCGATCCGGGCACGTCAAAGGCGCACGGGCAGGTGGAATATCCCATGCCCGAGCGCTTTCGATGTGCCCGAGCGATCTCTCAGCGCTTCTTGGCCTTGAGCGCCTTCTCCTCGATCGGGGCGGTTCCGCTGGCCCGGAGGTCGGCGTAGTAGACAGCCGCCTCGTCCTGGCGTGCCTGCTCGGCTCCGGATGCGATCTCGGCACGAAGGTGCTCCGGCTCGAACCCGAACGCGTTCACCAGGTCGAGGGCATGCGGACGCAGGCGCGGCAGCAGGCGGTCGTCGATGTAGTCGGTGATCGCCTGAGCCCGGTGCGGCGAGAGGCGCCCGTTGATCAGGTACCAGGCGAGGTGCTTCTCGATGAGGCCGAGCCCGAAGAGGTCGCGCAGCCAGGTCAGCACCTGCCTGGTCGCCGACGGGCATCGACTCGAGCGCCGCGGTGAACGACTCCCACTGCAGCAGCTCGCCGTGGGCGCGGGCCGCCTCGATCAGCTCATTCTGGTTGGCGTTGAACAGATCCGCCGCGGCCTCGGGACCGAGCTTGCCGGCCGAGCGCAGACGGCCGGCGAGGGCGGCCACCATGCTCTGGACGCGGTCGGTGAGCAGCTGGCGCTGCGACGCCTCGTCGCGGACGTATCCGACCGAGCGGGCCGTCGAGCCGAAGTCGACGATGCTCTGGGACAGCTGGCGCAGGCCACTGCGGCTGACGGCGGTGGCTCCGACCGAGCCGGCGACGTATCGCGCGAGCGTGGCGGCGTCGGCGTTCTTGAACTTCGCGGCGTAGTCGCCGAGCAGCCGCTTGGCGACGAGCTGCAGGAGCACGTTGTTGTCGCCCTCGAAGGTCGTGTAGATGTCGAGGTCGGCGCGCAGCTGCGTGAACCGGTTCTGTGCGAGGAAGCCCGCGCCGCCGCAGGCCTCGCGCGCCTCCTGCAGGATGTCGAGCGCGGCCCAGGTGCTGAGCGGCTTGAGCGCCGCCGCGATGGTCTCGAGGTCCTGGCGGTCATCGTCGGTGTCGTGCGCTCCGGAGAAGACGCCGTCGAAGGCGGTGAGGAACGTCTCGTGCGCGAACGACATCGCGTAGGTCTGCGCCGAGGCGGGGCAGCAGGCGGCGCTGATGGCGCTGGTAGTCGAGGAGCACGACCTCGTCCTCGCTCGCGGCGGTGAACTGGCGCCGCTGGGTCGCGTAGGTGATCGCGATGGTGAGCGCCAGCTTGCTGCGCGACGACGGCCGAGCCGTCGAGGCAGACCCGACCCTGCACGAGCGTGCCGAGCATGGTGAAGAAGCGACGGCCGGGGCTGTCGATCGCGCGAGGTGTAGGTGCCGTCCTCGGCGACGTCGCCGTAGCGGTTGAGCAGGTTGGTCGCGGGGAATGCGCACGCTGGTCGAAGTGCAGCCGGCCGTTGTCGATGCCGTTGAGGCCGCCCTTGATCCCGTCGTCCTCGCCGCCGACGCCGGGCAGGAAGCCGTTCTCGTCGCGGATGGGCACGTAGAACGCGTGCACGCCGTGATTGACGCCCTTCGTGATCGAGCTGGGCGAACACGACGGCGGCGGTGCCGTGCAGAGCCGCGTTGCCGAGGTAGTCCTTCCACGCGGCGCGGAACGGGGTGTGGAGAACGAACTCACCGGTCGCCTCGTCGTAGGTCGCGGTGGTGCCGACGGCCGCGACGTCTGAGCCGTGACCTGTCTCGGTCATCGCGAAGGCGCCGGGCACCTTGAGGCTCATGATGTCGGGCAGCAGCCCCGTGTGGTGCTTCTCTGTGCCGAGATGCACCACGGCCGCGCCGAACAGACCCCACTGCACGCCCGACTTGATCTGCAGCGATGCGTCGGCGAGCACCAGCTCCTCGAAGGAGGCGATGTTGCCGCCATGGTTGTCATCGCCGCCGACCGACGCGGGGAACGCGCGGTGCACCACGCCCCACTCGACGAGCAGGCCGAGCTGGCCGAGCACCCGCTCGCGGTGATCGGCCATGCCCAGGCCGTCGATGCGGTGGAGCTCGGGCCGCTTGATCAGCTCGCGGGAGTGCTTGCGCTCCTCCGCCCACGCCCCGAGCAGGTATTCGCCCAGCCATGCGACGTCGATCGTGGCGGGCGCCGTGGCGGTGGCCGCCGTCCTGGCGGTCCCGGACGTCTCAGGGCTGGTGGTGGGCGGGGCGAGTTGGGTCACTGGTGCTCCATCGGAATCGTTGACATTCCGACGCTACGAGCCGGTTGCAGGACTGCAAAACCTCTCGTCCGTGAACTACGAAGAGGTAAGCCCCTGATCGCGTGTTGATTGTGGGACACCACAGTGCGGGCTCCGGCCGACTCCGATTCAGACGAGCCAGGTGCGAACACTGTTCGGGCATGGCGTAGGCGCCAGGCAGGCCGCTCAGGCATCGATGCGGTCGCGGTCGAGGTCGCGCGAGCCGTCGATGATGAACTCCTTGCGCGGCGCCACGTCGTTGCCCATCAGGAGCTCGAAGACGTTCTCGGCCATCGCCGCGTCCGACACCCGCACGCGTCGCAGGGTGCGGAATCGGCGGTCCATGGTGGTGGAGGCCAGCTGGTCGGCATCCATCTCCCCCAGTCCCTTGTAGCGCTGGATGGGGTCCTGATACTTCTTGTTCTGCTTCTCGAGGCCCGCGAGCAGGCCGTGCAGCTCGGCCTCGGAGTAGGTGTAGATCGTCTCGTTCGGCTTGGAGCCGTGATTCATGACGACCACCCGGTGCAGCGGCGGAACCGCGGCGAACACTCGGCCCTCGTCGATCAGCGGTCGCATGTAGCGGAAGAACAGGGTGAGCAGCAGCGTGCGGATGTGAGCACCGTCCACGTCGGCGTCGCTCATCAGGATGACCTTGCCGTAGCGGGCCGACTCGAGGTCGAAGCTGCGGCCGGAGCCCGCACCGATGACCTGGATGATCGAGGCGCACTCGGTGTTGCTCAGCATGTCGGCCACGGAGGCCTTCTGCACGTTGAGGATCTTGCCGCGGATCGGCAGGAGCGCCTGGTACTCGCTGTCGCGCGCGAGCTTGGCGGTGCCGAGCGCCGAATCGCCCTCGACGATGAACAGCTCACTGGAGGTGACGTCGTTGCTGCGGCAGTCGACGAGCTTGGCCGGCAGCGAAGAGGACTCGAGCGCGTTCTTGCGGCGCTGGGTCTCCTTGTGGGCGCGGGCCGAGATGCGCGCCTTCATCTCGGAGACGACCTTGTCGAGCAGCTGCGCCGACTGCGTCTTGTCCTCGCGCTTGGTCGAGGTGAACTTCTCGGTGAGCGCCTTGCTGACGACATTGGTGACGATGCTCCGGACCGCGGGGGTCCCGAGCACCTCCTTCGTCTGCCCCTCGAACTGCGGCTCGGGCAGGCGCACGGTGAGCACCGCGGTCATCCCGGCCAAGCGCGTCATCCTTCTCGAGCTTGTCCGTGCCGACCTTGAGCCGACGGGCATTCGCCTCGACCTGGGTGCGCAGCACCTTGAGCACGGCGGCCTCGAAGCCGGCCTGGTGCGTGCCGCCCTTGGGCGTCGCGATGATGTTGACGAAGCTGCGGAACGTCGAGTCGTATCCGGTGCCCCAGCGCAGGGCGACGTCGACGCCGCACTCGCGCTCGACCTCGGTGGGCACCATGTGCCCGTTCTCCTGGAGCACCGGTACCGTCTCGACGAACGTTCCGGTGCCCTGAAGGCGCCACGTGTCGGTGACGCCCGCGTCGGGTGCGAGGAAGTCGGTGAATTCGGCGATGCCGCCCTCGAAGTGGAAGCGGTGGTCGACGGTCTCGGCGCCGCGCTCGTCGCGGATGCCGATGGTGAGGCCCGGCACGAGGAAGGCGGTCTGGCGGGCTCGGGCGATGAGGTCGTCGGTCGAGAATGCGGCGTCGGGCGAGAAGATCTGCCGATCGGCCCAGTAGCGGATGCGCGTGCCGGTCTTGCCGCGCGCGGCCTTGCCGACGATGCGCAGCTCGCTGTTGGAGACGAACGGGGTGAACGGCGCGTTCGGCGACGGAGCGGCGCCCTTGTCGTCGAACAGTCCGGGCTCGCCGCGATGGAAGGACATCGCGTATGTCTTGCCGTTGCGGTCGACCTCGACGTCGAGCCGTTCCGAGAGGGCGTTGACGACGGAGGCACCGACGCCGTGCAGTCCGCCCGACGCAGCGTAGGAGCCGCCGCCGAACTTGCCACCTGCGTGCAGCTTGGTGAAGACCACCTCGACGCCGCTGAGGCCGGTCTTGGGCTCGATGTCGACGGGGATCCCGCGTGCGGTGTCGCGGACCTCGACGCTCTTGTCGGCGTGCAGGACGACCTCGATGGCGTCGCCATGGCCGCCGAGCGCCTCATCGACGGAGTTGTCGATGACCTCCCACAGGCAGTGCATGAGGCCGCGGGAATCGGTGGAGCCGATGTACATTCCGGGGCGCTTGCGCACCGCCTCGAGGCCCTCGAGAACGGAGAGGTGACGAGCGTTGTAATCCGGTTGAGCCACGACGTCAGGCTAGACCGACCTTCCGACGGGCTGCGGGCCGCCCCGCCGCGCATCGACAACCGGTCGCCTTCCGCATGTTCTCGGCCGATTCGCGGTTTCCCTGACAGGCACCCGGATTCGTGCCCGAATGTGACATCCGATCGCCCCTTGTGTAACGAATAGCTACGCGTAGGGCGAAACGGCTCGTCCAACGCGCAAATGGGAAGACTGGACGTGTTTACATTGTTCCAGTCAGTACCGCACTCGAGTCCTGAAGGAGCCCCACATGTCGAACACCGTTACCGAGGCGAGCAGCGTGGAATCACTCGAGTCCGCATTCGAGCTCACCGCCCTTGACCGCTGCGACAGCTGCGGCGCGCAGGCGTACATCCGTGTCGAGATGGCCAGCGGCGAGCTGCTCTTCTGCGCCCACCACGGCAAGAAGTATCAGGAGAAGCTGTCGGGCGTCGCGCGCAGCTGGCACGACGAGTCGGCCAAGCTCAATGCCGATCGAAGCTGAGCCGATCGCAACAGCTGACCTCTAGATTCCGCTGACGAGCCGTCCACCTCTTGGTGGGCGGCTCGCTTCCGTTAACCCTCCCGCCGGTCGAGCAGGCGCACCCTGCAGCGGCGTACGCAACCCGCAAGGCTGTGGCGGGCCGATAGCCTCGGCTGATGGTGGAGACCCGACCTGTGCGGATGCCCGAGATGATGTCGACGGATCGATCGCTGCTCGACGCGCTGCTCGACGACACCGTGCTCGCGCACATCGGGTTCATCTCCGACTCGCACCCTGTGGTCATCCCGACGGGCGTCTGCCGGATCGGCGATCAGGTGCTGGCTCACGGGTCGACCGGATCGCGCTGGATGCGGCTGCTCGCCACAGGAATCCCCGTGTCCGTCTCGATCGCGGCGGTCGACGGCATCGTCGTGGCTCGATCCGCCTTCGAGTCGTCGCTGCACTACCGCAGCGCGGTGCTCTTCGGCTCCTTCTCCCCCGTCTCGGGCGACGAGAAGATCGCCGCCCTCGACGCGTTCACCGAGCGCCTCCTGCCGGGACGCACCCACGAAGTGCGCCCGTCGTCCAAGAAGGAGCTCGTCGCGACGAGCATGCTTGCGACTGACCGTCGACTCCTGGTCGCTGCGGATCTCGGACGGCTGGCCCGAGGACCCGGACGAGGACCTCGCCAGCGACACCTGGGCGGGCGTCGTGCCCATCGAGCGTCGGGCGGCCGCTCCGCTGCCGGCCCCAGACCTGACACCGGGCGTCGCGGTCCCGCCGTCCGTCGAGCGGCTGCGCACGACGCCCCCGCGCCTCTGACGTGGGCACGTGAAAGATGCACCGGGCACGGGAAGTTCCCCATGCCCGTGCATCTTTCACGTGCCTAGGATCGGCGGCTACCGCTTGACGGGCGATCGAAGCAGCGTGAAGGAGCAGTCGCGCACGATCAGCGTGCTCACCGGAGCCGCGACCTGCTGGTCGGGGTCGCTCGACAGCGCGAGCTCCCACTCGCCGTGCGGCGCGTCCGGAACGGTGAACTCCACCCCGTTCTCGGCCGCGTTGAGCAGCAGGGCGAAAGCGTCGCTGCGCTGGTGGGCTAACACGAAGGTGACCGAGCGGGCGTCGGGGTTCTCCCAGTCCTCCTCAGAGAAGTCCTCCGCGTCGGATCGGATCACGCGCACGGTGTCCAGCTCGCCGCGCGCGGGCGCGTGGCGGAACCATTCGGGCCGCAGGGCGGGGTTGTCGCGGCGGAGGGCGATGAGGGTGGTCGTGAAGTCCTTCAGTTCGAGGTCGGCGTTCTCCCAGTCGAACCAGGAGATCTCGTTGTCCTGGCAGTAGGCGTTGTTGTTGCCGCCCTGGGTCCGAGCGATCTCGTCGCCGCCCAGGATCATCGGCACGCCGGCCGACAGCAGGGTCGTCGCGAGCAGGTTGCGGCGCTGACGATGACGGCGCTCGTTGACCGCCTCGTTGTCCGTCGGGCCCTCGGCGCCGTTGTTGGACGATCTGTTGTCGCTCTCGCCGTCGTTGTTGTCCTCGCCGTTGGCCTTGTTGTGCTTCGAGTTGTAGCTCGTGAGGTCGGCGAGGGTGAATCCGTCGTGCGCGGTGATGAAGTTGACGCTGGACAGCGGTGACCGCCGGTCCGCCTCGTACACGTCGGGGCTGCCGAGCACGCGCTGCGAGAGGGTGCCGAGCACGCCGTCGGTGCCGTTCCAGAAGTCGCGGACGTCGTCGCGGAACTTGCCGTTCCATTCCGACCAGTCGGCAGGGAAGCCGCCGACCTGGTAGCCGGCGGTGTCCCACGGCTCGGCGATCATCTTGACCGGCGCGAGCACCGGGTCCTGCGCGATGAGAGTCAGGAAGGCGCTGTGCAGCTCAGCGGAGCCGTCCTGACGGGTGAGGGTGGTGGCGAGGTCGAATCGGAACCCGTCCACGTGCATCTCAGTGACCCAGTAGCGCAGGGAGTCCATGATCAGCCCGAGAGCGGCAGGGTGGCCGACGTTGAGACTGTTGCCGGTGCCGGTGGTATCGAAGTACGAGGCGCGGTCGTCTTCGACGAGGCGGTAGTACGAGGCGTTGTCGATGCCCTTGAAGGAGAGGGACGGACCCATGTGGTTGCCCTCGGCGGTGTGGTTGTAGACCACGTCGAGGATGACCTCGAGGCCGGCGGCGTGCAGGTCCTTGACCATCTGCTTGAACTCTGCGACCTGGCCGCCCTCGTCTCCGACGGAGCTGTACTCTCCGTGCGGCGCGAAGAACCCGAGGGAGTTGTAGCCCCAGTAGTTGCGCAGCCCCTTCTCCTCGAGATGGCTGTCCTGCACGAACTGGTGGACGGGCAGCAGCTCGACCGCCGTCACGCCGAGCTCCGTCAGATGCTTGATGGCGGCCGGATGCGCGAGCCCCTTGTAGGTGCCGCGGATCTCCTCGGGCACATCGGGATGCAGCTGGGTGAAGCCCTTGACGTGCACCTCGTAGACGATGGTCTCGCTGAGCGGAGTGCACGGGGCCTCATCGTCCGCCCAGTCGAAGCCGCCGTTCGTGACCACGCAGAGCGGGGTGGCGCCGGCGCCGTCCGTCTCATCCATCGTCTCGGGGTCGTTCATGTCGTGGGCGAAGACGGCCTGTCCCCAGTCGTATCGTCCCGAGACCGCGGTGGCGTGCGGGTCGAGCAGCAGCTTGTGCGCGTTGTGGCGCAGCCCATCCGCGGGATTCCACGGGCCGTCGACCCGGAGGGCGTAGCGGGTGCCCTCCGCCATGCCGTCGACGATTCCGTGGAACACGTGCCCGGTGCGCTCTGTCAAGCGGGTGCGGGTCTCGTTCTCGCCGTCGAAGACGCAGACCTCGACGCTGTCCGCCGTCTCGGAATAGACGGCCACATTGGCGCACTTCGAGCGGAGGGTGACGCCGAGCGGATAGGGGAGAGAGCGGTGAGAGAGCATGAGAGGTCCTTCGTCGGCCGGGGAGAAGCGACGCCCCCAGCCGGGGGCGCACGGGCACAAGCCTAAAGCCTGCCGGGGACGCGATCCTGGCAGCTCGCCGTCAGGCGGAGGCCACCGATGCGGTGTCGATGACGCACAGACGAAGCGGACGAATGGGACGAATCGGACGAATCGGACGAATCAATGCAGCTTCTCGGGCTCCTCGATCGCGACGAGCTCCTGACGGCGCTTGCCTCCGGTGAGGTAGGTGACCAGCCAGAGCACGATGCCGATGCCGAGAAGGACCCCCGCGATCTGATACTGCTCGATCGCTCGGCCCGACACGGGCAGCACCAGGTAGGCGCAGAGCACCGCTCCGAGGACCGGAAGCGCGGTCGGAGTCCGGAAGTGGTCGTGCTCGACCCGATCCTTGCGCAGCACCAGGACGGTCACGTTGACGACGGTGAACACCGCGAGCAGCAGCAGCGACGTCGTGCCGCCGAGCAGGGCGACGATCGGGCTCTCGGGGTCGAGGGAGACGTAGCTGATCAGGCCCAACGCGATGGCGGTGGTGAACAGGATGGCGGCGAACGGGGTCCGACCGGGTGCTGTGCACCTTGGCCAGGAAGGACGGCAGCACGCCCTGGCGGCTCATCCCGTAGAGCAGCCGGCTTGCCATCATCATGTTGATGAGGGCGCTGTTGGCGACGGCGAACATGGAGATGAAGGGCAGCACGACGTTGATCGGAAAGTCTGGCGCGGCGGTCTGCACGACCGTCACGAGCGGAGTGGCGTTGCCTGCCAGCTCTCCGACAGGTACGAGGGCGACCGCGCAGATCGAGATGAGCACGTAGACGACGGCGGTGATGCCGAGGCCGGTGAACAGGGTCCTCGGGAAGATCTTGCTCGGCTCCTTCGTCTCCTCGGCCATGTTCACCGAGTCCTCGAAGCCGACCATCGCGAAGAACGCCAGCGAGGTCGCGGTGCTGATGGCGAGGAAGACGTTCTTGCCGTCAGGGGTGTCGAAGGCGACGACTCGAGACCAGTCGGCCTGCCCGCCGAAGATGGCGAACAGGCTGATGAAGATGACCATCAGCAGACCCGACAGCTCGATCAGGGTCAGCACCACGTTGAGGCCGACCCCCTCCGCGACGCCGCGGAAGTTGACGGTCATGATGAGCAGCATGAACGCGATGGCGATGAGCAGCAGCGCCGCCGGCCCTGCGTCGAGGCCGAATCCGACGGCCAGGTTGCTGGCGAAGGCGCTCGATGCGGCGGAAGCGCTGGTGATCCCCGAGCTCATCACGGTGAAGCAGACCATGAACGTGACGAAGTGGATGCCGAACGCCTTGTGCACGTAGAGCGCGGCTCCCGCCGCCTGCGGGTACTTGGTGACGAGTTCGAGGTAGGAGCGCGGCCGTCAGCGCCGCGACCACGAAGGCGGTGAGGAACGGGACCCAGGCCGCTCCCCCGACCTCGGCGGCGACCTGCCCGGTGAGCGCGTAGATGCCGGTGCCGAGGATGTCCCCGACGATGAACAGCAGCAGGAGCTTCGGCCCCAGCACCCTCTTGAGCTCGGGCTGCCCGGTCTTCTTCTCGTCGGCGAGTGTCATGGCTGCCATCCTCGGGTCGGCGGCGCCGGGGCGCTGCTGTCGGAAGTCGCTCGGAATAGGGGCCGCTGCGCTGCGACCATCTGCTGTGCCTCAGTCTGTTCTCGACGGAGCCGCGCGTCCAGAGCCCTGTGTGTCTCAGCTGGCGCCGCCTGCCCGCAGGCGGATCGAGCGCCTGCCGTCGTCAGCCCAGCGCGAGCTGGTTGACCCAGTGTGCAAGGAACGAGGCGCCGGCCTCGTCGTGGATCTTGTCGTCGATCGTGATCACCGGATAGTCGCGCGCGAGGATGCCATCGCTCGGGCGGACATCGACGTGCGCCACCTCGTACCCCGCGGCGTGCAGGTGGTCGGCCATCTTGTAGTCGCTGCGGGAGTCGCCGACGCTCCGCCAGCGTCGCGGAAGCTCGGCCGAACGTGGCGAGGTAGGCGAGGGAGCGCTGGGCACCGCGATCCTTGTCGAGCAGCACCGACTCCACATCGGTGCTGATGATCGTGGGATCGATTCGGAACGGGACCGCGCCGGTCGCATCGGCCGTCTCACGCTGACGCCCGCCGTGGTGCTGACGGATGCCCAGCCCATGCTCGACCATGATGTCGAACGCGGCGTCGTCGAACTCCTGCTGCCTGGCGTGGAAGGCGCTCCGCTGAGACCTCCGTGCGCTGCTCGACCGAGATCATCGCCCGCTTCGTCTCATCGAAGAAGACGACGTCGGAGAAGTGCGACTCGACGAGGGAGCGGACCGCATCCACCGCGTCCGCGGGAATCGCCACGCTCGTGTCGACGATGACCTCGCCCATGCCGTCGGGGGTGATCGGCGCCCAGGTGGCGCCCTTCTCGAACACCCCGAACATGCCAGCACCGCCGACGGCGAGCGCGTCGGCGAGCCCTTCGTCGAGCAGCGGGGCGACGATCTGCTCCGCGATGAAGGCGTCAGATCGGCCGGTGATGAAGGAGATCGGCACACCGCCCCGGGCGAGGTTCACCAGGTCGTGCAGGATGCTGCGGGTGACCACGCTTCGGGTGATGGGGCTGGCGAGCGGTCCGTCGACGTCGAAGAGCAGTCCGAGGTTGGGCACGATCCATCCTGGCGCACCCAGCGACAGCGCGGATGCGCCTAGCCCCGCTGACGCGTTCGACTGGCTTCGACACGGCGCTGACGCGCCGGCTCAGCCACCGGACAGCCCCACCCCGGTGGCTGAGCCGGGCCGCGAAGCGCCCGCGTCGAAGCCCACCCGGCCCACCGCCGCCGCGTTCAGACGGTGGGCGCCGTGCTCGTCAGCATCGTGATGCCGACCGCGCCTTCGAGCTCGGACCGCTCGAGCGTCACCCGGATGCCGTCCAGCGCCGACAGGGAATCCGCATGGGTTCCGCCGCACGGGATGCGGGCACCGCCCTCGATGTCGCAGACCCATTCCCGGAGGTCGGTGAGGCCGTCGCCGGTCCGCTCGATCCGGACTTCAGCACCCGTCGCGACCCACTCCGCGAGCTGGGCGTTCACGGCTGCCGTGATCGCATCGAGCTCATCCAGCGCCGCGACGGAGAAGCCCTTCTTGCGCAGCGACTTGCCGATCCGATACTCGTCCCTCGAGCCGTTCTCGAGTATCGAGGTCGAATCGACCGCGAGCCCGTCGAAGTCCGGCGCTCCGAGCGCATCTGTCGCGACGACCTTCGACCACGCGCCGGCGAGTGCGCGGTTGAGGGCGAGCGATGCCAGATGGCAGGCGGTGTGGCCGACGGAGAGTCCTGCACGATGCTCCTCATCGACGCTGACCTCCACGTCATCGCCCTCTGCGATCTCCGCCGCCGCGTCCACGATGTGCGCCACCACGAAGGTCCATCCGTCGGTTCCCTTGCGCACCGGGACGTCGGTGCCGAGGAACAGGGCGTGGCCGTCGGTCGCGGCGACCACGCAGTCGAGCAGCGGGTGGACGAAGCCGTCGACCACCAGGATGCCGCGGTCCGATCCCTGGTCGGGCCACGCGGAGTCGACGGGATGCGCTGCGGTGCGGTCGAGCAGGATCGCGGCGCGGCCGTCGTCGAGCATCTCGCGGTGCAGGACGGTTCCCGTTGACTCCACCGCCCCATTCGGGTAGTCGACGATGGTGGGCGAGCTGGGCAGGGTCACCCGCTCCACGCTAGCGCCCATCGAGATGCCGCTTTCCGTCCCCAAAACAGTCGGATAGGGACGGAAGGTGGCATCTCGATCGGCTCTACGGGATGAGGAGGGTGCGCAGCGCTCCGCCGCTCTGCAGGTCGGCGAGCGCGGCGGCGGCCTCGGCGAGCGGGCGTCGGCCCGAGATGAGCTCGTCGAGGAGCAGCTCCCCCGCCATGTACCGGTCGACGAGGACGGGGATGTCCACGGCCGGCCGCACGCTGCCGTAGTTGGAGCCGAGGATGCGCTGATCGGCCTCAGCCAGCACCAGCGGTTCGAACGAGGCGCGCGCGCCGGTCGGCGGGAGGCCGACGATGACGGCCGCTCCGCCGATGGCGAGCATCTCGATCGCCTGTTCGGTCGTCGAGGTGCGGCCTATGGCATCGAAGGCGTAGTCCGCGCCGTCGGGCAGCGCCTCCCGGAGCGCTTGGACGGCGTCCCCAGCCGACGCGTCGATCACGTCAGTGGCACCGAACGTGCGGGCGAGCGCGATCTTGTCCGCGCGCAGGTCGATCGCGACTATTCGCGAGGCGCCGGCCAGCCGGGAACCCTGCACGATGTTGAGCCCCACCCCTCCGCAGCCGATCACCACGACGGTCGCTCCCTTCTCGACCCCGGCGGTGTGGCTGACGGCCCCGATGCCGGTCGCCACCGCGCAGCCGACGACGGCGATCACGTCGAGCGGCGCGTCCGAGCGCACCTTGATCGCGCCGGAGGCAGGCACGACCACCTCCTGCGCATAGGACGAGACGCCGAGATAGTGGTGCACGACCTCTCCGTCGAGCGAGAGCCGGGAGGTGCCGTCGAACAGCACGCCGAGCGGGGCGATGACGCTCGCCACCTTCAGGCAGCGGGCCTCGCGGCCGGCGAGGCAGTTGCGGCACTCACCGCAGGGAGGGACCCAGGACAGCACGACGTGGTCGCCCACCGCGAGGTCGGTGACGCCCTCGCCGAGCTCGACGACGGTGCCCGACCCCTCGTGTCCCATGACCATCGGGGCGGGCGCCTGCCACTCTCCGCGCAGCACGTGCAGGTCGGAATGACAGACTCCGGCCGCGGCGATCTTCACCCGCACCTCGCCGGCCTTCGGAGAGGCGAGCTGCACCTCCGCGACCTCGAGGGGCTGGTCGGAGGTCCGGAACACGATCGCCTGCATCCGACGATCGTATTGACCGCGCAGCATGGGCCAGCCCACTCGCGCGGCGTCCCGTCGGGATGGTGGCGCGGGTCAGCTGTCGTAGACGGTGCCGTCGAGGTAGAGCCACTCGCCGTCGACGCGCAGGAACCGGCTGCGCTCGTGGATGAAGCCGGTGCCCTGCGGACCGCTGTAGATCGCGCGGAACTCGACGATGCCCTCTGTGTCGCCCACTGCCCCGCGGACGGTGTCGACGATCTGCAGCCGGCGCCAGAGGAATCCCGTCGTCGAAGTCGATCCGCTTCGGCCGGGTATCGGGATGCCAGGTGCGCAGCAGATGCCCGGCGAGCTCGAGGGTGAAGGCGGTGAAGCGGGAGCGCATGAGGGCCAGCGCGGTGGGCGCGGGCGTGCCGTGCTGGATGGGACCGCAGCAGTCGGCGTAGTCCTTCGTGGAGCCGCAGGGGCAGAGCACGACGTCGGCGAGATCGGGCACGGACACGGGCGTTCCGGCAGGGATCGGGTCGCTCACCGCGCTCCTCGGGCAGCGACCCCGAGCCGGCGGAGCGCGTCCGCATTGATCGTGTCGGCGATCCCGTCCGCGCGCGAGCGGCCGTAGACGTCCTCGGCCTCCCCGAAGGCGAGAGCGGAGATCGCGATGGCCAGCGTCGGGTTGCGGGCCAGCACCGGGCCGTGCAGGTGGGTTCCGAAGATGAATCCCGAGTGGATGCCCTCGCTGCCGTCGCCGTTGCCGACGCCATGGCCGACTCCGCCGAGCGTGGTGATGCCGGGATCGCGGGTGTCGTAGCCGCGAGCGTGGTTCTCGTAGCCGACGAGCGCACCCCACGGCGAGTGCACGACGAGGTCGCCGGTCGCCCTGCTCTCGAGCGGGATGGAGGTGCCAGGGATGGCGCCGAGTCCCTGAATCGTCTCGCCGTCGAGCGGCGATGGACCGTCCGAGCAGCTCCATGCCCGTGCCGATGGCGAGCACCGGGACTCCGTCGGCGATCCAGTCCCCGAGTGCTCCGACGATCAGTCCAAGCGCATCCCGAGTGCGGGCCAGGCTGGAGTCGACGCCGGATCCGAGCACGATGGCGGCCGGGGTGATCGCCGGCGCGGACTCGCCGGCGTGCAGTGCGACGACCTCCGCATCGATGTCCGACCACCGCGCGCGCTGGGCGAGGACGAGGGCGTTCTCCGCGTCGCCGTTGACGTTGGTGAGCTCGGGGAACAGCTGCAGCATGTAGGCGGTCACGTCAGAAGACTCGCACGACTCCCGGCGGGGACGGATCCGAATCGCTCGGAGACGCCCAGGTGGCCCAGGTGGCCAAGCCGAGCCGCCGCCGTGGATGGGCTGAAAGAGGAGCTCCGGGAACAACGACGGGCGATGACGCCGCCGCGTTCGAAACTCGGAATCCTCCGCACCTGACGCAGCGCTGCGGCCGGATCTGGGACGCTGTCGAGCATGACGCTCATCAGCCGCAGCGACCGGACCGTTCCGGCCACCGTGCAGGCCCGCAGTCGACGCACGCCCGCCGAGGCCTTCGCCGTCATCGTTCCGGGACCGCTGGCCCTCATCTATGAGAAGTGGGGACCCTTCCCTGCGACCAGCGAGGCCCGCGATCAGACGGGCGACTGGGACGGCGTCGGTCAGTCCCGCACCCTGGTGCTCGGCGACGGAACGACTGCTGAGAGAGGTCATCGTCGAGTTCCACAGCGGTCGGACCTTCTCCTACGAGGCCACGCAGTTCACGAATGCGCTCGGCCGGCTCATCCATGGCGTCCGCGGCGACTGGACCTTCATCGAAGACGGGACCGGATCGATCGTCCGCTGGACGTGGGAGTTCAAGCCGCGCCCGTTCTGCCGCCTGCCGGTCCAGCTGCTCCTGGTCCCTGTCTTCCGGAACTACATGAAGCAGGCGATCCGGAACGCCGTGCGCCTCGCCGACCGCTCCTGACCCATTCCTACGTTCCGGCCAAATACCTACGAAATTCCGCAGGTATCGGCGGGCTTCGTAGGTACTCCCCGATCCCCCTGGTCCCCGTCGAAGAGAACAGGCTCACAGCGGTCTACCTACGAAACCGGCGGATGTGCACGAAATTTCGTGCACATTGGGCCGGAACGTAGGAATCGGGGTGCGCACTAGCCTGGATGGGCGGCGCCGCCGCATGCAGAGGATCGGATTCAGATGGCAGACCAGACCGAGGGGCGCGTCGCCGTCTACATCGACTTCGACAACATCGTCATCAGCCGCTACGACGAGCTGAACGGCAACGGATCGTGGCGACGGGACAACGCGCGCAGCGTGCTGCCGGCGAAGAAGAGCGACGATCCGGTCGCCACCAAGCTGTGGCAGGCCGAGATCGATGTGAGCGCGATCCTCGACTACGCGTCGTCGTTCGGCGTGGTCGCACTCAGCCGCGCATATGCGGACTGGTCGGTCCCGGTGAACGCCAGCTACCGCAAGCAGCTGGTGAACCGGGCGGTCGACCTCACACAGCTCTTCCCGGTCACCAAGGCGCTTCAAGAACGGGGCCGACATCCGACTGTCGGTCGACGTGCTCGAGGACCTGTTCCGGCTGCCCGACCTCACCCACGTCGTGATCGTCGCCGGCGACTCCGACTACATCGCGCTCGCGCAGCGGTGCAAGCGACTCGGCCGCTATGTACTCGGGATCGGCGTCGCGGGGCGCACCAGCACGGCCCTCGTCTCCGCGTGCGACCACTTCGAGATGTACGACGCCATCCCCGGTGCGGTGGACCCGGAGCGGGCCAGCATCGAGATCGCCGCGGAAGACGCGGGGATCGACGAGGCCCCGAAGTCGACCGCACGACGGTCCCGAGGCGGATCGCGGTCGACCGTTGCCGCCGCCGAGACGGGCACGCAAGCCGACGACGCCGAGACCTCCCGAAGCGCGATCGAGTCCGACGAGGCTCCCGTCGCCCCGTGGGCGCCGTCGCTTCCTCCGCTGTTCGCCGACGGCACCGCACCCATCGCATCCCCCGCCGCGACCATGTCCGAAAAGGCGGCCACCCGCCTGCTGCTTCGCGCACTCGAGCTGCTGCTCGCGAAGGACGACGAGGAGTGGAAGCCGGCTGCCGCGGTGAAGACCGCAGATCCGCCGCCTCGATCCCTCGTTCAGCGAGCGCTCGATGGGCCACCGCACCTTCACGGACTTCCTCACCTCGCGCGCGAGCCTCGTCGAGGTCAAGACGGAGGGCTCCGACCGGTTCGTCCGACTCCGCTGACCGGCACGTTGGCACGATCCGACCGACAGCTGCCAGCCTGGAGACGGACTCGACCTGCCGAGATCGTTATGCGCATGTGACACGCCGAAACGGCTGCGAGACCGGTCTGCCTATCCGAGGCAATCCGGTACTGGCAGGCTGAGCCCATGGACATCGCCGAATTCGCGCGCAGGATCCCCAAGGCGGAGTTGCATCTGCACCTCGAGGGGACCCTGGAGCCCGAGCTGAAGCTGGCGCTCGCCCACCGGAACAACATCCCGCTCACGGAGACGACCGCGGCGGAGGTCCGCGATACCTACACCTTCACCGATCTTCCGAGCTTCCTGGCGGTCTACTACCCGAGCATGGAGGTCCTGCAGACCGAGGACGACTTCTTCGACCTCGCCATGGCCTACCTCAACCGGGCGAGCGCGCAGGGCGTGCGCCACGTCGAGATGTTCTTCGACCCCCAATCGCACACCAGCCGCGGCGTGCAGTTCTCCACCGTCATCCGTGGATACCGACGCGCCTTCATCACCGCCCGTCGCTCCTTCGCGATCCAGGGCGAGCTGATCATGTGCTTCCTGCGCGACATGGATCCGAGCTTCGCGATGGCGACCCTCATGGAGGCGCTCCCCCACCGCGACTGGATCATCGGCGTCGGCCTCGATTCGGATGAGCGCGGCAATCCACCTGCCAAGTTCGCCGCAGTCATGGCTCGCGCCCGCGCCGAGGGATTCCTGGTCACCGTGCACTGCGACATCGATCAGCAGGACTCGGCGGAGCACATCCGGCAGGCGATCCACGAGCTGCAGGTGGATCGGATCGATCACGGCACGAACATCGTCGAGGACCGCCGGCTGCTCCGCGAGGCCAAGAGCCGCGGGCTCGGACTCACCGTCTGCCCGCTGTCCAACGGCTTCGTGAGCGACGCCATGAAGACCGACGAGATCATGCAGCTGTTCGACGCGGGCCTGCTGGTCTCCATCAACTCGGACGATCCCGCGTACTTCGGCGGCTACATCGGCGACAACTACGCGGCCCTGGCGAAGGCGGCTGACCTCACTCGCGAGCAGCTGGTCAGGTTCGCGCGCAACTCGTTCGAGTCGTCCTGGCTGTCGCCGCGCATCCGCGACCACTTCCTCGAGGAGATCGACGCCTTCGTCGCAGCCCACCCCGACTGAGCGCCACCCCACCTCATCCCATCGAATAACGCAGTGCAGGTCAGGTCGGGGTGTCGATCTTCACGGGGATGGCCACCGCGATGGGCGGCAGCGGATCCCGTCGGATCGACAGGCTGATGATCGATGCGATGATGCACAGCCCCGCTGCTCCGAACCAGGCGATGGTGTACTCGCCGGTCGTGTCGCGGACGATCGCCGCGACGGACGCGGCGGCGGCCGCACCGATCTGGTGGGAGGCGAAGACCCAGCCGAAGACGAGCGGCCCGTCTGCGCCGAACAGCTCGCGGCAGAGCGCGACGGTCGGCGGCACGGTGGCCACCCAGTCGAGGCCGTAGATCACGATGAACACGATCATGGGCGGATGCACGGTCGCCGACAGCAGGAACGGGAGCACGAGCAGGCCGATCCCGCGACCCGCGTAGTACACGCCGAGCAGGATCCGTGGGTTGTAGCGGTCGGTCAGCCAGCCCGATGCGATGGTGCCGATCACGTCGAAGATGCCGACCACGGCCAACAGCCCCGCCGCCGTGGTCTCCGCCATCCCATGATCGTGGGCGCTGGGAATGAAGTGCGCGCCGACCAGGCCGTTCGTTGTGGCACCGCAGATCGCGAAGCCGGCCACCAGGGCCCAGAAGGTTCGGACCTTGCTGGCCTTCTTCAGCGTTGCGAGGGCGAGCTTGGCGGCGTTGCCGCTGCGACGGGGCGGCGGCGTCCAGGATTCCGGAGCGCCGAAGGGCGTGATCCCGATGTCCTCCGGTCGGTTGCGAAGGAAGATCAGCACCAGCGGGACGACGGCCAGAGCTGCGGCGGCCACCACGAGGGTCGCCTGGCGCCATCCCGAGTCGACCACCATCTGGGCGACCAGCGGCAGGAAGATGAGCTGCCCGGTCGCTCCTCCGGCGGTCAGCACTCCGACGACCAGTCCGCGCCGCTTGAGGAACCACTGATCGGCGATGGTCGCCGCGAAGACGAGTGCCATCGATCCGGTGCCGAGGCCGATGAGCAGACCCCAGGTCGCGATGAGCATCCACGGCGCCGTCGCGAAGATGCTGAGCGCTGCTCCCGCCGAGACGAGCAGGAGAGCGACGCTGGTGATGGTGCGGACGCCGAACCTGTTCATCAGCGCCGCGGCGAACGGGGCGGTCAGGCCGTACAGCAGCAGGTTGACGCGTGATGGCCGCCGAGATCTCGGAGGTGCTCCAGCCGAACTCCTCGTTGAGAGGCAGCATGAGCGCGCTGGGAGCCGCCCGGAAGCCGGCGGCCGAGACGAGGGCCACGAAGGCCACCCCGGCGACCAGCCATCCGGGATGCAGGCGGCGCGTTCTCGTCGAAGCGGTGGTGGTGGGCACACGTCATTCTGCCCCGCCTCGCCGCGGCTCCTGTCGCGCCGCGCACCAGCTCTTCCTGCGTGGCAGAAACCAGCGCCGAGTTGCCACTTTCGGCTCTCAAATTGCGGGCGATTTTGGGAGCCGAATTCGACGATTCGGCGCTAGGTGGCGAGGCCGAGGTGGGATCTGGTGCGGCGCATCGGGTCGGCGGTGAAGACGATGGTCTTGATGCCCGAGGTCGGATCGGGCAGAGCCAGGAAGCGGTCGAGGGCACCGGGCAGATCGGGATCGACCTCGTCCACCTGGACGCCCTGGTAGGCGAGCTGCAGCGCCATCTCGTTGGCCTTCGAGCCGCTGACGATGCGCGCCCGGCCGATCCGCGAGGCATCGACCGGCCAGAAGTAGGAGGGGTCGGCGACGTCGGAACCCATGGCGACGAGCACCTGGTCGAGACCCTCGTCGAGCTCGTTGACGTTGAGCTGGAAGCTCGCTGGGTTCTGGACGAGGACGAATTCCACCTGCTTGCCGCGGACGGTCACCACCTCGCCGCGACCGAACACGGCGGGCATCGCCGAGATGGCGGCGAGAGCGATCGCGGGATCGAAGGCGTCGCCGAGCAGCGATCGGGCCGCGGCGAGAGCGGCTGCGGCGTCCACGGCGTAGTGCACCCCTCGCGCCGGCAGCGTCACCTGGTGGATGGCCTCGTCGAAGGCGATCGACGCGGACCTGCCCTTCACGGCGGTGACGATCGTGCCGCCGTCGCCGACCCGCTCCGGAGTGGTCTCGGCGTAGCCCAGTCCGCCGGGGACCGCGTCGAAGACCTCGACGCCGACCCCGAAGCACTCGATCGAGACTGGCGCCGCGACGCCCTCGGCGAGCCTCTCGAGCATGGCGTCGTCGCCGTTGAGCACCAGGGACTCCTGCGCACGCGACGCGATCCGGCCCAGCATGCCGAGCACCTTCTCGGAGTCGTGGAAGCGGTCGATCTGATCCGTCATCACATTCGTCAGCAGGACTGACCGCGCGGTGAAGCGCGGCGAGAGCAGCGCGCCGTGGCCCTCGTCCATCTCGAGCACCGCAAGGTCGGCGTCGATCCGGCCGGTCAGCGACGCCCGCTCGAGCAGCGCGGACGTGAGGCCCTGACTGATGTTGGCGGTCGACGGATTGGTGAAGATCCGCTTGTCGTGCGCCTCGAGCACCGTGACGAGCATCTTCGTGGTCGTGGACTTGCCGGACGACCCGCTCACCACGACGAGCCCCTCGGGGAACGAGGAGAGCACCGATCCCAGGAAGCCGGGCGCGATCCGGTTGACCACGAGGCCGGGGACCGCCGATCCTCCCCCGGGCTTGCGGATCCGGGCCGCGGCGCGTGCAGCGCGGCCGATGAGCACAGCAGGGATCCATCGAATCGACGCCATGGGACCCAGTCTCGCAGTCGGCAGGCGGAATACTCCGTCTCGGCCCCGCGAGTGACGTTCGCGGACCAATCGCCTGGGTGTCGCACCATCAGTTGAGTGTTACACTCGACTATGCCAACGCTCAGACGGCGACATGCAATCACGGAGACTCCCGAGATAGCGGCGGCGCTGGATGCCGCCACTCATATCTGGCCCGACGCGGCCTCGGATCGAGCCGAGCTGATCCGGCGACTCGTCGTCACGGGCGGAGCACGGGTGGAGCGCGCGAGAGCCACGGAGATCCAAGCCCGGCGGGAGGCATTCCGCACAGTGTCCGGCGGCCTTGCCGGTGTATACCCTCCCAACGCGCTGGAGGAGCTCCGAGCGGACTGGCCGGATTGAACGTCCTCGACGCAAGCGTGCTCATCGCGATCATCAGCGCTGACGACGAGCATCACGCGACAGCGCTCGCGCTGATCGACCATGAATTCGAAGACGGATTCTGCGCCAGCGCACTGACAATGGCGGAATCACTCGTCGGAGCCGTTCGCGCAGGTCTCCTCCCGCAGGCGATGGCCATCCTCGAACCGCTCGACATCGAGGTCCTCCCACTCACCAACGCCGACGTTGCCCACGTCGCCCGGACACGTGTCACGTCCGGCCTGAAGCTCCCCGACGCGGTCGTCCTCGCCGTCGCCTCCGGCAATGGACGGCGGATCCTCACATTCGATCGAGCGCTCGCTGAGGCCGCCAGACGCCAAGGCCTCACGGTACTGGCGGGATAGCGACCGGCACGGCTCTGTCGGCAGCGGGCATGCGAAAAGCGCGGCGGCCCGTGAAGTTTCACGGGCCGCCGCGCTCTCGACGTGCCGGATGCTGAAGGGCTACCTGATCATTCGAGGTAGTCGCGCAGGGACTGCGAGCGCGACGGGTGGCGCAGCTTCGCCATCGTCTTGCTCTCGATCTGGCGGATGCGCTCGCGCGTCACGCCGAACGTGTCGCCGATCTGGTCGAGCGTCTTCGGCATTCCATCGCCAAGGCCGAAGCGCATGCGGATCACGCCGGCCTCGCGCTCGGACAGGGAGTCGAGCAGGCTCTCGAGCTGCTTCTGCAGCATGGTGAAGCCCACCGCGTCGGCGGGGACGACAGCCTCGGTGTCCTCGATGAGGTCGCCGAACTCGCTGTCGCCGTCCTCACCCAGTGGAGTGTGGAGGGAGATCGGCTCGCGGCCGTACTTCTGGACCTCGATCACCTTCTCGGGCGTCATATCGAGCTCGCGTGAAAGCTCCTCGGGCGTAGGCTCGCGGCCCAGGTCCTGCAGCATCTGGCGCTGCACGCGAGCCAGCTTGTTGATGACCTCGACCATGTGCACCGGGATGCGGATGGTGCGGGCCTGGTCGGCCATGGCGCGGGTGATCGCCTGACGGATCCACCAGGTGGCGTAGGTCGAGAACTTGAAGCCCTTGGTGTAGTCGAACTTCTCGACGGCACGGATCAGGCCCAGGTTGCCCTCCTGGATGAGGTCGAGGAACTGCATTCCGCGGCCGGTGTAGCGCTTGGCAAGCGACACGACGAGGCGCAGGTTGGCGCCGAGCAGGTGGCTCTTGGCGCGCTGGCCGTCCTTGGCGACCCAGCGGAGCTCGCGGATGAGCTCCTTGCTGAGGCCGGTCGCGTCGTTGGCCAGCTTGTCCTCGGCGAAGAGGCCCGCCTCGATGCGCATCGCGAGCTCGACCTCCTCTGCGGCGTTCAGCAGAGGGACCTTGCCGATCTGCTTGAGGTAGTCCTTGACCGGGTCGGCCGTGGCGCCGGTGATCGCGGTCGAGTAGACGGGGACCTCGTCCTCGTCGTCGACGAGCGACAGCACGAGCGCGCCGGTCGGAAGCTTCTCGTCGGCCGATGAGGTCGAGCTCTTCTTGGAGTCGTCGTCATCCGACTTGTCATCGGAATCGTCCTTCTCTTCGGCGTCCTCGTCGACCACGACGTCCTCGACGACGACCTCTTCGACCTCGGCCTCTTCATCGGGCTCGGCGTCGTCGCCTTCCTCGTCGTCGGAGGAGGTGGCCTTGGTGGCGGGCTTCGCGGCGGTCGCCTTCGCGGCACCTGCCTTCGCGGCGGGCTTCTTGGCGGCGGGCGCCTTGGCCGCAGGCTTCTTGGCCGCGGTCTTGGGCTCGGCCACGGTCGTCGCCGCGCCGGCTGCGGGCAGGCTGGCGCCCGCCTCTTCGGTCGTGGAGGACACGTTCTGGTCCTCGTTGGTTGGGGTCGTGGCCATTGTCATCGGATCACCTTTCACACCGGTTTCGGCGGTATCGAGGGCGGACGGCTGATGAGCCCCCGGAGTGTTGACACGGGCTCCTGCTGGCTCCTGAGAGCTCAAAAGGACAGCACTAAGACCCATGTCAAGTCCCCCGAATTCGCATGACGGAGATCCAGCGGATCTTCCGATAGAAATTCGGCGGCCCTGAACGGGTCCAGTTATTGATTATTGCACGTGCGGAGTGCTAAGGAGTTCAGCCGCTCTGGGAACCGAGGACGGATGGCCGCGTCGCCGTGCGCCCATGGCTGGATCGCGCGGGCGGACTCAGCCATCGGCATTCCGTGCCTTGCGCTCGAGCCGCCGTCTCGTCGGTCCCCATGCCCTGTTCACTGCAACCCAGAGCGGGCCGACGTATATTCCCTCCTCCTCGGCCAGCAGGCCGCGGGTGTGTCGGCGGGCGCGGATGAGCATGATCACTCCGAAGCCGATCACGGGGTATTGGATGAGCAGGGCGATCCGGAAAGCGTCGAGACGGTAGAGATCCGCCGGGTCGCCGCCCACGTTCTGCAGGTCGAGGAGCACGCCGATCAGGAACATCATCGAGAAGCTCGCCGTGAATCCCCCGACGTTGACGATGCCGTTCGCGGCACCCAGCCGGCGTCGCGGGTTGAAGGTCCGGGCGTAGTCGAAGCCGATCTGCGACGCCGGTCCGCCGATGCTGATGCAGACCACGAGCAGCACGACCAGCGGGAGAGGCACAGGGGCCGGCCAGACGAGCACGAGCGTCCACGCGGTCGCCATCAGGAGCACGATGCCGAGCACGAGATTGGACCGGCGCATCGGATGGCGCACCGTGAGCACCCCGAGGATCGGCCCGACGATGACTCCCACCACCACCATGAGCGCGAGCAGCGATGAGGCAAGCGCGGGAGCCAGGCCGAGGCCGGACACCATGAAGGGGAAGCCCCAGAAGAGCGCGAACACGACGCCGGACGACTGCGTGACGAAGTGGGCCCAGAATCCGAGCTGGGTCCCCGGTCGCCGGAGGCTCTCGCCGAGCTGGGTGATCGACGCGCGGATCGTCGCGACCCGCTCGGCTCCAGGGGCGACCCCTGCTCCGTCGGAGATCATGAGGATGACGACGATGAACGCCAGGGCCGACAGACCTGCAGCGCTGAAGAAGGCGGCCTCCCAGCCCTGCGCGTGCAGCACGATCGCGAACGGGATGGCGGAGAGGATCTGTCCGAACGCGCCGAGCGCGCCCATCCACTGGCTGAGCACGGGCACGCGGGCCCCCGAGAACCAGGTGTTGATCAGGCGAAGCACGGAGATGAAGGTCGCAGCGTCGCCCGCGCCGACGAGCACCCGCCCGACTATCGCGAGCGGAAGGGTCGTCGATGCTCCGACGGTCAGCTGGCCGATCACCATCAGCGCGGCGCCGCCGAGCAGCAGGGTCTTCGGACCGATCCTGTCGACCAGCACGCCAACGGGGATCTGCAGCCCCGCGTAGACCACGAGCTGGAGCACGCCGAGAGTGGACAGCGCGGACGCCGCGGAATGGAACCGCTCCCCCGCGTCGACGGACGCGACGCCGAGGGAGGATCGCTGCGAGACGGAGACCAGATAGGCGAGCGCGCCGGCGGCGAAGATGAGCCAGGAGCGTCGCGAATTCACCGGATCAACGGTAGCGCGGCCTGGGGTCCGTTCCGGGGACCGGTGTGCCGATTCTGTTCAGCGGCCCTCTATACGATCGGTCCGTGCATTCGACCGAGCGGGGCCGCGTCGTGCTGACCGGGGCCACCCGCGGGGTCGGGCTCGCCACCGCGCTGCAGCTTGCGGCGCTCGGACATCCCCTGGTGCTTCCCGTGCGCGATCAGGAGCGCGGAGCCGCCACGCGAGCGCTGATCCAGGAGGCGACTCCCTCTGCCGTGGTCGACGTGCTGCCACTCGATCTCGCCGCGCTGTCGTCGGTTCGCGAGTTCGCCGCTCTGTTCGCCGATCGGATCGGCTCATGGGACGCGCTCGTCAACAACGCCGGTGCGATCCTCGTGCCCCAGCGCACCCTGACGATCGACGGCTTGGAGATGCACCTGGGCGTCAACCATCTCGCGCCGTACGCGCTCACCGGGCTGCTGCTGCCCTTCGCCGCACCGGGAGCCCGGGTGGTGACGGTCAGCTCGCTCGCCGCACGATGGGGGCGGATCCAGTTCCACGACCTCCGATGGGATCACGGCTACTCGCCGTTCCGGGCGTATGCGGCCAGCAAGCGGGCCGGCCTGCTCTTCGCGCGCCGGCTGCATGCCAAGGCGCAGGACGAGGACCTGCCCATCACCTCGGTCGCCACCCACCCCGGCTACTCGGTGTCGGAGGAGCGTCTGCGATCGCCGCGCACCTTCTACGAGCGGGTGATCGGTCAGGGCTACGCCGCGGGAGCCGCTGCCAATGTGCGGGCGGTCACCGATCCGAGCCTTCGAGGCGGGGAGTTCCTCGGCCCCGGCAATCTGCTGCAGACGGCGGGCGGGGCGAAGATCGTGGGACCACCCCCACTGCGCGACGAGCTCGAGGTGTCCGGCCGACTCTGGCGCCTGTCGGGCCAGCTCACCCGCATCCCCTGGTGACGATCCGCTGAGCTCGTCGGCCAGGTCCGAGCGGGCTTCGACACGGGCGCTGCGCGCCCGGCTCAGCCACCGGTGTGGAATTGGCACGCCAGTCTCGTCGGTCGAGTAGGCGCGCCAGCGCCGTATCGAGGCCTTCGGTGCGGACAGCACTTCGTCGGTCGAGTAGGCGCGCCAGCGCCGTATCGAGGCCCTCGGGTGCGGACTTGGCACGCCAGTCTCGTCGGATAATTTATGGAAGTCAAGCTTGGGTGGGCTTGATTTTGAGGTCGTGTTTGAGGATGCGTAGGTCTCTCGGGCGATGAATCGTTTGAGGCAGCGGATGGCGTCGCGCTTGGTTTTGCCTTCGGCGAGCTTCTTGGCGACGTAGTCGCGGGTGGGTTGGTGGTTCTTCATCCGGCCGACGGCGATCAGGTGCAGGGCCCTGTTGGCTTGCCGGTCCCCGCCTCGGTGCAGGCGCATTCGGGTGGTCTTGCCGGATGACGCCGGGACGGGTGCTGATCCGGTGAGGCGGGCGAATTTGGCTTCGGTGGTGACGCGGTCGATGTTGTCCGCGGCGGTCATCAGCAGCTGCGCGGCGGTGTGAACGCCGATCTGCGGCTGTTCGAGCAGCGTCGGCGCGGTCGCGGTGACCAGCAGGGTCAAGTCGCGGCCGAGGTCGCGGATCTCGGTGTCCTGGGCTTGGATCCGGGCGGCGAGGACTTGCATGACCCGCAGTGCCCCGACGGCGGGGTCGAGGCCGACGGTGACCTGTTGGGTGGGCTCGGCGAGGATGGCCTTGAGCAACCGGGCAGGGGTGAGGTGCTCGAAGCGTTCCCGGACTTGCGCGGGCGAGGTGACCATCAGATTGCGCAGCTGAGTCCAGGCGACAGTTCGGCCCGTCACCGCGGAGTCCCTGATCTGGGACAGCATTCGGATCGACTCGACGACCCCGGTGGTGTCCTTTGGAACAGCGGAGGCCATCCCGGAGAGGACCTTCCGAGCCGCGGCGATCGCGTCACTGCGGTCGTCCTTGCCGAGCCTCGCGCGGGTGGCCCGATCGGTCGTGTTGACCTCCAGGACGGTGATCCCGGCCGCGGTCAGGTGACGGGTCAGGCCCGCGCCGTAGGCGGAGGTCAGCTCGACACCGACCCGATCGATGACCCCGAACCCGGCCAGCCAGTCCAGCAGCGCCTGGTAGCCGGCGGTCGTGGTGGGGAACTCGGCGTCGCCGAGGACCGCCCCGTTCAGGTCGAGGGCTGCGGCGTGGTGAGTGCTCTTGTGGGTGTCAACGCCGCCGATCACGGTGCGGATCGGGTCGGCGGGCGCCTGTTGTTCGATGGTGGTGGTGGGTAGCATTTCGGTGTCTCCTCCGGGTTCCTGACGGTTCCGGGTGGATGACTTCACCGGGCCGGGGTGGACACCACATTGAAGAGTCGGTGGATCGGACAGAGTCCTATCAGGTCACAACCCCAACCCGGCCCGGCCCTCCGACCCGGATGGACGCGACCCCCAGGCCGCGGTCGACAAATCCAACGCAAGACATCACCGAGGGTGAGTCCGTGAGTAGCAGGTCAGACCGCGACCCGAAAGCCACAAGTACATCCTCAATGTCGAGTAGGCGCGCCAGCGCCGTATCGAGGCCCTCGATCTGCGGTCAGGCCTGCTCGTCGTCGCGACGCCGCCGGGTGGCAAGGAACTTCTCGAGCTCGGCGGCGATCTCGTCAGCGGAGGGGATGACCCCGTCCTCGTCGGTCAGCGGCGACTGCAGCGTCATGCCTTCCATGTACGTGTCGTGCCGCTGTTCGAGGGTGCCGACGAGTCGACGGAGCTCGTCATTGCCGGTGACCTGCTCGTCCACCTTGGTCAGGAACTCTCGTCCCTCTGCGCGGAGCCGGTCGGTCGGGAAGATCAGGCCGGTCGAGGAGCTGATGCTCTCGAGCGCCGTCACAGCAGCATTGGGCAGCTCGGTGTCGGCGAGATAGTGCGGCACGAGCAGCACGAATCCGACGACCTCGTCGCCGCGCTCCTGCATCCGGTACTCCACCAGATGCAGCAGGTTCGCGGGCGCCTGAGTCCGGGGCTTCCATACCGACATCGACTCGATGAGGTCGGTGCGCGTTCCGCTCACCGTCACCTGTATCGGCCGGGTGTGCGGAACGGGCATGGGGATCGCATGCACCCAGGTCACCGAGGAGACCGCGAAGCGCTCCATCAGCAGGAAGAGGGCATCGGCGAACCGCACCCACTGGAAGTCGGGCTCATATCCCGTCAGCAGCAGGAACGACTGGCCCACGTCGTCGTGCGCGATCGAGAGGGTCAGCTTGGGAGGCGTGTACTCGGCCAGGTGGTCCTGGTCGAAGACGATCGTCGGGCGCCGCGCCCTGTAGTCGAGCAGAGCATCATTGTCGAACTCCGCCAGGGGCACGACTTCGAGCGCCTCGAGCAGATAGGAGTTCAGCTGGGTGACCGCTGACCCCGCATCGGCAAAGCCGGTCAGACCCGCCACCAGCGGAAGGCCGGGCGGAACCTCATCGGCGGCTGCCGTGAGTTCGAAGAGCAGCTCAGGATCCCGCATCCCTTCAGAGTAGTGGCGGCTCGTGAGCACCGGTCCGCCTGCGAGCCGTCCTGAATACGCTGACAGCGAGCGGTGGATACGCTGGGCCGATGCCCATTCCCGAGCTCTCCGTCTCCTCCCTGTCCCCCGCCGAGATCGAGACGGACGTGCTCGTCATCGGAGTGAGCGCCGACGGCGAATCCTCGGTGGTGCAATCCGTTCCGGGACTTCCTGAGCTCGGCGAGATCGAGCTGTTCGGCGCGAGCGGACGCCGCGACCACCTCGTCCGAATCCCCTCGGTGGGCATCGCCGCGAAGAGCATCGCCCTGATCGGCCTCGGCACCGGCGAGCTCACCGCCGACAGCCTGCGCTACGCCGCCGGATCCGTCACCCGTCAGCTGCGCGGAGCGACGACGATCGCCTTCGCCCTTCCGACCACGGACCTGGGTCAGGTCACCGCCGTGCTGGAGGGAGCGGCGATAGGCGCCTACTCCTACACGGAGTACCGGGTCGATTCCCTCGCCGGATCGAAGCCTCCGGTCAGCTCGATCACCGCGCTCAGCCCGCTCGACGGCGCAGACGCGGCGCCTGCCCGTGCCGTCGTCACCGCCACGGCCATGGGCACGGTCCGCGACCTGGTGAACGCTCCCCCGTCCGACCTCTATCCCGAGACCTTCGCCTCCCGCGCCGCCGAGCTCGCCGCCGGCCTCGACGTCGAGCTGACCGTCTGGGACGAGGAGGCGCTCGAACGGGATGGCTTCGGGGGCATCCTGGCGGTCGGCAAGGGCTCGATCCGCGGCCCTCGCCTGGTCAAGGTGGCGTGGAGCCCCAAGGGCGCGACCAGGCATCTCGCGCTCGTCGGCAAGGGCATCACCTTCGACAGCGGCGGACTCTCGCTCAAGCCGGCCGCCTCGATGATCGGCATGAAGTACGACATGACCGGCGCCGCCACCGTGCTGAGCGCAGCGCTCGCGGCCGCCGCACTCGAACTGCCGGTCAAGGTCACCGCATGGCTCTGCCTCGCCGAGAACATGCCCAGCGGCTCGGCTGCCCGCCCGAATGACGTCATCCGGATCCGCGGTGGCAAGACCGTCGAGGTGCTCAACACCGACGCGGAGGGTCGCCTCGTGCTCGCCGACGGCCTGGTCGCCGCGGGCGAGGAGCAGCCCGACGCGATCATCGATGTCGCGACGCTCACAGGCGCGGCGTCAGTGGCGCTCGGCACTCGCTATGTCGGTGCGATGGGCGACGAAGGGCTGATCGCCGAGCTGCTGGCCGCCGGCCGGAGCGCTGGCGAGCTCCTCTGGCACATGCCGCTGCCCGCCGAGCTGCGCCCGCTGCTCGCGTCTGACGTCGCGGACATCGCCAACATCAAGCCAGGCAACACGGCAGGAGGGATGCTGATCGCCGCCGTATTCCTCGCCGACTTCATCGCCACGCGGGAGAGCGCGGATCCCGAGAAGGCCGGCGGGCGAGAAGGCTGCGGGCGAGAAGGCCGCGGCCGTTGCCGGCGCGAAGGACGTGTCTGGGGAGAAGATCCCGTGGGCGCACCTCGACATCGCGGGCGCGGCCAACAACGCGGGAGCCTTCCACGGCTTCACCGGCAAGGGGCCGACGGCCGTCATGGTGCGCACGCTCATCGCGCTCGCCGAGTCGTACGCCTCCTGATCGACGGCGCGCGCTGCTCGTGTCGGGCGTTCGCCGACGGCATCGTGCCCAGCACCCCGCGCACGCGCCCGCGGGGGCGGGAGCACGGCGTCAGGTAGTAGGGTTTTGGGGGCGATCGGGGGGACTGATCGCCGGGCAGCACCGCTGCGAAACCTGTAACGCGAGGAGCATCTGAGTGGCCGAGCAGACTTTCGACATCGTCATCCTGGGCGGCGGGAGCGGAGGCTACGCCACCGCACTCCGAGCAAGCGAGCTCGGCTTCACGGTCGGGATGATCGAGAAGGACAAGGTCGGCGGCACCTGCCTGCACCGCGGCTGCATTCCGACCAAGGCGCTGCTGCACGCCGCCGAGGTGGCGGACTATTCCCGCGAGTCGAGCCACTTCGGGGTGAACACCACCTTCAACGGCGTGGACATCGCCGCCGTGACGGCCTATCGCGAGGGCATTGTCGCCAAGAAGTACAAGGGTCTCCAGTCGCTCGTGAAGGCGCGCGGCGTCACCACGATCATCGGGCGACGGCAAGGTCACCGGCCCCACCTCGGTCAAGGTCGGCGAGGACACCATCACCGGCAAGCACCTGGTGCTCGCGACAGGCTCCTACTCCCGCAGCCTCCCGGGCCTCGAGCTCGGCGGACGGGTCATCACGTCGGAGCAGGCCCTCACGCTCGACTTCATCCCCAAGAAGGTCGCCGTGCTCGGCGGCGGCGTGATCGGCGTGGAGTTCGCCAGCGTCTGGAAGTCCTTCGGCTCCGACGTCACCATCATCGAAGGCCTGCCCCACCTCGTGCCGAACGAGGAGGAGGTCATCAGCAAGGCCCTCGAGCGCGCCTTCCGCAAGCGCGGAATCGGCTACAAGCTCGGCGTCCGCTTCCAGAGCGTGACCCAGGACGATCACGGCGTCGTCGTGACCCTCGAGAACGGCGAGACCGTCGAGGCAGAACTTCTGCTCGTGGCCGTCGGTCGCGGCCCGGCCACCGCGGGCCTCGGGTTCGAGGAGAACGGCATCTCGGTCGACCGCGGCTTCGTGGTGACCAATGAGCGCCTCGCCACCTCCGCGCCGAACACCTACGCCATCGGCGACATCGTGTTCGGTCTGCAGCTCGCGCACCGCAGCTTCCAGCAGGGCATCTTCGTCGCCGAGGAGATCGCGGGCCTCAACCCCGTCGTGATCGACGACGTGAACGTTCCCAAGATCACCTACTGCGAGCCCGAGATCGCCTCTGTCGGGCTGACCGAGGCGAAGGCCGTGGAGAAGTTCGGAGCAGACAAGGTGAGCTCGCTACGACTACAGCCTCGCCGGCAATGCGAAGAGCGAGATCATCAACACGAGCGGCTCGATCAAGGTGGTGCGGGTCAAGGACGGCCCCATCGTCGGTGTGCACGGCATCGGATCGCGTGTGGGCGAGCTCATCGGCGAAGCGCAGCTCGTCGTGAACTGGGAGGCCTACCCCGAGGACATCGCACCTCTCCTGCACGCGCACCCCACGCAGCACGAGGCTCTCGGCGAGGCGTTCCTCGCGCTCGCCGGCAAGCCGCTGCACGCCCTCTGAACCACTCGTCGCCCCGAGCCGAGCCCGGGCGCAGACGCCCTCGCGGCCTAGACTGATCACAGCATCCTGCACGAAGGAGACAACCGAATGAGCGAGTCCGTCAACCTCCCCGCACTCGGAGAGAGTGTCACCGAGGGAACGGTCACACGGTGGCTCAAGAACGTCGGCGACCGTGTGGAGGTCGACGAGCCTCTGCTCGAAGTCTCCACCGACAAGGTCGACACCGAGATCCCCTCGCCCGATATCCGGCGTCATCGAGGAGATCCTCGTCGCCGAGGACGAGACGGTCGATGTCGGCACCGCGCTGGTGCGGATCGGCGACGGCTCGTCGTCCGGCGGATCGACGTCGCCCGAAGCACCTGAGGCATCGGCCACCCCCGCTCCCCCCGAGGAAGCAGAGTCGGCCGCGACCGCTCCCGAGCCCGTGTCGGAGCAGCCCGCTCCCCCGGCACCCGCGCCGAGCGCCCCGACCGAGACCGGCTACGGCGACCTGCAGGAGACCGCCGCCCAGGGAGCGCCCTCGGAGGTCCCCTCCGTCGATGCCCCGATCGAGTCGGAGGCCACGCCCGCCGCGGCACCCGCCGCGCCGCCGGCACCAGCTGCCGCTCCCGCCGCGCCGGCTGCCGCCCCCTCCACCCCGGCCCCGGCTGCAGCTCCGGCGCCAGCCGCCGCCCGCTCCCCCGCCCCCTGCTCCCGCTGCAGCGCCCGCTCCTGCTCCTGCTCCTGCTCCAGCAGCCTCGGGCGGATCGCACGCGTCGTCGTCGGGGTATGTCACGCCGATCGTCCGCAAGCTGGCGAACGACAAGGGCGTCGACCTCAACTCCCTGACGGGCACCGGTGTCGGCGGACGCGTGCGCAAGGAGGACGTCCTGGCAGCCGCCGAGAAGGCGTCCGCAGCGGCCGCACCCGCAGCCCCGTCGGCGGCTGCCGCCCCGGTCGAGATCTCGGAGCTGCGCGGCACGACGGTCAAGATGTCGCGTCTGCGCAAGGTCATCGCCGAGCGCGCCGTTATCTCGATGCAGAGCAGCGCGCAGCTCACCAGCGTGGTCGAGGTCGACGTCACCAAGGTCGCCCAGTTCCGCGACGCCAAGAAGAACGAGTTCCAGCAGAAGACCGGCCAGAAGCTGTCCTTCCTGCCGTTCTTCGCCCTGGCCGCCGCCGAGGCGCTCAAGTCCTACCCGATCATCAACGCGACGGTCGACGGCGACACCATCGTCTACCCCGACACCGAGAACATCAGCATCGCCGTCGACACCGAGCGCGGCCTGCTCACCCCGGTCGTGCGGAACGCGGGCTCGCTCGATCTGGCCGGCCTCGCCGGACAGATCGCCGACCTCGCCGCTCGCACCCGCGACAACAAGCTGAAGCCCGACGAGCTCGCCGGCGGCACGTTCACGCTGACCAACACCGGTTCGCGCGGCGCGCTGTTCGACACCCCGCTGGTGTTCCTGCCGCAGGTCGCGATCCTCGGCACCGGCATCGTCGTGAAGAAGCCCGTCGTGGTGAAGGTCGATGGCGCCGACGCGATCGCGATCCGCTCGATGGTCTACCTGGCGCTCAGCTACGACCACCGCATCGTGGATGGCGCTGACGCAGCGCGCTTCCTCGTGCAGGTCAAGAACCGCCTCGAGGCGGGCGACTTCGCGGCCAACCTCGGGATCTGACCTCGTCGATCTAACCTCGTCGATCGAACCTCTGCGGAACGCCGGCTGAACATCGCCGGATGATGCCCCAAGCGGCTCCCCACCTCGGACCATCCGTTGCGGGGGGCCGCTTCTGCGTGTCCTGGGCGACAGGCGCAGGTCACCGGGCTGTGGCGAAAGTGTCACGAATTCGCCAACCGAGGTCGGTGCGCACGAGGAGAACCGAAGAAGCGCCGAAGGTGACGAGCGCCGCGTCGCCGAGCCGCTGGACCTGCGCGTCGCCGTCGAAGCCCAGGCCGACGAGGACGTCGCCGGAGTCGAGCGCTGCGCGGTCGACGGCCTCCTGAGCGGAGCCCGCCTGATCCACCTCCGCTATGCAGGCGGTGGCGGTCTGAGACGTGCACTGGGCGCGGCGCGCGTCCAGCGCTGAAGCCGCTGCGGCCGGATCATCGCCGACGATGGCGCCGACGATCGCCGCGTCCGCCGGGGCCAGCAGCTGTGCAACCGAGGCGGTCGGCGAGGGTGCAACCGACGGCGCCGGAGGCCGCGGACTCCACGGGGACGGCGAGCACCGCCACCAGCAGCGCAGCCGCACCTCCCCCGCCGAGCAGCCAGAACCTCGGCCGAATCGAACGCACCGCGGAGGCGGCCCGTCGGAAGCAGCCCTTCGCCGACGTGCTGCTCCGGCGCATCTTCTCGAGGACGCGCGCTGTCCGACGACCGACGCCGACCAGCGGTCACCGAATGCGAAGCGGCTCTGACATCAGGTCTTCGCTCGAACCGTCCCCTGATCCTGCTCCGGGCCACCGGCCCGACGTCCTGCTGCACACTCGGCTCCTGCACGGGGATGCCCCGACCGGGGATCCGGCTCCAGACCTCTTCGACCTGGAGCCGATGCCTCGGTGACGCAGTTCGATCGTCGGATATCCGGACGGGGATCGGCTCGGCGACGCCGAACAGACGCTCCGCCGCGTCCTCTATGCCTCCGTCGCCCGTTGCCAGGTCGTCCACGACGGCGGTGGGAAGGGTCGGCAGCAGAGCTCCGGCCATCCTGGCCCACGCTGCGCGGTCTGCCGCCGCGCCATCGGCATCGAGGCGACGCGCAGCCCCGAAGCCCACCAGCACCGGCGTCCCGTCCGCTCGAAGCAGCAGGTTGCCTGCGCTCACCCGACCATGCAGCCATCCGGCAGCGTGCAGATCCGCAAGGCCCCGAGCCGCCGAGATCAGGATCGTCACCGCCTCGCCGGGATCCAGTCGCGTCCGCTGACGCAGCAGCTCGCCGACGCCGTCCGGCTGCAGCGCCTCGAGGATCAGGCAGCTTCGTCCATCAGCGGTCGTGACGACATCGAGCAGCCGCACCACATGCGCCGAAGCGGTCGCGCTCAGGGCGAGCAGCTCGTCGGAGCCGCCTGTTCCATCGGCTGAGGACCGCAGCAGCTTGAGCACGACCTCCGCAGCGAGCGCTTCCGAGACGACTCCCCCGCCCCCATCGCCTGTTCTGCCGGCCGTACCGGCCGCCTCCCGTGCATCGGATGGCGTGGACCCGATGCCGCCTCGCAGCGGTTGCGGCAGTCGAGCCAGGTGCACGTCGCTGCGCGGGCTGCTCGCCAGCTTTCGGACCAGCTCGTACCCGCCGATGGTCTCCGTCATCTCGGCAGTGTGATCGCCGCACCGACCCGCGCGGGCGCAGATCGTCGAATCTGTGCAGAACCTGCCCGATTCACGGCCTGTGGACGATCGATGCGACCTCCCCCGCGGCGGTATCCTTGGTGCCATGGCTCGACCCACGACTGCAGACGAAGCCCAAGGCGAAAGAGCCGGGACGGCTCCGTCAGATCTGGGACGTCCTCAAGATGACCCGGCGGCTCGATCCGCCGTCCACCTGGTGGCTGCTCGGCTCGCTGCTGCTGCCGATCATCGCCGGCCTCATCATCGGCCTCACGACCAACCAGGGCAACGGCTTCGTGCTCGCGCTCTGGATCATCGTCGGCGTGCTGCTCGGCGTGCTGCTCGGTCTCGTGGTGCTCGGCCGGCGCGCGGAGAAGGCGGCGTACTCCCAGATCGCCGGGCAGCCCGGTGCAGTCGGGGCCGTGCTCCGCAGCTCGCTGCGCCGTGGGTGGCGCGGCAGCGAGATGCCGGTCGCCGTCAACCCCAAGACGCAGGACGCCATCTACCGCGCTGTCGGACGCCCGGGAGTGGTCCTCATCGCGGAAGGCCCCAAGACCCGCACCGCGCGCATGCTCGACAAGGAGCGCAGCACGATCGGCCGGATCCTGCCGAACGTGCCGATCTCCACCCTCCAGGTCGGTCCCGAAGCGGAGTCCGTCGCAGCTGCACCAGATCAATCGGCGCCTGGGCAAGTTCAAGCCCAAGCTGACCCGGGCGGAGGTCGTCGCAGTGAGCAACCGGCTCAGCTCGCTGACCAGCAGCCAGCTCCCGATCCCGAAGGGGATCGACCCGCTCAAGGTGCGCTCGCAGCGCATGCGCTGAGCGGCGCCATGACGCCTGCCGAGGCCGCCGCTGTTCTCGGAGTCCCGCTCGACGCGACATCCCCTGAGATCCAGCGCGCCTTCCTCCGTCGCGCACGTGTGACCCATCCCGACGTGCTCGCCGAGCGCATCAGACGCCGATCGACATCGGGCGGGGTTGCAGTTCGCCGATCTGAAGGACGCGCGCGACGTGCTCATCGCCATGCGTCCGGTGTCCGAGGCGATGGGGCCAGCCGAGATCGGCGACGATCTGCGCAGCGACACCAGGCCGAGCGGCGCTGTGCCGGGTCAGCCGACCTTCCGTCGGGTCCGCTCTCGGGGCATGGCCGGCTCGATCATCGCCCTTATCCTGCTCGCCGTCCTGCTCGTGGCCACCGTCAGCGCGCAGGATGCGTTCCGCACCTCGACCATCGTCGACCTCAATACCCCGCCCCCCTGACCGATCGAGATGGCAGTTCTCGTCCCTATCCGATCGTTTCAGGGACGGAAAGTGGCATGTCGATTGCTTCAGGCGCGGACGACGACCAGGCCCGAGAGCACGTCGTGCAGGCCGCGCTGGTCGCGGTCCCAGATGACGGCAGGAACGAAGAGGCAGAGCAGGATGGTGCGCAGCGCCGGACGCCAGAGCCCGCACCAGCCGCCGCGCAGCGGGGTGACGCGCAGTCCGACCGCGAGATGGCCGATGCTGCCGCTGAACAGGGTGATGAAGACGTACTGCAGCCCCGCGAAGATGATCAGGCTCGCCCACTGGTCGCCGAAGAAGAACAGGGCGTAGATGGCGAAGCTGACCGCGAAGTCGATCAGGATGCCCACGATCCGACGTCCCGGACGAGCGACTGACTGAGGCCCCAAGCGCGGCCGGCCGAGACGCTCCCCGGGAAACGCCTGGTCGATGGGCACAGTCGATCGACTGGACGCCCCGTCCTTCGCCGATGCTCTGCCTGCAGCCACCCCTCAACGGTAGCCGCTGGAATCACCGCTGTAACATCCAGGCAACACTCGCGTCACGACGGGGAAACCGCAGACTCCTATCGTCGGAGGGCGTATGCAACGCCAATCTCTGTCAAACGCACGCCCGCATCGAGGAGTACTGCTCTATGTCCCACCCCAAGTTCAGCGATTCATCCGAGGTGATCAAGTTCATCAAGGACACCGGGGTCAAGTTCCTCGACATCCGTTTCACCGATCTTCCCGGGGTGCAGCAGCACTTCAACATCCCCGCCTCCACCGTCGACGAGGAGTTCTTCTCCGTCGGCCAGCTGTTCGACGGCTCGTCGATCCGCGGCTTCGCGAACATCCACGAGTCGGACATGCAGCTCATCCCCGACATCTCGACCGCGTACATCGACCCGTTCCGCGCCGAGCGCACCCTGATCATCGATCTTCGACATCTACAACCCGCGCAACGGCGAGATCTACGGCAAGGACCCGCGCCAGGTCGCCAAGAAGGCCGAGAAGTACCTCGCCTCGACCGGCATCGCCGACACCGCGTTCTTCGCCCCCGAGGCGGAGTTCTACATCTTCGACGACGTGCGCTACGAGGTGAACCAGTACTCGAGCTTCTACCAGGTCGACTCCTCCGAGGCGCGCGTGGAACACCGGCCGCGAGGAGGAGGGCGGCAACCTCGCCAACAAGACGCCGCTACAAGGGCGGCTACTTCCCGGTCAGCCCGGTCGACAAGCACGCCGACCTCCGCGACGACATCTCGCCTCAAGCTGATCGACGCCGGCCTCATCCTCGAGCGCTCGCACCACGAGGTGGGCACCGCCGGTCAGGGGGAGATCAACTACCGCTTCGACACCATGGTGCACGCGGCCGACGACATCCTGAAGTTCAAGTACATCGTCAAGAACACCGCCGAGCAGTGGGGCAAGACCGCGACGTTCATGCCGAAGCCGCTGTTCGGCGACAACGGCTCGGGCATGCACACCCACCAGTCGCTGTGGAACGACGGCAAGCCGCTGTTCTACGACGAGGCCGGCTACGGCGGGCTGTCCGACATCGCGCGCTGGTACATCGGCGGCCTCCTCAAGCACGCGCCGTCGCTGCTCGCCTTCACGAACCCGACGATGAACAGCTACCACCGCCTGGTCCCGGGCTTCGAGGCGCCCGTCAACCTGGTCTACTCGGCCGGCAACCGCTCCGCCGCGATCCGCATCCCGATCACGGGCACGAACCCCAAGGCCAAGCGCATCGAGTTCCGCGCGCCGGACGCCTCGGGCAACCCGTACCTCGCCTTCGCCGCGCAGCTGATGGCCGGCCTCGACGGCATCAAGAACCGCATCGAGCCGCACGAGCCCGTCGACAAGGACCTCTACGAGCTGCCGCCCGAGGAGGCCAAGTCCATCCCGCAGCTGCCCGGATCGCTCGGAGCCGTCCTCGACGCGCTCGAGGCCGACCACGAGTACCTGCTGCGGGCAACGTGTTCACCCCGACCTCATCGAGACCTGGATCGACTACAAGCGCGAGAAGGAGATCAAGCCGCTCGCGCAGCGCCCGCACCCCTTCGAGTACGAGCTGTACTACGGGGTCTGATCCTCAGCGTCACCCTCGAGCGCGGTAGTCAGCGCCGAGCGCGGTAGGTCCGCCTACCGCGCTCGGCCGCAGCTACCGCGTTCGGCGTTGAGGGGCAGCGCGTACGGATGATGCGGCGGATAGCCTCGAGCCATGAGCCGTCCACTGCCGATCGCCCTCGTCCAAGACGCATCCGTTGCCGGAGGCGACCTGGCCCGCTTCGCCGCCGATGTCGAACGACTGACCCGCATCCATCCCAGCACGCGGCTCTTCGTCTATCCCGAGCTGCATCTGACGCCCGGCGAGGAGTTCGCCGACGGCAGTGGCGACGAATTCGAGCTGGCCGAGCCCCTCGACGGTCCGCGGGACGCAGCGCTGTCGCAGCTCGCCGGCGATCTCGGCATCTGGCTGGCGCCGGGGAGCTTCTTCGAGCGCGGGGCGGACGGCGAGATCTACAACACGTCCGCCGTCTACTCGCCCGGCGGCGTGCGAGTGGCCGGCTATCGCAAGATGTTCCCCTGGCGACCGTATGAGACGGTGACCCCCGGCACGGAGTTCGTCGTCTTCGACATGGCTGGCTACGGCCGGGTCGGACTGTCGATCTGCTACGACTCCTGGTTCCCCGAAAGCACTCGTCATCTGGCCTGGATGGGCGCGGAGCTCATCCTCAACGTCGTCAAGACTCCGACCGCAGACCGCGCGCAGGAGCTGGTGATCGCCCAGGCGAATGCCATCGTCAACCAGGTCTTCTTCGCGAGCGTCAACGCCGCGGCGCCGGACGGTCGCGGACAGAGCCTGCTGATCGATCCGCAGGGCAACATCCGCTCCCGGGCCGTCGACTCATCCGCGCAGGTGCTGAGCGCAGTCATCGACCTCGACGACGTGCAGCACGCGCGCACCTTCGGCACCGCGGGTGTGAGTCGGCCATGGCAGCAGTTCGTTCCCGGCGACGTGAACGTGCCCCTGCCGCTGTACTCGGGCCGCCTCGACGCCGACGTCTGGAACTCCCGCCCCTAGCTGAGCACGCACGCGGTGCAGGCGTCCCTGGATGGCTCGCCGACCCGGAGGTCGACCTCGGGGCCGGTCTAGCCGTCGACGTTGCGGAACAGGTAGACGCCGCGGGTCTGGCCGCTCACGGCCGCCCGCTGGCTGGTGCCGAGGATCCGCTCGCGGGAGGTCTCGGCCAGCGGGAGGAAGTAGTAGCCGGCATGCTCGAGCTTCCAGCCGAGCGATTCGACCGCGCCCAGGAGGATCCCGGTGCTCGCTCGAGTGGATCCGCCGTCGATCTCGGTCCCGAAGAAGGTCACCTCGCGCCGGGAGTGCGACAGTTCGAGGTCGAGCTCGAGGAAGGGATGCCCCTCCTCCTTCGCGGTGGTCGCCCGGCCCATGGGCGAATCGAGCCACTCATCGTTGTCCATGCTCCGATTCTGGTCGAGCAACGCTCGCCACGGGAGCGATCGGAATCAGAAGGTCGGCTCGCGGAGACGCTCGACCTCGCCGTAGAACAGCCGCTCGAAGACGGTTCGCGCTCGCCGGGTCACCCGCAGGTAGTGCTCCTCGAGCAGCGCCGCCGAGCCGGGCGGGTATTCGAGCAGCCGCGCGATGCCATCCAGCTGGGTGACCTCCGAGGGCAGGATGTCCGACGTCCTGTTGTTCGAGAGCGTGATCGCCGACCGCAGCCGCGACGCGAGGATCCACGCGTCACGCAGCGCGGCTGCGTCGCTCTTCTTGAGCAGCCTCGCCGACTCTGCGGCGGCCAGTGCAGCGAGGGTCGACGGCGTCCGCAGACCCTTCACCCGTGCTCCGTGCTGCAGCTGGAGCAGCTGGACGAGCCACTCGACGTCGCTCAGCGTTCCGCGGCCGAGCTTGAGATGTCGCGCTGGATCGGCCCCGTGCGGCAGGCGCTCGTTCTCCACGCGCGCTTTGATCCGCTTGACCTCGCGCACGTCGTTCTCGCTGATCTTCCGGGGATAGCGGACCCGGTCGGCGAGCGCGGTGAAGTCCTGCACGAGTCCGTGATCGCCTACGACACCGCGCGCCCGCAGCAGCGCCTGTGCCTCCCAGGTGAGCGACCAGCGCTGGTAGTACGCCTCGTAGGACCGCAGGGAGCGCACCACCGCGCCGTTCTTGCCCTCGGGCCGCAGTCCGATGTCGAGGTCGAGCGGCAGGCGGTGATCCTCGGTGAGCCGGGTGAACTCGCTCACGATGAACTCGGCGCGGCGATTGCGCGAGCTCGGGCGCCATGCCGGCGATGGGTCTGTACACGTAGATGATGTCCGCGTCGGAGCCGAAGCCGAGCTCCGCTCCCCCATATCGGCCCATGGCGATGATCGCGAACTCCGGCCACGGCCCCTCGTCCCGTCGGATGCTGCGCAGCACCCCGGTGAGGATGGCGCTCGTGACACTGGACAGCGCCTGTCCGAGCTCCTCGATCCGCGATGATGCCGAGGATGCCGGCCAGCGCGAGCCGCAGGTACTCCCGGCGGCGGGCGGTGCGCAGCGCGGCGGCTGCGGAGTCGCGGTCGGCATGCCGCGCCACGGTGGCGAGCGTCTCCTCGCGGAGCGCGTCCCAGCTGCGCGGTCGGAGCTGCTCGTCGTCCTCGAGCCAGCGGGTCGCCTCGGGGTAGAGCTCCATCAGCTCGACCACGAAGCGCGACCCCGCGAGCACCTGGGTCAGCCGGAACGCGGCCGCCTGGGAGTCTCTCAGCATCCGGAGGTACCAGGCGGTCTCGCCCAGGGACTCGCTGATCCGGCGGAAGGCGAGCAGGCCCGCGTCCGGGATTCGACCCCGCGGCGAACCACTCGAGCAGCACGGGGAGCAGGGTCCGCTGCATCGTCGCGCGCCGGGAGACGCCCTGGGTGAGCGCTGCGATGTGGGCGAGAGCGCCGTGCGGATCGACGAAGCCGATCGCCTTGAGCCGCGCCTGCGCCTGCGCGCTGGTCAGCTGCAGAGACTGCTCGGGCAGCCGAGCGACCGCCGAGAGCAGCGGCCGGTAGAACAGCCTCTCGTGCAGGCTCCGGACCTGGAGCTTGGTGCGCTGCCAGCGCGCGGTGAGCTCCTTCGCCGAGGATCCGAGCCGGGTGGCGCGGGCCAGCACACGCAGCCGCTCCTCGTCCCTCGGCATGAGGTGCGTTCGGCTCAGCTGCTCCAGCTGCAGCCGGTGCTCCAGCAGCCGGAGCACGCGGTAGTCCTCGGCGAACTCCGCGGACTCCGTCCGTCCGATGTATCCGGCGGCCGCGAGGGCGTCCAGAGCGCGCAGGGTGCCGCGCTCGCGCACCGACGGGTCGGTCTGGCCGTGCACGAGCTGGAGCAGCTGGACGGTGAACTCGATGTCCCGCAGCCCGCCGGGACCGAGCTTGAGCTGGACCTCCCGCTCGTCGGCCGGGATGAAGTCGGTGACCCGCTCGCGCATGCGCTGCACCTGCTCGACGAAGTTCGGTCGACTGGCGCTGCTCCACACCTTGGGTGCCAGCGCCTCGACGTAGCGCTCCCCGAGCTCTCGATCGCCGGCGAGCGGCCGTGCCTTGAGCAGCGCCTGGAACTCCCAATCCTTGGCCCATCGGTCGTAGTAGGCGATGTGCGACTCGAGAGTGCGGACCAGCGCGCCGTCCTTGCCTTCCGGGCGAAGGTTGGCGTCGACCTCCCAGAGCGGCGGCTCGACGGCGATCTCGTGCACGCCCTGCATGGTCAGCATGGCCAGCCGGGTCGCGGCGGGGATCATCCGATCCAGGGCGATATCGCTGTCGGGTGCGCCCTCGGCGACGAAGATGACATCGACGTCGCTCACGTAGTTGAGCTCGCGGGCGCCCGCCTTGCCCATGCCGATGATCGCGAGCCGTGTCTGAGCGAGCACCTCGGCACTGAAGACGCCGGGGCCCGAGCCTCGGCGGGTCGCGTCGAGACGGGCCACCGCCAGCGAGGCATCCAGCGCTGCAGAGGCGAGATCGGCGAGCGCGGCGGTGACGACGTGCGATGGCGTCGACCGGGCGCGACTGACCCAGATCCCATGCCGCCAGGCGCAGCAGCTGGCGACGGTAGGCGACCCGGAGCGCGACCCGCCCTTGTCACCGCCGAGGGTCGGCGACACCCGTCTGCCGTGCGCCGACCGAGGCGAGCAGCAGGTCGGCAGTCAGCTCCTCGGGAGTCGGCGGGGTGACGATGGGCTCGCCGAGCGATGCGATCTGCCCGGATGCCGGAGCACGAACTCGCCGAGCGCCAGACGACGCTCCCAGGGCTCGGACGAGCGAGCGAGTCAGTCCCGCAGAGGCGAGCGGCGATCGCGCAGCGCGTCGGGATGGCGCCGTCCGAGCGAGACAGCCAGTCGAGGGCCTGATCCGGGTCCGCCGCGTCACCGAGGACGGCAGCAGCTCTTCCGATGGGGTGCCGTCCCGATTCCTCGAGCTCGACGAGACGGTCGGCGACGGTGCCGAGGTCGGCGAAGCCGAGCTTCGCCATCTCGGTGAGGGACATCAGCTCGCGACGCATGACCTACCCGCACCGGGTCGTCGTCGCGTTCCGCACATCATCACGTCGCATCATCAGTCGCACCGTCGCACCGTCGCGCCGCCGTTCGGCCGGGATCGGCTCGAGATGCCCCTGACCCGATCGCATCGCGCGATCCGTCAGAGCACCTCGAGGTTGGAGCGCAGCTCGTAGGGAGTGACCTGCGCGCGGTACTCGCGCCACTCGCGGCGCTTGTTGAGCAGCACGTAGTTGAAGACCTGCTCGCCGAGGGTCTCGGCGACGAGCTCCGACTCCTCCATGTGCTGGATGGCGTGGTCGAGGCTCGCGGGCAGCGGCTTGTAGCCGAGCGCGCGGCGCTCAGCGTCGCTCAGCTCCCAGACGTTGTCCTCGGCCTCGGCGGGCAGCTCGTAGCCCTCCTCGATGCCCTTGAGGCCGGCGGCGAGCATGAGTGACAGGGCGAGGTAGGGGTTCGCGGCGGAGTCGATGGCGCGGTACTCGACGCGCGACGACTGGCCCTTGTTCGGCTTGTACAGCGGCACGCGCACCAGCGCGGAGCGATTGTTGTGGCCCCAGGTGACGAAGCTCGGTGCCTCGCCGAGCTTGGACTGGCCCGATCCGCCCCAGAGCCGCTTGTAGGAGTTGACGAACTGATTCGTCACCGCGGTGATCTCGGGAGCGTGATGCAGCAGGCCGGCGATGAACTGCCGGCCGATCGTGGACAGCTGGTACTGGGCACTGGCGTCGTAGAACGCGTTGGTGTCGCCCTCGAACAGCGACAGGTGCATGTGCATGCCCGATCCCGGCTCGTTCTGCAGCGGCTTCGGCATGAACGTCGCATAGACGCCCTGCTCGATCGCCACCTCCTTGATGACCGTGCGGAAGGTCATGATGTTGTCCGCGGTGGTCAGCGCATCGGCGTAGCGGAGGTCGATCTCGTTCTGGCCCGGTCCGGCTTCGTGGTGGCTGAACTCCACCGAGATGCCGAGGTCTTCGAGCATCCGCACGGAGCGGCGACGGAAGTCGTGGGCGGTGCCGCCGGGGACGTTGTCGAAGTAGCCGGCGGAGTCGACCGGCTCGGGGCCGTCGGCACCGAACTGGCTCGACTTCAGCAGGTAGAACTCGATCTCGGGGTGCGTGTAGAACGTGAAGCCGCGCTCGGCGGCCTTCGCGAGAGTGCGCTTGAGCACGTTGCGCGGGTCGGCGGCGTGCGGCTGGCCATCGGGGGTGGTGATGTCGCAGAACATCCGCGCCGTCGGGTCGATCTCGCCCCGCCACGGCAGGATCTGGAACGTCGTGGGGTCGGGATGCGCCAGCACATCGGCTTCGAACGCGCGGGTCAGGCCCTCGATGGCCGATCCGTCGAATCCGAGGCCCTCGGCGAACGCGCCCTCGACTTCGGCCGGTGCGATCGCGACGGACTTGAGGGTGCCGACGACATCGGTGAACCAGAGTCGCACGAACTTGATGCCGCGCTCCTCGATGGTGCGGAGTACGAAGTCGCGCTGCTTGTCGACCACTGGCCGGCCTTCCTCGCAGGCCAGTCGGCCCGCCTGTTCCTCGGGCCTCGCGGCCTTCGCGGTGTCTGCTGTCGAGGCGTCGTCGCGCCTCCCAGCACGAGGGCGAAACCCCCGTTTGGTGCCCTATTAGGCTAGTGGCTGTGCCAGCCGTTCGCTTGGCGCTCGCCCAGACGAACCCTGTGGTCGGCGCCCTCAAGGCCAACTCCGATCAGATCGTCGAGTTCACCCGGCGCGCCGTCGCGGCCGGGGCCGACCTCGTCGGATTCGGCGAGATGGCGATCTCGGGATATCCGATCGAGGACCTCGCCACGCGGCCCTCGTTCCTGCGATCGGCGCATGAGGCCGTCCTCGCGCTGGCCATCCGACTGGAGGATGAGGGTCTCGGCGACGTTCCCGTGATCGTCGGGTATCCGGACGGCCCGTTCGACCCTCGGCTCGAGGGCACGAGCAACGCACCCACCGCGATCGCCCAGAACTGCGCCGGCGTGCTCTACGGCGGCGAGCTCGTCGGGCGTCAGGCCAAGTTCCATCTGCCCAACTACTCGGTCTTCGACGAGTACCGCAACTTCATCCCGGGCGACGAGCTCATCGTGCTGCGCCTCGGCGACGTCGATGTCGCGCTCGCGGTCTGCGAGGACATCTGGCGCGACGGCGGCCCGGTCAGCCGGGTCTCGAGCGCCGACGCGGGCGTGCTGTTCGTGATCAACGCGTCTCCCTACGAGCGGGACAAGGACGACATCCGCCTGCCGCTCGTGCAGAAGCGCTCGCTCGAGACCGACACCGTGGTGGCCTATGTCAACCTCGTCGGCGGCCAGGACGACCTCGTCTTCGACGGGGACAGCGTCGTGGTCGACCAGCACGGCAGGATCCTCGCCCGCGCCCCGCAGTTCCAGGAGCATCTGCTGATCGTCGACGTGCAGGCCGAGGCGGCCACTCCCCCCTCGATCACCGAGGGCATCAACCGGATCGAGCTTCCGAGAAGCGGCGGCGCCAAGCCCCCGCTGGCCTCGGACATCGCCGAGCTGCCCGACGACCGCGAGCAGATCTGGAACGCCCTGGTTCTCGGCCTGCGCGACTACGTCGAGAAGAACCGGTTCCCATCCGTCATCCTGGGCCTCTCCGGAGGCATCGACTCGTCCGTCGTGGCGTCGATCGCGGCCGATGCCATAGGCGCCGACCGGGTCTATGGCGTATCCATGCCGTCCCGATACTCGAGCGACCACTCCCGCGGAGACGCCGACGACCTGGCGGAGCGGATCGGACTGCACTATCGGACCGAGGCGATCATCGACCTCGTGACGCCGTTCGAGGCGCAGCTGCACCTCGACGGCCTTGCGGCCGAGAACCTCCAGGCCCGCGTGCGCGGAGTGATCCTGATGGGCCTGTCCAACGCCGAGGGCCATCTGGTGCTGACGACGGGCAACAAGAGCGAGCTCGCAGTGGGCTACTCGACGATCTACGGCGACTCCGTCGGCGGCTTCGGACCGCTCAAGGATGTTCCCAAGATGCTCGTCTGGGAGCTCGCGCGGTGGCGCAACGAGGCTGCTTCGGCGCGGGGCGAGGTGCCGCCGATTCCCGAGAACTCGATCAGCAAGCCGCCCTCTGCCGAGCTGCGGCCGGGCCAGGAGGATCAGGACTCGCTTCCGCCCTACGAGGACCTCGACGCGATCCTCGACGCCTTCATCGGGCGCCGGTTCGGCCCGCAGGACATCGCCGACCTCGGCTACCCGCCCGAACTGGTCGACGACATCCTGCGCCTCGTCGACCGCGCGGAGTGGAAGCGCCGGCAGAGCGCGATCGGCACCAAGATCTCGCAGATGGCCTTCGGCCGCGACCGCCGTCTGCCGATCACCTACCGCCCGCGCGACTGACGGACGACGGCCTCGATACGGTCGCTGCGCGACCTACTCGACCAGCGAATCAGCCAGTTTCGATGCACGGGCTGCGCGCCTACCTCGACCAATTCCTCGCTGGTCGAGCAGGCCGTCCACGGCCTGGGCCCACGGCGCACGCTTGCGGCGGGGAATCGAGGCCCTGCCGCACGACCCGCTCGACCGTCCGCCCGCGGCCCGCAGGACTGAGCTCCGGAACGGCCTCGATACGGTCGCTGCGCGACCTACTCGACCATCGAATCCGCTGGTCGAGTAGGCCGTTCACGGCCGTATCGAGGCCCTCACCAGGGGCGCAGAGCCGGGCCCATCCACCCGCCCATAGACTTGCGGCCATGACAGAGCAGTCGCCGTCCACCGGCGAGACGGCCGAGACCGCTCCATACGGAGGATCCGCCGTGCCCTCCGACGAACCGCTGAAGCGGGTGCGCAAGCGCCATTTCCAGCGAGCCCGCGACACAGGGGTCCCCATCGTCGGCCTCACCAGCTACGACCAGCTGAGCGCCCGCATCTTCGACGAGGCCGGGGTCGACTTCCTGCTGGTCGGAGACTCCGCCGGCAACGTCGTCTACGGCTACGACTCCACCGTTCCGGTCACCGTCGATGAGCTCATCCCCCTCACCCGTGCCGTCGCGTCGGCCACCAAGCGCGCCTTCGTGATCGCCGACATGCCCTTCGGCTCCTACGAGCTGAGCCCTGAGCAGGCGCTGACCACCGCGTTCCGCTTCATGAAGGAGACGGGTGCGCACGCCGTGAAGCTCGAGGGCGGGGTGCGCAGCGCCGAGCAGATCCGACGGATCGTCGGGGCCGGAATCCCTGTGATGGCGCACATCGGATTCACTCCGCAGAGCGAGCACCAGATCGGCGGGCACGTCATCCAGGGCCGTGGCGACCAGGAGGAGGCCCTCCTGGCCGATGCTCTCGCCGTCGAGGAGGCGGGCGCGTTCTCGGTGGTGCTCGAGATGATCCCGAGCAGCGCTGCCAAACGGGTGACCGAGGCGCTCACCATCCCGACCATCAGCGTGGGCGCCGGCCCGCACACGAGCGGACAGCTCATGGTCTGGACCGACTTCGCGGGCTTCAGCGGCGGACGCTATCCGAGATTCGTCAAGCGGTACGCCGACCTCCGCGGAGTGCTGACCGATGCGGTCACCGCTTTCCGCGACGACGTCGCATCCGGCGCCTATCCCGCCGCGGAGCACGAGTACGACTGAGCGCAACTCCGCTCAGCCGAGACGACGTTCTCCGCCGAGGGCCGCGGGCCCCGTCGAGGTGATCAGCTCCCCCAGGAGTCGGAAGCCTCTTCGGCCGCCCACTTCTCGCTGTTCGCCTTGATCTTCTCCGGCGCCTTGGCGGCCTCCTCCGGGGTGGCGAACGGGCCGGCCAGGTCGAGCGAGTTGGACTGCTTGCCCGTCTCCACCTCGCCGGTGCGGGTGTTGTACCAGTACTCGGTGTCAGCCATGACGCCCTCTCCGGCCCCGGTGCCGGCGCCTTTAGGCTGATCCTATGCCGCGCTCCTCCGATGGGCGCCTGACGCCGGGAACCATCAGCCCCGAGCAAGAGGTGCCCGCCGACATCGCTCGTCCGGAGTACGTCGGACGGCTGGCTCCTGCCCCGTACCACGGCTCCGCACGTGATGGATCCCGACACCGTCGATCGCATCCGCATAGCCGGTCGGATCGCCGCGCAGGCGGTAGAGGCGGTGGGTGCCGCCATCCGCCCGGGTGTCACCACGGACGAGCTCGACACGGTCGGCCATCGGTTCCTGATCGAACACGGTGCGTACCCGTCGACGCTCGGCTACAGGGGGTTCCCGAAGTCGGTCTGCACCTCGATCAACGAGGTCGTCTGCCATGGAATCCCCGACGACACCGCGCTCGAAGACGGCGACATCGTCAACATCGACATCACGGCCTTCACCGGAGGGGTGCACGGCGATCTCAGCACGACGTTCGGCGTGGGCGGGATCAGCGACGAGGCTCGACAGCTCATCGACCGCACGCGCGAGGCGCTTGCTCGGGGCATCAGGGCCGTGGCTCCGGGCCGCCAGATCAACGTCATCGGTCGCGCCATCGAGAGCTATGCGCGACGGTTCGGCTACGGCGTCGTCCGCGACTACACGGGGCACGGCGTGCACACCACGTTCCACTCGGGGCTGGTCATCCCGCACTACGACGCGGCGCCGGCGCACGCGCTGATCATGGAGCCCGGCATGGTGTTCACGATCGAGCCGATGCTGACCCTCGGCGAGACTCGCTGGGATATCTGGCCCGACGGCTGGACCGTCGTCACTCGGGATCGTGGTCTCACCGCCCAGTTCGAGCACACCATCGTCGTCACCGAGACCGGCGCCGAGATCCTCACCCTGCCCTAGCGGGAGGCCGAGCAGAGCCTGGCTGGACGTCGTCCCGCAGTCGTGCGTGGCCCGATCGTCCGCCGACCAGGGGAAACGGGCCGAGCCGGTAGGTTTAGCCCGTGAGCACTGCAGCGATCGGCATCGACATCGGCGGGACCGGCATCAAGGGTGCGGCGGTCGATCTCGACACCGGGACCCTGACCACCGAGCGCATCAAGGTGAACACCCCGAAGGGCGGCAGGCCGGACGCGATCGTCGAGACGGTCGTCTCGATGATCGGCAGGCTCGGAGGGGTCGCGGCCGACACCCCGGTCGGCGTCTGCTTTCCGGCCGTCGTCCAGCACGGGCACACGATGTCCGCCGCCAATGTCGACAAGTCATGGATCGGGCTGGCCGCCGAGAAGCTGTTCGAGAGCGCCCTCGGCCGAGACATCACCTTCGTCAACGATGCGGACGCCGCCGGATACGCGGAGTCGCAGTTCGGTGCGGCCAAGAACCGGAAGGGGCTCATCCTGATGACGACCCTGGGCACCGGCATCGGCTCGGCGATCATCTACAACGGCGTGCTCGTGCCCAACGCGGAGCTCGGCCACCTCGCGCTCGACGGCTACGAGGACTACGAGAAGCAGGCCTCCTTCATCGTCAAGGAGAACGAGGGCCTGAGCTGGAAGCAGTGGGCGGCCCGGCTGCAGAAGTACTACGCCAAACTCGAAGCGCTCTTCACTCCGGATCTGTTCATCGTCGGCGGTGGCGTCTCGAAGCACCACAAGGACTTCCTGCCCCTGCTCGATCTCAAGACGAAGATCGTGCCGGCGGAGCTGCGCAACAACGCGGGTCTGCTCGGCGCCGCCGCCCTCGCCGCGCACGGCGCAGGCACCCGGGTGACGGACGAGGCACAGGACCTCATCGACAAGGCGAGCCCCGCCGACTCCTGAGTCTCGCCCCGGCCCGCCTGCACGGATCCGGAGATCCTGCACGGATCCGGAGATTCCGACGCGGATATGCGGATCCACCCTCGGATTCGTCCGGAACCAGCACTGTTTTCCGGATCCGTGGAACTCAGTACAGATCTGTCCGCCGGTCGTCCAGCGCGTGCGCCGGCTTTGTTGTGCTGATTCTCGCGGGACAGGCTGAGGTCGGTGCCGTCTGCCAGCTCGGCGAAGCCAGCGATGACGACCGCATCGGAAGAGCGGACGAGTTCCGCCCAGGTGGCGAAGAGCGGATCTGAGGCGGCTACCGCGGCGCGCAGCTCGTCGACGTTGTCGAACATGTAGCCCGAGGTGGCGAGCTCCGGGAGGACGATCACCTGCGCTCCACACTCGAGCGCTTGCACGATCGCCGCGGTGGCGTGCACCCGATCGATTCGGGCTCCCCGACGCGCGGGGCGACCTGCGGACAGACAATGTCTGACGTCCCCCTGCGACCTGCAGCCTGGATTCCTACGTTCCGGCTCAATTCCCACGCAATTACGTAGGTATTTGGCCGGAACGTAGGAAGGGAATGGGCCGGCTGCTACGCCGGGTTCTGTCCCTGCTTGCGCAGGTGACGGTCATCTATCTCGGGGATGCGTTGCCGCAGCCCTCTAGCGGTCTACCCGGGAACTCGGCGAGCCGCCTCAGCGTTCCCTGCTTGACCTTGCTCCGGGCGAGGTTTACCTAGCGAGCCTGATCACCCAGGCCCCTGGTGGTCTCTTACACCACCGTTTCACCCTTACCCCGTGCTATGCGCACGTGGCGGTCTGCTCTCTGTTGCACTTGCTCTCGGGTTGCCCCGGGTGGGTGTTACCCACCGCCCTGCTCTGCGGAGCCCGGACGTTCCTCGGCATCACAGCGCCTTGCATCTTGCGACGCAGTGCGGAGGATGACGCGACCGTCTTGCCGACCCATTCGAGCGTTCACCCTATCCGCATAGCGCGGTCGCGAGACAGCGAGGAGCAGTGCGGTTCGCGGGATGTATTCCAAAGGACCGATCGAACGCGGATCCACGCGAAATCATGCGAGAGGATCCTGATCCGTCGAGGACGCGGCGGAATCGCCTGATCCGCGAGCGGTAATCGCCTGATCTCGCTGGATGCGGCGAGACGCCGTCGCGGCGGTCGGGATCAGAGTCCGGACTCCTCCGTGCGGATCAGGATGCAGCCGCTCTCGGGGTCGAGGACGACCTCGTCGGGCGCGGCGCGGCGGATCTCGGCGAGCTCGGACGCGTTGAGCGCGAGCTGGCTCCCGCCAGACACCCCGCGGGTGAGCAGCGCCGCTCCGATGCCATAGCGGGTGCGCTGGCGCTCGTACAGGCCGAGGAGATCCTCGGGCAGCTCGGCGGCGATCCGCTCCCGCCGTCCGGCCATGTCGGCGAGCTCGTGGCGGAGCAGGCCGAGCGCGCTGTCGCGCTCCTCCTCGAGCGCGGCGGTGCGGGCGGCATGGGCCGCTGCGGCCGAGTTCAGCTCGGCGACTGTGCCCTCCTGCGATTCCACCCGCTCCATGACGGCCAGCTCGATGTCCTCGAGATCGGATCGCCGCCGGCCGAGCGATGCGAGCTCGTGCTCGAGGCCCTGGGCGTCCTTCGCGCTGGTCACCTGGGCGAGTCGAGCGGAGTCGCGCGCCATTCGCGCCTCGACCACGGAGACGTCGGACTCGATGCGGGCCAGCTCGGTGCGGATGTCTTCGAGCACGCCGCGCTCGATGGTGAGCCGCCGACGAGTGGCCTCGGCCTCCTTGCCGACCGCGGCCAGCTCGGCGAGTTGAGGCAGGGTCTTCTCCTGGTGGCGCAGCCGCTGGGCCCGGGTGTCGAGCTCCTGGAGGTCGAGGAGTCGCTTCTGCAGGTGGGGGCTCGCGGTGACGGTCACCCGCTCAGACTATCGAGCCGGTCCTTCAGCGACGGGCGCGCGATCGAGCCGGCTGCCCGGTGCGACTGCGGGACCGCGCGGGTGCAACCCGCTCGGTGCCCCGGCCGTTCAGCAGCCCAGTACCCTCCGCAGTCCGCAGCCCGGTCTCCAGCCCGGTTCCTCGCCCGGTCCCCGCCGAGTCCCCTGTTCGCCGCGCAGAGCGCCGAACAGCGGGATGATCAGGCCGAGCACCAGGGCGCCGAGCAGGCCCAGGTCACTGAGGGCGAGATCCCCGGCGGGATCCACGCCGAGCGATGCGCCAGAGGTAGCCCTCGAAGCCGAAGCCGTCGGAGCCGAGGAAGCCGATCCCGACGACCGTGATCACCAGCAGCGCGACGAGGTTGAAGACGCGGTAATCGGGGTATGTCCGCCGCGGCGGAGCAGAGCCAGGCCGTCGATCTCCACGGTTGCGGGTGAGCAGGTCGGTGCAGACGATTCCCGCCCAGGCCAGCACCGGGACCGCGATGGTCGGCAGCAGCGCGAAGGCGAGCGGCATGGCGGGCGCTGGTCGTCAGCATCGCGACGGCGCCGAGGGCTGCCGCGACGCCTCCGAAGATGAGCGTCGAGGGCACCCGTCCGAGCGGAACCCCCGCCCCGGGCAGGGTGAGCCCGCCCGAGTAGACGGTAGTCGTCGCGCCTGCGATGAGGCTGGCCAGGACGGCGAAGAGCAGCGGGATCGGGAACCAGAGCGGCATCTGATCCGCGAGGGCGGCGATCGGATCGACGGCGAGCGCCGCGCTCATCGCGTCGGATGACGCGGCCAGCAGGGCGCCCCACGCGACGAGGATCACGGCGGGCAGCGCGCCGCCGAAGGCCGCCCACGCCACGGTGGCCGAGCCCGAGGTCTGGGTGCGCTGGTATCGGGCCGTCTCGCCGCCGCTCGCGAGCCAGGCGGTAGCCAGCACGCCGAGCACGGCCATCGCGCCGCCGACCAGGAGCGGCCAGGATCCGTCGGGCCGAGACAGCGCGACGCTGAGGTCGACGAGCGGGGCCGTGAAGCCGATGACCAGCGGCCACGGCGATCGCGGCGATGCCGGTGACCGCCAGCTGCACGCGCGCCAGCAGCCAGTATCCGAAGGCCGCGACGGCCGTGCCGAGCGCTGCCACGACGACCACCGCCGAGATCGCTGCGATCGGCGGGCCGACGAAGATGTCCCAACCCGCGTGGAGCACGATCGAGCTGACGCTGCTGCCGACCAGCCAGAGCAGCACTGCTGCCCAGGCCAGGCGGATCCCGACCTGCAGAGCGGCCGGCACGACGTTGCCGACCACGCCGAAGGCGGCGCGGGAGGCGACGACCATCGGCTGCCCGGTGCGCTTGGCGCCGAGCACCGTGATCCCGAGCGGCAGGCAGGCGATGAGAGTGCCGACGAGGGCGGCGACGAGCGCCTGCCGGAGACTCACTCCGAGGCCGACGACCGACGCTCCAAGGGCCAAGGTGACGATGGAGGCGTTGGGGGCGAACCAGAGCCAGAACATCCGGGTGGCGCGACCGACGCGCTCTTCCAACGGGGTCGGCTCGACGACGGGCTGCTCGATGCTGAACGCAGGTCGACCCTTGGCCACCTCGTTCGGGAGCAGCAGCGGCGCCTCCTCATCGAGACGGGGGGTGAAGATCGGCGTGATGGGCCCGGTGTCCTGGCCTCGCGCAGGTGGCGCGACCGGGGCGTGGTCGCCCGGATCGCAGCACCGCCTCCTCCGGCTGCCAGACGTCGTCGGCGTCATCCGCCAAGGTCGGGGTCGACGACCGTGACGATGGGCACGGAGCCCGTGTTGATGGGGATCGAGCCGGTGTTGCTCGTCTCGAACGGCTCGTAGACGTACTCGTCGTCGAGCTCCTCGTCGAGGCGAGGGACCGGTCCCGTGGAGCTGAGCCGCGGGTAGGCGAGCATCGGCTCGCCGAACTCGGAAGGCGGCCCGACCCGGACGTACGTCGGGCTGGTCGGCGGGAAGGTCAGGTCCTGCCGCGGCAGATCGAGAGGGGGTGGCGTCGGCGAGATCGGCTGGGGGGCGGAGAATGGCGGTTCCGACGGCTGGATCGGGTTCTGCCGACGACGCTGGACAGGCGTCGGTGCAGGCGGGTCGGTCGGCGCGACGGATGAGGATGCGACCCCAGCCGGGGTGATCCCGGGCGGGGCAGTCCCGGGCGGGGTTGCCGGTGTCCGGGGCGCATCCGGCGTCCGGGGCGCATCCGCGGCCGAAGGGTCGTCATCGACGTGCGCCGCCTCGCGCAGTCGACTCTCCCAGGCGAGGTACTCGGAATCGTCCAGCTGCTTGCTCGCAAGGAGGGGCATCAGCCGCTCCAGGCGCTCGATCGCCTTCGAATCCGCCACGATGCCGCTTGGGCCGGTGGCAGGCGTGGCGGTCGATCCGGTCGCCGGCGTCGCATTCGGGCCAGTCGTCGGATCGGTTGGCGCATGCGCCGCTGCACCCGTCGGCGCTGCACCCGTCGGCGCTGCACCCGTCGGCGCTGCACCCGGCGGCGCTGACGGTGTGAGGAGGACGGCGCGACTGGTGCCGGTGGGCGGGGTAGCCGAGACTGGGCCGCTCGGTGTGCGCGGTGGGCGCGACTCCTGCAGGAATGCGGTCCAGTTCGCCTCGGCGGCGGACCGCTCGGGCGAGGGGGCAGCGTGCCGATTCGAGGCTTGCTGGGAGGGCAGCTCGATCGGTGCGGTCTGGGGCAAATGGAGGGAAGGCGGATTGAACCGCGCGAAGCCGGGCCGACTGTCCTGCAGCTCGTCGTCGTCGATATCCGCAGGGTCGGCGTGCGCGTCGATGCGAGAAGCGGCGGACCGGGACGGATCACCGATGAGGAGTTCCGAGCGGAGTCTGCGGCGGCGTGCTCGGCGAATGCGCTCCCCGGCTCGTGCCGAACGGCATCGAGGAGAAGGAGGGGGCACCGTGCAGCGGACCGATGTTCGTGTCCTCGACGGCACCAGCTGCCCCGGTCTCGCCGAAAGACGAAGATGGCGGTGGGGTCGAAGGCGCGGACGGCAGCCGCTGCTCCCCGCCCGTCGGGCGCGGCGGTCTCATCGGCAGCCCACGCGAAGGAGTGTCCGGGCTCCAGCGGTCCGCAGGTGGCACCGGCCAGTCGCCCGGCGACTCGGGCACCGCCGCTCGCCGGCCGCGGCCAGGCACCGCCGGGATGCCGTAGGCAGGGGTCAGCGTGGTGGGGACGGGCAGCGGCACGTCCGCGCGCGGAAGGGTCACGTCATCCGGCTCGACGTCGGCGGGCGGGCGGGCGGCGCGCCAGGCAGGACGCTGGGGCGCATCGGGCGTCGTCGCTGCCGACCCGGGCGCGGAGGTGCCGGGCGCGGAGGTGACAGGCGCGGAGGTGACAGGCGCGGAGATGACAGGGATCGAGCCTGTGGGGGCGAAGCGATCGAGCTGGGCTTGGAGGGCCGACGCGAGCTCGTCATCGTCGTGGCTGGCGGGGCTTTCACCGCCCTCCGACCGCTCGTCCCTCCCGTCAGCCATTCGCACATAGTACCGACGAGCCGTCGAACGCGCGGCGGTGCGTGTCGCCCTCAGCCGCCGCGGGAGAACCGCGGCACCCGCGCGGCTCGCGGTCGCGGGCGGACGATCATGATGAGGATTCCCAGCAGAATCGCGGCCAGCCCGATCCACGCGGGGGCGTCAAGCCGCTCTCCGACGACGACCACCGCGAGCACGGTGGCCACGACGGGCTCGAGCAGCGTGATGGTTGTCGCGCTGCTGCTCGATACGTGCCTGAGGCCTCGTCCGAAGAGGAGGTAGGCGGCGAACATGGGCCCGATCGCGAGGTAGAGAGTGATCCCGATCGACGTTCCGGTCTGCAGGATCGGCGCTCCGACCACAAGGAGCACGACGAGCAGCGGCACGGCCCCAACGCCGAACACCGTGCCGACCACGCCACCAGACGGGTGACCCTGCTGGAGCAGCCGCCGAGAGGCGTAGGTGTATCCGGCGTAGCTGATACCGGCGATCAGAGCGAGGCCCACTCCCACCAGCGGCGACCCGGTGGCGTCGGATTCGCTGCGCGCCACGTCGCCCGTGATTCCGAGCACCGCGACGCCTACGACGGCGAGCGCTGTCGCGACGCTCCAGCGGACGGTCAGCCGGGTGCGCTCGAACGCGAACTCGAGCAGCGCGGCGAAGACCGGCGCCGAGCCCAGGCTGACGACATTGCCGACCGCCACCCCGGCCGACGACATGGCCGAGTAGAACGCAAGCGGGTAGATGACGACTGCCACGCCGCCCACCACGATCCACGGCAGGGCCGCTCGCGAGCGGAGGATCGGCAGCGCCTGACGCCAGCCGACGGCCAGGAGAAGGGCTCCCCCGATGCCCATGGTCGCCGCGCCGGTGGCGAGCGGCGACACCGTTGCAGGCAGGAAGCTGGCGGCGGTGCCGGTCGTGCCCCACAGCAGGCTGGCGAGCACGAGATACAGCATCGCTCCCAGTGTGCCGGATCGCAGTCCGAAACCTGGGCTAGAAGTGCCCTTGGTCGGGCCGAGCGCGGTAGGCCGGGCCGAGCGCGGTTGGTGCACCTACCGCGGTCGGCCGCAGCTACCGCGCTGCGGTCTCCGTGAGGTCAGAGGATGTCGGGGATCAGCTCGTCCATGTTGAACAGGGAGGCCTGCAGCGGGCGGAACTGCGACGAGAAGCTGGCGAAGCCGGCATCGATGCTCGCCTCGTTGGCATAGGCCATCTCGGGGGCCGGCTCGTCGGCGCTCGGCACGTTGCCGACGTAGAACTCGGCTCGATCGGCTGCGATCTCGAAGTCGCACCACGGCTCGAGGCCGCCCCACATCTTGATCCGATTGCCGGCGACGGTGGCGTTCCACTCCATGATGGTCCACGCGGTGCGCTTGCCGATCGGCGTGCGGGCGTCCCAGCGGAGGTAGTTGACGCCAGTCGCGACGATGAGCGCCGTGTTGCCCGAGGTGATCTCCAGCGCTCCACGGGTGTCGAAGATGCACCAGGCGATGGAGCGGATGGCGTCGAATCGGATGTCGATCAGCGACGCCTCGTCGAGGGCGTGGGCCTCGGACAGCGGGTCGATGTCGGGTCGGGCGATGATCCCGAACCGCGACGGGCTCCGGAGAAACTCTTCGATCGTTGCCACGGCTACACGTCCTCTGTAAGTCGGCTGTCTGTCGGCGAACGGGCCGCAGCCCGCAAGGGCGATGCCCCCATCGCTGTTCATTGTGGCCGATGAGCTCCGCTCACATGCGCGTATAGCCGCGTTCTGGGGTCGAGTGTCGCCCGATTCGGGGGTGCGGAAGCTCCGTGGAGGCGCGAATCATCCGTCCTGCGGGGTCGGACGGGTCGCGGCGTACACGGCGACGACCCCCAGCGGGATGCTGATGAGGACCAGGGTGGCCCGGATGGCCGAGGCTCCACCTTCCGACATCGCGATCGCGCACGCGACGCTCAGCGCCACCAGCGCTGCGAACACCACAAGGGCGACCGCGATCAGACGGGGCGATCGGCGGGGCATGGCGCGAGTATCGCACCGGGCGGTCCGCGGCCGCTGACTTCCTGCTGACAGTTGCATCGGTTGGGCTGCATCTCCGACCGCTACGTTGCTGCAGGTGATCCCCGGTTCTCAGCTCCGCGCCGAACGGCGGAGGCTGGCGGCCTACCTCCTGCTCCTCAGCGTCGCGGCGGCCGTGTTCGTAGTGATCGGGATCGGCACCGGCAAGCCCGCCCTCATCGCGGCGGCCATCACCGCGTGGCTGTTCGCGGTCGGCAGGACCCTGCTCGACCAGCACCGGGAGCGTGTGAGGCGCCGTCGCGAATGAGCGCCCGCCACGGGTGACTGGTCAGGACTGATCGCCCCGGCGGCGCACGCCTCGAGCGGCGATCAGGAAGAGAGTACCGAGCACAGTGAGCCCTCCCAGTCCGAAGAGCTGCGGGTTGACGGTGAAGAGGAAGTCCTCGTACACGATGTCGTCGAGGGTGCGCCCTGTCTCTGCGCTGTAGACGTCGCCGTATGAGTCCACCGCGTAGCTGCCGCTCCCCTGCGCCAGCCAACCGAACTTGTAGAGCAACGCCGAGGCTGCGATCAGGGCGATCCCTGTGGCCAGGAGCGCCACGATCCAACGGACGTCGATGCCCGTGCGTCGCGCTGATGCGTCGTCCATCGGAATCTCCGCTGCCTGCGCTGCGGATGCGTCATCGACGATGACCGCGTCCGCGTCGACTGCGTCCATCTCGACCGCTGGCCCGCCTCCCGCCACCGAGTATTCGCGCTGGAAACGTGCGTGATCCGCTGCGCTGCCCGATCCTGACGACATCGTCGACCTCCTTCTGGCGGGCGCCGACAGCGCCTGCCTCCTCGATCCTGGAACGGATTCGGAGCCGACACCAGCCGCGCTTGCTCCGGACCCAGATGTCCGGCGCCCCTGCCTCGCGCTATCCGCGTACCGATAAGCGGACTCGAGCCCGGAATCGACCACTTCGGGGCCGGAATCGGATGCATCTCCGCTGATCGGCACGGGCGGTCCGCTGATCGGCTACGGGCGGTCCGCTGATCGGGACTGAGCGGACATCCGGGCGTCCGTCGTCCATACTGGCGCGATGGCGGAAACCGAGTTCGACCGTGAGCGTGCCACCAACTGGGTGCTCGTCGGGACCCTCACCATCGCAGCGCTCGCCTGCCTGATCGCCGGCGCGGCCGTCGCCGCTTCGAGCGGCAACCTCGGCGGCTGGGTGAGCATGGCACTCGGCGTGATCCTCGCGGCCCTTGCCGCATTCCAGCTCCGCAACCAGCTGCGCTCGCGCCGCACTCCCGCTCGCTCCGACCCGGACGGCATCCCGCCGCTCTAGCCGTGCGTCACGGGGCGGATCATCCCCGCCGTCGAGGTCAGGTCAGGCGCATCACCGTGACGGTCTCGAATGCGGGATCGCTCGCGCCGTGCAGCCGCGCGCCACTTGCCACCAGACTGCGCAGGTGCTCGATCATCGCCTGCGAGATGAGCTCCCCCGGCAGCAGGGACGGGACGCCGGGCGGATAGGCGGCGATGGATTCGCAGGAGATCCGTCCCACCGCCTCGTCGACCGGAACCCGGATGCCGTCGCTGAGGAACGCCGTCCTCGGGGTGACGGGCATCGGCGGCAGGTCGGCGGTGAAGGTGCCGTCGAGCACCGACACAGCCTCCGGGCGCCGCAGTCGGGCGACCGTCTCCTCGATGTCGCCTGCGACGCGCAGCAGCGCGGACTGAGTCTCCCCCAGCCCGACGATCAGCACGATCGTCGTCTGCAGGGCGAGCTCGACGTGCACGTCGTACGTGCGCCGCAGTTCGGCCGCAAGCTCGACCCCTGTGCACCCCGTCGCCCGCACGTCCAGGACGATCCGCATGGGGTCGTAGGCGGCGATGCCCTTGCTGCCCACATGGCGCTCATCCAGCAGCTCGATGCCGTCGATGGTTCGGAGCTTCGCGCGCGCCACCTCGAGAGCCTGGAGAGTCTCGTGGAGCAGCTGCTCGCCGTGCATCGCGAGCTGGCGCCGCGCGCTGTCGAGCGATGCGATGAGCAGCGAGGACGGACTGGTGCTCCGCAGCAGACGCAGCACTCGGGCCACCGCCGCGGTGCTGATGCGACCAGAGCCGGCGATGTGCAGGATCGCGCTCTGGGTGAGCGATCCGGCGATCTTGTGCGTGCTGGTGAGCATCGCGTCGGCTCCCTGCGACAGCGCGGTCGCCGGCAGATCGGGGTGGAAGCCGAAGTGCGGACCCCAGGACTGGTCGACGACCAGAGCGACATCGGCCGCATGCGCCACCGCGGCGAGCCCGGCGATGTCGGCGGTCATGCCGTAGTACGTCGGCGAGACCACGAAGACGGCCGTCGCCTCGGGATCCGCGCGGAGCGCCGCTGCCAGAGCCTCCGGAGTGACGCAGTGCGCGATGCCCAGCTCCGCGTCGTACTCGGGGCGGACGAAGGTGGGGCTTCCACCCGACAGCACGAGGCCGTCGATGACGGACGCGTGCGAGTTGCGCTGAGCGATGACATGCGTGCCCTCGGGCGCCAGGGCCAGGCAGAGCGCGTGGTTGCCCTGGGTGGCGCCGTTGGTCAGGAAGAACGAGCGGTCCGCCCCGTAGGCCGCCGCCGCCAGGCGTTCGGCACGCTCGTACGGGGTCGGCACCGACCCGAGGTCGATGCCGTGGATGTCCTGCGGCACGTCGGCGGCGAGCGCGTCGACGCCGATCGCCTTCCGCAGCGCTGGATCTGCGCCGGGGCCGCCTTTGTGGCCGGGCACATGGAAGCGGGCGGGACCGCGGAACCCGTAGGCCACCAGCGCATCGAGATAGGGCGCGGATCGCTGGGCGCCCAGGTCGTCCTCGTCGAGGTCGGTCATGCGGCTCCCTTGGTCAGCGCGGCTCGGGCCCTGCCGAGCGAGTTGGTCAGCCCCCAGCGGACTCCGAGCGCTTCGATCGCCGCATCGTCGAGATGCGCACCCACCCGTGCGTCGACCTCAGGCAGGTCGAGGTCGCGGGCCACGGCGACCACCGCCGGGGCGCGGCTGAGATAGTCCTCCGCCGCTCGGATCTTGGCCCGGACGCTCGCCGACAGGCTCACCTCCGGATCGGCGGCCGCTGCGACGATCCCCGAGAGATCGCCGAACTGGGCGAGCAGGGCTGCCGCGGTCTTGTCACCGACTCCGGCGACTCCTGGGAGGCCGTCGGAGCTGTCGCCGCGCATCGTCGCGAAGTCGGCGTACTGGCGGGCGTCGACGCCGTACTTCGCGCGCACCACGTCGTCGGTGACCAGCTCGAGGTTGCTCATGCCGCGGGCGGTATAGATCACGCGCACGCTGCGGGAGTCGTCGACGACCTGGAACAGGTCCCGGTCGCCCGTGACGATGTCGACGGCGATGGAGGAGGTCGAGCCGAGGGTTCCGATGATGTCGTCCGCCTCGTATCCGGCCTTGCCGACGATGGGGATGCCGAGCGCGCGCAGGGCGTCCTCGATGATCGGCACCTGGACCTGCAGCGGGTCGGGGACAACCTCGACATCCGGACCGACCTCGATGACCTCGGCGACCCGATGGGTCTTGTAGGTGGGGATGAGGTCGACCCTCCACTGCGGACGCCAGTCGTCGTCCCAACAGGCGATCAATTCGGTCGGCTCGAACTCGCCCACCAACCGGCTGATCATGTCGAGCAGTCCGCGCGCTGCGTTGATCGGTGTGCCGTCGGGGGCCTGCACGGTGTCCGGCACTCCGTAGAAGGCCCGGAAGTACAGGGCTGCCGTGTCCAGCAGCATCAGGCGGCCATCGCTCATGCCCCCAGTGTGGCGGATCCGCCCGGCCCGCGCGCGGCTAGCGTGGACTGCACAGCACGAAGATCGAGGGTGGCGGGTGGACGAGCGCGGACAGGATGACGTCCGCCTCCCGCGACGGATCAGCCGGCTCGCACGCGTCGGCCGACGCGCTCTTGCAGCGCTGGGCCGGGTCCTGGTGCGCGCCCTCGCCGGCGAGAGCGAGGAGGACCTCGCCTACACCCCGCGGGTGATCCCCACCTACGCGCCCGTCGACGATCAGGTGGAGGATGGCGTGCTGATCGCCAGCTCGGGAGTCCGCCTGGCCGTCAAGAACATTCTGATCATCAGGGCATTGAGGGATTCGAAGGATTTCGACCTCGACTGGTATCTGGAAGCCACCCGGCACGAGTTCGAGCTGATGGCCGACGAGAAGCTCCGAGACGCCGACAGGATCGCCGATTCGAGCATCTCCGCTGCTCAGCGGCGTGGGCGGCCGACCCGCTTCGACGACTTCCGCGCCCACGACGTGCAGCACCTCGACGTGCGGGAGCAGATCGCCCGCAGCCTCGGCGAGCGCCTGCGAGCCGCCAGCGCAGACGACGACTTCATCCGTGGTCAGGTCGCGCTCGCCCAGGAGGCGGCGGCGGATGAGCTCAGTCGCGCCATCACCGTCCGGATCATCTCGCAGAACGTGGGCGACGCCGACTACGCAGAGCAGCGGGAAGCGCGACTCCAGCTCCTCGAGTCCGACCTCGCACTGCTCTCGCTGCAGCAGCGCGGGCTCTGAGCTCACTTCCCGCGGAGCCTGATCGGTCCTGCGTCGGTGGCGCCAGCTCCGTACGGGACTCGCCGCCCGGCAGAATGGACCCATGGCCCGAACCTCCCGCGCGAGCGAAGCGACCAAGCAGGAGCGCCGCAAGAAGAAGACCTGGCTGGCGATCGTCATCCTCGTGCTCGAATACGTCGTCAAGATCGCCGCGCTCGGCGTCATCCCCGAAAACCGCAGGCCCGGATCGGCGTTCGCCTGGCTGCTGCTGGTCATGTTCCTGCCCGTCGTCGGGCTCCCGCTGTTCCTGCTGCTCGGCAGCCCCTATGTCCGGGGGCGCAGGAACAGGATCCAGAGCGAGATCAACGCGGTGGTCATGAATCAGACCTCCCCGCACCCCGTCTCCGAGACCTACCTCGAGGACATCCCCGGAGCCGAGGCCATCGTCGACCTCAATCGGCGCCTCGCCGCGCTGCCGCTCACCATCGGACGCAACGAGGGCCTGCACGGCGACTACATCGAGTCCCTCGCCGTGATGACAGCGGCCATCGAGAAGGCCACCGAGGCGATCCATGTCGAGTTCTACATCATGGCGTGGGACTCCACGACCGATCCGTTCTTCCGGGCGCTCTCCGACGCCGTGGACCGCGGAGTCGTCGTCCGACTGCTCTTCGACCACATCGGATCGATCCGCTACCCCGGGTATCGCACGTTCACGAAGAGGCTGACCAGGGCCGGCATCCTCTGGCACCCGATGATGCCGATCGACCCGCTCCGCGGCCGCTGGCGTCGCCCCGACCTGCGCAATCACCGCAAGCTGCTGGTGATCGACGGCGACATCGGATTCATGGGATCGCAGAACATCATCGAGCCCAGCTACCTCACGAAGCGCAACGCCAGGATCGGCCGGACATGGCAGGACCTCAACATCGAGCTGACCGGGCCCGTCGTCGATGCCCTCAGCGCGGTCTTCGCGATCGACTGGTACGCCGAGACCGGTGAGGTGCTCGACTTCGAGAGCCATCCCGCCGAGCACGATCTGGACGTCAGCGACGAGCGCCACGGCGCCTTCCAGGTGGTGCTCTCCGGCCCGGGCTTCCCGACCGAGCCCAACCTCCGGATGTTCGTCTCGCTGATGTATGCGGCGAAGGACAATCTCACCATCACGAGCCCCTACTTCGTGCCCGACGAGTCGCTGCTCAGCGCGATCACCACTGCAGCCTTCCGCGGCGTGAACGTCGAGCTGTTCGTCTCGGAGAAGGCGGACCAGTTCATGGTCCAGCACGCTCAGCGCTCGTACTACCGCACCCTGCTGGAGGCGGGAGTCAAGATCTACCTCTACCCCGCGCCGACCGTGCTGCACGCCAAGCACTTCACCGTCGACGGAGAGATCTCGGTGATCGGCTCGAGCAACATGGACATGCGCTCGTTCGCGCTCGACTACGAGATCATGCTGCTCGGCTTCGGCGCAGACCTCGCCGAGGATCTGGCCAGGATCCAGGACGGCTATCGCGCCAAGTCCCGGCTGCTGACCCTCGAGGAGTGGAAATCGGAGCCCTGGTACCGCCGCTACGTCGACAACGCCCTGCGGCTCACCTCCGACCTCCAGTAGGACGCATCCCGCCGCCGAGCGCGGTAGCTGCGGCCGAACGCGGGAGGTGCACCTACCGCGCTCGGCCGGTAGTACCGCGCTCGAGCGTCGGGCGTCGAGCGGGTCAGGCGCGGGACCAGGCGATGACGCCCGGGATCTCGCCCTCGGAGTCGAGCTGGCCGGTGCGGGCGAAGCGGGCCCAGAGGGCGCGCAGCTGCTGGCCGTCGTGCTCCACCCGATCCCAATCCGCGCCGGCGACGATGGCCGCTCCGGCCCACGCCGCGCGGCTGCCGAAGAGCAGCGGAAGGTCGATGGTGTGTCCCGATCCCACCGGATTGCCGGGAACGCTCCACGAGATCACGTAGCGGAAGGCTCGGCCGCCCGCCCGAGCGTGCCGGGCTGCGAAGCGGTCGATCGCCCGCCCGTAGACCGCTGCGGTGACCGCCGACGAGATGACTCGGGTGAGTCGACGACCAACCAGAGGAAGCCCGCGCAGGCGGTTCACGATCGGGATCTCACCGGCGAAGAACTCCGACTCGTCCGCCGTGTTGCCGATGAGCACGTCGATGTCGGGGGCCACTCGGGACCAGGCGGCATCGATCTCCGACTCGGCGGGCAGCGGGGCCATCCCGTACTGGGTCCCGAAGGGCATGCCGGATCTGAGTCCGTAGCGGGCCGCGGCCGCTGCTGCGCGGCGCTCGGCGTCGAGGATGTCCTGAACGCTCGAGTCGCGTCCGAGCGCGCCGGCGGCGAGGGTCATCGCGGCGGACATCCGCCGGCGCTTCAGCGACAGGCCGAGCGGCGGGCTCTGCAGGATCGCGCGCTCGAACAGCCGTTCGCGTCCCGAGGCGATCATCAGATGCGCGATCGCGTCCGCTCCGGCCGACTGGCCGATGGCAGTGACGTTCGTCGGCTCGCCACCGAAAGCGGCGATGTTGCGACGCACCCAGCGGAATGCCGCGTGCTGGTCGAGCAGGCCGAGGTTGGCCGGTCGGGACGCGCCGTCCCCCAGGAAGCCGAACATGCCGACCCGATAGGTCACGGAGACCACGATGACCCGGTGCTCGGCGACGAGATTCCGAGGGTCCGTGATGGGGGCGTCACCGGCACCCCAGACGTAGGAGCCGCCGTGGACCCAGACCATGACGGGCAGGGCTTCACCGACGCCGACGTCGGGCGGCATGGTGATCGAGAGCTGAAGGCAGTCCTCGGCGGGGACCGCGACGCCCTCCGCGCCGCCGAGCATCCGCTCGAGGAACGGGCTCGGCCACTGCGGGCAGGGGGTCGACGGGCGGGTGGCCTCGAACGGCTCGTCCCATTCGGGCATCGGCAGAGGGGCGGCGAAGCGTTCGGCGTGCGCATACGGGATGCCGGTCGCACGGGTGACCGAGCCGTCCGCATAGCCACGGACAGGTCCGCACGGTGGATCGAACTGCACGGCGGTCAGGGTCGAGGAGCTGTCGTTCTCCATGCGCCTCTCCTCCGTGCGGATCGCGGTTCCTCGGCGTGCGCGCGCGCTGCCGTCATCGTCCAGGCTACGTACCCCGGGTTTCCGAATCCTGAACGGCTGGTTCGCAACCGGCGAAGGCGCGCCGACCGCAGCGCTGAGCTACGGGACGGGGGTCGGCGCCTCGGTGGTGTGCGGCAGTCCGTCCTCGTCGGTGACGCTGCCGCCCAGGTAGAAGTAGCGCGTGACCACCGGCACGATCGAGCCGTCGGAGCCGATGCTGATGCCGACCGCACTCGGCTCGGGTGGCCGTCCGTCGCGGAAGTTCTCGGTCGTCGTCCACGAGATGCTGAGACCGGCGACGGCGAACTGACCGGGAGTGGCGCACGAGCGCGCGATCCGGCCGTCGACGTGGGTGAGGAAGACGCACACGTCGCCCTCATTCGCCTTCGCGATGTAGGCGTGGTTGAGCACCGCCTCGCCATCGAGGCCGAGGTCGAGGGCGCGGGCGGTATCGACGTCGATGTCGCTGATGCCGCCGATCTGGGCGAACATCACGCTCATCGGCAGGTCGCTCGAGAGCTGTGGCTGAGCGAAGAGGTCGTCGATGTCGGCCGCGAGACTGGCACTGGGGGTCGGCGCCGCAGCGCCGATTCCGCTGTTCAGGTCGCCATTGGCCAGGTTGCTGCCCAGCCAGCCCAATCCGACTCCCACACAGGAGCACGGCGCCGGCGGCGATCCCCAGCCGGCGACGGGTGTGTGGCGGTGGCGGTGACAGCTCGATTTCGGGCTGGTCGGATGGACCCGGGTCCTCGCTCTCCTCGAGGCCCGGAGCGTCTTCGCTGCCCGCTTCGCCGTCTACCGCGGATGCGATGGCCGCCTCGACGCGATCCCGCTCGGCCGCTGCTTCGCTGTCCAGCGCATCCAGCTGCTGGAGCGCGGCCTCACGGTGGGCCGCGTCCGAACCCTCGGAGTATGCGGCCTCTTCGAATCGCCGTCGATCGGCCCAGGGTGCGGGTGCTCCGCTCGGCCCCTGCATCTCGGGATGCGCGGACCACAGGAGGGCGTCGAGCGGCTGGTGCGCGCCCGATACAGCGTTGCGAACGCCCGGAGGAATCCCGGATCGGTCCGCGCTCGCTCGTAGGCCTCGTCCCTATCCATCAGCAGGCCTCCTCGCACGTCCATCCCATCCTTCTCCTATTCGGGGCGGCACAGGCTGTGGAGGGCATCCGATCGGTTCGACTGACATTCGCCCCGGCTTACGGCGCCGGGGCTGTGATCAGTCTCGGCGCGGATCGCGCAGCTCGGATCGGAGCGCGTAGGCCGTCGTGATGATCGCACCGACGGTGAGCAGCACGGCGCTCGCGAGCACGGCGCCACGGAGGCCGAATGCCGCGCCCAGGCCGGCGACGATGATGCCGCTGCCGGTGCGCAGTCCGCTGCCCACCATGCTGCTCAGCCCCAGCACGCGACCGCGGGCGGCGACCGGCGCACGCAGCTGCAGCACGGTCTGCGCCGCGGTCAGCGCTGCGATGTTCGCGACGCCGGATAGCACGAGCGCGATGACGCCGATCACGAGCGAGCCGGTGAGAGCGAAGATGAGGATCGTGATCCCGTAGGCCACGGTGGCCCACAGCGCCGTCCAGGTGGTGGGCCGCACCGCGCGGGTGGCCTCGAGCAGGAACCCTCCGACCACCGCCCCGAGTCCGTTGGCGAACAGCAGGATGCCGTATGCGGTCACCGCCACGTCCCCGCCGTAGGAATGGGACATGTCGGGGATCGCGACCTGGATCGCACCGCCCACGAACAGCGCGCCGAGACCCGAGATGACGAGCATCTGCACGATCTGGCGATCGCCGCCGACCTCGCGGAAGACACCGAGGGTATCGCGGAACCCCGCTCGCGGTGCGGCCACGACTCCGCCGTCGCGCACGTGACCGGTCCAGCGGGTGAAGAAGAGGAAGACCGTCATCGGCAGGTAGAACAGCATGTTCGCGAACATGCCCCAGGCCGGGCCCAGCCCGATCAGCAGCGCGGCGCCGACAGCTGGACCGGCGAGCACGCCGAGGCTGCGCATCGTGGCGTTGAGGCGGACCGCGCTCGGCAGCTCGTGCTCTTCGACGAGGTCGTGCAGCAGCACCTGCTCCGCCGGGCCCCACAGAGCGCCGGCGCAGCCATGCAGCACGAGCAGCACGCACGCCTGCCACGCCTGCAGGGTTCCGGCGAGGAACAGATAGCCCCAGGCAAGCGAGACGAGCAGGAACAGCAGCTGCGCGCCCTGGATGATCCGTCGGCAGTCGTAGCGCTCGGCGAGCCGTCCGAACGGCACGGACAGGAAGAGGAACGGCAGCCAATGGCTGATCACCTGGAAGCCCGTGAGCAGCGGCGAGTGGAAGGTGTTCCAGAGCACCCAATAGGTGATGACATGCTCGATGTTGTCGGCCATCATCGAGAGCCCTGCCGTGCTCACGTAGATCGCCGAATCCCGAGATCGGAACGCCGCGAACCGCCTCGGAGTCGGCACGGCGGCCGAGTCGCGCTCCGACGCGGCGGTCGAATCAGCGGCCTGCGGATCGCTCACCCATACACGCTAGGCCCTGTGTGCTCCAGCCTCGCAAGCCATCATGCATCGGGGGCGATCCACCGATCCGCGAACGCCGTCTCGGAGAGGACGGGCTGCTCCACGCGTTCCTCGGAATATGTCGGTGCCGGCCGTTAGCGTGGAGGAATGGTCGCTTCATCCGACGCCGATCCGTCGATCTGCGCCATCCCGGGCTGCCTGAGTGCGAGTGACGATCCGGCGGGCATCTCGCTCTGCGCCGATCATCTCGCCATCGCCGCAGAGCTCCACGGCGCTCAGCACGGCACGAGCGAGTCGCTGCCTGAACCCTGTGCGCTGTGCGGCTCCCGGCTCGGAATCCGCCATCTGAGGGGCTGGGCCTGCGCAGTGTGCGAATGGCCCTACGGCGAGCATCCCGACGCCGAGTTCGCGGCACCCCGCGTCGACATCGTGTACTACCTGCGATACGGCGAGCGGGTGAAGATCGGCACCACGGTCAACCCACGCCAGCGGTTCGCGGCGCTCTGGCACGACGAGGTGCTCGCCTTCGAACGCGGCGACCGCCGGCTGGAGCATCGCCGCCACGAGCAGTTCCACAGTGCTCGGGCGGGCACCAGCGAGTGGTTCCACCTGACCGATGAGATACGGGCGCACATCGATGTGCTCGCGGGCGGTGTCGACCCGTGGGACCGCTGGCGGCGCTGGATGGCGGAGGCCACGGCGATCCGCTGACGGCCCGCGTCGCTACCTCAGGTAGGCATCGACGACCAGACCTCGGATATCGCGCAGCCGGTCGATCAGCGCCGTGTAGGTCCGCTTCGTGACCCCGTTGACCTGCAGGTCGTAGGGGCCGAGCGCGGGCAGCTTGCCGGTGCGCACGCGGACCACCTCCCAGTGCGCCGCTCGCACGGCGCGGTCCTTCCGCTGGTCCGCCGCCTCCCGAGAGCCGACGTGCTCGAGGCCGTGCCGACCGGTGCTGTCGTATTCGATGGCCACGCGGAGTTCGGGCAGCAGGATGTCGGGCCACGCCTCGAGGTGGTCGAAGAACGGGCGCCCCAGCCGGATGGCGTTGACCCCTTCGGAGAACTCGATCCGCTCGCGGAGCCCGGCCCGCAGGTCGGCCTCGACGACAGACGCGGGCTTCGGGGCGCAGCCGGAGGCGAACGGCTCTCCCACCGGCAGGTCGGGCGTCCTCGCGCACAGGACTCGGAGCGGCTTGGGCGGTCGTGGCGGCGCAGGCTCCTCGGAGCAGCCGGACTCGAGGTGGATTCGCCTCATCCGAGCACTGCGGACACCACGCGGATCGCCGCCGCTGTCGGCCCGGCCGGGTGCGCTGCTCCTCGGGGGTCGCCACGAAGATGTGGCCGACCTCGCACTGCCACTGCAAGAGCACCTCTGCGGCAGGCGGGATCTGGGTGAGGGTGATGCCCCGGTTCAGCTCGGGGTGATACTGCCTGATCAGGGCGGGAAAAGACGACCACGCCGCGCGGTAGGTGCCGACTGGATACGGCACGTCAGCTCCCCGGGAGAACTGCCGCCGCGCCCACCACCACTCCACCGGCTCCGCCATGAGCGCCAGAGTACGAAGCACCGCCGACACTCATCGGCCTCGGGGGCGCCGCTCATCCCGCTGGGATGTCGCAGTTCGCCACGGCCCGCTCGAGCGCATAGCCCGGCACCACCTCCGACCAGGGCGTCCACCTGTCGCCCTGGTCCTGCAGGATGTACTCCGCGAAGGTCGGCGGAGTCGACAGCGAGTACCCCGCATGGACGAAGCACTCATACGCGGCGACATGCGCGTCATAGCTGGCGGCCAGCTCGTCGTTCGCGCTGGGCACCGAAGGTGCGGAGGATCGCGCCTGCGTGGTCGTGATCGTGCCGTCGGTGCGCAGTTCGACGGTCACCAGGGAGAACGCCCCTCCTGCCGCACTGCCGAGGGGATCCGCGACGCTCCACGTGATCCGCAGTCCGGAGCCCTCGACGACGCTCTGCCTGGCGCAGCTCTCCACGAGCTGCCCGTCGAGCCGCTCCGCTTCGAGGCAGATCAGGTCGTCGACGTCGCGCGCGATGTAGACGGCGACGGCTGCGTCCGCTTCGACCCCGGGATCGGCGCTCGAAACGTCGAGCTTGCGGACCGAGCCCGGCTCGATCCCGGAGAGGAACATCCCGGTCGCGATCACCCCTAGGGGTCGGTCACTGTCCACCTGGTCGTCGAGGAGCCGGTCCAGCGCCGGATTGCGTGTGGGCGCCGAACTCGGGGTGGCGGATTCGACAGCGCGCTCGGCAGGCGGTGCGGCCGACTGCAGGACCGCCGCTGCGATGACCGCGCCAGCGAGCGCCGCAAGGATGACGGGCAGCGCCAACGCGCGAGCCCGGCCGCCGACAGACGATGCGGCCTCCGGCACGGGAAGGGGCTCCGGGTGCGCCTCCGCGCTCTCGGACCGCTCCTCCGTCGCTCGATGCAGGGCGTCCGCCAGCTGGCCCTCCTCGGTGACGACCTCCTCCTCGAGCTCCGCCAGCCGGGCCAGCGCGGCGACCCGAGTGGCCTCATCGCTCGCTGCCGAGTAGGCCGCCTCCTGCAGGTCGCGCATCTGGGCGCGCGGCGACACCGCGCCGCTCGGACCTGGCTCGAGAGGATGAATCCGCCACCACAGGGCGTCCGCGAGGTCGTGCTCTCCCGCGTAGCTGTCTGCCACGCGGGCGAACAGGACGGGGTCGACGCGCGCCATCTCGGCTGCATCGGTCAGATCGGGCACGGGCGCCTCCGAGACGGGGTCGAGCGCAATCCTGCATCAGATCCGATCTGACGCGGGCGTTTCCGAGTGCAGTCGCAGGACGGATAGCGGGCGGTCACAGGAATGCCCCGTGACCGCCCGAGCCGACTGAGGCGACGGATGTCGCTCTAGATGGATCTCCCAGCGCTGCCGGCACGCAGCTTGGCGGCTACGTCGATGGCATCGCCAGCCGGCGCGTTCGACTTGCGGTCGGGACGTGCGATCAGCAGGTAGAGAAGCCCGGTGCCGAGAACGACCCCGAGCCCCAGCAGTACGACCCAGTCGGTGGCGAAGTCTCCCGAGGTGCCCGGAACCGCGAGCAGGATGATCGCGAAGATCCCCCATGCGAGCGCGGCGACATTGATGACGTAGCCGAGGGTTCCCAGGCTGAACGGACCGGCAGGCCGCCACCCCTTGATGCGCTGGCGCAGCGCGGCGAGCACGACCATCTGGAAGGCGATGTAGATGCCGATGATCGCGAACGCAGTGACCGGGACGAGCAGGCTGCTGTTCAGGAAGACCAGGAAGGCGATCAGCGCCGGCACGGTGCTCGCCACGATGAGCGCGTTGGTCGGCACCTTCGTCGTGGGCGAGACCTTCGACAGCCAGTGGTGACCCGGCAGCATCTGGTCGCGGCCGAACGAGAACAGCAGGCGACTCGCAGCCGCCTGGAGGCTCAGAACGCAGGAGAGGAAGGCGGTGATCGCCACAACAAGGAAGATCTTTCCGCCGACCACGCCGAGGGTTGCATTCAGGATGCCCGGGATCGGGTCGGCGTCGTCACCAGAAACGATCGCAGCCAGGTTGGGAGCTGCCAGCACGTACCCCGCGAACGCGAAGATCGCAGAGACCCCGCCGACCAGAATCGTCATGATCATCGCCAGTGGGATGCGACGCGCTGGGCTCTCGACCTCTTCAGCGACGTCTCCACAGGCCTCGAACCCGTAGAACAGGAACAGGCCGGCGAGCGCCGCGCCGAGGAAGGCCGCGCCGTAGGTGCCCCCACCCTCGGTGCCCATCGAGTTGAAGAACACATCGAAGCCCTGCTGGCGCTGGAAGATCAGCAGGTAGATGCCGACCCCGATGACGCCGATCAGTTCGGCGGCGAGGCCGATACGCGCTACCCGAGCCAGAGACTTCGTGCCCGTGAAGTTGATCACGAGTGCAACCAGCAGAAACGCCAGGGTGAGCAGGAAGCCCGAGGTGCTGTTCAGTTCGATTCCGAAGAGGCTCGCGGCAAACCCGGAACCGTATTCGGCGACGGCGGTGACCGTCACGATCATGGCCCAGATGTACACCCAGGCTGCCAACCACGCGTACCGGCGACCCCACAGTCGCCGCGTCCATGGATAGATGCCGCCGTGAATCGGGTACTGCGACACGACCTCACCGAAGACGAACGCAACGAGCAACTGGCCGCCTCCGACGATGAGGATCCACCAGATAGACGGAGGGCCGCCGATCGTGAGCACCACCGCGAAGAGCGAGTACACGCCGACGAGGGGCGAGAGGTAGGTGAAGCCGAGGGCGAAGTTCGACCAGAGCGACATCGAGCGTCGGAAGGAGTCGTCGTATCCGAGCACCTTCAGGTGCTCTTGATCGGACAGATTCTGTGAGGTATTGGACGGTGTGGACATTTCAGCCCTTCTTTCGGTTCAGACAGGCGCACACAACGTTGTGCACGCCCCGGGTGGTGCCTTTCTAGTGGGTCTATCGGGTCTCGCTAGCGCAGCACGCGGATCATCTTGCGGTTGACGAACTCCTCCATGCCGTAGCGGCCGAGCTCTCGACCGAATCCGGAACGTTTGATTCCGCCGAAGGGGAGTTCCGGGCCATCGAGGCCGACGCCGTTGACGAAGACCATGCCCGCCTCGATCCGGTCGGCGACCCGCATGGCCTGCTCGGGATCGGTCGTGAAGACGTAGGAGCCGAGTCCGAACGGGGTGTCATTGGCGAGCTCGAGGGCGTGTGCTTCATCCGTCGCCCGATACACGATCGCGACCGGGCCGAAGAACTCCTCGGAGTGGGCCGGATTGTCGGGGGTCACCTCGGTGAGCACGGCGGGAGCGAACCATGCACCGTCGCGGGTGCCTGAGCCGGCGACCTGTGCGCCGCTGGCTACGGCCCGAGAGAGCTGCTCTGACAGGCGCTCGGCAGCGAGGACCGAGGAAAGCGGACCTAGCTCCGTCGTCGACTGGGTCGGGTCGCCCGCCACCATTGCGACCATCGCGTCGGTGAACTTCGCGAGGAACTCCTCGTAGAGCGCGTCGGCGACGATGAAGCGCTTGGCCGCGTTGCAGGCCTGGCCACTGTTGTCGATGCGACCCGCAGCCGCAGCCGCGACAGTGGCATCCATGTCATCGGTGCTGAGGAGGATGAACGGATCCGAGCCGCCGAGCTCGAGGACGACCTTCTTGAGGTTGCGCCCGGCGACCTCGGCGACAGCAGCGCCCGCGCGCTCGGAGCCCGTGAGCGAGACCCCGACAAGGCGGGGCTCGGCGATGAGATCGGCGACCTGTTCGTTCGAGATGAAGAGGTTGCGGTAGGCGCCGTCAGGAAATCCTGCGTCGTGGAAGATCGTCGCGATGGCTGTGGCCGACTCGGGGCACTGGGGGGCGTGCTTGAGCAGAATCGTGTTGCCGAGCACGAGGTTGGGCCCGGCGAACCGGGCGACCTGGTAGTAGGGGAAGTTCCAGGGCATGATGCCGAGCAGAGCGCCGAGCGAGGATCGACGGATGAACGCCGAACCCTCGCCATCGAGCAGCTCGATCGGCTCGTCAGCGAGAAACCTCTCGCCGTGCTCTGCATAGTACGAGTAGATCGCGGCGCTGAAATCGACCTCGCCGAGCGCCTGCTCCACGGGCTTGCCCATCTCCCGGACGATGATCTCGGCCAGCAGTTCCCGGCGCTCGGTGTGCAACTCCGCAACCCGCTGAACAAGGGCAGCGCGTTCGGCGACGGAGGTCGAGCGAGACCAGCTGCGGTACGCGCTGTCTGCGCTCTCGAGGTACGCGCTGACCTCAGCGTCGGTAGTCGATGCCGGGTCGAACCCGGTCTCGCCCGTCGCCGGGTTGGTGACGATGTAGTCGCTCATGAATGCTCCATTGGGTTTCTCAGCGAAAAGCGGGGATGCCGGTCAGGTGATGCCCGATCACTAGAGTGTGCACCGGCATCGACTCGGACGGCGACTCCAGTGAGCCTTCTATGGTGGGCCCTGAGGGACTCGAACCCCCGACATCCTCGGTGTAAACGAGGCGCTCTACCAGCTGAGCTAAGAGCCCGGAAATCCTCATCCTAGGGAATGGGCCACAGAACGCGGTCCCACGTGGCGAGCGATCCTCTCAGGCTGCTGCTGCTGCGCGCCGCCACGGCTCGCAGCCGAGCCGGCGGCGCTCGACCAATCGCACAATACGATCGCGCCATGGCCGAGAAGAAGAGCGTGCGCAAGACCCATCCCGAGGCGAGGTGGCCTGCAGCCGCCGGGCTGCTCGTCGCACTGGCCTTCTACGCCGCGCTGCCGAGCGAGTTCTGGCCGCCCCTGCGCTACCTGGTCGTCGGCATCGGGCTGCTCCTGCTGATCCCGCTGATCGTGCTCAACCCCCGCAGACTCGACCGCGAGACGAAATGGTCCCGCCGACTCTCCCTGGGCCAGGCGATCCTCCTGCTGACCGCGAACTCATTCGCCCTCGTGCAGCTGATCGGCCAGCTCGTCAACGCGAGCAAGCAGGACGGCCCGCCGCTGCTGCTCGCCGCCGTGCAGGTCTGGATCACCAACGTGATCCTCTATGCCCTCGTCTATTGGGAGCTGGATCGCGGCGGTCCTGTCGCGCGCCGCCTCCAGCCGCGCGGAGACATCCCGCCCGCCGACTTCCGCTTTCCGCAGGATGAGGATCACGACGCCGTCACCGAGGTCGCCGTCCGCTCATCGATGAAGTCCGACTGGGTGCCCGGCTTCATCGACTACCTGTACTTCTCCCTCTCCAATTCCATGGCCTTCTCGCCCACGGACTCGATGCCGCTGTCGCATCGAGCCAAGATCCTGATGGGCCTGGAGTCGTTCACGGGCTTCGTGATTCTCGCCCTCGTGATCGCGCGTGGAGTCAGTCTGCTCGGCTGACCCGCCGCGCCTGAATCGCGCGTCGGCGCCATTACGACAAGCGACTAGGCTCGTTGATTGGCCGATTGGTTGTCGCAAACCGACAACTTCGGCGCCCGTATCAGCAGGCACGATCTGCCGCGAAGGAAGGTCTAGGTTGACCGTCAACGACCAGGATCCGTACTCGGTGAACCACACCGACCCCGACCCCGAAGAGACCGCCGAGTGGAACGAATCCCTCGACGCGCTCGTCGAGGTGCACGGCCACGAGCGCGGCCGCGAGATCATGCTCAGCCTGCTGAAGCGCTCGAAGGAGCTGCACCTCGGCGTGCCGATGGTGCCGACGACGGACTACCTCAACACGATCGCGCCCGAGAACGAGCCCGAGTTCCCCGGCGACGAGGACATCGAGCGCCGCTACCGCGCCTGGATCCGCTGGAACGCGGCCATCATGGTGCACCGCGCGCAGCGCCCCGGCATCGGCGTCGGCGGCCACATCTCGACCTACGCGTCCTCGGCCACGCTCTACGAGGTCGGCTACAACCACTTCTTCCGCGGGCAGGACGCCCCGGGCGGCGGAGACCAGATCTTCTTCCAGGGCCACGCCTCCCCCGGCATGTACTCCCGCGCCTTCCTCGAGGGACGACTGAGCACCGACCAGCTCGACGGCTTCCGCCAGGAGAAGTCGCACGCGGGCGGCGGGCTCTCCTCCTACCCGCACCCGCGGCTGATGCCCGAGTTCTGGCAGTTCCCGACCGTGTCGATGGGCCTCGGCCCGATCAACGCGATCTACCAGGCGCAGCTCGCCAAGTACCTGACCAACCGGGGCATCAAGGACGCCTCCGACCAGCAGGTCTGGGCGTTCCTCGGCGACGGCGAGATGGACGAGGTGGAGAGCCGCGGGCAGCTGCAGGTCGCCGCCAACGACGGCCTCGACAACCTCAACTTCGTGATCAACTGCAACCTGCAGCGCCTCGACGGCCCGGTCCGCGGCAACGGCAAGATCATCCAGGAGCTCGAGAGCTACTTCCGCGGCGCCGGCTGGAACGTCATCAAGGTCGTCTGGGGACGCGAGTGGGACGAGCTGCTCTCCCGCGACACCGATGGCGCCCTCCGCGACGTGATGAACACGACGCCCGACGGCGATTTCCAGACCTACAAGACCGAGAACGGCGCCTTCGTGCGCGAGCACTTCTTCGGCAAGGACCCCCGCGCGCTCGAGCTCGTCAAGGACTACACCGACGATCAGGTCTGGGCGCTCAAGCGCGGCGGCCACGACTACCGAAGGTCTATGCGGCCTACAAGGCGGCCACCGAGCACAAGGGCCAGCCGACCGTCATCCTGGCCAAGACGATCAAGGGCTACGGCCTCGGCCGCTCCTTCGAGGGTCGCAACGCGACTCACCAGATGAAGAAGCTCACGCTCGACGACCTCAAGCAGTTCCGCGACGAGATGCGCATTCCGATCACGGACGCTCAGCTCGATGAGAACCCGTACCAGCCGCCGTACTACCACCCCGGACAGGACGACCCGGCGATCCAGTACCTGCAGGAGCGCCGCCGCGCGCTCGGCGGCTACATCCCCGAGCGCCGCACCACGCACACCTCCTTCACCATCCCGGAGGCGTCGACCTATGCGATCGCGAAGAAGGGATCGGGCACGCAGCAGGTCGCCACCACCATGGCATTCGTGCGTGTGCTCAAGGACCTGCTTCGCGCCAAGGACTTCGGCAACCGGATCGTGCCGATCATCCCCGACGAGGCCCGCACCTTCGGTATGGACGCGTTCTTCCCGAACGCCAAGATCTACAACCCCTTCGGCCAGCACTACACGTCGGTCGACCGTGAGCTGCTCCTGGCCTACAAGGAGAGCCCTCAGGGTCAGATCATCCATGTCGGCATCAATGAGGCGGGCGCGCTCGCGGCGTTCACCGCCGTCGGAACCTCGTACTCGACGCACGGCGAGCCGCTCATCCCGGTCTACGTCTTCTACTCGATGTTCGGCTTCCAGCGCACCGGCGACGCCATCTGGGCGGCGGGCGACCAGATGGCCCGAGGCTTCATGATCGGCGCCACCGCCGGCCGCACCACGCTGACCGGGGAGGGACTGCAGCACGCCGATGGCCACTCGCCGATCCTCGCCAGCACCAACCCGGCGGTCGTCTCGTACGACCCCGCGTATGGCTATGAGATCGGCCACATCGTGCGCACCGGCATCGACAGGATGTACGGCGGCACTCACCCCAAGCCGAACGTCATGTACTACATCACGGTCTACAACGAGCCGATCGTGCAGCCCGCCGAGCCCGAGGGGCTCGACGTGGACGGCGTGGTCAAGGGCATCTACCTGTTGAAGGGTGCCGAGGTCGGCGGGCCCCGCGCCCAGTTGATGGCATCGGGTGTGGCCGTGCCGTGGGCGCTGGAGGCGCAGAAGCTGCTCGCCGACGATTGGGGCGTTTCGGCCGACGTCTGGTCGGTCACCTCATGGTCCGAGCTGCACCGCGACGGCATGGCGGCGGAGGAGCACAACTTCCTCAACCCTGACGCCGAGCCGCAGGTGCCCTACGTCACCTCACGCCTGCAGGACGCCCACGGCCCGTTCATCGCGGTCACGGACTATTCGCATGCCGTTCCCGATCTGATCCGTCAGTTCGTGCCCGGAGACTACTCGACGCTCGGCGCCGACGACTTCGGCTTCTCGGACACCCGGGCCGCCGCTCGCCGGTTCTTCAAGATCGATGGTCCGTCGATGGTCGTGCGCACTCTGCAGGCGCTCGCGCGTCGCGGAGAGATCGACCGCGCCGTGGTCGGCCAGGCGATCGAGAAGTACCGCCTGAACGATGTCAACGCCGGCACCAGCGGCAACGCCGGCGGGGACAGCTGATAAGTCCCCTGAGGGGCGAACAGAGAATCCTCTCGACAACCTCTCTCGACAGCCTCTTTCGATAACGGAGTGAACAGGCCGGCAGTGGCGCGTACCAAAGCGGAGACCCTCGCCTGGCTGCGCACTGTCTCCGGTGAGCTCGCGACTGCAACGCTGAAGCGGCTCGAGGACACCCTTCCCTGGTATTCCTCGATGCCGCCCGGCCGGCGATCCGCGGTCGGCCTGGTCGCGCAGGCGGGAATCACGTCGTTCATCAGCTGGTACGACGACCCGGAGTCGCTGCCGTGGATCGCCGCCGACGTGTTCGGAGCCGCTCCCCGCGAGCTGCTCCGGTCGGTGTCGCTGACCCAGACCCTGCAGCTGATCCGCGTCACCGTCGAGGTCGTCGAGGACAGGGTGCGCGATGGCGGCGACGGGCTGCGAGAGGCGATCTTGCTCTACTCGCGGGAGATCGCCTTCGCGGCGGCCGATGTCTACGCGCGCGCCGCCGAGGCGCGAGGACTGTGGGATGCCCGCCTCGAGGCGCTGGTGGTCGACTCGATCCTGTCGGGCGAGGCGGATGACGAGCTGCCCTCCCGCATCGCCGCCCTCGGCTGGCACGGACACGGCGAGGTGTGCGTCCTCGTCGGCACGACACCGCAGATGCTCGATGTCGACCAGCTGCGCCGCACCGCCCGGCATCTGCAGGCGGACGTGCTGATCGGAGTGCAGGGCACCCGGCTCGTGCTGGTGATCGGCCGAGCCGAGAACATGCCGGCCGATGCCGAAGATCAGCCGTCGCCGTCGGGGCCGCTGAGCTTCATCGAGATCGCACAGCGCCTCGAGCCGGGCTTCGGACCCGGCCATCTCGTGCTCGGGCACGAGGTGCCGGATCTGGTTCAGGCGTCGCGCAGCGCCCGGGCGGCCCTCGCTGGCTTCGCGGTCGCGCGCGCCTGGCGGAAGGCTCCCCGGCCCGTGCACGCCAACGATCTGCTGCCCGAGCGCGCGCTGGCCGGAGATCCGCTCGCCCGATCCACGCTCGTCAGCAAGATCTACCGCCCGCTGCACGACAACTCCCCCGAGCTGCTGACCACCCTGTGGTGCTACCTCGACAACGGCCGCTCGCTCGAGGCGACGGCGCGCGAGCTCTTCGTCCATCCGAACACCGTGCGCTACCGCCTGAAGCGCATCTCGGAGACGATCGGCTGGGATGCCACCGGCGCCCGAGAGGCCGTCATCCTGCAGTCGGCGCTGATCCTCGGCGCCATCGCCGAACCAGCCGCCCCCGTCAAACGCCGCTGAGTCGGGAGCCCGCGCGCCCGACGGCGCCGCCGTTCGCTGGTCGAGCAGGGCGCCCCGCGCCCGTAAGCGGCCCTCGAACGCAAGGGCCTCGATACGGCCGTAGACGGCCTACTCGATCATCGGACCAGCAGCTCGCTGGTCGAGTAGGGCGCCCCGCGCCCGTATCGAGGCCCTCGTCCGCAAGGGCCTCGATACGGCCGTAAACGGCCTACTCGACCAACGAACCCGCATCCCCGCCGGTCGAGTAGGGCGCCCCGCGCCCGTAAACGGCCTACTCGACCAACGAAGCCGCATCCCCGCTGGTCGAGTAGGGCGCCCCACGCCCGTATCGAGGCCCTCGCGGCCTGAATCGCGTTAGTGGACACCCCACAACGGATTCGCGCATCTTTGGTGTGCCATGTCGCGGAGACGCAGGCTCGGGTTGGCAGGATGAACAGGTGATCGTCGTCGTCGCCCCGGGTCAGGGCTCCCAGACCCCCGGATTCCTCAGCCCCTGGCTCGAGCAACCGGCCTCCGAAGAACTCGCTCCGCACCCTCTCGGCCGCCGCCGATCTCGACCTGATCGAGCACGGCACCGAGTCGGATGCCGACACGATCCGCGACACCGCGATCGCGCAGCCGCTCATCGTGGCGGCCGGCATCCTCACCCTGTCGGCTCTCCTCGAGGGCGCACGCACGACGCCCGCCGGCATCGCCGGCCACTCGGTCGGCGAGATCACCGCGGCAGCGGGCGCGGGAATCCTCAGCCCGACCGACGCGATGACGCTTCGTCGCAGCCCGCGGCCGCGCGATGGCCGAGGCCGCCGCCCTGGCCGACACCGGGATGAGCGCGGTCATCGGCGGAGACATCGCCACGACCGAGGCACGGCTCGCAGAGCTCGGACTCTTCCCCGCGAACTACAACGGCGGCGGCCAGCTCGTCGTCGCCGGCGCCAAGGACGCGCTCGCCACCCTCGCGGCCGAGCCTCCTGCCGGAACCCGCGTCATCCCGCTGCAGGTCGCCGGCGCATTCCACACCAGCTACATGCAGAGCGCGGTCGAGAAGGTCCGCGAGGTCGCCTCCACGCTCGTACCCAACGACCCGAGCCTCGCCATCTGGACGAACTCCGACGGAACGCAGGTCACCTCGGGGCGGACGTACCTCGACCTTCTCGTCGGCCAGGTCTCCTCGCCGGTACGGTGGGATCTCGACGCATGGAGTCGTTCAGCGCGGCCGGCGTCACCGGCATCATCGAACTCGCCCCGGCCGGGGCCCTCGTCGGTCTCGCGAAGCGCGGCCTCAAGGGCGTGCCGACTGTGGGCATCAAGACACCCGCCGACCTCGACGCGGCCCGCGCCATGCTCGAGAGCGCGGCCGCCTGATGGCCGCGCATCCCCTCATCCAGTCCAACGGGCGTCGAATACACGCGCATCCTCGCGATGGGCGCCGCCCGAGGTGACGTCATCGTGCCGAACGACGATCTGGTCGGCCCGATCAACTCGTCGGACGAGTGGATCCGCCAGCGCACCGGCATCGTCACTCGCACGCGCGCATCAGCCGACGTCGACGCGCTCGACCTCGCCACCGAGGCGGCCAAGGAGGCGATCGAGAAGTCTGGGATCGCCCCCGAGCTGATCGATCTGGTGCTCGTCGCGACGATCAGCAACATCCAGCAGACCCCGTCGCTCGCCGCGGTGCTCGCGGACCGCGTGGGCGCCAACCCGGCGGCGGCCTACGACCTCAACGCGGCCTGCGCGGGCTACACCTACGGAATCGCCCAGGCGGATGCGCTGATCCGTGCGGGCGTCGGCCACTACGCGCTCGTCGTCGGCGCCGAAAAGCTGTCGGACATCGTCGATCCAGGCGATCGGAGCATCTCGTTCCTCCTGGGAGACGGCGCTGGTGCCGCAGTCGTGGGCCCGAGCGACTTCCCGGGAATCTCCGCGACCGTCTGGGGCTCCGATGGCTCCAAGGCCGACGCGGTCGGGATGAACGGCACCCTCACCGAGTACCGCGACGGCACCGCCGAGTGGCCCACCCTGCGCCAGGAGGGCCAGACGGTCTTCCGCTGGGCGGTCTGGGAGATGGCCAAGGTCGCGAAGCAGGCACTCGAGGAGGCCGGCGTCGCGCCCGACCAGCTGGCCGCGTTCATCCCGCACCAGGCCAACATGCGCATCGTCGACGAGTTCGCCAAGCAGCTGAAGCTGCCGGAGACCGTCGTGATCGCACGGGACATCGCCACGACCGGCAACACCTCGGCCGCATCGATCCCGCTCGCCACCCACCGGCTGCTGGAGGAGCACCCCGAGCTGTCCGGAGGCCTCGCCCTGCAGATCGGGTTCGGCGCCGGACTGGTCTTCGGCGCTCAAGTCGTCGTCCTGCCCTAGCCCGGGCCTCCCGACCTGCCTGATGTACCGGGCCCCGCGAGACCGCTTCGCTAGGCTTTGACCCGCCTCACACCGCAACTCAAGGAGAAACCCATGGCCCTGTCCACTGAAGAAGTACTCGCCGGCCTCGCCGAGCTCATCAGCGATGAGACCGGTATCGCAACCGACACCGTCGAGCTCGACAAGTCGTTCACCGACGACCTCGACATCGACTCCATCTCGATGATGACGATCGTCGTCAACGCCGAAGAGAAGTTCGACGTGAAGATCCCCGACGAAGAGGTCAAGAACCTCAAGACCGTCGGCGACGCCGTCGGCTTCATCGTGAAGGCTGCGGGCTGACCCAGCGGCACGTGCCGGTCTGATCTCAGACCGCACCACTCGGCTCGCCCCACCAGGATCGCGCACCAGACCAGCAGGAGCACCACATCATGCCCAAGAAGATCGTCGTCACCGGGATCGGAGCCACCAGTCCGCTGGGCGGCAACGCTCGCGACTCGTGGAACGCCCTGCTCGCCGGGGAATCCGGAGCCCGGCCGATCGAAGCCGACTGGGTCGCCGCACTCGAGCTGCCGATCACCTTCGCCGCCCAGGCGAAGGTGCCGGCCGTCGACCAGCTCGCCCGCATCGAGGCCAAGCGCCTCGACCCGGGCAGCCAGTTCGCGCTCATCGCGGCACGTGAGGCGTGGGAGGACGCTGGACTGGGCGAGGACTTCGTTCCGGAGCGCTTCGGCGTCGACTGGGCGACCGGGATCGGCGGCGTGTGGACGCTGCTCGACGCATGGGACACCCTGCGCGAGCGCGGACCACGACGTGTGCTGCCGATGACCGTGCCCATGCTGATGCCGAACGCTCCGGCCGCGGCCATCGAGATGGCCCTCGGCGCGCGGGGCGGCGCCCGCACCGTCGTCTCCGCCTGCGCATCCAGCACAGAGTCGATCGCCAACGCCTACGACCACCTGCAGCAGGACCTCGCCGACGTCATCATCGCCGGCGGCAGCGAGGCGGCCATCCATCCGCTGCCGCTCGCCTCGTTCGCGGCCATGCAGGCCCTCTCCAAGCGCAATGACGACCCGGCCACTGCGTCACGTCCCTACGACCTCACCCGGGACGGCTTCGTGCTCGGCGAGGGTGGGGCGGCGGTGGTGCTCGAGACCGAGGAGCACGCGCTCGCCCGCGGAGCCAAGATCTACGCCGAGGTGATCGGCGGTGCCGTCACCAGTGACGCGTACCACATCACCGCCCCCGACCCAGAGGGTTCGGCCGCCGCTCGCGCCATGATCCGTGCGATCGAGCACTACGGCTACTCCCGCACGGACATCACGCATGTGAACGCGCACGCGACCAGCACTCCGGTCGGCGACATCGCCGAGTACAACGCGCTGAAGCGCGTGTTCGGCGACCACCTGGTCAACATCGCCGTGTCGGCCACCAAGGCGTCCACCGGTCACCTTCTGGGTGCTGCGGGCGGCATCGAGGCCATCTTCACGGTGCTGGCGCTGCACGAGAAGGTGCTGCCGCCCACGATCAACCTGTCAGAGCAGGACCCGGAGATCGAGCTCGACGTCGTCCGTGAGCCGCGCACGATCGAGGGCGACATCGTCGCGCTCAGCAACAGCTTCGGCTTCGGCGGCCACAACGCCGTCGTCGCCTTCAAGTCCTACTGAGTGCCGCGCCGTCGGTCGAATAGGCCGCCCGCGTCCGTATCAAGACCCTCGCACAGCCGGAACCTCAGTCGAACGGCCTCGATACGGCCCTGGGCGGGTCTACTCGACCAACGAGGGGCTTACTGAAGCTCGCTCGCCCATGGGGGGTTGGCGCCCTTGCGGGAGACGGTGATCGCGGCGCACCGCACGCAGAAATCCCCGATCCGCTCGAGCTCGACATCCGGAAGCGCATCCCCCGACGCGAGCTCGGCTGCTGTCATCCCCTTCTCGAGCAGCTCGAGAACCGAGTGGATGAGCGCGGACATGAACGAGTCTCCCGCACCGATGGTGTCGGCGACCTCCACTGACACACCGGGCGCAGCATAGCGATGGACTGCGGTCGCCAGAAGCGCTCCCTCTCCCCCGCGGGTGATCGCCGCGACGGCGGGCCCGAGGTCGAGGATGTGGTCGAGCACCTCGTCCAACGATTCTCCCGGGTACAGCCAGGCGGCGTCCTCATCGCTCATCTTGAGCACATGGGTGAGGCGTGCGATCTGCTCGTACTGCGCGAAGGCCTGCGCGTGATCCGGCAGCAGGGACGCGCGGATGTTCGGGTCGAAGGTGACGATCGATCCGCTCCTGTGCTCGCCGAGCAGGCGGACCACCACGGCGGCTCCGGGCTGCAGGAACGCGGCGATCGATCCGGTGTGCACCACCTCGGCGGCGGGCAGACGAGCCTCCTCGGGAAGGCTCCAGTCGATCTGGAAGTCGTACGTCGCGGCGCCGGTCTCGTCGAGGGTGGCGGTGGCCGTGGACGTGCGCGGCGCGGATTGCGATCCCACCACGAGCTGCACGCCTGCGTCGGCGACATGCGCCGCGATCGTCCGTCCGCGCTCATCCGCCCCGAGCGAGGTCAACAGCGAGACCCGGTCGCCGAGCCTGCCGAGGCCGAAGGCGACGTTCATCGGCGATCCGCCGGCGTACTCGACTCGACCGTCGGCGGACACCACGATGTCGACCAGTGCTTCCCCGATCACAGCGATCTGCAGAGCAGACTCGGTCGCCTCGGTCGCCTCGGTCGCCTCGGTCGTGCTGTCGGGATAGTTCACCATCGTGGCGGCCTCTCTGTCGCTCCCCATCGTGCCAGAGGCGACGCGGCCGTACGTCCAAGCGGAGATCGGACCGAATGGTGGCTCGAAACGACGCGCACGGCCCCAAGTCCGCTTGCGTGCACGCCGACGGGGCAGGCTAGGGCCGATCTGAGAATTCAGAATGGGGCGTTAAAGATGAAGAGCCCCCGGCGCGGTACCCATCCGGCCAGGGGCTCTTCTGTCGCAATCGCTAAGTTCGAGGGCTACTACCCAAGTAGCCCGAACGGGTTGGAGCGCGAGGCGAACACCTTTAAGTTATCTGCACCCACCGACTCTGGCGGGTCGTGTCGCGGCGTGTCGGCAAGACTTCCTCGATGACCTTGCCGGCACGACCGCGAACGGTTCAACCGGCCCGGTGCAGCCAGACGACGGGGCTGTTCTCACCGGCGTGACGGAACACATCCAGCTCGTCATCCCAGTCCTGGCCGAGGGCGGTGCGGAGCTCGCGGTGCAGGTCGAGGACGCTCGCGCCAGCGACCTCCATGGCGTAGCGGATGCGGTCCTCGGGAACGACGACGTTGCCCGCGGTATCCGTCTGTGCGTAGAAGATGCCGAGCGCGGGAGTGTGCATCCAACGTGCGCCGTCGGTGCCGTTGCCGGCATCCTCGGTCACCTCGTAGCGCAGCTGCTCCCATCCGCGCAGGGCGGAGGCGATGGCAGCGCCGGTACCGGCGGGGCCCTCCCAGTAGAAGTCGGCGCGCTGAGCACCGGGCAGGGTGGGCTGGTCGATCCAGTCGAAGTTGACGGCGCGACCCAATCGCGCGTCCGGCCGCCCACTCGACGTGGGGGCTGAGGGCGCGTGGACTGGAGTGAACGTACAGCACACCCCGGGCAAGCGATGCAGACACGATGATTCTCCGTTCGATAGGTACGTCTTCCCCAACGACCTTTTGAACGAGCAACTTCGAGGTGCATAAATGAAGTTCTCAAGCATCAGCATGGCTGACTCGAAAGAGTATGCCGGACGACACGCCGGAATGACAAGGCTGTAGTGCACCGATCAGGTCTCGACCGGCGTGTCGCCGAATAGCATGTCGAAAGCGGATCGGGAGGGCCCGGATGTCGGTGCGAGGCGGGCTGTTGGCAGTGCTGACGATGGGCCCTGCTACGGCCAGCAGCTGCACGGCGAGCTGCTCGAACGGGCCGCGCATCGGCCGGCGATCAACGTCGGCCAGATATACGCGACGCTGGATCGCCTGCTCACCAGCGGTCATGTCGAGCGCGCGGGCGAGACCGCCGACGGTCTCCCCCTGTATGCGCTCACTGCGGCCGGACTCGCCGAAGCGGATGCCTGGATGGCCGGCGTCGATGAGCTCGAGGCGGACTGGATCGAGATGCTCGACCGTGTGCTCATCGCCAGCTCGATCGATGGGGCCATCGTCAGCCTCATCGACCGGTACGCGGAGGTCTGGACGATGTCGGTCACCGAGGGCGATCGGGCCAGCGGATCCGTGCAGTTCGCGGATGCCGCCGCGACAGAGCTGGCCGGGGCGGCGCTGCGCTGGCTCGACGGCATCCGATCGGCCGCCGTATCGGGCGAGCTCGCGCACGGCCTCCGGGAGGACCGCCCGCGACGCGGCCGCCGCCCGGCATCCGCCTGAGCGGCTCCCACTTCGGTGGGTGCTGGCTCGAGGCGGTTCTCTTCAAGGGCCTCGATACGGCCCTGGCGGGCCTACTCGACCAGCGAGGATCCGATCGAACGCTGGTCGAGTAGGGCGCCCCGCGCCCGTATCGAGGCCATTCACCTCGAGGGCCTCGATACGGCCCTGGCGGGCCTACTCGACCGACGAGGATCCGATCGAAGTCGCTGGTCGAGTAGGGCGCCCCGCGCCCGTATCGAGGCCATTCACCCAAGGGCCTCGATACGGCCCTGGCGGGCCTACTCGACCAGCGGGATCGACTGGATTCGCTGGTCGAGTAGGGCGCCCCGCGCCCGTATCGAGGCCGTTCACCCGAGGGCCTCGATACGGCCCTGGCGGGCCTACTCGACCAGCGAGGATCCGATCGATTCGCTGGTCGAGTAGGGCGCCCCGCGCCCGTATCGAGGCCCTTGTGCTCAGTGGAGCAGCGAGCCGTCCTTCGCGAGGACGTTCTTCTCGCCCGCTTCGATCCGGAACGGGAAGCGGTTCTGCTTCGGGCGGCATGGGGCAGTTGAAGTTGTAGCTGAACGCGCACGGCGGCAGGACGGCCGTGTTGAAGTTCAGCGTGATCGTGCCATCGGGGTTCGGCGCGATGAAGAGGAACCGGCCGACGCTGTAGGTCGAGTCGCCGCTCGTCGCGTCGGAGAAGACGAGCTGCAGCGCGCGGCCGTCCTTGAAGGCGGCGACCGTGTACTCGGTGCCGTCGTGCTCGAAGGTGATGTCGCCGGGGATCACCTTGCTCGCGGGACTCGCCCTCGTCCTTCAGGTGCTGGAAGCCGAGGGTCGTGCCCTCGGGGTTCGGCGTGAACGTGCCGGTGACGATCCAGCTCTGGGTCGAACGGGAACGCGCTGATGCCGCCGAAGTTCTGGATCGCCTCGGACTGCGCGTCCCAGACGCGCAGCGCGTATTGCCCGTCCTCGCCGCGTGATGACCGTGCCGGTCGTGTGGTCGTCGAACGACGACCTCGCTGGGCTGCTGGGCGTCCGTGCCGCGCACGACGACGGTGCCGTCGACCAGCTGGCCGTCGACGGTGACGCCGTCCGCCGCCGTCGCCGTCGAGCAGCAGGCCCGACTCGCCCTCGGGCGCGGCGCCCAGATGCCGGGCACGCCCCAGATCGTCTGCTCCTCGCCGACCCACTGGGTGTTCACGAGGGCGAGGAAGCCCTTCGGCGTGCACGACTGCCTCGCGCGGCGGGCGCGGAAGCGCTCGAGCGCTCTGCTGCGGCGGGTCGGCGTGCGGCGGCGGGCTGTCAGCGGAGGCGGTCACTGGTGGTCGTCGGTGCGTGTCCGGTCATTCGTCCATCCTTCGAGTTCTGCGGGGCCGTCGCCGAGTCCGACACGGCCGGTCGCGATCAGCTCCAGCCGGGGACGCCCGGCGACGTGAAGCCGAGCACCTGGCCGTAGAAGGACAGGGCCGCCTCGCGGGCACGATGCGCGTCTCCGGCCGCGGAAGCCGTGCCCCTCCCCCTGGAACTCGATGAGCGCGTGCGGGATCCCGCTCGGCGAGCAGCGCGTCCCGGAACAGCCGCGACTGCGCGGGCGGCACGACGGGTCGTCGAGCCCCTGCAGCAGCAGGACCGGCGCGGACAGCCCGTCGACGTGGTTGATCGGCGCGCGCTCGCCGTAGACGTCCGCGGCCTCCGGGTACGGGCCGACGAGCCCGTCGAGGTAGCGGGACTCGAAGTCGTGGGTGTCGGTGGCGAGCGCGACGGCGTCGGCGACGCCGTAGCGCGAGACCCCGCCGGCGAACACGTCGCGTGCGCGGTGAGCGCCGCGAGCACCGTCCAGCCGCCCGCGGAGCCGCCCTCGATCGCGAGGCGCGCCGGGTCGGCGATGCCCGCGCGCGGCGAGCCCGCGGACGACGGTCGACGACGTCCTCGACGTCGACGACGCCCCACTGGCCGCGCAGCCGCTCGCGGTACGCGCGGCCGTATCCGGTGGAGCCGCCGTAGTCGACGTCGACCACGCCGATCCCGCGGCTGGTGTAGTAGGCGAAAGCCAGGTTGAGCGAGGCCTGCAGCCTGCGCGGTCGGCCCGCCGTGCACGAACGCGACGAACGGCGGCAGCTCGCCCTCCGGCGCGGTGAAGCCCGGGTTGCGCGGCGGATAGACGATGGCGTGCACCCGCCGGCGCCCTCGAACGTGCGCTCCTCGGCCAGCGGAGGAACGACCTCGTCGGGCAGCCCGTCGACGTCGAGCCGGATGTCGCGGAGAGTTCCGGTGTCGAGGTCGAGCTCTCGCAGGCCACCGGCGATCCCGGCCGCTGCCTGGTCGAAGAGCAGTCTCGAGCCGCCGGCGATCGGCGAGCAGGCATGCTGGTGAGCGGCACGTCGAGCTCGACGGCCACTCCTGCTGCCGAGGTCGAGCGAGCTCCAGCGCTGGTCGCTGCCGAAGGTGGACTGGAGGAGCACGCGTCCGTCGCCGGTCGTGGATTCGAGCGGCAGGTACCACGGTGTGCCGAGCATCCAGAGCGGGCCGCCGGTGTCGCGCTCCTGAGTCGAGCAGCGGCCGGGTCGCGCCGTCGAGGGTCGACGCGACGAGGTTCCAGAGCCCGCTGCGGTCGGTGATCGCGGTGAGGGCGCGTCGTCGCGCCACTCGGGCTGCAGCACCGATTCGGCCGGGCCGCCCAGGAGGGTGCGCGGTTCGCCGACCGACCCGTCGGCCGCGACGGGGGCGACCCGCAGCTCGGTGCCGTCCCACGGCATCTGCGGGTGATTCCAGGCGATCCAGGCGATGTGCGTGCCGTCGGGCGAGAAGCGCGGGGCGACCACGAAGTCACTGCCCGAGGCGAGGGTTCGGATGCGGCCCGCATCGTCGGCCGCGGTGCCGTCGAGAGGGATGGCGACGATGTCTCGAGCGACCCGCTTGCCGTCGTCGAGCTCGCGGATGGCGATGACCTCGTCTCCGCGGATGGAGAGCTCGCCGAAGCTGAAGTGCTGATCGGCCGGGGTCAGCGGAGTGGGCTCAGCCCCTGCGTGGAGCAGGTAGACCCGTTGGTCGTCGAACTGCACGAAGACGAGCGCCTCGTCGTCCGTCGCGGTCCAGGCACCGCCGCCGTACTCGTGCACCCGGCTGCGCGCGTTCCATGGAGCCGGGAGCACGGCGATCGGTTCGCCGCCATCCGGGTTCGCCCGGAAGACGCCGTAGCGGCCGCCCTCGGAGCCGCGCAGCTCCGACCACCAGATGTCGTCGCCCACATACCTACCGGACTGCACGGGGTGCGAGCCCTGAGCCACGTCGGCGGCGCTGATGGGCGAGATCCATGATCCGTACGGAGCGATCGTCATGGATTCAGCGTACGAGGTGCCTCCGACTGGCCGGGCGCGAGGGCCTCGATACGGGCGCGGGCGCCCTACTCGACCACCGAAAACTCCGCTGGTCGTGGGCCGCAAGGGCCTCGATACGGGCGCAGGGCGCCCTACTCGACCACCGAGCGAGTTCATCGGTTTCGTCGGGCGCGAGGGCCTCGATACGGGCGCAGGGCGCCCTACTCGACCACCGACACTCCGCTGGTCGTGGGCCGCAAGGGCCTCGATACGGGCGCGCGCCTGCTCGACCACCGAGGGTAGGTTCTCCGCTGGTCGAGTAGGCCGTTCACGGCCGTATCGAGGCCCTCGGCCCAGGTGCGCTCAGAGCGTGACGATGACCTTGCCGCCCGCATGGCCGCTCATCACCAGGTCGTACGCGGCAGACACCTCCGACAGCGGGAAGACGTCCGAGATCACGACCTGCACCTTTCCTTCGGCGAGCAGGTCGAGGAGCGGCTTGCGCGCGGCGCTGCGGATGGCGTTGCTGTCTGCGGCCGGCAACCGGGTGATCCCGAGCTCTGCTGCCTGGTCCGGCTCTGCGGCGACGGTGAAGATGTGGGCCTTCTCCACCAGTGCGATGGACGCGTCGAGCGCCTCCTGAGTTCCGACCGCATCCATCGCTGACGCGATCCCGGAGGGCGCGAGGGCGGAGAGGCGCTCCAGCAGTCCGTCGCCATAGAGCACTGGCTCGACACCGATCGCGGCGAGCGCATCGCGGTGCCGAGCCGACGCCGTGCCGAGCACGCGCGCTCCCTTTGCGACGGCGAGCTGCGCTGCGATGAAGCCGACGCCTCCGGAAGCACCGTGCACGACCACGGTGTCGCCCGGCTTCGGATCGGCATGCTCGACGAGATCCCACGCGGTCGTGCCTGCCAGGAGCAGACCAGCAGCCTGCTCGAACGTCACGCCTGCCGGCTTGGGGGTAAGAGACCGAGGTGCGGACGTTCACCTCGGTGGCGAGGAGCCCTCCCGCATTGCTGATGCACGACCTCGTCACCGACCGAGATTGGGCCGAACTCGGTCGATGCTCCCTCCGAGACAGCCGTGATCACGCCGGCCGCCTCGTTGCCGACGCGCAGGGGCAGCTTGGCGGGATCCGTGCCGTAGAGGCCGGTGAAGACCTTCCAGTCGTACGGGTTGAGTCCGCTGCCTTCACGGCGACGGTCACCATGCCCGGTCCGGGGGCGGGAACCTCGAGCTCGATGATGGTCAGGGTGGAAGGAGCACCGTATTCGGTGGCGACGACTGCATGGGCCATGATCCCGCCAACCTACCGGGCGCCGATCTATGCCCGGCCGGTCGGCCTCGGCCGGGCGACCCGGGCTTCGACACGCGCCTGCGGCGCGGCTCGGCCACCGGGGATGGACCAGACGACTCCTCCCCGGTGGCTGAGCCGGGCGCTCAGCGCCCGTGTCGAAGCCCACCCCTAACGCAGCACTACTCCGCCTGGCCGTAGTCGTCGACCACCGCAACGTCGAGCGGGAAGTCGATCGGGAAGGTCCCGAACATGATCCGCCCCGCAGCGGCCGCCGACTGCATCACCGCCTGCCGAACCTGCTCGGCGAGGGCGATCGGCGTGTGCACCACAACCTCGTCGTGCAGGAACAGCACGAGGTGCGGGCGACGGGACGGATCCCAGACGATCGTCTCGCGGTGGATGGCGGCCCGCCCCCGGCACAGGCAGCGCGACGAGCCGGTTCCGCAGCTCGGCGAGCCAGCACAGTGCCCATTCGGCGGCTGTGCCCTGCACCACGAAGTTGCGGGTGAAGCGGCCGCGATCCCGGGCAGCCGTTCCGGACCGCCGATCCGCCGCGGCGAGGTCGGAGTCCGACGCCGTCGCGCGCGCCTCGGACACGTTCTCCATCACTGAGCCGTCTATGCCTGCTCCGCGGGGCGAACTGCGCCCGAGCCGCGTGGTCACCTGCTCCCCGCGCTCCCCCGCTCGCGCCGCATCCTCGACGAGCGAGATCGCCCGCGGGTACGCCTTCTTCAGCCGCGGCATCATCGCGCCGCCTGCGCCCTGGGT